>OX638375.1:0-1147500 GCA_951813575.1 Candidatus Binatia bacterium
GCTGGGGACGCCGCAGCGGGAGCGCACGGTGCGTCAGCTCATCAGCCGCGTGGTGGATACCGTCACGGGTTGGGGCAGGGCGGACGGCTACTTCGCGGGCGAGGAAGACGCGCAAGCCTTCTCCGACGAGCTCACCCACATCCTGGTGCACCAGAAGGCCTGCTTCAACAGCCCGGTGTGGTTCAACTGCGGCATCGAGGAGAGGCCCCAGTGCTCGGCCTGCTTCATCCTGTCGGTGGACGACACCATGGAGTCGATCCTCGACTGGTACCGGAAGGAAGGCGTGATCTTCAAGGGCGGCTCGGGCTCGGGCGTGAACCTGTCGCGGATCCGCTCGGCCAAGGAGCAACTGGGCGGCGGCGGCACGGCGTCGGGGCCGGTCTCCTTCATGCGGGCGGCGGACGCGTCCGCCGGGGTCATCAAGTCCGGCGGCAAGACCCGTCGGGCGGCCAAGATGGTGATCCTCGACGCGGACCATCCCGACGTCGTGGAGTTCATCAACTGCAAGGTGGAGGAGGAGAAGAAGGCCTGGACCCTCATCGAGGCGGGCTACGACGCCAGCCTGGACGGTCCGGCCTACGGCAGCGTGTTCTTCCAGAACGCCAACAACTCGGTGCGGGCGACGGACGAGTTCATGCAGCGGGTGCTGGACGACGGCGAATGGGACACGCGCTTCGTCACCACCGGCGAGGTTTCGGAGACCTTCCGTGCCAGGGACATCCTCAACATGATCGCGGAGGCCACCCACCTGTGCGGCGACCCCGGCATGCAGTTCGACACCACCATCAACGACTGGCACACCTGCTCCAACACCGGCCGCATCAGCGGCTCCAACCCGTGCTCGGAGTACATGCACCTGGACAACTCGGCCTGCAACCTGGCCTCGCTGAACCTGCTCAAGTTCCTGCGCGACGACGGCGGCTTCGACACCGAGTCCTTCCGCCACACCGTGGACGTCATGATCACGGCACAGGACATCCTGGTGGATAACTCGTCCTACCCCACCGAGGAGATCACCCAGAACGCCCGCGACTTCCGGGAGCTGGGGCTGGGCTATGCCAACCTGGGCGCGCTGCTCATGTCCCTGGGACTTCCCTACGACTCCGATGCCGGCCGCTCCTATGCGGCGGCGGTGACCGCGCTGTTGACCGGCGAGGGCTACCTCCAGTCGGCCCACATCGCCTCCCGGATGGGACCCTTCGGGGGCTACGAGGTCAACCGGGAACCCATGCTCAGGGTGCTCGACAAGCACCGCGCCCATGCACACAAGATCGCGTCGTCGCACGTGCCGCTGGATCTTCTCACCACCGTGCGTGACGTGTGGGACACGACGTGCGAGGCAGGCGGGAAGCACGGGGTGCGGAACTCGCAGATCTCGGTGCTGGCGCCCACCGGCACCATCGCCTTCATGATGGACTGCGACACCACCGGGGTGGAGCCCGACATCGCCCTGGTGAAGTACAAGCGGCTCGTGGGCGGCGGCATGCTCACCATCGTCAACCACACCGTGCCGCGCTCGCTCAAGCGGCTCGGCTACGACGCCAAGCAGATCCAGGAAATCGTCGAGTACATCGATGAGCAGGGCACCATCGAAGGGGCGCCGCACCTTGGGGAGGACGACCTGCCGGTGTTCGACTGCGCGTTCAAGCCCGCCAACGGCAGCCGCGCCATCCACTACATGGGGCACATCCGGATGATGGGGGCCACCCAGCCGTTCATCTCCGGCGCCATCTCCAAGACCATCAACATGCCCGCCGACGCCTCGGTGGACGAGATCGCCAAGGCGTACGTGGAGGCCTGGAAGCTCGGCGTCAAGGCCGTGGCCATTTACCGGGACGGCTCCAAGCGCACCCAGCCGCTGAGCACCAGCGGCAAGAGCGACACGCCGGCGGAGACGGCCGACTGGCGGCCCATGCGCCACAAGCTGCCCGACGAGCGCCGATCCATCACCCACAAGTTCGACATCGCCGGCCACGAGGGCTACATCACCGCCGGCATGTACGAGGACGGTCAGCCGGGCGAGATCTTCATCACCATGTCCAAGGAAGGCTCCACCATCTCCGGCCTCATGGACTCCTTCGCCACCGCCATCTCCATGGCGATGCAGTACGGCGTGCCGCTACGGGTGCTGGTGGACAAGTTCAGCCACATGCGCTTCGAGCCCTCGGGCTTCACCCGCAACCCCGACATCCCCATGGCCAAGTCCATCATGGACTACATCTTCCGCTGGCTCGCCACCAAGTTCCTCGACGGCAAGGCCCAGACCGAAGTGGGCGTCGTCAACCGGGACGCCGAGGAGCTGGCCGAGGTCCCCGCGCCGGCGCCCAAGCCGGTGGAAAGCTCCGGCGACGGCTACAGCATGGCCGCCGAAGGCTTCTACCAGCAGGACGCCCCGTCCTGCTCCGACTGCGGCGCCATCATGGTCCGCAGCGGCGCCTGCTACAAGTGCATGAATTGCGGGTCGGTGAGCGGGTGCTCGTAGTTTATCTGCGCCTCAGAACGGATATAACCTCGATATTTGGGAGCATGCTCTAGAACGAGATCAGTGACATCTGAAGGGGATCGCCGATGGTCCTCTGTCACGTGTTCAAGACCTTGACTCCTGAGGCAAGCCAGCGACTAGGGTCTTGGGCCAATGATCCAGTGTGCCGTGACTCTCGTGGATCGAAAGGTAAGTACTAACTCCGTAGGTAGGTAAAATGACAACAAATGACCGTATTATCCTCGATCAGGTTTTGAAGCAGCGTAAGGAGGCTGTCGCTCCAGAGGTCCAAGACGCCTATTTCTTTGAGTTCTTTACGGCAGAACAGATCCTAAAGGACTTCGATCTATCCTATGACGAGATCGAGTCAGGTCTAATCGGCGGCGGCGGAGATGGAGGAATAGATGGAATTTATCTGCTGGTCAATGGCGAGTTAGTGCAGGACGAACCTGACTACGAAAATCTGAAGAAAGACATCACTATCGATCTCATAATTGCCCAATCAAAGGCAGAAAGCGGTTTCTCAGAATCAACCATTGAGCGCTTCACTAGCGTTAGTGACGACATCTTTGACCTCTCGAAGGGCTCCTCCGGCCTCAGTCCCATCTACAACGACAGGCTAGTGGAAGTAGTGGGTTATTTCCATAGCTTGTTCCAGCAACTCGCGTCTCGGTTCCCTTCATTAAAGGTGTCGTTTTTCTACGCAAGCAAGGGTGTTGAGCCTCATCCCAATGTCAGACGCAAGGTAGAGAACCTAAAGAAGACAGTAACTTCCCATTTCCCCGATGCGGATTTCACCTTTGCTTTTTTGGGTGCCTCTCAGTTGCTAACGCTTGCTCGCAAGACACCCCAGGCAACATACGAACTAGCCTTGGCCGAAAGCCCGATCTCTTCGGAGGGTCAGGTTGGGTTTGTCTGCTTGGTGCGACTGCGAGATTTCTTTAACTTCATGACCGATGAGACAGGGGGGCTTCTCCGTCACGTCTTTGAAGCAAATGTGCGCGACTATCAGGGCCGTACGGAAGTCAACGACGCAATTCGGACAACACTGAAGAGTCCAACTGGCGAGGACTTTTGGTGGTTGAACAACGGCGTCTCAATCCTCGCCACGAAAGCTTCGTTAGGCGGAAAGACCCTTACCATTGAAAATCCCCGAATCGTAAACGGTCTTCAAACCTCAACGGAGGTCTACAACTATTGTAAAGATCGTGAAACAGAAGGAGAAGAAAGGAAAATTCTGATTCGAGTGATGGTACCCGAGGAAGAGGCAAGTCGAGACCGGATCATCAAAGCAACCAACAGCCAGACCGCTATTCAGCCATCGTCCTTGAGAGCGACAGATAAGATTCATCGCGACATTGAAGAGTATCTACAACCCAAGGGCCTGTTTTATGATCGGCGCAAGAACTACTACAAGAACGCGGGTAAGCCGCGGGACAAGATCGTCAGCATACCGCACTTAGCCCAAGCGGTAATGGCAATGGTGCTGAGACAGCCTGATACAGCAAGAGCCCGGCCTTCATCTTTGCTCAAAAGAGATGAAGACTACTCGCGGGTGTTTGATGTGTCATATCCGATGTCGTTGTACCATGTTTGTGCCGAAACGATGCGGAGAGTGGAGGAACACCTGAGGTCGCCTAGTGCAAATCTAGAAGCGAAGGACCGAAACAACCTGAGATTCTACGTTGCGACGCACGTGGTCAGCCGGCTCTGCGACATACGGGATCCAACGGCTATTTCCGCGTTGGATCTGGTTAGAGTGGAACCGAGTGAGATACAGAAGAGCCTAGACTACGTAAGAGAAAAGTATGTCGAGCTGGGCGGTGAGGATCACGTAGCGAAGGGAAAGGGTCTATTGTTGGCGATCGGCGGGAATGCTGTGTCTGACGAGGCGGAAGGGCCGGAGTGCGCCCAACCTCTTCAGGTGGTTCCGTGACGGTTGGTCGGGCGAAGCCGGAACCGGCGTTCGTCCAACAACTTCAATCGATTTTAGGAACGCACGATAGCGAGTTTACAACAGGGAATTGAATGAGTACCGGAGGAGGCCGATAGGGTGTACAGATACGGACTACCTCTTGCCGTTGAACAGACTCCTTGTATTCGGGGCGGGCTTGACCACGGGTTCCCTGAAGTGGTCGTACGGGAAACTAGGATGGGGCGTGGGGAGTTGTAAAAGCAAAAAGTCGAAAAGGGGGATGGTGTGCCGAACTGGATCATTCGGCAATACGATAGTGACAAATGCGTTGACGAATGGCAGAAGGTGGCCTCTGAAAAAGAGGTCAAAGATCTGCTCCAGCAGCTTGCGGCCAAGTTTCTGACCGCACGGGAACTTGTTGAGTCGGGTGAGCGCCTTGTAGGCGTGCGAGAAAACAGAGGGGGTAAGAAGATGGTGTTGTCCTACGGTCAGAATCCGTTTTTCACGGCCGAGTTTCTGACCGAAGATGAAGCAGCCATCAAGGCAGCGAAACAGGAGCCGTTCCCGGCGCATAGTTTCACCCCCGAGCATTTTCCCGGTCTCTTTCCCAAGAAGACCAAGGACGAGGGCTGAGGCTGTTGCTTCGTCTAATGCTGCACGTATACGGCAATCGCGTTGCCCCGCCTCTGGATCCCCGCTCTCGCGGGAATGACCGGTGCGAAGTGCCGTGGTTGACTCCGACAGGCTGCTAACTGCGGGAACTCGCCACTAACACAAACAGAGGCCAGTCCTTCTTTTCTTCTTCGAATTCGACCGTCCGGATCGTGCGTGTTGTGAGCCATGGATCCATGTGGTCGCGGTAGTGCGTTGATACCGGATTCCCTGCCTGGCCCGGAACGATGACGAAGTTTGAACGAATCGGATCGCTCAGGGTCACCACCATCCGGTGCGATGCGCCCACGACCTGGTCGTAGGGGCGGGAGTGGCGGTAGTAGGAGTTGCTGACGGTGACGCCGTCGCCGGGGACGGGGTAGGGGCCGAGGGAGAAGAACGGAGCCAGCCATTTGTTGTTGCCGAGGGGGTGGGCGAGGGTGACGGTGTGAAGCCGGCCCCAGGACCAGTTGGCGGGGTCGGGGCCTTGCTGTTTCGTTAGCTCGGCTTGGGCCTCGCGGAGGCTCGTTGCCAGCACTTCCTTGCGGCTGGTGTCGCGGAACCACACTGATACGGGGTCGGTGAGGATGTCGTCCAGGGGCGCCACGGCCTGGTTCAGGATTTCGGCATAGCTCGTGAAGAGTTCCTCGCCGAGGTCCTTCTCCCAGATGTTCCACATGAGCCGGTGGTAGAGGACATGGAAGAGGGCGGCGCCCGGGGACTCCGTGCCGCAGCCGTAGTCCCATTCCTCAAGCAGTTCCACGCAATCCCGCAGGGACGGTTCTTCCCGCGCGATCTCGCGCAGCTCCGGGCCGAGGGCGTTCAACAGGCGCTCGGCCTGGACGGAGCAGGTGTCGAGTTGTATCGCGGCCATGGCCTCCACGGAGAGGCGGGGGTCCCGCGTGAGCAGGTGGCGGATGCGCTCGATGCGGTACGGCGGTTCGTACAGGTCGGAAAGGTAGTAGGGGTAGGCCGGGTCGGCGACACGGTTGTTGGCGTTGGCCACGATCCCTTCGGGAGGGTTGTAGAGGCGCGGCAACTCTTCGAACGGTATGGTGCCGGTCCAGTCGTGGGCTGCGTTCCAGCCCTCCAGGGGTAGCCACGAGGGCTCTTGCCGGGGCCGGAGGGGGACTTTTCCCGCCAGGGCGTAGCCGATGTTGCCGCGGGTGTCGGCGTAGACACAGTTGAGCGAGGGCGACACGTGATGCGCCATGCTCGAGAGGAACTCGCTCCAGTCCCGGGCCCGGTTGATGCCGTCCAGCAGCCCCAGCTCGTTTCCGGGGGTGTGGGCGGCCCAGCGAAACGACAGCACCTCGCGGTCCGGTACCTCCGAACCGGGGGACGGTTCACCCAGGATGTCCGACAGTACCGGCCCGTGGCGGGTGCTCCGCACCACGATTCCCACCGGGCGGCGGCCACGGACGGCGATGGTCTCGGGCCGGGAATCGAACTCGGCCCAGCCGTCGGGCGTTTGGTAGAGCTCCGGATTTTCCGGATGGATCCGTTCGCGGTAGAGGTCGCCGTCATCGCACAGGGCGGCGACGAAGCCCCAGGCCATGTCCCGGTTGTGCCCGACGTAGATGAGGGGAGAGCCCGGCAGCGACACGCCCGTCGCCTGAAAGGGTTGTCCCTCGCCGGAATCGGCCGCGGTCTGCAGGTGATTCACGTACCAGATGCCGGGCAGTGTCATCCGCAGGTGCATGTCGTTGCACAGGACTGCATGGTCCTCGGTCGAATGGCTTGCGTCCACGGCCCAGCCGTTGCTCCCCTGGCTCCCGGGGTTCAGGTCGCCGAAGCTGCCGTTGACGAAGCGGAGCAGCGCCGCGCCGTGATCGCTCAAGGCGCGCGTGATGGTGGCGCCCCAGGACGGGTAGTGCGGGACCAGGGAGCGGAGCTTGTCGGGTTCGTTCTCCAGGCGGCCGTGGAGGGCCAGGAAGGTGAGCCGCGTCATGAGCGCCGACGACAGGAACAGGGAGAACCCCTTGGCCAGGGTGAGGCAGTCCACCGGTTCCCACGGAGGGGGTTCGTAGCGCAGCAGCCGGAACTCCACGGGCAGGCGTCGCCGGGGTCTTGCCATGTAGGTGTTGACGCCGGCGCAGTAGGCCTCCACGGCCCGGGCGGACCGTTCCGACAGGAGCGGCAGCGACAAACCCGCGGTGTGGCGGATGCCCATGATCCGCATGAAGTGGTCGACTCCGGTCATGGTGCCGGCCCGCAGGTGCCGCATGAAATCGTTGCGGGGCATGGCGCGGTCGCCGAAGACCTCGGCCAGGCGTCCGCTGAAGACGCGGCGGTTGAGGTCCATCTGCCACAGCCGGTCCTGGGCGTGCAGGTAGCCCTGGGCGAAGAACAGGTCGGGCTCGTTCTCGGCGGAAATGTAGGGTATGGCAAAGGGGTCCCAGCGGACCCGGACGTCCTTGCGGAGGCCCGGGAGCTGGACCGTGCCCTGGCGTTTCGGGAGGTTCCTGCGCGCCATCAGGCGCAGCAACGGCGTCAGCAGGAGTGCCGGAAGATTCATGGAGCGGAATTCAACATGGGCGGTGGCGGTGGCCAGCGTGGGCGGCCTGGGGTTCTTTCCCGCAGCCCCGGGCACGGTGGCCAGCGTTGTCGCGGTCCAGGTCTACGCGCTGATGGGGCCGCTCCAGCAGGCCGCGTTGCTGGCGCCGGTCATCGTCGTTGCCTTCATCCTGGGCGGTGTCAGCGTGGGCGTCATGCAGCGACAAGGCGACGGTCCCAAGGACCCGCCCCACGTGGTGTGCGACGAGGTGGCGGGGCAGTGGATCGCGCTCCTGAGCGTCGGTTACGCGGGCCGCTGGGAGTTCATGCTGGCCGCGTTCCTGCTGTTCCGCCTCTTCGACGTGTGGAAGCCTCCGCCCGTGTCGTTCTTCGACCGCCGCCCGGGCCCCTGGAACGTCATGATGGACGACGTCGCGGCCGGGGTCTACGCGAACGTGGCGAGCCACCTTCTCTTGTTTCTCGTCTGGAGCTGACGGCCTGGCGGCCGGCGTCTCACTGCCCCAGCCGCAACAACCTCACCGCGTTGTCGCCGAGGATCTTCTGTTTGTCCGAGTCGGACAGCCGGACGTCCCGGACGGCGTCCACCGAGCGCTCGAGCGGAATCGGCACCGGCGGGAAGTCGCTGCCGAACAGCACGTGGTCCGCGCCCGCGGTCTCCACGGCGCACATGACCGCGGGCGCGTGCAGGCTCACCGTATCGTAGTAGAGCTGCTCGATGTAGGTGCTCGGCGCGCGCGGCAGCACGTCGGGCTCCCAGGGGCCGAAGCTGTCGTCCTTGCGGAGCTCGTAGCCGAAGTCCAGGCGCCCGGGCAGCATCGGCAGCGCCCCGCCCACGTGGGAGCAGATCATGACGAGGTCCGGGAACCGCTCGAAGCCGCCGGTGAAGATGAAGCGCGCCAGCGACAGCGTGGTGTCGAAGGGCCGGCCCACCATCTCCGGGAGGCGGAAGATCTCCATCTTCTCCGCGCCGATGGTGACCCGCGGCGGGTGCACGAACAGCGGCACGTCGAGGTCGGTCACCAGCTCGAAGAACGGCACCGCGTTGGGGGAGTCCAGGTACTCGCCGTCGACGCTCGAGTTGATCATGATCCCCTTGAGGCCGTACTCCCGCACCGCGCGCTCGGTCTCCTTCAGGAACCTGTCGCCGCCGAAGGGCACCGCGCACGCCAGCCCCAGCAGATAGTCGGAGTGCTTGGCGGTGGTCTCGGCCGCGAATGCGTTGAACTCCGTCACGATGTCGAAGGGGTCCTTGCCGGCGGGGGTGCGGATCCAGTTGTTGCCGAAGATCGTCAGGTCCACCCCGGCCTGTTGCTGCTCGTCCCGCAGACGCGGGATGTCGAAGATGGCCTGCGGCGACTTGGGGTGGTACCAGCCTTGCGGCACCAGATGGGCATGAGCGTCGATGATCATGGCACGGTAACTAATGTATCCATGCCGGAGTTTCAAGACGTGACGCTTGACCGCCGGCCGAGGCGGTGTTAACCGGCATCATTTCCCGGAGACCCCATGAAGCTCGACATCGAATTCAACTCGGGCGCCCAACTCCCCATGGACGCCATTCCCGACCTGGCCCGGGCGGCGGAGGACAGCGGCTTCGACTGCGCCTGGGGAGGGGAGGCCAACAACAAGGACCCGACGGTGATGCTGGCGGCGGCGGCCGCCGTGACCGGCCGGCTTAAGCTGGGCACTGCGGTCTACCACATGCTGGGCCGGACGCCGGTGAGCATGGCCCTTCATGCCGCCGGCCTCGACGAGCTCTCGGGCGGGCGGTTCCTGTTCGGGCTCGGCATCTCCAACCCCACCATCGCCAACTGGCACGGGGTGGAGTTCGACCGCCCGCTGGGGCGGATCCGGGAGTACCTGGAGGTGGTACAGTCCGCGCTCCGCGGGGAGAAGCTGGACTACCAGGGGAGTTTCTACCGTTCCGGCGCCTTCAAGATGGCGTTCAAGCCGTCGGGCAGGACGATCCCCGTCTACCTGGCGGCGTTCGGGCCGCAGATGAGCCGTTTGGCCGGCCGGTTGAGCGACGGCGTGCTCATCAACATGGCCAATCCGGGGGAGATCCGCCGCATCGCGGACAACGCCCGTGAGGGCGCGCGGCTCGCGGGCAAGGACCCGGACGCGCTGGAGATCATCTGCAAGGTCCGGTGCTGCGTGGCCACGGACCGGGAGGCGGCGCGCCGGGCGCTGGGGCGCATCCTGACCTACTACGCCCTGGCTGACTACTACCGCGACCTGCTGACCCGCATGGGTTTCGGCGAGGAGGTCGCCGCCATCCGGGAGGCCTGGCGCGAGTCGGGATTCCAGGCCGCCACCGGGCAGATCACGGACCGGCTTTTGGACGGCCTGCCCCTGGTGGCCGGGGAGTCGGTGGCGGACGTGCTGGAGCAGGTGAAGGCCTACGGCGAGGCCGGCGCCACCCGCGTGATCCTGCCCTACGTCCCGTGCACGGACGCCGTGGTGGGGGAGATCCGGGAGTTCATCCGGGCATTCGGCCGCCGGTGACGCCGCCGGACCGAAAAGCGGCCGGGACGCATTGACTATTCGTCCCGGCGTGCTTGACTAAAATCAGGACGATGCTTAATGAAAGTCGAGACTTACGCGAGTCCAGACGAGCCGGCAAAGGAGAATTCGTCATCGCATTCGATCTGATCAATCCGAACGGCCTCGAGAATCCGGTGGGATACTCGCATCTGGCGAGCATCTCTTCCGGCAGGCTGGTGGAGGTGGCCGGGCAGGCGCCGTTCGACGCCGAGGGCAACGTGGTCGGCAAGGGCGACCTCGCGGCGCAGTTCGGGCAGGTGTGGAAGAACCTCCGGACGGCCGTCGAGGGCGCCGGGGGCCGTCCCCAGGACTACGCGACGTTGACGATGTACGTCACCGACGTCAAGGCCTACCACGACAACCGCAAGGAGATCGGCGCTTCCTACCGGGCGATCTTCGGAAAGCACTTCCCCGCGATTACCCTGGTTCAGGTAACAGGACTCTACAACCCGGACTGCATGGTCGAAGTTTCCGGGCTGGCTTGTATCGATTGATGGCTGGAGGGTAGCGGGAGGGCGTGAAGCGGCACTCCGCTCCCGCCCCTCCGCGGCTGTTCCACCACACCACCGGCATGGGGAGTCGCACGCAGATGCACCACATACAGACGACTGGCAACAGCCGCCGGGATTCCCTGGACTCCTTTGGCTCGCCCACCGAGAGCGAGATCATCGGCCTGTGGAAAACCTTCCGTTCCGCGGGATTGTCGGAGAGGCAGGCATGGGACGCGATCATGGCCGGCCTGGCCCTGGACATGGCCTTCTCGGATGGACGCGCGCGTCCGCGCCGGGAGCAGTAGCCGGGTCCGCCGGCCACTGCTCTCACCGTGCGTCTACACGCGGCGGAGTCTGAGCCGGGAGCTCAGGTCTGTTCGGCTTGGGGGTCGGCGCGGGCCAGGAGGTCCAGCAATGCCGACTTGTGACGGCGCTCGACCTCCACGAGTTGCCGGAGGAGCTGGCTGTGGTCCCGCGCCTCCAGCGCCAGGTAGGATATGTCGTCCGTGAGCCTCGCCTCCACCCGCTTCTGGTCTTCCAGGTCCTGGTGCATCCGTTCCCAGTGGTTCCTGCCGGACGGGATGCTCGAATCGAACTTGGCGACCCGGGCGCCGAGCTGCTCGATGTTCTCGAACAGGACTCCGATGCTCTTTTCCTTCTCGGCGGCCATCTGTTGCAGCCGCTCGGCCACGAAGGGGTAGGGCGCCTTTTCCGCGTGCTGCCTGAGCTGGTTGGCGAGGCGGGCCAGCTCCCGGTAGTCGTCGGCGAGCACGGTGCGTGTCGTGCGCTCCTCCCGTTTCGCCCGATTGCGCTCGAACCAACCCGTGATGGTCTCTGTCAGTGCCATGGGACACTAGAATAGGGCCCCCCGTGCGCCATGTCAAGGTAGCCGCCTGTTCTTGAAAAACCCCCGTAAAAACGGTACATTCAGCGTTGTCATATGGCCAATTACCCGCCCATCGAAGTGGTCGAGGAAATCGACGCACCGGCCGCCGACGCCACCGCCGAGCCGGTGCTGCTGGACGAGATCGACGAGGCCGTGGACGCCGCCGAGGAAGCGGAGGAACCCTCCGGCGCGCTCGTTCCCTACGACGCGCTGCAACGTTACCTCTCCGAGATCCGCCGCTACCCGGTGCTCACGCGCGAGGAAGAGCACGAGCTGGCGGTCCAGTACAAGCAGTTCGGCGACGTCGAAGCCGCCTACAAGCTGGTGCGGGCGAACCTGCGGCTCGTGGTGATGATCGCCCGGGAGTACGAGCGGGCCTTCCGGAACCTCCTGGACCTGATACAGGAGGGCAACATCGGGCTCATGGAGAGCCTCAAGAACTTCGATCCCTACCGGGGTGTCCGGTTCCCGTCCTACGCCGTGTGGTGGATCCGCGCCTACATCATCCGCTACCTCATGAACAACTGGCGCATGGTCAAGCTGGGCACCACCCAGGCGCAGCGCCGGCTGTTCTTCAACCTGCAGAAGGAGAAGGAGAAGCTCGAGGCCGAGGGCTTCGTTCCGGGCGCCAAGCTGATCGCGCAGCGGCTGGACGTGAAGGAGTCCGAGGTGATCGAGATGGATCAGCGGCTCTCGGGCCGCGATCTTTCCACCGACGCGCCCATGGGCGAGAGCGAGGGCGCCACTCTGCTGAACACCCTCACGGACGACGGTCCGACCCCGGAAGAGCTTCTGGCGGAGGACGAGTACCGCCAGGCCATCAAGGAGCGGCTCAAGACTTTCGGGGAGAGCCTGAAGGACAAGGAGCTGGTGGTCTTCCGGGAGCGGCTGATGGCTGAAAAGCCGCTGACGCTGCGCGAGATCGGCGAGCGGTACGGCATCAGCCGGGAGCGGGTCCGCCAGATCGAGAATCGGGTCAAGAAGAAGCTCAAGAGCTACCTGTCACGGGAGTTCGAGGTCCTCGAAGGCTTCAACGAGCGCGCTTGATGTGGCCCGCGGGATTCTGCTAAGAACCCGTTATGAATTTCGAGAACAGTATCGAGATCGGAGTGCCCCGGGACAAGGCCTGGGACTTCCTGTGGGACGTGGACCGGCTCATCGCCTGCGTTCCCGGTTGCGAGGAAGCCTCCACCGTCGAGGCCGGCAAGCTCTACAACGCCAGGATGGTGGCCCGGGTGGGTCCCTTCAAGGTCACTTTCCCCATCAAGATCGAGGTCCTGGAGAACGAGCCGAAGGACCGGATCAAGGCCCGCGCCTCCGGCAGCGACAACAAGATCGGGAGCCACCTGAAGGTGGACCTCGATGTCTCGCTGGAGGATCGTGGGGAGACGACGCAGGTTTCCCTCGTGGCTTCGGTGGATATCCTCGGCAAGCTGGCCACCCTGGGACACAGCATCATCAAGCGCAAGGCGGACAACGACATGGTGAAGTTTGCCGAGGCGGTCAAGAAGGAACTCGAGGGAGGAGCCTGATCCATGCTGCGTCCGTTCCGTCTGGAAGAGCCGGATAGCGTCAAGGCAGCGTCCGAATCCCTCGCCCGCTACGGCGACTCGGCCAAGATCTACGCCGGCGGCACCGAACTGCTGCTGGCCATGAAAGAGGGGCTGGTCCACTTCGAATGCCTCGTCAACGTCAAGAAGATCCCCGGGCTGGATGGGATCGACCTTGACAACGGCAACGTCCGGATCGGCGCATTGAGCACCCACCGGCAGCTCGAACGTTCCGAGACGCTCCAGGAAAAGCTGCCCGTGCTGGTGGAGATGGAGCGGAACGTCGCCAACCTGCGGGTGCGCGAGGTGGGGACCCTCGGCGGCAACCTGACCTTCGCCGAGCCCCACGCGGACCCGGGGACCCTGCTCCTGGCGCTGGATGCCGCGGTGGTTGCTCAGAAGGCCGGCGGTTCGCGCGAGATCCCCATGACCGAGTTCTTCGTGGACGCCTACGACGCGGCCGTGGAAGAGGACGAGGTCCTCACCGAGATCGTGGTGCCGTTGCCGGCCGCGAACGCCGCGGTGCGCTACCGCAAGTTCGGCTACCTGGAACGGCCGAGCGCGGGGGTGGCGCTTCACGTGATGGCGGACGCGCGGCGGGAGTCGGTCCAGGACGTCAGGGTCGCGGTGGGCTGTGTCGGCCCCAAGTCCATGCGGGTGGAAGAGGCGGAAGCGGTGCTGCGGGGGAAGAGCCTCGAGGAGGCGGCGCAACGGATGGCCGAGGCCGGCGACATCGCCGGGCGCGCGGGCGACGCCATCAGCGACCTCCACGGATCGGCCGAGTACAAGGAACACATCGTCAAGGTCCTGTTGACCCGGGCCTTCAACGACATCCGGGCGGAGCTGGCCGGTTAGCCGGTCGACGCCACCGGATATCAGCCACAAGAACCGAGCGGAGGCCTACGGCTATGGCAGACAGCGGACGGCAGACCCTTCCGTTATCCTTCAGCGTGAACGGGACGCGCTACGACATCGAGGTGGAACCCCACGAGCTGCTCCTGGACGTGATTCGCAAGCGTCTGGGCCTCACAGGCTCCAAGCGCTCCTGTGACGTGCAGGTGTGCGGCGCGTGCACGGTGCTGGTGAACGGGCGCCCCGTGAGCTCGTGCACCCTGCCGGCCTTCGAGGCCAGGGACAAGGACGTGCTGACCATCGAGGGAATGGCCGAGGACGGCAAGCTGCACCCGATCCAGGAAGCCTTCATCGAGTTCGGCGGCTTCCAGTGCGGTTTCTGCACCCCGGGCATGATCCTCACGGCCAAGACGCTGCTGGACGAGAATCCGGACCCGACGGAGGAAGAGGTCATCGAGTACATGAACGGCAACATCTGCCGTTGCACCGGCTACAAGAAGATCGTGGAGTCCATCATGGGGGTGGGGAAGAGCGAGGCCTCCTGATCGCCCGCGGAATCCGCGGCCACGGAAACAATGTGCAAAGGGCAGGTGTCGGATGACACCTGCCCTTTTTGCTTCTTGGCCCGGAGCCCGCGGCCCGTATCAGGCGCGGATTTCCGTTCGCATGAACTTGATGTAGGCGATGCCGAAGCACACCGCCACGAGCGCCATCAGCGTGAAGAACATGGGCAGGATCAGGCGCAGGCTCTGGCCCAGGCTGAGGGGCGTGACGATCAACCCTTCGAGCTGGCCGAGCTGTTCCGGCAGGATCGGGATCAGGGTCCGCGCCACCGGATTCAGCAGCAGTCGCACCGATTCGCTGTAGAGCAGGCTCGGCGACATGCGCCCCAGGACCGTTTCGATGGTCGCAAGCCGGGCCGCCTCCTCGGCGGTCCCGGGACTCGGGATGATCAGTCCGGCCACGAAACCGGCCAGCACGCCGATGAAGATGCCCAGGAAGAGCCACAGGGCGATGGCGGCCAGCGCGGCGGTGACGGTCCTCCGGAGCAGCATGGAGAGCAGCATGGCCAGGGCCAACCAGAAGCCCGTGTAGGAGACGCCGATGATGGCGAAGAAGAGCATCCGCCACAGCTCTTCGGCATCGGGGAAATAGCCGATGAGGGTGATGCCCAGACCGAGCACCACCAGCAGGATCGATACCCACAGGATGGCCAGGGTGGTCAAGCCGGCCAGGAACTTGCCGTTGATCAGGCTGTCCCGGTAGATGGGCTGTGAGAGCACCCGGCTCAGCGTCCCGCGTCCGTACTCACCGCTGATGCTGTCGAATCCCAGGGTGATGCCCACCAGCGGGCCGAAGAAGCCCAGGAACGTGGCAAGCGAAAAGAAGAGGGACTCGGTGGTGAGAAGCCTGAGAAAGACGTACTCCGTCGGGTTGCTTTGCACCGACTGCTGGATCGCCTGCCCCGCGATGTAGACGGACAATATCCCCGGCAACATGATCAGGGCGAGCAGGATCATGAAGCGGAGGCTGCTGAAATGATCCTGGAGCTCCTTCCAATACACGACGAGCATCGCTACGCCTCCCTGAAATACTTGAGGTAGATTTCTTCGAGCGTCGGGTCTTCGGCGCGGAGCTGCAGCAGGTCGATGCCCCGGTCACGTATCAACGTCATCAGCTCCGGCCGGACATCGCGGGTGCAGCGGATGAACCATCCCGACTCGCGTCGTTCGCACTGATCGACCCCCGACAACGCGCCGAGGGCTTCTTCCAGGGGTGCATCGCCGGCCACCTCCACGAGGAAGTTCCACTGGTGCTCCTTGAGGATGGCCTTGCCCAGTTCGTCGGGAGTCCCCTGCACGATCATGCGGCTGCTGACGATGATGCCGATGCGCTGGCAGACCTGCTGCACCTGGTGCAGCAGGTGGGAGCACAGCAGCACGGTGAGGCCGCGCTCGCGCCTGAGCTTGCTGATCAACTCCAGGAGCCGGGTGACGCCGTCGGGATCGATGCCCAGGGTGGGCTCGTCCAGGATGATGACCTCGGGCTCCTTCACCAGCACCTCGCCGATCCCCAGCCGCTGTTTCATGCCGCGGGAGAACTCCCGCACCGGGCGGTCGCCGTCGTCGGCGAGGCCCACTTGGTCGAGCACGTCATGCAGCAGATCGGGGAGCCTGTCCTCGCCGATGCGGTTGAGCCGGGCGATGTAGGCGAGGTTCTCGCGCGCCGTCAGGTCCTCGTAGAATCCGGGATTCTCCGGCAGGTAGCCTACGCGCGACTTGACGTCCAACGGCTGGGTCGTGGGATTGAAACCGCACACCGCCGCCGTCCCGTGCGTGGGCTCGGTGAGTCCCAGCAGCATCAGGATAGTGGTGGTCTTGCCGGCGCCGTTGGGGCCGAGAAAACCGAACACCTCGCCCCGGGGGATCTGCAGATCCAGATCGCTTACCGCGATCTTTTCCCGGTAGCGCTTGGTCAACCCCTCGGTTTCGATGATGTACTCGCTCATCTCCGTCCCAGCCGGATGAAGACCGCCGCCAGTCCGAGCACCACGATCGCCACGATGAAAGCGCCGATCCAGCCCCAGATGGTGGGCGTCGACACCGTGACCCTGAAGTCGATGGACTTGTTGGTGTCCGGGCTGTTGGTGGTGACGGCGAGCATGTAGTCGCCGGCCACGGCCCGGTCCGGTGCGGTGATCTCCATCTTCACCTCGCGGACCTCACCGGGATTCAGGGAGTCGACCTTGTCCGGCTTGAAGTTGACCTCCCACTGGTCCGGCTTCGAGGAGATGAAGGCGAGATTGGTAAGCGGCGCCGTGCCTGCGTTGGCCACGAGGAAGTCGACCTGGGACTGCTCCCCGGCGGTCACCGACGCGTTGAGCCGGCCCGTGGCCGTGCCCATGTTGAGCTCCTGGGTGCCCGACAGCGAGACCTTGAGATCTGCCTGGGCGGAGAGGCCGCCGGAGCGGGCCTTGACCACCACCGGATAGTCACCGGGGTCCCCGAGGAGCGGCGGCTGGATCTCGACGCTCAGGGTCTCGCTCGAATCTTTCTTGAGCGCGATGGAGGAGATCTGGGTCTCCTCGAACTGAGGCTTGATCTTGACCACCCAGCCCGGAGGCGCCTGGGCCGCCAGGGCGGTGGTCACCGGGTTGTCGGTCTCGTTCTTGAGGTCGATGCTGAACTTGAAGGTCTGGCTGGTGTTGCCGCTCAGCACCGGGTACTGGCTCTCCATCTTGAGCCCGCCGGTGTCCACCTTCTTGGCGGAAACGCTAAAGGCGATCTTGGCGTCCTCGGTCTTCTCGCCCTTGTCGTCCTTGGCGGTCACGGCCACCTCATAGTCGCCCGGCTCCACGTCGTCGGGAAGCTTGACCTTAAGCTCCAGGGTGGTGTTCTTGCCGCCCTGGACCATGATGCCGCCCACCGGATAGCTCGGGTACCTGGAATGGAACGCCGCGGTCCACCCTTCGGGCAGCGAGGTCGCCTCCAGCGACACCCGTACCGAAGCCTTCCTCGGGTTGACGACCTCGGCGTCCATCTCGAACTCCTGACCCGGCCCCACGGTGATGTTCGTGTAGGCCATGATCAGCTCGAATGGCTCTTTCTGGTCGTCGGGTATGTCGGGTTGCGACGCCGCGGTCTCCGAGGTCTCGTGCGACATGCCCGACACCGGCCAGAAGGCCACCAAAGCGGCGAGCAGCAGCCAGACAAGATGAACTCTTCGGATGCTCATAGATAAACCCTCCGGGATGTGGTCGAAAACTAGTTCCGTATAGTTAAGCACGTCCGACGCGTCAGTCAATCCCGGCGGGCGCAAAGGCTCATTTTAGACCTTTCCGAGCTGGCGAAGGCCCTCGTAGAGCACGATGGAGACGGCGTTGGCGAGGTTGAGGCTCCGGACGGCGGGGCTCATCATGGGAATGAGGTAGCTGTGGGACTCGTTGGCGCGGAGCAGGCTCTCCGGCAGACCCCGTGTCTCGGGTCCGAACACGAGGAAGTCGTCCTCGCCGAAATGGGCGGAAGTATATGATTTCGCGGCCTTTTTGGAGAAAAAGCGCAGCCGTGCCTGACGGTGGCGGGCGGTAAACTCCTGCCACGAGCCGTGAACCTGGAGGTCCACGTGGGGCCAGTAGTCGAGGCCGGCGCGCTTGAGGTGCTTGTCGTCGATCTCGAAGCCCAACGGCTCGATCAGGTGCAGCGGGCTACGGGTGGCCGCGCAAAGCCGCGCCACCGAGCCCGTGTTGGGCGGGATCTCCGGTTCGAAGAGCACGACGTTCATGGATGTTCCGCTCCGGGGGTGCCGGTTCTCATGGCTTCTTCCGCGGTTCCGCGCTGTCGATGAGGAAGGTGACCGGGCCGTCGTTCACCAGCGACACCTTCATGGCGGCCTGGAAGGTGCCGGTGCACACCCTCGGTCCGCCGGGCAGGGTCAGCCGGTCCACGAAGTCCCGGTAGAGCCTTTCCGCTTCTTCCGGCGCCGCCGCATCCGTCATCGAGGGACGCCGCCCCTTGCGGCAGTCGCCGTACAGGGTGAACTGGGAAACCACCAGGATCTCGCCTCGGGTGTCCGTGACGGAACGGTCGAACCTGCCGGACTCGTCGGGAAAGATCCGCAGGTTCAGGAGCTTGTCCGCCAGAAACACCCCGTCCTTTTCGGAGTCTCCCTTGCCGACCCCGAGAAAGACGCACAGGCCGGGCCCGATGGCCGACACCGCCTCTCCGTCCACCCTCACCTCGGCGCGTTCGACTCTCTGGAGCAGTATTTTCATGGTCGCGGCAGGCGTGCCGGCCCGCAAGGGAACGACCCGGGGGATCGTGGGGCGCGGGTCCGCCGGCATCCTTGACTTGTGAACGTGGTTCCGACTAACAATAGCGTCACCAATATTCAAGCGGGCCGCTCCCTCCCGTCAGCGACCGCCACGGGTCGCCTGACAGTTCAAATGGGTACCAAACCGCCATCCCGGCGTTCGATTTCATGAGCACCATCCTCGTTACCGGAGCCTGCGGTTTCATCGGCTGGAAGGTGTGCGAGAAGCTCCTTGCCGGCGGCGATGCCGTCATCGGCGTCGACAACGTCAACGGGGCCTATGACGTGCGCCTCAAGGACTGGCGTCTGGCCCAACTCCGGCAACGGCCCGGGTTCGCGTTCACCCGCCTGGACATCGGCGACCGGGAGGCCGTGAGGTCCTTCGGGCGGTCGACGGCGGGCAAGGGCAGGGTGGACGCCGTCATCAACCTGGCGGCCCGGGCCGGGGTGCGCAACTCGGTGGCGGACCCGTGGGTGTACCTGGACACCAACGTGACCGGCAACCTGAACCTGCTCGAGTTGTGCCGGGAGCTGGAGATCCGCCGGTTCGTGCTGGCCTCCACCTCGAGCCTCTACGGCCGGCACAACCCGCGTCCCTTCCGGGAGGACGCAGACACCGACAGTCCGCTGTCGCCCTACGCCGCCTCCAAGAAGGCCGCCGAGGCCATGAGCCACAGCTATCACGCCCTCCACGGCCTGGACGTGACGGTGCTCCGCTTCTTCACCGTCTACGGGCCGGCGGGCCGGCCCGACATGAGCCTCTTCCGGTTCGTCCAGTGGATCAGCGAGGGCCGGGAGGTGACGGTCTTCGGCGACGGCAGCCAGCAGCGGGACTTCACCTACGTCGACGACGTCGCCAACGGCGTCGTGGCGGCGCTGGCGGCGGGCTCCGGCTACGAGGTCGTCAACCTGGGCTCCGACCGGCCCATCGTCTTGAACGACGCCATCCGGCTGATCGAAGAGCTCGTCGGCCGCCAGGCGTCCATTCGAAATGAAGAGCGTCACCCCGCGGATGTCGATGCCACGTGGGCGGACATCTCCAAGGCCCGGAGGCTGCTGGGCTGGCAGCCCGAGACGGACTTCGCCACGGGCGTGGGGGAGCTGGTGGACTGGTATCGACGCAACCGCGACTGGGCCAGGGACATCGCGACCTGAACGGGCAACGTCGACGAATGGCCGGCGCTCCGGCCACGGAGTCGCCAATTTCTCGCCGCAATGCTAGAAACTCGGGAAGGATCGTTTTGGCGGGACGCGCCCCCGCCGGGACGCACGGACGCTCGCAAAGCGTTTCCCGACCCAAGCCGGAGAGGTGACCGAGTCTGGCTTAAGGTGCACGACTGGAAATCGTGTGTACCTCAAAAGGGTACCAGGGGTTCGAATCCCCTCCTCTCCGCCATCCAACTTGTTGAAATCACGGACATTTCAGATGCGGCCTTGGCTTGTGAGCCGCCGTAGACGGCCGCGTTGCCGGGACAGGGAGAGCCATGCAGACCGATCATAGGAACGTCCTGGTTCTCGGAACGTGTCAAATGCTGTCCGGCACCGGGCGTGGACTCTTCATGGTTACGTCCCCGGCTGTCGCGCTGCTGATTGCGCCGCATCCGGCGTTCGTCACCTTGCCCACCGGGCTGATCGTGGTCGGCGCCGCCCTGGCCGCCATGCCGACTTCGCTGTTCACGCGCCGGTTCGGACGGAAAGTCGGCTTCCTCTGCGGCACCGTCCTGGCCGCCGGCAGCGGGATATCCTGCACGGCCGCCGTCCTCTACCAGAACTTCTGGCTGCTCTTGCTGGGCGGCTTTCTGTACGGGTTGTTCTCCAGTTTCTCCCAGCTCTATCGGTTCGCGGTGGCGGACGCCGCCTCGAAGGAATTCCGCCCCAAGGCCATTTCGTTCGTGCTCGCCGGCGGCGTGTTCGCCGGGTTCGCGGGCCCCAATCTGGCCAACTGGGGAAAGGGTCTCCTGGAAAGCCACCTGTTTGCCGGCGCATTCCTGTTCATGGTCGGGACCGGGCTGCTGGCGGCGATAACGCTGATGTTCCTCAACATCCCGAACCTGACCAAGGAGCAACTGGAAGGCGAGCAACGGCCGTTGCTGGAGATCGTCAAGCAGCCGGTGTTCATAGTCTCAGCCGTCTCGGCGACGGTCGCTCAGACCGTGATGAACTTTCTGATGACGGCGACGCCGGTCGCCATGATCGCCCACGGCGGCCACGCTTTCGGTTCCGTGACCACCGTGATCTCATGGCACTCCGTGTCGATGTTCGCGCCCGGCTTCTTTACCGGCTGGCTGGTCAAGCGGTTCGGGGAGATACCGATCATCCTGACCGGACTCACACTCCAGGGCGCCTGTATCGGCGTCGCCCTGTTGGACATCGACGTTTTCCATTTCTGGCTGGCGATGGTGCTGCTCGGGGTTGGCTGGAACTTCACCTACACGGCCGCCACCAGCCTGATGACCACGGCCTACAACCCGGCCGAACGCAACAAGACCCAGGGCATGATGAACCAGATCATCTACACGGTGGTCGCCGTCGGGTCGCTGTCATCCGGTGCGTTCATCCATTTCCTGGGCTGGAACTGGGTGAATATCGGCGCCATGCCGATGTTGCTCCTCGCCGTGCTCGCGACCATCTGGCATGCCGCCGCAAAGTCGAAGATCGCCGACGTCTGATGGGGCCCGGGAGGGTATCCCCTCGCATGTCGCCCCTCGGTTTGCCCTGGACAGTCCGGCCATATGATGGTAGGTTACATGTAACTCGACGACAAGGTTCGCCATGGCCGACCCGATCCAGTCCACAACATCCCGCGACAAGGTGCGCGCCCATCGCGCGCGCCTGCGCCGTCAAGGCCTCCGCCCGATCCAGATATGGGTGCCCGATACGCGTGCGTCCGGCTTCAAGGCGGAAGCGCGCCGTCAATCACTTGCCGTCGCAGCCAGTGCCCGGGAGCGAGAAGATCAGGGCTTCATCGACGCAATCACCGACAGCGGTAACGAATGAGGCGCGGTGAGATCTGGGCGGTCTCCGGTGGCGGGGATTACGCGGGCAAGGCACGGCCCGCCGTCATTCTCCAAGATGATAACTTTGACGGTACTGCCTCCATTACCATTTGTGCTGTCACGACGGACCCAACCGAGGCGCCGCTTTTCCGGCTCCCGATCGAACCCAACGAGGGAAATGGGTTGCGCTCGTCGTCCCAGCTAATGGTCGACAAGATCACTACCGTGTCGAAAGAAAGGATCGGCGAGCGGATCGGCAGGCTCGATGACCAGGACATCGTCAGGTTGAACCAGGCCGTGGTCGTTTTCCTGGGTTTGGCGGTTTCCCCCCGATCTGACCGTTGAACGCCGGTAACGACATGACAACACCAAGGGGACCCGGGGAGGGCGCCATTCCCACCTCAACCACGTTCAACGGCCTCCGCACCACCGGGGAGCCCCTCCGCGAAGGCGACTCGGTCATCTTCTTCGACCGGAAGGACCGGGAGTACCTGAAGACCCTCCGGGCCGGCGAGACCATCTCCATCCGCGGCGGGACCATCGCGGTGGACGACCTTCTGGGCAAGCCGGACGGCGTCGGCGTGCGGTCTTCGCACAAGGAGCGGTTCGTGGTGCTGCGTCCCACCCTCGAACGGCTGATCCCGAACCTGCCGCGCAAGGCCCAGGTGATCTATCCCAAGGACCTGGGACTCATCCTGATGTGGGGGGACGTCTACCCGGGCGCCACGGTGGTGGAGGCCGGCGTCGGCCCGGGGGCGCTCACGCTGGCGCTGCTGCGGGCCGTGGGGCCGGAGGGGCGGGTTATCTCCTTCGAGCTCCGGGAGGAGCACGCCCGGGCGGCGGAGCGGAACGTCGCCCGCTACTACGGCGTGGCGCCCCAATGGACGCTGGAGGTGGGCGACGTCACCGAAGGTCTCCGGGATCTCACCGTCGACCGGATCTTTCTGGACCTTCCGGAGCCCTGGCGGCAGACCGATCTTGCGTGGCGGGCGCTCCGGCCCGGCGGGGTTTTCATGGGCTACGTGCCCACGGTGCTTCAGGTGAAGGGATTCGTGGATTCGTTGAAGGAGCACGGCGGGTTCGCCTGCGTCGACACCATGGAGACGCTGGTACGCTACTGGAACGTGAAGGAAATGAGCGTCCGGCCGCGGCACCGGATGGTGGCGCATACGGGTTTCGTCACCACCGCGCGGAGGATCGAGAAAGAACCGTCGAGTCCGCCGCAGCCGAATCGGGTAGAGCGGGGAGGGGAGTCGGCCGAGGGCCGGGAGACCTAGCGGCCTTCGGGGGAATCACTTCTTCTTGCGGCAGTTTCCGCAGTAGCAGATCTGGGTCTCGGAGTCCTGGATCAGGCCTTCGTCCAGGTTGTGGCAGATTCTCTTGCACTCGAGGCAGATGTAGTAGATGCCCTCGATGGTCTTGTTGATCTTCTCCCGGTTGAGCACGCGCCCCTTGAGCTTCTCGACGCGGATCCCCAGGAGCTCCTCGTACTGCCTCTTGATCTTCAACCGCCCGGCGGCGTCGCCCGGCAAGTCCTGCTCTTCGACCTCGTCCTTGTTGGCGTCGTTGCCCGCGCCTTTCGACCGTGCCTTGAGCGTTGTGTTGCGAGCGGCTTTCCCGGCTCTGGGCTCGGGTCTTCCCTTGTTTTCTTTGGCTGGAATCATGCGGTAGTGCCCATGAGCAATAACGGGTAGCCGTTTTCTTGTCAAACGGGACGGGTCCGCGGGACCGTATCGGACGGCCCCCTCGGGGGTGTCTGTCGCTACAGGGAGAGCCCGGACAGGACCGTGGCCGCCAGGAACACAAGCATGATGACCGACGACCGGTCCAGCTTGCGCAGGACCGCGTCGGCGCCCTCGGGCGGCACGCCGTCGGGGGATTCGTGGAGCCTGACGAAGCGATGGGCGATGCCCATGCACTGCCAGGTGCCCAGCATGATGACGAAGAACGCCAGCAGGAGCTTGACGGCCAGTGCGGTGCCGAACTCCTGGGAGTAGGCAGCGCCGTGCAGCGCCTTGAGATCCGTGATCCGGGAGGCGCCGGTGAGCGTCAGTATGCCCAGCAGCCCGATCTGCACCGGGTTGTAGACCCGAAGCACCCGCACCAGCAACTCCGTCCGGCTTTCCCCCGAGGAAGCCTCCCTCAACGCGGGCAGCAGAATGCGCCACAGGGCGACCACGAGGCCGATATGGAGGGTCAGGGAGATTATGTGGAAGTCGGCGGCCAACTTGGCGGAGGGCGGACTCAGTCGGCGGCCCTGGAGCGCCAACTCAGCAGCGCTCGTTTCGCGATGCGCTTGCCGGGTGCCTGGTAGTCCTCGGTCAGCTTGGCCATGCGCTTGCCGAACTCGTCCAGGTGCTTCTTCTGGTTCTTCTCGAAGGCCCGCAGCTCTCTCTGGCGCCGTTCCTGAAACTGCGCCAATTCCCGTTGCCGGTCCTCCTGGAACTCCGACAGGTCGCGGTCCCACTCGTCGTGGAAGCGCTGCACGGTGGTGCGGATGAGGTAGTTGAGGTCGTCCTTGACCACCGTCGACTGGAAGCAGTAGGGGCAGAACAGCACGTTGCCGATGGTCAGGCGGCCGGTCTCGACTTCATAGGTCCCGTCGCAAGCAAAGCAGTGGAGCGACACGGGCCACTGGTCCGGGGCCGGCACGGAGATCGACGGCTGGGAGTGGTCGGCGAACGCGGCCGCCGGTGCGGCCGCGGCCTGGGGTGCGGCGGCTGCCGGTGTAGCGGCCGCAGCCGGGGCGCCGGCGGGCTGCGCGGCCGCGTCGGCTCCCGTCTCGGCGGGTGCCGGGGCGCCGCCGCCTCCGCCCTCACGGAAACGGGACTCGAAGCTGTCGCCGAAGTCGGTGTCGGCATGAATCACGCGCGCCCGGCCGATGAGCACCTCCTCGGTCTCCACGTTGTTGGGATCGGTCACGCAGCAGTCCACCGGGCACACCGCGGCGCATGCTTCGTAGTCGTGGAAGCCGACGCACTCCGTGCACAAGACCGGATCGATGACGTAGATCTCGTCGTTCTGGGTGATGGCTTCGTTGGGACATTCCGGTTCGCAAGCGCCGCAGTTGATGCACTCTTCGGTTATCATGGTGGCCATGGACTCAAAGCCCTCCCGGGTTCCGACCCGCGTTCATGTCGTGTCTGGCCGGGCCGCATCGCCTGATCCCGGCGGCGCGACCCGTCTCTTTCAGATAACAGCGGGCAGGGTGTCCGTCAAGTTTCCGGCTGCGCTCAACCCTTTGACAGGGCACCGGATCGGGTCGCCGAACTTCTACCCACGCTTGGCCCGGAGGGCCTCGTAGACCTTCTCCGCGGTGACGGGCAGGGTGGTGACCCGCACGCCCACGGCGTCGTGCACCGCGTTGGCCACCGCCGCGGCCGTGGGAATGACGGCGGTCTCGCCGATGCTCATGCTGCCGTAGGGGCCGCTCCCCACCGGCGCTTCGGTGACCTCGGTGCGCAGCCGCGGAATGTCCTTGATGTTGGGCAGCTTGTAGTCCCCGAGGTTGGCCGTCACCACCCGGCCGGCGTCGGTGACGACGTCCTCGCAGCGGGCGTAGCCCAGGCCCATGACCACCGCGCCGTCGATCTGGCCCTGGTGGCCCAAGGGGTTCAGCACCGTGCCGGTGTTGTGCGCGGTGGTGAGCCGGCGCACGGCGAACTGGCCGGTCTCCGGATCCACTTCCACCTCCGCCACCTGGGCCACCATGGAGGTCTCGGGACCGTCCGTGGGGTTGGCGTAATGGCCGGTCACGGTCACCGGGCCTCCCGCCGCTTCCACCAGCTCGGCGAAGGTCATGCGTCTTTCGGAGCGCAGATGGGTGATGCCGCCGCTCACGATCGCCAACTCGCCGGCGGCAACGCCCATGCGCTCGGCGGCGACGGCCAGCAGCGCCGCGCGTGCCTTGTCCGCGGCATCGAAGGCCGTGTTGCCGTGAACGCGGGTGCTGCTGCTTCCCCGCACCCCGGTGTCCTTGACCACGCGGGTGGTGTCCACGGTTTCGAAGCGCACGTCCTCCAGCGGTAGATCCAGCTCCTGGGCAACCACCTGCTGCATCATCGTGTAGGCGCCGGGGCCGACGTCCACCAGCGACGCTCCCAAGGTCGCGGTGCCGTCGGCTTCCACTCGCAGGTCGACGTAGGACTCGCCGCCCTTGGACATCCAATGGCCCAGGGCGATGCCGCGCCCGACGTTTTCTTCCTTGGGCGCATGGAATCCCGAGGTACGGATGGCGCTGTCCAGGGTCTCGTCCGGCTGGATGTGGCCCACGGGTATACCGGTGGGATCCAGGTCGCCGTCGTGCACGAAGTTGATGCGGCGCAGCTCCGTGGGGTCCATGCCCAGCCGCCGCGCCACCAGGTCGAGCTGGCTCTCATTGGCGAAGAACCCCTGGGGGTGGCCCGGGGCGCGCATGTAGCCGCACGGCACCTTGTTGGTGTAGACGTAGCTCTCTTCCAGCAGGAAGTGGGCGATCTTGTACGGGCCTCCGGAGCTGTGCGCGCCCACCAGGTAGCCTTGGGGACGGTACGAGCCGTAGGCGCCGCTGTCGAACAGCAGGTGCATGTGCTGGGCGACGATGAGGCCGTTTTCCTTGACGCCGGTCCTGATGGTGGTGACGGAGGCGTGACGCGGGTTTCCCGAGATCAGCTCCTCGGTGTACTCCATCAGGTACTTCACCGGCCGCCCGGTGCGTCTGGAAAGCGCGTAGCAGACGGCGATGTCGTTGGCGTCGCCCTTGCCGCCGAAGTCTCCGCCGATGTAGCCGGGATGGGCGACCACCTTGTCAGCGGGAATGCCCAACGCGCCGGCCATGTGGTCCCGCAGGGCGAACAGGCTCTTGGTGGAGGCCCAAACTTCGGCGCCCTCGCCCCTGGCTTCCACGATGCAGCAGTGGGGTTCGATGTAGCCGTGGTGCTGCATCGGCGTCGCGAAGGTGTTCTCCACCACCAGATCAGCCTCCGCGAACGCCGCCCCGACGTCACCTTGGCCCCATTCGAGGTGGACGAACACGTTGCTGGGCGCCTGCATGGGGTGGAGCAGGCCGGGGTAGGTCGCCACCTCCGGATGGATCAACGGGGCCGACGGTCCGGCCGCCTCCACCGGGTCCACCACCGCCTCCATCTCCTCGTACTCCACCTCGATGAGGGATGCCGCCGCGGCCGCGGCGGCCTCGCTGTCGGCGGCCACCGCCGCCACCTTCTCGCCGATGTAGCGCACCACCCCCTCCGCCAGGAGCGGCATGTCGACGATCTTCTTGCCGATGCGAGCCCCCGGGAGGTCGGTTCCGGTCAGGACGGCCCGTACGCCGGGCACGGCCAGGGCCTTGCCGGCGTCGACGGCCTTGATGCGTCCGTGGGCGATGGGGCTCCGGAGCACCTTGCACCAGAGCATGCCGGGCACCGCCATGTCCGCCGCGTAGCGGGCCCGTCCGGAGACCTTGTCCTCGCCCTCGCCGCGCGTCGCCGGAATTCCCACGATCCTGTTTACCGCCATGGTTTCACCTCGTTGTCAGGACACTAGATTTCCTTCCAGACCTTGGCCAGGCTGTCGCCGTGCACGCTGATGTCCCACTCGCAGAAGTAGCCGAAAGGGGTCGTCCAGACTTGGTACCCCGAGTGACGCA
This sequence comes from Candidatus Binatia bacterium, assembly GCA_951813575.1. Lineage (GTDB taxonomy): Bacteria > Desulfobacterota > Binatia > UBA9968 > JAJDTQ01 > JAJDTQ01. The sequence continues at coordinate 27,320 of OX638375.1, forward strand.
AGCGCCGCGCCACTTCCTCGAGCAACCGTTGGGCGCCGTCGGGAGCGGCGGCGTCGCCGCCGAGATGGGCAAAGGAATGGAGCACGACGTTGGTCATCCGCTTTTTCCCGGCCAGCCACTTGATGTGCTTCAGCGCCTGTCGGAGCACGGAGGCGTTGTCCTGGTCGGCGTTCTCGACCTCCACGAACACCACCACGGCCTCGGTGACGGCGGTGGTTTCACGGGGTGGGTCGGGAGCCTCGGCAAGGGCCTTCACATGGGGCTTCCAGCGGAAGCTCTTGGCCAGGAACGTGAGCGATTTCATCCTGCACCCGTGGGCGACGATGGCTATGGATTCAAATGGGTCGGCCGGGCAAAGTCAAGCCCGGGAGGGTTCTTGACAGCGAAAGTAGGCTCTGGTAGGCGTCCTACAGCCGAACGGGCAGTGCGGGTCGACCGGTGTTCCACCGGCCCCGCAACGCAAGCGAGATGATTGGCTAAACAATATCCGGGACGAACCAGCCGCCGCTTGGCGAGTGCTTTACAGGCACCGGGCAAGAGGGCGCGCTGGTTTTTTGTTTGGAGGACTTGATGAAGACTTTGGGTCTGATCTCGCCCAATCTGGATGATCCGACCATTCAGGAGTACTACCGCATCCTGCCGGAGGGGGTCGAAATCAAGGGCCGGCCTCTCCATGTCACCACGTTCACGGACGAGACCTTCGCGAGGGTGGAGGAGGACTTCGCCGACGTCGTCCGTGACCTCACCAGGGACCCCCTGGACTTCCTCATGATTACGGGCGAACTGTTCCTCTCCTACCGCGGTCCGGGATCGGACCGGCTGGTGCTGGACGCCGTGCGGGAGATCACCCCGGTCAAGGCCTCGACGGTGCTGACCGCGGTGGTGCTCGCGCTGAAGTCCCTGGACATGTACCGCGTGGTCATGGCTTCGCCGTTTCCCCACGATCAGGACGAGAACCTCATCCGGTTCCTCGAACACTACAACATCGAGGTGGCCGCCAACCGAGGCCTGGGCTACGACAACACCCAGGAGATCTGGGAGCTCCCGCCCGAGACCGGCTACGATCTCGCCGCCGCCGTCCTCGAAGAGTGTCCCAACGTGGACGGCATCTACATGCCGTGCAACAAGTGGCGGGTGTCTTCCGTCATCGAGCGGCTGGAGGCCGATCTGGGCAAGCCCGTCATCACCAACACCCAGGCGTGGATCTGGGATGCCCTGACGGGACTCGGGCTGAAACCGTCCTTGCCCGGATACGGCAAGCTGCTCGGGTAGGCCGCGCCGCCATACCGCTCACCCGCGCCTCAGAACGCGGTGAGCACGACCCCGCCCAGACAGATGGCCGCCGCCCCCACCAGGACCTTGAGCGTCACCCGCTCGAAGGAGCGCAGGAAGACCGTGCTCAGGATCACGGTGAAGAGCGGCGTGGTGGAGATGAGCGGCGACACCAGCACCACGTTTCCCATCTCCAGCGCGGTCATGTTGAGGGACACGGCGACGCTGTTGAGCAGCCCCGACGCGCCGAACCAGCCCACCGTCTCCCGCCGGAAGACCAGCTCCCGGTATTTCCCCGTCGCCAGCAGATAGAGCACCAGGGCCACGAAGGCCGCCCCCTGCACCACGCAGATGGCCAGCGGCACCGAGTCGACCATGCTGTAGCCGAGCTTGCGCATGGGGCTCGAGAAGCCGCCCAGAAACGCCGCCAGAACGGGCAGGAGCAGGTAGATGGGCTGGTACGGGGTGTTCGCCTCGGAATCCCTGATTCCCAGCAGGGTCGCGCCGACGATGATGAGCAGGGTGCCGGTGGCGATGGCCACGGTCACGGTCTCCCCCAGCCACAACACCGCCACCACGCCGGCGAAGAGCGGCGTCGTGTTGCGCAGCGGCGAGGCCCGGGAGATGCCGACCTTGTTGGCGGAGATGAACAGCAGGATCTGGGTGCAGAAGGGCGACAGCACGCCGGCGCCGGTGAACAGCAGCAGCCCGCCCGGCAGCGCGTTGTCCCAGGAGGCCAGCGGCCCCAGCACCAGCAGCAGGATGACGGTGGAGGTGAAGAGGGAGAAGGAGATGGCGCCCGTGGGCGTGCCGTGGTTCAGGCCCAGGCGGGAGCAGATCTGGCCGGAGGAGAAGCACAGGGCGGCTCCCAGGGCCAGCAGCGGGATGTAGAAGTTGTCCACGGGTCAGATCGGATTGCCCGGGCGGGTGACGGTGATGCGTTCCATGGATACGCTGACGAATATGCGCAGGAATTCCCGCCGTCGGCAAGGCGCCGCGGTCATGGGCCGTTTCAGGCCCCGCGCAGGGGCCGGGACGGCCGCGGAGTTGAAAAACCACGGAGCTTCGGCTAGTGTCGTGCCCCACGTAAATGTTGACAAAGATGCGCAGGATTTTTCGTTGTCGGCAAGGCGCGATGACGAGCAGTGGCGGTTACCACGCGAGGAAGAGCAACGCAGCCGACGACGAAAAAGACCAGCAGATTTGTCAACATTTACGTGGGACACGACACTAGCGTCCGAGAGATCCAATCTCCCACCAAGAAGGAGTCGTGAATGGCATATACGAGCTGGCGCGGTACCATCGGCGTGGTCAAGCCGACCATGAGGCCCGGGTCCCTGGAGGAGTTCATCCGCATGATGCCCGAGGGCATCGGCATCATACCGCTCTTCATCGGCTTCCAGCGCGGCACCGCGGACGAGTTCCAGCAGGCCATGAAGGCCTACGAGGTGCGGGTGGCCGAGCTTGCCGGCTACGGCGTCGACCTGATCCACCCCGAAGGCGCGCCGCCGTTCATGTTCCAGGGAGTCAAGGGCGAGCGCCGCACCATCCGCGCCTGGGAGCGCAAGTACAAGGTCCCCATGGTCACCGCCGGCCAGACCCAGATCGAAGCCCTGAAGGCGCTCAAGGCCAGGAAGATCCTCGGCGTCACCTACTTCACCGGCAAGATCAACGACACCTTCGCGAAGTATTTCGTGGAGGCGGGGTTCGAGGTGTTGGCCATGGAGGGCATCCCGGTGGAGTTCGAGGAAGTGGGGAAGCTCGCCGGGCAGGAAGTCTACGCCCATATCCGCAACGCGTTTCTCAAACACAAGGGTGCCGACGCCATCTACATGCTGGGCTCCGGCTGGCGTACGCTGGACATCATCGAGCTGCTGGAACAGGACCTGCAGGTGCCGGTGGTGCACCCCGTTCCTGCCCGGGTGTGGGCCATCCAGAAGCGGCTTCACGTCAACGAGTCGGTGATGGGGTACGGCCGGCTCTTGGAGGAAATGGTGTAGGCCGTCTCAGGCCCGCGCTGCCCGCCATCCCCGCAGTTGCATCAGCAACCCCGCCGCCACCAGCGCCGATCCCATCCCGAGCATGTTCCAGCCCGGCAGGATCAACAGCACGCCGCCGGCGATGAGCACCAACCGGACGGGCCACGTGAGCGGGATCAGCCCGTAGCCGATGGTCCCGGCCGACAGGCTGACGGCGCCGACCAGGGCGGACAGGGCCGCCAGTAGCACGGCGTCCGCGGTCCCCTGCAGCAGCAACGCGGGGTGGAGCGCGAAGGAGAACGGCAGCAGGTACTTGCCGATGGCAAGACGCACGGCGTCCTTGCCGGTTTCCCAGATCCCGGCGCCGCTGATGCTGCATGTGACGAACACGGTCACGCACACCGGCGGCGTGATGTGGGACGCCAACCCCCAGTAGACCACGAACAGGTGGGCGGCCAGGTCCGACACTCCCATCAGCACCAGCGCCGGCGCGCACAGCGTGGCCACGGTGATGTAGGCGGGCAGCGAATCCATCCCCATGCCCAGGATCAGGCTGGCAATCCCCACCATGGCCAGGGCGATGGGCAGGTTGCCGCCGCTCAGATCCACCAGCGCCCGGGAGAACTTGGTGCCCAGGCCGCTGAGCCCCAGCGCCGCCACCAGCATGCCCACCGCCGCGGTGAGGATGGCCAGCGGGATCCAGGCCTTCACCGCCGACACCAGGGCGCCGTGGATTTTCTCGGGGTAGAGCCGTTTGTCGCGGTCCTTGGACAGGAAGCTCACCGCCACCAGCAGCGGCAGGCTGAAGATACCGGCCATGTCCGGGTCGAACTTCTGCACCAGCATCAGGTAGATCATGAGGCCGATGGGCAGCAGGAAGAACCATCCCTTCCTGAACGTCGCCCCCAGCGCCGGCAGCTCGTTCCGGGGCATTCCCGCCAACCCCTGCCGGGCGGCCTCGAAGTCCACCCCCATGAACACGATGACGAAGTAGAGGAAAGCGGGCACGGCGGCCGCCAGCGCGATCTGGTAGTAGGGCGCGCCCAGGAAGTCCGCCATCACGAAGGCGATGGCGCCCATGACCGGCGGCAGGATCTGGCCGCCCGCGGACGACGCCGCCTCCACGGCACCGGCGAAACCCGGGCGGTAGCCGGCCCGTATCATGAGCGGGATGGTCACCGCTCCGGTGGTGGCGGCGTTGGCCGACGGCGAGCCGGAGATGGTGCCGAAGAACGCCGACGCCAGCACCGCGGTCTTGGCGGCGCCGCCGCGGGTCCAGCCCGCGATGGCCATCGCCAGCTCGCTGAACCACTCGCCCACGCCGGCCCTTTGCAACAGGTGGGCAAACATCAGGAACACCATGACGATGGTGGACGCCACCCCCAGGGGCACCCCGAAGATGCCCTCGCCGGGCACATACACAGCGTAGGTCAGCCGGTCCCAGGCATAACCCTTGCCGAACAGCAGGCCCGGCAGGATGTTCTGGTACCGGGCCACGGCCAGGAACAGGCAGACGATGGTCACCAGCACCCAGCCCACCGCGCGCTTGAGCGCCACCAGCAGGGAAATGGCCAGGGAGAAGGCGAGGGCCATGCCGGCGAGGTCGAGGAAGCCGTATTCGTCGTAGTCGGTGACGTGCTCGTAAAAGAAGATGATGTAGCCCAGGGGCGCCATGGCCATGAGCAGGAGCCCCAGGTCGGCCCAGAAACCCGCGCCGCGCCCGCCGCGCCGCCTCATGTGGATGAGATAGGCCAGGAGCAGCGCGAAGGTCAGGCTCACGGCCCGGTGGTAGGGCGTCGGATAGAAGATGCCCATGTAGATGAAGGTCCGCCCCACCACGATGAGGTGGTAGACGGCGGTCAGGAAGGCGAGGAGATCGATGACCCGGTCCCAGGACGTGCGGGCGTCCTGGGACGGGTTCGGTTCGGGGGACCCGATGTCAGCCATGGAGTGCCTTGGCCGCCGTCAATCGCGCGAAGGCGGCACCAAGCGGGTCACTGGCCGGCGAGCAGATCCTTCTGCGTCTTGGCCAAGGCGTCCGTCCAGGCGCCGATCTCCTTGTAGTAACGGATGGCGCCGGGATGGAACGGGATCGTCGGATTGGCCAGACTTCCCTTGAGTGTGTACTGCTTCGCCGAGGCGTGCACCGGATAGAACTGCTTCAGGTTTTCGAAGAACGCCTTGGTGAAGGTGTAGGCAGTGTCATCCGCTATATCCGCCCGGGTGGCGGTGAAGGTGCCCACCGCCAGAGAATTCACGTCCGCATCGAGGCCCTTGATGGAGCCCTTGCTGATCTTGGCTTGCCGATATCCCTGAAGCCGCGGGTCCTTGAGGATCTCCGCCGCCTTGTCCGCCGGGATGGGGATGACCTTGAGAGAGATGGCCTGGGCCAGGCGCCGGATCGGCGGCGAGCCCGTCCTCGGGCTGCCGAAGGGCATCACCGCCGCGTCCGCCGCTCCCAACTTGAGGGATTCGAGCTGTTCGTTGGTATTGCCGTGGCGGAGTATCTTCACGCCGTTCTCCGGGATGCCGTAGACCCGCATGATCGCGCGGGTGAAGGCTTCGAGGTCCGCCAGCGACTTGCGCTTCCCCTGCACGGTCTTGCCGTTGAGATCCGCCGGCGTGTTGATGCCCCGGTCGCCGCGGGCGACGATGGCGCGGGCCCCGAGACCGCCCTGGAACAGCAGCCGCAGCGGCGCCTTGCCGTCCTTCTTGAACGATCCGATGCCGTGGTAGCCGTGGGTCCCCGCCAGCGAGTTCAGCATCGCCACCTCGATGCGCTTCGCCGTCAGCGCTCGCACGTTGGCGTCGCTGCCGCCGATGGGCTCCACGGTGACGCTGATGTTGGAGTTCCGGCTCACGGTATCGCCCATGCCAACGGCGAGAATGTGGAACCGGGCACCCACGGTCGAGGTGCCCAGGGACAGGGCCGTCTGGGCGTTCAGTTGCGCTGCGAAACAGAAGAGTCCCACCACCAGTATGAGACTTGCGCGTATAAGGCGTTTCATTTGTCCTCCTTGAGCGCGGTCCGACTTTGAACCCCGTACGTCTGCATCGATATCCTCGGGTACGCCCCTAGCTAACACCGCGGGAACGGGGTGTCAATTCTCGACGCCTTTGCCGGACAAGACCAGGTCGGTGAGACATAGGGCAGGCGGAAATACGGCCGGTGCCGACGACCCTGCGCCCGAAGGGATGGCACTCTTCATGCGTGGGCACCTGGTCCTGCCGCATCGTTGGCCATCACGTGAGAATCGGTCTTGGTCAACGATTCCGCAGGAATGCCCAAACCTTGGTGCAGCCGCCAGACCATCTTCAGGCTCAACGGGCGTTTTCGGTTGAGAATCTCGTAGACCCGACCACGACCGCCGATATAGGGAACCAGATCCTTCGGCGCCAGTCCGTTCTGGTCCATGTGGTACCGGATCGCGGCGACGGGATCCGGTAGATCGAGCGGGTAGTGCTTGGCTTCCCAGGCCTCGACGAGAGTCACCAGAACATCGAGACGATCGCCCTCCGGCGTATTGCGTTTCGCCGCCATCAGGCCTTCGATTTCCTTCAGCATTCGACGGTAATCCCGCTTGGTCTTGATCGGTGCAATATCCGTGGTCGACCCTCAAATCGTCTCCTCCTTTCACCATTGGAGAAGCAGACGGTGGAGGAACGGTGGATGGGCTGGTGGCGGAGATCAGTGTCTGGAGCAGGCGGTAGCGGATCAGATCCGTCACCCCGGACTTGATCCGGAGTCAAGCCCGGGGTGACGTCAGATCTGATTTCGGGCACACTCAGGCCGCGTTCTGCAGCGGCGACACGTTAAGGTTGTACAGCCTCGCCACGTTGGTGTTCAACAGCTTCGCGCGGTCGCCGGCGTCGAGCGGGCCCAGGTCCCGGGCGATGACGTCCTGGGAGTGGGGCCAGGTCGAATTCTGGTGCGGGTAGTCGTTGGACCACATGCAGTTGTCCGCGCCGAACCAGGAGAACAGCCGCCCGCCGATGTGGTCGTTGAAGAAGGTGGCGTAGACCTGCCGGGCGAAGTATTCGCCGGGGGGCTTGTCGATTTGCAGGGGATGGGCGTGGCGGTGGCGCCGGAAGTTCTTGTCGCACTGGCCCAGCCAGAAGGGGATCCAGCCGATCTCGTTCTCCACCGAGACGATCTTGAGCCTGGGGTAGCGCTCGAGCACGCCGGAGAAGATGATGTCGAACAGCGCGTCCTCGATCTCCCGGGTCTGCTCGACGCCGATGCGGTAACGCTTCATGCCCGTGGCCGTCTGGCGGTGCATGCTGTCGCCGAAGCCGGTGAGGATGTGCAGGTGCACCGGCATTTCCAGATCCTGGGACGCCGCCCAGAACCGCTCATAGTGGTCCGAGGTGAAGGGCAGGTCCTTGTGGGGCACCTGCCAGATCAGGGTGCCGACCATCCCTTCCTTCTTGCAGCGTTCCATCTCGGCGAGGGCGTGGTCCATGTCGAAGGCCGAGATCAGGGCGACGCCGAACAGCCGGTCCGGTGCTCCCTTGCAGTACTGGATGAGCCAGTCGTTGTAGGTCCGGAACAGGCTTTCCTGGAACACGGGGTCCTCGACGCAGAAGAATCCGAGTCCCAGGCTGGGGTAGAGGACCTCACCGGACACCCCGTCCTGGGCCATGTCCTTGATGCGCTCTACCGGGTCCCAGCCACCGGGCCGCGCCACCGAGAAGCCCGCCCGGCGGAACTCCTCCACCTGCTCCGGCCGCTGGCCCGCCATGAACAGCCCGCCCACGGCTTGCGGCACCACATCCGACGATCCGAACATCCAGGCGTCCCGCCCCTCGTCGAAATAGGCCTTGGGCGCACGGTCCCTCATGGATGCCGGCAACCCCTTCTCCCAGAGGTCGGGGACTTCGATCACATGCGAGTCTGCCGAGATGATGGCTTGTTCCATGACGGTTCCTCCTTCTTGGTCGGTGGATGTGTGAGTTTCCCTGTTTCAATGGCGTCGAAGAGTGCCTGCTATTGGTCCGTGTCGGACCGCGTTATCCCGGAGAACCGGCGCCGCTCGAGCTCGCGCTCGAAGCTCACCAGGCGGCGGATCAGGGCATTGTACCGTGAGTGTGCGTCGTCGGGGTGTCGTCGTCCGATGGTGCGGTAAAGCGCAAGCTCCGGATACCGCGGCAAGCGTCCGGCGTCCGGCACCGGGATCCCCAGCGTCCGCAGCCGCGGCGCCCCAACTGCGACGAGCAGCGCCTCGACACTACGCTCCCCCCGGCCGAGCGCCTCGACACCGGCCGCCACCAACTCCTCCCCTGGGATGCCGTCACCGTGCTTTCGCATGGACCATGTCCCCGGCAAACCCTTCGACCTTTGCCCGGAACGCGTCCGGGTCAATGGCCGGATAACGGACGATGTCCGGCGCGATGGCGTCGAACCGGCGGGCAAGCTCCACCATGTCGATCAATCCGCGCACGGTCATCTGACGCGCATCTTCCAGATCCATCGTGTGTCCGCGCTCGATCTTCGCCAGTGCCTGTGCATAGAAATCGTAGTGGAAGAAGTCCACCTGTCCATGGCGTGCGATAAACCGGCTGCGCTCCTTCCAGCCGGGCAGCGGCGGGATGAAGTCGTCCGGCGCTGCCAGCTCGACGTTCATGTCCAGTTCGCCCTTCAGCTTTGCGATGGCGTCGAATACGCCCTCCGGCTCCGGATCAAGCTTCAGGTCCGCATCGACGGTGGTCGGCCGCCATCCGATCATTACGGCAGACGCGCCCCCGACCAGGTAGACCCGGCCCGGCCCCTTGGCCAAGCGACCAATGCCCTGCATCAGCCGCTCGATCTTCGTTGCGTCGCTCGCCGCCCGCATCAGAAGCTCGTTGCCCGTTCGTCATGCCCACCGGACCCGTATCGGGACGCCTACGGGTCTGTCTTCCTGTTCGATCTCGAAGCGCGGTCGCCGACCATGGCCTCACCCTATCACATCCATGCAGGCCCGGCACCCCTTGTATTCAATGGGGTTTCAAGGCGGTGACTTACTTGGCCAAGGGTCGTCCTTGACGTTGTAGGTGCCGAACAGTGACTCCAGGATGTCATCGTGGGCCTGCTTCCAGCGGGCCTTCGCGGATGCCGACGTTTTGTCCCAGACCCTGACCCAGAAGATGCAGGGGTAGGTTCGCACGTTGCCGGCCTTACCGAGATCGTGGATCCTGCGCATCTCCTGCTCCAACTCGGCATTCGTAAGGCGGGCGTCGTAGGCTACCTCGTCAAAGCCGATACTACGGGCTTCATCAATGTACAGCGGGCCGTCGTCGTCTTCGGCGCGACCGGGTGGCGGCTCGCGCCGACGCACTACGATCGCGTCGTCGTACACCGCGATATCGAAGGCGTAGTATGGCTTCTCGCGGGTCTTGCCCGCGTCGGCGGCCACGGTCCGGTACCAGCACGGCGGGTTTTCGCCTTTCTTCAAGATACCCAATTCTCTCCTGGCCTGAAGGGCGTTTTCTCTCGCCGTCTCAGCTTGCTCGTGCAGTTCATCACGCCTTTCGGACAACCGCTTCTTGTCACGCTCAAGCTGCTCGCGTTGTGCACGGAGCTCTTGATTCTCTTCAATCAGCTTCTCCAGTTCCGCTTCCCCATCGAAATGTTCCCTGCTGATCCAATCGTTATAGCGGTCGATCTGTTGTTCAAGCGCAGCATTCGTTGCGTGCAAGGTCCTGATCTCCTTAGGCGTATGGAACTTGATGATTTCTCGCCATTCGGAAAGAACCTTCTTATCGCGACGCTCGCGGGCATGAGACGCCTCTCGCGCGGCAGTGTACTCCTTTTCCTTCTCCTCCCAATGGCTGGCGAGGCCTAGGAGCGCAAGCAGGATAAGGAATATCAGTAGGACGAATATTTCGGCGATGGTAAGGCCGAGAAGGGTCCCTCGGCGATATGCGTTATCAACCGTCACAGGAAGGGAGTGTTCGGTATTGGCCCGCTGGCGTCACGGATGTCTTTGTTGTCCACACGTCTGCCTGGATCAATATCTTTCGCCACTTTCCGGTAGCACGGGGGTGGCTGTGGTATTACCCGATGAACCCGTCACGGGCTGTTTCCGCTCCAAATGGACGAGCAGATCTGTGAGGGACTGGTTCAGCGACCCCAACCTCTTGAGGAGTGTCTCAAGGACGCTGGCAGCTTCGTCCACCGCCGCGAAGGCTATCCGAATCCGTTCTGCACTCAGCGCCAGTTCGGGTACCTGGGTGTCCATCGTGATCTTGAGCACCGCGCCTAGAGCCTCGATGCCGCGCTGTGTCTGTTCAGCCTTAAGGGGGAGTTCGGAAAAGGAACGGTTCACCGAGCCCAATCCCTCAACGAGCGTTGTAAGTGCGTTGGTAGTCGCCGTGATCCGAACTTCCAACGCGTTCGTCGTGGCAGCAACTTGGTTGCTGAGTTCCCGGTAAGAGCCTTCAGTCTGTGTGATTGTCGCCCTTGTTTGTGCGTAGGCCTGTTCAAGGATGTCACTGTGTTCCCGAATGTTGCGAGCGAGCGTCTCACAGGCCATAAAAGTATCGCTGGCCTTGTTGCTGAGGTTGTCCGCAATTGTGACTACAGCCCCTTCCAGTGTCTCGACGGCCCGTTGTGTTCGTGCGGCACTGGCAGAGACATCCGTGAAGGAACTCGCCGTTGAGCCAAATTGCTCAACGAGCGTCGCGAGGGCGTCCGCAGTATCGCCGACCCGACGTTCGACCGCACCGGTGGTCGCTTCCACCCGGTCCACTAGTTTCCCGTACGCATCTTCAACTTGGACGACAGTGGCCTGCGCGTCGTCCCTCAATTTCGCGGCAAATTCCTTGACGATGTCCTCGCCGTGACGCCTCGTGTCCTGAGCTTGGCCCATGGTAATCCGGTTAAAGTGACTGAACGCGTCGGCGGCATCACGGAGCTCGGCGCGTAGTCGGCGGGCAAACAGGTCAAGATCAGTCAGCGGACCATACTCCACGGGAGGCGATCCGGTTGTTCCTCCGACAAACCGGTTCTCTAGAGTTTCGTGGCGCTGTTTACTATGCAGGATCACCCTTCCGAGAATACCGGCAACAGTGGAAAGGAGAGCGATGCCGAAGCTGCCGATCAATTCGTAGGTCCGTTCGGCAAGCTCCGTCTCACGGTCGTTGACTACGAACAACACAACAAGGGCGTAGATGAGCGAGACAAGTGTGAACAGCAGCCCGAGATAGTACAGGTCGTCTCCGGCCCGGCTGAGCGCGTCCCCGGTGCTCAGGTTTCGGTACGAGTGCAAGCCGAGAAGGAACACGACGGCGACCGCCACCGCAGCGGCAAAAAGCGTCCCCAAGTGAGCGTTGGGGCTGAGGAGACGACAGAGAATGATGGCCGTCGTACCGATCAAGAACACGGCCGGGAATGAAATCGTTCCCCCTGTTGCGTGAGAAGAGTCTCGGTAGCTCACTAGAGCGACTCCTGCCAGCGCACTTCACCCTTGAATGCTCGGACGAGGTGGGTCCACCAATAGTAGTGGTCTCTTGTTTGCCAGCGCGAATACTTGCTGCGTTCGAGTCTGAACAGAGACACTTTGACATGGGTAAGGTCGGTGATGAGTTCGCGGAGCTTCGGAATGGTCGGCAACGTGTTGGCCTTGGGATAGGCCCCATAGTGGGAGAGCAGATCCGAGTGTTGGAGAAGATCGGAGAACAGAATCAGGTGAACCTGGTCGGCCCCGCCAGCAGAGGGGCTGCGCTTGCTAGGCGCATGGCGAGGCACGATTACGCCAAGATTCTCAAGGATGGGCGAAAGGCGCATCGTCTTCGCCGATTCATCCGGATACAGCTTCTTGATCCGGTCCTCGAATCGCTTCCAGTTGTGTAATGCAAAAACCTTCCCCTGTGTCAGGCCCTTTTTCCAATTCCAGTCGTCCGGTCGGTCCCCTGGGTTACAGACCTCGATGACAGGCATCAGGTTCTGCCAGTCGGCCGCAAGTCTATAGACGACAAGGGCTTGTCCAGGGGCGACGTAGAAGTCCTCTGATTTGGGCTGTTGCAGATCGGCAACGAGTCGTTCCAACTCCGCCTGATGTTTCGGTGTCAACGGGTCGGAGGTGTCAAGCAGCATGACAGTTTGCCGAGACGGTCGTGTGTTGACCGGGCACAGATTCTCGTCGAGTGCAGGCTTACATGACACCAAGGCGACGACGAGAAATGACGCGGCGAACGCCACGTAGATCACTTGCACCCGTACTCCTGCCAGTTGGGCAAGCGCGTTCACGCTTCACCACTCGGATTGAAGTTCTTAGTAGTGGTTGCATCTTCGACCGAATGGCTTAGCTCATACACTGCCATACCATCGCTGAGTTGATGGAAGCCTTCGGCGGTGATCTCCTCAAGCGAAGAATATTCTTGAGATGCACTATGGTAGGCCTGCTGGACCTGCTCGATGGCTTCGTGAATGCGCGTAGCGACCCCTTTTCGGCTCGTCTCCGCAGGCGGTTCGAACGACGGCGGTACGAGGATCTCTCCGTCTATCTGCAGTCTCTCACTGAAGAATCGAGGAGACGAGTCCGTACGAGCATGCTGATTCTCGGTGCGATAGGCGGCGATGAGAAAATTCAGATCATCTTGGTATTGACGGAGATGGACGGGATACTCACGCACGATGCGTGCACCGCGTTCGCAGAGGTCCTTCCACTTGTTGTTCTTGATCTCCAACCTGTGTCGGATATCCGCAAGTCGCGAGACACAGTCTTCGTACACGCCCTGGATGCCGTGTCGAGCCTCGTTCAAAGCACCACGATACTTGTCTTTGATGGCATTTAACTGCCGCTGGCGTCGCCCGTAGCCGGGATACGGGTCGTCCCACTGGTAACCCTTCCAGGAGGCGACGCCGAAGAACAGGATCCCTAGAATGACGAGGAGCGAGGATTGGAAGGAATCCAGTCCCAACGGATCGGAAATCATGCGTGGCAAAGCATCGTTTTCGAGCATTGACAGCGGGTTTGTCACAATACCGTCGATGGCGGCTTGCATACTGTCCCGGAAATGGCCGACGAGCAGGTTGAAGGAGCCGATTATTGGAATCAGGAACGCGATAACCAACCACGCCGCCAAGCTCTGGGTGCGGGACACGAGGTTGCGACAGCGCAGGGCGAAGCCCATCACTAACCAGCCAATCAAGATGTTGACCGCGGTGATCAAGCCCATCTGCATGAGGGCACCAAGAAGCCCGAAGGGGTTGACGTCCATCAACAGTGAGGCATTCAGAATTACTTCGATTAGCGCACAGGCAAGTATGATCAGGGAAGCGGAACGCCGACCACCATAGTATGGTAGTCGCTGGAGCCCCGCTGCTCGCCGGAAGTCTTCATACTCCTTAGTACCTTCGCGTACCTCTTTCTCCAGTCGCGTTAGCCCGTCTCTATCATGCTTCACTCTCTGTTCCACGCGAATGGTGGCGTCGTGAGCGATCTCTGCGACCTTGTGTTCCAGGATGGTGAGATCTTCCTCTTTTTCGATATCGTTCAGTTGCTGGACGAAGTCGGCAAGATGCTGGCTTACGTCTCCTTGACACTTGCGGCCCCGGTGGTTGACCCAAGCGTGTATCTTATAGTGGATGTCGTCGAAGTCCGCTTCATCCGCCTTAGGAAAGTTCTTCTCACCACGCTTGCGACTCTCTTCTCGGATACCGTGATCACGGAGCCATGCGTCAGTGTCAAGGCGAACGTACTCCTCTTTGTCGGAGTTAAAACCCTCGATGGCATCCCATTGGTTATCCGGGGTTGGTTTCGCTGTAGCCACTGAGCGTTCCTCGATTCGAGTTACTGGTAGGTTTGACGGCTGTCCATCCAATGGACGCCTGATTGATTGCGACGGCAGTGGTCAAATCTGCACCATCACGTCGGTTCGACTTGTCGCGACGAGAACTACGACCCTGTCCACTTCGCGGGTATCTATTTACATCAAGAAATTTGGGCCGTGCAAATGCCTGCACGCTGTTTGGGGAGAAATCATTGTCGAAGGCCTGTCAGCGCTCTTACTCCGCCGCCGCTTCCCTGCCGGCGATCAGCCCCTGCACGGTGCAGCGGCCCATACCGTGCTGGTTGAAGCCGCCGGCGGATTCGCCGCCGCAGTAGAGGCCGGGGATGACCTGGCCGTTCATGTCGAGCACCTGGCACTTCTCGTTGATGCGGAGGCCGGCCCGGCTGTCGTGGACCAGGGGGGTGCCCCAGGCGGCGTGAAAGGGCGGCTTCTCGATCTTGTACTTGGGAGAGGGCTTGCCGAAGTCCTCGTCGGTGCCGGAATCCACGAAGCCGTTGTAACGGCGTACCGTCTCCTCCAGGGCCGTTCCGGTCATGGGCACGGCCTGCCAGGGGTTCTCGATGGCGGCGGCGAGCTCCGGCAGGGTGTCGGCGGTGAAGAAGTAGCCCTCCGGGTCGACGTACGGCGGGGTGACCTTCCAGCCCTCGCGTTCCACCGCGGCGGAGTCGAAGATGGCCCACACCGGTCCGCCCGAGTAGTCGGGAGCCTTGGAGCCCGCGTTCATGGCCACCGCGGCGTTGAAGAAGTTGGAGTGGTGGGGGTCGTATTCGACGTGGGTGTTGCGGTGGTCGCCGGGCGTGTACGGGTCGATGTCCTTGTGCTTGTTGCCTTCCGGGTAGTCCCCCTGGGTCTCGTCGTAGAAACGCTCGCCCACCTGGTTCACCAGAATCAGGTCGTGCCAGTCCTTGACGGCCAGGCCCGCGGCGCGCACGAGCGGGAAGATGGGGCTCTCCAGTTTCCACGGAAAGTAGTTCCAGCGCGTGCCCAGGGCGCGCTGCACCCGGATGTTGTCGCCGTTCTCCAGGATCTGGTTGGCCAACCCCCAGAGCGAGGCGCCCACGGCCATGGCGGCGAGCTCGCCGCTGGCGTCCTGGTACGAATAGGGCTCGCCGGCGACCTGGTAGACCTCGGTGAGCCGCGGGTCGAACATGCGCCGGAAGTTGATGTTGCTGGTGCTGCCGCCGGTGGCGACGATGACGGCCTTGTGGGCGCGGATGGTCAGCTTGGCCTCGGTGCGGTCGATGTTGCCCTCGGAGCGGTAGCTTCGCAGCGGAGCCGTGGCCCCGGGCATCACCGTGGGCGTGTATTCGGCGGCGATCCCGAGGACCCGCCCGGAAGGCTGGCCCGGCCCGCCCTCGCGGATGATGCCGGACATCTTGTAGTTCAGCAGGAACTTCACGCCCTTTTCCCGGGCGCTGAGTTCCAGCGGCCGCACCAGTCCGGTGCCGGGCCGGCCGTTGGGACTGGCCAGGCCGGCGCCGTGCTCCCAGTAGGTATGGTTCTCCCGATGCGCCGAGTTGCCGGTGGAGTGGGCGCCCTGGCTGTCGGGCGGAATCTCCTTGAATTTCACGCCGTTGGCCACAAGAAACTCATACGTTTCCGCACAATGGTCGGCGAAGGCGCGGATCACGGCGCGGTCGCTGTAGCGGTAGTCGGGGAAGCCGTTGACCTGGACCACGGACCAGTCGGTCAGGTCGGCGAAGACCGTGTCCGGCGAGTCCTCGATGCCGTACTTGCGCTGGGCGCTGGTGCCGCCGCCCAGCGGCACGTTGCCGCCGCTGATGATGGCGTGACCGCCCACGTCGTAGTTGGCTTCCACCACCAGCACGGACGCCCCGGCATCCGCCGCCACGATGGCGGCGGGCAGCCCCGTGGCTCCCGATCCGATGATGACCACGTCCGCCGAAAGGTCCGGTTCGGCCGGCAAGCCTGCTGACTCACTGCTCTGCGCCATCTGCTGCTCTCCTTGGGGGTCTGGGTGCTTCCGGGTCTACCGGAACGCCGGTATCACCTGGGTGGCAAAAAGCTCCACGCTGCGCATTTCGTCATGGGTAAAGTAGTGGATGAACTCGGTGACGCCAAGCTCCACGAAACCCAGAATTCGCCGAATACATTCTTCCGGTGTCCCGGCTATGCGGGCGTCGAGGTAAACGGTGTGCGGCAGTTCCAGCGCCTCGGCGGCGCGCGCGTACTCCTCCGGGTTCCGCCCGATGACCGTGCCGGCCCACAGCGAGCGTCCAATCTCCCCGGGATCCCGGCCCGCCTCCTCACAGTGCCTTTCGAGGAAACCGAGCTTCCTTCGGTACTGCGCCGGGCTGATGGGCGTCTGGATGTTCCAACGGTCGGCGCACCGCGCCGCAACCCGCAGCATCGTCCGCGACCCCCGGGCGCCGATGGTGATGGGCGGGCGGGGCGACTGGACCGGCTTGGGGCTGCAATAGGCGTTGTCCGTGCGGAAATGTCTCCCGTTGAACGTGACCGTCTCCTCCGCCCACATGCGCTTGATGATGTCCACGGCCTCGGTCAATCGCTGCGCCCGCTGCGCCATGTCCGGGAAGGCGAATCCGTATGCGGTGTGCTCCTCCTCGAACCAGCCGGCGCCCAGGCCCAGCTCCAGCCGTCCGCCGCTGATGACGTCCAGGCACGCGGCCATCTTGGCCAGCAGCGCCGGATTGCGGAAGGACACGTTGGAACACAGGGTGCCGATGCGGACCCGCTTGGTCAACGCGGCCAGCGCCGAGAGGGTGACCCAGGACTCGTAGAACGGGGCGGTGGGCGGCGGCAGCGGGTGGAACAGTTTGGAGGTGAAGAAGTGATCGTTGAGCCACACCGAGTCGAAGCCCAGCTCCTCCGCCCGCAGCGCCACCTCACGGATATGGTGGAAATCGACCCCGGTCTGGATGGGGGTTACACCGAAGGATACTCGTGGGGCCATGGACGGGAGGCTAGATGGACGCGAGCTTCTTCAGGATGGCGTCGTGTGCGATCTGCTCTGATTCAGTGCCCTCGAAGATGACGCCGCCCAACACCTTGGCCGTGGGGATCCGATCCTCGAATACCCCTTGAACGGCGACGTGGAAGTAGGCCAGTGTGGAATGGCCGCCGGTGTCGTTTGCGTCCGTGAGCGCATCTCCGGGGACCTGAATCTCCGAGGCGCGGCCTTTCACGTAATAGGCCATGTCGTCGTCGATGACCAGCAGGGTGATGCGGCCGTTTCGCCGTAGGTCCGTGGCGCATTCCCCGTCGCCCCAGGTGGCGAGACTGAGACTTCCGCCGTCCTTGGCGATGACGTCGGCGTAGCTCAGCATGCCGGCGTTGGCCCATCCTTCTTCGTCCACCGTGATAATCTGGACCACGCGATTCCGCTTCTCGGCAAGGTTGCCGGGCCGCAACAGCGCCAAGGCATCGTCGGGGAGGCTGTCCGATACGAACCGGGCCATGGAAGCTCCTTTCCTGCGCTCAAATGCCGACCCTGGATCAGGGTCCTCTCCTGCATGGAATGGACGGCTCGGGAGTGTTCGTTCAGGGCTCCGGAGCCCACTGGAGCTCGCGCTCCATGAAGTCCACCACCATGGGCCAGGCCAGCTCCGCGGCGTGGGCGTGATAACCCACCGCGCCGGGGTCCACGAACCCGTGTCCGCCGAACGGAAAGAAGTGCCATTCCAGCGGCTGGCCGTTCTCCCGGAACGCGTACATCATCCTGTCCTGGACAGGAATGTTCGTGACCACGTCGTCTGCGCCGTAGAGGTTGATGGAGGGACAACGGATGATCTTGGCCTTCTCCCAGGGCGGGATGGGCCGCATGTCCGTGGGAGGCTCGTCCCGCACCGTGGGGTAGTAGCCCACGAACGCCCGCACCTCCGGCGTTGCCGCGACGAAGTTGATGGCGATGCGCCCGCCCATGCAGTAGCCCGAAACCGCCACCCGCTTGTTGTCCACGTGGGGCTGGGACAGCAGGAAGCGCCAGCTCTCCGTGAGCGCGGCGTCGAACTGGTTGTCGGAAGTCTTGGCCTGGATCTCGGCGCCGCTAACGATGTGGGTGGGTTCCGGATAGCCCAGTTGCTCGAAGACGTTCGGCGCAAAGGTGCTGTAGCCCAGGGCGGCGAACTTCCGGGCCTCGATCTTGATGTAGTCCGTCAACCCACCCTTCGGGTGGATCAGCAGCAGCGCCGGCCCCGGCTCCGTCCGTTGCGGGTGCGCCAGGAACCCGGCGACGCCGTGGTCCTCTTTGTTGAACAAGCGCTCGATGAGCTGCATGGCTCCTCCCGGCTGGCGATGATGGCCGGGAGCGTAACACGATACCGTGACACCGAAAAGAGCACTTACTGGTTTGAGAGGCAGCGACCCCCTTCCGTTGTTGCTGCACCCCTTGCCGTCATTCCCGCAGCCCTTGCCGTCATTCCCGCAGCCCTTGCCGTCATTCCCGCAGCCCTTTCCGTCATTCCCGCGAAAGCGGGAATCCAGGGGCGGTGGTGGGGCGCTACAGCGGCGTTCCCCCGCCTCGCCCCTCCTGGATTCCCGCCCCCGATCCGGGTCGAGGGCATGCTTTCGCGGGAATGACGGAAGGGGGTGCGGCAGGGAATCAGGTGTCGGTATGCTGCTTCCCTTCGAACGCGGCGAGCAGATCTTCGGGCAACGGCTCGAAGAAAGTAGACGGGACCTTCATGCCTCGATCGATCCCGACAGGCCTCGGTTGGTTCGGGGGTCTGGTTAGCGGACGGATTTCAGCCACGGGTATGTCGTTGCGGCAGAGAACAATCGTTTTCCTTGCTCAACTTCTGCGAGATAGCGGGCGAGTCGAGTTTCTGCCTCGACGACGTCAACCCTGATCATATTCGAACTATAGGTATGTCGGTCGACCTGTTCAATGTCTCCAACGGCACTGCATCTCCGCAACCGGCCGGCCGCAACTTGACTTGCCACCCTAAATCGGCAATGGGTACGCTATGCGAGTCATCGATGCAGACGGACATGTGAACGAGTGCCCCGCGACCTTTGACGACAAGTACATGGACCCGGCGTTCCGGTCCCGGCGGCCGGCCATCGTCGGTTCGGGGGGCTTGTACTACTGGATGATCGGCGAGCAGGTGGTCCCGCGAAGGTCGGGCTCCGGGTGCAACAACTTCAGCACCCCGGCCAGGGTCGACGGCAAGCCCACCCGGCACGGCGCGCTGATCGAGGGAAAGAACCTGGACAGCCTCGACAGCCAGGAGTTGACGGACCTCAATGCCCGGCTGGAGGCGATGGACGCCGAGGACATCGACGTCCAGGTCATCTATCCGACGCTCTTCCTGGCCTATCCGCTGACCACCGAGCCCGCCCTCATGTCGGCTCTGTGCTCGTCCTACAACCGCTGGCTGGGGGACACGCTCTCGGGGAGCGACCGCATCAAGTGGGCCGGCGTGGTCAATCTTGAGGACGTCCCTTCGGCCGTGCAGGGGGTTTACGAGGCCAAGAGCCTCGGGGCCTCGAGTATCATGGTGCTGGGGACCGCGGGCGACCACATGCTCGACAACCCCATGTTCCTGCCGTTCTACGAGGCCATGGCGGAGACGGACCTGACCTTGGGCGTGCATGTGGGATGGTCGTGCCCGTCGCTCAACAATCTCTACAGCGAGCTCTATCCCTCCTGGATCACCGCGTTTACCATGCCGTTGCTGATGGGGTTCGTCGCCTTCATGACCGGCGGCCTCCTCGACCGGTTTCCGAACCTGAGGGTGGTGTTCCTGGAAGCCGGGTGTCTGTGGATTCCCTTCGTCCTCGACCGCCTCAACCACCGGTACCCGCACGCCCACCGGCTGGCGAACCTCTACCCGCAGATCAACGTCAACGCCGCCGCCGAGCCCAACGAGTACCTGAAGCGCGGCAACCTGTACTGGAGCGCGGAGGTGGAAGACGACATGCTGCCCCAGGTCCTGGACCTGGTGGGGGAGGGCCAGATCGTTTTCGGCTCCGACATGCCCCACTCCGACCGGGAGCGCTACGCCGCCAAGACGCTGCGCGAGCGGGACGACGTGAGCGAATCGGGCAAGAACGCGATCCTCGATAGCAACCCCGCGCGGCTGTACGGGTTCTGAGACACACGGACGACAGCGCCCGCTGCTCCAAACCCGGAACGCGGGCTCGGAGTCGGCAAAGGCTACGCCTATGCAAGTCATCGATGCAGACGGTCACGTCAACGAATGCCCGGCAACGTTCGATGACAAGTACCTGGACCCGGCGTTCCGCTCCCGGCGGCCGGCCATCGTCAGCTCGGAGGGCCGATTCTGCTGGAGGATCGGCGAGCAGGTGTTCCCGCGCCGCTCCGGTACTGGCTGCAACAACCTGAGCACGCCGGCCAGGGTGGACGGCAAGCCCAGCAGGCTCGGCGCGTTCATCGAAGGGGAGCTCCTCGACAGCCTGGACAGCCAGGAGCTGACGGACGTGAACGCCCGGATCGAAGCGCTGGACGCCGAGAACATCGACATCCAGGTGATCTATCCGACGCTCTTTCTGGCCTATCCGCTGGCCTCGGAGCCGGCGCTCGGGACCGCGCTTTGCTCGTCGTACAACCGCTGGATGGGCGACACGCTGTCGGGCAGCGAGCGGCTCAAGTGGGCCGGCGTGGTGAACCTGGAGGATGTCCCCGGAGCCGTACGCGGGGTGCGCGAGGCCAAGAGCCTCGGCGCCGCGGCGATCATGGTGCTGGGCACCGCGGGCGACCGCATGCTCGACGACCCCACGCTGCTGCCGTTCTACGAGGCCATGGCGGAGACGGACCTGACCCTGGGGGTGCACGTGGGCTGGTCCTGGCCGTCGCTCAACAACCTTTACAGCGACCTCTACCCCTCGTGGCTGACGGCGTTCCTCATGCCGCTGATGATGGGGTTCGTGGCGTTCATGACCGGCGGCCTGCTCGACCGCTTTCCGAATCTGCGGGTCGTCTTCCTGGAGGGGGGCTGCCTGTGGATCCCCTTCGTCCTCGACCGCCTGAACCACCGCTTCCCATACGCCCGGACCATGGCGGACCTCTATCCGGAGATCAAAGTCAACGCCGCGGCCGAGCCCGATGCGTACGTCCGGCACGGCAATCTGTACTGGAGTGCGGAGGTCGAGGACAGTCTTCTGCCTCAGGTCCTGGACCTGGTGGGGGAGGGGCAGATCGTCTTCGGCTCCGACATGCCCCACTCCGACCGGGAACGCTTCGCGGCCAGGACGCTGCTGGAGCGGGACGACGTGAGCGAGTCGGGGAAGAGCGCGATCCTGGAGAGCAATCCGGCGCGGCTGTACGGGTTCCAGTGGCCGGTAGCGTCCGAATCGAGAACCTCATAGCCGGCCCGAATGCGGAATGCCTGAACCACAAGGGAGAACGTGAAATGTCGCTCAATACCTATCTCTTCTTTGACGGCAATTGCCGCGACGCTTTCGAGTTCTACCGCTCGGTGTTCGGCGGCGAGTACGAGGTGCTACAGACCTTCGGCGACGGGCCTCCGGACCTGAACGTGGCGGAGGAGGAGAAGGACCGCATCATGCACGTCGCCCTCGCCGTTGGATCGGGCTTGCTGATGGGAAGCGACAGCGCCTCCGCCTTCGGTCCGCCTCCGGTTCAGGGGACGAACTTCGCGATATCCATCGACGGCGAGAGCAGGGAGCAGTGCGACGAGGTTTTTGCGAGACTTTCAGAGGGAGGCACGGTCACGATGCCGATGCAGGAGACCTTCTGGGGCGCCTACTTCGGCAGTTGGATCGACCGGTTCGGGGTCAGTTGGATGATCAGCTACGAGTTGCCGCACGAGTAGGCCGGGAAGCCCGGCCCTACTCCTGGAGGAGAGATGGCAGAGAAGACGCTAAAGGGCAGTTGTCTGTGCAAGGCCGTCCGATTTGAAATCAGCCCGCCGTTCATCCGCTTCGCCCACTGCTACTGCATGCGGTGCCGGAAGGCCACGGGCGGGGTGAAGTCCAGCAACATTTCGGTGCCGCCGGAGCGGTTCAAGTGGATCTCCGGCGAGGACGTGATTTCCCGGTGGGACATGCCCGAGGCGCGCGCGTTCGCCATCGCCATCTGCAGCAAGTGCAACTGCCCGGTGGCGCGTCCCACCCGGGACGGCTCGCGCATGACCGTCCCGGCGGGCAGCCTCGACGACGAGCCCGGCGAGGGGCCGTCGGCGCACCGCTACTGGGACAGCCGCGCCGGTTGGGCGGCCACCGACGAATCCCACCTGCCCTACGAGGACTGAAGGACATGGCCGAACAGGATCGTGAATTCGTGGTGGGCTCCGTCTGGCCCACCAACCGCACCGGGACTCTGGGCGACAATGAGATGGACCGCCGGCTGCCTCCGGCCATCAGGCTCGTCCACGTCACCATGGACTTCCAGGAGGGGACCGAGGAGGAGTTCTCGCGCGCCATTCCGGGCTACGAGGCCAAGGCCGCGGGGCTCATGGAGCAGAGGCCCGACCTCATCCGTGTGCTCGGCGCACCGCCCTTCATGATCCTGGGATTCGACGGCGAGAGCCGGGTGATCCGGGGTTGGGAGGAGAAGTACGGCGTGCCCATGTTCACGTCCGGACAGAACCACGTGCGTGCCATGAGGGCGTTGGGGGTCAAGCGGCTGCTCGGGGGCACCTACCTGCCCGACAACCTCAACAACATCTTCGCCAAGTACCTGCGGGAAGCCGGTTTCGACGTCATCGCCATGGAGGGCATGGACGCGCCATTCCACGAGGTGCCCAACATCCCGGCCACGGACATCGCCGAGCATTTGAAACAGTCGTTCGCCCGCCACCCGGGCGCCGACGCACTGTACCTGCTGGGATCGGCCTGGAAGGTCCTGGACGTCCTCGAAGACATCGAGGACAGTGTGGGCGTGCCGGTGGTCTACCCCCTCACCGCCCGCTGCTGGGAAACCCAGCTACGCCTGGGCTTCCGCGAGCCCATTTCCGGCTACGGCCGGCTCCTGTCGGAGATGCCGGACCTGGGGCTTGTGGTCGGTAGTTAGTTGGACGTCGCTTCCGCGACGTTGCCGAGCGCGAGCAAAAGATCCTTGTGGTCGCTTTCCGGATCCTCGAGTACCAGTTTCAGATATTTGACAATCGCGTCGGAAGTCGTGAGGTAAGCGCTCGTCTTGTAAGGCAAGATAGACATGGCTTTCGCTCGATCGAATTTGATCTATCTGCCGAGATTTCGCTCCTGGATCTCGTTTCGGGCAGCGCTGGACAGAAATGCGGACCGGGTCATGCCGCGCCGCTTGGCCTCGTCGTCGATGGCCTGCAGAAGACCGTAGTCCAACGAGACATTGACCCGCCGTGGTGACCCTTTGTCGAGGACCGCGGGCACGAAACAGATGACCGCTTCCTTCCGCCATTCCGCCAGGCTTGGGTCGCCTTCGATCTCCTGAAGCGACCGTGGCGCCGGAATAGTCTCGCCATCCTGGGTCATGCCTTCGATGTGGAAGGCGAGGGCGGTGGCGCCGCGTTTGATGGTCTCGTCAATTGTATCGCCGTCGGAAATACAGCCCGGAAAGTCGGGAAAGCTGATGCCAAAGCCGGGTTCCTCATCTCTGTGGATGAACGCAACGTAGAGCATGGCTATCTCCTGCTACCGCCAGCCCGCTTGTCTGTAGATCGAAAATACGGTGCCGGGTTTGATGTCTCGCGTCGGGTGTGGCACCGTCACCCGCCCCTTCTTCACTGGATGCTTGAACTGCCAGTGGTCGCCCTTGATGGCAACACGCACCCAGCCGTCCTGTTCCAGAAGTTTGATCAGCTTACGGCTGTTACGCTCCACCGATCATCTTCGCTTGTGTAATATGATACACACCAACGGGGCGAGCGTCAAGGACCAAGGCCCACGCCCTGGAACAAAGACAGCTTCCAGGGTGCTCAAGGGGAATTGCCTTCTTACGACGCGAACCGCGACATGGTAACCGGCGTGTACTCGTCCGGCGCCTGCGTCACCACGAGCTCCGGCTCGATGCCGTAGAGGCGGCGGGCATTGCCGCCGAGCATCTTCTCCTGGACGTGTTTCGGGACGTTGTGCTTGTTCATGGCGTCCATGGCTTCCCACACGTCGGCGGCGTCGAGATGCGGCATGTCGGAGGACCAAAGGCCGATGTCCTCATAGAGGTCCCAGAGCCGGAACGTGATCTCCTCGTCGCCCTCGAAGGCGATGAAGCAGCTCTTGTAGAAGACCTCCTTGGGGTCGCCGATGTTCTCGTTGGTGTGCCGGTAGAGCTCCAGGTAGCCTTCGGCCTTTTCCAGCACCAGCGGCAGCCAGCTGGAGTTGGACTCCAGGATCGCCACCTTGAGGCGCGGGAACTTCTCCAGCCACCCGGTCATCAGCACCACGCCGGTCCAGGTCATCGCTTCGGCGATGAAGCCGTAGGCGGCGTCCCCGGCCTGCTTCGATCCCATGGCCTGCATGATGTTGGCGACGAACTGGCCGGGCGAGTATACGAGGATGTCCTCGTCGCCGAAGAGCCGCCGGCGGTCGGCGCCCATGCGCTCCGCCAGACCGGGCGACATGGCCTCGCCCCGTGACGGGAAGGTATGCATGCCCAGCACCATGCCGAGCTCCTCGAACTCCTTCCACAAGGGGTCGAACTCGGGGAAGGTAGGGTAGCGGTTGAGCGCGATGATGGGCCGCACCAGCGCCGACTTGAAGCCCCGCTTGGCCACCCGCCGCAACTCTTCGATGGCCCGGTCCACGTCCTGCAAGGGCAGCACCGCGGCCGGGTACATGCGTTTCCGGTCGGCGCCGCAGTAGTCGTAGACCCAGTCGTTGTAGGCGCGCGCGCACAGGTGCGCGGCCTCGGCGTTCTCCACCAGCGGCAGGTAGACGAAGGTGGAGGGGAAGATCATCACCTGGTCGATGCCGGAGGCGTCCATGTCCTTGAGGCGCACGTGGGGGTCCCGGGCGCTCGCGTTGCGGCCCACCGTCTCGTCCCATTCCTTGGTGCCGGGCTGGACGCTGCCGATTTCTTCCTTGGTCAGGCCGGGATGCCACGTCTCCGCGGGGTATTTCCACTCGTTGGGGCTGCGGAAGCTGATGCGCGAGTTCCTCACCAACACGAGCTGGTCGGCGTCTCGGTAGAAGTGCGTCTTGGCCAACGCGCGGTGGCGCTCGGGAATATACTTGTCCCAGACCTCCGGGGGCTCGTAGATGTGGCTGTCGCAGTCGAAAACGGGAAAGTCCTTGGTACGGCCTTTGGCGCTGTAAGCCATGATGACCTCCTGTGGGTAGGTTAGTTTCGCTCCATGACAAATCCGTCAGAGGTTGTCAATCACAGGCACGGGGGATCACACTAGTCTCGCGGAATCACGTGTACGTCCTCCGGCCGCCATCCTACCCGGAGTTGGCCGTCACGGACCACGGCGGCGGCCTGGGCGCCCGGGACGCGGACTCGCAGGGACAGTGAACCGACCCGGCCGATGACCAGCACGCTGTCGCCGTAGTGCACCGATCCCTCCACCGACATGTCGAACGTGTTGAGCCCCTCGGTCCGCTCGCCTTCGTGGATGAGCCGGATGTCCTCCGGGCGCACCAACGCGTGCACGCGGCCGCCGGCGATGCCGCCGTCCGGACGCGCCGCGGTGATCTCACCCAGGGAACCCACCGCCAGAGTGCCTGCGCTTCTGTCCACGACGGCAGCCTCGAAGAAGTTGCTGTCGCCGATGAAGTTGCCCACGAACCAGGTGGCGGGCCGGTGGTACATCTCCAGCGGCGGGGCGACCTGTTCGATCTTGCCGTCGTTGAAGACGGCGATCCGATCCGACATGGTCATGGCCTCGGTCTGGTCGTGGGTCACGTAGATGGTCGTGATCCCCACCTCGCCGTGGATCCGCTTGATCTCCACCTGCATCTGCTCGCGCAGGTTCTTGTCGAGGGCCCCCAGGGGCTCGTCGAGCAGCAGCACGTCGGGCTCGAACACCAGCGCGCGGGCCAGCGCCACCCGCTGCTGCTGGCCGCCCGACAGCTCGCGGGGATACTTGACGGCGAACTCCGCCAGCCCCACCAGCTCCAGCGCTTTTTCCACCCGCGGCCGGACCTGGTCGCGCGGGAACTTGCGCATCTTGAGTGGGAAGGCGACGTTGGTTTCCGTGGTCATGTGCGGGAACAGCGCGTAGTTCTGGAACACCATGCCGATGTTGCGCCGGTAGGGCCGGACGTTGGCCAGAGACCGGCCGTCCAGCTCCAGCGCGCCGTCGGTGAGATCCTCGAAGCCCGCGATCATCAGAAGCGTGGTGGTCTTGCCCGAGCCACTCGGTCCGAGGAGGGTCAGGAACTCGCCCTTGCGGACGTCGATGGAAATGCCGTCCACGGCGTTGACGTGGCCGTCGTAGGACTTGACCACGTCTTTGAGGCATAGGTACGCGTCGTTCATGGCTCGGTGTCCTGTCGGGTGCCGATCATTCCTTGAACTGGTCCCGCCGCCACTTGAACGCCCCGGCCAATCCCAGCTCGGCCACCTTGGCCTGGAAGTCGCGGTGCACCTGCGATTCGGTGGCGTAGGTCGGGGCGATGAGGTCCACCGAGCTGTTGAACGCCATGCGGATGCCCTGGGCCTCCAGTATCCGGTTGACGGAGGTGCGGGCGCAGAAGAGCGCCTCCGGCCCGATCAGGGCCAGCCGCCGGGCGTACTTGAGCGTGGCCTCTTCGAGTTCGTCCGCGGGCACCACCCGGTTAACCATGCCGATCTCCCGCGCTTCCACCGCACCGATCATGTCGCCCATGTAGATGAGCTCACGGGCGCGTTTGAGTCCGATGACCCAGGGCATCATCATGGCCGTGGCCGGGCCGGCGAAGCGTATCTCCGGTTCCCCGAACAGGGCGTCCTCGGCGGCGATGGTCAGGTCGCAGAGCATGGTCATGACGCATCCCTCGCCCAGGGCGTGACCTTGCACGGACGCGATGATAGGCGTGTGCAGGTCCCAGATGGCGGTGGCCAGCCTGAGCCCACGGCTCAGCCGGTGGTGTGTGCGGATGGCGTGGTGGCGGTCCTTCTCCCGCTCGGGATCGTTGCGCTCGACGTCGTGGCCGGCGCAGAAGCTCTGGCCCTCGCCGCGCAGCACGATGACCGTGACGCCGGGGTCCTGATCGGCGGCCTCGAGGGCCCCCACCAGCGCCTGCGAGAGTGCCCGGTTGAGGGCGTTGCGCTTTTCCGGCCGGTTGAGGGAGATGATGCCGATGTCGCCGTCCTTGCGGTAGGTGAGAACCGGGTCGGTGTCCGTCATGGGTTGTCCTCCCGCGGGATGATCAGCGCGTCCACCACGATACACCCCTGGCCCCGGGGAAGCGCCATGACCGGGTTCAGGTCGATCTCGGCGATGGAGTCCCGCTCGGCCCAGGCGAAGTTTCCGAGCGCGGTCAGGCACTCGCGTACCGCCTGGACGTCGCGGGCCGCACGTCCCCGCACGGCGCCCAGCAGCCGCCGGCCGCGGGTCTCGGCGATCATGGCGTTGGCGTCGCCGTCGCGGAGCGGCAGCGGGCGGAGCGCGACGTCGTCGAGGATCTCCACCAGGACCCCGCCCACTCCGAACGCCAGCACGAGTCCGAAGTCCGGGTCGCGGCTCACGCCCATGAACAACTCCACCGCATCCCGGACCATGGCCTGGACCACGAACACGGCATCGGACGGCGGGGGCGAGATCCGTTCCAGGCGGGATTCCATGTCATCAAAGGCCGCGGCCACCGTAGCCTCGTCGGCGAGGCCCGTGGCGACCAGTCCCTGATCGGTTTTGTGCGGGATGTCGTCGGACGCCACCTTCAGCGCGACGGGAAACCCGATGCCCCGGGCGGCGTCCACCGCCTCCCCGCGTGACGTTGCGGTCCGTTCCGGAACCACGGGAACGCCCGCCCCGTCGAGCAGCTTCTTGGCGTCCACCTCGTTGATCCGGGAACGCCGCGGTTTCCCGTTGCCCAGCCAGGCGGCGACGCGAGCAGCCGCCGCCGGCTCCGGCAGAGGGTCGAAACCGGGCATGGACCAGCGCGCCAGCCGGTCGACGGCGCCCAGACCCTGGCGTGCTCCGCCGATGGTGGGGACCCCGGCCGCGCGCAACGCATCGGCGAACTCCTGCCGGAACAGGCCCGGGCGGGTGTTCATGAAGTAACATGGCTTGGCGGTCCGCCGGGCGGTGTCCGCCAGATACTGCGTGTACTGGGTGGGGACCATCGGCGAATCGTCGCGGCTGTCGCTCACCATGACGATGGAGTCCACGTCGGGCTCGTCCTCCAGCACCTTGAGCCCGTGAGGGATGTTGACGTCGAAGTTGCCGTCGCCCCAGGCGTCCAGGGGGTTGCCGTCGCCCGTTATCGAACCGATGACGCGCCTTGCCTCCCGGAGGCCGCCCTCCGAGAGCGGCAGCAGGGACAGGCCCGCGGTTCCGGCGACATCCAGGATCAACTCGGCCTGCCCGCCGGAAGCCGTGAGCACGCCGAGCTTCCGGCCGGTGGGCCAGCGCGCGCCCTGAGCGCACGCCAGCACCTCGGTCAACTCGTCCATGTCGCCGACCTCGATGGCGCGGTGGCGCTTGAGGATCTCGGAGAAGACCCGGGCCTCGCCGGCGAGGCCGCCGGTGTGGCTGGCGATGGCCCGGCGGGTGCGGACGTTGCGTCCGACCTTGAGCACCACCACCGGCTTGCCCCGATCCGCGGCCTTGTCCAGGGCGGCGACGTAGCGTTCCGGATCACGGATGGTCTCCGTGAAGGTGGCGATGACCCGGGTGTCGGGGTCGTCGGCCAGATGTTCGATGAACTCGGCGGTGGTGGTCACCGCCTCGTTACCGGTGGAGACTACGTGGCTGAAGCCGAACCGCCGGCAGTCGGTCAGGAGCCCGATGGCGATGGAGCCGCTCTGGGTGACGATGGCGACGTTGCCGGGCAGCTTCTCGGGGTGCAGCAGGTTGGAGGTGTAGAGGCTGGTGCGGTGGCGCGGGCTCAGCACGCCCATGCAGTTGGGGCCGCACACCGCCATGCCGGCGGCGCGTGCGGCGGCCTCCAGCTCTTCCTGGCGCCCGCGGCCTTCCTCGCCCACTTCCGCGAAGCCGCCGTCCAGCACCACCGCGCCGCCGTAGCCGCGGGCGGCGGCGGCCTTGAAGGGCTCCACCACCAGTCTGTGATTGACGCAGAACACGATGGCGTCGATGCCTTCGGGGACTTCCTCAAGGTCGCGGTAGCAGCGTTTGCCAAGCACCGTCTCGTACTTCGGATTGATGGGATAGACGGCGCCGTCGTAACCCAGCAGGTCGAGCATCTCGAGGATGCGCCGGCCCGGGCCGCGGTTCTCGCTGGCGCCGTAGACCGCGATGGAGCTTGGCTTGAGGAGCCGCTCAAGTGGCATGGACGGGCCTCTTGCGCGTTGCCGCGGCGATGGCGGTGCCGATCAGCACCAGGGTGAACAGCAGGGTCGACACCACCGCCAGCACCGGGTCGGCTTCCAGCCGGACGCTCTCGTACATCTTGCGGGGAAGCGTGGAAGCCTCGCGCCCCGCGATGAAGATGGCGATGACGGTCTCGTCGAACGAGTGGATGAAGGCGAACAGCGCCGCCACCAGAAAACCCGGGCGCAGCACCGGCAGGGTGACGTGGAGGAAGGTCCGGAGCGGTCCGGCGCCGGAGCTCATGGCGGCGCGCTCGAGATTGCGGTCGAAGCCCTTGAGCGTGGCGGAGACGATCAGGAAGGCCACCGGCACGGACACGCAGGTATGGGCGATGATGACGCCGATGTGGTTGTTGGTGAGGCCCACCGGACTGAAGATGGCGTAGTAGCCCAGCGCCAGCACGATATGGGGGACCATGAGCGGCATCATCAGCAGGAAATTCACCAGCCCGCGGCCCGGAAACCGGAAGCGCACCAGGGCGAAGGAGGCCGGCACCACCAGCGCCATGGTCACGAACATGGTGGCGGTGGCGATGATGGCGCTGTTGATGGTCGGCGTCGTCCACAGCTCGTTGGCGAAGTAGGCCCGGTAGTACCCGAGCCAGTAGCCCGTGGGCGGGAACGCGAAGGAAGGCGAGTCGCTGAGCGACATGGGGATGACGATGAACATCGGCGCGGCGATGAACGCGCCGATGGCGATGGCGAGGGCTCTCAGGAAGTTCATGGCGCAATCATCCCCAGAGCTTGTCCAGCCCCACCAGCCGGTTGTAGATGGCCAGCAGCGCCATGGTCGTGGCCAGCAGCACCACCGCCATGGCCGAGGCGAAGCCCCATTCGAGAAGTTCCTCGATCTGCTCGCCGATGAGCCCCGCGATCATCTGGTCCCTGGGTCCGCCGAGCAGCACCGGCGTCACGTAGAACCCCAGGCATATGATGAAGACCAGCGTGCAGCCGTTCACCACGCCCGGCAGGCTCAAGGGAAGAAAGACGGTGCGAAAGCCCTGGAACGGAGTGGCGCCGAGGCTCGCCGCCGCCCGCAGGTGGTTCGGGTCGATCTTCTGCATGGAGGCGTAGATCGACATGATCATGTAGGGGATCAGGATGTGCACCATACCGAGGGTGGTGGCGAAGCTGTTGAACAGGATCTGCGGCACCGGGTCGAAGCCCACCCATGCCAGCAGCTTGGTCACCGGCCCCTTGCTGCCCAGGATCACCAGCCACGAGTAGGTGCGCACGAGAAAGCTCGTCCAAAAGCTCATGGCCACCACCAGCAGCAGGGCGAATCCCAGGGTGCCGCCGTACCGGACGATCACGTAGGCCAGCGGATAGCCGAGGGCCAGGCAGATTGCCGTCACCAGGAAGGCGAACCAGAACGTGTTCCCCAGCACCCTGGCGTAGAGCGGCGACGAAAAGAACTCCCGGTAGTTGACGAGCGACAGCGTCGGATCGGTGAAGCTGATGACGACGACGTCCAGAAGCGGATAGACGAACAGGACGGCGATGAAAAACACCGCCGGCGCGGAAAGCGTCCAGGCCGATATGTTGGCGCGCGAGCGCCACGGTCCGAACGCCTTCCTGCCGGCTGGGGTGTCGGCGGGCCTTACGGAAGTTGCGTTCATTCGTAGCGGTCCGTCAAACCCTCCAGTCTCATGTGGCCAGCCACTGGTTGAAGCGCTTGGTCAGCGCGCTCAGGTTGGTGCCCACCCAGAGCGGATCGGGCTGGTAGGTGAGCGGCAGGTTGTCCTTCCACGTGGGCATCATCCGCGCCTTCTTCTCGTCGATGTGCTCGTAGGCCGCGGCGATCCACGGGCCGGTGTTCATCAGACGGCAGAAGACCCCCCAGGTTCTCGGGCTTCAGGCAGAACTGCGCGAACCGCCAGGACTCCGCCGCGTTGGGGGTGCCGCGCGCCACGATCCAGTTGGAGCGGCGCATGTGGGCCTGGTTCCAGACCACCTCGATGGGCACTCCCTGCTCTACCGCCACCCCGGCCCGGGTGTTCCACATGGGCATCATGTCGACCTCGCCGTCGCGCACGAGCTGCACCGACTGGGAACCACGCCGCCACCACACCTTGACGTGGGGCTTGAGCTCGTCGAGTTTCTTGAAGGCACGGTCGACGTCCAACGGATAAAGCTTGTCCTTGGGCACACCGTCCGCCAGCAGCGCGAACGGCAGCATCCGGGCGGCGTCCTTGTAGGCGCCCCGGTTGCCGGGGAACTTCTCCACGTTCCAGTAGTCGGCCCAGGATTGCGGACCGCCGTTGGGGAACTTCTTCTTGTTGTAGACGAGGTTGGTGGAGATGGAATGGCGCGAGATGCCGTTGTAGCCGATGGTGTCCGGCGGATAGTCGGTCAGCCGGATGATGTCGTAGTGGATGTGCTCCAGCAAGTTGTCGTTGAGTCCGCGGATGGAGTCGGACCGTCCCATGCCGGCGACGTCGAACTCGTAGTGGCCGGAGAGCACCTGCGCCTTCATCTTGGCAAAGGACACCGGCGTGATGGGTTTCACGGCGATCCCGCTGGCCTTCTCGTAGGTCTTGTAGTAGGCCTCGGCCTCCGCCTTGCCCCAGCTTCCGCCCCAGGTGTTGATGTAGATGGTCTTGGTCTTGGCTCGTGCCTTGGAGGCGATGTAAGGCGCCCCCAGGATCATCGCTCCCGCGGCTACGCCGCCGCCGATGAAAGTACGCCGGTTGATCCCTCCGGGTTTTGTTCTCGCCGTGTCTGGTGATTCCTTCATAGGTCATCCCTCCTCTTGAATTGTAACTTGAACGCCATCGAAGTAACTGACGACCCCAACGCGCGGCCTGCGGCCATGGGCCGACCCTTATCAAAACGGGGGCAGGAACGGCAAACGGAATCAGCATGCTGGACGCTGTCTCCGACACCCGCCGCGTTGTCTGGATCCCGGGTCGAGCCCGGGATGACGGGAGGCGGCCCGCACGTCTGGTTCGTGTCAGCGCATGCGGGGCCTGCCACACGCCCGCCATGAAGTACGTCGCCGCCGATACGGTCATCCTGCGGTTTGGCAATCGTCACGCCGGGCTGTCAATCGTCACGCCGGGCTGTCAATCGTCACGCCGGGCTTGACCCGGGGTCCAGGGGAGGGGTTGGGGGAGGCGGCTAGTCCTCGGTGGGCCAGGCCGCCTGCGAGGACAGATCCTGCCAGGCCGCCGGGCGGCAGACGGCCTTGGCGGCCTCGTCGGGCTCCAGGGCGGTGTCCCAGTCGTTGCCCACGAAGCGGCAGCCGGTGATGTCCCGGGAAGCGTCGGACACGAGCCAGCGGACGGGCGCGGCCATGACGCCGGGCTGCACCAGCTTGCCGCGGTCGAAGGGGGCGCTTTCGGGGATGAAGCTCGTGTTGGTGGGTCCGCCCGGCACCAGCACGTTGACGGTTACGCCGGTGCCTTCCAGGTCCTTGGCCCAGCTCGCGGTGGCGGCCTCCAGTGCGGCCTTGGACATGCCGTAGGGGGTGTAGGCGCCGCGGAACATGGTGTCGAGGCTGGTGGTGACGTTCACGATGCGTCCGGAGCCCTGCTTCACCAGGTGCGGGGTGACCGCCCGGGCCATCAGGAAGGCGCCCTTCCAGTTGACGTCCATCACCGCCTGCCAGCGGTCGGGTTCCACTTCCCAGAAACGCACGGGCTCGCTCATGTAGTTGGCGCGCACGGTCTGCATGCCGATGCCGGCGGCATTGACCAGCGCGTCCACCCGTCCGAACCGGTCCATCACCGCGTTGGCCACCCGCTCGCATTCATCGGCCTTGGTGATGTCCGCGGTCAGGGTGACGAGGGCTCCTTCGTCCGCCACCCCCGCGGTGCTCCGGGCCATGGCTTGGCAGCGCTCTTCCTGGTTGTCCACCACCGCCACCCGGGCGCCGTCCTCCAGCAGTGCCAGCGTCATGACGGTGCCCATGCCGCCGGCCCCTCCGGTTACGATGACGACCTTGTTGGCTATTGATTTCTCCGGCACTTGTCGATTCCTTTCTCCATTTGTCTTGAATTTACACCAGCAGTGGGAGTCATGGGGTGGCGGGACCCTTCGCCGGAAGGGTCGTCAAGTCACGCCCCCTGCTTGTTGGCCTTGTACTGTTGATGGTTGCGGTCCAGCGCGGCAAGGCAATC
This sequence comes from Candidatus Binatia bacterium, assembly GCA_951813575.1. Classification (GTDB taxonomy): domain Bacteria; phylum Desulfobacterota; class Binatia; order UBA9968; family JAJDTQ01; genus JAJDTQ01. The sequence goes on from OX638375.1 coordinate 60,823, forward strand.
CGGATCGAAGTCCCGTTTCGCCACCGGCTCGGGCTCCCAGTAGCCGTGGGTGTCGGTGCCGCGCAGCAGCGCCGCGCTGGCGTGGTCGAACAGCGTCTGGTGAACGTGCGGGGCGATGAAGTGGATGGAGTAGCCGAGCCGCCGGTCGTCCGACTCGTTGGGATTGGAGCCGTGGATGACGGTCTCGCTGTGGAACGAGATCTCGCCGGCCTCCAGCTCCACGTCCACCGCCCGGGAATCGTCCACATCCGCGACGGTCTGGCCCCTGGACAGGAGGTTGTCCTCGGCGAAGGTCTCCACGTGCCGGCGGGCGCCCTCCGCATGGGAGCCGGGGATGACCCGCATGCAGCCGCTCTCGACCTTGCTGTCGGTGAAGGCAAACCACGCGGTCAGGGTCTCACGGGGCTCCAGCCCGTAGTAGGTGGTGTCCTGGTGCCAGGAGACGAACCGGGGATCGTGGGCGTTCTTGGTGAAGAAGCTGGAGCCCCAGCACAGGATGTTGGGGCCGATGATATCCTCCACCGCGTCGAGCATCCGCGAGTTTCGGATCAATTCGTTGAGCCAGGGGAAGGGGAGATGGGCCTTGATACGGTAGCGCTCCTGGACTTCTCCGTCGATGGTCTTCTCGACCTGCTCGAGCTTTTGTCTCAGCTCCCACGCGGAGTCCCTGTCCATGATGCGCACGGGGAAAAGGAATCCGTCGCGGCGGTAGGCGTCCACTTGCTCCTGGGTCAGCAATTTGGGCATGTCGGTCTCCGTTGAAGCAGCGTTCCATGGGGCGTTCAAGCGCCCCGGACCAGACGTTAATCTGGCTTTGGCCTCACGGTCTGTCAAGCATACCCGAACAGAACCCGCGAGCAAGACGAGAAGTATCTGGCCTGGCAGCGGGAGAGGGGCGTCAGCGGCCAGCTGATGGAGCACCTCGCCGAGACGCCGACCATCCGCTTTTTCGACGTGACCGGCGCCTGAGCCGCGATTGGCGCTCCGGTTTCGGTCGGGGTCGCGTGAAAACGTCGTTACAGCCTGGCCGCCTGTCTTAGACTGGCGATCATCGAGATCCGCAGCAGGTAGTCGTAGGACTTGTTCGGATCCGCCACGGTCTCGCGCATGGTGCGGCGGAACTCCTGCTGCCGCGCGGGGTCGCGGCTCTCGAGGTTCAGCTTGTTGCGGGTGGAATGGACGTTGGCATATTCCAGCGCGATGGGCCGGCGCTGGCGCTCGTAGCCGTCGAGCTCCGATTCCGGCGCCTCTCCGCGCCACACGCGCACCAGCCGTTCCGCGAGGTTGTAACCGTCGTGGATGCCGCCGTTCATGCCCATGCCTCCCAAGGGGTTGTTGATGTGGGCCGCGTCACCGGCGAGGAACGCGCGCCCCTTGCGGTAGCGCGCGGCCACGCGCTGGTGCACCGGGTACAGGGTCCGGTGTTCCACCGGGTAGGGCGTTCCGGTCGGGAGGACGTTCTGGAGACGCCGCTCGACGCTGGCATCGCTCAACACGTCGTCGTCGCTCTCTTCCGGCCGCGTCGGGGACATCACGCGCCATAGTCCCGGCACCCGCAGGAGGAAAAACCACTCCACCGGGTCCGCGAAGTAGCTCACCCGCGCCAGCTCGGCGAATTGCTCATCGAAACGGAACGGCGTGCTCACCACCAGGAAGCGCTCGGGCCAGGTGAACCCGTCGAAGGGGATGTCCAGGGCCTTGCGGACGTTGCTGCGGGCGCCGTCGGCCCCCACCAGGTAGCTTCCCCGGAAGCGGCGGGTTTCGCCGCCTTGCTCCACCACCGCGGTGACCGACGTCCCGTCCTCCTCCACGCCGGTCACTTCGCTCGAGAAGTGTACCTCGGCGCCGGGCAGGGTCGCCAGCTTCCCGTACAGCAGCCGGTTGAGCTTGAACTGCTCGCACTGGAGCCGGTACGGGTGCGCGGTGATGTCGGCGATCTGCCTGAAGTCGAACTCCGCGATACAGCCGGCGCGCTCGCGGTACTGGACGGTGGGGGCCTTGAGTCCCAGGGCCAGGAAGTCGTCCAGCACGCCGGTCGACTCCAGCATGTCGAGGGTGGGGGGATGGAAGGTGGAGGCGCGCAACGTTTCGGGTAGCGCGGACTCCGCCTCCAGCACGGTCACCGGCACGTCGTGCTGGGCCAGGTACACCGCCACCACCAGCCCCACGGGACCCGCGCCCGCCACCAGCACGCGATCGGCGCTCATGTCACCCGTCCGGGAGGAACACGGCCTCCTCTACCGGAAGTGCGGCATCACGTGCTCGCTGCAGACGTCCAGGTGCTGGAACTGGTCCTTGGCGGCGAAACGGACGATGAAGGTCTGGATGCCCGCTTCGGCGTACTCGTTGATGAAGTCCACCACCTCGTTGGTGCCGCCGGCCTTCACCACGAGCTGCGAGGCCACCTGCTCGTAGGTCTTGTGGTAGTAGGCCTCCAGGAACGCGCCGCCCTCCCGCCGCGCCTTGTCGGCGTCGGGGTCCATGTGGATGGTGAGGTACAGGCAGCGGTGGATGTCGTCGGGGTTCCGTCCGGCGTCGCTGGCGAAGTCTTCCATCTTCTGCCGCGACTCCTTGAACACCTGGAGCGACGGGATGTTGGTGATCCAGGCGTCGCCGTGGAGGGCGACGCGCTTGAGCCCGCTGTCCACGTCGTTGCTCGACACCCAAACCGGGACGCCGGGTCGCTGCACCGGCTTGGGCAAGAGCGAGATGTCCTCGACGGTGTAGTACTTGTTTTCGTGGGTGACGTTGTCCCCGGCCCACAGCATCTTCATGATCTTGAGCACCTGGCTGAGCCGTCCGGCCTTCTGGTTGAAGGGCACGCCGCAGGCCGTGTACTCCTCCTCGAACATCTTGTCGTTGCGGGACACGCCCACGCCGCAGATGAGCCGCCCGCGGCACAGGACGTCCACGCTGGCCAGGGCCTGGGCCAGCACCACCGGGTTGCGCATGGCCGCCAGCAGCACCGCGGTGCCGATCTTCACCCGCTCGGTCTTCACCGCCAGCGCCCCCAGGGTGCTGATGACCTCCAGCCGCGACTTGGCGGTGACGCTGTCGCCGATCCACACCGAGTCGTAGCCGGCCTCTTCGACCGCGTCCGCGAGGTTGAAGACGGGGCTCAGGTCGGGGATGGCGGTCTTGGCCAGGATGACCCCCCGGGTCGGTAGCAGGATGCCGAAACTGAGTTTCTTGCTCATTGGGTTCTCCGATGACTCTCCGTTGGCTTGCGCTCGCGGGAAGGCGGGGACCTCACAAACGGATGAACAGGTCGCGCGTGCCCTCGCTGGTGAGCTGGGTGATGGTGGTGATCCGGTCGCTGAATTCCTTCAGGGTCCCCAGGGAACTGGGTCCGACGTCGATGAGGATGGAGAAGAGCGAGAAGCTCAGCCGGTCCTTTTCCCTGAGGAACCGCTCCGACCACTCGGTCGACACCTGGCACTCCCCGTCGGTGATGAAAACGATGTCCCCCTTCTTATAACGTGATTTCTTGAGGCACTCCAGCGCCGCGTCCAGGGGCTTCTCGAAGTCCGTGCCGCCGCCGGGGAAATGCTCCGCCAGGTCCATGAGCTTGTCGGGCTCCACCTCGGCGCCGCGCCGGGTGGTCATGTCGAGGACGTGAAGGGCGGTGTCGCGGGAGGAGAAGCAGATGGAACGGAACGGCCGGCGCTGGCGCCGGGTGAGCTCCAGCAAGGTCAGGGTGACGGCCTTGGACCAGAGTTCCTTGTCGCCGGCCATGGAGGAGCTGCCGTCGAGACAGACCACCACCGGTCCCTTGCGCTTCTCCTCCATGCCCCGCAACGAATACTGCAACAGCTCCTTCTCCAGCAGGCGGCGCCGGAAGTCCCGTTGCAGCACCGGGTGGTGCAGCGTCACCAGCTCCTGCGGGAGCAGGTGCTCCAGGGCGCCCCCCTGCTCGACCGCGTACAGTTCCTCGTTGGCGCGCTCGAAGGTGCGCTTGCGGAGCGCCAGGGCGTGGGACTTCATCCTGCCCACCATGCGGATCAGTTTCTTGAGCTTGTCGTTGCCGGCCAGGCGCCGGCCCAGCTCGAGCCTCCGGTCGGCGGGCAGGCGGCCGCCGCCGCCCACGGCCGAACCCCACTGTTCCGCCTCCTCCGCGGCTTCCTCGAGCTGCTGGGCGGCGCGAATGGCCGAGGCCTGTGCCCGCGCCCGGGCCTCGTCCTCGACCCGGTCCAGGTCCTCGGTCAACTGCCGCTGCTTCTGCCGGATGGAGCCGGCGTCGCCCCGGAGCTTGCTCTTGAGCCGTTCCTGGATCTTTGCCAGGGCCTCTTCCTTGCCGGCGCCGTCTTCCTGCCCGGCCAGCTCGCCGGCGTGCTCCAGCATCTCGCGGGTCTTCTGGAAATCCTCCTCCTGCTGCCGCAGCTTCCAGGTGTCCATCATGTCGTGGCGCGTCCACGGCTTCTCCGACTTGAGCATGTCCAGAAGGCCTTCGCCCAGGAGCAGCGTGCACAGGCCGGCCCTGGCCTCGTCGAGCAGGGTCAGCTCCCGCAGGATGCGGCTCACCTCGCCGTCATGAAGCGCGGTGAGAAGGGCGCGGTTGACCGACGCGCTGGGGAGCACGTCCGATTCCGGAGCGAAGACGATGTTGTATTTGAACAAGAGGCAGAAGACGTCCTGGAGGAGGGAGGGGAAGTGGGGGAGAAGGGCCTGCCCGGCGCGTTCGAGTTCCTTGAGCGAGGCGGCGTCCCGGCGAAGCTGCCCGTAGGCGTGCCGGTCGTAGCGGTCGCTCTCGATCCAGTTGGCGTTCTCCGGCAGGCCCGGCAACGGGGCGGGGCGTTTCTTCGTCGTCCGGCGGGCCACTACAATCCCTCCAGCAGGCGTTTCTGAAGGGTCTGGATCTCGTCCCGCATGCCTTCCACGCCGGCCAAGGGACGGTCCGAATCCGCGGCCTTCTCGATGATCTGCTCGATCCGGCCCAGGATGTTGCGGAGCTTGGTGTGCCCCTCGATGAGGGCCTGGGAGGGCAGCTCCTCCGTGTCCCAGGAGCGCTGCACGTACTCCTCGATCTCCCGGGCCTGGTACAGCAGCTCCTGCGCCTCCTTCTCGTAACCCAGCACGATCTCGCGGATGACGGCGCCGACGTCGGCGTGCTCGGACGGCTCCCGCCACAGCACGTGCTCCAGGAACAGCAGGCTCCGGTCCGACACCCGGGCGTCGCCGGCCAGATACGAGTGCGCCTTCAGGAGCGCCAGGGACTGGCGGTAACGCCGGTCGGAGGCGACGATCTGCTTCTTGCCGAGTTGCCGGCGGATCTCGGCCATGGCCCGGTGCAAGTGGCCCGGCACTGGCTGCGCGTCCGCCTCGCGCTGCATCGTGCCGAGCTCCTGGAGGGTGATGCGCATACCGGCGTCCCGCGGTGCGGCTTCCAACATGCGCAGGAAGCGGTAGTCGTCCTGGATGTAGTCCACCATGAACCGGAGCAGGAACCGGTCGTAAAGGGCGGTGAGCTCGTCGTCCTCGGGAAGCTCGTTGCTGGCGCCGAACAGGGTGATGAGCGGCACGTCGTGGACCTGCTGGCCGTTGTGGAACCGGCGCTCGTTGATGATGGTCAGGATCGAGTTCAGGATCGAGGAGTTGGCCTTGAAGACCTCGTCCAGAAAGGCGATGTGGGCTTCCGGGAGCTTGCGGGTTGTGACACGCCGGTAGTCGTCTTGTTCCAGGCCCTTGAGGCTCACCGCGCCGAACAGCTCTTCCGGCGCGGTGAAACGGGTCAGCAGCCACTGGAAGTAGTCGGCGCCCTCGATGCGGCGGCACAATTCGTCGGCCAACATGGACTTGGCGGTGCCCGGCGGGCCGATGATGAGCAGGTTCTGGGCCGAGAGCAAGGCCGCCAGCGCGCCGTCGATGAGTTCGCCGCGTTCCAGGAACGTCTGTCGCAGCTCTTCGCGAAGCGCCAGCAGTTTTTCCTTGGGGGTCATGTGGAACGCCGGGGGTAGTGAACGTGTAACAAAAGCGGGTAGGCGGCACAAACATCCGTGTCCGGATGGATTCGCCCTCGTGTGGAGCCCCCGAAACCCTGATTTATCTTGCAACGGCATACCAGAGGGTTTACTTTAGGAATGAGACAGGCCACGGGCTCGGCCGAGGCCAACAACACAGCCGAGAGGAGGGAAGCCCATGCCGATTATCACGATCATTCGTGGCGCGTTTGGCGCGGGTCCGGAGGTTGCCGAACGGGTTGCCGGGGATCTTGGCTACCCGTGCGTGGACCGGGAGGTGTTGATCGAGGCGAGCAACCGTTACGGCATCCCCGAGGCCAAATACGAGGAGGTGCTGGAGTCGGGGCCGGCCTGGTGGGAACGCTGGCGCGAGAGTCTTCGCCTCTACCGCATCACGCTGCAGGCCGCCATGTGCGAGATGGCCAGGGACGGCAGGCTCGTCTACCACGGCCACATGGGGCAGGAGCTCCTGCCCGGAGTGAGCCACGTAGTCAAGGTGCTGTTGACGGCGCCGCTGGAATATCAGGTGGAGAAGGTGCGCGAGCGGGAAGGGCTCGACGAGGCCGGCGGCCGCCGTTACGTGGAAAACGTCAACAAGGCTCGGTCCCGGCGCATGGAAGCCATCTTCGGAGCCGACTGGCGCGACGCCTCGCGCTACGACCTGGTCCTGAACGCCGGCCAGATGACGGTAGACACCCTGGCCGAGCTCATCGAGGACGCGGCCGGCAGGCCCGAGTACCAGAAGAGCCCGGAGTCCGAGCAGGTGTTCGCGGATTTGTCGCTGACGTCCCGGGTGCAGGCGGCGCTGATCGTGTCGCCCAAGACGCGGAACCTGAACGTGCGCGTGCGCGCGGGCGGCGGTGTGGTCCACGTCTCCGGGATCCTCACCCAGCCCGCGCTCCAGGAAGAGATCGTCTCGGTGGCCAAGGAGGTCCCTGGAACCACGACGGTGGAGACGGACTTCGAATCGCCGCCGGTGGAATACATGTTTCCGTAGCTCGTTCTTCGGGAGGAAGTGAATGGCACAAAAGAGCATTCTGGTGACCGGGGGTACCGGTCTCGTGGGCGCGTATGTCGTGGGGATGCTGCAGGCGCGGGGCGAGCGCCCGGTCATCTTCGACGTAGCGGTGAACGAACGGTTGCTCAGGGCCGTGGGTGTCGATCCGGCGTCGGTGGAAACCGTGCGCGGCGACATCCTCGATCTGCCTCAGCTCGTGAGCGCGATCCGGGACCACGATGTCGGCCAGGTCATCCACCTGGCGGCTTTTCTCGGCGAGGAGGTGCAACGGCGCCCCTACACCGGCGTGCGTCTGAATCTCATGGGCACCGTCAACGTGCTTGAGGCGGTGCGTCTGGAAAACGTGCCGCGGCTCACCTTTCCCAGCTCGGGCACGGTCTATCTCGGCTCGTTCGCCGAGGGGCTCCAGAGCATCGACGAGACCATCCCCATCAACCCGCCGTCGGTCTACGCCGCCACCAAGGGCGGCTGCGAGTTTCTCGGCAATGCCTACGCCAAGATGTACGGCTTCGAGTTCGTGTGCATTCGCTACGTGGGAGGGCTTTACGGCCCGTCGCCCACCACCATGAAGGCCACCCGCGAGCAGGCGATCCAGGACATGATCCGCGCCGCTCTGAAAGGCGAAGACGCAACCGTGAACTGGCCCTACGGTCCCACGGAGGTTCTCTACGGCAAGGACGCGGCCACGGCCACCGTCCTTGCCGCGCTGAAGCCGGACCACAAGGACCGGCTCTTCCACATCGGCTGCGCCGGCATGGTCACCGGCGACGACATACTCGCGGCGTTGAAGAAGGAGTTCCCCGAGTCCAGGGTGACGCTCAAGAAGGGCAGCGATCCCATGGCCTATCCGGCGAACCGGCCTCTGACCGATCTGTCCCGGGCGTCGGAGCAACTGGGCTTCGAGGCCGAATACACGCTGGACAAGGCACTGGGGGACTACGCCGAGACCATGAGGAAGCTCGAGGGGCTCTAATCCGTTTCTCCGATTCATGATCGTCGCCGTTGTCCTGGCCGCGGGCGCCTCCACCCGCATGGGAAGGCCCAAGGCGCTCTTGCCGGTGGAGGGCGTCCCGTTCATCGAGCGCATCGTCCGCGCGCTGGAGCGCACGGAGGTGGACCGGACCCTGGTGGTGCTGGGCTACAACGCGGACGCCATGCGCGAAGCCATCGCCTACCTGGGCGTCGATACCGTGGTGAATCCGGACTATGCCCGGGGACAGCTCTCCTCGCTCCACACCGCCATCCGGGCACTGGAGGGCGAGCCGGTGGAGGCGATCCTGGTGCATCTGGTGGACCACCCCTTCATCGAAAGCGGCCTGGTGAACCGGATCATCGAGCGTTTCCGCGCGGAGAAGAAGCTCATCGTGGTGCCGTGCTTCGACGGTAGGCGCGGCCATCCGGTGCTGTTCTCCAGCAAGCTCTTCCCCGAGTTCATGGCGGCTTCCCTGGACACCGGCGCCAAGCCCGTGGTGCGGGGCCACCCGGATGAGACGCTGGAGTTGGATACCGGCGAGGAAGGGATCCTCATCGACATCGACACGCCCGAGGAGTACCGAAAACACGTAAGGAGCGAATAGTGGCCCGGTTGAACCTGAATTTCGCCTGCGGCAGCTACGATCTCTTGCGGCCGCTGTGGGAGAAGGCGGTGGAGCCCGCCGGCATCGACCTCAACGTGATGACCATGCAGTCGCCCGAACGGCACGGACGCATGCTGCGTCACGAGGAGTTCGACGCCTGCGAGCTGTCGCTCGTGGGCTACCTGGTGGCCCACGACCAGGGCCGGGCCTTCACCGCCATCCCCGCGTTCCCGCACCGGCGTTTCCGCCACAGCTACATGGTCAAGCGCACCGGCTGCGGCATCGAGAAGCCCTCCGATCTGAACGGCAAGCGCATCGGCCTCGATACGCTCCAGAACTCCGCGGGCCTGTGGATGCGCGGCATCCTGCAGGACTACTACGGCCTGGACCTGGCCACGGTGGAGTGGTGGTGCCAGGAAGAGGAGGACGTTCCGCTGGAACCGGCCTCGTGGATGAAGATCCACCGGGTGCCCGAAGACCGTGACATCGACGAGATGCTGTGCGCCGGAGAGCTGGAAGGGTCGCTCTATCCCGAGGTGCTGCCGTCGGTCCGCTCCGGCTCCGACAAGGTGGCGCTGCTCTTCCCCGAACCCAGGCAGGCCGAGGTGGAGTACTACCGCCGGAGCGGCATCTTCCCCATCATGCACACGGTGGTGGTCAAGGACGAGATACTGGAGCGGAACCCCTGGGTGGCGGTGAGCCTGCTACAAGCCCTCCAGCGGTCCAAGGAAGTCTGCTACGAGCGCATGCGCGACCCCCGGAGCCTGGCCCTGGTGTGGGCCAAGGAAGAGTTGCAGGAGCAGCACGCCATCTTCGGGCCCGACCCCTGGCCCTACAACCTGGAAGACAACCGGCCCGCGCTGGAAGCCGCGGTCCGCTACGAGTTCGAGCAGGGGATGATCAAGCACAAGCCCGCGATCGAAGAGCTGTTCTTCCCGCCCTCCCTCCAGGAGATCCAGCACTACGTCTGAGACGTCACGCCCATCAGGTTCCCGACGGATGTGGCGACTTGTTGACGCTATCCACCGGACCTGTGGAAAACCTGTTCACATGGGTTCGTACCGAGCGGTTCCAGGCCTTGAGAAACGGCTGTTTCAGCGACCTGCACACAGAATAACCAGGAGTTTCCGTGTGTTTTCGAATGGTTACCCCTGATTGTCGCTGGAGAGCACTGCAAGGGTCGCGCCCCTGAAACGGAACGATCAAATTCGAAACGTGCGGTGCGTGCTCGCGGCGAACAGCTCCTCGATGGGCATCCTGTCCGCGATCATGCCCTGCTCGTGCATGTAACGTACGAATGTTTCGAGGGTCTTGCGGTTGGATTCCAGGCCGTAGGGCCAGAAATCCTCGCCCATGGTCTCCACGGTCCGGTAGGCGTGCTCGGTCAGGAAGGGCAGCGTCACGGGCAGGGCGCTGGTCTGGGTAAGGTCGGCGACGGCCAGGTCCTTGGCTTCGGAAAAGGCCTTCATCAGGGTGGCGGCGACCCAGGGATGCTCGTCGAGAATCTCCCGCCGGATCGACACCGTGTGCATGATGGGGAAGATGCCGGTGCGGTTGAAGTAGTCCCGTTCCACCTTCCAGGGTTCCGGGAAGAGCCGGCGTACCGTGTCGCCGGCGGGGTCGAAGGTGGAGGGCGTCCGGGCCGTGATCAGCGCCTGGATCTCGCCGTCGGCCAGCATCTGGGCCAGGGAGCGGTCCGGCGGCGCGAAGCCGAGGCTGATGCCCGCCGGCTCCACCGGCTCGAAGGGGATTCTCCCGGGGTCTTCCAGCCCGCCCTGGATCCATTCGACGTCCTCGGCACGGACGCCGTAGTCGTCCGAGAGGATTCCCCGCGCCCACACGGCCGCGGTCATCTGATACTCGGGAACGCCGATGTGCTTGCCCTTGAGGTCCTCTGGCGTTGCGATACCGGAACCGCCGTGAACGAAGATGCAGGACTGGCGGAAGAACCGCGACGGGAATACGGGAATCGCCACCAAGTCGTCGACCCCGCGACCCCGGCGCACCACGTAGCCCCCCAGGGAGGTCTCGGCCACGTCGAATTCGCGGTACTGCATCATGCGCCAGAAGGTCTCCTCCACCTTCAGCGTCAGGCAGTTGAGCTGGATGCCGTCGGGCCGCACGCGGCCGTCCCGCAGGGCCTCGGTCCGGTCATAGTGGCCGCACGCCAGAGTCAGGTTCAGCATGATGTCTCCAGGGGTCTGACCTCCCCGCGGAAGATGAATCAGTTGACAGGGTTCCGGCAGATTAGCTAATGCTGAAACAGTTTTCCACCTAGCCCTTGGGGGTTGCCATGAGTGATGCGCCGATGCCGGTCAAGAGATGCCTGATCCGGACCATGTCCGATACCATCGAGACGGACATCCATCGGGTCCACGTCATCGCCAACGAAATTCTCCCGCGCTACCACAAGCCCAAGCTCTCCTTCGAGGAGTTGCGCAAGGTGGCGGACGGGCCGTTCGACTTCTTCCTGGCGCCGATCCTCTTCGCGGAGGACTACGCGCGCGACCCGAGCATCATCTACAACGAGGGGGTCCGCCGCGAGATCCGCGGCCACGCTCTGGAGATCGCACGCCGGCACGGCTTCGACGTCAACCCGCCGGATTTCATCCCCGGCGTCGAGGAGTCCTTGAAGCAGGCCCGGGACGCCGGCCTGAGCAACATGGTGCTTACCACCAGCGGCCGCCGCTACAAGCACCGGGTCATGGAGGAGCACGGCATCAGCGAGTACTTCGAGGAGATCATCGACCGCGACGAGACCTACTTCCGCAAGGAGCAGGGCATCTACCACCTGTTCCGGAAGCTCAACCGGAATCTCGAGGTGATTCTTCTGTCCGGAACCGCCACGTACCTGCGGGCGGGCAACAACCTGGAGTTCGCCCAGGTGGCCGGCAGCGACCTCTCCGTGTTCACCGTGGCCCTGGCCACGGAGTACTCCTACAACGACGAGGAGACTCTGGTCGCGGCCAGGCCGAAGCTTCTCATCCGGAGCCTCGACGAGTTGTTCCCCAAGTTGCGTGAGGCGGGTGTGCTGTCCCCGGAAGGGGCCGCCGACCGCTCGGCTGCCTCTACCGCCGCATAGGGCACGCCCGCTCTGCCGGCGTCAGCTCCGGGACCACTTGGTCTTCGGAATCTCCAACCGTTCGCCGTCCACGTGGATGGCGTCCACCCGCTCGTTGAAGAAGCACATCAGGTCCTTGATCCTGGGGCATTCGGGGATGGTTTCCTCGTAGCTCCAGACCGTGTCTTCGAAGGCCGTGCCGTCCACGTTGGCCGACCAATAGCGGGCCGTGCCCTTGTAGGGACAACGCGACCTGGTGTCGCTGGGTTGCAGCAGGTCCATGCGCACGTCTTCCCGCGGCAGGTAATAGCGGATCAGGTGGCCGGTCTCCAGCACCAGCCGGGGCTGCCGGGAATCCGCCACCACCTCGCCGCCCACGGTTACCTGTACGTGGCGTGAGCTCTTGAGCACGTCCACCCGCTTGTACGGGTCCCGCGCGTGGACGAAGATCTCGTCTTCCTCCTCGTACCAGCCGTCCATCCGGTTCCAGTAGAAGGAGAGGTAACCGGCGATGTCGCGGGATTGCGCCAAGGGGTCGACGTAGCTCCAGGCGGCCGATTCGGCCGTCTCGCCCCCCGCGGCTACGTCCCAATAGGAGGCATCCCCTTTGACGGGGCAGTGGGTACGGTGGTCGTTGGGCGTCAGGAACTCCATGCGAACGTCTTCCGGCGGGAAATAGTAGACGGGGACGTGACCCGCTTCCCGCAGCAGCATGGCCCGTTTCGTGTCGACGAGGGTCTCGCCGCCGAACTTCACCCGCACGCGCCGGGGGCTCTCTTCGAAATCGAGCCAGTGCTCGGAGTGCTCGCCGTAGCTTCTGGGCTTGTGCACGGTTTCCATGGGGTCTCCTCCGTATCCGTTCCTCGTGTGAAGGGTCACGCACGTTGCGGGACATGCGGATTCTGCCCATGCAAGGCAGGAGGTGTCAAGACGGGACGGGTTCGCCACGGCCTGCTTGGCACGCGCCACCCTGCGTTGTAGAACATCCGGGAACAGTCCACGGGAGGAACGAACCAATGAAGCACAAGCCCGGTGACAAGGCGCCGGAGTTCCGGCTGATGGACCAGCACGGCAATCCTCACAAGCTGTCGGGCTGCAAGGGGAAGTGGGTGCTGCTGTTCTTCTACCCCAAGGACGCCACCCCCGGCTGAACGATGGAGGCCCGTAGTATACGGGACCACATAGCCGAGTTCGATAAGGCCAAGGCCACGGTCTTGGGAGTCAGCATCGATTCGGTCAAGAGCCACGCCAGGTTCGCCGAGAAGCACCAGCTTCCGTTCACGTTGCTGGCGGACGAGGAAAAGGAGGTGGTGAGGCTGTACGATGTCTGGGGGCTCAAGAAGTTCATGGGGAGGGAATACGAGGGCACCTACCGGATGTCGTTTCTCATCGACCCCAAGGGCAAGATCGCCAAGATTTACGAGAAGGTGAAACCCGGACAGCACGCGCAAGAGGTGCTCGATGACCTGGCGGAGCTGGTGTAGGGTTGCCCGGACGCCGGCCGGGCCGCTGAAAGGATCCGAGGCGGGGGTCGGCGCCCGGTCAGGATGAACACGTGACCGGCACGGCGGCAGGGAATGGGGACGAGGCATTCATGGCGCGGGCCCTGGCCGAGGCCCGGGCCGCGAACCGCGAGGCGGAGGTGCCCGTCGGGGCGGTGGTGGTGTCCGGCGGCTCGGTCGTCGGCCGGGGACACAACCTGCGCGAGGCCCTGGGAGACCCGACGAGTCACGCCGAGATCCTGGCCATCAGGGAGGCGGCCCGGAAACGCGCGTCATGGCGTCTGGACGACTGTACGCTGTACGTCACCCTCGAGCCCTGCGTCATGTGCGCGGGCGCCATCGTCCAGGCCCGCGTCAAGCGCCTCGTGTTCGGCTGCCCGGACCCCAAGGGCGGCGCGGTGAGGTCGCTCTACCAGGTTTGCGACGACCCGCGCCTCAACCACCGTGTGGCCGTCACCGAAGGTGTCCTGGGGGAGCGGTGCGCCGGCCTGCTCAAACAATTCTTCGCGGGCCTGCGGGGTTCCGATGCAGGCGGCGGGAGCGGATGAGGTCGTCATGGATGCCACCGCGAAATATCTGAGCGCCTACGCCGCTGCCCTGGACTACCGGGACCTCCCTTCCGATACCATTCACGAGACCCGCCGCCGGATCCTCGATTCGGTGGGTTGCGCGCTGGGGGCTTTCGCCGCCGAGCCGTGCCGCATCGCCCGGGAGCTGGCGCCCGCCGTCCACGGCGGGGCGGCGGCGCGAATCCTGGGGACCGGACAGACCACCTCCCCGGATATGGCGGCCTTCGCCAACACCGCGATGGTCCGCTACCTGGATTGCAACGACAGCTTCGTGTCGCCGGGCGGAGGACATCCCAGCGACATGCTGCCGGCGGTGCTGGCGGCGGCCGAGGCGGCCGGCGCGTCCGGCCGAGCGGTGATCGTCGCGCTGGTGCTGGCCTACGAGATCTACGGGCAGTTCGCCGAGCGTTTCGCCACCCGGGAGAAGGGCTGGGACCAGGGACTCTTCATCGGTCCGGCGAGCGCCTGCGCGGCGGGGAAGGTCCTGGGGCTGTCCGAGGACCGGCTCGCCCACGCCATGTCCATGACCGCCGTGTCGCAGGTGCCGTTGGGTCAGACCCGGGTAGGCGAGTTGTCCATGTGGAAGGGCTGCGCCACCGCCATGGCCGTCCGCAACGGAGTGTTCGCCGCGCTCCTCGCCGGTGGCGGTGTGGAAGGGCCGCCCGAACCGTTCGAAGGACGCTACGGCTTGTTCGACCAGGTGACCGGAGCCCTGCGGCTCGACGGGTTCGGTGACGCCGGGGCGGGCGTCCGGTTCAAGCTCAGCGACACCAGCATCAAGTACTTCCCGGTACAGATTCACACCCAGGCCGGCGCGGCCATGGCTCTGGAGCTGAGGGATGAGTTCGACCTGGACGACCTGGAACGCATCCGTATCGCCACCTATGCCGTGGCCGTCCGGAACGCCGCCGGCGAGCCCGAGAAGTGGGATCCCAAGACCCGCGAAACCGCCGATCACAGCCTCCCGTACGTGGTTGCCGCTGCCCTGACCGATGGCGCGCTGACCCCGGCCAGCTTCGACGAGAAACGCATCGGCGATCCGCTGCTCCGGCCGCTCATGCGCAAGGTCGAGGTCGGCGAGGACCCCGAGGCTACCCGCAACTATCCCGCGCAGCAGCGGGCGCGGATGGAAATCGAGCTGCGTTCCGGACGCCGGCTGACACGGGCCGCCGACTACCCCAAGGGCCACAGCCGGAATCCGCTGTCCGACGGCGAGCTAGAGCAGAAGTTCCTGGGGCTCACGTCGGGCGTCCTGTCCCCGCCCCGGCAGAAGTTGCTGGCGGAGCGTCTGTGGCGATTCGACGAGCTTGAAAATCTCGATGGCTTGTTCGAAGCTGCCCGGGTCGAATAACGGCCTCTCCACCGAGAGCGTCCATTCAAGAGGAGGTTTCATCATGTCCAAGCTGACCCAGTTTCGTTCGTGGAACTTCAATGCCGAGGACCTGGACAAGACCGTGAGCTTCTACCAGGAGATCCTCGGGGCAACCGTTCGCAAAAAGCACGTGGTCGCCGGCGTCGACGTGGTCCGCCTCAATCTCGGCGGCGCCGTCCTCGGCGTCTTCGACGCCTCGAAGGACCGCCATCCGCGGGTGCCTCACCACACCTTCGAGATCGACGGACCACCGGCCGAGCCCGAGGACTTCGTCAAGGAAATCGAGGCCAAGGGCGCCAAGGTGAGCGAGATCCGGCGCCATGGCGAGGGCAAGGGATATTCTGTCTACGTCATCGACCCGAGCGGGAACCGGCTGGAGTTGTCCACGTCGTCGGGGTAGCGTCTCCGCCCCACAGGAAAACGCCCCTATTTCTCCTTGACTTGATGGTAGGGTGTCCATAGTCTCGCCAGAGAATTGGCCTGAGACGACCGTGAAAGTTGGTGTGTTGGTTGGGGCCCAAGCGCGAAAGGAGTCAGACATGCGGTACCGCGACGATGTAGGAAGCTTCCGTGCGCTCTTATCCGAGTGGGCCTTCCCTGCAGGGTTGGTGCTGGGGGTCTTTCTCGGGACCGCGCCGTCATCGATGGCCGCGTCGGTCGAGGCCAAGCTTGTCAGCGCTCCCAACGTACCGCCGCCCATCACCCGCACCGAGCCGGCCCACGTGATGGTGAACCTGGTCATCGAGGAGAAGGTTGCCGACCTGTCCGACGGCATCCAGTACGACTTCTGGACCTACAACGGGAAGGTTCCCGGCCCGTTCATCCGGGTGCGCCAGGGCGATACGATCGAGGTGCGGCTGGATAATTCCAAGGGCAAACACACGCACACGGTGGACCTCCACGCCGTTACGGGGCCCGGCGGCGGAGCCGCCGCGCTGATGGCGGATCCCGGCAAGACCTCCATAGGGGTGTTCAAGGCGCTCAACGCGGGCTTCTTCGTCTACCACTGTGCCGCCAATCCCGTTCCCGCCCACATCTCCAGCGGCCTGTACGGAGTCATTCTGGTGGAACCGGCCGGCGGCATGCCGAAGGTCGACCGCGAGTACTATGTGATGCAGAGCGAGTTCTACACCGAGAAGGAAATCGGCGAAGCGGGCTTGCAGAGCTATTCCTCGGAAAAGGGTGAAGCCGAGACCCCTGAATACATCGTCTTCAACGGTCACGCGCAGTCACTCGTGAAGAACCCGCTCAAGGCCGACGTGGGCGAGACGGTGCGTCTCTACGTGGGCAACATCGGACCGAACAAGATCTCGTCGTTCCACGTCATCGGCGAGATCTTCGACGCGGTGTATCGGGAAGGGTCCGTGAGCAATCCCGAGAACAACATCCAGACGACCCTCATTCCCAGCGGCTCCGCCTCCATCGTGGAGTTCAAGGTGGACGTGCCGGGCGCCTACCTGCTTGTGGACCACGCCATCTTCCGCATCCTGCGGGGAGCCGCCGGCGTGCTCGCGGTGGGTGGAGCCGAGCAGCCTGACATCTATTCGGTCAAGCAGAAGGGGTCGGGCACATAGAGCGGCTACTGGTCACGGCCTGACGCCGCCGTCGCGGCGGCGGGCAGCAGCGCTGTTTCGCCGAAAGGCGTCGGCGGTTTCGTACCGCCGACGCCTTTTTCGACTCCGGCGGGCCCGGCGCAACGCTCATCCAGCGCGGAACATGTTCTCCACCGGCGCGAGGGCGCGGCCGTTGGGGGACGGGTTTGTACCTTGATCCGTCCAGGGTCTATATCATTGGCGGCCGTTCAGGAATCCCGGCATGGCGAACCCCATGAGAAGACCCTTTGGCGCAGTCTGCGCCGCACTCGCTCTGTTCATGTTGTCGGAGCCGCAACCCGCGGCCTCTGACCAGGTCCTCATCGCCCAGCGCGAGTCCGTATACAACAACATCTACGTTTTCAAGGAAGGCCCGATCATCACCCTGACGTTCGGTCACAACAGGGCGCTGTACACGGAGACGGTGTACGACACGCGCGACGAGCTCGCGCTCCCTTCACGATATACGCGGTACATGACCGCCGTCCTTGCCTACGCGGGCGACGTGGACCGCATTCTCGAAATCGGCTTCGGCGGAGGCCGGACCGCGTGGTACCTGCACAGGACCATGCCCGACCTCGAGGTCACCTCGGTCGAGCTCGACCCGGAGGTATTCGAGCTGGCCAAACGTCACTTCGGAGTCCGGCTCGAACGGAATTTCAATGTCTCCATCGAGGATGGCCGCCGGTATATTCAGCGGCGGAAAACAAAGTGGCCGGTCATCCTGATCGATGCCTATCGGAGCGCGTTCGTCCCGTTCCACCTGCTTACGACGGAGTTCTACGAACTTGTGAAGAGTCGTGTGAAGCCCGGCGGAGCCGTGGCCCAGAACGTAGAGCCCAACACCATGATGTTCGATGCCGCCCTGGTGACCATCGGCAAGGTCTTCGACCATGTGGACTTGTACGATGCGGGAGGCAACGTGGTCATGATCGCCTATGACGGGCCGTTGCGTGAGCAGGCACGGCTGGCGTCCACCGCCGCAAGACTGGACGAAGCGTTCGGGTTCAAATACCCGTTGAGCGGAATGGTTTCTCAACGACGCAGCGTCGGACGCCTGCCGGACACGGCGGTGCTCACGGACGACTTCGCGCCCGTGGAGTCGCTGCGCGCGATAAAGCGACACAATCGCAAGCTGAGCGAGTTTCTCAAGGGGAAGTGGTGATGGGACGTGCAATCGGTTCGGTGTGGCTGTTCCTGCTGATCTTTCTTTCCGGTTTCGCCCTCATGGGCTTCGAGATGCTGGGGAGCCGGTACCTCAATCCCTGGTTCGGCAGCGGCATCACGACGTGGGCCTGCCTGATTGCCGTGGTGCTTTTTGCCATGATGGTCGGCTACACCGCGGGAGGCATCGTCGCCGATCGTTCCCGTGAAATCTGGATCGTCTCGAGCGTGCTCTCCGTTGTCGGCGTCTACCTGATCATGGTGGCGTTTCTGGCGAATCGGGTCATGGAAGGGATCATGCTGTCCGCCGGCTACGACTTCTGGGGCATCATGCTCGCCTCCGTGGCGTTGACGTTTCTCCCCGTGGCGCTTCTTGCGGCACTCTCGCCCTTTTTCGTGCGCCTGCTGCTCAAGGAACTGGAATATGGCGGACGCGTCACCGGGGCGGTATACGGCGTTTCGACGATGGGAAACGTGCTCGGGACCCTGGTGACCGTTTTCGTCTTCATCCCCAATGTGGGAACCAGCAAGATAACGGTGGTGTTCGGAGCGGTTCTGATCGCGTGCGGCGTGGCTTCCTTTTTGCTGAGCGTTTCCGGTCGCATGCGGGAAGTGTAGGGAGTTGACCGGTACCGACATGGAATTGCCGGACAGGCTAGACGGGCTTGTCCCTCGATCCCTCCAGGGTCTGGATTAGTTACCCAGGGGTTCGAGTTGAACCGGTCCAGACAGGTCGAGCCCATGGACGATCCCAGCGTCCAGGCCGCAGAGACACTGCGAAGGATCGGCGGTAGCACTTGGTCTTTGTACGCAACGACAAGATAGAGACGGCCATGCAGGACATTGAAGACTCCGGGCAGATCGAAGACACCATCGCGCTGGTCAAGATTCTCGCGCTGGTCAACCGCCAGATCGAAGCGGGGCAGGTGGAATTAGTCTGTGAGGAAGGCGCAGCGAAGCGACCTCACCGTGCCCGCGCCGCCTGAATCGTCCTCTCGACGTACACCTGCGCTAGATGAGCCCGGTAGGCGGGGGTGGCGTTGACGTCCTCGATGGGGTCGATGCCTTCCGTGACCAGTGCCGCGGCGCTTGCGATGGCGCCGTCTTCGAGCTTCTGCCCCCGTAGCGCGGTTTCCACCTTCTCGGCGCGGAAGGCCACGTCGGTCATGCCGGTGACTGCGATGGAGATATCCTCGCAGACGCCTTCGGCGGACTCTTTCAGGCACACCGCGACGCCGACGATGGCAAAGCCCGCGGCTTGTCGTGACACTTTTTGATACGAGGACTTGTAGCCGTCGCGAGCCGGCACCCGGATCTCGGTCAGCAGCTCCTCGGGCATGAGGCTGGTGGTCAGCATCATGATGAAGAAGTCGCTGGCGGGGATCCAGCGCTCGCCGTCGGGCCCCGTGGCCTTGAGCTCGGCGTCCAGGGCCAGGATGGCGGCCGGCAGGTCCTCGGCCGGGTCGGCGTGGGCCAGTCCGCCCCCGACGGTGCCGCGGTTGCGTACCTGGACGTCGCCCACCACCACGGCGGTCTGGGCCAGCAGCGGGCAGCGGCTCAGGATCAGCTCGGACTCGGCCACGTCGGTGTAGGTGGCCAGCGCGCCGATGGCGATGTGGTCGCCGTCTTCACGGATGTAATTCAATTC
The DNA here is from genome assembly GCA_951813575.1 of Candidatus Binatia bacterium. GTDB lineage: Bacteria > Desulfobacterota > Binatia > UBA9968 > JAJDTQ01 > JAJDTQ01. The sequence continues at coordinate 80,283 of OX638375.1, forward strand.
GTCGAGCCCGCCGATGTCGATGATGACCTCGGGCTTGGCCAGCCGCAGCTTCATCAGCGGCAGCAGGCTCTGGCCGCCGGCCAGGACCTTGGCGTCGTCCAGGTTCGCGGACAAGAGCGACAGGGCCTCCTCCAGGGAAGCGGGTGCGTGGTAGTCGAATGCGCCGGGGATCATGCCTGCGCCTCCTTTATCAGTTGCCAGACGCGCTCGGGCGTGAGCGGCAGATCCCGGACCTTGACCCCGAACGGCTCCAGGGCGTTTTCCACCGCGCTGGCGATGGCGGCGGGGGAGGGGATGGCGGCCCCTTCGCCGGCGGCCTTCTGTCCCAGCGGCGTGAACGCCGAGGGTGAGGGCGCGTGCTCCACCTCGATGGCGGGAGTCTCGGCGGTGGAGCACTTGCCGTAGTCCGTGAGCGTAATGGTGAGGAGCTGTCCCTCGTCGTCGTAGACGAAACCCTCGCCCAGGGCCACGGCGATGCCGTGGGCCGCCGAGCCGTAGATCTGCCCGTCCACCACGTCAGGATTGATGATGGTGCCGTTGTCGCCCACGATGAGATAGCGCAGCACCTCGACCTTGCCGGTCCTGGGGTCCACCTGCACCACCGCCACATGGGCGCCGGCGCCGAAGGTGAACTGGGCGCGCACCCTGCCGTCCTTGCCCGGCACCATGTTGGGCTGTGCGTGCGGGAAGGTGTAGTAGAAAGTGGTCTGCAGCCCGGCGTCGATGCCCTCGGGCAGAAGCGCCTGGTTGTTGTAGGCTACCTTGCCCAGCTCGGCGAAGGTGAGCTTCCGCCGCGGGAACCCCGGAACGGTCACCACGCCGTCGGCGATCTCCAGGTCGGACGGCTGCGCGTCCAGGATGTGGCCGGCCACCTTGAGCACTTTCTCCCGTAGCTGCGTCGCCGCGCCGATGATGGAGCCGATGTCGTAGAGGTGGAAGTTGTTGCCGCTGTTGGCCGCGGCCACACCCCAGGGCGCGATGTCGCTGTCGAAGGGCGTGGTGGTGCTGATGACGTCCGGGCTCACGCCGAGGATGCCGGCGGCCACCTGCGCGGTGGTGGTCTCGTGGGCCTGCCCGCAGTTGGGCGAGCCCAGGTAGAGGGCGATGGTACCGTTCTTCTCGAGCTTGATGGTGGCGCCGTTGATGCCGCCGGAGCCCGGCGTCTCCTTCATCTCGGGGAAGATGGCCATGTCGCGGGCGGCGTTCCGGCCCCCCGGCTCCACCCCGATGACCACGCCGATGCCGAGGTAACGGCCCTTTTCGCGTTCCCGCGCCTGCTCGTCCTTGAGCCCTGGGTAGTCCACCTTCTCGAGCGCCCGCTTCAGCAGGCCGGGGTAGTCGCCGCTGTCGTAGACGTTGCCGTTGGGCGTGGTGTAGGGCATCTGTTCCGGCTGCACCAGGTTTTGGAAGCGCACCTCCGAGGGATCCATGTCCAGGTCCTGGGCCACCCGGTCGATGATGCGCTCCCAGATGTAACACATGCCGGGCTTGCCGATGCCGCGGTTGGGGATCACCGGACAGCGGTTGGTCACCACCGAGTAGCCGTCGGCGCGGATGTTCTGGACCTTGTAGGTGTTGCTGAGGTTGTTGAGCTTGTTGGTGAAATGGATGGTGAGGGTGCTCACCGATCCGCCCACGTCGTCGATCTCCTTGAAGCGGAGCCCGGTGACGGTGCCGTCGTTCTTCACCGCGGCCTCGACGTCGAAGTGCTGCTCGCACGCGTGGCCCGCGGCCATCATGTGCTCGTTCCGGTCCTCGATCCACTTCACCGGCCGGCCCGACTTGATGGCCAGCAGCGCCACGATCACCACGTACTTGCGGATCAGGTGGATCTTCTGCCCGAAGCCGCCGCCGATGTCCGGGATAATGACCCGGATGTCGTCCAGGCTCAGGGCGTCCCGAAGGGCGTCGTAGATGTTCTCGGGCACCTGGGTATTGGTGCGGACCGTGAGTTTTTTGCTGAAGCGGTCGAAGGAGGCGATGCACGCCAGCGGCTCCAGTGGCGTGGAGCTGTACCGGTGGATCTTGAGGTTCTCCCGCACCACCCGGTCGGCTTCCCGGAACGCCTTCTCCGTGTCGCCGTATTCCAGGGTGCCTTGCCAGGCCAGGTTGGCGCCGAGTTCCTCATAGATGAGCGAGGCGTCCTCGCCGGCCATGGCCTGGTGGACGTCGGTGTTGGCGGGGAGGATGTCGTAATCCACGGTGATGGATTCGAGTACGTCCTCCGCGGTGCTGCGGTCCCTGGCCGCCACCGCGCCCACGGGCTCGCCCACGTAGCGCACCTTGTCCACCGCTCCGGCGTACTCCTCCACCGGCTTCTTGAGCCCTGCGGCGTAACGGCCCGGCCGGAACGGTTTGGTGTCCCGCTTCATGTCCTCCGGCGTCACCACCGCGAAGACGTCCGGACGGCTCAGCGCGGCCTGGGCGTCTACCCCGAGAATGCGCGCGTGCGCATGGGGACTCCGGAGAAACACCGCCTGCAGCATGCCGGGCTCGGTGAAATCGTCGGTGTACCGACCCTGCCCGGTTGCGAGCCGCGGCCCTTCCTTGCTTCGCGTGGCAAGGCCGACGTATTGTTTCGGATCTGCATTAGCCATTGTTGACCTGCCCCGCGGCTTCTTTCACCGCCGCAACGATCTGCATGTACCCGGTGCACATGCACAGATTACCGGCCAACCCTTCCCGGATTTCCTCCTCGCTGGGGTCCGGGTTCTTCTTCAACAGGGCGTCGGCCGCCATGATCATGCCCGGCGTGCAGTAGCCGCACTGGAAGCCGTAGTTGTTGATGAAGGCCTCCTGCACCGGGTGCAGCGCGTCGCCATCGGCCAGGCCCTCGATGGTGGTGACCTCCTTGCCGTTGGCCTGCACGGCGAACATCAGGCACGACTTCACCAGCGTCCCGTCCACCTGCACGGTGCAGGCGCCGCACTCGCCGATGATGCAGCCGATGTGCGTGCCGGTGAGGCCGATGGTCTCCCGCAGAAAATAGGAAAGGAGCTGGCGCGGCTCCACCTCCTCCTCGTACAACCGTCCGTTGACGGTCACCCGAACCGTCTGTTTCATGGCGTAACTATCGCTCCCAGCGTGTTTGGATCGTGTGCCCGGTGTCGTTCTCCGGGCCTGATCGTCGTCCCTTAATCGAAAGCGCGGCCGAGGACACGGCCGCGCCTTGGTACAGCGCAGGGGAAGTTTATAACGGGCAGGCCGCTGCCCTGTCAAATTACGTGCGGCCCGCGCGTTTCTTCGCCCACGGAGCGTTGCGCCAGACCGCGATCCGGTAGCTCAGCAGCACCGCCAGCACGCCGGCGAAGATGAGGGGCTCCCGCAGGTCGGCCTTCACGAGCCAGAGGAAGTGCACCACGCCGGCGATGGCCGAGAAGTATACGAGACGGTGGAGCTGCTGCCAGCGGCGCCCGCCGAGCCGGCGGATCATGCCGGCGGTGGAGGTGGCCGCCAGCGGCACCATCAGAAGGAACCCCACCGATCCCGCGGTGATGTACGGCCGCTTGAACACGTCCTGCAGGATGGCGGCGGGGTCGAAGAAGTGGTCCAGCACCACGAACGTGGAGAGATGCAGGACGGTGTAGAAGAAGGCGAACAGACCCAGCATGCGCCGCAGCCGGATCAGGCTTCCGTAGCCGGTCAGGCGCCGGAGCGGCGTCACCGCCAGGGTGATCATGAGGAACACCAGCGCGAAGGTGCCGGTGGTGTGGGTGATGAACTCGACGGGATTGGCCCCCAGCCCGCCGGTGAAGAGCCCCACCACCAGCCGCCCCGCCGGGATGAGGGACAGCGCGAAGACGAGTAGCTTGATCCAGGTGAACGGTTTGATCCAGGCCACGTCAGTATAGTTTCTTCAGGTCCATCCCCTTGTACAGGTGGGCCACCTGTTCCTCGTAACCGTTGAACATGAGCGTCTTGCGCCGGAAGAAGTCGCCGATGCGCCGCTCACTCGCCTGACTCCAGCGCGGATGGTTCACGGTGGGGTTCACGTTGGAGTAGAACCCGTACTCCTGGGGCGCCGCCATGTTCCATGCCGTGGGCGGCTCCTCTTCCACGAAGCGGATCTTGACGATGGACTTGGCGCTCTTGAATCCGTATTTCCACGGCACCACCAGGCGGATGGGCGCGCCGTTCTGGTTGGGCATCACCTCGCCGTAGAGTCCCACCCCCATGATCGTGAGCGGATTCATGGCCTCGTCCATGCGCAGCCCCTCGACGTAGGGCCAATCGAGGATGCCGCGGCGCTGGCCGGGCATCTGCTCCGGGTCGAAGAGCGTGACGAACTGGATGTACTTGGCGTTGTTGGTGGGCTCCACCGCCTTGATCAGGTGGCTCAGCTCGAACCCGATCCAGGGGATCACCATGGACCACGCCTCGACGCACCGCAGGCGGTAGACGCGCTCTTCCAGCGGCATCTTCAACAGTTCCTCGATGTCGAAGGTCCTGGGCTTGTTCACCTCGCCTTCGACTTCGACCGTCCACGGCCGGGTCTTGAGGCTCCCGGAATGCCGCTTCGGGTCCCCTTTGTCGGTGCCGAACTCGTAGAAGTTGTTGTAGCTGGTGATGTCCTTGAGCGGGGTCTGTGGCTCGTCCGTGCCGAACTTGCCCTTGGTGAAGCCCTCGAGCTTCTTGGCCGCGTGCGCTTCGTCCATGTTGCCGAACATGGCGGGGAGCAGCAGGCCGGATCCGATGCCGGCGGCTCCCAGCCCCGCGGCCTGAATGAACCGGCGCCGGTTGAGGTACCGTTTCTTGTCGGTGATCTCGCTGCTCTTGATGTCGTCGGGCTTCCTGATCAGCATGAGTGGATTCCTTTCGGCTTCTTCTTCATTCTAGCCCATATTTTCAATGTGGCGACGAAGGGGCACCTTGTCAAATCATTCGCCCCGCACCGGGCATTTTTTTGACGCTCAAGAGTCGGGATAGCCGTCGGGGTTTTGCGACTGCCACCGCCAGGCGTCGCGGCACATCTCGTGGAGATCCCGCCGGGCACGCCAGCCCAGCTCGGCATGGGCCCTGGACGGGTCGGCATAGGCGCGGGCGATGTCCCCGGGACGCCGTTCCGTGATGACGTACGGGATCTTCCGGCCGGACGCCCGCTCGAAGGCTTCCACCACCTCCAGCACGCTGTATCCCCGGCCGGTCCCCAGGTTGTAGACGCGCGGAGCGGGCCCGCCCGCGGGCTCCAGCGCGCTGACGTGGGCCGACGCCAGGTCCACCACGTGGATGTAATCCCGCACTCCGGTGCCGTCCGGGGTCGGGTAATCGTTGCCGAAGACCCGCAACTCGGGGCGTCTTCCTACGGCCACCTGGGCAATGAAGGCGAAGAGGTTGTCCGGGACCCCGGCCGGATCCTCGCCGATGCTGCCGCTGGCGTGGGCGCCGGCGGGGTTGAAATAGCGCAACAGGGTGAGGTCCCAGGCCGGATCGGAGGCCTGGAGGTCGGTGAGGAGTTGCTCGATCATCCTCTTGGTGCGGCCGTACGGGTTCACTGGCGCCGGCGGCAGCTCCTCGGTGATGGGGACCGTGGCGGCGTCGCCATAGACCGTGCACGACGAGCTGAAGACCAGACGGCTCACCCCGTGTTGCCGCATCACTTCGCACAGTGTCACGGTTCCGGCCACGTTGTTGGCGTAGTACCGCAAGGGGTCCGCCACCGATTCCGCCACCGCCTTGAGCCCGGCGCAGTGGATCACCGCGTCGATCCTCGGTCCGCTGAAGGCCGCTGACAGGTCGTCCTTGTGGTTCAGGTCGGCGGTGAAGAGCTCCAGCGGCCGTTGCGCCAGCGCCTCCACGCGCCGCAGGGCCTCCCGCTTGCCGTTGGCCAGGTTGTCCACGACCGTGACGTCGTGGCCGGCCTCCAGCAACTCGAGGCAGATGTGACTTCCGATATAACCGGCGCCGCCGGTGACGAGGACCCGCATGAAGGACGAGGTTTCCGTTGGCTGATGGCAACAAGCTGATCGGTTCCATCTTAGCCATTCCGGTGCCGGCACACCAGCCGGCCCTTCCGGAATCCCGCGGCAAATGGACCGGCCCGCCGTTTCGTAGTAGATTCTCCTTGTCGGCCAGGAATCCCGCGATGGAGGAACCGTGATGCATGAGAAGATCGTCTATTTGAACGGCAGCTTCGTGCCCGAGAGCGAGGCCAAGGTATCCGTCCTCGACATGGGGTTCCATGCCGGCGACGGCGTCTACGACGTGACCCGCACCTTCCGGCACAAGCCGTTCAAGCTGAAGGAGCACAACGACCGGCTGTTCCGCTCGTTGAAGTATACCCGCATCGACTGCGGCATGTCCCAGGAGGAGATGGAGGCGGCGGCGCTGGAGGTGCTCGAGCGCAACCGGGACCTGCTGGGTCCGGACGACGACTACGCCATCTGGCAGGTGATCAGCCGGGGTCCGCGCTCTTCCACGGGCCCCCGCCGCAACAACGACGCCACCGTGGCCATCTACTGCATGGACGTGGACTTCACCGGGTTCTGCCGCCATTACGTCGAGGGGGTCACCATCATCGTGCCCGCCACCCGGCGCATTCCGCCCCAGTGCCTGGAGTCCAAGGCCAAGATCACCAACAAGATGAACCACATCATCGCCACCTTCGAGGCCCGGCAGGCGGACCCCAAGGCCATCCCGCTGATGCTGGACCTCGACGGCAACATCGCCGAGAGCAACGCCCACAACTTCTTCGCGGTCATCGACGGGAAGGTCTACACGCCGGGCTCCAAGAACGTGCTGGGCGGCATCACCCGCGCGGTGCTCGGAGAGTTGTCCGACCGGCTCGACATGGAGGTGGAGGAGACCAACCTGACGCCCTACGACTGCCTCAACGCCGACGAGGCCTTCCTCACCAGCACCAGCCCCACCATCGTGCCCATCAGGAGCATCAACGGCGTCGGCTTTCCGTATGACGTGCCCGGGCCGGTAACCCTGCGGCTGCTCAAGGGATGGTCCGATCTCGTGGGAATCGACATCGTCGGCCAGGCCATCGACCACATGGGGGAGGAGAAGGACGAGTTGATGGCCGCGTGGAACGAGAAGCAGGCCGCGCTGGGGCTGTAGCGGCAGCGTGGCCGCCACCAACCGCCCGCCCCGCGGGCTGAGGCATTACCTTTACGTCGCCTTCTCCGGCCTGACCATGGGCGCCGCCGACGTCGTCCCCGGCGTCTCGGGCGGCACCATGGCGTTCATCATGGGCATCTACGAGGAGCTCGTGGACGCCCTCAAGACGTTCAACTGGCGGTTGCTGCTCATGCTGGTGCGCCTGCGCCTCCGCGAAGCGGTCACCGCTGTTCCCTGGCGCTTCCTGGCGGTGCTCGGCGCCGGCATCGCCGCCGCCGTCCTGGTCCTGGCCGGCCCCGTCGGCTGGCTGCTGGACCACCATCCGGTGCCGCTGTTCGCTTTCTTCCTGGGACTTGTCCTGGCCAGCATCGTGACCGTGGCCGCGCGGTTGCGCTGGTCCGTGACCGCCGTGCTGTGCCTGCTGCTTGGCGCCTCGGCCGCCTGGTGGCTGGTGGGGCTGGTTCCCAGGGACATGCCCCACGACGCGGTCACGCTCTTCCTGAGCGGGGCCGCCGCCATCACCGCGATGATGCTGCCCGGCATCTCCGGCTCCTTCATCCTCCTGGTCCTGGGCCAGTACGAGTTCGCTATCGATGCCGTCCGCGACCGGGACTTCCTCGCCATCCTGCCTCTGGTCAAGGGCGCCATATGCGGTATCCTGCCGTTCGTGCGGATCCTGAGCTGGCTTCTGCGCCGGCACCACCAGATTACCATCGCGCTCCTCATCGGCTTCATGGCCGGATCGCTGCGGAAGGTCTGGCCGTTCAAGGCGTTCGTGCCGGGGCAGGGCGAAGGATCGGCCTTCCGGGAAATCAACGTGCTGCCGGCGGTGGACGGTGCCTTCTGGCTGGCGGCGGGTTTGTGTGTCCTTGGATTCCTGTTGGTGCTTGGCTTGAACCGGATGGCTCAGACAAGAAGGCTGGACATTGACAGGGAACTCAGCTAATAAGATTATCTGATTATCTGCGGAGGCATCATGGCACAAACACTCACTGTGACCGAGGTTGCTCGTAACTTTGCAGAGTACATCAACCGCGTTTCTTATCGGGGCGAGAATTTCGTGCTTGTACGCGGCAACAAGCCGGTGGCTGAACTACGTCCGGTGCCCGCAGGTAAGAAACTCGCGGAACTTCCCTCGCTGCTGGCGTCGCTACCGCATCTTTCGCCGGCTGAAGCCACTCAACTTTCCGATGACCTCGCGGCAGCCCGCGAGGAATTCGCTCGTGTCGAGGTCCGTGACCCGTGGGAGTCTTGATCGATACCAGCGTCCTGATCGAATTCGAGCGGGGCCGTCTCAACCTGGAACCCCACCTTGGCGGGCGCGGACAGGAAGAGTTCTACCTCTCAGTGATCACGGCCAGCGAGCTACTCCACGGTGTCCATCGCGCCGTAGACTCGCAGATTCGCATGAAACGGTCTGCGTTTGTCGAAGCGTTGCTGGAGCGTTTTCCGTTGCTGCCTGTAGATCTGGCGTCCGCGCGAACACACGCCCAGGTTTGGGCAGAGCTGGCCGGAGCAGGGAAGATGATCGGCGCGAATGATCTCTGGATTGCTGCCACGGCCCTTGCCCACGGTCTGACGATGGTCACAGCCAATGTTCGCGAGTTTGAGCGGGTTCCCGGTTTGGTCGTCGAGATTTGGGCAGAACCCGTCTAGGATTCCATTCCAGTTCGTTGGCTAACTTTGCTGGGTTGAAGGCACCCGGTGCACGGTGGCGTTGTGGCGTGACACGAGCCTATCGAGACTTCCTGACTGCGGCAACGCGATCCAGCCCTCCTCCGCGGCTAGGCGCTTCCTGAAGGGCGGCATCAGGGATTGCTTTGCAGACCCAGGTACGCGTCGGCGTACCGCTGTCCGAGAATCCGTAGCGAGCGGGCGTCGTAGTGCAGGTTGTCGCCCTTGTCGTTCAGGCCCTCGCCGCTGACGAAGGCGGAGTAGGGGAGGGCGTCGGGGATCTTGCGCAGTTCGGCGTTGACCGTGCGGTAGTGCGGGAAATCGGGCCTTTCGGAGAGGTATGCTCCAAGTTCGCCTACGATCACCGGCAGCGACGGGGCGTCGAGTCGTTCCCTCAGCGCCGTCCCCATGGCGGTGAACCTCTGCGAGTAGCTGGATGCGCCCGCCTCGGACTTGGAGTCGTGCTCTCCCTGGTGCCACAGCACGGCCTTGAGGGTGCCGTCCCGGGCGGCCTCGCGGGCGGCGGCCATGGCGCCTTCGTAGAGGTCGGCGCCGGGCATCCAACGTTCGAGAGGGGTGGAGCCCACGGCCCGGGGCACCAAGCCGATGTCCCGTTCCGGGTCGGCGTCCAGCACCGTGCGAGCGAAGCTCATGGCCAGGCCGATACCCGCGGTGGGCCGGTCGTGGTGCAGGGGTTCCTCGGCGATGGTCCAGCGGCCGTCCTGGAATGCGCGGATGCGTTCGTCGCGGATGGGCTCCACGTCTTCCAGGAGCCCGCGGCCGGCCATGTTGGACTGGCCCATGAGGAGGAAGATGTCCATGGTTTGTGGAGGGATGATTCAGTAGGGCAGCCTGGTCCCGGCCCCTTCTTCCAAGGCTTTCCGGTACAGCCACGCGGCCAGCGAGATGTCCTGGTTCACCAGGCCGATGGCGCGCATGAAAATCCGTTCCCGGTCGTCCTCCCGGCCGGGGACCTTGCCCGACAGGACGTCGGGGATCTCGGCGTAGACGTCGTCTCGGGTGAGGAAACCTTCCCTCAACATCCTGTCTACGTCCGACTTCTTCTTGCACTGTGCCCAACTGTCCACCACGAACTTGCCCATTCCCTTGTACGCGGCGTTCTCGAGTTCCTGGTGTTTGCCGATGGAGTAGACGAAGGCGCCTTCGGAGATCCATTCCTGCTTGACGAAGGGCTCGGAGGTGGTGGTGGCGGACACCACCAGGTCCGCGCCGTCCAGCGCCTCCGGGGCGGTGTCGCAGGGGACGATGTTCAGGTCCAGCTCTTCGCCGACCTCCCGGGCGAAGGCCTCCCGGGTCTCGGGGCGGCGGGACAGCACCCGCACCTCCTTGAGGTCGAAGGCGCGCGCCATGACCGGCACGGTGGCGCTGGCGGTGTCGCCGACGCCCAGCATGGCCATCACCGAGGCGCCCTGGCGCGAGAGGCTCTGGCAGGCCACGGTGGCGGCGGCGCCGGTCCTCACCGAATGGCACCAGTCCTCGTCCATGATGGCGGTGACCTCGCCGCCCTGCCGGTCGCTCAGGATGAGGATGCGCCGGGGGCCCTGTGGCGGCCGTGAGGGGTCGCGGCTTCCGCCCGCGGCCTTGATGGCGCGGAAGCGGAACCCGGCGGCGGCGTCCAGCGAGCAGCCGGTGACCCAATACTGCCAGCCCTGCTCGGGCTTCACCGCGAGATCTTCCGGAACGGACCAGCCCACGCGTCCGGCGCTGTGGTCCTGCAGCGCGGACTTGACGATGTCGATGGCCTCGCCCAGGTCGAGGAGGCGCTTCACGTCGTCGTTGGACAGATAAAGGATTCCGTTGGCCATGGCGTTCCCCGGCTATCGCGGGCCCCGCGGCCCGGCCGCTTCAGTGTTCGATGATGTGGAGCCGTTCGGCTCCGGCGGTCAGGGGCTCGGCTCCGTCCGCCGTGATGAATACGTCCTCTTCCAGATGGATGGAGGCCCCCGGGATGCGCACCTTTGGCTCGATGGCGAGCACCATGCCCGCCTCCACGTTGCGGACCTCGGCCTCGCTGATGGACGGCGGTTCGGCCCTTGCCATTCCGATGCCGTGTCCGATGCGTTTGGGGCTGTCCACCTCGGGGTAGCCGTTTCGCTTCAACTCGGTGTTGGCCGTCCGCGGGATCTCGGCGATGGGTGTCCCCGGCTTCATCACCTTCTTGCATTCCTGGATCAGGTGCAGCGCCAGTCCGTGCTCCTTGATCTGGTCCGCGCTCGCCGCGCCGAAGACCGCCTGGCGGGTGATGTCGCCGTAGTAGCCCTCGTAGCAGGCGCCGAAGTCCGCGATCAGGCGGTCGCCCTTCTCGTAGCGGCGGTCGTCGTACTTGGTGGAGGCATTCAGCATGAGGAAGCCGGGATGGCGCGGATGGGCGCCTTCCTGGGTCATGGCGATGTAGAGGCGTTCGGCCACCTCCCGGCGGGTGACCCCGGCCTTCAGGTCCGGCAGGATGCGGTCGAAGGCGCTTACCGAGATGTCGCAGGCCTTGCGCATGTTCTCCATCTCCCGCGGGCTCTTGTAGAGCCGCTGGTCGGTCAGGGCCGCGGAGCCGTCCTCGATCTTGGCCTTGGGCAGCGCCTCGGTGAGCTGGGTGAGATAGTTGACCGGGAAGCCCAGCCGCTGGTCGTCGTCCAGCTCGAACCCCAGCTTCGCGGAACCGTATCCCATGTCGTTCAGTATTTCGCTCAGCATCTCACGCGGAAAGGGCACGTCCACGTAGCTCCGCACCTCGCCGAACCAGGGCAGCGCCTCGGCCTTGGTCTTGTTGTTGCCGTACACCAGCGCGAAGGGCTTGCCTTCCCTGGGGATGAAGCAGATCTCGGGCCGCATCAGGTGGTCGAACTGGTAGCTGACGAGGCCGGTGAAGTACCAGAAGTTGTCGCGGCCCGAGGCCACGATGAGGTCCAGCTCGTCCCGCTCCATGAGCCGCTGCAGCTCCTGGTGGCGTGATTCGTACTCTTCCTGGGGAAACGGTGCTTCGATCATCCGGGACCCTCCGGGTTTGGGTTGTGGTCGGAAGGCTGGAACATATCAAGGCGCGGTGGGGGCCGCAAACAACACTTCGGGTGCCGGTTATGGATGCGGCGCCGCCCCGCCACGCCGCCTGGACCCCGGATCAAGTCCGGGGAGACGATGTGGGCTCCGGGGAGACGATGTGGGCTCCGGGGAGACGATGTGAGGTCCGGGGAGACGATGTGGGGTCTCCGGGATGACGGAGGATGGCCGCTCTCAGAACTCGGCGAAGCCTGGGACACGGGGGAAGGGGATGACGTCGCGGATGTTGCCCATGCCGGTCATGAACTGGACCAGGCGCTCGAAGCCCAGGCCGAAGCCGGCGTGGGGCGCCGAGCCGTAGCGCCGCAGCTCCAGGTACCACCAGTATTCCTCTTCCGGCAGGCCGCACTCGCGGATCCGCTGCCGGAGCTGCGTCAGGCGGTGCTCCCGCTGCGAGCCGCCGATGATCTCGCCGATCTTGGGCACCAGCACGTCCATGGCCGCCACGGTGCGCTCGTCGTCGTTGAGGTACATGTAGAACGCCTTGATCTCCTTGGGATAGTCGATGACGATGACCGGCCGCCCCACGTGCTCTTCCACGATGTAGCGCTCGTGCTCGCTCTGGAGGTTGACGCCCCATGACACCGGGTACTCGAAGGAGCGGCCGGAACGCTGGAGGATGTCCACCGCCTCGGTGTAGGTCATGCGCTCGAAGGGCTGTTCCACGATGTGCGCGAGGGTCTCCAGCACCGTCTGGTCGATGCGCTCGTTGAAAAACGCCATGTCGTCGGGACAGCTCTCCAGCACGTCCCGGGTGACGTCCTTCAGGAACGCCTCGGCCAGGTCCATGTTCCCCTGGATGTCGCAGAAGGCCATTTCCGGCTCCACCATCCAGAACTCCGCCAGGTGCCGGCTGGTGTTGGAGTTCTCCGAGCGGAAGGTGGGTCCGAAGGTGTAGACGTTGGTCATGGCCAGGGCGGCGATCTCCGCCTCGAGCTGGCCGGACACCGTGAGCCGGGCCTCCTTGCCGAAGAAGTCCTGGGCGTAGTCCACGCCGCCGGATTCCGTGCGCGGCGTCCGGTCCGGGTCCAGCGCGGACACCCGGAACATCTCGCCGGCGCCCTCGCAGTCGGAAAGGGTGATGATGGGAGCGTGGAGGTGGATGAAGCTCCGCCGCTGAAAGAAGTCGTGGATGGCCCGGGCGGCGGCGTTCCGCACCCGCATCACCGCGCCGAAGGTGTTGGTGCGCATGCGCAGGTGCCCCAGGGTGCGCAGGAACTCGAAGCTGTGGCGCTTCTTCTGGAGCGGATAGTCTTCGTCCGAGTGGCCCACCACCTCCACCCGCCGCGCCTGGATCTCGAAGCGCTGCCCCTTGCCCGGCGACTCCACCAGCCGGCCGTCCACGCGCACGCAGGAGCCGGTGGTGAGCTTGTGGATCTCGGCTTCGTAGTTGGCGAGCTCCGGCGCGGCCACGGCCTGGATGCCGGACATGCAGGAGCCGTCCGAGATGTCGAGGAAGGAGACGTTCTTGCTGTGGCGCACGGTGCGAAGCCACCCCTCCACGGTCACGTCGGTGTCGGCTACGCCGCCGTCGAGCAGGTCCTTGATCCGTTCTTTCGTCATGGCTCTTCACCGCCTCCTTTCCGAGTGCTCACCTTCGTGTTGCGCGGCCGGCGCGGCTACATCCCCAACCTCAGGACCATGCGGAGGGCCAGGAGCGTCACGATCCACTTGAGGACCGTGCGGAACACGGTCTCCGGAACCCGCGCGCGCAGGGCGGTGCCCACGTAGGAGCCCAACGTCGTGCTCGCCACCATGCCGGCGATCAGATAAAGGTACGGCGCAAACGCGAATCCAAGCAAGAAGAAAGTGGACACCTTGATGACGTGCACCGCGGTCATCTGGATGGCGTGGGTGTTGACGAGACGGTCCCGGGGAAGCCCCTCGCGGATCAGGAACGGCATGTTGATGGGTCCCACCACGCCCACGAACAGCGACAGAAAGGTCTGCACCCCGCCCACGAAGGCGAACTTTCCCGGAATTCGCGGCACGCTTTGGATCTCCGGCGCCCAGGTGATGAGCAGGATGAAGCACCCGATGACGACGGGCAGGTACTCCGAGTCGATGTCCACCAGCAGCACAGAGCCCAGCGAGGCGCCCAGCACCGCGCCCACGACGAAGGGCAGGAAGAAGGTCCACACCACGTGCCGCAGGCCGAACAGCGCACGGGTGAGGTTGCTGAAGATCTGGACCATCCCGTGCACCGGTATGATGGCGAACGTCGGGATGAGTCCCGGCATGACGGAGATGAGCAGGATGCCGCCGCCCAGGCCTACCACGGCAGCCGTGACGGAGGCGACGAAGGCCACGAAGATGAGGAAGAGTTCAGTCACGGCTTCAGCGGCGGGCCGAAAGCGGCCGCCGAGGTTCAGAGCCGCAATGGAGATGGCGCTTCAAGAGGGCGTCGCGTCTTTCTCTCGCACCACGGGATTGCGCAGGGTGCCGATGTGGCTGATTTCGACGGCCACCACGTCGCCGTCCTTCATGTTCTCGGTGGCGCCGTCGGTGCCCATCCACAGAAGGTCCCCGGGCACCAGGGTGAGGTAGCGGCTCATGGCGCTGATATAGCGGGCGACGCCGAAGATGGCGTCCCTGACGTCGTACTCGCCCACGCCCCGCTCGTTCAGCGTGATGGTGACGTGCAGGTCGTCGGGATCGAGGTCGGTGACGATCCAGGGGCCCATGGGCTTGAAGGTGTCGGTGTTCTTGGCCCGCCACAGGGTGCGGTCCGACTTCTGCCAGGTGCGCTCGCTCACGTCGTTGCCGATGGTGTAGCCGAACACGTAGTCCAGCGCCTCGTCCTCCGGCACGTCCCGGCACCGACGGCCGATGACCGCTACCAACTCGCCTTCGTACTGCACCAGCTCCGAGGCGTCTCTGGGGATGACGATGGGGTCTTCGTGGGCCGCCAGCGCGTTGACTGCGCGGTAGCCCACGTCGGGCTTGGCGGGAAATACCGGTTCCTCGCCGCGTATCTTCGCGGCAAAGGTGACGTGCTCGCGGTAGTTGACGCCCGCGGCGTAGAAGGTCGGCGGAACCATCGGCGCCAGCAGCTTGACCTCGCTCAGGGCATGGGTTTCACCGGTGACGGTGTAGTTCTCGAAGGGGCTGCCCCCGATCACGGTGACGGTGTCCGCGTCGTCGATCATACCGTAGGCGGTCTTGCGGTCGTGTCGGAATCTGCACCACCTCATTCCGGGTCCTCCTTGCCATGCCATGGATGCGGCTCGCCAATGTTCCCTCGTCACCGACGAGAGGGGATGCCTGGATTCCGGACCGAGCCGGGATGACGGTTGCTTACGCCACCACCCAGGCGTCCATGAATGCGCTCACGCGCATCGGTTCCAGGGTGTCCCGGGAAGCGCACGCCCGGAGGATCGATTCGCACCGGTCCGGCGCCAGCCGCTCGGCCAGGTGGCGTTCGAACTTCTTCTGCAGCAGCGGCACGCCCTCGCTCCGCCGCCTGCGGTGGCCGATGGGGTAGGGCACCTCCACCCGTGCGGTGGCGGTGCCGTCCTTGAAGTGGACCTTGACCGCGTTGCCGATGGCGCGCTTGTCCGGGTCCATGTAGTCCACGGTGAACCCGGGGTTCTCCCGCACCTCCATCCTGTCCCGCAGCGCGTCGATGCGCGGGTCCCGGGCGACCTCGTCCTCGTAGTCCTGCGCGGTAAGCCGGCCGTGAATCAGCGGCACCGCCACCATGTACTGGATGCAGTGGTCCCGGTCCGCGGGGTTGTCCAGCGGTCCGGTCTTGTCGATGATCCGGGAGCCGGCCTCCTGGGTTTCGATGACGATGCGCTCCACGTCCTCGAGCCGGTCCTTCACGGCGCCGTGCAGCTCCAGCGCCGCTTCCACCGCGGTCTGGGCGTGGAACTCCGCGGGAAAGGAGATCTTGAACAGCACGTTCTCCATGACATAGCTGCCGTAGGGCTGGCTGAACGAGAACGGGTGGCCGTTGAAGAGCACGTCGTAGTAGCCCCAGCCCTTGGCCGAGAGGGCCGAGGGATAGCCCATCTCACCCTGTCGCGCCATCAGCGCCAGCCGCACCGCGCGGCCGGCGGCGTCGCCGGCGGCCCAGCTCTTGCGCGATCCGGTGTTGGGCGCGTGCCGGTAGGTGCGCAGGGCGCCGCCGTCGATCCAGGCGTTGGACAGGGCGTTCACCACCTGCTCCCGGTCCCCGCCGAGCATGGCCGCCGCCACCGCGGTGCTGGCCACCCGCACCAGCAGCACGTGGTCGAGGCCGACGCGGTTGAAGCTGTTCTCCAGGGCGATGACGCCCTGGATCTCGTGGGCCTTGATCATGGCCGTCAAGACGTCGCCCATGGTGACGCCGTCGCAGTCCCCGCGCCGGTCGAGGTAGTCCGCCACCGCCAGGATGGCTCCCAGGTTGTCGGAAGGGTGTCCCCATTCCGCCGCAAGAAACGTGTCGTTGAAGTCCAGCCAGCGGACCATGGCGCCGATGTTGAAGGCGGCCTGCACCGGATCGAGCTCGTGGGCGGTCCCGGGCACGCGGGCGCCCCCCGGCATCACGGCGCCGGGCACCACCGGCCCCAGCAGCTTGGTGCAGGCGGGGAACTCCAGCGCCGCCAGGGCGCAGCCCAGGCTGTCCATGAGGCACAGGCGCGCCGTCTCCCGCGCCTCGTCCGAGAACGGCCCGCCGGAGAGGGCATAGGCGGCCATGTCGGAGAGCACCGCATCGGGTCGGGGCCGCTGGGCGTCGCGCACGGAGGAGTCGGTCATGGCGGGAGCGGGTCGGACCCTATTCCTTGCTGAACAGCGCGTCCAGCTTCTGCTCGTAGTCGTGGTAGCCGAGGACCTCGTAGAGCTGGTCCCGGGTCTGCATCCGGTCGGTCACGCCGCTCTGGGTGCCGTCCTCGCGAATCGTGCGGTAGACGTCCATGGCGGTTTGGCTCATGGCGCGGAACGCCGACAGCGGATAGAGCACCAGCCCCACCCCGGCCTCCCGCAACTCGTCGACGCCGAACAGCGGCGTCTTGCCGAACTCGGTCAGGTTGGCCAGCACCGGCACCTCCGCGCTTCCGCAAAAGGCGCGGTAGTCGTCCAGCGTGTGCACCGCTTCGGGGAAGATCATGTCCGCGCCCGCCTCGACGTAGCGCCGCACCCGTTCAAGCGCCGCGTCCAGCCCCTCGCTGGCGAAGGCGTCGGTGCGGGCCATGATAACGAACTGTTCGTCGGTCCGCCCGTCGGCCGCCGCCTTGATGCGATCCGCCATCTCGTCGGTGGGGACGATCTGCTTGTTGGGCCGGTGGCCGCAGCGCTTGGCCTGGACCTGGTCCTCCATGTGGACCGCCGCCGCGCCGCCCCGGATCATCTCGCGTATGGTGCGGGAGATGTTGAAGGCCGTGCCCCAACCGGTGTCGATGTCCACCAGGAGCGGCAACGGGCTCGCCGCGGTGATGCGCCGCACGTCCTCCAGCACGTCGTTCAGGGTGGTGATGCCCAGGTCCGGCTGGGCGAAGGAGGCGTTGGCGACCCCCGCTCCGGAGAGGTAGAGCGCACGGAAACCCTGCCGCTGCGCCAGCAGCGCGCAGTAGGCGTTGATGGCGCCGACGATCTGGAGCGGGCGTTCTTCCCGCGCTGCCCGCCGGAACCGGGCTCCTGCCGATCTCTCTTCGTCCATGTCGTCGTTTATCCCGTGCCAATAACGCAAGTATCGGATGACGGTGGGCCTGTCAATCCGGCGCGTTCGCGATCAAAAATAGGACAGGTCGAGGGCGCCCAGTTGCTGCAGATGGGCGATGTCCCCCCAGGTCTCCAGCCCCCAGACCCCGTCCTGGCACTTGAAGAGGTTGATGCTGGCGTTCTTGAAGGAAAAGCGCCGGGGCGCGTCCAGCGGGATGGCGAGGGTGTGCCGGAACAGCGCGCTCAGGACGCCGCCGTGGGTGACCGCCATGATGGTCTCTCCGGCGTGGCGTTGTGTCAACTCCTCGAGGCACAGCATGTTGCGCCTGGTCTGATCCCGGAAGCTTTCTCCCGAGGGCACCGCGTGGTCGGCGCCGCCGTTGCGATGCTGCTCGTACTCCACCGGGTAGCGCTCGCGGATCTCGTTGCCGTCGAGTCCCTGGAAGATGCCGAGGTTGCGTTCGCGCAGGCGCTCGTCGGCGATGACCTCATGGCCGGTCTTCGCCGCGATGATCCGGGCGGTTTCGTAGGCCCGGCCGAGGTCGCTGCTGTAGATGGCGCTGTAACTATCGGGGGTGAACCGCTGGGACAGCGCTTCCGCCTGGGCGCGTCCCTTCTCCGTGAGGGTGCTGTCCAGGTGGCCCTGGCGCCGGCCCTCGATGTTCCAGTGGGTCTCCCCGTGCCGCACCACGATGACGTAGGTCGCATCCATGCGAGTCATCCTAGCCAATGGACCTTGAAATTTCTAACCGAATGGGGGATAGGCCACTAAGCGAAACAGACTCGGAGCATCAACCGTCCCCAAGGAGGAAACCCATGGCAGCGCAAACCTTTACCGTCAAGACGCCCTGCATCACCGGCGGCCGCAGCCACATGCCGCTGGTGCGGACCGACGTCCTCATGAGCGGCCTCAACTACTACGCGCCCGGCCGCAAGAACAAGCTTCACACCCACCCCGGCGAGGACCACATGTTCGTTGTCCTCGACGGCGAGGCAACCTTCTTCGACAAGGACCAGAACGCCACGGTGCTGGGGAAGGGCGACGGCATCCTTCTGCCGGAAGGGCACTACTACCAGTTCGAGAGCACCGGCGACACGGCCCTGGCGTTGCTGCGCTTCGCCGCCTACAAGCCGGACCGGAAAGATGTCCGGCGAATCGACGCCACGGGGGAGAACGCCCGCTCGGAAGACGAGATGGACTACGTGTGCGTCGACGGCGAGACTATCGAAGGGCAGGAGTGGACGCTGAGCTGATCGGAAACGGGCCGGCTAGAGGTGCCTGTCGATCTCCTCGAGGGGCGTTACCCAGACCCGGTCGGCTTCGATCGGGTACGCGCTCCCTTGGGGAACGACGATAAATAGCTTGTCCAGGTCCAGTATCCCGTCGGCCGCCCGGTTGCCGGGCGTGAGCCTGGGGCTCGATGACGTCTTGAACTCGAACCCCAGGCGCCTTCCCTGTAGCTCTACGACCAGATCGATTTCCTCGCCGGTGCGGGTCCTGTAAAAGCCGTACATCCCCCGCGGCTGCAGCGTGGCCAGGATGTTCTCCACGGCAAAGCCCTCCCAGCAGGCACCATAGGCCGGATGTCCGTACAGTTTGTCGAAGCTGTCCAGGTCCAGGAGAGAGGTGAGCAACCCCGAATCCCGGATGTACAGCTTGGGAGACTTCACCAGACGTTTCTTCGTGTTGACGGCGAACGGAGGAAGCCGGCGCATCATGAAGGCGGCCTCGAATACGTCGATGTGCCGTTTCAAGGTGGGGTGGGTCACGTCCAGGGATTGCCCGAGGGCGGAGTAGTTCATGATCTGCCCGTGCAGGTGGCAGCACATCAGCCACAGCCGGCGCATGTACTGCGGGTTCAGCTCGACGCCGAACCGGCGCAGGTCCCGTTCGACGAACCCTTCAATGTAGCTCTCGCGCCAGCGGAAACTGCGCGCATCCGTGGATGCCAGAAAACTCTTCGGAAAACCGCCGCGCCACAGCATGGCACGCCAGTCCTTCGGTTCTCCCTCCGCCCGGAGCAGTTCCTGCTGAAGAAACGGCGTGATGTACACGTAGGACAGCCGGCCTGCGAGGGTTTCCGATGATTGCCGCAACAGATCGGGAGATGACGAGCCGAGGATCAGGAACCGTCCGGGCACCGGGTGGTCGTCGATCAAGGCGCGCAACAGCGGGAACAGGTGCGGCCTCAGCTGCACCTCGTCGATGCACACCAGCTTGTCGCGGTGAAGGGAGAGGAGTGCTTCGGCGTCCTGCAACTGCGCCAGGTGGGATGGCCGTTCCAGGTCGAGGTATCGCGCGTTGGGATACGACTTGATGACCGACTTGGCCAGCGTCGTCTTCCCCGCCTGTCTCGGCCCCAGGATGGCCACGGCAGGGAAGTGGCCGAGATCGTCAATGACGGCACGTGTGACCGAACGCTCAATTAACATGTGCTAATTGTAAATGTGACTTACAATCAGCACAACCAGAAACTGCACGATTCCCTTCCACGGTGCAGGAATCATCCGGCTTGTGGCCGTTCCACGATCAGTCTGGGTCATAAAATGGTTGGTGAGCCGTGCCGGGATCGAACCGGCGACCCTCTGCTTAAAAGGCAGATGCTCTACCTGCTGAGCTAACGGCTCGCGGTTGGCGGTGCGGAGTGGCGGCCCGATGTCGGCCGCGTCACCGATTCGAGTCTAACAGAGGGGTGCGACGGCGGGCAAGCCGAGCGCGCGGTGCATCCTCGTCACGGTGTCTCCGATCTGATAGACAGGGACTGTTCTTCATGGACTGGGAAGCTCGACAGCGGGGAGCCTGGCGTCGAATCGGGCGGAACGCTTCCGCGGGTCGAGCGCGCCGAAAGGGGAGTTGCCAATGCTGCTGATCACCGATCCTGACGTGAAGCAGGTGCTTCGGGTCGAGGACATCATCGACGACATGGAGCGGGCCTTTGCCGAGGAGGCCCGGGGCATCGCGGTCAACCGTCCGCGCACCCGCTACAAGGTGCCGCCGGACCGCGATTCGGACGGCTACATGGCCAACATCATCCCCGGCGCGGTGCCGAGCTCCGGGGTGGCGGCGCTCCGCTACGACTCCATGGTCGTGCGGGAGCGGGTCGTCGACGGCCTCAAGCGCATGGACTACCCGTACCCGGCGCGCCGGAGCTGGGGGTTCGTGCTGCTGTTCAGCCTGGAGGACGCTCAGCCCCTGGCCATCATCCACGACTTCAGCCTGTCCTCGATACGGGTCGGCGCCACCACCGGCGTCGCCACCCGCGCGCTGTCCCGGGAGGACAGCCGGGTGGTGGGACTGTTCGGCTCGGGCAACGAGGCCGAGCAGAACCTGGCCGCCATCTGCGCGGTGCGGGACGTGCGCGAAGTGCGCGTGTACAGCGTCACCAAGGAGCACCGGGAACGGTTCGCCATGGAGATGACCGGCAAGCTCGACATCCAGGTGCGGCCGGTGGACAACGCCAGGGCGGTGGTGGAGGGCGCGGACATCGTCATGTGCGCCACCAACGCCAGCGCGCCGGTGTTCGACGGCGAGTGGCTGGTGCCCGGCCAGTTGGTCACCACCATCGTCAACACCGACGGCGTGCACAGCCGCACCGAGGCGGACGCCACCACCTTCACCCGGGCCGACCTGATCGTGCTCAACAACAAGCAGACCTCGCTTACCAACCAGCAGCGGGAGATGCTCGATCTCGTCGACGAGGGGAAGATAAGCTGGGACAACATCTGCGAGCTGGGCCAGGTCCTCATCGGCGAGAACCCGGGACGCAAGAGCGACGACGAGATCATCTACTACAAGAGCAATACCGGGGTCGGGATCCAGTTCGCCGCCGCCGGCGCGGTGATCTACGAGGAGTGCAAGAAGAAGGGGCTGGGCCGGGAGCTGCCCACCGAGTGGTTCGGCGCGGACCTGGGCGAGTGGCTGGACAAGGGTTATTCGCCGTCGCCATAAGCGGTCGCCTGGGGTCACCGTACACCGGGGAAGGTTTTCTCATGCCTCGTGGAGGTTCCTCATGATCGTCGACTTCCAGCACCACTACGTGCCCAAGGAGATCGCCCAGAAGCACGGGCTCTACTCGGAGGAAC
Organism: Candidatus Binatia bacterium; assembly: GCA_951813575.1. Taxonomy (GTDB): domain Bacteria; phylum Desulfobacterota; class Binatia; order UBA9968; family JAJDTQ01; genus JAJDTQ01. The sequence continues at coordinate 101,817 of OX638375.1, forward strand.
CGTCGTTCGCCAAGCTGGATACGGGCGTGCCGCGGCTGACCATGCACGCGCGGCTCTACGACGCCGAGATGCAGCTCCGGGACATGGACGAGGCCGGGGTGGACGTATCCGTGCTGTCGTGCCTCCTGGGCTGGGACGCCACCCTGGAGGACAACCGCGCCATCAACGACAGCCTGGCGGAGTTGCAACGCCTTTATCCCGGGCGTTTCGTCGGCCTGGCCCAGGCGCCTCTCTTGGGCGGCCCGGAAGCCATGGCCGAGTTCGACCGGGCCGTCGGCGAGCTCGGGCTCCACGGCGTTGCCACCACCTCCCAATTCCGGGGCCTGCCGCTGGACTCGGAACAGCTCTATCCGTTCTACGAAACGGTCAGCGCCCTCGACGTCCCCATCTTCGTCCATCCCGCGATGGTCCCCGAGGGCTATGGCCTGCTGCTGGACTACGATCTCGCCCGCATCCTCGGACGCGAGGTGGATCTGGCCGTGGCCGCCACCCGCATCGTGGCCGGCGGCGTGCTCGAGCGGTTCCCGGACCTCAAGTTCGTCATCGGCCATTTCGGCGGCGGTATCGCAGGGGTGAAGGACCGGCTCGTGGCCAAGGCCTACCGCTTCGGCACCCTCGACAAGCCCTTCGAGCACTACTTCGACATGCTCTATTTCGACATGGCGGGCTTCGAAGGGGGCACCGTCGCCCTGGGCTGCGCCCTCCAGGGCATCCGGCCCGACCGGCTGGTGTTCGCCACCGACTACCCCCAGGACTTCACCGGCGTCAGCACCGACACCGGCAAGGGAATGACCGCGCTGCGGGACTACATCGACGCCATCCGGGGGCTGCCGTTGACCGACGCCGACAAGGACGCGATCATGGGCGGCACCGCGGCCGGGCTGCTCGGCCTGGATGCCTGACCGCCGCGCCTGAGCATCGCGCATCGTTGCCGGCTCCGTCATGATCATCGACATCGACCTCGAGAAGTGCACGAGCTGCGGGGAGTGCGACCCGGTGTGCCCCGCGGACATCATCCACATGGAAGAGCAGGGCGGCCGGCAGGTTCCGGTCCTCAAGCACGTGGAGCACTGCGTCACCTGCTTCAACTGCGAGATCTTCTGCCCGGTGCAGTGCATCGACGTCCACCCCATCGTCAGGCGCCGCCCGCTGCCCTGGTAGCCTGGGCCCACAGACCGGACATGCTCGAAAAGATCGGCAGACTCATCGACACCGACGTGCTCGTCGTCGGGGCGGGCGCCGGCGGCCTGTGGGCCGCGCTGAGCGCAAAGCGGCACCTCCCGGACGGGCGAGTCACCCTGCTGGACGCCCACATGGTGGGGCGCACCGGCCACACCGCCTTCTCCAACGCCTGGATGGTGGTGGTCACGCCCGACGACGACCTCGACGCCTGCGTGCGCGACATCGTCGAAGGAAACGAGTGGGTCGCCGAGCAGGAGCTCATCCGCGACATCCTGTCGGTCTCCCACTTCCAGTTGCTGGAGCTGGAGAAGATGGGGCTCGTGTTCCCCAAGGAAAACCGCCGCTTCATCCGCCGTCCCACCCGCGGCCTCAAGGTCACCAAGGTGCTCAAGCCGGACGGCGGCGGTCTGGAATACTGCTGGCGCCTGCGCAAGGCGCTGGAAGCCGAGGGCGTGGACTTGGTGGAGCGGGTTTTCATCACCGATCTCGCACGGGATGACGGCGGGCGCGTCACCGGTGCCTTGGGTGTCGACGGCCGCACCGGCGAGTTCGTCATCGTCCGCGCCGGGGCCACGGTGCTGGCCACCAACAGCGTGACGTTTCGCGCCGGCTTCGTCCGTGACCTCACCGGCACCGGCACGCAACTGGCCTACGACGCCGGCGCGGTGCTGACCAACGCGGAGTTCGGCTATCTGCGTCCGGGAACCCCCAAGTTCTACTTCGAGGGCATCACCTTCGCCATCCAGGACGGCGCCAGGTTCGTCAACGCCCAAGGCGAGCCGTTCATGGAGCGGTACGAACCCGACTGGGCGGACCGGGCCGACGTGCAGGCGCTGAGCAAGGCCATGGTCCGGGAAAAGAAGGCGGGAAGGACGCCCCTCTACCTGGACATGTCGCTGATCCCGGAGGAGGAGCGGGGACAGTACCTCCAGAGCTCGGTGGCGTGGATGGACTACTTCTTTCGGAAGCTCGGCGACCGCGCCCGCATCGACATGTTCGGCAAGACCGAGTACTACCCCCTGTTCCAGATGACCAAGCTGGGAATCAAGACCGACGCCGCGTGCCGCTCTTCCGTTCCCGGCCTGCTGGCGGCGGGACTGGCCCAGGCGAGCTGCGCCAGTCATTTCGCCGGGTTCCATATCGGCGCCTGCAACGGCACCGGTTGGATCGCCGGCAGGAGCGCCGCGGACGACGCCCGGCGGCTGGGTGCGCCCCGGGTGTCCGAGGGCAATGCCCGGTCGGTGGAAGCGGAGACCCTGGCTGGATGGCGCGACGGAGACGAGAAGATCGACGACGAGCTCCTTCGCGCGCTCCAGACGCTCATTTTCCCGTACGAGGTTTCGGTGCTGAAGCACGAATCGCGCCTGCGGCGGGCACTGGCGGAGTTGGATGCCATCGAGGAGCGCGGCGCCCGAAGCCGCGCGGCCCACGTCCACGGCTTCGTGCGCCTGCGGGAAACCCGGTGCATGGTGGAGACCGCCCGGTTGATGCTGGAAGCGTCGCTGATGCGCCGGGAGAGCCGCATGAGCCACATGCGGGAGGACTATCCCGACCGGGACGACGAGGCGTGGCTGAACTGGATACTGATCGAGAAGGAGAACGGAGGGCGGCGTCTGTGGACGGAGCCCATCGCAACCCCGCTCGTGCCGCCGCCCGCCAGTGACGTCCAGCCCGACCGCTAGAACAGATCCGGAAACAGATCTTCGGGTATCTCGCGCCCGACTCCCCGGCTCACGGCCGCCTCGTAGACTTTCCCCGCCAGGGCGGCGAACTGGAGCCCGAAACCGACGCTGTTGTTGAAGCAGGTGACCTGCTCGGAATCCGTCCGGCCCGGGTGACGATTGAGCAGCAGGTCCGGCAGGTCAGGAGTGTTGCGCCAGTCTATGTTCACGGCGTCGCCGGGCGGATAACCTTTCTCGATGTCCAGAAGGACCTGCTGCGGCAGCGGGCCGTGCGAGTTCCTGGCGACAAAGGTGGTCGGCCCCAGGTTGTCCCTGGAGTTGACCGCGAGGACGTCGAAACGGCCGAAGGTTTCCGGCGCGATTTCGCAGTGGCGCACCGAGCAGACGTATTGTCCGGGTTCCAACCAGCCGGTCTGGATCACGGGCGTAAGCGCGTTGGTGGCAATGACGACGATGTCGCTGCCGCGCACGGCCTCCTCGGCGTTGGCGACGGCGGCCACGTCCGGGCAAGACTCCCACCGGGGGTCCTCGACGAAACGCTCTCGATGCGCCGGGTTGGGGCTGAACACCCGGACCGACTTGATCCCTTCGACCGCGTTCAGCATGGCGTCCAGGTGCGCCCCGGCCATGAAGCCGGTGCCCAGCACGCCGACGGAGGAGGCATCGGGCCTGGCAAGATATCCGGCCGCCAGGCCGGCGGCCGCCCCCACCCGCAAATTGCGTATGTGCCCTTCGCTGATGAGGGCCAGCAGGTCGCCGTTCTCCAGGCTGAACAGCATCAGCAAGCCCCGCGTGACGCTGTGACTCCGCCGGGTCCCCGGGGTCCGGTCGCGGCGGAAGCTGCCGGCGCGCTCCTGCCAGAAGAGCTTGTCGGTGAGGAACCGGATGGCCGCGTACTTCTGTGTGGAAGCCGACATGGTCTTCAGGCTGTGGGCGCCGGGCGAGGTGTTCCCGTCCTCGTCCACGTACGAATCGGGTGTGAGGAGGTCGATTCGGGGGCTCGTTATGGAAGCGCCCGTTCCGAGATCGCGGTAGGCCTCCTCGAGGGCGGACAGGCTCATGCGCATGTCGAGGAGTTGCTCCGATAGGGCATTGTCGATGGCGAGTATCATGGATTCAGTTCCTTCTGGCTCAGTCCCTGATGTCGTGCACGGCCCATCCGGCGGCGGAACCCGCCGATGATCCCTCGAACGGTTTGGAGTTGTCAAGCCAACGGGCTTTGCCCGACGCCGATTGAGCAATCTCCAACGATCTCTATTCGCTTAATGTTCAATATCAAAAACGATATGCCGTGACTCTTTTTTCAACTTTTCGACCTCTGTTATTTCTCACCGCGTTGCAGTATAATCCGGCGACTATAGTCCGATGGCTTCCAACAAGGACTCTCAGGAGCCCACCAAGGAGGTGTGAAATGGCGCTCGATCCGGCGACAACGAGCAACACGTTCGACCGTTACATCGAGGAGTTGCGCTCCCTTTGGAGAGACAGTCAAGACGCGGAGTTGCCCTTCAAGGTGAAGGCCGCCATGGAGCGGATGATCGCATCCACAAGTCCGGACGATCCCTGGATGGCCGAGATCATCCGAGACGCCGACCCGTCCAGAGAGCTCTACCGGGACCCGGACTACGGCTTCGTCCAGATGGGTCACGTGCATCCCGAAGGACACGGCAACACGCCCCACGACCACGGGCCTTGCTGGGTGGTTTACGGCGCCTATACGGGACTCACGGAAATACCGCTCTACGAGCGCGCCGACGACGGCCGGAACGCCGACAAGGCCGATTTGCGCATCAAGGAGGTCCACAGGCTGGGACCCGGCGTCGTCTACCCGTACCTGACGGGCCAGATTCATTCGACGCAGGTAGCGGAACCGCCTGCCGTGGTCTTCCGGTTCCTCAGCGCGGACCTCACCAAGATTTTGCGCCGGCGCTACAACCTGGAGACCGGAGACGTGTCGCTGATCGAGCCGCAGTCGTAGGCGGGTAGCCGTAGCCTGGGGTGGTGCATCCCGATGCCGGAGACGTGAGGTGGCGGAAGTAGAGAGGATGCCGGCGCGATGACCCACATCCTGAACAACGACGACGTCGAGAAGGTGCTCACCATGGACGTCTGCCTGGAGGCCGTGGAGCAGGCTTTCCAGGACCTGGGCCGGGAGATCGCGGTCAACCAGCTCCGCACACACACGTACGTTTCGTTGGAGAGTTCCAGGCAGTCCTACCGCCTCAAGACCATGAACGGCGCGGTGCCCCGCTTCGGCGTCATGGCCCTGCGTCTTTCGTCGGACATCGTCCACTTTCCCACGGTTTCCGGCCTGGTTCGTCAGGAGAAGGTTCCGGCCGCGCCCGGAAAGAAGTTCGTGGGCCTGATCCAGCTCTTCAGCCTCGAAACCGGCGAGCCTCTGGCCATCATCCAGGACGGATTCCTGCAGAAGGCCCGGGTGGGGGCCACCAGCGCCCTGGGCGTGAAGTACCTGGCCCGGAAGGATGCCTGCGTGCTCGGGCTGTTCGGCTCGGGCCTCCAGGCGGGTGCGCACATCGAAGCCATCGCCAAGGTGCGGAAGCTCGAGAAGGTCAAGGTCTTCAGCCCCAACCCGGAGCACCGGCGGGCCTTCGCCGCGGACTGGAATGATCGCCTGGGGTTTCCGGTCACCGCCGTGGACGATCCCAGGGACGCGGTGGCGGGGTCGGACATCGTCATGTCGGCCACCAATACCAACGAGCCGACCTTCAACGGCGAATGGCTGGAAGAGGGCACCCACGTGGGCTCCATCGTGAACAGCGACGAATCGGTCAAGCGCATCGAGCTGGACGAGGCGACGTTGCGCCGGGCCGACGTGATCGTCATCAACTCCCGCGCCCAGTCCGAGTACGCGGGCCATCCCGACCTGCTGAAGCCCATCGAGGACGGCGTGTTCGGCTGGGACAAGATCCACGAGCTGGGCAAGTTGTTGGTGGGCGAGGCGCCGGGCCGGGCCCGTGACGCCGACATCACCGTGTACAAGAACAACGTCGGCATGGGCATCCAGTTCGCCGCGGTGGGCGCCAGGGTGCTGGAGTTGGCGAAGCAGGAGGGGTTGGGCCGGGAGATTCCCACGGACTGGTTTCTGGAGACGATACACCCTTAGGGGATACAGGTGTGACAATCGTAGGCTTCGATCTCCGTGTGAGTCGAAAGGAGTTGAAACCCATGGACGTCGATATCAAGTGGGGGCGGAAGGGTGGCATCGTCATCGCGATGCTGGTGGGTCGTTTCAGCAGCGCCAACGCGGACCTGTTCGAGCGCATGCTGGAAACCGGAGTCGATTCGTCGGACAAGGCCTTGATCCTCGACTTCGAGCACGTGCCCTTCCTCAGCAGCGCCGGTCTGCAACATCCGCAAGAGCAATACGCTCAGCATTCGCAACGTGCTCGAACTGTGTCTGCGTAAACGCTTCAAGCACCTGTTCTACGCCTCGAGCATGGGCGTGTTCCCGCAGTATTTCTACGCCTTCGCCCATGAATTCAAGCAGGCCACCATCGATCACCAGATGCAACCCGACCTGGCGAGCATGAAAAAGATGTTTCCCATCGGTATTCGAGCCTCCCGTCGATGATCCATCGTGACGAGGTTGCATTGCGGCCCTTGTGCGCGCTCCCTGGCCTGCTTCTTCGCCGCCGTACAACCGATCTGCTAAGAAGAGCCTGTGCATAATCCCGAAGCTCCCACCGTGACGAAGTTGTACCCCGGTGCGCCGGAAAGCCGGGAGATCGAGACCGCGCCGCCGGCAGTCATCCGGCAAATGCAGGGAGAGCGCCTTGCCGCCCTGGTGCGGCGCTCCTGGGACCACATCCCGTTCTACCGCCAACGCTGGAAGGCGGCGGGCGTCGAACCCGGAGACATCCGCACCGCCGACGACATCCTCAAGCTCCCGGTCATCCGCAAGAGCGACTTCGAGGACAGCCTCAGGCTCCATCCGCCCTTCGGCGATTACCAGGGGGACTTCGCCGCGGTGCGGGTGCAGGCCAGCTCGGGCACCTCGGGCAACCCCAAGCCCTTCTTCTTCACCCGCAACGACTGGGACATCATCGCCCGGCTTTGGAGCCGGCGCTTCCACGCCCAGGGGGTGAGGGAAGGGGACATCCTCCAGATCGTCTTCGCCTACACGCTGTTCATCGTGGGCTTCACCGCCTCCGAGGGCGCCATGCGCCTCGGGGCGCTGGTGGTGCCCACCGGCAGCGGCAGCGTCACCCCGAGCGAGCGGCAGGTGAAGATCGCCCGGGACTGGGGGGTCACCGTGCTGGCGGGGACGCCTTCCTACGTGCTCCATCTCGCGGACGTGGCCGAAGGGCAGGGGTTCGACCTCCGGAAGGACTTCCGGCTCCGGCGCACCATCCACACTTCCGAGACCATGACCGAGCCCGCGCGACGGGCCATCGAAGACCGCTGGGGCGTGTCCGCCTACGACAACTTCGGCAGCGTCGAGACCGGCTCCCCCACCTTCGAGTGCGAGGAGCGGAGCGGCTACCACATCAACGAGGACGCCTACATCTTCGAGGTGCTGGACCCGGCCACCCACGAGCCGGTGGCCCCGGGCAGCGAGGGCGTGCTGGTGGTCACCTGCCTCTTCAAGGAGGCGGCGCCGGTGATCCGCTACAACATCGAGGACCTGTGCACGTTTATCGAGGATGACTGCGGCTGCGGCCGCGGCTTCCGGCGCATCTCCAAGCTCCGGGGCCGGCTGAGCGACATGGTCAAGGTGAGCGGCATCCCGTTCTATCCGACCTCGGTGGAGACGGCGCTGGAGAGCCTGCCGGAGCTCACCCGGGAGTACTTGGTCACCGTGGACCGGGTGGGACAGCAGGACGCCGTGACGGTAGAGGTGGAGATGCGGCCGGGCTGCGAGGCCACCGGAGAGATCAGGCAACGGCTGGAGCGGGAGCTCAAGGTGGCCACGAGCCTCACCATGGAGGCCTCGCTGCTGTCGCCGGGCGAGCTCGGCCGTTCACTCGGAGTTGAGAACCGAATCAAGGTGAGACGGATCCGGGACAGGAGACAAGCGTGAGGGGCGCGGAGCGGGATCCCGGAGACTGCGTTGAAGCACATGGACGACCTGCAAACCGCCGCCGAGACTCTCGCCCTGGACGCCAAGTGGCTCCAGGAATTCGACGTCGTCGATCCCTTCAACGACACGGCGCTGCGGGGCTTCCTGTCCCGCCGGCCGGACCACCGCTATGGAGCGCTGGCCGTCACCCACGTCAACGAGGAATCCGCTCCGCAGCTCGTCTTCGCCACGCCCAAGCTCCATTATCCCTTCGACCGGCAGGGCCGGTTCAATTTTCCACCGGTCCGCGAGATCGAGATCTTCGAGAAGTACGACGGCACCAACGTGCTGGCGTATGCCTATCATGACGCCCGGGGACGCCGGTACCTGACCTACAAGCTGCGCCTGTCGCCGGTCTTGCGGAACGGACGCTTCGGCGCGTTCCTGGACCTGTGGCGGGAGATGCTGCAGCGCTACCCGGTGGTCCCCGAGCTGGTGGACGTCAACGGGTGTTCCCTGGGCTTCGAGCTCTACGGCAGGCGTAACACGCATCTCATCCTCTACGAGGAGCCGTTGGACTGCGTGCTGCTCTTCGGCGTCACCGCGGACGGGAAGCCGCTGTCGCCTTCGGGGCTGGACAGCCGCGGCGTGCCGGTGGCGACGCTCTACGGCACGCTGGCGGCGGGGAAGGATCCGGTGGCCGAGTACGGCGCCATCCGCGAGAGGCTTGAGCGGGACAACCGCCCGGCCGAGGACGGCAGGATCACGGGCGTCGAGGGGGCGGTGTGGCACGTGCGCACGCGCGACGGCGCCACGGTGCTGTTCAAGTGCAAGCCCGAGTCCGTGGAGGAAGTGCATTGGGTGGGGAGCATCAACAAGGCCGCGGTCACCGCCACCTGCTGGAACCTGTTCGAGACGCAGGACGTGCTGACCTACGAGACCCTCCATCCACTGCTGGCGGAGGAGTATGCCGACGACGAGATCGAGCGCTTCAGGAGTTGCATCGACGAGTGCATCGCCGAGGTGTGCGAGGAGATGGAGTTCAAGAACCGGGTCATGGACGAGTACCGCCAGGTCGGCATCACGCTCTCCGAGAACAAGGGGGAGGTGATGCGCCGCCTCTCCGGCAGGTTCAGGAAGCAGGAGATGAAGAAGGTCTTCACCCTGATCGCGCTTGACGAAGGGCGCCGGTAAAGGAAGGGCGCCGCCTCCTCCGGCGGCGGGTCCGGCCCGACGCCCGGCGCCCCTGTCTGCACGCTTGCAATCGCACCACCGGCACCTTACGTTTGACGGCATGATTTTCGACGACAATCGCGGCTTCATCGAGGCGCTCCGGCGCTCCGGCGACCTCGTGGAGGTGGAGAAAGAGGTGAGCTGGGACCTGGAGCTCGGCGCCATCAGCCGGCTGGCGTGCGAGAAGGACGGCCCGGCGGTGTGGTTCAAGCGGGTCACGGACTACGTGGACGAGGTCTCGGTTTTCGTCAATCCGGTGGCCACCTGGCGCCGCATCGCCATCGCCCTGGGGCTGCCCGCCACGGCTACCGTGCGGGAGATCTACGAAGCCTACGAGAAGGGGGAGGGGAGTCCCGTCGATCCGGTGGAGGTGAAGGAAGCGCCGTGCAAGCAGGTGATACGCAAGGGTGCCGACGCCAACCTCTTCGATCTGCCCACGCCCATGCTTCACGAGGGCGACGGCGGCCGCTACCTGGGCACCTGGGATCTGGTGATCTCCAAGGACGTGGACAGCGGCTGGGTCAACTGGGGCATGTACCGGTTCATGGTCTACGACGCGCACCACCTCACCGGCTTCCCTCGGCCCACGAGCCACCTGGGCAAGGTCTTTCAGGAGCACTACGTCGCCAAGGGAAAGCCCATGCCTTTGGCCATCGCCATCGGCACGGATCCGCTCTCCCACTTCGCGGCGGCCGCCACCTACGCCCTGGGGGGCGACGAGGCCGGCCTGGCCGGAGGGCTGCGCGGCCGGCCGGTGGAGATGATCCGCTGCGAGACCAGCGATCTGATGGTGCCGGCCCATTCCGAGATCGTCATCGAGGGCGAGGTGTTGCCGGACCGGGTGGGGCTTGAGGGACCCTACGGCGAGTATCCGGGCTATCGCACCGGGGAGATGGGCAACGGCATCCTGTTCCGCACCACCGCCATCACCCACCGGGAGGCCCCGGTGCTCACGGTGGATGCCACCGGCTACAAGGATGACAGCTCGACGGTGACGGCGCTGTCCGGAGCGCTGGCCATCAAGCGGCGGCTGGAGCGCCACGGCGTGCCCGTCCGGGACGTGTACGTGCCGCCGGAGGGCGCCGTGCACCTGGCGGTCATGAGCGTGGACTACGGCGGCCAGGAAGTGGCCCGGAAGGTGCTCCAGGTGCTGACCTCGCGCCGGGCGCTCCTGTCCAAGCTCTTCCTGGTGGACACCGACACCGACGTGTTCGACATGGGCAAGGTCCTCCACGCGTTTTCCACCAAGTGCCACCCGGCCAACGGCATCCACGTGATCCACTACGAGGGCCGGGCCAACACGCTGACGCCCTGCTACAGCCAGGCGGAGCGGGCGGCGCAGAAGGGCGCCACCGTGCTCTACGACTGCACCTGGCCGGGTGAATGGTCCCGCGAGTGGGAGACGCCGGTCAAGGCGACCCTGGATTCGATCTTCTCCAAGGAGGTGCAGGAGAAGGTGCTGAAGAACTGGAGCGAGTATGGCTTCAAGCAGTGACGCGCCGGTCTGGGACACCTTCGTGCGCCGTCCGGGGGACATCCGGTGCGGCGTGGAGACGCCGATGGTCCTGAGGGACCTGCGGCCGGGCCGGGGCAAGTACGGGCTCAGTCACGTGGTGGGCGTCGTCCGCGAGGGCGGCGGTCCGGGCGACGGGCTCGTGGTGCGCACCGTGGTGGGCGTGGTTCTGCCCGGGTCCTATACCGTCGAGATCGTCCGGGAGATGCCCCAGGAGATCGCCGGGACCCCGTACCGGGACTTCTACGCGGCGTTGCAACGGGCGGCCGAAGCGGAACCTGCATAGCGGGCGCTACACGAACGGCATCTACGGGCCCGTTCTCCACGGCAAGGACGACCACTCCCCCGCCGATTTCCAGCCTCCTGCCTGGACGCGGTTGCACGTCTGTCCCGTTTCCGCGGGACGTGGCCTCATCATTGCTGAACCCCATGCGGGTCCAGCGCGTCCCGAAGACCGTCGCCGATGTAGTTGAACGCCATGACGGTGATGAAGATCAGGACGCCGGGAATCAGGATCCACGGATGGAAGCGGATCTGCGCGATGTCCATGGCCAGGGCCAGCATGTTGCCCCAGGAGGCCTCGGGGTCCTGGATGCCGAGGCCGATGAGGCTCAGCCCGGACTCCCCGAGGATGTAGCCCGGGATGGACATGGTCGCGGCGACGATGGCGTAGGAGAACGTGTTGGGGAGCACGTGGCGTATGATGATGCGCGAGTGGGGAACGCCCATGGCCCGTGCGCTGGTGACGTAGTCCATCTCGCTGATGGAGAGTACGAGTCCACGGATGATCCGCGCCAGGCTGGCCCAGCCGATGAAGCTCAGGATGACCACGATGGCCAGGTAGGTCTCGAAGGACGACCAGTCCGCCGGAATCGCGGCGCGCAGGGCCAGGAGAAGATAGAAGCCCGGCATCATCATCAGCATTTCACACAGCCGCTGAATGAGCATGTCCGTGCGGCCGCCGAAATAACCGGATGCGCCGCCGATGAGCATTCCCAGGACGAACGTGATGGCCACTCCCACCAGCCCCACCGACAGTGAGATGCGGCCGCCGTACAGGAGGCGGGAGAGGACGTCGCGGCCGAAGTTGTCCGAGCCGAGCAGGAAGAGCATGGGCCGGTTCGGGTCGGTGTGGGAGATGTTCTCAACGCCGCGCAAGCCGAACAGGTGGAGGCGTGTCTCGATCAGCCCCAGGAAACGGTAAGCGTCTCCGGTGACGAAGAGTCCGATGGGATAGGCGGTGCCCGGCGTTTCGCGGTAGACCTTGCGCTGGTTCTCGTCGAATTCGAAGGCGCTGTTGCGGACGTAGGGCCACGTCAGCCCGTTCTCGTCGAAGAAGTGGACCCAGGTGATCATGGGCGGATGATAGGCTTTCTTGCGGGCGCTGGCGGCATAGTGGTGGGGCGAGAGGAAGTCCGCGAAGATGGCGGTGCCGTAGAGGAATACGAGGATCCAGAAACCCAGCATGGCCAGGCGGTTGCGCCTCAGACGGGAAAGGGCGCGGCGGAACGGGGAGCGGGACCCCGGTGTGCCGCGCCGTTCGCGGATGGCGGTTTCGGGCTCGGGAGACATGGCGGCTACCTGTAGCTGATGCGCGGATCGACCCATGCCAGCAGGATGTCGGCGATGAGGTTGCCGATGATCAGCAGCAGGCCTCCCGCCAGAGAGCTGGCCATCACGACATAGATGTCGTAGGACCGCACCGCGGTAAGCATCAGTTGCCCGATCCCGGGATAGCCGAAAACGATCTCCACCAGGGCCGAGCCGCCGATGAGGGTGGGTAGCAGGGAGCCGAAGCCCGCCACGAACGGGGTGATGGCGTTTCTCAGGATGTGCTTGTAGTTCACCGCGGCATTGGAGAGGCCCTTGGCCCGTGCCGTTACCACGAACTGCATGTGGCTCTTGTCGAGAAACTCCGCTCGCAGCACCCGGACCAGCGCCGCCATGGAGCCGGTTCCCAACACGAGGACCGGCAGCACCAGGTGACGGGCCACGTCCATCATCCGCCCCCACCTGCCGAGCTCATGGTAGTTCGCCGACGTGAGCCCCCCTATGGGAAGAAACTCGTACAGCGGATTGGCCGGGGCGAGATCATAGGTCAGTGTCACGGCATAGAGCAGCAACAGCGCGAAGAAGAACGAAGGGATGGCCATGCCCATGTAGGCCATGAAGCCGAAGGCCTTGTCTCTCCAGGAGTAGGGATGCGTGGCGGAGTAGATTCCGATGGGCAGCGACAGCAGCCAGGTGAAGAGAATGGCCAGCACGTTCAACAGCATGGTGTTCTTGAGGAAAGGCCACATGGTGGTCCAAACGGGCTGGCGGTTCGCGATGGACTTGCCGAAATCCGGCATGCCGACGTGGAAGCCGCTGCCGGCCTTCTCGAGCCGGATCTCGTCCACGAAAAGCGAGCCGGGGACGTCACCGCGGAACGAGATCGACTCCATGCGCGTGGTATCCAGGCCCGCGGAGTGAAGTTCCCCAAAGTCGACGGAGAGTGATGTGGTCACGTCGGGGGGAAGGGCCACGTCGGTCGCATAGGTGTCGCCGTCCGCATCCCGGAAAGCCACGTTCACGGTCATGGGCGGCGTCGGTTCCGCGATGATCCTGAAGGCCACGCGGTCACAGCGGCCCGGGTCCCTGAGCCCCGCCGGAAAGGCATTGCGCACCAGGGCCAGGCGGTGCGTCGGATCCAGCGCGTGGCGCACGGTGGCCAGCACCGTGTCTCCCGCACGATAGGCGACCTCCAGCACTGCGGGCCTTCCGCCGCGTTGTCGTGCGAAGAGAAACAGCCCCTTGAGTTTGGTCCGGTCCACATCGAAGCGGGCGTAGTCGGCGTCGGTCAGCGCGATGGACGCCGGTTCGTCCGTGTCGATGGACCGGCGCTCCTGGAACGCCTTCCCGTCGCGGTCCTGGATGCGCAGGAAAATGTCCGCGCCGCCCACCCGGTCGTTGCGGAGTTCCATTTCGACGGCCTGGAAGTCGTTGCCGGACCAGTGATTTCCCGGCCGTTGACTTGCCGTATTGGGGTTGTCCGTCTTTCGCAACACGCCGGCATCTCCGGCCGCGGCGAAGTTGAACCCGAGCCCGAAGGTGCCGTCTTCCGGCACCGGGACGAGGATGGGCGTAGCGTTGCCGGTGATCCTGTAGGCACTCCGGTTGGCGGCCAGATCGGCGTACTCGAAGTCGGCGATGCGAGTGCGCTCGCTCGAGACACGAATGTCGAACAACACGCCGCGCAACCATCGCAGGTACTGGGTCCCCCAGCCCTTGTCCGCGCCGAACTCGCGTTTCCATTGGCGCAGTTGCCGCTGATTGAGGTCAGGCTGGAGCGCCCATTGGTCGAAGTAGTCTCCCGGAGCGATCTGGATGATCATGAAAATGACGAAGGTCAGGGCGAAGAGTGACGGAATCGTGATGAGCAGCCGCCTGAGGATGTAGGTCGTCATGGTCGAATCAACCAGGTCTCCGTGACGTCACCCCGGACCAGGGATGGAACGCCGGCTACTTCAGATGAAGCCTGCGTACGTCGAACAGTCCGAACAGGGTCGGCGTCATATTGGCGAAGCGATTCCGGACGGCGGTGATACGCTCGGCCAGCGCGGTATAGACCACGGGCACGTGGTCTGACGCGATCTGTTGGAACTCCCGGTAGACGGCGACCCGCTTTCGCCGTTCCAACTCGCGGCTGCCGCGGACGAAGAGCCCGTCGATCCGTTTTTCCCACTCGGTGGCGGGTTCCTCCTGGTTCGGAAACCACAGGTGAAGCCGTTCGCCGGAATGCCAGAAATTGATGCCGTGGTGAGGCTCTACGCCGCCCGTGAAGCCTATCACGATGGCTTCCCAATCGTAGGTGCTGGTGAGCTGGGACACCAGGGTGTTGAATTCCAGAAACCGGAGGTTCACCCGTACGCCGATCCTTGCGAGGTCCTGCTTCATGATCGTGCACACTCGTTCCCGCACGGTATTCCCGGAGTTGGTGGCAAGGGTGAAGACGATGTTGTTGCCTTCGGCGTCTTCCCGGACGCCGTCGCCGTCGCCGTCGAACCAGCCCAGGCCATCCAGCAGGGCGTTGGCCTTGTCGATGTCGTACGGGTATCGGGTCACCTCGGGGTTGTGGAAGTCGCCGGCCGCGGGGCTCACCGCCGCCCACTGCGGATAGCCGAGTCCGTTCATGACGTTGTCGATGATGCTGTCCTTGTCGATGCTGTGCGCCACCGCCTTCCTGAAGTCCAGCGTCCGGAACCATCCCAGCTTGACGGGATCGACAAACGGGGCGTCGTTCCTGGAATTCTTGCCGGCGTTCATGTTCAGGGCGAGGAAGGTGGTTCCGAAGTTCGGACCTCTCTTGTACAGGGTGAAGTTCTTCGCCGTTTCCTGCGGCTTCAGGATCGGGTAGTGCTCGCCGGTCACTTCCAGGACGTCGGTTTCACCCGCCTGAAACTTCAAGAGCGACGTGGCCAGGTTGGGCACCACCAGGTAGACGATGCGGTCGAGGTACGGCAGGGGCTTTCCCGCCGCGTCCCGTTGCCAGTACCGTGGGTTCCTCCCGAGGACGATGCGCTCCCCCGCGTCGTAGCGCTCGATGGTGAACGGCCCGGTGCCGATGATGTCGCCGGGTTTGGTGCCCACATCCCAGGTGGACGTGAAAGTGCCGTCGTCCACGTGCTTCTCCAGGATGTGCCTGGGATAGATGGCCGTGCCCATGGCCCGCAAGAAAGGCGCAAACGGCACCGGCAGGGTGAACCTCACGGTATGCTCGTCGACCTTCTCGGCCTTCACCTGGCCCTTTTTCCAGGTCTGCGCGACGTCATCGCGGTAGCGGATGGTGAGGCCCGGCCGAGCCGACGCCGGGATATCGTCGTTGTAGATGATCCTGGAGAACGTGAAGATGACGTCGTCCGTGGAGAAGGGAGCCCCGTCGGCCCACTTCACACCCTTGCGCAAGAAGAAGGTCCAGACGATGCCGTCTTCGGATGACTCCCAGCGTTCAGCCAGGCCCGGCTCGACCTCCGCGGTCAGCCAGGAGGTTTCGACGAGGCCTTCGAACACGTAGTCGAGAATCTCGGTCGACGACGTCTCCGTGGAAATGGCCAGATTGAAAGTCTTGGGACCGGAGATCGTCGAGTAGGTCAGCGTCCCCCCGGGCTTGCCGATCTCGTGGCGGAACTCCGCGGCGTTCTTCTTCAGCCGCTCCACCAGCTCGAGGTCGCGGGAGTGGGCCGGTTCCAGCGCAGTGAAACCGAACGCCGTAACGGTGAGAGCCACCATCGCTCGGATCAGTCGATACATTGTCGCCTCCGGGGCCTGGCCTTGTCGGGATGCCCCGTCCTCACTTGACGGGGACGGACCGTCAGTCTACCGTAAGTTGCTGAACTGAAACGAGAGGTCGCGACGAATCGGACGCTCGATGTTCGCGGGCGGCGACTCCGGGACAACGCCGGCAGGGGGATCATGATGGCTGACGAGGACGTGCTGGTCCTGACCAACGAGGACATGGAGGGTCTCCTCGACATGGGGGAGATCGTGGATGCGGTGGAAACGGCGTACGGAGAGCTTGGCCGGAAGATCGCCGAGGGTATGCCCCGGCGCCGGCTGCACATGCCGCAGGAGGGCCTGGAGCGCACCTGGTACTGGCTGAACGTCATTCCCGGGGCGGTGCCGGCCTTCGATACGGCCGCGGTGCGGCTCGATTCGTCCCAGATCCGGTTCCGAAACGTGGACGGCGCGAGCCGCATGGAGTTCCCCGGCGACTTCTCCGGCTTCGTCATGCTCTTCAGCATCAAGGAACGGGCCCTCAAGGGCATCGTCCACGACCACTACCTGTCGGCGCTCCGGGTCGGGGCCACCAGCGGGGTCGCGGCGAAGTACCTGGCGCGGGAGGACGCGTCGGTGCTGGGCATCTTCGGCAGCGGCACCCAGGCACACGGCCAGGTGTCGGCCTTTTGCGCGGTGCGGAAGATCCGGGAGGTCAAGGTGTTCTCGCTGCGGGAGGAGAACCGGCAGCGCTTCGCCAGGGAAGTGACCGAACGCTACGGCGTCAAGGCCCGCGCCGTGCGGCGTCCCGAGGACGTGGTCCACGATTCGGACATCGTGGTCACCGCCACCAACTCCGGCGACCCGGTGTTCGACGGCGACCTGTTGGAGCCGGGCACGCACGTCGTCTCCATGATCGGCCCGGACTGGTTCGACAAGCGCCGTGAGCTGGACGACGCCGCCATCGAGAACTGCGACCTCATCGTGGTGAATTCCAAGGAGCAGGTGGAGATCGACGAACAGCCCGAGCTGATGTCGCCGATACGGAAGGGCATCATCGGCTGGGAGCAGATTCACGAGTTGGGGGACCTGGTCATCGGCAACATCGCCGGCCGCACCACCGCCTCGGAGATCACCCATCACAACAACAACTGCGGCATGGGCATCCAGTTCGCCGCCATCGGCCACCTGGTGCTGGAGGAAGCCCGTAAGAAAAAGCTGGGCACGCGGCTTCCGGTGGATCTGTTCATGACCCGCCGGACGGATGTGTCCTCGCCTTGAGCTGATTGCATCCGGAGTCCATATGGCCACCACCCTCAGCATCGATCCCCACCACCTGAAGGGACGGCACGTGGACCGCGCCGTCGACGTCCTGAAGCGCGACGGCGTCATCGTCTATCCCACGGACACCATCTACGGCCTGGGCTGCGACGTAACCAGCAAGGCCGCGGTGGAACGCATCCGCCGCATCAAGGGGCGCGATGCCAACAAGCCCATGTCGTTCGTGTGCTCGGACCTGGTCCAGGTCAGCCGCTACGGGCACGTGTCGAACTTCGCGCATCGGATCCTCAAGCGGTTCCTTCCGGGCCCCTACACCTTCGTGCTGACCGCCACCAAGGAAACGCCCCGGGTGTTCCAGTCCAAGCAGAAGACCGTGGGCATCCGTATACCGGACCACCCGGTGCCGCTGGCGCTGGTGGAGCAGCTCGGCAACCCCGTGGTCAGCACCAGCGCCAACGAGAGCGACGAGGAGGTGGTGACCAACCCGGCAGACCTCGAACGGATCTTCGGGCACCGGGTGGACCTCATCATGGAGTGCGGGACCCTCCCGGTGCTGGCCTCCAGCGTCATCTCGCTCGTCGATGACACCATCGCGATCCTGCGCGAGGGGCAGGGGGACCTCGGCTACTTCAAGAGCCTGGTCTGACCTCGACGCTGGAGTTCCTTCACCGCTTTTGCCGTCCGCACCGGCCGGCCCGGCAGCCTTCGTTCCGCGGCGTTGCGGATCCTTGTTCACGTTGACACGCGCGTCGCAGGTGTGGCATACGAGGGCCACCACAAGCAAACCGAGGGGGTGCCCCATGCGAGCAACACGCCTTTCGACAGTGCTGGCAGCGGCAGTCGTCGTGCTGGCTCTCGGCTTCCCGGGTTCAGCGGTCTCGGCGGACAAATACCCGAGCAGAACCATTACCTGGCTGATACCGTACGGTCCGGCGGGGGGGTTCGACCTTCACAGCCGCGCCATGATCATCGGCATGAAGAAGGCGCTCGGCGTCAACATCATCATCCGCAACCGGCCCGGGGCGGGTGGGAATATCGCCTGGAACCTCACCTGGGGCGCCAAGCCCGACGGTTACACCATCACCACCATCAACATCCCCGGCGCCATCGTCTCCGAGCTGTTTGGCAGGCCCACTCCCGAGTACCGCCTGAAGGAGTTCTCCTGGATCGGGCAAATCTCCGCTGCCCCGTATCTGTGGGCGGTGGGAGCGAAAACGCCGTTCAAGACGCTCGAGGACTTCCAGAAGGCCAAGGAAGTCCTCGTCACCGGCTCCGGGGTCGGCGGCACGGAGTGGGTCACGTCGACCCTGACCGGGCGGGTCATGAAGTTCAATATCAAGCAGATCCTGGGCTTCCCCAGCGCCCCGGCCGCCAACATGGCGATCGTCAGAGGGGAGGGTCACGCCCGTGGCCTCGGCCTGGACTCGCCGGGCCAAATGGCGTTCATCCATGACGGCAGCATGAGGCCCATGTGGGTCTATCTGGACAAGCGCGATCCGGACCTCCCCAACGTCCCGACAGTGGGAGAGTTGGGTTATCCGGGCCTTTCGGTGCTTGCTTCCCACCGGGTGGTGGCCGCTCCTCCGGGCATGCCCAAGGACCGGCTGGCCATGCTCCAGAAGGCGTTCGACGCGGCCACCAAGGACCCGGAAGTGCTGGAGCGGTTCAAGCGGATGAAGGCGCGCATAGAACCGGTGGTGGGCGAGGACTGGAACAACATGCTGGGGGACTTCTACGGCCTGATTCAGGAACACGGCGCCGTTTTCAAGGCGGCTCTGCAGAAATAGCGGAAGAGAACGGGCCAACTGGACATGAGCGAGCACAGGTAGCAAACCGGCAAGGAGGTTTCCGATGTTACGTAACCTGATCGGCGTGGTTTTTTTGTTGGCCGTCCTTGGGATGACCGTACCCGCACAGGATGTATCAGCTCAGGGGACCTGGCCGGAGAAGGGCAAGACCATCACGTGGTTGATCCCCTACGCCCCGGCGGGCGGGTTCGATCTTCACAGCCGGGCGGTGAGCGTGGGCTTGAAGAAAGCCCTCGGCGTCAACGTCATACTGAGGAACCGGCCGGGCGCCGGCGGAACCATTTCCTGGAACCTCCTCTGGAAGGCCAAGCCCGACGGCTACACCATCGGGACCGTCAACATTCCCGGGGCCATCGTCTCCGAACTGTTCAACGACCCCAAGCCGGTCTACAAGCTGAGGGAGTTCTCCTGGCTCGGACGGATCTCGTCCGGCCCCTACGTATGGGCAGTGGGCGCCAAGACCCACTTTCAGAACCTCAAGGACTTCCAGGACGCCAAGGAGGTCCTTCTCACCGGCACCGGGGTAGGCGCCACCGGGTGGGTCACCAACCTGTTGACAGCCAAGGTCATGGGGTTCAACCCGAAGTTCATCCTCGGTTATCCGGGCGCTCCGGCGGCCAACATGGGAATCGTCCGAGGGGAAGGCCACGCCAGGGCCCTGGGCCTGGATTCGCCGGGCCAAATGGTGTTCGTGGAGGACGGCAACATGAGGGCCATGTGGGTCTACCTGGACAAGCGCGATCCCAGGTACCCCGACGTCCCCACCGTCGGGGAACTGGGCTTCCCACAGCTCAGGGTCCTCGCCTCTCACCGCGTGGCCACCGCTCCACCGGGTATGCCCAAGGACCGGCAGGCGATCCTGCAAAAGGCGTTCGAAACGGCGCTGAAGGATCCGGAGGTGATTGCACGGTTCGCGAAGATGAAAGCCAAGTTGTCTCCGGTCGTGGGCGAGGACTGGAACAGCATGCTTGACGGCTTCTACGGCCTGATCAACCAGTACGGAGATATATTCCGGGAAGCCCTGCAGAAGAAGAAATAACCGGGCTTTCCCGAGTCACAGTCGACCCCCCACCGGCCGGGACGCGCCGGCATGGTTTCTCCATGCGTGCGGCCCGGCCGGTCGCGTGTCGGGCGTAGAGCCCCCGAACAAGCCGGACCCGGAAGGAATGTCTCGATGAGGAGCGCCTACGGCTTCAAGATCCCCGAAATCGATCCGGAACTGACCCGTGTCGGTCCCGGCACGCCCTGCGGCGAGCTTATGCGCCGTTATTGGCAGCCGGTGTGCCTGTCCCGCGACCTGGAAGATCTGCCCAAGCGGATACGCATCCTGGGCGAGGACCTGGTCGCTTTCCGGGACGGGGACGGCCGGCCGGGGCTGCTCTTCTTTCGCTGCAGTCACCGGGGCACTTCCCTGGAATACGGCCGGTTGGAAGATCAGGGACTTCGGTGCTGTTACCACGGATGGCTGTATGACGTGGAGGGCAACATCCTCGACATGCCGCTGGAACCTCCCGGGAGCCAGGTCAAGGATCACCTCAAGCACCCGTGCTATCCGGTGCAGGAGTTCGGCGGCCTGGTCTTTGCCTACATGGGGCCGCTGGAGAAGGTGCCGGAACTACCCAAGTACGATGCCTGGGTCCATGAGGGAGGGAAGTTCCATGCCCGATTCGGCCCCCGGATAGGCGGCTCCGTTGACTGCAACTGGCTCCAGACCGAGGAGAATCTCATGGATGCGCTGCACACCGTGTGGCTGCATACCCTTCACAGCGGCTCCCAGTTCCCCACCCAGGTGTTCACCTCGCTGCCGGAAGAGCTCCGGTACGAAGAGACCGAAATGGGCATGCGCTTCGTCATGATCCAGAGGCTCGACGGCGGCCGGTGGGCCGAGTTGATCTGGGAAATGGTCATGCCCTTGAACGCGCATTTGGTCTACACGAGCGAGCTCAAGACCACGAAAGTGAACCAGGTCTCCTTTTGCGTACCGGTGGACGACACGCATGTCAGGTCGGCCAACATCCGGTGGATGCCGGCGGACGAGGACGAGACCCTGTTGAGCGGGCGCGCCAAGCTTGCGCCCGGGGGGCGGTCCGACACCAGCTACGAGTACCGCCAGCGTCACCCCGACGACAAGGAAGCCCAGGAAGGCCAGGGCGAGATCGCCAACCACCGGCTCGAGCACCACGTCACCTCGGATGAAGGCGTGCTGATGTTCCGCAGGATCCTTCGAACTGCCATCGAGGCGGTAAAGCAGAACAAGGATCCCAAGGGGATCATACGGGATCCCGAAAAGGCCGCCTGCGTGCCCACGACGGCAGGGGCCAGAGTCTGGGAAGAGGGCGAGAAGCGTACGCAGAACGTCCAGGGAACGCGGGCGGGTTGATCAAGTGGGAGAAACCATGCAGAGTGGGTGGAGTCATTGGCTTTGGCAAGTAGGAGGTACTCAGTGTTGCGTAAAGTGATCGGAATCGTTTCTTTGTTGGCCGTCCTGGGGATTGCCGTGACCGCGCCCGTCGCACTGGCGGCGGACAAGTACCCGAGCAGGACCATTACCTGGCTGATACCCTACGGTCCTGCGGGGGGGTTCGACCTCCACAGCCGGGCCATGACCATCGGCATGAAGAAGGCGCTCGGCGTCAACGTCATCATCCGCAACCGGCCGGGGGCGGGCGGCAACATCGCGTGGAACCTGACCTGGGGGGCCAAGCCCGACGGTTACACCATCTCGACCGTCAACATTCCAGGAGCCATCGTTTCCGAGTTGTTCGACAACCCGAAGCCGCAGTACAAGCTGAAGGAATTCTCGTGGATCGGGCAGATCTCCGCGGGGCCGTACGTGTGGGCCGTGGGCGCCAAGACCCCGTTCAAGAGTCTGGAGGACCTGCAGAAGGCCGACGAAGTGCTGCTCACCGGTACGGGGGTCGGCGGCACGGCATGGGTCACCGCGGCGCTGACCGCGTCGGTGCTGAAGTTCAAACACCGGTTCATCCTGGGCTATCCCAGCGCGCCGGCCGCCAATATGGGCATCGTGCGCGGCGAGGGACACGCGCGCGGCCTGGGCCTGGATTCACCCGGGCAGATGCAGTTCGTTCATGACGGCCACCTGCGTCCTCTATGGGTGTATCTGGAGAAACGCGCACCGGAGTTTCCGGACGTGCCCACCATCGGAGAGCTGGGGCATCCGGAGTTGACGGTGCTGGCCTCTCACCGGGTGGTGACGGCCCCGCCGGGCATGCCCAAGGACCGGCTAGAGATCCTCCAGAAGGCGTTCGATGCCGCAACCAAGGATCCCGACGTGCTGGAGCGGTTCGCCAAGATGAAGGCCAAGATCGAGCCGGTGGTGGGCAAGGATTGGGAGAACATGCTCAACGGCTTCTACAGCCTCATCGAGGACAACGGGGAAACCTTCAAGAAATCACTGGGCAAGTAGTCGGGATAGCAGCAGGCGCCGTAGCGTCCGGGCGCGGTCGGAAAGGCGGAGGCGGCATGCAGGTAGTCAGACTTTACAGCGGGGATGACGGCGAGTCCCACTTCGAGGACATCGAGCTCAACTTCGAGCCGGATCGCCGGATGGAATCCACGGCCCTGGGGAACGCCAAGAGCGTGCATGTGCGCAGGGTTCCGCCGGGCGTGCTGCTGGACTGGCATCCGGCGCCCCGGCGCCAGTACCTGTTCACGCTCTCGGGGCAGTGGGACATCGAGTGCGGCGGCGGGGAAGTGCGGCGGTTCCAGGCCGGCGACATCATGCTCGCGGACGACCTGACCGGCCGCGGGCACCAGAGCCGGGTCATCGGCGACGAGCCCCACGTCTTTGCGGTAGTGCCCCTGGCGGACGACTGACGCGGGCGTAGACCTACGATCCACCGACGGCGGCGGAGGCGCCGCCGTCCACCACCAGCGCCGTGCCGGTGACGAAGGACGACTCGTTACAGGCCAGGAACAGGATCGTGTGGGCGACCTCCCGAGGCTCCGCCCACCGCTTCATCAGCGTGTGTTGCGCGCCGGTGCGGCGCAGTTCTTCCTCGCTCACCCCACGGGCCTCGGCCCGCTCGATGTGAAAGGGCGTGATGGTGGGGCCGGGACAGACGGCGTTGACCCGAATCCGGTGTCCCACCTCTTCGATGGCCAGGGTGCGGCTAAGGCTCACCACCGCCGCCTTGGTGACGTCGTACTGTCCCATTCCCGCCCGTCCGGTGACCCCGAAGACCGAAGATACATTGACGATGCTGCCGCCGCCCCGGGAACGGAGCAGCGGGACGGCCGCCCTGCAACAGTGGACGGTAGCCATGAGGTTGACCGCCAGGATAGAGTCCCAACTGTCGGCCTCGGCGTCTGCGAGGGCGCCGAACACCCGGATCCCGGCGACGTTGACCAGGATATCCAGTCCTCCATAGTGCGCGGCCGTGGCCTCCAAGGCACCGCGCGCCTCCGGCTCGGCGCTCAGGTCGGCGGCCATGGGAAGCACGTCCGCCGCGGGGAACTTCTCACGGATCTCTCCGGCCGCGGCCTCGGCGGCCCCGCCGTCGCGGTCCACCAGCGCCAGCCGCGCGCCTTCCTCGGCGAACAGCATGGCGGTGGCGGCGCCGATGCCGCCTCCGCCGCCGGTGATCAGCGCGACCTTTCCTTCGATCCGGCCCACGGCTGCGGTCTACCTCGAGTGGCCCATGGCCGCCCGGGTGGCCACGTCGGCGGCCGGGAACGAATAACCCTCGGCCTCCAGGGCCGCGGCCGCCACTTCCTCGTCCTCCTGCGGCGCGGCGCCGCTCACGCCGATTCCGCCCACCACCTCGTCGCCGATCCAGACCGGAAGCGCTCCCTGGCCGATGGCAATGTGCCCGGCGTGCACCACCTGCACGCCGGTGTAGAAGACCGGCTTCGGGTTGGCCTTCTCCTCCAGCACCGCGGTGCTCTGCCGGAACGCGGCCGCGGTGTAGGCCTTGGCCCGGGCGATGTCCGGCGCCACGAACTTGGTGCCGTCCATGCGCCCCGACCACATGAAGTTGCCGGCAGCGTCCACGATGGTCACCGCCACCTGGTAACCCTTTTCCTCAGCCGCGCGGACGCCCGCATCCACCAGCGCCCGTGCCTGTTTCATTCCAAAGCTCAATGCAAGTCTCCTCTCTTCGGCTCGTAGACTGAAATTCGCGTTTCGGGTCAACTGTTTCGAGCTCTCAGCAACCTTGCCAGCGGCCGGCGCGGAACCGGAACCTGCGCCCCGGCGGCGAGGAGTTCGCGCACCATGCGTTCGCGGTTGCTGTCGAGTTCCGCCAAGGCCTCTTCCGGTGAGAGACCCTCACCGAAACAGCCCGGCAACTCCGGATACTCCGCCCGCCGCAACCAACGGCCATCGGCTCCCCGCACCGCCGCCATGCACAGCACGTAGGGCACGGCCATATACTCTTCAAACGTCATGGTTCCTCGGCGATAGGATCCAAACCCGCCGTCCCGCCACCTTCTGTCGTCCGCGCCCCCTCCGCCATTCCCGCTCCGCTCCGTCATTCCCGCGAAAGCATGCCCTCGACCCGATCGGGGGCGGGAATCCAGGGGCGGGAAGGATGGGTTGCCCTACGACGCGATATGCACCCGATCCTTCACTGCCTCCACCCACACGGCGTCCTTGGGCAATCGCACGGAAGCGGCCCGGACGTGATGGAGCTTCGGATCCAGGCCCGGCGGGTGGGCCTGCTCCTGCCGCAGCAACTTCGCCGAGTCGATGAGGCATTTGCGCACCTGGATGATGGCGGTGTCGCTGGTGCCCAGGCGTTCGAGGGTCC
Organism: Candidatus Binatia bacterium; assembly: GCA_951813575.1. Lineage (GTDB taxonomy): Bacteria > Desulfobacterota > Binatia > UBA9968 > JAJDTQ01 > JAJDTQ01. The sequence goes on from OX638375.1 coordinate 126,560, forward strand.
GGTCGAAGATGGCTCCCTGGCTTTCGGTCATGGCGCGGTCCTGCATGCCGAAACCGGGGATGCCGCAGAACATGCGCGTACGGTGCGCCTCCCAGTCCATGCCGTAGTCGGCGGCCCGTGTGGCCGCCGGGCGGACATCGCCGTAAGGGCCGTTGGCGGGCGGCCCGTACTTCGTGATGTGGGCGCTGAAGCCGGTGTTGAGCGACATCAGCTCCTCTTCCTTGAGGGGCCGCGTCGGGTGCCAGGTGATGGTCCAGTTGATCAGGTGCCCGTCGTCGGCCGGAACCCAGGCGTGGGAGTGCAGGATCGGGTCTTCGTCCTGCGGCGGCGGCATGGTGTAGAAGGGCATGATGAACTGCGTGATGCGCCAGTAGTAGCGCTCGCCCTCAGCGTTCCGGCGGGCGCCGATCATCACTCCGTAGTCCGTGTCCACCACCTCGAACCGGGGGCTCCGATCCGAGGTCCCCACCGCCGTGTCCACGCCGAATCCGGCCTTCTCGATGTTTTCGAGTGAGGCCTGGTCCGCGGTGTCCAGCGGTGCGTGCAGGAACGAGATGTGGCTGGAATCGATGCCGCCCTCCAGGGCCTGAAAGTAGTTGCTGTCCTGGTAGTACTTGGAGATGAACCGTTGATTGTCGGGCAAACCCAGCCATTCGAAGTCGGGCACCTCGGTGATGTGGGCGGGATCGCCCATGAACGCCCACACGATGCCGCCGCGCTCCCGGCAGGGGTAGGCGGGATGCCTCACGGCGTGTTTGAAGTCGGTCTCGGGGGACTCGTTGGGCATCTCCAGGCAGCGGCCGTCGAGTCCGTATTTCCACCCGTGGTAGCAGCAGCGTAGCCCGTCCTTCTCCACCCGGCCGAAATAGAGCGACACACGCCGGTGCGAGCAATACTCGCCCAGCAGCCCGGCCTCGCCCCCGGCGGTCCGGAACGCCACCATGTCCTCGCCCAGGATACGCACCCGCTTGGTCCGGCCTCCCGCTTCCAGCTCGCCGGAAAGCACCACCGGCACCCAGTAGCGCCGCATCAACTCGCCCATGGGCGTGCCCGGGCCCACCCTCGTCAGAATCTCGTTGTCTTCCCTGGTCAGCATGTCGTCCTCGGTGTCTTCGCCGTTGTCCGCCGAGCCTAAAGAACTACAATCGGGGTTCCGTTTGTGTCAAGTTGCGGAAGCTTCGCAAAGGGGTTCGGCAGGCTCGCAAGTCGAAGTGGAGCACGGTATGCGGCAAGGAAAACGCAGCATAGCAGGGAGACTCGGTATGGACGGGGGCTTTTGGTTCATGTTCGTGGCCAGCATCGTCGTGGGCGTGTACGTGGTCCATTCCTATGGCGTGCCGCGGGCGGTGGCGGGCCTGTCGAGCGGCGGCCAGCTCCTGATGAACACGCTTCCGAAGATGATCTTTGCCTTCGCGGTGGCGGGTCTGATCCAGGTCATTCTTCCGACGGACCTGATTTCCCAGTGGATCGGAGAGGGCTCCGGGGTGCGGGGGCTCATCATCGGCACGGCGGCCGGGGCGTTCACCCCGGGCGGGCCCATGATGCACTTTCCCATCGTGGCTTCACTGATGGCCTCGGGCGCCGGCGCGGGACCCATCATCGCCTATCTGACGTCTTGGTCCCTCATCGGCTTCCACCGGGTCATCATCTGGGAGATTCCCATACTGGGCCTGGAGATAACCGTAGCCCGATTCCTGGCCAGTCTCGTCCTGCCCCCCTTCGTGGGCTTCGTGGGCGGCTTGCTCTTCCACGGCATCGCCGCCAGGGTGCCGGGACCGTGACCGCGCTTCGGCGTCTCAGGACGCTGTTTCCTCGTCCTTGACCAGGTCGATTTCCCAGGACAGATAGCGTTCCATGTCCTCGCGGGACTTCCCCAGCGCGCCGTGCCAGACGCTGTGGCCGAAGTCGGCCTGCGCGTCCTCGGTGGAGACGCCGGTGCCATCGAGCCCGTCTCCCAGCGCGCGGCCGCCGCTCTCCCATGCACGGGTCCCGCCTTCGAGCACCTGGACAGCGGTGTAACCGAGTTGCCGCAGGGTGCCGGCCGCCAGCGTCGACCGCGTACCGTTGTCGCAGACCACCACCAGCGGCGCGGCCTTCTCGGGCGCCATGCGCTCGACGTCGAGTTCCAGGCGGCCGCGGGGGAGCCAGCGGGTGCCCGCGATGTGGGCGAAGCCGTATTCGCCGATGCTGCGGACGTCCAGGGCGAGGACCGATGAGTCGAGATGGGCCTGGAGTGCGCGCGGATCGATGAGGGCCGCCCGGGCTCGTGCTCCCTCCAACCCGAAGACCGTGGGCTCCGGAGTCCCTTGCTGCAGGGGCAGACCGGCTTGGTCCCATGCCCGAAGGCCGCCGTCGAGGATGCCGACGTCGCGGAAGCCGAGGTTCCGTAGCAGGGCGGCCGCCCACACCGGCCGCAGGTCGTCGTCGGAGACCACGAACACGGGCGCGCCGCGCACCGCGAGAAAATTCTCGTGGGCCAGTGCCATTTGTCCCAGGGGCAGCGAAATGGACCGGGGTACGTGGCTCGTTTCGTATTCCTCGGGCAGCCGTACGTCCAGCAGGTAGAAGGCCCGGTCGGAGTCGTAGACCGTACGGAAGGTGTCGAGCGGACAGCGCCTGGCGCCTTCTCGCGAGGCGAGAGCCTCGGTGGCCTGCCGGACCTGGGCGGCCCGCGATGCCGCCGCCGTCCCGGACACTTCCTTGCCCGGGCCCGTGGCGATTTCGCCGCCGGCCAGGAACCAGCCCATGACGCCGTTCTCCAGGGCGTAGACGTTGGTGAACCCGTTGTCGTGCAGCAGTTGCGCGCCGAGGATGCCGCGGGTGCGGCCCGCGCAGCTCACCACCAGCGTGGTGTTCTCCGCCAACGGCAGCCGCGGCGCGTCCAGCAAGAGGTTGCCGCCGGGAACGTGGTAGGTGTCCGGCACATGGCCGCGGAGGTACTCCTCCCGCGACCGCACGTCCACCACCACCACGTCCTCGCCGGCCTTGCGCCGGCGCGCCAGCTCCACGGCGTCGAGGTGGGTGACGTTGCCGCCGTGGGCGACGCGCTCGCCGTATTCCTTGCCGTGCACGCCCCAGCCCGAGCGCACCGGCAGGCCCCGGCGCTGCCACTCGTCGATACCTCCCGCCAGGACCTTGATATCGGTGTAGCCCATGGTCGCCAGCGTCTCCGCCGCCAGCCCGCTGCGGCGTCCGTCGTCGCAGCATACCACCACCGGAACCCGCCGGTCGGGCACCATCACCGGCAGCCGGATCTCCAGCGTCCCGCGGTTGACCGGACTGGTGCCGGCGATCTGCGCCCGCGCGAACTCGCCGCGCTCGCGGACGTCGATGCAGGCGTGAAGGGTATCCGAGGCCAGCAGGGCTCGAGTGGCCAGTGGGTCGATGGATGGGATGCTCAAGTTCTTCTCCCTCGCCGGATGATCGTGAAGGTCCTGTTCGGTGTACAGTCTTGATCCGGCCGTGTGCGGCCGAAAAAAAAGGGGACACCACGGGTATGGTGTCCCCTTTCTGCATGGCGGATTCCGTCCGGTCAAGTGAACAGCTTGACGATGATCGTCGCCATCCCGACCAACAACCCCAGCGCTCCCCACATCATTTTGGACTCAAGTTTGCTTATGGCCTTGACGAGATCCGTCTCCAGCTTCGCCAAGTCCGCCTTCGTGGCCAGATGGGGCAGTACGGTTTCAAAATTCGCCAGGTCCGCCTTGGTGGCCAGATGAGGCAGTATGGTCTCAAATGCCGTTTCGAGCTTGGTCATGCGATCTTCCGTCCCGTCCGGCATTGCGGTCCCTCCTCGTTTCCAGTCTTTTTATACCTATCGGCACATAACGCCGATAGTCAAGCACCGAACCTTTTTTGGGTGCCGTCGGGTAGTATATGATGTCGCTTTTGCACATGGGGACACGAGGGAAGGGAAGACCATGATCAAGGCGTGGGATGCGGACGGACACGTCTCGGAGTCGGAGGTTACGTTCTCCGACAAGCACTGGGATGCGAACTTGTGGTCGCGCAGGCCGGAGGTGATCGAGATCGGTCCGGACCGGGCGCTGCGCTGGCTGATCGACACCCGGGCGTTCCCGGTGCGGACCGGACCGTACCAGCAGGCGGGCTTCCCCTTGAGCAAGGACGGACGGCCGGCGGAGATCACGCCGGGCATCAACGCGGCGGACCCGGTGGAGAGCGCCGAGTTGCGCACGGTGGCGGCCCGCCTCGAACAGTTGGACCGCGAAAACACGCAGCTTCAGGTCATCTATCCCACAATGTTCCTTTCCTATCCCATTACCTTCGACCGCGAGCTGTCCGTGGCCATGATGCGCGCCTACAACAACTGGATCGCGGACATGACCGCCCAGGCGCCGGACCGGCTCAAGTGGGTCACCATCATCGACCCCATCGATCCCGAGGCATCCGCGCGGGAGGTTCGGCGCACGAAGGAGATGGGCTCGGTGGGCGTGATGATGCTGGGAATGACCGGCCACCACCGGGTGGACGACGACTCCATGGAGCCCGTCTGGGAGGCCGCGGCGGCCGCCGGGCTGCCGGTGGCGGTGCACACCGGCCACAGCTTCCGGGCCTTGGGAGAGGTCTGCGACACGCACCATGACAAGACCAGCATGGCCTTCTGGCTCACGGTCCAGTTCGCGTTTCAGCGGGTGATCTCCAAGGGAATCGCCGACCGCTATCCCGACCTCCGCATCGCGTTTCTCGAGGCCGGCTGTTCCTGGGTGCCCGCGGTGGTGGAGCGGGTGTCGGAATACAGCGGCCTCGGCGATGCCCGGGCCGGAGAAAGCTTCAACCGGGGCTATCTGGGCAGGTACAAGCCCGAGGAGTACATCCGCAGGGGGCAGATCTACTTCGGTTTCGAGGTGGACGAGCGGCTGCTGCCGTTCGCCGTCGAGGAGTTCGGTGACGAGTGCTGGCTCTACGGCTCCGACATCCCGCACGGGGACCGGCTGGTGGACTCGGTGAGCGTCTTCCTGGAGCGCACCGACATCGGCGAGGACACCAAGCGGAAGCTGCTGGTGGACAACGTCGCCCGCTTCTACGGTCTGGATCCCGAGACGGGCGGGGACTGAACGAAGGGCAGAGGCTCCAGGGTGCCGGTCCGTCAGGCCACGTGGGCGGGCCGGGCCGCGTGCACCACCGCTCCCGCGGTGGTGGGCACGCAGGCGGCCCTGTCGGGATCCCTGATGATCCCCTTGGGGTCCTTGCCGGCCTTGACGTCGTCGATGGCGGTCTTGAGGATCTTCCTGAACAGCAGCACGCCCTCGTCCGAGCTCACATGGCGTTCCATGGCGTGGATCACGATCTCCCCCTGGCCCTCCTGGGCTTCCTTGTCGTCGGGGTAGCGCTGACTGTATTCGTAGTCCCGGGATCCCCGGCCCGCGGGGGCGAGCTTTTCGCGTCCGGACAACTCTGACGGGTCGGTGCCGTCCGGAATCCAGCGGATGTTGGCGCCGAGCTGGTGGGTGTCGTCCACGGGAACGCAGAACGACACCTGGTTCACCTTCTCCGTCACCGGCTCGTCCGTGTAGGTCAGGTGCACGTTGAGCGGCATGATGTTTTCCCAGATGACGTCGGCCCAGCGCCCGTCGTCGAGCTTGCGGGTCATGATGAATCGCATGCCGATGTCGGTCTCCTCGTAGGCCAGCCTTTCCGGCAGCGTCGAATGGGCCTGGGTGGGGAACTGGGCTCCGCTGTGCACCGTGTGCAGCCACACCGCATGGAGCGCGTCCATGAGGTTCTCCTCGCTCTGTAGCCAGTTGCAGTCCTGGGCGCCGCCCACGCGCGGGCCGAAACGCGGCTTCAGCGTGCCGCCTTCCGCCTGCAACACGTCGTAGCGGGGCAGCAGCGGCATCTTGTCCAGGGGGCCCATGTAGGCGAACAGCAGCCCGCCGAACTCCTGCACCGGGTAGGCCGGGTGCCAGATATGGTCCTTGACAGTGCTGTCTGGCGGTTCCAGCGGCATGTCGAGGATGCGGCCCTCCACGTCGTAGAGCCAGCCGTGGTAGCAGCAGCGGAGCCCGTCCCGTTCCACCCGCCCGTATTCCAGCGACGTGCCCCGGTGGCTGCAACGGAAGAACAGCAGCCCGGCGCGTCCCTTCCCGTCCCGGAAGGCGATCAGGTCCTCGCCGAGGATGCGGATCCGCTTGGGCAGGTCGGTGAGGTCCGCCGACAGGCATACCGGCTGCCAGTACCGCCGCATCAGTTCCCCGCAAGGCGTGCCCGGGCCCACCCGGGTGAGCTCGGGGTCTATCTCGGGAATCTTGAGACCGTAGGCGCTTCGCATGGCGATCCTCCTCGCAGTGGACCTGACTCGGGACGATTCGGCAGCGGGTATATCAATACCCACATGCGGAGTAAAGTGTGCGGGCCACGCTCCCGGGTGCTTTCGTTGACACGCTACAGCCGTTCTGGTACCGCCGGGACAGATGTCGGGGCCGACTCGATCGGAAACAAGGAGGGGTATCGATGGCGGACACTCAAACGGATGTCATTACCACCAAGACCTATTTCAGGGTTCCTCCGGAGGCCGATGGCCCGCCTCTCTCGCCGGAGGAGTACGAAGGACGGTTCCTGCAGGCGCAGGCCGACATCGTACGGACTTACCACAATCACCCGCCCATACCCGACGAGGTCCGGAACGACCCGGAAAAGGCCAAACGGTACTTCGGCGTGTGGCAGATGAACCACAGCTTTTTCGCCAAGATGTTCCCCAGCTACCTGATGAACATTGCCGCCAGATGTCCCTACCAGGATGTTCGCCGCGAGATCCTGCACGACTGCTGGGACGAGGAGGTGACCGATCCGGACGCCGACGGCATGTGCCACATCGAGGTGCTGTACCACGACTCCCGGCAGCTCGGAATCACCCGTGAGGAGGCGGAGGCGTTCGAGCCGACGCCGGTCTTCATGGCCTGCATGCACGCGCTGGACAACCTGAGCCGCACCTTGACGTGGCAGGGCGGCTTTGCCGCCATCGGCGGCCTGGAGAGCATCCGGGTGGCGGTCAAGCGCGGCTATCTCGACAAGGGGGAGTTCGAGGGCCCTTGGGCGGCCAGCGCCAACACCGTGGAGAAGCTGTGCGGCATACCCCACGGCTCCCTGATGAATGCCGGCCTCCACCAGGCCAAGGACCAACTCCACGGCGGCGGCGTATTGGAAATCCTCAAGAAATACGCCACCACCCGGGAGATTCAGGAGGAGACCTTCTGGGCCATCAGGACGGCGCGGTCCTTCCGGGTGATTACGACCCGGGAGCAGGTCCGGCTGGCCCGGGCCGCCATCGGGCTCCCGGCGGATCAGCTCTGGGTCACCTGACGGGGTGCGTTCCAGAACCGAATGCCGGGTGAAAGGCCCGCCCAGGGGTGAATTTGACAGCCATCATGCTATTGACTAACATCGGCGCGCTTGGCCGCGAACTCGGTCGTTCGTATTAGGAGACATCATCCATGGCGAAACAGGAGGAGTTGACGCTCGTCGGAACACCCGACACGGACCCGCTCAAAGGGCCGCGGAAGCCCGACTCCGTCTTTAGCGAGGCCGGCTGGGACATCTCTCTCCGCGTGGGCTCCATCTTCGCGCTGATCATTGCATGGTGGGCGATGAGCCTTTTCTATTCGCCCGCGCTGGTGCCGCGGCCGTGGGAAGCGTTCGTCGAGGTAGGCGTCATCATCAAGACGGGCGAGTTCTATCACCACATGGGCAACACCCTCTGGCGCGTGTTCGTCGGCTTCGGCCTTGCCATGGTAGTGAGCACGCCGTTGGGGATCATCATGGGGAGCTTCCGCAACCAGGAGAGCTTCTTCGAGCCTCCGGTGATCCTGGGCCTCACCATGCCGGGCCTCATCTGGGCGCTGCTGATGCTCATGATCTTCGGCATCAAGGAGATCAGCGCCTACCTCGCGGTGGCCGTGACCATCTCTCCCATGCTCACCATCAGCATCTGGCAGGGGACCAAGTCCATCGACAAGGATCTGATCGACATGAGTACGGCGTTCCACGCCAGCGTGTATTCCAAGCTGGTGGACGTGATCCTGCCGCAGTTGGTGTCGCATATCCTCGCCGCCATCCGCTACGGCCTGGGGCTGGCATGGAAGGTGATCGTGCTGGTCGAAGGGTTCGGCTTCAGCAACGGCGTCGGCTATCAGGTCATGCACCACTTCGACCTCTTCTCGGTGAAGGGGGTGCTGGCCTGGGCCATCACGTTCCTGATCGTGATGATCTTTCTCGAGTTCGGGGTGGTGGGCGTGCTGGAGCGCAGCGTCACCCGCTGGCGGCCGCGCGTCGAAGCCTGGAGGCGTTAGGTGGCCTACGTACGGATCGACGAAGCTGTCAAGTTTTTTTCCCGCGAGGACGGCTCGCCGCTGAAGGTGTTGGACGGCATCTCCTTCGACACCAAGGAGTACGGCATCACGGCGCTTCTGGGGCCGTCGGGCTGCGGCAAGTCGACGCTGTTGAACATCATCACCGGCCTCGAGCGCCTCGATCACGGGCAGGTGGAGATCATCTCCAGTAGTGAGGACGAAGAGCGAGCACACCCGCAGTTGGGCTACGTGTTCCAGGATCCCAGGCTGCTCAACTGGAAGCGGGTGGAGGACAACCTGAAGTTTGCTCTCAAGGGCATGGAGGTGCCCGCGGATGAGTGGGACGAGCGGCTGGACAAGTACCTGTCGCTGGTGGGGCTCACCGACTTTCGCAAGCAGTACCCGCTCTACCTGTCCGGCGGCATGCGGCAACGGGTGGGGCTCGCGCGCGGGCTCGTGATCGAGCCGCAGGTGCTGTTGATGGACGAGCCCTACAGCAAACTCGACCAGCTCACAGCGCGGCAGTTGCGGGAAGATACGCTCCAGATCTGTTCCCGGCTCAGGCAGACGGCGCTGCTGGTCACCCACGACGTGGAGGAATCGGCCTACATGGGGGACCGGATCGTGATCTTCTCCGCCCGGCCGGCGCGCATCGCCGCAGTGTACGAGAACCCCCTGAAGTCATCCGAGCGGGATACGGATGACATGCGGTTTATCGAGTTCAAGAAGGAAGTGCTGGAAACCATACTCAACCTGGTGAAGGAGGTAGCATGATGATCACGAGAATCAACCGATTTCGTCTGCTGGTCCTGGCCGCGGGGCTGTTCCTGTTCGCTCCGGGCCTGTCCGTGCCGGCCCTGAGCGCGGACCTGCCCGTGGTGGAGTTCGGCCTGCCCTCCGGCGGCGTCTTCGGCCTGGGCGGCCAGTACATGATCGACAAGAAGCTCGACCGCAAGAACGGTTTCGTCGCCAAGGCGCGCTGGGGCGGAGTGGCCAACGTCGAGCGTCTCATCGCCATCGGCGCCATCCCGGTGGGCCTGGCCACCGTGGAGTCCGCCCTGCGCGCCAACATGAAGGGCATTCCCCTCAAGCTGGTGCAGCCCTACATGAGGACGATGCACAATTATCTGCTCGTTCGGAAGGACTCGCCCTACAAGACCATCAATGACCTTAAAGGGAAGTCCATCGCCGTGCCGCGGGAAGTCACGTCGGCCTACAACCTGTTCGACTTCATGATGCGGAAGCAGGGTGTTTCCATCGAGAAGGACTTTCAGCTCAAGAAGCTGGGCGCCGCGGGCATCATCGCGGTGATGGAAAAGGGCGAGGTGGAAGCCGCGCTCCACTGGGAAGCGCACGTGACCCGGATGTTGGCCACCGGCAAATACCGCTCCATCGCCAAGCTGGGCGACGTGATCACCCAGGTGCTGAACAAGGACATCCACATGTTCGGCTGGGTGGGCGCGCAGGAGACCTGGGCGAAGAAGAATCCCGGAGTCGTGGGGAAGATACGCGCCGCATGGCAGGAAATGATCGCCGGCGTCCAGAACGATCCCGAGCATTTCCGCAAGTACGCCAAGAAGATCTTCGGGCTGGAGGGGAAGGAAGTCGTCGACCTCGGCTACGAGCGGGTCAGGCCTTTTCTGCTTCCGGCTGACTTCAAGTGGCCGAACCCGAAGAACCTGGCGAATCAGAAGCAGTACCTGAAGGATGGTATCGCGCTGGGGATCTTTCCCAAGGAGGCCGAGGCACAGATCGACGGTCTGTTCGTGCCGTAGCCGGTGGATTCAACAACGAGCCGCGCCGCACCAGGGTCGGGACTACCGCCCGTCGGTCCGGCGTGGAGCATGGCAGCAAGAGCCGGGGAAATGCGTGCATTTCTTCGGCTCTTGCATTTTCAGGACGGTGCTGCGCGCGGCGCAGTGCGAAGGAGACAATCATGAGACACCGCACGATATGGGCTGCCTTGGCGGCGATCCTTGTGCTCTCGGTTGCTAGTCCTCTTCAGGCAGACTCGAAGACACCGTTCGGCAAGGGAAAGAGAATCCGCCTCATCATACCGTTTTCGCCCGGGGGCGGCACGGACGTGTATGGCCGGGTTATCGCCCGGCACCTGGGCAAATACATCGAGGGCCAACCCACTGTCATCGTCCAGAACATGCCCGGGGCCGGCGGCACCATCGCCTTCAATTTCCTCCACCACTCCGCCAGGCCCGACGGGTTGACCCTGGGCGTGTCGTCCAGCGGCACCCTGACCCGGCAGCAGCTCGGCTACAAGGGCGCCCGGTACGACCTTGGGAAGATGCCGATCATTTCGGTGGCCGGGTTCAGCATCATCACCTATGTCGGAGCACACGTGGGGGTAACCAGTCTTGAAGAATTGCTCAAGGCGAAACTTCCGAGACCGCTGGTGAGGGCGGACACCTCTCGGGAATCTTCCACCGCGATGAGACGTTCGGTGATTTTCGAGGCCATTCTGAAGGACATCTCCAGCAAGCAGGTCTACGGCTATCCGGGATATTCCGACGTAACGGCGGCGGTGCAGCGCGGCGAGGCTGACATTTCCGGCATGAGCCCGCCGGGCTTCAACGCGACGGTCCGTCCGTTGGTAAAGGAAGGCAAGGCGTTCGTCCTGTACCATTCGGGCTTGCTGGACGCTCAGGGGAACATCATACGCGATCCCGCCGCGGCGGAGTATCCTACCTTCGAGGAGGAATACCGCAAGATCTTCGGCAAATCGCCCTCGGGCATTGCCTGGGAAGCGTTCAAGTCGTTGGTCGTGTCGGGGGGCAACTTCGAAAAGGGCCTGTTCGCCCCTCCCGGAACTCCCAAGGCGACCATAGACGTGTTGGCGAGCGCGGTTGGGAAGATGCTGCAGGATCCCAAGTACGTCGCGGACGCGACCAGGATCTTCGGTGCGCCCATCCAGACCTTCGTCGGCGCCGATGCGCAGGGGATCCTCTACCGCGCCATGACCGCACCGCCGGAAGTCCAGTCCTTTCTCAAGAAGTTGCTGAAGGGTTAGGCAGAACGGTCATTCCGGCGGGCCAGGGCCTCGCTTTTTCAAACGCCCGGGAAGCCCGCAGCACGCCCAGGTCGTCGCCGTAGCGGCCGATGAGCTGCAAACCGACGGGCAATCCCTTTGCCGTGAACCCGCAGGGGAGGGAAGCGGCCGGCTGGCCGGTGAGGTTCCACAGGATCGTCAGGAGCGTGGTGCTGGCGTAGTGTTGCACCTCGAAGCCGTCGATGGTCCGCGGCGGTTGACGCACGGGATAGGCGGGCACCGGGGTCGTGGGCGTGGCCAGGAGGTCGTATCGCTCGAAGAAGTCGGTCATGCGGGCGTTCAGGCGTTCCAGCTCGCGGAGCGAATTGGAGTATTCCTCGCCGGTGACCCGGCCGCCGCGTTCCAGCACCGAACGGACGTAGGGCGTCAGATCGTCCGGACGGTCCTTGAGGAGGTGTCCCCAGGTGGCGTACTTGTCCGCGTTCCGCACCGGGTCGGCTACCTCGAACAGGTCGATGTCGACGGGCGGGCTTTCCGCTTCCACGCGGCAGCCGAGGCCTTCGAAGGTGCGTGCCGCCGACTCGGTCAGGCTCCGCACGTCGGGATCGACGTGAGCGAACCCGAGATCCGGGCTCCATGCGATGCGGAAGTCTTGGATGGAGACCTCGATCCCGCCGACGAAATCCGGCGGCGTTTCCCGTGTCGAGTTGGGATCCCGCGGGTCGTGGCCGCACAGCACCGACAGCATGACGGCCGCGTCGCGCACCGAGCGGGTCAGCGGCCCCGGGCAGGTGTGGAGCGGCAGGCCGAGGAAGCCGCCGTGCATGGGAATCCGTCCGAAGCTCGGCTTGATGCCGTAAACGCCGCAGAACGCCGCTGGCGCCCGGATGGAACCGGCGCCGTCGGTGCCGGTGGCGACGGGCGCCAGTCCCGCCGCCACCGCGGCCGCGCTGCCGCCGCTGGAGCCGCCGGAGGTCCGGCTGGTATCCCAGGGCGTGCGGCAGTCGTCGCTCAGCCGGCTCCAGGTCTGTCCGTATGAGCCGAATTCAGGAGTGTTCGTCTTGCCGAGGACGATGGCGCCGGCGCGCCGCAATCGCTCCACGACCACGGAGTCTTCCCGCGGTATGAACCCCTGGTAGGCCAAGGATCCTCCCGTGCTGCGCAGGCCCTTGGTGAACTCCAGATCCTTGACGGCCACCGGTACTCCCGAGAGCGGCGGCAAGGCATCGGTCCGCCCCGCCTCCGCGTCCGCGCTGTCGGCGGCGCGCCGAGCCTCTTCCTCGGCCACGGTCAGATAGGCATTGAGACCGGGATTGAGCCTGGCGATGCGGTCGAGGAACATCTCGACAAGCTCCCGCGAGGAGATTCGGCGAGTCCTGAGCAGACGGGTCAACTCGTCAACGGCAGTGAAGGCCAGCTCTTCCATGGCGGCATTATGCTCCGGGGTGTCTGAATTTGAAAGGCGCTTCGCTGGTGCGCCGCGCCCTCCAGGGGAAGCGGAATGCTACCTCCCGGGAAAGCCATGTGTTAGGTGAGAAGCCACGGGGGGATCATGCCGGAAATGGGTTTTCGCTGGTTCCTGGATCGATTGCGGGGCGAGGGTGAGCTTGTCGAGGTGGATCGGTCCGTTTCAGCGGTTCACGAGATCGCCGCGTACGTGGACGCAAGCGAGCGGAGCGACAACCAGGCTTTTCTGTTTCGTGAGGTTCAGGGGCACACCGTGCCGGTGGCGGCCGGTCTCTATGGCAGCACCAGACGCCATCTCCTTGGTCTGCGCATGGGGACCATGGCGGAGTTCGCGGAACGCCTGGAACAGGCCATCGCCAGACCGGTATCGCCGGAGCGACTCGGCGGCGCTGGTGGTCAATGCCAGGAAGTCCCGTTCACGCCCGACATGGGACTGGAACTCCTCCCGATACCCACGCATTTCCCGGGTGACGCCGGACCCTACATCACCTCGGGCGTAGTGATTTTTCATGACGGTAGACGAAGAAATGCAGGTGTTTACCGCATTCAGGTTCATGGTTCACGTGAGCTTACCGTCATGACCAACCGCTTCCACGACGGACACGGGATCGTGGGCGAGGCACTGGCCGCGGGCCGCGCCGTGGATGTGGCGATCGCCATCGGGGTGGATCCGGCGCTGTTCATCGCGGCATTCTGGCCGGTGGGTCCGGTTGCCGACGAGACGGGCGTGGCCGGAGCCCTGCTGGGACGTCCGCTGGAGCTGGTGCCGGCCCTCACCGTGGACCTCAAGGTTCCGGCCGATGCCGAGATCGTCATCGAAGGCCGTATTCATCCCGGCCGCACGCGGCACGAGGGTCCCTTCGCCGACATCACGGGCCAGATCACCTCGGCCGGACAGCAGCCGGTGGTGGAGGTATCCGCCATCACTACTCGGCGTGACCCCATCTATCACACCGTGCTGGGATTCAACTCCCGAGAGCATTTCAAGTCCCGCAACAACGACTTTTGGCACGACTACCAGGCCGTGGGGCGGGCAAGGGTCCGGGACCACCACCTGGGCGCCGCCTACGACGTCCACTTCCCGCCCGCTGGGCGCAACTTTCACGCGGTGGCGTCGCTGCGCAAGCTGGACGACGGCATGCCGCGCCGGCTCATCGAGGCCCTGTTCGGGGCCTATGGATACCTCAAACGCGTGGTGGTCGTGGACGACGACATCGACATCCGCGACCCGGCGCAGGTGGAGTGGGCACAGGCGACCCGGGTGGGACGGCCGGAGCAGATCACCCTGAGTCAGGGTCTCGGTTCCCGCATCGACGCCTCCCGGGATCCTTCGAGCGAACAGGTGGTGAAGGTGGGGATAGACGCCACCGTACCGCTGGCGCAGCGTGACGAGGTGATCCTCCCGGGTCTTACCGAGTCCGGGTTCCGCGGGAAGGACTCCTAGAGCGCGCTGTCCGCAGCCCAGGTCCGCAAAGAACCGCACGATGGAACACGCGTCCCGCTCCTCGGTCAATCGGTGCAGACTCTTCGCGCTGCTTGCCGCATTCTGCTGGAGCCTTGCCGGCGTCTTCATCAAGTCGCTGGCGCTTCCCGCCGCGGTCATCGCCTTCTACCGGAGCCTGTTCGCCATGCTCTTCTTCATCCCGTTCGCGGGGACCCGGCGGTGGCGTCCGAGACCGCGGCTTCTGTTCTCCGGTCTGGCCTTCACCGCGGCCACGGGCTCGCTCGTGTGGGCCACCAAGCTCACCACCGCCGCCAACGCCATCGTGCTGCAGAACACCGCCCCGGTGTTCGTCTGCGTGCTGGGGTACCTGGTGTTCCGCGAGCGTCCCACGCGCGCCAACCTGGTCACGCTGCTCTTCGGCACCACCGGCATCCTGATCCTGTTCGCCGGGGCCGCGGGCGCGCGGGATCTCCTGGGCGTTTCCGTGGGCCTCGGCAGCGGATTCATGCTCGGGGTCTACTTCGTCAACCTCCGCCCCCTCAGGGGTTTCGACCCGTTCGCGCTGATGCTGAGCAACAACTTCGTGTCGACCCTCGCCCTGCTCGGTCTCGCCTACGGCGCGCTTTCCGTGTCGGTGTCCCAGCTTGCGGCGCTGGCGTGCCTGGGGGTCGTCCAGTTCGCCTTCGCCCATTTCTTCTTTTTCAGGAGCATCGAGCACATATCGGTGCAGGAAGCATCGCTGATCTCCCTGGTGGAGCCGGTGCTCAATCCGCTGTTGGTGGCGCTGTGGGTGGGGGAAGTGCCGTCCCTGGCCACCTACATCGGCGGCGGGATGATCCTCGGCGGCCTCGCGCTACGGTACCTGCCGTTCGGACTCTTCAAGGCGCCGTCCCGGGCTTGACCCAGGTTATCCCGGTCCCCAGCAGTCATCCTGACTCCCGGCAGCAATCCGGCTCCCAACCGTCACCCGAGGCACCCTCCTCGTCACCCGAGGCACCCTCCTCGTCACCCCGGGCCTGACCCGGGGTCCAGGAGAGTGGGCAGTGATGGAGGGCAATGGCACTTCGTGACGGAGGCTTGTCGGAGCGGGCACTGGAATTCGCCGTCCGTGCCAAAATGCCTGGACCCCGGGTCAGGCCCGGGGTGACGAGGAGGGTGGCCCGGGTGACGAGGAGGGTGGCCCGGGGGTGACGAGGAGGGTGACAGGTTACGACGCCCGGGCGCGCTCGACGGCGTCGTGGACGGCCCGTTTGGTCAACACCTGTCCCAGGTGCGCGCGGTAGGCTTCGCTGGCGTGGATGTCACCCACGGGGGTGACGGCACCATCGACTTCATGCGATGCGGCTTGGATCGTTTCCGGTGTCGGCCGGTTGCCCTTGAGGGTCTCCTCGGCGGCGACCACCCGCACCGGCCGGTCGCCGATGCCGCCCAGGGCCACGGCCGCGCCGGCTACCGCGCCCCGGTCGTCCAGCGTGATCAGCGCTGCCGCGGCCACCAACGCGAAGTCTCCGTGGCGGCGCGCCACCTCGTGGAAGCCCCAGCCCGAGCCCTTGCCGGGGAGCGGGAAGCTGATGCCGGTGAGCAGCTCGTCGGGGTTCATGCCGGTCATGAGCAGGCCCATGAAGAAGTCGTCCGCCGGGACGGTCCTTTGCGACCCAGCCGCGCACAACTCGATTCCTGCGTCGAGGATCTGCAACAGAACCGGCAGCTCCGCTGCGGGGTCGGCGTGGGCGACGCTGCCGCCCACGGTGCCGCGGTTGCGGATAGCGGGATGGCCGATGAACTCCGCGGCCGCGCGCACGAGCGGACAATGTTCCGCGATCAGGGGATGTGTCAGCAGCTCGCATTGCCGCGTCAGCGCGCCGATCCGCATGCTCCCGTCGGACGCCTCTATGGAGTCCAGCCCTTCCAGCCGGTTGATGTCCAGTAGCACGGCCGGCTTTGCCAGCCGGAAGCTCATCAACGGCACCAGGCTCTGGCCTCCGGCCAGCACCTTTGCGTCGTCGCCGTGGCTGCGCAGCACGGCCAGGGCGTGTTCCCGGCTCTCCGCGGTGACGTAATCGAAAATCGGCGGTTTCATCCCGGCCTCTCTCGCGTTTCAGCGGCCGTTCACCAGCCCGAACAGGATGTCGGGCGTCACCGGCGTGTCGGTGATGCGCACGTTGGTGTGCCGGAGGGCGTCTTCCACCGCGCTGACGATGGCGGGGGGCGCGGGCATGTAGCCGCTTTCGCCCGCGGCCTTGGCGCCCACCGGGTTGCCGGGGGCCGGGGTCTCGTGCTCCTCCAGCACGATCTCCGGCACCTCCATGGTGGAGGGCAGGAGATAGTCCATGAAGGTCTGGCTCAGGAGCTGGCCGTCCTCGTCGTACTTGAACTGCTCGTAGAGCGCCCCGCCGATGCCGAGGTTCACACCGCCGTAGCAGAAGCTTTCCACCATCAGCGGATTGATGACCTTGCCGCAGTCGTGGACCACGTAATAGTCCACCAGCTTGATCTCCAGGGTCTCGGGGTCCACCTCCACTACCGGCACGTGCACCGAGAACGTGTAGGTGGCGAATCCGCCGGCGACCCTGCCGTCCGGGGTCGGTGGCACGAATCCACGGGGATGCTTGGCGACGGCGCTGGCCATGAGCCCGGGCTCCATGCCGGGGGAGAGCAGCGTGTCGCGGCGGTATGCGTAGAAGCACACCTGGTCCCAGCTTACCGTCTTCTCCGGGTCCTCGCGGTCGGTGAACATGCCGCCGGCGAGCTCGATGCGCTCCGCGGGAACCTCCAGGGCGTTGGCGGCGATGGCCTGCATCTTGTCCTTGATCTTCCGTCCGGCGCTGAAGAGCGCCAGCGGCAGCATCAGGTGCAGGCGGTTGCCGGAGGTGGCGCGGGTGACGATGCCCTCCATGGAGTCCGCGCGGGCGATGCGCACCCGCTCCGGCGCCACCCCGAAGAAGTCGCAGGCGAGCTGCGTGGTGGTGGTCTCGTGGCCTTGGCCGCAGGACTGGAACCCGATGGTGACGGTGATCATGCCGGTGACGTCCACGTGGACGCGGATGCCTTCCATGTTGGTGTCCATGTTCACCATCTGCGGCCCCATGACCGCGAACACCATGCCGGTGCCGCCGCCGGGCTCGATGACCGTGGAGAGGCCGAAGCCGAGCCACTTGCCCCGCTCCCGGGCCTCCCGACGCTGTTGCTCCCAGGTGTCCGCGCGGGAGACCGCCAGTGCCTTCTCCAGACAGATGGGGTAGTCGCCGCTGTCGTACTCGGCTCCGGTGGGGATGGTGTACGGGAACTCGTCGGGCTGGATGAAGTTCCGCGAGCGGATCTCGGCCCGGTCGATCCCGAGCTCCCTGGCGATGAGGTCCACCATGCGCTCCAGCACGTAACCCGCGGGCGCCTGGCCGAAGCCCCGGTAGGGCGACTGGTTGGTCTTGGAGGTCAGCGCCGAAATGGCGTGATAGCGCACGGCCGGGATCCGGTAGGGGCCGACGATGGCGGTGATGGGCTTGATGAGTTGCATGGCGCCGCGGCCGGCGTAGGCGCCGGCGTCGTCGATGCAACGGATGTCCAGCGCCTGGATGCGGCCGTCGCCGTCGCAGGCGGCTCGCAGGTAGTAGACCCGGTCGGGGCCGTGGCCGTCGCCCGAGCTCATGTTCTCCAGCCGGTCCTCGATGAACTTCACCGGGCGGCCCAGCATGCGGCTCACCGCCGTGGTGAGGAACATGTGCTTGCGGCCGCGCTTGACGCCGTGGCTTCCGCCCACGTCCAGGTGCTGGTGGACGCGGAGCTTGTTCAACGGCAGCCGCAGCACCTTGGCGAGCTGCTCCTCGATGTTGGGGGTCTGGTGGGAGGCCCAGAGGCTCATCTCCTGCCGGCCGGCGTCCCACCGCGCCACCGCGCCGAATGTCTCCAGCGGCACGCCGGAGTGGCGGTTCCAGCGGTAGCGTTCCTCGAACACGTGGCCGGCCTCGTCGAAGGTCTCGTCCACCGGGCCGTAGGTCAGCACCCGTTCGTACGCGATGTTGCTGCCGTGCTTCTCGTGCAGCACCGGGGCGTCCGGCCGGATGGCTTCCTCGGGATCCACCACCGGCCCCAGCATCTCGTACTCCACCTCCACCAGCTCGGCGGCGTCCTCGGCGACGTAGCGGTCCCGGGCCACCACCGCGGCCACCCACTCGCCCGCGTAGCGCACCTTGTCCAGCGCCAGCGGATACCAGACGACGTCGGGGATATCGAGGTTCTGGGGTACCGGGTCGATGACGTCCGGGAGCATCTCTCCCAGGATCACCGCCACGACTCCAGGGTGGGTTTCGGCGCGGCTCGTGTCGATGCTCAGGATGCGGGCGTGGGCGTAGGGCGACCGGACCGTAGCCATGTGCAGCACGTCCGGCAGCGTGAAGTCGTTGATGTAGGTCCCCTTGCCGGCCACGAAGCGGCGGTCCTCCACCGGCGGAATGCGCCGCCCGATGTAGGGGCCGCCGGCGGCACCGGCGGAGAGGGAAGGGGGCTCGTCCACCGGGGTCTCGCCCCGGGCGATCCTGCCTGCGGCATCCTTTACTGCGTCGACGATTTCCATGTAGCCGGTGCAGCGGCAAAGATTGCCCGAGAGGGCGGTGCGGATCTCCGCCTCGTCCGGATCCGGGTTGACGGCCAACAGGTCCGCGGCGGCCATGATCATTCCCGGGGTGCAGTAGCCGCACTGCATGGCGTGCTTGTCGGCAAAGGCCCGCTGGAGCGGCCCCAGCCGCTCAGGGGAGCCCAGGCTTTCCACCGTCCGGACGTCGTGCCCGTCCGCCTGGACCGCCAGCAGGAGACAGGAGCGCACCACCTTGCCGTCGAGCAGGACGTTGCAGCAGCCGCACACGCCGTGCTCGCATCCGGCGTGGGTTCCGGTCTGTCCCAGCTCTTCCCGGACGGTGTCCAGCAGCGTCTTGCGGGCCGGCACCTCGGTCTCCGCCGGCTGGCCGTTGAGGGTGAGTGAAATGCGTGCCATCGGTTCGGTGTGCGAGCCGCTCATCGGAACGTTCCTTCCTGGCATCGATGCGTGATGGCCGGCCGGTGGAGGTCCGTCACGCTTCCTTGACGAAGCGGTCGAGCCAGCGCAGGGCGGGCCCGGTGACGGCGTCGAAGCGGTAGCCGAGAAAGTGCCGCTGGCAGAAGAAGTGCTCCACTTCGTCGATGATCTCCACGGACACGTCCCGGTTGCCGGCGCGCTCGAGGGCGCCGGCCATGTCCGTGCAGTGATAGGATGGGTTGACCCAGTCCTGGGCGCCGACGATGAACAGCACTGGCACCTTGATGTCCCCGGCGTAGTGGATGGGAGAGCGTTCCAGGAAGGGCCGCGGATCCACCTCCGGCGGGATTCCACCGGTCATCTCCCTGACCGTCAGATCGTAGAAGTCCGGTTTCCACTCACGGGCTCCCCGCAGCGCCTTGATCCAGTCGGTCTTGGGGGCAAGGCTCAGGCAGGCCTTCACGCGTTCGTCCCTGGAGCTCACGATCAGGGCCAGGGCCGCGCCGTTGGAATGTCCGCTCACCGCGATGCGTTCCGGGTCCACGGACGGCAGCCCGCCGAGGAAGCTCATGCCGTTGGCGACGTCGCCCTGCTGCAACAGGCCGCCGCGGTCGTTCTGCCCCGCGGGCCCCGAGCCGTAGCCGCGTTGCTCGATTCCCAGCCCGACGTATCCCGACTCCGCGAACCTGCCGAGGTACCATTCGTAGTGTTTCGCGGGGCTCTTGTGGGAGGGATGGTGAACCACCGCCGGCGCACCCTCCGTCAGACCCACCGGCTCGAACAGGAGCGCGTTGACGTCGATGCCGCCGCTGGGATAGCTGACCTCTCGGACGGTGTATTTGTCGCTGGGCATGTCCGGCCGTGCCTTTGGCGATGAACCGACTCGGAGACATCTGTCCTCGCTCGGTCTCCGGGTAATCCGTTCCCGGTTATCCAAGGGGCCCTCTGTTGTCAAGGATCGCCGGACGCGAGCGTTCGAGCACACGTATTGACATACCCGCGGCAAGCAATATAGCGTTCACGCAATCGCGTTCGCGCTACATCCCGAGAAAGAGTGGGGGGGGGAACATGGACCACGAGAAGTGGAGAGGGATTCATACGATCCTGACGACGCCGTTCAAGGACGATCTTTCGCTGGATCGGGAAGGGATGGCGCGCAACGTCTCGTTTGCCGCCGACAGCTCGGCCCACGTGCTGGTGGTGCTCGGCACCCAGGGAGAGTTTGCCGCGGTGACGGACGAGGAACGCCTGGAGGTCATGCGTATCGCCGTCGAGACCAACCAGGGACGCAAGCCCGTCATGCTGGGAGTGTCGCATTCCGCCACGGTGGCGGCGGTGGAGCTGACCCGTTGCGCCAAGGAGCTGGGCGCCGACGCGGTGATGGCGACACCGCCGTACTTCAACAACGTGAACGACGCGAGCATTCGCGACCATTTTCAGAGGATTGCCGAGGTGGGGGTGCCGGTGTTTCTCTACAACGCGCCGCCCCGCGTGGGCTACAGCCTGCGTCCGGCCATGATCGCGGAGCTGGCGGACATCGAAGGCGTCGCCGGCATCAAGCAGGCCTCGCAGAACGCGGTGGAGCTGGACGAGACGGTGGCCCTGGCGGCTGGCAAGATGGCGCTCATCGGCGGCGCGGAGTCGATGATCTGGACGTGCCTGGCTTTGGGCATGATCGGCAACACCGCCACCACCGCATCGTTCTGGCCGGAGTCGGTGGTGGAGATCTACGATGCGGCGGTCCGCGGCGACGCGCACGAGGCACAGGCCCTTTACCTGCGGCTGGCGGAGTACCGGATGTTGTGCAAGGCCGCCGGCCACGCCGCCGTGGTGAAGGCCGGCATGGACATGGTCGGCCTCGCCGGCGGGCCGGTCCGGCCGCCGCTTCCGGTCATGACCGAAGCCCACAAGGAGCACCTGGCCCGGATACTCAGGGAGTTCGGAGTCCTGGCCGCCGGCGCCAAGGTTGCGAAGGCGTAGCCGCGCCGCTACCCGCGCGGTCTTCAAGGCCGAGCGCATGCCCTGCTCCACGAGGCCGACGTCCCAGCACGCCGGCCTCTGCTCTCCCAGGCCCGGTCGACCTGCTCATCAGGGCCTGAACTCCGCCCCGGCGTTGACATTCCGGGGGACATGCTCCTAACTTACGGGATGGGCCGAAACCACAGCGAGGAGTCGTCAGGATGGCCGCAGGCAAGACGCTGAACCGACATCTGATCGAGGAGGGGGGCTGGCGCCAGGACGGGGCCGGGGACCTGCTCGCGCTGCTGGAGCCCATGGCGTTGGCGGGGAAGATCCTCGCCCGGGAGATCGATCAGGCCGCCCTCGCCGGCAAGCTGGGTCTGGCCGGCGACGCCAACGCCACCGGCGACATGCAGAAGAAGCTCGACGTCATCGGCAACGAGATCGTGATGGACGCGTTCGCGGGCTGCAGCCTGGTGGCGGGCATCGCGTCGGAGGAGCTGGACGAGGCGGTGGTGATGAGTACGTCGGAGGACGCACGGTACCTGCTGTGCACGGATCCCCTGGACGGTTCGTCCAACACCGACGTCAACGCCCCGCTGGGGACGATCTTCGGCATATTCAGGCGCGGCCGGACCGGCGAGCTCTCCGGCGGGGAGTTCCTGCAGAAGGGCTCGGAGCAGGTGTGCGCCGGCTACGTGCTCTACGGCACCAGCACCGTGCTGGTCTACACGGTGGGCGCCGGCGTCCACGGTTTCACCCTCGACCGGGGTGTGGGAGAGTTCATGCTGTCCCACCACGATATCCGCTGTCCGGAGAAGGGCAGCGTCTACAGCGCCAACGTCGGCCGTCACAAGGCCTGGAAGCCCGGCGTGCGGAGGTATCTGGACCACGTAACGGAACAGGACAAGTCCACCGGCAGGCCCCATTCCCTCAGGTACACGGGCGCCCTGGTGGCGGACCTGCACCGCTGTCTGCTGGACGGCGGCGTGTACTTCTACCCCGGAGACCCCGGCAGCCCCAACGGCAAGCTGCGCCTGCTCTACGAGTGCGCGCCGCTGGCGTGCGTGGCGGAGCAGGCGGGAGGGGCGGCCAGCACCGGCCGCGGACGGCTGCTGGAGGTGATGCCGGAGGCCATCCACCAGCGTACGCCCATCGCCGTCGGCAGCGTCGACAACGTCGCCCTTTATGAACGGTTCATGGCGGAGGAATGAGACCGCCCCAGGAGGCTGAGCGATGACCGAGAGAGCACGAGAGGTTCTGAGCTGGTACGGCAGCGACAATCCCGGGACCCTGACCAATCTGGCCCGGATCCTCAACCACGGCCGCCTCGGCGGCACCGGCAAGTTCGTGATCCTGCCCGTGGACCAGGGGTTCGAGCACGGCCCGGCGCGCAGTTTCGCTCCCAACCCCGCGGGATATGACCCCCGTTATCATTTCGAGCTGGCCCTGGACGCCGGCTGCAACGCCTACGCGGCGCCGCTGGGCTTTCTGGAGGCGGGCGCCCGGGACTTTGCCGGCGAGATCCCGCTTATTCTCAAGGTCAACAACCACGATCTCCTGAACGACGAGAGGGACCCGACCCAGGCCGTTACCTCCAGCGTGGAGGACGCGCTGCGCCTGGGATGCGTGGCCGTGGGGTTCACCATCTATCCGGGCTCGGAGCACCGTTTCGGGATGTACGAGCAGATCCGTGAGATCGCCCGGGAGGCCAAGCACAACGGTCTGGCGGTGGTGATCTGGTCGTATCCCCGGGGCTCGGGGCTCAGCAAGGCCGGCGAGGCGGCAGTCGACGTGTGCGCCTACGCGGCCCAGATCGCCGCCCAGCTCGGCGCCCATATCATCAAGGTGAAGTTCCCCGGCGAGAACGTCGAGCAGGACGCGGCACGCAAGGTCTACGAGAAGGAAGGCGTCCCCATCGCCGATCCCGCGGACCGGATCCGCCACGTGGTGCAGTCGGCCTTCGACGGCCGCCGCATCGTCATCTTCTCGGGCGGACCCGCCACCACGGACGAGGCCTTGCTGGCGGAGATCCGCGCCATCCACCAAGGGGGCGGGTTCGGCTCCATCATCGGACGCAACTCCTTCCAGCGGAGCAAGCCCGACGCCATCGCGCTGCTCGACAAGGTGATGCGCATCTACGCCGGCGAGGCGGTCTGAAGGCAGCCGGCGGGGAGTTGCGACCCGCGTGCGCCTGTGTTAACCGTCATCGGCATGCCTCTCCAGAGAATGATGGAAATAAAGCGGCGGCGCAGGCGCCGGAAGAGCTTGGCCAAGTTGCGCGTGAAGCTTGAGGGCGCCAGGGGCGACCAGGCGCGCGCCAAGCTGCTGGACAAGGCCTTCAAGATCTCTCCCGGCGCCGTTCTGGAATCGTAGGAGCGCACCTGTCAGGGCTTGCGCCCGATGACCAGGGACGACGTCAGCGGCGCAGGCAGTTCCACCCGCTCCACATCCACCAAGCCCCCACGTTCGAGCCAGCCCCGGACTTCGCCGACGGAATAACAGCGCCCGCCGTCGGTCGTCAGCAGCATCAGCAGACTGAAGACGGTGCCGGCGTCGGTCTCCGCCCGGCTTCCTTCCAGGACGTGGTCCTTGATGATGAGGCGCCCGCCCGCGACCAATGATTTCGCGAGCTTCCCCATCAAAGCCTCATTGATTGCCTCATTTTCTCCGTGGATGATGTTGGACAGGAAAACCACGTCGTAGCCGTCCGGAACGGTGCCGGTCCGATAGTCCCCGGCAACGCATTCGACGCGGTCGGCCACATCCGATGCGCGGACGTAGCGCTCGGTGACTTGCAGGGTCCCCGGCAGGTCGTAAAGGGTCGCGTGCAGGTTCGGATAGCGGCGGCACAGAGCCACGGGATAGGTGGCCGGTCCGGGGCCCACGTCGAGCAGCCGCCGCGGGTCGCCGAGGTCCAGGATGTCGGCCGTAACCTCCGCGTCACCTCGCGCCCGGACCAGCGAGTCCATGGCTTCGATGAAGATCCGGGTCTCGGTTTCGTCGCCCTGGTACATGTCCGGCCTGCGCGCGGGCCGTCCGGTGCGCACCGCGTCTTCCAGCCTGCCCCAGGCGTCCCACGACAGCGCGTCGAAGCGGACCATGCCGCTGAAGTCCCTGGTCGAGCCGCTCGTCAGATAGGTGGCCGACAACTCGTTGAGACGGTAGCCCCGGCCGTCCCGGTCCAGCAGGCCCATGGCCGCCAGGGCATCCAGCAGCAGGCCGGTGGCGCGGGCGTCGGCGCCGATGGCGCCTGCCGCAGCGGCCGCGTCGGCGCCCTTTTCGTCCCGCAGGGCGTCGAACAGTCCCAACGCCACGGCGGCCTGCAGGATTCGCGCCTCCGCGTACCCGCCGGCGATACCCGCCAGCCGGGCAAAGCCGTCGCTCATATCGGTTCCACCACCCGGTAGGTGCGGCTCTTGGGCTTGATGGGGGCGAGGATGCCCATTTTCACCAGCCCGCGGATGTCGCGATAGGCGGTGTCGCGGTCGACCTCGGCGACGCGCTGGTAGTCGGCCGTGGAAAGCAGCTTGTCGTGGGACAGCGCGTACACCAGCAATCGCTGTTGGCGCGGGCCGAGGCGGGAGCGGTCGAAGTGGTCGAGCCACCGCAGGGTTTCGTCGTCATAGATGGGCGTGTTTCGCAGCGTCACGGTGAAAAAGAAGCCGTCGGTGGAGAACTCGGGCGGGCGGAGGGCGTTGTGCTCCATCTCCTGGAACATGCGCGGCACGCCCTCGCCGATCTCGCGCATGTAGCCCAGGTCCGACAGCACCCGCACCAGCAGCGGGTTGCGCGAGAAGTGCACCCGCTGTCGCCGGTTCAGGTGGTCCACGGCGACGGGGGCGGGCAGCGCGCCCGGGCTCCGAACTTCCAGGCGGTCCTCGAACATCCAGAGCTCGACCCCCGCGCCGGTGATGCCGTAGTCGCGGTGGGCGACGGCGTTGACCAGAGCCTCCTGCCAGGCAAAGGACGGGTATTCCAGGCGTTCCCGGAAGAACAGGTCGTGGAGGACCATGCGCTCGCGGATGTGCTCCTTGATGCGTCCCACGGCCTCGTCGACGAGGGTCCACAACGGCCGGTCGATGCGTACCCGCTTCACCACGTTCAGGGATTCTCCATAGTTTCGTTCGGTGCCCTCGTACTTGACGAAGTCGATGCCGCAGCGCGGATGCCAACGGGTGGGTTCGGCGGCGAACAGAAGCAGGGCCGCCATGGAAATCTCGGGCCGTTCCATAGGCCCGCGGACCAGGTGATAGGTGCGGGCCAGCAACGAGCGGGGGTCTTCCTGCGCGCCGACTCGTTCCGCGAAGGACTCCAGCGCGGCGTCGTCCAGGTCCTCCCAGGCGGCGTCGTGGATATGCTGCCGTTCGTAGGAGTACGACAGCTTCGCGTCCTTCAGGAGCCGGATCTGCTCGGGCGAAACCGCGGGGTTCTCCGAGGCGATGCGGTAGAACGTCCTGCCGTTGGCCACGCGACGGATCTCCAGGCCCGGGCTCACCTCGAAGCGGAGCAGCAGCAGGTTGCCGATGTCGATTCGTTCGTGGAGGGACGGGAGCGGCGGATTGAGAAGGCTTTGGGGCACCTCGCCGAGCTCCCGTATTTCAGGCTCCGAATAGGGGAGTCCGGTGAGGCTCTTGTCGGGCTCGACGCCCACGAGGAGCACGCCTCCGTCGGCGTTGACCATGCCGTCGAGGATACGCGCGATTTCGCGGGCCAGGTCTCGGGGTCGCTTCGTCTGAGTGCCGCGCTTCTTCTGTTCGAAAGCGCTGATGAACTCGAAGAACTGACCCCGTTCTTCCTTCAGGAGTGTTTCAAGCTCGCGTCCAAGCATGCTTGACGGGATCCTTCCAGCCGGACGACTTCGTGGATGATCCGGGCCGCGGTCACCAGGTCGTTGACATCGAGCCATTCATGGACCGTGTGGATGTCCCGCATGCCGCTGGCCAGGTTGGCGACCTGAAGCCCCCGCTGGTTCAAGACGTTCGCGTCGCATCCGCCGCCCTTGGCGACGGTGTCGACGGCGAAACCCAGGTTGCGCGCCGCCTCGTGAACGCGCCGGACGATGGCGGTGTCGTGGGGCACGTCCATGCGGTCGTATTGCCGCCGTATGCGGGACTCCACGCGTGCTTCGTGGCGGCGGCCGTCCAGTTCCAGGGCGGCGCCGGCGGCGGCCTCCTCCAGGCACGCGACCATCGCCTGCGTCTGCCGCTCGAGCTTGTCCTCGTCGTGGCTGCGCACTTCGCCCGTGAGCGCCACCCGGTTCGGCACGATGTTCACGGCCGTGCCGCCGCGCACCAGCCCCAGGTTGGCGGTGGTGTCCTCGTCGATACGTCCGAGTTGCATGGCCGCGATACCGCGGGCGGCTACCTGGAGCGCGCTGATGCCCCGTTCCGGGCAGATGCCGGCGTGTGCCTCCAGACCGTGGACCTCGAACTCCACGAGGTTGGCCGCCGGCGCCCTGGTGATGAGGAATCCGATGGAGTCGCTGTCGAGCACCAGTCCCGTCCGCGCACGTACGAGTCCCAGGTCCAGGTGCTTCGCGCCCAGGAGGCCGACCTCCTCGCAGATGGTGAAAACCACGTCGATGTGCCCGTGCGGCAAGTCCTCCTCGCGCACGGCCTCCAGCACTTCCAGGATGATGGCGATGCCGCTCTTGTCGTCGCCGCCGAGCACCGTGCTTCCGTCGCTCCGGATCACGTCGCCGTCCACCACCGGGACAACTCCCTCGCCCGGGGCAACGGTGTCCATATGCGCCGACAGCAGCATCGGCTCGGCGCCGTCCACGTTGCCGTCGAAGTGGACGACGAGATTCCCCACCTCGCCGCCGACCGCCGTCCCCGCGTCGTCCATGAAGACGGCGCCGCCCAACCCTTCGACGATCTCCCTAAGCCGCAGGGCGATGGCCCCCTCCTTGCGGGACAGGCTGTCGATCCGCACCAACTCCAGCACGCGCTCCTTGAGACGCGTCTTGTCGATCAAGGGTACCTCCTCTGTCCGTGTGACCCCATCGGCTGCAAGGCGGCGAACGGCACACTCTTGGCGGCATGCGCAAGTCCGGGCGCTACCCCCCGCGATGCGGAATCGGCAGGAGTCTACTACGAAACCGGGCGGCGGGTCTATTCTCCGGGTCGAGATTGGCCGGTCCAAAACGCTCTGATATGCTCCGGGCTGGCCCGACGCCGCGTACCACCCAGAGTCCGGTTTCCGGGAGGGCATTCGATGCAGACCGACAAATCCCACCACCGT
This sequence comes from Candidatus Binatia bacterium, assembly GCA_951813575.1. GTDB lineage: Bacteria > Desulfobacterota > Binatia > UBA9968 > JAJDTQ01 > JAJDTQ01. Next base: position 153,994 of record OX638375.1, read on the forward strand.
GCCAACATTCGTTACCAACCCGATGAGAATCCGCCGGCCGCGCTTGTGGTCGGGTTGGGCCTCCAGCTCGCCATCCTCTGTCTTGCGGGAATCGTGCTGACTCCGGCCATCGTGATCCGGGCCGCCGGCGGCAACGAAGCGTTCCTTTCGTGGGCGGTGTTTGCCGCGGTGGCCGTCAGCGGGGTCACCACCGTGCTGCAGGCCGTGCGGGTCGGCCGCTTCGGCGCCGGGCATGTGCTGCTGATGGGCACGTCGGGCGCGTTCATCGCGGTCTGCGTCGCGGCGCTGGTCCAGGGCGGCCCCGCCATGCTGGCGACCCTGGTGCTGGTATCGTCGTTTTTCCAGTTCATCCTCTCGTCCCGCCTGTCCCTGCTGCGGCGGATCCTGACCCCGGCGGTGGCGGGCACGGTGATCATGCTGATACCGGTGACGGTGATGCCCATCGTCTTCGGCATGTTGAACGATGTGCCGGAAGGCGCTCCGGCTTTGGCGGCTCCGCTGAGCGCTTTCGTAACCATCGTGGTGATCGCCTGCATCGCCCTGAAGGCCACGGGGGCATTGCGCCTCTGGGCGCCGGTCATCGGCGTGGTGGTGGGCTCGGTTGTGGCCGGCGGCTTCGGTCTCTACAACGGGGCGCTCGTAGCCGGGGCGTCCTGGATCGGACTGCCGGACGGAGAGTGGCCGGGTCTGGATCTGGGTTTCGGAGCGGTATTCTGGTCACTCCTGCCGGCGTTCGTGTTCGTGACCCTGGTGGGCGCCATCGAGACCATCGGGGACGCCGTGGCCATCCAGCGGGTATCCTGGCGCGGTGACCGGGCCGTGGATTTCCGCACCGTGCAGGGCGCGGTGGGGGCGGACGGCGTGGGCAACCTGTTGTCCGGCCTCGCCGGGACGGTGCCGAACACGACCTATTCGACGAGCATCTCGGTAACGGAGCTGACCGGAGTCGCATCCCGCAGGGTCGGCGTTGCCATCGGGATCATCTTCATCCTGCTGGCCTTTCTGCCCAAGGCCCTGGCGGTGGTTCTGGCGATCCCGCACCCGGTGGTGGCCGCCTACGCCACCGTGCTGTTGTCCATGCTGTTCGTGGTGGGCATGAAGGTGGTGGTCCAGAACGAGCTGGACTACCGCACCGGGCTTGTCGTGGGGGTGTCCTTCTGGGCCGGGGTCGGCTTCCAGAACGGGGTCATCTTCCCCGAGTACTTCGCCGATTTCGCGGGAGGGTTGCTGCAGAACGGCATGACCGCGGGAGGCTTGGTGGCGATCCTCATGACGCTGTTCGTGGAGCTGACCGCGCCCCGCCCGAGCCGAATGGAGGTAGAAGTCGGAACGGAAGCACTGCCCAAGATCCGTGAGTTCCTGGCGGGCTTCGCTTCACGCGGCGGCTGGGGCAAGGCCATGACCGAACGCCTCGACGCCGCCGGCGAGGAGACGCTGCTGACCCTCATGCGGCAGGACGAAGAGGGCGAGGGGACGGGACGCCGCCGGCTGCGGCTGACCGCCCGCAAGCAAGGCGGCGGGGCGCTGTTGGAGTTCGTCGCGGCCGCTGGCGCCGAGAACATCCAGGACCGCATCACACTGCTCGGAACCGGCCCTGTCGAGGCGCCCGACGAGCGGGAGATCTCGCTTCGGCTGCTACGCCACCTCGCCTCGAGGGTCCATCACCAGCAATACCACGACACCGACATCGTGACGGTGCACGTGGATGCCCCGCCGGGGTCTCCTGCCGGATCATGAGCGCCGGACACTACGGTCGAGAGGGTTGATGAGGGGATGAGTGGTGGCGGTGGCTGGACTTGAACCAGCGACGCCGCGGATATGAGCCGCGTGCTCTGACCAACTGAGCTACACCGCCATTGTGTGTGAATCGCGCTTGCGCGAGGAGAGACGTCAATAATAGAACGCGGCCCGCGAACATGCAAGCCGCGCCCTCGCCATTACACGAAGCGCCCGTATACGCCTTGCAAAATCCCGGACCTTTAACTATTAGTCAGCGGAGCAGCCAAACCTCAAACGGAACTGTTTGGCTGCGGTGCCCCTGAACCGGACACGACCGCTCCGATCCAAAGTCAACTCGGGCTCGCCTGTTACGGGAGAAATGGGTCACGTCTTTGAAGGGAGGGAAGCGCCATGCGGGGTTGGGTGACACACGCGTTCAAGGACATGCGGCTGGAGGAGTTGCCGGACCCGGACTCCCGGCCCGGCTGGGCGGTTCTGAAGACCCGGGTGGTGCAGCCCTCGGTGACCGAGGTGCAGCTCTTCTACGGCGAGCGTTCCAACAGCTACGACAAGGTCAAGAAGAAGCTCGCCCAGGGTCCCGAACCGTTGTTCGGCCACGAGTTCTGCGCCGAGATCGTCGACATCGAGAAGGACAATGCATACGGGCTTGCGGTGGGCGACCGGGTAGGCGCCACGCATACGGAGATCGGCACCATCGGGCGGGACTTCCCGGGCCTGTTCTCCGAGTACGCGGCGGTGCCGTTGGACGCGCTGGCCAAGATTCCCGACGGCATCAGCGACTGGGAGGTGTCGGCGTTGCAGCCCCTCACCAGTTGTGTGCACAACATCCAGGTGCTGGGGATAACGCTGGGGGACACGGTGCTGGTGCTGGGTCAAGGGGTCATGGGCCTCAATTCGGCCCAGGCGGCCAAGGCTGCCGGAGCGGACACGGTTATCGGCACCGACATGCGGCCGGAAATTCTCGAGATGGCCAGGGAACTGGGGATCGACGTCACCATCGACGCCTCCAAGGACAACGTGGTGGATGCGGTGATGGACTTGAGCGGCGGCAAGGGCATTCCCTTCGTCATCGAGGCCGCCAGCGGCAGCCCGCAGATGGGACTGTCCGGCGGCGCCACCGTCTCGGAGGCCGTGGCCTGCGTGGCCGCCGGGGGAAAAGTGCTCAGCATCCCGCACTTCCACGAGCCGGTAACCCTGGACTTCAACTACCTCCGGGCCAAGCGGGTCACCTACATGTTCCCGCCGGAACTGGCCCACCCCGGGGAGATGACCCTGGCCGCGCGGCTGGTGGCGCAGAAGCGCATCAACATCGATCCCATGATCACCCACAAGCTGGAAGGCATCGAGAAGATGCCGGAGGCTCTGGACATCACCGCCAACAAGTCGAAGCACGGCGCACTGAATCCGGCGCAGGTGCGGTTCTCGCAATAACCCTGAAACTTGAAGGAGGCCGTTATGAGTGTGAACGCCAAGATCATTGACGCCGACGGGCACGTCAGGGACCGGGACGCGGACATCCGCGCCCACATGGAAGACCCCTGGAACAAGCGGGAGGGCTCGCTGCTGCCGTCGGACGAGTGGGACTCCAGCATGTTCGGCACCCTGGGAATGAACATCACCGACGTTCCCACGCGCCTGCGCGACATGGACACCGAGGGGATCGAGATGTCGGTGCTGTTTCCCACCGGCGCGTTCCACGTCAACCGCATGCCGGAGAAGGCCTACGCGGGAGCGTTCGCGCGCGCCTACAACAACTGGATCTCGAGCATGTGCGGCGAGGCGCCGGAACGGCTCAAGGGCGTCGGCGTGGCGCCCTTCCAGGACGTTCCCGCGGCCGTCGCGGAGATCAACCGCGCGGTGACCAAGCTCGGCGTGGTGGGGATTACGGTGGGCACCTTCGGCATGAAGGACCATCTGGGTCAGGAGCTTTTCTGGCCCATCTACGAGGAGCTGGAGCGGCTCAATGTGCCGCTGCTGATCCACAACTCGCGCTCGGGTCCCGCGGGCGAAAACCGCTTTGACACGTTCCTGTTCAAGCACACCATCGGCCGTCCCTTCGAGACCATGCTGGACTGTGCCGCGCTCATGTACGGCGGCGTGCCCGAGCGGTTCCCCAAGCTCCGCATCGCGTTCCTGGAATGCGGCGTCGGCTGGGTGCCCTACTGGATGGACCGGATGGACGAGGAGTACGAGCACCGGCAGTCGGAAGCGCCCCTGCTGAAGGCCATGCCCAGCGAGTACATGAAGGCGGGGAGCTGGTACTACGCGGCCGAGCCGGAAGAGGAGAGCCTGCCCTACGGCATCGAGCGGATCGGGGACAAGAACATCGTGTTCGCCTCCGACTACCCGCACTGGGACGGCATGTTCCCCAACGTGACCAAGACCATCAAAGAACGGACGGACATATCCGACGACTTCAAGGCCAAGTTCCTGGGCGACAACGCCAAGGCGCTCTACGGCTGGAGCTAGGGGGTTGGCGGGCAACGGGATTCTCGCGTGAAACTGACACTGACACCCAGGACGCTCTTCAGCCTTCTGGTCCTGGTCTTCTTCGGCTACCTGGTCTGGGAGGCCGGGCAGTGGCGCCTACAAGCGCGTCTCTTCCCTTGGGTCATCGGCATTCCCATGATCGTCTTGGCGGTCATCAACATCGTGCAGGAGTTGAGGGGGCCGAAGGAGGCGGGTGCATCGAACAGTGCCCCGTCCGATTTCCAGCTCACGCAGGCCGTCGATCGAGCTGTGGCGGTCAGGCGCACCGCGATCATCCTTTCCTGGATCGTGGGTTTCCTGGCGGGCATCTGGCTCATCGGGTTTTCCATCACCATCGCGGCCATGACTTTCGGCTACCTGAAGTTGCAGTCCAAGGAAGGATGGGTTATGTCGCTGACCCTCACGGCGTCGGCGTGGCTGGTGTACTACGTGGTGTTCGAGCGCACGCTGCTGCTGCCGTTTCCCGAGGGCCAGGTCTTCCGTTGGCTGGGTATGGAGTAACCGGGCGCGTATACGTGGGCGAGACAAGCGAGTCGTAAACATTGGGTGCCAAACACGGGAGGTGTGCAATGACGAAACGAGCGATCTATCAGTCTATTCTCGTGCTATTGCTAGCGGGTTTCCTGCTCATGAGCTTCGTGGGTCAGGCCGCGGCCAAGGACTTTTACGAAGGCAAGACCATCCGCATACTGGTCTGCTGCTCGCCGGGTGGGTTCTACGACCGGTGGTCCAGGTTGTTCGCGCGCTACCTGGGCAAGTATATCCCGGGTGAGCCCGACATCATCGTCCAGAACATGCCCGGGGCGGGCGGTCTCATCGTCACCAACTACGCCTACAAGGTCGCCAAGCAGGACGGCACGGCCATTGTCGCGCCGCTGGGCGGACAGTACCTGGATCAGGTGGCGGGTCGGAAGGAGGTGCTGTTCGACTTTGGCAAGTTCCAGTGGCTGGGAACGCAGGAAGTGGCCCACTCGGTGCTCTTCTGCCGCAAGGATTCGAAATTCCAGAGCGTCGAGGACCTGATCAAGAACAAGAAGGAGCCGGCGAAGCTCGGCAATACCGGGACGTCCGGCAGCAGCTATTTCATCGGCAAGGTCCTGGAGAAGGCCGTGGGTGCAAACTTCAACTTCGTCATGGGCTATCCCGGGGGCAGCGAGATCGACTTGGCGGTGGAGAGAGGAGAGGTCGCGTGCCGCGGCATGACCATTCCGCCGCACTTCGGCCGGGAGCCCTATCTGACCTGGCACAAGACCAACTTCATCACGCAACTGATACAGACGGGAAGCGAGCGGGATTCGCGAATGAAGGATGTTCCCACGCTCGGTGAGGTGATGGAGAAGTACAAGACGCCTCAAGAGATCCGCTCCATCGCCAAGGTGATCTTTGCCAGCGGCGACTTCGGGCGCCCCCTCGGGGTGGGGCCGGGCGTCCCGGCGGACCGGGTCAAGTTGTTGCGTACGGCCTACGCCAAGGCGCTGGCGGACCCGCAGTTGCTGGCCGAGGCCGAGAAGGGGCGGATGACGCCCGTGATACCGGCCAGCGGCGAGAAGGTTCAGAAGTTGGCCGAGTTCGTGTCGAACCAGCCGAAGGAAGTGGTGGACGGAGTGAAGGCGATCCTGGGGAGGTAGTTTTTAGGCCATGATGCTCGACGCCTTCATAGAGGGACTGTTCCACGTCCTTTCCTGGCCGGCCTTCGGCTTCCTGCTCCTGGGCGCGTTGGTGGGATTCATCGTGGGGATTCTCCCCGGCCTGGGCGGCTTGGCCACCCTGGCCCTGATGCTCCCCTTCGCCTACAAGATCGGGGAGCCGATCTCGGCCTTTGCCTTTCTCCTGGGCATGCACGCCATCACCGGCACCACCGGTGATCTCACCTCGATCCTCTTCGGCATCCCGGGAGAAGGCACGGCCGCGGCCACCATCATGGACGGCTACCCCATGACCAAGAACGGGGAAGCCGGCCGGGCCATGGGCGCCGCGCTCATGAGCTCGCTGGTGGCCGGCCTCGAAGGCGCGTTGATACTGGCCCTCGCGATTCCCATCATGCGTCCGCTGGTGTTGTTCTTCGGCTCTCCGGAGCTGTTCATGCTGGCGATCCTGGGGATCACCTTCATTGCTTCGCTGAGCGGGTCGTCCCTCACCAAGGGCCTCCTCTGCGGGGGCATCGGGCTCATGCTCGCGGCCATCGGTGTGGATCCCCAGACCGGTACGCTGCGTTACACAATGGGTACGCTTTATCTCTGGGATGGCTTGAGTCTGGGGCCGGTCGTGGTGGGACTCTTCGCCATCCCGGAGATCATCGATCTGGCGGTGCGGGGCACCAGCATCGCCGAGGCCAAGGTGCAGAAGATCACCGGGGTCATGGAAGGGGTCAAGGATACCTTCCGCCACTTCGGCCTGACCATGCGCTGCGGTTTCATCGGCGCATTCATCGGCGCCTTGCCGGGCCTCGGCGGCGGCGTCTCCCAGTGGCTGGCCTACGGCCACGCGGTGCAGTCGTCCAAGGACCCGAGCCGGTTCGGCAAGGGGGCGGTGGAAGGGGTATTGGGACCCGGGGCTGCCAACAACTCGAAGGAAGGAGGCAACCTGATCCCCACGGTGGCCTTCGGCATCCCGGGCAGCAGCGCCATGGCGATCCTGCTCGGAGCGTTCCTGATCGTCGGCCTCAATCCCGGCCCGGAGATGCTCACCAAGCACCTGGACATAACCTTTGCCATGGTGTGGATACTGGTGGTGGCCAACATCGTCACCGTAGGCGCGAGCTTCATGTTTCTGAACCAGCTCGTGAAGCTCACCTTCGTCCGGGGCCATCTGCTGATTCCTTTCCTGCTCATGTTCGTCTTCCTGGGCGCCTTCGCGGCCCACAACAACTTCAGCGACATGATCGTCACGGTCATCTTCGGTTTGGTGGGTTACGTCATGGTGCTGTTCCAGTGGCCGCGGCCGCCTTTCGTGCTCGGCCTGGTGCTGGGAACCATCGTCGAGAACTATCTGTGGATCTCCAGCAGCGCCTATGGGGCGGCTTGGCTCACGCACCCCACAGTGGTGGCCATCTTCCTGTTGATGGTCGGGACGCTGTTCTACTCCGTGGTTCAGACGCGAAGGGGCAAGTCCCTCGAGGACACGGCCAGGAAGGGCGCGGAAGAAAGGGTGGAGTAACACCTGCTCGCCGTTGCCCTGGGCCTGCTGGCATCCCTTGCCTTCGCCTGCACCGCAACCCTGGTTCATCGGGGCGTCCGGTACCTGGATCCCTTCAGCGGCCTGGTGGTGGACCTCTTCTTCAACGGGCTGGTGTTGTGGCTCTTCGTGTTCACGTTCCACGATCTCTCGGAGCTCTGGGCCGGCGCCAACCTGATCTTCGCCGCCTCGGGCCTCATCGTTCCGGGGCTGTTCCGCCTGGTGGCGTTCAAGGGCATCGAGCGGATGGGCGCCTCGGCGGCCACCGCGGTCCTCAACTCGGCGCCGCTCTTCGCCGTGCTCCTGGCCATGGTCCTGCTGGACGAGCAGCCCGGTCGGGCGAACCTGCTGGGCGCGGTGGCCGTCGTCTCCGGCCTGGTGTTCCTCTCGTGGAAGGGCGAATCGAGATCCTGGCGCCCCCGGGACCTCTTCTATCCGGTGGCGGGAGCGATGTTCGCGGGGCTGCGCGATAACGTGGTCCGGTTCGGGCTTCTTGCCGGTCCCGCGCCCATGGTGGGGGCGGCCATCACGGTGACCACCTCGTTCCTGACCATGTCCGCGGCCTATTTCCCGGTACACGGCCTAGGCCGGCTCAGGACTTGTGGGCGTGGAACCATTGGCTGCTTCGCGCTGGTGGGGTTCGTGCATTTCGTCGCCTACTTCTTCATGTTCACGGCCCTCGACATGGCGGACGTGGCGGTGGTTTCCCCGCTCGTGCACTGCTTCTCGCTCTTTACCCTGGGCCTTTCTCCGCTTATCCTGGGCGACACCGACCCGATCACGCGGCGCAAGGTCATCGCCACCTCCATGGTCGTGCTGGGAGTGCTGCTGATCGCGTGGTCGAGATGGTCGTACGCGTAGGGGGGGCCGTCAACGCCGTGTGGACACTGCCAAACCTGCTGAGCCTCTTCCGGATCCTCCTGGTCCCGTTCCTGGCCTGGCTGCTGGCGTTCACCGATCCGGTGTCCTGCGCGCTGGCGGCGCTGGTCTTCATCGTCGCCTCGGTCACGGACATGCTCGACGGGTACCTGGCGCGCCGGAACAAGAGCGTTTCCGACTTCGGCAAGATCCTGGATCCCGTGGCGGACAAACTGCTGGTGGTCACCGCCCTCATCATGCTGGTGGCCATCGACCGCCCCGGAGATACGTATGTGCCCGTGTGGCTGGTGGTGATCATCGTCGCGCGGGAGGTGGCCGTGACGGTGCTCCGCGGCATCGCGTTGACCGAGGGCATCGTCATCCCCGCCGACGAGCTGGGCAAGTACAAGCTCCTGGTGCAGACCTTCGCCCTCGTGGGGTTGATGGTCCACTATCCCTATCTCGGCATCGACTTCTTCGTGGCGGGCATGTACTTCCTGGTGCTATCCACCGTGCTCGCGGTCTGGTCCGGCGTCGACTATCACGTGCGATTCCTGCGGTTGCTGCGTGCGAGATCCATGTAATCCGCCACCTCCGGCATCCATCCGACACGTCCCGCACCCCTCCGTCATTCCGACGAAAGCGGGAATCCAGGCGGGGAGGAGGGGAAGCCGGTGGAAATTGACAACAGCCGAAGGATCATGTAGGAAACCATGCAGGATGCGGGTGTAGCTCAGTTGGCTAGAGCGTATGCTTGCCAAGCATAAGGTCGCCGGTTCGACCCCGGTCACCCGCTCCAACCCCACCTTCCTTCACGCGGTTCCCTTATATTGTCGATCACATTCGCCACCTCCAACAGGCACAAGTTCAACGAGGTAAGCGCCATCCTCGAGGACTACGGAATCCCCGTGGAGATGGCCCCGATGGAGCTTCGGGAGATCCAGGCGGATACCCTGGAAGTGATCGCCGGAGAGAAGGCCCGGGAGGCTTGCCTTCGAGTGGACGGCGCAGCCATGGTGGAGGACACCGGGCTGTTCATCGACGGCCTGAACGGCTTCCCGGGCCCTTACTCGGCCTACGTGTTCCGCACCTTGGGGAACTCGGGAATCCTGCGGTTGCTGGAGGCTGCCCCGGACCGGGGCGCGACGTTCCGGTCCGTGTTCGCCTACTGCCGTCCCGGCGGCGCGCCCGAGTGCTTTCCCTCCGCCGTGGCCGGCACCATCGCCCTGGAGTGCAGGGGAGAGGGCTGGGGCTACGATCCGATCTTCATCGCGGAGGGCGCCTCGGGCAGGACCTACGGCGAGCTCGGTGACGACAAGAACCAACTATCCCACCGCCGCATGGCCCTGGAGGACCTGGCCCGCTGGATTCACGGCTCCGGGCGCTGAACCATTCAGCAGGACATGAGCTACACGTTGACTTCCCGACTCATTGCCTGGAGGTCGTGGCACCGGCGCGACAGCCAAACCTGTCAAGCGGGGCGGACACTTCGTCGTTGAACGAACTGCACGGCGACAATCACGACAATCGCGCCAAGCCCGATGACGTCCGTCCGCAGGTCGGGCACGATGAGCAGGGGTCCCGCGCAGAAGAGGGGTACGCGTAGCACCATGGACAGGGGGCCGAACAAGTAGCCGCCGGATGCGGCGGCCATCACCGCCACGCCGATGACGGCGGTGGCCAGCACTTGCAGGATCTCTTGGGCCTCGCCCATCAGCAGCAAAGCCGGATTGAGGGTGAACGCATAGGGGATGAGAAACCCGGGCACGGCCAGGAGAAAGGCCCGTGCCCCGGTGCCCCATAGGCTGGCGCCGCTGATCCCTGCCGCGGCGAAGGCCGACAACGCCACCGGCGGCGTCACCATCGAGAGGATGCTGAAGTAGAGGATGAACAGGTGCGCCGGCAAAGCCGGCACGCCGAGAGTCTGGAGGGCCGGCGCCACCAGGATGGCGGAAACCAGGTAGGCCGCCGCCGTCGGCATCCCCATGCCGAGGATGATGGTGAGGACCATGGCCCCGGCAAGCGATATGGCGAGCGAGTCGCCGGCCATGTCCAGAAGCCAACGCTGAAGTCGCAGGGCCATGCCGGTATGCACCAGAGTTCCCACGATGATGCCGGCGATGGCCGAGGGAATCGCCACCTCGGAGGCCGAGCGCACGCCACCCGTGATGGCTTCGAAGATCACCCCCGGTCTCATCCGGGTCGCGTTGCGGACCAGGCTGACCAGCACGATCAGGCCGATGGTGTAGGAACCGGTGGTCATCAAGGAGTATTGAGAGATGAGCAGGTAGATCATGAAGCCGAGAGGAATCAAGAGATGCCACCGCTCGGCCAGTCCGGCCAGGTGTTCCCGGATCGGCAGATCGAGATCGGGCTTGAGTCCGTTCCGCAGGCTGTAGAAGTGCACCAGCAGGAATAGCGAGGTGTAGTACAGGATCGCCGGCACGACGGCGGCGGACACCACTTCGACATAGCGCACGCCCACCACGTCCGCGAGAATGAAGGCGGCCGCCCCCATGATGGGTGGTGCGAGCTGTCCCCCGGTGGACGCCGTCGCCTCGATGGCGCCGGCAAGCGTGCGCTTGAAACCCGAGCGGATCATCAGCGGGATGGTCATCAGGCCGCTCAAAAGCACATTGGCGACGGCGCTGCCCGAAACCGTCCCGAACAGGGCGGAGGCGATGACGGCTGCCTTGCCGGCGCCGCCCCAGGACCGGGCCGTGGCGCCATAGGCGATGTCGACGAACAGTTTGCCGGCCCCCGAACGTTCGAGAAATGCGCCCACCAGTACGAAGTAGAACACCATGTTCGCCGACGCCGAGACCGGCGTTCCGAACATGCCCGAGGTCGACAGCACCTGGAGGTCGATAAACCGCTTGAGGGATAGTCCCCGATGGGAGATCAGGTCGGGCAGATAGGGTCCGGTGAAGACGTATGCGATGAACACCGCCCCCACCAACATGAGCGTGATGCCGGCAGTCCGCCGGCATGCTTCGAGCAGGACCGCAATGAAAACGATGCCGGCAACGTAATCGAGAGCGTAGACGGCGTCCACACCCTCGGTGCGCTCCGCTACTCTCTGCCCCTGACTGACGAAATACGCCGTGCACGCAAGCGCGGCCACCACCAGAATCATGTCGAGAAGGGGAACGCCTTCCTCCTCGCGCCGCCTGGCGCCGGCGATTCCGTTGACCATCAGCGCGATGGCCACCGCCGAACCCACGTGCGTGCTCAGCAGTACGCTCTCGTACTCGTATCCCCCCGTGTACAACGACAGGAACTGCACGAAGCACCATACCAGCGCGGTGCCCGCATAGACGTAGCGGACAACGCGCGCCGGTATGGTCGGTAACACGAAGGGCAATCCGGGCGAAGCCATCGTGGGAACGGGGCTTCGAAGGCTACATCATGCCTTTCTCTTTGTAGTATTTGATCGCGCCGGGATGGAACGGGCAGTTGCCGACGAGCCCGGCCTTGGCCACGCCCTTCGGGTCGAATTTCGAAAGGCCGGCGTGGATCAGCCTCAGTTTGGCCGCGTTCTCGATGATGGTCTTGGTGGCGATGTAAGCGACCTCGTCGGACACGCCCGCGCGAATCAGGACATTGGTGGCCGCCTTGACGGTCTTGACCGGCGCGGTCTGGCCCTTGAAGGTGTTGGGCGGAATCACGGCCTCCACCCAGCCGTGCTTCTCGACCATTCCCTTGATCACCTTGTCGGAGAGCGGCAGCATCTTCATGTCCGTGAGCGTGGTCAGCTCGGTGGCCACCGGATGTCCCTTGGTCACGACGTGGGCCCAACCGTCGGCCTTGCCGTCGCCGATGGCGGCAGCCGTGGCCGTGCGCGCCAGTGACTTGACACTGCCGCCCTTCTTGGCCACGCCCGCTTTACTGCTCCCGTAAAGACCGAGGATTTGGCGCAAGCCCATCTCGCCGGAACCGCCGACCTTGGTCGTGGCCAGCCGTGCCTTGCCGCCGGCGATCTCTTCCCATGAGTTGATTCCGGACTTCACCGTCATGAAGGTGCCGTAGTAATACGTGTCCAGCCCGCCCATGAGCCCGCGCACCTTGTCCTGCTTCTTGTCGAACGCGCCGAACCCGCCGCAGCCTTCGGCGCCCGCCATGGGAAAGCTGAGAGCCAACTCGGTTTCGCCGCTTTGCAGCAGCTTTATGTTCCCGAAGGTGCCGGCGATCGGCAGCACGTCCACGGTCGAGCCCTTGGGCAGATTGGGCTTCAGCAGGTCAGCGATGCCGGCGCCATAGCTGTACCAGGCCGAACCGATTCCCACCGTCGCGAGCCGGAGCTGCACGGCATCCGCCGCCGCGGCTACGGAAGGCACCGTCAAGCCCACGCCCAACACCGCGCACATCGCCAAACGTGACAAACGTTTGCGCCCGTCTCTGTAGATCATGTCCTGGTCCTCCCTTGGTTGGTTGCCTCACTGCCTCCGGCCCGGCAGTTTCGCTGACTACGCGCCCTCCATCCTACTTCTTCGGAAAGAGAATGTCTTTCAGTTTCTGGACCATTTCGGGTGGCAGCGCGTCCAGCGAGTCCACGACCTTTTGCACCACGGCGCCGTCCGAAGGATCGATGTTCAAGCGCGTCTTCTTGGCGTCCGACAGGAAGTCCGGATCCCGCATGGTCTTCATGAAGGCCGTTCGAAGCATCTTCACGCGTTCCGGGGGCGTGCCCGGAGGCAGCGCGTAAATTCGGGTGAGCCTGGCGGGATCATGGATGCCCGCCTTGATGAGGAGCCGTGCCTCGTCGGTCTTGGCAAAGCTGATGTCCAGAGGAACATGCTTGAGTTCGGGATGCGATTTCGGGGACATCTGCACGACCGGCACTGCATCTCCGGACTTGAACTTCGCTCCCCAGGTGGCGGTCAAGGCTGTCCAGCTCAGTCCGCAGATACCATCCACTTCGCCCTTCTCGGCGGCGAGAAGCATACCGGGTGCGCCGCCATACCCCTCGATCAGCTTGATGGGCAGGCCAAGCGCGGCGTTCAGCAATCTGGGACCGTCGTTGGTGGAATTGCCCGGACCCGTGCCGGACAACTTGACCGGCCTGGGCGAGTTCATCCATTTCGTCATGTCCGTAATGCCGCTCGACTTGGTGAACGCACAAATGGAAATGGTCGATTCCGGGACCCCGAGAAACTCGTACTTGCTGGAAACGAACTGGATTCCCTTTTGTCCGTACAGACGCGCCCAAAAAAGGCTTCCGGGAAAATTTCCTATGGTCAGGCCATCGGGTTTGGCCTTTCTGTATACGTAGTTGGCCGATATGAGCCCCCCGGCCCCGGTCCGGTTCTGTACCAGGAACCGCGGATTCCCCGGGATGTAGCGACCCATGTAGCGGCCGATGGTGCGCGAATAGAGGTCGAAACCGCCCCCCACGGAGAATGCCACCACGATGCGGATGGTCTTGCCCTTGAAAAACATGTCCTCTGCGGCCGGACTGCCGGACGGAGCGGCCAGCGTAGCGGCACCCATGACCAGGCAGCACAAGATCGGCAGCATTCGTTTCCGCAACCAGCGGTATTCCATATCAAACCTCCTGTGTTCGAGTTATAGGGCGTTGACGGCCCTGTAGTGGTCCTCCAGCACCCGCGCGACGCAGCCCGTAAGGTTCATGCCCGTCTCGAGGTGCAGGAATTCGTTGGGTCCGTGGGCGTTGGACTTGGGGCCCAACACTCCGGTGATCATGAACTGTGCCTGCGGGAACTTCTCGGCCAGCATGGCCATGAAGGGGATGGTGCCGCCTTCGCCGGTGGCGCAGGCGTCCTTGCGGAAGAACTCGCGGGAAGCGCGGTTCATCGACTCTTCCAGCCACGGTACGAACGGCGGCGCGTTCCAGCCGCCGGTGCCCTGGCCGGGGTCGAAGGCCACCCTGGCCCCGTAGGGCGGGTCCTGTGTCAGCGTATCGCGCAGACACGTCACCGCGGCGTCGGGATCGGCGGTCGGGGGAAGACGCAGCGACAGCTTGGCCCGGGTCTCCGGACGCAGCACGTTGCCGGCCTGCTCCAGGGTCGGGAGCCCGGCCGCGCCGATGATCTCGAGCTGCGGCCGCCAGGTGCGGTTCAGCAGCAACTCGGTGACGTCGTCGCCCACGGGCGTTGCGCCGGGATGGAAGGGATAGCCCGCGTGCAATCCCGCGCCCAGCACCTCCGCGGCCGCGCCGGCCTGCGCCAGCCTGTCCGGCGGGATGTCCACGTGCAGGCCCGGCGGCAGGATCCGTCCGGTGTCTTCGTCTTCCAGGCGGCTCAACAGGCGCCGGAGGATGCGGAAGCTCGATGGGACGATGCCACTGGCGGCGCCGGAATGAACTCCTTCCGTCAGGGTCGATACCGAGAGCGTGGCGTTGATTACGCCCCGCAACGAGGTGGTGACCCACATCCGTTCGTAGTCGCCGCATCCGGAGTCCAGGCACACCACCAGGTCGGGCGTGCCGATACGGTCCGCCAGCGCGTTGACGTAGTGGGGGAGATCGAAGCTGCCGCTCTCCTCGCAGGCCTCGATCATGACGACGCAACGCGCGCAGGGTATCGACTCGAGCTTCAGGGCCTTCACCGCGGTCAGGGCCGCGAACATGCCGTAGCCGTCGTCGGCGCCGCCGCGGCCGTAGAGTCTGCCGTCTTCCAGAACCGGCGTCCAAGGGCCCAGTCCCGGACGCCATCCCTCCATGGGAGGCTGCTTGTCCAGATGGCCGTAAAGCAGCACCGTCCCCTGGCCCGTGCCGGGTATCTCCATGAGCAGGAGCGGGGTGCGCCCCTCGGCCCGGGCCACGTGAAGCTCCAGGCCCGGTACGTCCTGAGCGGTGGCCCAGCGCGTGAAGAGCTCCACGGCGCGGTCCATGTGTCCGTGCTCCCGCCACTGCGCGTCAAAGGCGGGAGACTCGCTGGGGATGGCGATGTACTCCTTCAAGGCCGGAACGATGCTCGTCTGCCATGTCTCGCGGATGAATGATTGAAGCTGCATCCTCTGTACCTGTTACGGGCCTGTACGTGCAGGGGTGGTTTCACCCCCGCCCGCGTCTCGACCCGGGCTGTCGTCATGCCACTTCCCGTCCGTGGCTTTCCTTCGGTTCGGGATAGTAGAATCGTTCCACCTCCACGTGGTCCGCTCCCAGGGCCACCAGCTCTTCCACGTCCAACGCCTCCTCGGCCTCCCGGACCCGCCGCAGGGTGGCCTTTACCGCCGGGTGTTTCGGGACGAAGAGCTGGCAGCAGTCCTGGTCCGGCTGGACCGAGGTCTCGAAGGTGCCGATGTCCATGGCCTGGTCGATGATCTCCTGCTTGTCCATGCCGATAAGCGGGCGCAGCACCGGCAGCCGCGCGGCCTCTTCGATGACGGCGATATTGGGCAGCGTCTGGGACGCCACCTGGGCCAGGCTCTCCCCGGTCGCCAGTGCCCGGGCGCGTTCCTTCAAGGCGATGACGGAGGCGATCCGGAGCATCATCCTGCGGTAGATCACCACCCGCAACGGCCGCAGCACCGCGGCGACGATGCGGCGCTGGATCTCGCCGAAGGGAACGAGATAGAGCCTCGAGTTGTACTGGTGGCGGGTGAGCAAATCTACCAGGACTTTTGCTTTCTCCTGCGACGACCGGTCGAGGAAGGGGCTGCTGTGGAAGTGGACGAAGATGAGGCGGCAGCCGCGTTGCATCATCCGGTACGAGGCCACCGGGGAATCGATACCGCCGGAGATGAGCGACACCAACCGCCCGCTGGTGCCCACGGGAAGGCCCCCGGGTCCCCGTATCCGTCGCAGGCTCACGAACGCGCTGGACGGGAGAATCTCCACCGACACCGTGAGCTCGGGCCGGTTCAGGTCCACGCGCGCCCCCGAGTGGGCCTGGACCAGCGCTCCCAGCTCCCGGTTGATGTCGTTGGAGGTCAGCGGAAAACGCTTGTCCACCCGCCGGGTCTCGACGCGAAAGGAGTCGAAGGACTGTCCCTCAAGGGCTTCCAGAACATGTGCCGCCAGCGCCGGCATGTCGGCATCGGTGCGTTCCACCAGGGAGAAGTTGGCGATGCCGAAGACCCGTCCGAGGCGGTCGATCAGTTCGTCCGGCGGGACGTCGTGGTTGAAGTTCAGCAGCAGTCTGCCGGAGGCGTTGCGGATCTCCTTGAGTCCCATGCCACGCAGGGCCGTGCTCAGGTTCTTCTTGAGATGCTCGACGAAATAGGCGCGGTTGCCGCGTTTGAGGGCGATCTCGTGGTATCGGACCAGGGCCGAGTGCATTGCGAAGCAATAGCAGATCCGGGAAAATTTTGCATGGAAAGCCGCCTGTGGTACCATGCCGGGTTCATCCCGGAGGGTTTTCATGGAAGTGTTCAAAAGGGTTTCGGAAGTTGCGCAATTCTCGGCGGAGAAGATGAAGAAGAACGGCGTCTTCGAGACCGAGCGGCTGTTCTGCGACGTTTATTGCTTCGAGGCCGGACAGGCCCAGAGCGTGCACACCCACGATGGGTCGGACAAGGTCTATTTCGTGCTGGAAGGCAGGGGACTGTTCCGCATTGGCGGCGAACAGCGGGAGCTGGGCAAGGACGAGGTGGCGTTGGCGCCGTCGGGAGAGCCCCACGGCGTGGAGAACCCCGGCCCTGGACCGTTGAAGCTGCTGGTGGTGATGGCGCCGCCGACGACGGCGAAATGATGGTCAACGGCCAGTCGCGCTCCACCGGTTCGTAGCGCGGCAGGCCGTAACCGAACCGGTTCTCCAGATCCCGGCTGAAGAGCTCGATGCGGCCCGACTCGGTCGCAGGCTGCACCGTGGCACACATGATCGGCTCGGCGCCGTCGACGGTGGTCATGGCGAGCGCCGACCCCACCGGCAGCCGGCTCGGCCGCTGGCCCTCAAGCCGGGGATCGCCGTCGAGGAACGCCGCCTCCATCAGCGCTTCGTCGGACTGGCGGAAGATCGGGTCGTCGAGATCTCCCTCGCGAGATGCAGGTTGGACACCGTGATCTTGTTGCCCCACACCACGACCAGATCGCTGTGGCGGACCTGTTCCGGCGGCATCCCCGGGGCGGCTCCGTAGAGGCTTGCGTAGGCCGAACTGCGCACAAGTCCGCAGAGCTGTCCGCGCGCCAGCAGCGACGCCCCCAGCTTGTGGAAGAACCGGCGGTCCATCGAACCGCCCGCGAGTTCTCCGTGCGGGCCGGCGTAGTTCAGCGGCAGCACCGACTGCGGGCCATGCTGTGCGACCGCCTTCGAGATGCCGGCGTGGATCAAGTCCAGGGCCTCGTCCCAGGAAATCGGCTCGAAGGCGTCCTGACCACGTGGGCCCACTCGCTTCAGCGGGCTCGTGAGCCGCCCGGAGCCGTGGACGTGCTGGCATCTGCCGGCCGCTTGCTGTATGGGAATTGCAGCGGGTATCGAGGGGCGAGCACAGCCGTTGGAGGATAGGGGATGACGGCAGAAGATCCTGTGAACGAGGTCAACCAGCGCTTCTACGAAGCATTCGAGAGTCTCGATATAACGCGCATGGAGAGCATCTGGGTGCGCGAGGACTACATCAAGTGCGTCCACCCCGGATGGGCCCTGCTGTCGGGTTGGGACGCCGTCATGGAGAGTTGGCGGCGGATCTTCGAGAACACGGAGCGGATGCGCTTTACGCTCACCAACGTGGAGACGCGGATACACGGCTCCCTGGCCTGGGTCACGCTCTACGAGAACCTGGCCTCCAGACTCCAGGGAGAGGCCAATGCCGCCGTGGTGCTTGCGACCAACATCTATGAGCAGCGCGCCGATGGCTGGTTCATGGTCCACCACCATGGCTCGCCCGTAATGATGGCCGAACCGGACCCCCGTTCCACCGTTCAGTGAAGCCTCTCCAAGATAAGGTCTGTATCGTCACCGGCGCGGGCAGGGGCATCGGCCGCGCCGTTGCGCTCCGGGCCGCCGAGGAAGGCTGCCGCGTCATGGTGGCGTCGAGAAGCGCGGACCAGCTCGAGGCGGTGCAGGCGGAGGTCGCCTCCCGGGGCGGACAGGCTTGCTGGGTCCGCGCCGATCTGTCCGTACAAGAGGAACTGGAGGCGCTGGTGCGTCAGACCCTCGACCGGTACGGCACCGTCGATTTCCTCGTCAACAATGCCGGCTGGGGCATCAAGGCCGACATCGCCAAGGCCAGGTTGCCGGATTGGGAGCGGACACTCCGGGTCAACCTATTGGCGCCCATGATCCTGAGCCAGCTCGTCCTGCCCACACTCGTGGCCAGGCAGTCCGGTGCCGTCGTGAACATCGCGTCGATATCGGGGCGGGCGGGGCAGGGCGGTTCGGCGGCCTACGCCGCTTCCAAGGCCGGACTCATCGCATTCAGCCAGTCACTGTTCGAGGAGGTGCGGGAGCACCGGATCAAGGTGGCGGCGATCATCCCGGGTTTCGTGGATACCGGAATGATACCGGCGGTGCGGCACCTCGACCGGAGCAGGATGATCCAGGCGGAGGACGTGGCTCAGGCGGTGCTGTTCGTTCTCGGCGCGCCGCCCACCGCCTGTCCGGTGGAGATCACCGTCCGCCCGCAACGCACGCCCTACCGGTGACGTGAGCGGACGTTTCCCGGCGTCACCGGAAGGAAATGTCGCTTACGAAAAAGAGGTCGTTCCCGTCTTGCGGAAACGACCTCTTTTTCCGGGGCCGGTGACCTGACGACGACGCCTCAGGCCGCTCCCTGCAGGTTGCAGAACTCTTCGTAGTCGATGAGCTCGTGGATGGTGGGCGTCTCCCCGCACATCGGGCACTCGGGGTCTCGCCGCAGGCGGAGCGTGTTGATCTCCATGGTCAGCGTATTGAAATGGAGCAGGCGCCCGGCCAGGGAGTCGCCCTGGCCGAGGATGAGCTTGATGGCCTCCACGGCCTGGATCGTGCCGATGAGCCCCGGCAGGACGCCCAGCACTCCGGCCTCGGCGCAGCTCGGCGCCATGCCCGGGGGAGGCGGCTCGGGATAGAGGCAGCGGTAGCACGGGCCGTTGCCCGGGTGGAACACCGATACCTGCCCCTCGAACTGGAAGATGCTGCCGTGGACGTTGGGCTTGCCGGTCATCACGCAGGCATCGTTCACCAGGTAGCGGGTGGCGAAGTTGTCGCAGCCGTCCACCACGATGTCGTAGTCCTTGATGATCTCCATGATGTTGTCGGAGCTCAGCCGCTCGGGAATGGGGATCACGTTGACGTCGGGGTTCAGTCCCTGAAGCGTCTGACGCGCCGACTCGGCCTTGGGCTCGCCGATGCGGTCGTTGGTGTGGAGGATCTGGCGCTGCAGGTTGGACAGGTCCACCACGTCGTGATCGATGATTCCCATGGTGCCCACGCCGGCCGCCGCCAGGTAGTAGGCGGACGGCGAGCCCAGGCCGCCGGCGCCCACCATCAGCACCTTGGCGTCGAGCAGTTTGGCCTGTCCCTCCTCTCCCACCTCGGGCAGCAGGAAGTGGCGGCTGTAGCGGGTGAGCTGCTCCTGCGTGAACTGGCGGTCCTGCTTGAAGGAGTAGCCCTCGTTCTTCCAGGCGCCATAGCCGCCGGACATGGAGATCACGTCCTCGTAGCCCATCTCCTGCATCACCTTGCCCGCGAGAAGCGACCTCACGCCGCCGGCGCAGTAGGCGATGATGGGAGTCGACTTGTCGGGCACCTCGGCGTCCATCTTCATTTCGAGGAAGCCCCGCGGCACCGATACCGCGCCCTCCAGGTGTCCTTCCCGGTACTCCTCTTTCTCCCGGACGTCCAGGACCACGTGCTTGCCGTCGTTCTGCAGCAACTCGTGCACCTGCTGGGGCGACAGCTCCTTCACGGTGTCCCGCGCCTCGTCCATCAACTGCTGAAATGTCTTGGCCATGATCTCTCCCTCGCGGAGGCCTTCGAACAGTAACCGAGTTTTGAATCTCTATTATAGGTTATTTACCGGTCCTGTCAATTCAACCGGTAGAAGCGGTTTGCGTTGTCGGCCAGAATTTTCCGTTTGGCGGTGTCCGAAACGTCCTCTCTGGCGCAAAGCTCGGGGATATCCTTGAGGTATTCCTCGCGCGGCCGCTCGTGGGGATAGTCGGAGGCGAAGAAGATGTGGTCCTCGCCGAGGAGCTCGACGACGTAGGGCAGGGTTCGCTCCTCGGACTCGACGGAGACGTAGACGCTGCCGCTCTTGATGTAGTGGCTGGGGGAATGCTTGAGCCGGGGCGCCCACTTCTTGCCGCGCCGCTCGTAGCCCTCGTCGAGCCGGTCCATCATGAACGGCACCCAGCCGGCGCCTGCCTCCAGGTAGGCGACACGGAGGTCGGGGAAGAGCTCGAACACGCCCTGGAAAACCATGTTGGTCAAATGGATCAGCAGGGGAATGGGATGCTCCAGCGCGTGGACCTCGGCGAAGCTGTCGAGATAGTCGAAACCCAGGCCGCGGCTGGGGGCGCCGTGGATGGCCAGCGCCATGTCGAGGCGGCACGCCTCTTCGTAAAGCGGGAAGAAGCTCTCGTGGCCGTACCCCTTGCCCAGCGAGTTCACCGACGGCAGCACCGCAGCCGGCATGCCCAATTCCTCCTTGGCGCGCCGCATCTCCGTGATGGCGTCATCGATGCTGTGAATCGGGATCAGCGCCGCGCCCAGGACCCTCGGCGTATGCTTCATGTAGTAGTCGTGAAGCCACGAGTTGTAGGCGTGGGCGATGTTGACGGAATAGGCGGGATCCTGGATCAGCCCGAACCCCAGGCCGGAGGTCGGGTAGACGACGGTCCGGTCGATGCCGCAGTCTTCCAGGAACGACACCCACATGTCGCAGTCAGGATAGTCCCTGAGCCCCGAGGAGCTCATGTTCGACAACCGGGTCCATCCGTCCAGTGACGGAAACAGCGCGTACATGCGCGCCCAGGCCGGCTGCCCGTCGCTGCCCACGTACTTCTCGCCCATGAAGGGCATCATCTCGCTGGCGTTCTCCATGATGTGGCCGTCGCCGTCGATGACCGGATAGGCATTCGCGCGCATGGGATTCTCCTTTCGCTCCGAAGCAGGGGTTGGACGGCGGTTCGGTTCAGGCTCCGTCGATGCCGTAGAACCGCTTGGGGTTGTCACCGAACATCTTGTCCGCGACCCGTTGCGGGATGTCCTCCCGGCCGCGGATGGTGCCCGTGAGATCGGGCTCGAAAGAGGGGTCCTGGTGGCCGTAGTCCGAGCCGATGAGAAGATGGTCCTCGCCGATGTAGTCCACGAGGTAGGGGACGTCCTCGTCCGCCTCGCATGCGACGAACAGGCGGTACTCCTCGAACAGTCCTTCGTCCGACTTGTGTTTCCAGTCGCTCTTGAGCAGCCGTTTCAGGATGTGCAGCATGAACGGCACCCAGCCCGCCGAGGCCTCGATGAAGCCGATGCGCAGGCCCGGAAACTCCTCGGGTATGCGGTTCGCCACCAGGTCGCGGAACGCGAATACCGGCAGGACCCGGCCCTGGGCGAAGGAGAAGTTCCGCTCGAAGCTGAACAGGTTGATGATCGACGGCGCGCCCATGCCGGTGTGGACGCAGATGGGTAGATCCAGCTTCGCGGCTTCCTCGTAGACCGGGAAGAAATAGGGGTCGTCCAGGGTGCGGTCGCCTTCCATGCCGCGGAAGAAGATGCCCACGGCATCGTGCTCCTTGGCCAGCCGCATCTCGTCGACGGAAGCCTCGATGGAGCGCAGCGGCAGCACCGCGGTCCACAGGAGGCGGTTCTGCCCGGTGCGCTGCACCTCCCACATGTAGCGGTTGTAGGCCTTGCACAAGGCGATCTCCAACTCCGCGTCGTGGGTCAGGTAGGTCAGGAAGAGCGTCGGATAGATGACCTGCACGTCGATGCCGAGCCGGTCCATGTCGGCGAGCCGGACCTCCGGCTGGGTGATCTCGCGGCTGGCGATGAGGCTGTCGCTGCGCGACGACTCCAGCTTCGTGGCGGACGGGGTGACCAGACGGTAGCTCCCCTTGCCGTTGGGCTTCGGCACGATGTTGCCGTCGATGAGCCAGAAGGCGTTGCGCGGCCCGTAGAGCGTGTCCTCGGGCACCGAGGCCAGCACCGGGCGGCGCGCGTACATCCCCTCATCGATGTGGTTCCACATGGCCAGGGGCTCGGCGATATGCGTGTCGGAGTCGATGATGGTCATGGCATGGAACTCGCGGCGGTCAGCCTCAGAGGTTGTAGAGCTGCCTCGGGTTCTCGCACAGGATCTTGTCCGCGATGGCCGGCGACAGGTCTTCCCGGGACCGGATGGTCTGGGCCAGCTCCGGCTCGAAGGAAGGGTCGTTGTGGCCGTAGTCGGAGCCGATGACGATGTTGTCCTCGCCCATGTAGCGGATCAGGTAGGGGATGTCCTCGTCGGCCTCGCAGGCCACGAACAGCCGGTACTTCTGGAACAACTCCACGCTGGAATCGAACTTGAACTGCTGCTTCAGCAGCCGCCGCAGGATGTGCAGCAGGAACGGCACCCAGCCCGCCGAGGCCTCGATGAAGCCGAACCGCAGCTTCGGGAACATCTCCGGGATGCGGTTGTGGATGATGTCCCGGAACGCGAAGATGGGCAGCACCCTGCCGTGGGCGAAGGTGTGGTTGCGCTCGAGGTTGAACATGTTGGTGAGGGTGGGGCAACCCGAGCCCGTGTGGATGCAGATGGGCATCTCCAGGGAATTGGCCTCCTCGTACACCGGAAAGAAGTAGGGGTCGTCCAGGGTCCGTTCCCCCTCCATGCCGCGGAAGAAGATCCCCACCGCGCCGTGCTCCTTGGCGAGCCGCATCTCCTTCACGGACTCCTCGACGGAGCCAAACGGAAGGATCGCGTTCCAGCGGAGCCTGCCCCCGCCCTTCTCCTCGATCTCCCACATGTAGCGGTTGTAGGCCTTGCACAACGCGATCTCGAGGTCCACGTCGTCGGTCAGATAGACCAGGAAGAGGGTCGGGTAGATCACCTGGGTCTCGATGCCCAGGCGGTCCATGTCCTTGAGCCGCACGCCCACGTCGGTGATCTCGCGGCTGGCCACGAGGCTGTCGTCCCGTGCCGTTTCAAGGGCGGAGGCCGTCGGCGTCACCAGCCGGAAGCCGCCCTTGCCCGACGGCTTCGGGAAGATGTTCCCGTCGATGAGCCAGAACTTGTTGCGGGCTCCGTACAGCGTATCGTCGGTGATGGACGTCAGCACCGGACGGCGCGGGTACATGTCCTCGTCGAAGAACTTCCACATCGCCTCGGGCTCGGCGATATGCGTATCCGCATCGATGACTCCTGCCATGATAGCCTCCTTGGAGAATCGGCACCGCGGTCGGGACGCGCGGCAGCACGGACGGTGCCCGTGGTTGTTTTTACTGCCAGCGGCGAGGGGTTGTCAAACGTGAAAGGCCCGCCAGAGCGTGCGCGGACCCGGGTCAACCCTCGGCGCACAGGCGCCCCAGTCCCGGGATCGACGTCGGCCGGCCCATGCGTCGCAGGCAGGCCCACAGCGCCGCCTGGTTGCTGGACACCACCGGACGGGCGAGACGGCTCTCCACGGCTTCAATGGTCTCGATCATGCGGGTGTTGGTGCAGCTCAGGAAATAGCCCTCGGCCTCCGGGCGGCTGTTGTCGCAGGTGATGTCCAGCCACTGCTCCGGGGTCACCGCGATGTAGTCGTCGCTTCCAGCGAGGCCCAGGCCCAGTTCGTGAACCACCTCGAAGCCGGCTTCCGCCATGTAGCGCATCTCTGCCTGGTTCGTTTCCTCCACATAGGGGCTGATGAGCACGAGCTTGCGGATCGCGAGTTCGTGCAGCGCCTCGGTGATGGCCCGGCTGGTGGTCACGGCCGTGCAGCCGCTTGCCCGGCCGACCCATTCGGTGATGCGTTCCTCGCCGTCCAGGCCCCCCTCCATGGAGTTTGCCGTGCAGTGGAACACGATCACGTCCGGGCCGGTGTCGGACAACGCGCCCGCGGCCTCCTCGATGGCTCCCTGGAGCTGGTCGAGGGGTTTGCTCCACTTACCGGTCATGCGCAGCCGGGTGACGTGGATGTCCACGTCATCCGGCGCGTACTCGTTGAACTGCGGCTCGGTGAGCCGATTGGCGGACGGAATGATCAGGCCGATGCGCGCGTGGTTCTCCATGACGTTCCTCCGTTCGATCCCGTTTGTCTGGTGCCCGGCGCCTGCGCCGCAGTGGACCCCCCAGGGGCGACCGCGGGTCGCCCCTACCCGCGATATGCCTCTACGTAGCGAAGTCGAAGGACGCAATAGTCCGACAGGTTTCTAGGCCGGCGGAACCTCCCCGTTCCATTTTTCCCATGAGCCCATGGCCGTGCCCAGGGCCTGCGGCGCCGGCAGGTCCTTCAGGTCGAAGAACTCGACGGCGTTCTTGTACAGAACCAGCTCTTTCTGCTCGAAGCTCATGTCGTCGCCGGAGATGACGTCCCGGACGGAGTAGGGGAAGTGGCAGTCCCAGTGGCAGTAGTCCGAGGCGTACAGCACGGTGGCGGGTCCGGAAGTGTCCAGCACCCGGTCCAGTCCGGTTTCCTCGGATTCGCATGACAGCACGATCTGCTCGCTCCGGATGACCTCGCTGGGACGCCGCCTCATCTCGGGCATCTGCGGCGCCAGCTTCTCCATGTGTTCGTCGAGCCGCTCCATCCAGAAAGGCAGCCAGCCGGCGGCGCCTTCCATGTAGGCCACCTTCAGTCGGGGATAGCGGTCGAACACGCCCTCTCCGAGCATGTGCATCATGGCGATCATGAGCTCGAAGGGGAACGCCGTCGTGTGGACGTACACGTACTTGTAGAACCGCCGGCTGCCGGCTCCCATAACCCCGGAAACCCCCGGGACGCCGTCGTGCCCGGTCTGCGGGTGCACCGAGAGCGGCATGCCGATTTCCTGGGCGGCGGCGTAGATGGGGTCGAACATGGGGTCGCCCATGTTGCGTCCGTAGACGTTGGTGGGGAGCATGGCCGTGGTGGCGTCGTGCTCGGCAAGGTAGTGGAGCTCCCGCACCGCCGCCTCGGGGTCCTGGCAGGGGATGAGGCCCACGGCCCGCAGCCGTCGCGGGTCGGCGGAACAGTACTCCAGCAGCCATTCGTTGACCGCATGACAGAGCGCGCCCGCCAGGCCCTTGTCCATCAGCCCGTTGACGGTAAGGGCGATCTGAGTGCCGAAGATCACCGCCACGTCGATGCCCTCGAGGTCCATGTCCTTGAGGCGTTCCCCGGGCTCGGTCATGCCGGGACGGCCCTTGCGCGCCTCCTCGGTCATGGGGCCGGTCACTCCGGGCCCTGGCCCCTCGTTGGCCGGCCAGATGCGGCCTTCCAGCAGCAGCCGGTTGCCGCCCCGGTTGTCCTTGAGCCGCACCGGCGCCAGCGACTTGTACTTCTCGGGCAGCAAGGGCGCGAAGTCGATGTCGCCCTCGTTGACGTGCCCGTCCGCGTCGATGACCAGCGTGTGGGTGAAATCTTCCATGATTCGTGGTTACTACTACCGCCGTTTTTGTGTCAAGATGCCCGCGTCGTCGAGGTCGCCCATGGATACCGAATCCAGCACCACGCCCGCGCCCCTGCTCGAAGTCAAGGACCTGCGAACGTACTTCTACACCCGGTCGGGAACCGGCCGGGCCGTGGACGGCGTCTCCTTCACCCTGAAACAGGGGGAGTCGCTGGGCCTGCTGGGCGAGTCGGGCTGCGGCAAGAGCATGACCAGCCTCTCCATCCTGCGGCTGGTGCCGCGGCCGGCCGGGCGCATCGTCTCGGGTCAGGTGCTGTTCCGGGGCCGGGACCTGCTGAGGATATCGGAGCAGGACATGCGCCGGGTCCGGGGCAAAGAGATCGCCATGATCCTCCAGGATCCCCTGAGCACGCTGAATCCGGTGTTCACCATCGGCAACCAGGTGGCGGAGCCGTTGCGGGTCCACGGCGTCGTGTCGCGCTCCCGCCTTTGGGAGAGGGTCTCGAAGCTCTTGAGCCTCGTGCGCATTCCGGCGCCGGAGTCACGGCTGAAAGACTACCCCCACCAGTTCAGCGGCGGCATGCGCCAGCGGGTGGTGGGCGCCACGGCCATCGCCGCCGGCCCCAGGCTTCTCATTGCCGACGAGCCCACCACCTCTCTGGACGTCACCATCCAGGCCCAGTATCTGCGGCTCCTGAAGGAGCTCCAGAGGGAGTCGAACCTTTCCATCATCTACATAACCCACGACCTGGCCACCCTGGCGCGGATCTGTGACCGGGTGGCGGTCATGTACGCCGGCAAGATCGTCGAACAGTTGACGGTGGAGGCGCTGTTCGAACGGCCCGCGCACCCCTATACGGAGGCGCTGCTGCAATCCGTCCCGCGCATGGACCGCAAGGTCCACCGGTTCGCTTCCATCGAGGGCAGCCCGCCGGTGGTGTACGACCTGCCGCCGGGCTGCGCGTTCGCGCCGCGTTGTCCCAAGGCCATGGACATCTGCCGGTCGGAGTCCCCGCCGGCGACCCGAATCGGTGCGGACCACCACGTGTCCTGCTGGTTGCATGAGAAGGACGAGCATGAGTCCCACGCTGCTGGAAGCCAGGAACGTCAGTAAGCGTTTCCCCGTGACCAAGGGGTTGATCCTCGGCGGCAACGTCGGCTGGATCCACGCCGTCGAGGACGTGAGCTTCCACATCGACGGCGGCGAGACCTTGGGACTGGTGGGAGAGTCCGGTTGCGGCAAGAGCACCACGGCCAGGATGGTGTTGTTGCTGGAACGCCCCACCGGTGGCGAGATGCTCTACGAGGGCGTCAGCCTGCAGGAGATGTCGGGCGCCGACCTGCAACGTTACCGCAGCACCGTGCAGGCGGTGTTTCAGGACCCCCAAAGCTCCCTCAACCCCAGGATGCGTGTGGGCGACATCGTCGGCGAGCCGCTGGAAGTAAACGCCGGGCTTCCCCGGAGAGCGGTGCGTGAGCGGGTCGCCGAGGTTCTCAAGGACGTCAACCTCGACGCGGCCTTCGCCCAGCTCTATCCACACGAGTTCAGCGGCGGGCAGCGCCAGCGCATCGCCCTGGCGCGGGCCCTTGCGACCCATTCCCGGTTGATCGTCCTGGACGAGCCGGTGGCCTCTCTCGACGCCTCCATCCGAAGCCAGATCATCAACCTGCTCAAGGATCTGCAGGACCAGCACGGCCTGAGCTACCTGCTCATCACCCACGACCTAGCCGTGTCCCGGCACCTGAGCCACCGGGTCGCGGTCATGTATCTCGGGCGGATCGTCGAGGAAGCAAAGGCCGATGCGCTGTACGCCGAGCCCCTGCACCCCTACACCAAGGCGCTCATCGCCGCCGCGTTGCCGATCCGGGCAGGGCAGGAGTCGGATGAGATGGTGGTGGCGGGCGAGGTCCCCAACCCCATGGACCCGCCCTCCGGCTGCGGCTTCCACCCGCGCTGCCCCCTGGCCATGCCCCGGTGCACGGAAGATGAGCCGGCGCTCCGGGAAGTCGCCCCGGAGCGAAGGGTGGCCTGTCACCTGTTCTGAACGGCGGGTTTGCCCGGATCGTGTTCAGAACTCGCGCAGCAACCGGCCGTAGCCGTTGATCCGGTCCGTCACGTCGCAGCGGCGTAGCGCTTCCCAGATGATGGCCTGTGTCGCGGTGATCACGCTCACCCCGAGGTCGCGCTCCAGCGGCTCGATGATCCCGATGCTTCCCCAGGGCGCCGGCAGGTATACGGTGTCGGCGTCGGGGTGCTCCCGGAAGAGGGCCTCCGCCATCCCTTTTACCTCGTCCTGGGAGGTGGTGCCCAGGTCCGCAACGGTCTTGCCGGCGCCCTTGAGCCCCAGCAGCTGGAATCCGTAGTGGGTCACGTATTCAGCGTGAAATCCCTCCGGATCGGAGAAGGGATGGACGAGAATGAGCTTCCTCGCGTCTACGGTTCTGAGCGCGTTTACTTGGGCGGTCAGGCTGGAGGTTACCGGAACACCGATCTCTTCCTCGGTCTTCCTCATGGTCTCTTCCAGTCCGTCATAGCCCAGTGACAGGTTCACCGGAACGCCTCCGAACACGACGATGTCGACGTTGGCCTGTCCCATTTCACGGGCCGCTTCGAGGGTCATCTCGACGCTCCGGACCACGTCCTTCTCCGCGAGTTGCTTGACCGCTAGGGTGGTCAGAACGAGCGTCACTCCTTCGGGCACGACCTCGTAGAATTCGTACGGGAAGGCCTCCGTCAAGTAGGGAGGGGATGTATAGCCGATGCGGGCCCGGTAACCGTACATGCGGTTTCAGCACTCGCGCAGCAGCCGCCCGTAGCCGTTGATCCGGTCGCTGACACCGGTGCGGCGCAGGGTCTCCCACACGATGGCCTGGATCGCGACGACCACGTTGACGCCGAGCTCCTGCTCCAGGGGATCGATGAGCTCGATGATGCCCCAGTGCGGCGCGGGGATGTAGAGGGTGTCGGCGTCGGGATAGTCGCGGTAGAGAGCCTCCGCGAGCGCCTTGACCTCGTCCTGCGAGATGGTGGCGAGGTCCGCCACCGTTTTCTGGGCGCCTCTGAACCCCAGCAGATTGAAGCCGTAGTGGGTTACATACTCCGCGTGGAAACCCTCGGGGTCGGTAAAGGGGTGCAGCAGGACAAGCTTTTCCGCCCCCACGGCCCGCAGCGCGTTCACCTGCGCGGTGATGCTGGAGGTGACCGGAACGCCGATTTCCTCCTCGGTCTTGCGCAGGGTCTCGTCGAGTCCTTCGTAGCCCAGGGACAGGTTGAGTGGAACGCCGCCGAAGACCATGATGTCGACACCGGCCTTGCCCATTTCCCGGGCCGCCTCCAGGGTCATTTCGACGCTACGGGTGGTTTCCTGCTCGGTAAGCTTCTTGATGGCCAGGGTGGTCAGCACGAGGGTCACCCCCTCGGGGACCATCTTGTAGAACTCGTAGGGGAAGGTCTCCGTCAGGTAGGGGGGCGACGTATAGCCGATTCGGGCGCGATAACCGTACATAGCAAGGCCTCCTTTAGTGTGCTGTCACACATCCACCCGTGAAAGTCTACTGGTTCACGTCAGGTTCCGGGTCCTGGGGTCCAGGAAGTCCCGGAGCCAGTCTCCCAGCAGGTTGATGGAGAGCACCACCAGCACCAGCGCCACGCCGGGGAAGAACGACAACCACCACGCCGTGGTGATGTGGGCCCGTCCGTCCGCGATCATCGCTCCCCAGGAAGGCGTCGGCGGCGGAATCCCGGCGCCCAGAAAGCTCAGCGAGGCCTCCACGATGATGACCCAACCCACCTGAAGGGTGGCCAGCACCACCAGCGGGTTGACGATGTTGGGGAAGATGTGGCGCTGAAGGATGCGGAACGACGAGCAGCCGGCCACCCGGGCAAGCGCCACGAACTCCCGCTCCTTCCACGTCAGCACCTCCCCGCGCACGAGCCGGGCGAACCTCGCCCACATCACCAAGCCCAGGACCAGGATCAGATTCCGGAAGCTCGGGCCGAACACCACGGCGAACAGCAGCGCGATGAGTATGATGGGGAGCGACAGCATGGCGTCGGTGGCGCGCATGATCAGCGTGTCGACCCAGCGCCCGAAATAGCCTGAGATCAGCCCCAGGAGCGTGCCGATGACGCCGCCCACGGCCACGGCCGCCAGGCCCGCGGCAATGGACACTCGCGCGCCGTGGATGATGCGGCTGGTCATGTCACGGCCCAGCCGGTCGGTGCCCAGCGGATGGGCCAGCCTGCCTCCCTCCTGCCACGCCGGCGGCAGCAGACGTGCCCTGAGCGCGATCTTGTTGGGGGGGTAGGGGGCCACGACGTCGGCCAGCACCGCGAGACCTCCGAAGAGGAGGAGGATCAACAAGGGGACCACCAGCAGTCTGCGCGCGCGGGCGCGCACCGATCCGGGAAGATCGCTCGCAGGGACGGCCACACCGGTGTCGGCCGTTACGGTGATGCCGGAGTCAGCCATAGCGAATTCGGGGGTCGATGTAAGCGTACAGGATGTCCACCACGAGATTGGCCGCCAGGATTATGGTGGACACCAGCAGCACCACGCCCTGGATCACCGGGTAGTCGCGCCACTGGACCGCCTCGAACGCCAACCGTCCGATGCCCGGCCAGGCGAACACGGTCTCCACCACCACGCTGCCGGCCATGAGGATGCCGAAGTAGAACCCTACGAAGGTCACCACCGGGATCAGCGCGTTCTTGAGGGCGTGCTTCCAGGTCACCGCCGCTTCGGCCAGGCCCTTCATGCGCGCGAACTTGACGTACTCGCTGTCCAGCACGTCCAGCATGGAGCCGCGCAAGAGCCGCACCACCCCCGCAAGCATGAAGCCGAAAAGGCCCAGGGTCACGGCCGGCAGCACGTACGACTCGATGCCCTCCTTGCGGCCGGCGGGCAGGATGTCGAGGTTGACCGCGAAGATGGATATCAGCACGATGCCGGCCCAGAAAGTGGGCACGGACTGGCCGAACAGCGCCACGGCGCGCGCCCCCACGTCCCAGAACCCGCCCTTCCGGGTGGCCGCGATGACCCCCAGCGGCAGGGCTATCAAGAGCGCCATGCCCGTCGAGAACGACACGAGCTTCAGGGTGTTGGGTAGCCGCAGGCCGATGAGCTCGGCCACGGGCTTGCGGGTGCGGATCGACGTTCCCAGGTCGCCGTGCAGCAGGCTCAGCACGAACCGCGCGTACTGGACGTACATGGGCTGGTCCAGCCCAAGTTCCCGGCTCATCTCCGCCTGGAGCTCGGCCGAGGCGTCGATGGGCATCATCACGTCCAGCGGGTTGCCGGTGAGCCGCGCCAGAGCGAATACCAGCAGGCTGATCACCAGCAACGTGACAAGGCACTGGATCAGCCGGCCGGCGATGTAGCGTTGCATGGGATTCCGTGATTGGGAGGCGGGTGGCCCGCACCGTTCGAATCGTGTGGTACGGGCCACCTCCCGCAACGGTCGCGCGTGCCTACTTGGCAGTCACCAGGCTGGGCTCGATGTAGCCCCGGTGGGGCCGCAACTGGATGTCCTTAACCTGGTTCCCGTAGCCCCACAGAATTCCCTTGACGTCGGCGATGGGCACGCCGCGGTACTCGTTGTGGAGTATCGTGTAGGCCTTCCTGACCTGGGCCGCGATGCCGTCGATGGTGGCTTCACCCGCCGCCTTGCTGGCGATGTCGTCCACGGTGTTGGCCATCTTGATGATCCTGCCCTTTGCCGACCACCAGATGCGCAGGCTGTCGGAGCCGTTAAGCCGTCCGGTGGTTGCGAAGGTTCCGGCCTGCCCCACGATCTCCGGTTTCTGCGGGTTGGCGATGTAGAGCGGACGGAACGCCCCGATGTCGGTGGGGACGATGCTGGTCTTGACTCCGATGGCCTCCCAGTACCCGGCCACGATCTCGGCAAGCTGGAGGTACTGCGTGAAGCCGCCCGTGGGCAGTGCGAACAGCTTGATGGAGAAGCCGTTGGGATAGCCCGCTTCCGCCAGAAGCTTCTTGGCCTTGGCCGGGTCATAGGGGTACGGCTTCAGGTCCGCGGGATAGCCGATGGAGATGGGAGAGCTGGGGAACACCGCCGCCGGCTTGCCCTTGCCGTGCAGCAGCGTGTCCAGGATCTCCTGCCTGTTGACCGCCAGGTTCAGGGCCTGGCGCACGCGCACGTCCTTCACCGGACCGGCCTCGTCGTAGTAGGTGGCGTAGAGGTGGATGCGCACGGACGTGGGCTGGGGGTCCTCGGCGATCTTGAAACCGGCCTTGCTCACCTCCTGAACCTCGTCCAGCGAGATCCGCGCCACGTCCACCTGGCCGGTCTTCAGCATGGCCACGCGAGTGGACGCCTCCTTCACCAGCACGGTGCGCAGGCGGTCGAAGTTCGGCGACCCCCGCCAGTGGTCCTTCACGGCTTCGAACTCGATGAAGTTGCCGACCTCGTGCTTGACGAACTTCCAGGGCCCGGTGCCTACGGGCTTCTGGGCGAAGCCGTCCCAGCCGACCTTCTCGATGTAGGCCTTGGGGAGCACGATGCCCTCGATGCCGGGCTGAAACGACATGTCATAGGGAAAGGTGGGCCACGGCCGCGCCGTGATGACCGTCACCGTGTGGCGGTCGACGACCTTCACGTCCTGGATGCCCTTGCGGAACTGGCGCACCCGGGAGGCCTTGGCCTTGGGCCGGCGAAACCCCTCCATCAGGGTGAACTGCACGTCCTCGGCGGTCATCTCGCTGCCGTCGTGGAACTTGACCCCGGGCCTCAACTTGAAGGTCCACGACTTCCCGTCCGCACCGGCCTCCCAACTCAGCGCCAGTCCCGGCGAGAGCTTGCCGGCGGCGTCGATCTCCGTGAGCCAGTCCCACAGCGGTCCCACGAGCCCCAGCGAGGCGCTGATGGAGGTGCGGGTGGGATCCATGGATTCCTCGCCGAAGCTGCCGGCGGCGTACCGCAGCGTCTTTCCGTCATCGGCCGCGAGCGCCGGCGCGGCCAGGGTCATTGGGAGCGCGAGAAACAGGAACAGAAGGAGCCTTTTCGAAGCGTTCAACATGGTCATACCCTCCTTGTTGCCGATTCGGTTCGATAGCCCTTGTTTGCGCCCGGGCTTGACACGCCCGCACATTACTCCGGTTGAAGTTCGGAGTGCAAGAGATACCGTGCAGTCGTCACCCCGGGCTTGACCCGGGGTCCGGTTCCTGACAACCCCTTTGCTGACATGCACCTCGAAACCCTGCTGATCATCTTCGTCGCCCTCGGCGCCGGCGCTTTCTCGAAGGGGGCCACGGGAATGGGCCTGCCGCTCATCGCGGTACCGATCATGGCGGGTTTCCTGGGCGCCCAGCAGGCCGTCATCGTCATCACCATCCCCAACATGGTCAGCAACTTCTGGGTCATGTGGTCCTACCGCTCCAGGTTCCACACCGTGCCGGGGCTCGTCTTCGCCACCATGGCGGGGGCCCTCGGCGTGGCCGGCGGCACCTGGTTCCTGGCCACCGCCAACGAGCGCATGCTGACCCTGGCGCTGGCGGTGTGCGTGGGCGCCTACCTGGTGCTGCTGGCCTTCCGCATCGAGATCCGTTTCAGCGGGCGGTTGGGTCGTATCCTCTCGCCGCTCATCGCCGCCCTGGCCGGCGTCTCCCAGGGCGCGGCCGGCATATCCAGCGCGGTGGTGGCCGCGTGGGTGCGCGCGTTCCAACTGGAAAAGGAGGCGTACATCTTCGCGGCGTCGACGATGTTCCTGGGCCTCACCACCACGCACTTCCTCTTCGTCCTCGCCGCCGGCCTGTTCGATCGGCAGCTCCTCGGCCAGGGTGTGCTCGCCCTCGTCCCCATAGCGCTGTTCCTGCCCTTGGGAATGCGGACAACCCGCTACATCAGCAAGGAGTGGTTCAACCGGGTCATCGTCACCCTCATCATCGTGATGGAGGCCAAGCTGATCTGGCAGGGCGTGGCGGGATAGGAGACACTCGGAAACCGCCGCCGCGCGAGGGCTCGAAACGGCACCCGGGGCCTGCAACGTCACCCGGCCCTCCACCACGTCACCCGGTCCTCCACCACGTCACCCCGGCCCTCCACCACGTCACCCCGGACTTGATCCGGGGTCCAGGGGCGGAGCGGGGCGGGGAATCAGTCCGGCAGGTGCGCGGTCTCCGGCAGGCCGAGCATCAGGTTCAGGTTCTGGATGGCGACGCCGCTGGCGCCCTTGCCCAGGTTGTCGAGAAGGGCCACCAGCAGAGTGTGTCCCGAAGGGTGGGGCACCACATGCAGCTCCATGCAGTTGGTGTCGTTGCAAGCCTGCGGGTCGAAGCTGCGCTCGTGGGCTTCGCGCGGGTCCGCATGGTGCACCACCCGGACGAAGGGCTCGCCGTCGTAGCGTTCCCGCAGGCACTCCAGGATCGCCGAGCTGGTCCCCCCCATGGGCAGCATGCCCAGAGGAATCGGCACCTCCACCCGCATGCCGCAGCGGAACGGCCCCACCGCCGGCACGAAGTGCGGCTCCGTGCCGAGGCCGCTGTAGGCCATCATCTCCGGGATGTGCTTGTGCCGGGCCCCCAGGGCATAGGGCGCCTCGTACGGCAGCGAGCTCAGGCCGTTCTCGGCGCTCTCCCATTTCTCGATCAGCCCCCGTCCGCCGCCCGAATAGCCCGACAGGGCATGAATGGAAACCGGAGTGTCATGGGGCAGCAGTCCCTCGTCCACCAGCGGCCGGGTAAACAGGATGAAGGCCGAGGGGTAACACCCGGGGTTGGCCACGAAGCGGGCCTCGCGGATGGCGTCCCGTTGCGTTGGCTGGACTTCCGGCAGCCCGTAGGTCCACCCGTCGGCGACCCGATGGGCCGTGCTGGCGTCGATGACCCGCGTGCCGCATTCACGAGCCCACCCCGCCGCTTCGCGCGCGGCGTCGTCCGGCAGGCAGAGCACCGTCAGGTCCGACGCCTCGATGGCGTCCCGCCGCGCCCCGTCGTCCTTTCGTCGCTCGTCGTCCAGCGTGGACACCTCGATGTCCCCGCGTCCCGCGAGCCAGTCGCGGATACGCAACCCCGCGGTGCCCACGTGGCCGTCTATGTGAACCTTGGGTGGCATGGATTCAGCCCTGCGCGTTGAAGTGGAATTTACCAGAAACCGTGGAACATTGGCACGGTTGGCTCGACACCTCGTCAACTCGATTGTCTCTCCTGTGGCTAGTGGAACAGCAACCTCAAGCCACTGCGCGGGCTCGTCGGATCATCGCGTCAACGTGTGAATTCGCTTTGACCGGCAAAATCTCGATGCCAGGGTGGGCTCGGACAAACACTCGAAATACCTCGTCAGCAAAGCCTTGGCCGATTTGCTCGACACCGTCGAAGTCCAAGATGACCGTTTTAAACCGGTCGAATCTAGTCAACAGCCGCTTGGCTTGTGACCGCGATATCAACGCCTCATCCCCGTATCGGACTAGCCTGACGGGAACTACGGTCTTTGAAAACGCCAGGGTTGCGTCGTCGGTATATTCCTCGAATACTTGACTCGGCGTCTTCGCCGCACTGTTGTTCAACTCAAGAGCGACATACGTACCAGACGACTCCGCCGATCGGGCTTCGGCTTCTAGAATCCAATCCTCATCTGTATCGCTTTCGTGTGAGAAATAGACTTCGTGAGACAGAATCGCGAACCTATCGAACAGCCGTGAGGTAAAGAATATGCCTTCTCCTGTATGATTCTTGGGGTCTGTGGTCAGTTTTCCTTTTGCCAGCTCAAGTACTGCATGCCGTTCGTCGTCGAGTTCTAACTCCCTTGTAATCTTGCGAAAGATCCCCTCCCCATCGTCGTTGAGGGTGATTCGCACATTGGCAGTCGTCTGCGCTACCACTATGCACACCCAGTTTCCCGACGAGTGATCAATCGCATTGTTCATCATTCCCGTGAAGCCGTATTGCCATACTTGCCGTGTATTTGGAGGCAATTCCGACAAGAGCGGTTGAATCTCCGTCCGCCATACCCTGTCCTCGTCAGGGTTGTCCTTGAGTTGAATGACGATTTTCTTCCGGGCCAATTCGGCAAGAGAGTAGCGGCGACTACGCGTGGTCCCATGCGCCACCAATATACCGTCGGCCACCAGACGATGGAGATGCTTGTTGACAGCTTGGCGTGAGATGCCGAAACGGGCAGCGCACACTTGTCCGATGTCTGTGGGATGGAAACGCACCCGTGCGATAATGTCGTCACGAATCAAGCGGCCCCGTTCTCGCACACCTGCCACGATAGTTGCCCTCCGTTTGTCAACCTTATATATGACCATTGTCAATCTTATCGATCGAATTGTCAACCCTATGGGGGTTTTCAAGACAAGTTTGCGTGGCGTTGTATCCCTTACGGTGGCTAGACCTAGTCCTTCAGGGCAAACCTATGCCATTCACGCGGCCTTTACGGTCTGTCACAGACTTGGTAGTTTCTCTATCAATTCCAAGGCCCGCGCTCGCATTGCGGCGGAGCGGGCATTTCAACGATTTCTTCAAGGAGGAATGAATGGACGCCGATGCCAAGAAGACCGCGCTTCGCATGATCCCCTACGGACTCTACGTTCTGACCAGTGAGGCCAAGGACGGCCGGGTGGCCGCGGCCACCGTGAACTGGGTGACCCAGGCATCCTTCGCGCCCCCTCTGGTGGTGGTGGGAGTCAAGGCCGACTCGGGTGCGCACGACATCATCAAGGAATCCGGCAGCTTCGCCCTGAACGTGCTGGGCAAGGGGCAGCAGGGCCAGGCCTTCGCCTTCTTCAAGTCCCTGGAGCGGGAAGGCGACACCATCGGCGGCGAGGCGTTCACCGCCGGGGCGACCGGGGCTCCTGTGCTGGCCGGCACGCCGGCCTATGTCGAGTGCAAGCTCGTGGAGACGGTGGAGAAGGGCGACCACTCGGTCTTTATCGGCGAGGTGGTGGAGGCGGGCGTGCAAGGCGAGATCGAGGGACGCGCCGACGACGCCACGCTCATCATGAAGGACTTGGGGGAGAAGGTCTTCTACGGCGGCTGACGTCCGTAGTGGCCTGTAACGTGCAATTGTATACCAATCTGCTTGTCTTTTTCGTCGTCGGCTGCGTTGCTCTTCCTCGCGTGGTGCCCGCCACTGCTCGTCATCGCGCCTTGCCGACAACAAGAAATCCTGCGCATCTTGGTACACAATTGCACGTTACAGGCCACTAGTCCGGTACTCCCCACGCGGACATCCGCTCCGAAACGGGGCGCCTCTATGATCACCGAACGGCTTCTGAGGGCTTTGCGTGACATCCTGGGCGGCGACGGGGTCGTGTCGCATGCCACGGAGTTGAGCGTCTACGACTGCGACGGCTACACGCTGGAGAAGTCGACGCCGGAAGTCGTGGTGCTGCCGCGCTCCACCGAGGAGGTGGCGGCGGTCCTGAAGCTGCTGAAGCACGAAGGGGTGCCGTTCGTGCCCCGGGGCACGGGCACCGGCCTGAGCGGCGGCTGCCTCCCCTTGGGTGCGCCGGTGATGGTGAGCCTGACCCGGATGAACCGGATCCTGGAGCTGGACCCGGCCAACCGGCGCGCGGTGGTGGAGAGCGGGGTGGTCAACGCCTGGGTCAGCCGCGCGGCCAAGCCCCATGGCCTCCACTACGTGCCGGACCCCTCGAGCCAGATGGCCTGTTCCATCGGCGGCAACGTGGCCGAGAACTCCGGCGGCCCCCACACCCTGAAATACGGCGTCACCACCAACCACGTGCTGGGCGTAACGCTGGTCCTGCCGGACGGCGAGGTGGTCCGTCTGGGCGGCATGACCGAGGACACGCCCGGGTACGACCTCCTCGGCGTCACCGTAGGCTCGGAAGGGACCTTCGGCATCGTCACCGAGGCGATCCTCAAGCTGTATCCGCGACCCCAGGGCTACAAGACGCTGCTGGCGGTGTTCGATTCCGTTGCCGGCGGCAGCGCCGCGGTGGCCGGCATCGTCGCCAGCGGCATCGTGCCCGCCGCGCTGGAGATGCTGGACCGGTTGATCCTTCAGGCAGTGGAAGACGCCTTCCACTTCGGTTTCCCCCGGGAGGCCGGCGCGGTGCTGATCGTGGAGCTGGACGGGCTGGAGGCGGGCCTGGAGCGGGCCGCCGGAAGGATCCGCGAGGTCTGCGAGTCCAATGGCGCCACGGAGATACGGGTGGCCCGGGATGACGGCGAGCGCGATGCGCTGTGGAAGTGCCGCAAGCGGGCCTTCGGCGCGCTGGGGCGTCTGGCGCCCAACTTCTGCTGCCAGGACGGCGTGGTGCCGCCCACCCGGCTGCCGGAGATCATGGAGCGCATCGCGGACATCGGCGAGGCCTACGACCTCCGCATCGGCAACGTCTTCCACGCCGGCGACGGCAACATCCATCCCATCCTTCTCTACGACGAACGCGACCGGGAGCAGACCGAGCGGGTGGTGGCGGCCGGCCGGGAGATCCTCCGGGAATGCGTGGCCCTGGGCGGCAGCCTCACCGGCGAGCACGGCATCGGGGTGGAGAAGGTGGCGCTCATGCCGCTGATCTTCACGCCGGACGACATGAGTGTCATGGAGCAGGTCCGCTCCGTGTTCGATCCCGAGGACCGTTGCAACCCCAACAAGATATTCCCGTCCGCGGAACAGCACGTCGAGGTCCGCTCGCCGCGGCGCCAGGCGGCGATGTAGGCCGGCCGTGACGTGGTCTGTGATGAACCACGAGACCGTCACCGAACCGGCGCCCGATTGGGCCGGGTTGGACAACGATTTGCTGAATACCGCGGACGCGCCGCGGATGGGGACGGATGCCGACCTCGCACGGTTCGCCGTCGACGGCGTCCGACCGGAACGGGTGGTCTTTCCGGGGTCGGTGCCGCAGGTCCAGCGGGTCATGGAGTCCGCGTCCGCCCGGGGTGTGGCGGTGGTGCCGGCGGGCTTCGGCGCGCACCTGGGGCTGGGGGCGCCGCCGGGGCGGCCGTTCCTGGCGCTCTCCCTCGTGTCGCTGAACGCGCTGGTGGACCACCAGCCGGCCAACATGACCTTGACCGCGGAGGCCGGCGCTTGCCTCACCCGGCTTCAGGCGGTGGTGGTCGGCGCCGGCCAGTGGCTGCCGGTGGAGCCGCCGTTTCCGGACCGCACCAGCGTGGGCGGGCTCATCAGCGCGGACCTGAGCGGCCCGTCCCGGTTCTCCCAGGGAACGGTCCGGGACCTCCTCATCGGCGTCACGGTGGTGAGGGCGGACGGGTCCGTTGCCAAGAGCGGAGGACGAGTCGTCAAGAACGTGGCCGGCTATGACCTGGGCAAGCTCTACTGCGGCGCGCTGGGTACCCTGGGGGTGATCGTCGAGGCCACCTTCAAGCTGCGCACGCTGCCCGAGGCGAGGGCGGTGGTGCGGGTTACTTGCGGCGACATGGCGGGCGCGGAGGGGCTGTTGGGGCGGATACGGACGGCGCCGCTGGAGCCGTCGTTCATCGAGCTTGTGGCGCGCCTCCCGGCCGCCGGGTCGGGCTACGCTGTCGTGGTGGGGTTCGCCGGCGCCGAGGAGGACGTGGCCGATCAGGCAGCGACATTGTCGTCCCTGGTGGGAGGCGATGACCGGCTGGAGGAGCTTTCGGAGCAGGAGGGCGGCGCGGTGGTTGCGGAGTTGCGGGATACCCCCGCCCTGGGGGAGCCGGTTCTCGGCCTCAAGGTCAGTGTCCTGCCCGCCAGGGTGGCGGCCTTCATGACGGCGCTGGAAGACGAGGGCGCGCGAAACGGGTCGACCATGGCGGTGCAGGCCCATGCCGGCAACGGCATCATCCGTGTGCGCGTGTCGCCGCCGGACGACCGTGACCTCAGGGGGTGGACCTCGGCGGCGGTCGACCGGATGCGGGCGGCCGCCACGGGGCTGGGCGGCACCCTGGTGGTGGAGAGGGCCTCTCCTGACGTCAAGCCCGTGCTGGACCTCTGGGGCGGACCCCCCGAGGGCCTGGAGTTGATGAAGAGCATCAAGCGGACGCTGGACCCCAAGGGTGTTCTGTCGTCGGGGCGATTTATCGGCGGTATCTAGTAGCGGATGAATAATGGCCGGCCAAGTCGCTGATTTTGAAAGCTCCGGAAACTGTATCCATTGCGGGCTTTGCGTGGCGTCATGCCCGACTTTTCTCGAGCTGGGAACGGAGATGGACTCACCGCGGGGACGGATCCAGCTCATGCGCTCCATCGACCAGGGAACGATTCCACTGGACGATGCGAGCGTCAGGCATCTGGACCTTTGTCTCGGCTGCCGGGCCTGCGAGACCACCTGCCCGTCCGGCGTGCGCTACGGCACCCTCATCGAGGGCGCCCGGCATTTCATCGAATCGCGGCACCGCCGCTCCTGGCCGGAGCGCGTGCAGCGCTGGCTGGTGAACCGGACCTTTCCCAATCCGGCGGTCATGAGAATATTCGGTTGGAGCGTCCGCTGCATGACGCGGTTCGGCGTCCACCGGCTGGCCCGTGCCGGTTGGGTGCCGGCGCCGCTCCGCCGGTTGCTGCGTTACCTGCCGGACCCGAAGGCCCCGTTCCGGTCGGTGCGCCTTCCTGAACGGACCGCCCCGCGAGGCGAGGTCCGCCATCGCGTGGGCCTGCTGGCCGGCTGCGTCATGCAGAGCCTTTTCGGCACCACCCACACGAACACGGTGAGACTGTTGACGGAATACGGCTGCGAGGTGCGAGCGCCGGAGGGAGCCGGCTGCTGCGGCGCCCTGTTGCTGCACAACGGCGATCGGGAGCGTGGCCTGGAGTTGGCGCGCCGGACCATAGCAGCCTTCGATTCCCCGGAACTGGACGCCGTATTGACCAACGCGGCGGGCTGCGGCGCGGCCATGCGGGAGTACGGCGAGCACTTCAAGGAGGACCCCGCGCTTCGACCGGCCGCCGAACGCGTTGCCGCCAAGGTGCGGGATGTGGCAGAGTTCGTCCATGGGCTGCCCGATGTGGAGCCCAGGCGCCGGATGAACGTGAAGGTGGCCTACCACGATGCCTGCCACCTGCTGAACGGGCAGGGCGTGCACGCGGAGCCGCGGCGGCTCCTCAAGGACATCCCGGGCGTCGAATGGGTGGACCTGCACGAGGCGGAGGTCTGTTGCGGCAGCGCGGGCAGCTACAATCTGACGGAACCGGAGCTGGCGGGAAGGTTGGCGGCGCGGAAGGCGAGAAACGTGACGGCGACGGGCGCGGAAATTCTGGTGACCGGGAATCCGGGCTGCATCCTCCAGATCCAGGCCGCGCTCCGGGACCAGGGTTCGTCCATCCGCGTCGTGCACACCGCCGACTTCCTGGCCGAGGCTTATACCAACGGAAAGGCGGCCCGGGACTAGCCGGGCGCGCGGAACGGGGGAATCCCATGGCGAGAGACGGTTTGAGGATACTCGACAGCGACATGCATGTGTTCGAGCCGCACGACCTATACCTGACCTACATGAACCCCAAGTGGGGCGACCGCATTCCCCGCGGAGCGCCGCGGGAGGAACGGGAAGGGAAGGGGCTCACCCGTCATGGCATGACCCGCTACGTGCTGGGCGACGGCAGCCCCATCCGGACCCCGGGCAAGGTGGTGAACTTTCACGAGAAGCGCCAGAAGGAAGCCTACATCCGGCCCGCCAGCCAGAACTACAACAACTTCTCGCAGATCGAAGCCATGGACGAAGAAGGACTGGACGTGGCGGTGCAGTTCCGCACCTCGCCGCTCCATACCAACGAGGACTTCGAGCCCGACTATGCCAACGACCTCTGCAAGGCCTGGAACGAATGGATGCACGACTTCTGCAGCGCCGATCCGTCACGCCTCAAGGGCTCGGCGCTGATCACGCTGCACGACGTGGACCTGGCGGTCCAGGAGGCCCGGCGGTCGGTGAAGGAGCTGGGCGCGGTGGGCCTGTCACTCTGTCCGGAGCCCATCAACGGGCGCCACATCCACGACCGGGAGTTCGATGCGCTGTGGGCGGAGGCCGTGGACCTGGACGTCCCCATCTGCTTCCATCCGCCGGCGCGCCCCAACCAGGTCCAGGTGTCCCGGCGCTTCGAGGGACACCCCAATGAACAGTTGCTGGTGAATCCCCTGCGCAATCCCGTGGAGCTGATCCTGGCGGTCAGCGCGTTCTGCGCCGGCGGCGTGCTGGAGCGGTTCCCCAAGCTCCGGGTCGCCTTCCTCGAGGGCAACTGCAGTTGGCTGCCGTGGCTGATGTACCGCCTGGACGAGTACTGCGAGCTCCAGGGCGCCATGGCAGAGATCCCGCTGCGGAAGAAGCCCAGCGAGTACTTCCGCGAGCAGTGCTTCATCTCCGCGGATGTGGACGAGGGGCTGGTGGTCAGCGTCATCGACTACATGGGCGACGACAACATCGTCTTCTCCACCGACTATCCCCACATCGACTCCCGCTGGCCCGAGGCCGTCTCCACCTTCACCTCGCTGCCGGGCCTCAAGAAGGAGTCCCTGGAGAAGATCCTCTGGACCAACTGCGCAAGGCTGTACGGCGTGGAGTAGGGCGCTTCCTCGTCATCCCGGGCCCCGACCCGGGATCCAGAAATCGAACCGCCGAGACAGGCAGGATGAGGCAACACCGATGACACAACCAAACGCAGTATGGCAACCCCCCGCGGAGGTGTCGCGGGAGCAGTGCCTCGCGGACTCCCGCGAGGTGCTGGCGATGCCGGACATTCCGCTGAAGGAGTACGAGGACCTGGTGCGCATCCAGGCGGTGGGCCTGGAATGGGACGTCGGCGCGCAGATCTACGAGCCGGAGGACCCCGGGCGGATCGTCGTGGGCGCGGACGGGCGGAAGGCCGGGGCCTACCTGCTGTCGGGCGGCGACGGCGACTTCAAGACCATGGCGCCGGTGGCGCGGCTGCTGGCGGGCAAGTTCGGCTTCAAGGTCGCCACCATGACCTATCCGGGCCGGCTCTATCTGGACGATCCGTCCCGTAACTGGCCCGGTGACACCATCGACCCGGACGGCACCATCCGGACGCCGATCTGGCTGACCGGCGAGCACATCACGCCCGACCAGTACGAGGTGGTGAAGGACAGCTCCCTCCGCGAGCGCTACGGCACCCGCACGGTGCTGCACGCCAAACCCGGCACGACCTTCTGGTACCGCCTCGCGGGCTGGCCGGCCGCCTTCGAGGAGGGAGGCAAGGAGGTCATGGCGCGCAACCTGCCGGACGGCGAGTACTCCATCTACGTGCACGGCCACTCCACCGGCGGCCCGTTCGTCTTCATGCTCTCGCAACGGGTGCCCAACGTCGCCGGCGTCATGGCCGTCGAGAACTCGGCGTTCGGCTACATCAACGAGGCCAAGCTCGCGGTACAGGGCTCCCTGGGGGCCATCGGCGACTATGAAGCGCGGGTCACCGAGACCAGCCGGGTGGACCCGTTCTACGAGCTCTACGTCCGCACCTGGCGCGACAAGGCGCGCTACATCGGACCGGAGAAGCTGGGGCAGGACGGCCCCGTGGCGCTCATGCGCCTTCCGATGGTCATCGAGGAAGTGATGGCGGCCTGGGATGCGGCCAGGAACCAGCCCCAGTTCAAGTGCGAGTACGTCGTCAGCACCAACATCGAGCCGTCGCTGGAAGAGGGCGCCCGTGTGAGCGCGGGTAGGATGGGCCTCGACGAGAAGGGCACGGAAGCGCTGGTGCGCCAGTATCTGAGCTACGGGCGGGAGCTTCAGGGCCCGGGGGTCAAGCCGGTGCCGCCGGTCCTCTTTTGCGTCACCAAGGACAGCCGCGACCACGCCGCCGACGCCTACCGCAGCATGGTGATGCCCATGTTCGCGCGCATGAAGCCGGCCCCCAAGACCGCGTTGATGCACTTCCAGGCCGGCGTCCATTCCTACTGGACGCCGGAGGCGGAGCTACCCCTGGGGGTGGCGCCGGGGGTGGCCAAGACCTGGCATGACGCGATAACCGGCGGGTATTTCCTGTCCGGGAACGGCGGCAACGGTTGAGGCCGGCCGCCGAAGTTCCAGCAATGGCGCACCGCCTCCCAAGGGACCGGAAGATTTGCCCGTGACCACGCTGATCACCGGCTCCGGACTGGTCGGGACATCCTTCGCCCAGTTCGCCGTGCGAAGAGACGTCCGGCTGGTCTTCTACGACCTGCAACCCCACCGGGAATACCTCCAACGGAAGCTTCCGGGAGCGGACGTCGAGTTCGTCCAGGGGGACATTCTCGACCTGCCCGCGCTGCTCCACGTCATGACGGCGCACCGTGTGGACACGGTGGTGCACACCGCCGGTCTGGTGGGCACCAAGGTCGCGGACGCACCCTATACCGGCGTTTCGATCAACGTCATGGGGACCATCAACGTCCTCGAGGCCGTCCGGCTCGCCGGCGTGAGGCGCCTGGTGCATATCAGTTCCCTCAGCGTCTACGACCAGCGCCGGGACTGCCCCGCGCCCTTGCGCGAGGACTTTCCCCGCGGGAACGGCCGGCTGTACGACAACACCAAGGTGGCCAAGGAGCTCATGGTGGAGGCCTACCGGCGCCTCTACGGCTTCGAGGTGGTCGCCCTGCGGCTGGCCAAGCTCTACGGCGTCGGCCACTTCCAGGGCGGCTCCGCCGGCGGCCGGCTCATCCAGACCCTGGTTCAGTGCGGCCTGCGCGGCGAGGCGGCACGCGTGCCCCGGCCCCTCACCACGGACTTCGAGTACGTCTACGCCAAGGACGTGGGCCGCGCCGTCGACATCGCGGCCACCATCCCGCTGCCGCAAGAGACACACTTCAATATC
Organism: Candidatus Binatia bacterium; assembly: GCA_951813575.1. Lineage (GTDB taxonomy): Bacteria > Desulfobacterota > Binatia > UBA9968 > JAJDTQ01 > JAJDTQ01. The sequence goes on from OX638375.1 coordinate 198,354, forward strand.
GGCACCGGCGAGGTGCTGACCTTCGACGAGTTGGTCCGGATCATCCAGGGGGTCCTCCCCGCTCTCGAGGTGGAAGTCCTGCCCGGCCCGGCGCCGGCTGTCCAGGTAAGGCAGCCGATGGACCGCTCACGGGCCAGGGACGTGCTGGGATGGGAGCCGCGGTACACCGTGGAAGAGGCCTTCCGGGACTATGTGGTGGATCTGGAAGACGTGGCGGGCCGGTAACCAGGGCCCATTGCCCACGTAGGTCGGATTAACCCGAACTACAACGGAGACTTGTTCCTCGCGACCACGTCCGCAGCCGAGAGGGGATGGAACGAGGCATCCGGTGTCGCGAAAGCAAGTTCGAGTTCCGCCTTGAGGCGGTCGAAAGCCTGCCGTTCCCACCGCTCCTTGTCCCGCCGGATCAGATCGCGGATGTATTCGTTGACGTTCGCGTAGGCCCCGCACTCGCCGACATTTGCCGAGACGAAGTCGCTAAGCGCGCCGTTGAGGTGAACCGTCACCGTTGTCGTGCGTGGCATGTCCTGGTCTACTCCGAGTGGTGTATTCACCATAAGGAACATGGCATAAGTTCACAAGAACCTGTGATGGAATCTCCCTTCGCCAATCTTATCGTATGACCGAGACAGGACCTGCGGCAAAGGGCTCTTTGGTCCCATAACATCCCGACTTCGTGGTCTTTATGCAGGAGTATGGTAAAGATGGGGGTGACGATGCAGGTGCTTGATGCATCGTTACAGGATCTCCAGGGTAGGTGAGGAGAATGGACCATGTCGAGCCTGAAGAGGATCCAGATCAAGGGCTTTCGATCCATCAAGGAGATGAGTCTGGAACTCGGACCTCTCAATGTCCTGATCGGCGCCAACGGAGCAGGGAAGAGCAATCTCATCGCCTTCTTCAAGCTGATGAACGAACTGATGGCCGGACGGCTTCAGCAACATATCGGAACCACCGGACGGGCCACAGCCAATCTGCACTTCGGCCCACGGATGACGCCTCAACTGGAAGCGGAAATGGAGTTCGAGGTCGAGAACGGGACGGACACCTACCGGATGAGACTGTTCCACGCCGCAGGCGACTCTTTGGTCTTTGCCGAAGAGCTGCTTTCCTTCCATCAGACAGGCTATCCGCAACCGAAGGAAACGTCGTTGGGGACCGGCCATCAGGAAACACGGATCGGAGACCAAGCGGAGGAAGGCGACATAACGGCGAAAACGCTAAGGTATTTGCTGAATCACTGTCGGGTCTACCACTTCCACGATACGTCGCCGACCGCGAGAGTGCGGCAGTATTGCTACGTCGGCGACAATCGCTGGCTCATGCCCGACGCGGCCAACCTGGCGGCGATATTGTATGAGCTGAAGTCCTGCAAGGAAGCGGTGTATCGCCGTATCGTCGCGACGGTCCGGCAGGCGGCGCCGTTTTTCGAGGATTTCGAACTGGAGCCGGCCGGATCGGCCGACAGGGACATCATCCTTAACTGGCGCCACCGAAGTTCCGATCTCGTTTTCGGCCCGCATCAGCTCTCGGACGGTACCCTGCGTGCCATATGCCTGATTTCACTCCTGTTGCAACCCAGGGAAGCACTCCCCTGCCTGATCGTGGTGGATGAACCGGAACTCGGATTACACCCGTACGCGCTCGATGTCATTGCTTCGTTGTTTCGAGCTGCAAGCCATCATACTCAGGTTCTCGTCAGCACACAGTCCAGCGCGTTTCTCGACAATTTTGCACCAGAGGACATTGTCGTTGTCGAGCGAAACGGTGAGGCTACGGAGTTCGATAGACCAGACGCTGACAAGCTTGACGCATGGCTGGAGGACTATTCGCTCGGCGAGATCTGGGAGAAGAACGTCATCGGTGCGGGGCCTCGCTAATGGCCCGTCTCCACTTCTTCGTCGAAGGTCAAACAGAACAGACGTTCGCAGATACCGTCTTGAAGCCCCATTTGGCGGACTTCTGCGTCTACATGCAAAAGCCGGTGTTGATCGCGCACGCCCGAAAGAAAGGAAGGATTCACCGCGGAGGAGGAAGGAATTTCACGGCGATGCAGAACGACATCACCCGCCGTCTCAAGGAGGATTCGGAGAGGGACGTGTTCTTTACCACCATGATTGATCTTTACGCCTTGCATGCAAATTTCCCCGGCCTTGAAGAAGCCGAAAAGCTGCGCATGGACCCCTACCGGCGGGTGGAAGCCCTTGAGAAGTCGTGGCTTGATGAGACTGGAGACAATCGCTTCATCCCGTTCATCCAGTTGCATGAGTTCGAGGCCTACTTGTTCTCCGATGTATCCCGGTTGGCTTTATTCTTTGACAATGCAAGTTCCGGAATCGCTGCTTTGCAGAAGATCGTCGATGACGTCCAGTCTCCGGAACAGATCGACGACGGGCAACATACGGCTCCATCGAAAAGAATCATCGAGCAATTTCCCGAGTACCGTGACTTGAAGCCGACAGTGGGCCCACAGGCGGCTGAGACTATCGGCTTGGAGAACATCCGGTCCAAGTGTCTTCACTTCAAGAGATGGATTGAGCGACTTGAGAAACTCGGAGGACAGTCCCTCCGGGAGCCATGACGCGATGACGAGAACGACGAAAGGGTTGGCGGCGGCGGTGGAAGCCTATTTCGCCGATCTCCGGCGCGTGCGCGCGTCGGGCGGCGCCACCGGAGAGCGGTCGAGCTACGGTCCGTTGGCGAACCTGCTCAATGCGGTAGGCGCGACGCTCAAGCCCAAGGTGTTCTGCGTGGGTGAGTTGGCGGACCAGGGTGCGGGCCATCCCGACTTCGGCCTCTACGCAGCGAAACAGGTGCAGAAGGGGAGGCCCAGGGAAGGGCAGACTCCGGAACGCGGCGTTGTCGAGGTCAAGTCCGCCGGCGATAACGCGTGGCTGATCGCGGACAGCGATCAGGTGAACCGCTACTGGGGCCGCTACCAACTCGTGCTTGTGACGAACACGCGCGACTTCGTGCTCGTGGGGCCGAACCCGGCAGGTGGCGGGATGACGCTGGAGTCATTCTGTCTGGCCGACAATGAGGCAGCGTTCGATCATAAGCTGGAAAAGCCGCGTGCCTTTGCAGGCGAAATCGGCTCCCGCCTGGGTGAATATCTCTGTCGTGCGTTGTCCCATCAGGCGGCCCTGACCGAACCGAAGGACTTGGCTTGGCTGCTCGCGTCTTATGCTCGCGACGGCCTTTCACGCGTCGAAGCAGCGGGCGACGCGCCGTCACTCAAGGCGGTGCGGTCGGCCCTCGAAGAAGCGCTCGGCGTGCGCTTCGAGGGTGAGAAGGGGGCTCGCTTCTTCCACTCGACCCTGGTCCAAACCCTCTTCTACGGCGTCTTCTCAGCCTGGGTGTTGTGGGCACGGCAGGTTCCCCCGCCGGCCGGCAAGTTCAACTGGCACGAAGCGGTTTGGCATCTGCGTGCGCCAGTGCTGCGGGCGCTGTTCCAGCAACTTTCCGATCCCGGCCGGCTGCAACCCCTGGGCTTGGTTGAGGTTTTGGACTGGACCGCGGCCGCCCTCGACCGGGTGGACCGGCCCGCGTTCTTCGCCCGCTTCAACGAGGGCGAGGCGGTGCCGTACTTCTACGAGCCGTTCCTCGAAGCCTTCGACCCCGAGCTTCGGAAGCAGTTGGGGGTCTGGTACACGCCGGCGGAAGTGGTGCGTTACATGGTCGCTCGGGTGGATAAGGCGCTGAAGGACGACCTCGGCGTCGCCGACGGCCTCGCCGCGGAAAACGTCTATGTGCTCGACCCGTGCTGCGGCACCGGCGCCTATCTCGCAGAAGTGCTGCGCCGCATCGCCGGCAATCTCGAAGGCCGGGGTCTCGGCGCCTTGGCGGGCGCGCGGGTGAAGCAGGCGGCGACGGAGCGTGTATTCGGATTCGAGATCATGCCTGCTCCCTTCGTCGTCGCTCATTTGCAGGTGGGGCTCACCATGCAGGACCTCGACGCCGCGCTTGCGGACGACGGGACGGAGCGCGCGCAAGTCTTCCTCACCAATGCGCTTACGGGATGGGAGCCGAGAACGACCAAGCCATTGCCCTTCCCGGAACTGGAGGAAGAGCGTGACCGCGCGGAGCGGGTGAAACAGGAAACGCCCATCCTCGTGATACTCGGCAACCCGCCTTACAACGGCTTCGCTGGGATGGCGGTAGACGAGGAACGGGAGCTCTCGGAAGCCTATCGCAGGACGAAGCGGGTACGCCGGCCCGAGGGCCAGGGGTTGAACGACCTCTACGTCCGCTTCTTCCGCATGGCCGAACGGCGCATCGCCGAGAAGACGGGCCAGGGCGTGGTCTGCTTCATCTCCAACTATTCATGGCTCGACGGGCTGTCGTTCACCGGGATGCGGGAGCGTTACCTTGAGGCGTTTGACGCGATGCGCATTGATTGCCTGAACGGCGACAAGTACAAGACCGGCAAGATTGCGCCCGACGGCTCGCCGGACCCAAGCATCTTCTCAACGGAAGGCGACCCAGTCGGCATCCAGGTCGGAACCGCCATTACGACCTTGGTGCGCAAGGCCGATCACGCACCGGGAGGGGAGGTTGGGTTTCGCCATCTGTGGGGGCAGGCCAAACGCGCCGAATTGTTGGAGTCATCGGATGCAGAGCCGGGCGTGATTTACGAGAGCATCGAACCGGTCCTGCAGCTCGGGCTGCCCTTCGTGCAAATGGCGGTCAGCGAGAAGTGGTTCGATTGGCCATCGCTTACCGATGTATTCCCGGTGTCGTTCCCGGGGGTGAAAACTGACCGTGACGGATTTCTCATCGATACCGATCTTGATCGGCTCAAGACGCGCGTTGGCGAATACTTCGACTCAGCGTTGAGCCATGAGCAAATCGCGCAGCGCTATCCAGCAGCCATGAGGAATACGACATCGGTGCGAGTGAATGCCGGTGCGGTGCGGGATGCCTTGCTTTCGCGCGGCGGGCCTATAGATGGCGGTTTCATCCGCTGTGCGTACAGGCCATTCGACAATCGCTGGCTGTACTGGGAGCCGGACTCCGGACTGTTGGCGCGTCCCCGCCCCGACTATCGGCAGCATGTGTTCGCGGGAAACCTATGGCTCTCCGCCGCGCAACATCTGCGGAAAGGCATCGCGGAACCACAAGCGTGTTTTACACAGCATTTCGGTCAACTGCATCTAATCGAACGTAGCGCGAATCTGTTTCCAACTTGGCTACGTGGCGATGCCCTCGAAAACGCGGACAACGTCGCGTGCCGAGTTAACCTGTCAGGCAGCGCACAACGCTATCTCGATCATGTCGGTGTTGGTGTGGAGGATTTGTTCCACTATGTCCTCGCCACTCTCCATGATCCAGCCTATCGCGAGGCGAACGCCGGGGCGCTTGGGATGGAATGGCCGCGTATCCCGCTCCCGGGTTGGCCTGACGGCAAAGCCGCCGGTGCGGCGGAGACGCTTGTAGAGTCCGCGTCGCGCGGTCGCGAACTGTCCCGGCTGCTTGATCCGGACACCCCTGTTGTAGGCATCACACAGGGAAGTCTGCGCCCAGAAATGAGCGCCATCGCCGTTCCCGCCACCGTAGACGGACGCAACATGACCATCGACGACTTCGAGCTCACTGCCGGCTGGGGGTATTTCGGAGTAGGAGACGCCGTTATGCCCGGTCAAGGCCGGATCATGGAGCGTGAGTATTTGGCGGATGAGTGTGTCGCGTTGGGGGACGCGAGGCCTGTGCTTGGCGACAAGACGATGGACGTGTATCTGAACGACCGCGCATATTGGCGCAACATCCCCGCCGGCATATGGACCTATAAGCTCGGCGGTTATCAGGTGCTCAAGAAGTGGCTCTCTTACCGTGAACGGCCGATCCTCGACCGGCCGCTAACACTCGGGGAAGTCCAGCACTTCACCGATACGGCAAGACGGATTGCGGCTATTTTATTGATGACCGCCCGATAAAGTAACTCTGTTCGTTACGCAGCTTTAGGTCGTCAATGGGAATGAATGTTCCTTTGTGCGTGGGGCGATTTGTCCACTATCGCCGTCCACTGTCACGTTGACAGGGCGGGGGTGGTGAACTAGAAGAAGGCTGGTTCAAAGGCGCAGACCTCTTTCTTTCCAACCATAGAGAACCCATGTTCATCCAGCGCGACGAGTTGGACCGTTTGCACGCCAAGTACCCGTATCCGAGGTTCTCGGACGCCGAGTATGAACGGCGTTACGCGAATGTCCGCAAGCTCCTGCGCGAGCAGGAGCTCGACTGCCTTCTGGTCATCGGCGGCTCGGCCTCGTACGGGCGGTTGTGGTTCAACGTCCGCTACCTCACCAACATGATGGGCAAGGCGGAAATGGCCTACTACTGCTTCTTTCCCAGGGAGGGCGCTCCCGCCGTCATCACCCGTCCGGGGCACTCGCTGGCGCCCGGCATGATCGCCCGCAGCGCGGTGCAGGAACTGGTCATTGGCCAACCCAGCGTCCTGGACGCCATCGTCGGCAAGGTCCGGGAGATGGGGTATGACAAGGGCAGGATCGGCCTCGTCGAGTACGATCCCTTGACCTCCATACCCAAGAACCATTGGGACTTCTTCGTGTCCGAGTTGCCCGACGCCGAGTTTTCGTTCGTGACCAGGGACTTCCTCGCCCTCAGGCTCTTCAAGAGCGACGAGGAGATCGAGGCCTTGCGCAAGTCGGCCCTGGTGCAGGACATCGGGTTGCGGGCGCTGGTGGAGCAACTCAAGCCCGGCATGACCGAGTCCGAGGCCTTCGCCATCTTGTACGAGGCCGTCGTGCGGAACGGCGGCGAGATGGGCATGATCCAGCTCAGCTCCACGCCCATGTCGGATCCGGACGTCGGCGACCAGCGGCCGCGCCCTTCGGAGAGGGTCATCACCCATGGCGACATCGTCAACAACGAGCTTGGGGTCCTCTACAACGGCTACGAGGCGCAGACCGGGAAGCCGATGTTCATCGGACCCCCGACCGACGAGTTCCGCAGGATGTTCGACGTGGCGCTGGAAGCCTACCATCGGGTGGCCGAGACCCTGAAGGTGGGCGGCACCGGTTCCGACTCGGTCAACGCCGCCAACCACGTCATCAAGCCCGCGGGGTACGCCGCATGGGGCGGCTACCTCCAGGGCATGCTCGGCTCGCAGCCGCGTCACGAGCCGCAGATCGGCCCGGAGTTGACCAGCCTGGCGGAGAACAAGCTCTACGAGGGTGACGAGATGGTCTTTCGGAACGGCACGGTGTTCGTGCTTCAGATCCATCTCGTGGACAAGGCGCGGACACGGGGCCTCTTCATCGGCGACACGTACGCCATCAGGGATTCGGGAACGGAGTGCCTGAACGAGTTCCCGCCGGAGTTGATACAGATCTCATAAGCCGCCGAGTGTGTGCCACGACGGCAGCAAGGAGCAGGGAGATGGCCAGGAACGGATACCAGGTGTTCGACAGCGACATGCACGTCTACGACGCCCAGAACCTCTACGAAAAATATATGAACCCCAAGTGGGGCGACCGGGTCCCCGTGGGCAAGGCCCGTTCCAAGCACGGGCGCATCGAGTTCAGCCTGGGCAACGGGGAGGTGCTGCGGCCGCGGCACAAGCTGCTGGAGCACGGCGAGGACAGCGTGGCGGACCGTTACGGCTACGCGCTGGAGCACGGCTACGACGCGCCGTCGCAGGTGGTGGCCATGGACAACGAGGGGCTGGACGTGGCGGTGATGTTCCGTACCTCTCCGCTGCACTGTGACGACAGCTTCGAGCCCGAGTACGCCAACGACCTCTGCCGGGCGTGGAACGACTGGATCGCGGACTTCTGCGGCGAGCGGCCGGAGCGCATGAAGGCGTCGGGCCTGCTGACGCTTCACGACGTGGACATGGCGGTGGACGAGGCGCGACGTGCGGTGACGGAGCTGGGTGTGGTGGGCCTGTCGGTCTGTCCGGAGCCGGTGAACGGCCGCCGCATCCACGACCGCTACTACGATGCCCTGTGGGCGGAGATCGACCGGCTGAAAGTGCCGCTGTGCTTCCATCCGCCGGCCAACCCCAAGCAGAAGCAGGTGGCGCGGGAGTTCTACGGCCACCCCAACGCCAGCATCATCGCCATGGCGTTGCGCAACCCCATCGAGCTGCAACTGGCGGTGTCCGCCTTCTGCGCCGGCGGCGTGCTGGAGAAGTTTCCGACCCTCAAGGTGGCCTTTCTGGAAGGCAACTGCGCCTGGCTGCCGTGGCTGCTGTACCGGCTGGACGAACGGGCGAAGCTGCACGGCGCCCTCACCGACGTGCCGCTGTCCCGGAAGCCCAGCGAGTACTTCCTGGACCAGTGTTACATCTCGGTGGACGTGGACGAGTACCTGTTCACCGACGTCATCGGGCGGCTGGGCGACGACAACATCGTCATCTCCACCGATTATCCCCACATCGACGCCCACTACCCCCACGCGGTGGAAGAGTTCATGGAGACCCCCGGGCTGAGCGAGAGCTCCATGAAGAAGATACTCTGGGACAACTGCGCGCGGCTTTACGGGGTGAGTTGAACGGCGTTTAGCTCGGGACACGACCAGTCCAGCTAATCCTTCTTCTTGGGTGGCGGCGGTGGCGGCGGTGGCGGCTTCCTGATGGGTGCGGGTTTTGGCGAGACGCCTTTCTCGATACGCCGTGATGGCGCAGGGTTTGGTTCCTTAGCCATTACTCAATTCCTCCGGTTCGTCTTGGGTTGCGTTCACGAACTCGACCATTTCAACTTGCTCCACCGGGATCAAAATCGCGGATACCCCCGTCGCCGGTATCCGCTTTTCGTCGTCTAGCCATTCGGCTTCCGCTATTCGAAGATGGCCTTCGTCGGGACGACTGGGCCATTCTTCAGGCCAGCCATACAGGCGACGTTCTCCTTTGAGGTGCAACGTAACATAGCAGTCACAGTGGCGCGAGAAGGCGGAGTACCACTCGGACGCGTAGGAGGTTTCCCTGGTCACACCAAACCGACGAAGAAGGCGATGCAGCGTGTCCCAATTGAGGAAGTAGGCGGTAAGTAGTCCGAGGACCACAGCGACTACGACAGAAAGCACGAGTTCCCACTCCTTGCGCCAAGGGTCATTGGCTACAATGTTCGCGAAGAAGAGGATCCCATCCGTGAAGGCCTTTCCAATCACAGTGAAGATCAGAGCTTGAATTATTCGGTCGAAGGGGCTCGGTTTGGGATAAGACGTAAGAGAGTAGAAGATCGCTGCCGCCACAAATCCGGGCAAGAGAAAACTCAGGACTCCAACAATTTCACTCGATGCCCAGTTCATGATTGTTTCACCTCCGCCATACTTCTTTTGGCAACCGCGGCTGTTTCGCAGCCTTGCCATGGATGCCCTCTTACAAGTGTCCGGGTTTCCTCGAACCTCTGCAAGTGAGCAATAACCGCGCCACTTGCCCCTCTCCCAACCCCGTGCCGTCCGTGCTAGATTTGCCCGCATGGCGACTCTGATCACGGGCAGCGGGCTCATCGGGGCTTCGTTCGGCCAGTATGCCGCGGCGCGGGGGGAGCGTCTCGTTTTCCTCGACTTCCAGCCGCGGGATGACTATCTGCGGAGCAAGCTCGGTTCCGCGGACTATGTCTCCCTTCAGGGAGACGTGCTGGACCTGCCGGCCCTCGCGGGAATCATCAAGGCCCATGACATCGACACGGTGCTGCACACGGCGGCGATCATCGCCGGCCGGGTGGCCCGGGAGGGATACTGGGCCTTCAACGTGAACATCCAGGGCACCATCAACGTGGCGGAGGCGGTGCGGTTGGCGGGCGTCAAGCGGGTGGTGCACATCAGCACCCTGAGCGTCTACAACCGCGCGTTCGAGGGTCCGGGGCCGGTGCCCGAGACGCTTCAGCGGGGCGACAGCACCGCCTACGGCAATTCCAAGGCGGTCCAGGAACTGGTGCTGGAGGTCTATGCGCGCCTCTACGGATTCGAGCTGATGGTGGTGAGGCTGGCCCACGTGTTCGGGCTGGGGCATTTCCTGGGCGGCGCCGAGAGCGGCGCCATCACCCACACGCTCCTTACCTGCGGCCGTGACGGCGGGGTGGCCAGGATCGCGCGGCGCCAGGCCCGGCCCCTGGAGCGCATCTATGCCAAGGACGTGGGCCGCGCGGTGGATCTGGCGGCCACCGTGCCGGCGCCGCCGGTGAACGTGTTCAACATCGGCACCGGCCTGGTGACGACCTTTGACGAGTTGGTGGAGGACGCGAGGGCAATCTACCCGGACCTTGAGGTGGAGGTGGTTCCGGACGGGACGCCGCACGAGGGGCCCAAGAAGCCGCTGGACATTACCCGGGCGAAGGAACACCTGGGCTGGGAGCCGCAGTTCACCCTGGGGTCGGCTTTACAGGACTACGTCAAGGACCTGCACGCGCTGGAGTCGGGCTCTTAGCCCCCGGGGCCGGTCCACCGTCCAACGAAGGGGAGGAAGTGATGGGTTCAGGACGGACCACGGAATCCGAAGCGGTCCGCGCCCGGCTCGACCATCCGGTGGTCGACACCGACGGCCACACCGTCGAGCTGACCCCGCTCTATCTCGATTACCTGAGGGAGCTGGGCGGCTCCGACATGCCCCGGCGCTACAGCGAGGCCATGCGCGCCCGTTCCAACAGCCGCTGGTCCTCCATGACCGAGGCGGAACGGCGCAGCGTCCGGGCTCACTGTCCGCCCTGGTGGGCGCGTCCGGCCCGTAACACCCTGGACCGGGCCACGGCGTCGTTGCCCCGGTTGCTGCACGAGCGGATGGATCGGCTGGGCATCGACTTCGCGGTGCTGTATCCAACGGAGGGTCTGAGCGGGCCGCCTCGTTTCGAGGACGAGGAGTTGCGTCGGGTGTCGTGCCGGGCGCTCAACAAGTTCCACGCGGAATTCTACGGCGAGTGCAGCGATCGGATGACTCCGGCCGCGGTGATACCGACCCACACCCCGGAAGAGGCCATGGAGGACACCGAGTACGCCGTCAGGGAACTGGGGCTCAAGACCATCGTCATCTCCCACGTGGATCGCGCCGTCCCGCGCGTGTCGGAAGAACGGCCGGACCTGGCGCCCTATGCCCGCTACATCGATACGCTGGCCCTGGACAGCGACCACGACTACGATCCGTTCTGGCAGCGTTGCCTGGAGCTGGGCGTGGCCCCCACATCGCACGCCAGCGGCCAGGGCTGGGGCAGCCGCCGCTCGGTGTCCAACTACATGTACAACCATATCGGCCACTTCGCCGCGGCCGGTGAGGCCATGTGCAAAGCCCTGTTCTTTGGCGGGGTTACGTATCGGTTCCCGAACTTGAACTTTGGTTTCCTCGAGTGCGGCGTGGCATGGGCCTGCAGCCTCTACAGCGACATCCTGGAGCACTGGGAGAAGCGCAACCGGGACGCCATCGCCGAGCTCGATCCGGAGAGCACCGACCTCGACCACATGATGAAGCTGGTGGCGGAGTACGGTGGCATCGACGGCGACGACAAGCTGGAGGAGATCCGCGCTTCACTCGGCCGCAAGCAGCGCCGTCCCGAGAACCTCGACGACTGGTCGCGTTGCGGCATCGACAGGGCCGAGGACATCCGCGACCGCTTCGTGCCGCGCTTCTATTTCGGCTGCGAGGCCGACGACCGCATGATCGCGTGGGCGTTCAACGACAAGCTGAATCCCTTCGGGGCGCGGCTCGGCGCCATGATGAGCTCGGACATCGGCCACTGGGACGTCACCGACATGACCGAGGTGGTGGCCGAGGCCCACGAGCTGGTGGACCGCGGCCATATCACCGACGAGGACTTCCGGGATTTCAGCTTCACCAACGCGGTGCGCTTCTATGCCGGCGTGAACCCGGACTTCTTCGCGGGCACCGCGTGCGAGGAAGCGGCCGCCCGGGTGATTGCGGCGGGTTAGCTCCGGGCCGGAACACGGGCCGTTTCCCGACAACCGATGCAAGCAGGGGAGAGGAACTCATGAAGGACGGATTGAAGATCATGGACTCCGACATGCACGTGCGCGAGCCCGGGGACCTCTGGGAGAAGTACATCGAACCCGAGTGGCGCGACCGGGCTCCCAAGATCCTGAGCACCACGACCCGCAGCTCGGCCATGGTCATGGTCGACGGCAAGATCCTCAAGGGCTACCCGCCGGCTTACCGCGGCGGCATCTTCGACGCCACCCGGATCGACAAGGAGATCGCGGGCGCCCGCGCCCGTGGCTTCGACGGGGTGTCGCAACTCGACGCCATGGAGAAGGAAGGGCTGGACCTGGCGGTGATGTTCCCTTCCATCGGGCTGGGCGTCATGATGCGCGAAGACATGGACCCCAAGCTCGGCGCCGCCATCGCGCGGGCCTACAACAACTGGCTGTACGACTTCTGCCAGACCGATCCCAAGCGCATGAAGGGCTCGGCCATGATCTCCCTCCACGATGTCACCGAGGCCGCCAAGGAGGCCCGCAGGGCGGTGGAGGAACTGGGGTTCGTGGCCGTGTTCGCCCGCCCGGAGCCGCTCCGCTCCCTGCCGTGGCATTCACGCTACTACGATGTCCTGTGGTCCACGCTGGAAGAGCTGGGCATCCCCATGGGCTTCCACTCGGCCGCCTCCGCCGGCGAGGTCCGGCAGATGGGCGACGTGTTCGGCGACGACCTCTTGCTGCGGCATATCTGCGAGCACCCCATGTCCAACATGATGGCGATGATCGACATCATCGGCGGCGGAGTGCTGGAGCGCCACCCCAAGCTCAAGGTGGCCTTCCTCGAGTGCTACTGCGGCTGGGTGTCCTTCATGCTCCACCGCATGGACGGCGCCGTGTCCAAGGCCCGGAACCCCAACATATCGGAGCTCAAGCCCAGCGAGTTCTTCAAGCGCCAGTGCTGGATCTCCACCGAGTCCGAGAAGGAGCTCCCCATGATCGCCGAGCTCATCGGCGACGACAACATCGTCTACTCCACCGACTACCCCCACGGAGACTCGGACTTCCCCCACGCCGTAGAAGAGTTCCTGGAGGTCGAAGGCGTCTCCAAGGAAACGAAGCGGAAGATCCTCTGGGACAACTGCGCGCGGCTTTACGATCTGTGAGGGGCAGGGCCAAGAGGAATGTCGAACGAGATTTCGCCGCCAGAATTCTGTTCCTCAAATGCGGGCCATGGCGAGAGTTATCCGGGGTCGTGGAGCACTGATCTGCGGGAAGAGTCAAGACGGTCGGGAAAAGGGGGCCGCTAGTGGGGGACTCGGGCCTTCTTGCATTTCAGCGACGGGTTGACTGGAGTCGCCCCATAGATAAGGCCGTTGGGACTAAAGCTTCACCACAAGGCTGCCCTTGCTTCGGAGTTGTCTGGAAGGAGTCTGAACGAGTGGGCGTAGAGGTGTTGGTGCACGCCGCAAGTTAGCCCGTACTCTTTTCGTAGTGAGGCTGGTAGAGCTGCATGCGCACGCCGCCCGGCATCTCGAACTGGATGGCCAGCCCGAAGCCGGCGTCGGTCACCTCGCCGTCGAAGACGACGCCGCGGCCCTTGAGCTCGGCGACGGTGGCGTGGATGTCGTCGCAGTAGAAGGAGATGTCGTGGGTGCCGGCGGGCTCGCCGGCCTCGCGGGTGGCGTCCGCGGGATGCACGCCCATGTCGGCCTCGGGGAGGTCGAAGATGAGCCAGCCGCCGCCGACGTCGGAGAAGGAGTTGAAGCCGAGCTTGTCGCGCAGGAAGGCACGCAGCGCCTCTGGCTCCGAGGAGTAGAACATCGCGTGCGCGCCCTTGATCATCGTTCCGGCCTCCGCACAGCGGTCTCTCAGCCCACCTGCTTCTTGCGCTTGTCCTCGTACTCCGCCTTGGCGGCGGCGACGCCCTCCATCGCCGCGGCGCGGAACTCCGGCTGCCGCCTGGCGGCCTCGTCGTAGCTGGTCTGCCGTCCATCGAACTGGCCCTGGAAGTGCGGGACTACGTGCCGTGCGAACAGTTCGTAGCTGCGGTTGGTAGCCTCCCAGTCGGCCCAGTCGTGGCACATGAACAGCACCACCCCGAACCCGCCGGTGCCGGCTTGCATGCGCTCGATCTGGCGGATGGCGTCGTCGGGCGTGCCGATGATGCCGCGCCCGGAGTCGACGATGAACTCGCGGGTGTCCGTGACTTCCTTGGGGACGGTTTGATTCGGAAGCACGTCGCGGGCGTAGCCGCCCCAGGCATCGATGCCGAAACGCACGTCCTCCATGGCCTGCTCGCGCGTGTCGGCGATGTGCATCTGCACGGCGATGCGGAATTTTCCCCGGTCGGCCGTGCGGCCCTGGGAGGCCGCGGCTTCTTCGTAGATACCCCAGTTACGGGCATAGGCGGCGAGTGCGTCGTCCGAGTGTCCGCCCAGGGACAGGAGTCCCAGCCCGTAGCGGCCGGCCAGCGATGCGCCGGCAGGCGAGCGGATGGTGGTCACGGCCATCTCCATCCGTGGCCGGGTGAAGGAGGCGTGCTGCAGCCTGGCGTTGTCGAGGGTGAACCAGTCGGTCCTGGCGCTCACGCGCTCGCCCTCCAGTAGCGGGATGATCACGTCCAGCGCCTCATTCATCATGCGCCGGGTGCGTCGCGGGTCGATGCCCATCTGGGTGGCGTCCGAAGGCAGCGCGCCGGGCCCCACGCCGAACATGGCACGGCCCCCCGTCATGTGGTCGAGCTGCACCATGGCGTCCGCGAGCATGAAGGGGTGGGTGTAGGGCAGGGACTTCACGCCGGTGCCGAGCCGGATGCGCCGGGTCTCCCGGGCGGCGGCGGCGATGAAGATCTCCGGCGCGGCGATGGTCTCGAATCCGCCCGAGTGGTGCTCGCCGATCCACGCCTCGTCGTAGCCGAGGCGGTCCAGCAGCATGATCAGCTCCAGGTCGCGCTCGAACAGAAGAGTGGGGTTCTCGTTCAGCGCGTGGAACGGGGCAAGGAAAACGCCGAAACGCAGCATGGCATCAGGTGCGGGGAGCGCCTCGCGTCCGCCTAGGCGTCGATCCCGTAGAACTCGATGCAGTTGTCCCACAGGATCTTGCGGGCGTGCTCCACCGGAAGCTCCTGCTGCATGAACGCGTCCACCGCGTGAGGGAACTCCGAGTCGCTGTGGGGATAGTCGGAGGAGAAGACGATGTTGTCGTCGCCCATCAACTGGATCACCGACCCCACTTCCCGTTCCTCGCCTTCGCACCCGATGACGCACTGGCGCTTGAAGTACTCGCTCGGCTTCATGGTGAGCATGGGGGCGTCCGCGGCGCCCAACTGGCTCCAGTGGGTGTCCATGCGGCTTAGCCAGGCCGGCGCCCAGCCGCAGTTGCACTCCAGGAACGCCACCTTGAGCTCCGGGAAGCGTTCGAGCACGCCGCCGACGATGATGTCCACCATGGTCACCATCTGTCCGGTGACGTGGCTGCAGATATGGCGCATGAGGCGGTTGTTCTGGCCGAAGCGCTCGATGTGGGGGTAGTACCCCGAGTTGGTGCACTCGTGGAATCCCACCGGCATCCCCAGCTCCTCCAGCTCGGCCCACAGGGGCTCCCAGTAGAGGCCGAACCAGGTGTCGCCGGGGAGCGGCGTGGCCCGGAGGAAAGCGGTGACGAAGCCCAGGTCGTTGGCCGCGCGCCGGGCCTCCCGCATCGCCAGGGAGACGTCGTGGGGCGGCAGCATGGCGGCGCCCTTGAGCCGCGCCGGGTCCTCCTGGCAGAAGTCGTAGAGCCAGTTGTTGTAGGCCCGGCAGATGGCCTCCGCCAGGAGCGGATCCATGTCCGGCACCGTCATGATGTGCAGGCAGGCGGTGGGGAACAGCACCGCCACGTCCAGCCCCTCGATGTCCATGGCCTCCAACTGGGACTTGGCGTTGAAGCCCTGGTCCCGGGCGAAGCCGATGACGTCCTCGCGCGTGGACGCGCGCCGCTTGCCGATCATGCGCGCGTCGTTGGCCAGGGACGGGCTCTTGGCCCGGGGCTCCTTGCCGTCCAGCAGGAGCAGGTTGAAGTCGCCCCGGCTGGGGACGTTGACCACCCTCGGCGCATGCTGCTTGAAAGGTGCGTCGACGTAGTTTTCCCAGAGGTCCGGCGGCTCCATGATGTGCATGTCGGAATCGATGATCTTCAGCCCGTTCTTCATCGGGGTCTCCCTTCACCGAGGCGTTGGCTGCTCAACCCGAATACCTTTGGCGGTCCCACGAGTCAAGGCGCCTTTGACTAGTCTGACGCGGGACTCCTATAAAGGAGACTCCGCTTTGCCTTCCCCACAGAGTAGGAGGCAGGCGTTTGGCGGGGATGACGCAGAGGTGAACAGTGAAGGAGGATCGCACGGATGGCACAGGCCCTTGACGGCATCAGGATACTCGATCTCAGCAGCTACATCGCCGGCCCGTTCGCGGCCATGCTGCTGGCGGACATGGGGGCGGCGGTGGTGAAGATCGAGAACACCAGCGGCGGCGACCCCTTCCGGAAGTGGGCCCAGGAACCGCGCATGTACAGTCCGCTGTTCCGCAGCTACAACCGCAACAAGCGCAGCATGACCCTGAACCTGCGCGATCCGGAAGGCAAGGAGATCTTTCTCCGCATGGCGGAAGGGGCCGACGTCGTCATCGAGAACTACCGCCCCGGAGTGATGGACCGGCTGGAGCTGGGCTACGAGCGGCTCCGGGAACTCAACCCGCGGCTCGTCTACTGCGGCATTTCGGCATTCGGCCAGACCGGCCCTTACCGGGAGAGGCCTGGGTTCGATACCCTCGGACAGTGCCTCAGCGGGCTGTTGAGCCAGATCATCGACCCGAGGGCCCCTCAGCCGCCGGGCCTGGCCTTCTCGGACCATCTGGGCGGCCTGTTCGCCTGCTACGGCATTCTCACGGCGTTGATGGCGCGGGAGAAGACGGGCAAGGGCCAGAAGGTGGAGACCTCCCTGATGGAGGCCTCCATGGCGTTCATCGGCCGCAGCATCACCCAGTACTTCGCCACCGGGGACATTCCGGACGTGGAGAGCCGGGGACGTTCGGCCGGGGTGTACGCACTGTTGGCGGGGGACGGGCTCCCGTTCGTCATCCATCTCTCCCACCTCAACAAGTTCTTCGTGAGCATGGCCGAGGCCCTGGGACGGCCGGAGCTCGCCGAAGACCCCCGTTTCAAGGACCGCGAGGACCGTCTGGTCAACTACGACGAGTTGAAGGACGTGCTGCAGGAGATCGCCGAGACGAAGCCCCGGCAGCATTGGCTGGACGCGTTGGGCAAGCACGACGTGGCCCACGCCCCCATCAACCGCCTGGACGAGGTGTTCGAGGACCCCCAGGTGAAGCACCTCGACCGGATCATGGAGCTGGAGCACCCGAAGCACGGCACCATCCACACGGTGAGGAGCGGCGTCAACCTGAGCGACACGCCGTTCCAGGTTTCGGAGCTGCCGCCGGAGCTGGGGGAGCACACCGCCGAGATCCTGCGGGAGCTGGGGCTCAGCGACGAGCGGGTCGAACGGCTGGTGGAAGCGGGGACGGTCTAACGTCCGGCGCCCCCGGCGTGGATGCGAGGCCCTTGACCGGCTTTCGCGCGGTGTGTTATTCGCGGGCCATCTTTCGGCAACGTGCCACGCACGTCAGGGAGTGTAGGAGGGCCAGGATGAAACTGATCATTGCGCTCATTGTCTCTGTTTCGTTTGCCGCGGTCACGGGGGCCTACGCCCAGGACAACGTCAAGGCCCTCTACGAGAAGGCCAAGAAGGAAGGGCAGGTGGTGCTGGCCGCGGGATCGCCGCCGGTGGCGCTCAAGGCGCAGATCGGCGGCTTCATGAAACGGTTCCCGGGTATCCAGGTGAACCACATCCCTTCGACGGGCTCCGACGCGTCGGCGAAGATACAGCTCGAGACCCGGGTGGGGATGGCCACCTACGAGGTGGCCCAGGCCACCACCACGTCGGCGGAGCGGCTGCTCAAGGCCGACCTGCTGGCGCCGTTTCCGTATCACGAGTTCGGCATCGCCAAGAACGAGATCTCGTTCGGGGAGCGGCTGGTGCCGTGGTTCGACCTGACCCGGGTGCTGGGGTTCAACACCAAGCTGGTCTCCAAGGACCAGGTGCCCACCACCTGGGAGGGGCTGCTGGACCCGAAGTGGAAGGGCCGCAAGATCATCGTCGTGGGGCGGGGGTATCCGTTCGGAGACCTGGTGCCGGCGTGGGGGCTGGAGAAGACGATGGAGTATACCCGGAAGTTCAGGGCGCAGAACCCCATCATTCAGCCCCGCGGGGGACCTCAGACCCTGGAGGCCCTGGTGGCGGGGCAGGCGCCGCTGGCGTTGATCCAGTTCGACCGCGTCTTCCGGGCCAAGGTCAAGGACAAGGCGCCGGTGGACTTCATCTGGATCACGCCCATGTCGGTGACCCGCTTCTACTCCATCGCGGTGAAGAAGGTGCGCAATCCCAACGCGGCCAAGCTGCTGACCGGTTATCTGGGCACTCCCGAGGCGTCGGCGCTGATGGAAAAAGCCTCCTTCCGGAGCCAGCTCGGCCCCAGCGCGCAGACCGACGCCGCCAAGATGGCGCGCGCGGCCGGCGTCAAGTTCGTCTGGAACGCTCCTACCATGGAGGAAGCCAAGGAGCTCAAGAAGTGGCGTAAGCAGGCCCGGAAGATCCTCACCGGACACTAGTGGTAACCGGCGGCCGCACCAACCCAAGGGAGTCCTGACCATGGCGCGAAACGGCTTCAAGATCCTCGATAGCGACATGCACGTGTTCGAGCCGCACGATCTCTATCTCAAGTATATGGATCCCAAGTGGGGAGACCGGATCCCCCGGGGGGAGCCGCGGACCCGCCATGGACAGGTCAAGTTCAGCTTCGGCGACGGCGCACAGGTGCGGGAATCGGGGCTGACGGCCCGCCCCAACGTGACACCCGGGGAGGACAAGGTCGCCCACCGCTACACGAAGCCCCTGGCGAGGAACTACGACGCCGTCTCCCAGGTGGAGGCCATGGACATGGAAGGTCTTGACGTGGCGGTGCTGTTCCGCACCTTCCCGCTCCATTGCGACGACCGCCTGGAGCCGGAGTACGCCAACGCTCTGTGCCGCGCCTGGAACGACTGGGTGGCGGACTTCTGCAAGGAGAGCGCCGAGAGGCTCAAGCCGTCGGCGCTGATCACGCTCCACGACGTGGACATGGCCGTGGACGAGACCCGCCGCGCGGTCACCGAGCGGGGCGCCGTCGGCCTCTGCCTGGTGCCCGAGCCGGCCAACGGCCGGCACATCCATGAGCACTATTTCGACCCGCTGTGGCGCGAGGCGGAGCGCCTGGACGTACCCATCTGCTTCCACCCCGCGGCCAACCCGCGCATGGACCAGGTGGCGCAGCGTTTCAAGGGCCTGCCCAACGAAGGCATCCTGGTGAACGCCTACCGCAATCCCGTCGAGCTGATGCTGGCGGTGGGGAGCTTCTGCGGCGGCGGCGTGCTGGAGCGCTTTCCCCGCCTGCGAGTGGCGTTCCTGGAAGGCAACTGCAGTTGGCTGCCGTGGGTCCTCTACCGTCTCGACGAGCGTTGGGAACTCCGCAAGGACCTCTGCGATACACCGCTTTCACTGAATCCCAGCGAGTACTTCCTGCGGCAATGCTTCATCGCCACGGACGTCGAGGAGGATCTGGTGGCGGACGTGGTGAGCCGGATCGGAGACGACAACATCGTGATTTCGACGGACTATCCGCACTCCGACTCGCGCTGGCCGGAAGCGGTGGACAGCTTCCTCAAGATCGACGGTCTGCGCGACGCATCCAGGCGGAAGATCTTCTGGGACAACAGCGCGAGGCTCTACGATCTCCAATAGATGACGGGTGGCCGGAAGATCCGGCCCCCGGGCTTTCATGGTTGGCACATGCGGGTAAGCGAACGGGACGTCTTCAGCTGGCTTACCCTGGGAGCGGTGGCTTGGCTCGTGGTGGTGCCGCTGTTCCTGGTGGTCTTCTTCTCCTTTCAGCGCGAGCCGCTGGCGGAGATCAGCGGGCTCTCCCTCTATCACTACCTCGAGATCTACGTCGACCCGGGCACCTACGAGTTGATCCTGAACACGCTGCTGTTCGGGGCGGGCGCCATCCTGACGGGGTTCGCCTTCGCGGTTCCGCTGGCGTGGCTGGTGGAGCGGACCAATGCGCCCGGGCGCCATCTCATGTACGGGCTGATCCTCATTCCCATGGCGCTGCCGCCCATGATCGCGGCGCTGGGATGGGAGCGGCTGCTGGACCCGCGCATCGGCGTCATCAACCTGATCCTGCGGGCGTTGCTGGGACTGGAGGGGGAAGGGCCCCTCAACGTCTTCACGCTCTACGGCATGTCCTTCGTCATGGGCCTCTCCATGGTGCCCACGGTGTTTCTCATGCTGGTGCCGGTGCTGCGCAACATGGATCCGGCCTACGAGGAGGCCAGCATGATCGCCGGGGCCAGCCGCTTCATGACCCTGCTCCGGGTCACCTTTCCGCTCACCTATCCGGCGTTTTTCGCGGCGCTGATCTGGTTCTTCATCATCTCCATCGAGGCCTTCGAGATACCCGGCGTCATCGGCATGCAGGCCGGGATACTGGTGTTCAGCACCAAGATCTTCTGGGCCATCCATCCCCCCATGGGGGAGCTGCCGGAGTACGGCACGGCCAGCGCCCTGGCCATGAGCGTGCTGGTGTTGAGCGGCGTGCTCGTCTACCTCTACCTGAAGGTCCTGGGAGCGGGCGAGAAGTACACCACGGTCACCGGCCGCGGGTACCGCCCCGCGGTCATCGACCTGGGCCGGGCCAAGTGGGCCGGCTCCGGCTTCTTTTTCCTCTACATGTGCCTGGCCATCGTGTTCCCGCTGGTGGTGCTGGCGTGGGGCAGCCTTCTGACCTTCTACCAGCCGCCCGCGTGGGACCTCCTCCCGCAGTTGACGATGAAGCACTACTACAACGCCGTCACGGGCTACGGCGCGCTCGGGGCCTTCAAGAACACGGCGCTGCTGGTGGTGGCGGCCTCCACCGCCACCACGCTGCTGGCGGTGGTGTCGGGCTGGATCATCGTGCGGTCCGGCGGCAGGACCGGAAGGGTCCTGAACCTGCTGACATTCGCGCCCATCGCCATCCCGTCGGTGATCATCGGCTTCGCGCTGATCCTGATGTACCTCTCGATACCGGTGGGGATCTACGGCACGGTCTGGGTCATCGTCATCGCCCACGTCACGCGCTACATATCCTACGGCTCGCGCGCGGTGATCTCGGCCCAGGTGCAGGTGCACAAGGAGCTGGAGGAGGCCTCCTACACCTGCGGCGCCTCCCTGGTCGTCACCCTGCGCAAGGTCGTGGTGCCCATCGTGCTGCCGGCGCTGGTGAGCCTGTGGCTATGGGTGGCTCTTCACAGCCTGCGGGAGCTCTCTTCGGCGGTGCTCCTTGCGACCCCCGGCAACCGGGTGGTGAGCACCATGATCTGGTTCGCGTGGCAGGAAGGGCAGGTGGGAGAGGCCTACGCCCTCTCGATCATGCTCCTCGCCGTATCCCTGGTCATCGCGGTCGCGGCTCGGCGTCTGCTGACCTGGGGCGATCCGGTGGCGATGCACTAGCCGTACCCCGCCGCCCCTGGATTTCCGCTTTCGAGGGAATGACAAAAAAGGGGCGCGGGATGACCATCCCGCGCCCCTTTTGCTGTCTGCCGGCGATGAGACGGTGGCCTATACCGCCTTCTTGAGCGGCTGCTCTTCGAAGTGCTGCTTGACCTCCGCCAGCTTCATGACGTCGGCGTATTTGTGGTGCAGGTCGAACAGGTTTACCTTGTGGGAGGTGATGCTCCGGTCGAAGACGCATTCCTCGACGACGGAGACGTGGTAGCCGTTGGAATAGGCGTCTACCACGCTGGCGCGGACGCAGCCGCTGGTGCTCTCGCCGCACACGATCAGGGAGCTGATGCCGAGCCTCGTGAGGTGGGCGATGAGCGGGGTGCCGTAGAAGCCGCTGGCCCGTTCCTTGTAGATGATGATGTCTTCGGGTTGCGGCGCGAAGTCCTTGTAGATCTCGAAGTCGTCCGGGTCAATCCCGGTTATCTGACGGTTGGTGGCGTGCACCGCGGCGGGCTGCACCTCTTTCCGCGTCTCGGTGGTGGTGTAGAAGATCGGCAATCCCTGGGAGCGGGCGAGGGCGAAGAGCTCCTTGGTGGGCTCGATGGCCTCGTAGGCGTTCACGCCGCAGGAGCTCTTGTGCTCCTTGACCACCTCGTGCACCGGCAGGGAGCCCCCTCGGTAGGCGAGGTTGTAAAGGTCGATGGCCAGCAGCGCCGGCCGCTCGCCGACGTAGATGTCCCTCCGGTAGGGCTTGTAGATGTCCATGATTTCGTCGCTGATGATGTCCTGCCAGCAATGATCTTCGAATTTGTCAACCATCGAGATTCTCCCTTTCGAGTTTAATGGAGACGTGATAGCGCTTCGTGCTCCGTGGTGTCAACTGTTCCGCGCATTCGCGTTCTCGCTCCCCAGCCGTTAGCTTGTCCTGCTCATGTGGTTCGTACTGGCGCTTCTCTCCGCCTTGTTCCAGGTGCTGCGGAACATCTCCATGAAACACCTGGGGCACGAGCTCGACGATATCATCAACGTCTGGGGGCGGTTCACCTTCCTGCTGCCGTTCGTGGCCCTGGCCTCGGCCTGGCACGGCATGCCCGAGTTGAAGGATGGCTTCTGGCCCTACGTGGTCGGTTTCGGCGTCACCCAGTCCATCGCCACGCTGAGCCTCTCCAGGGCCCTCAAGCTGTCGGGTATCGCCATCGTCACCTCGTTGTGGAAGCTGAGCCTGCTGTTCCTGGTGCTGATCGCCTACGTGACGCTGGACGAGACCCCGTCGGCGGCCGGACTGGCGGGCGTGCTGTTGAGCGTGGCCGGCGTGTATCTCCTCAACGTGCAGAAGAGCCGCATCTCGGTCTGGGCGCCCTTGCGCGAGCTGCTGGTGGACCGGGGCCTTCGGTTCACCCTGGCGGCGGCCTTCTTCTATGCGCCGTCGGTGGTGCTGATCAAGCTGCTGATCCTCCATTCCGACGTCTACTTCGCCAACCTGGCGGGCTACCTGGCGGCCTCCCTCATGGTCCTGCCCCTGGCGCTGCACCGCTCCGCCGCCCACTTCCGCGCCATCCCGCGTCACGGAGGCGCGTTCATGGCCATGGGGCTGTGCGCCTCCCTCACCAGCATCTGCCACAGCTTGGCCTACGAGCTGACCCTCACCTCCTACGTGGAGGCGGTGAAGCAGGCCGAGATCCTCTTCGCGCTGGCCGCGGGCTGGCTGGTGTTCAACGAGCGCGCCCGGGTGCGTGAGATCCTGCCCGGGAGCCTGACCATCATGGCCGGGATGGTGCTGCTGCGGTTGAGTTGAGGGGTTCGTCCGCGGCGATGGGGACCCGGTCCCAGGTCCACAGGGACTTGTCCCGGTAGAGTCGCTCGACGTCCTCCGGGATTTCGACGCCGGCGTCTTGCAGATACTCCGCGATGGGCCGCAACGGCAGGCCCACGGCGGCGAGATAGTCGCCGCGGAGGCTGGCGATCAGCCGGTGGCCGCGGCCCTGTATGGAATAGGCGCCCGCCTTGTCCATGGATTCGCCGGCGGACACATAGCCGGCGATCTCGGCGCCGGTGGCGGAACGCATGCGGACATCCACCCGTTCCAGGCGGGTGGACTCCCGGCCCGTGGCGGAGTCGATGAGGGCCACGCCGGTGAGGATGCGGTGCGTGCGTCCGGAGAGCCTGTGGAGGATGGACTCGGCGTCATGGGTGTCCCTGGGCTTGCCGATCTTTTCGTCACCCACGGCGATCAGGGTGTCGCCTCCCACCACCAGCGCATCGGCTACACCGGAGGCTACCGAGCGGGCCTTGCCCAGCGCCAGCTCCAGCGCCTCGGCCTCGGGTGTGAGGTCTTCCCGGGTGGTTTCCAGGAAGTCGGGGTGGCGGACTTCGAAGGGGAGGCCGAGCAAGGCCAGGATGTCGCGCCGGCGCGGCGAGGTGGACGCCAGGACGATACGCATGCGGGGTCAGGCCGGTACGGTTTCGGCCGGGGCCGTGTGCTCGGGAAAAGGGAAGGCCGCGGCGGCGGGCGGGGCCGCGGCGTCTCCGGCTGCCACGATACGCGCCACATCGTCGGCGTTCCGGGCCCGGACCAACTGCGCCCGCCACTGCGCCGCGCCGCGGAATCCCTTGCAGTACCAGGCCAGATGCTTGCGCATGGCGGGAAAGCGCCGTTCGCCCCAAAGGTTTTCGAAGTGGCGGCTGTGCTCCAGCAGCACCCTTGTCCGTTCTTCCCGGGTCACATCGAGACCGGCGCCGCCGGGGCTCGCGACTCCCGCCAGCGTATCCTTGGCCCACTGCTTGTCACGGAAGACCCAGGGGTTTCCCATGGCGCCGCGTCCCAGCAGCACGCCGTCGACGCCGGTCTGCCGGATCCGCTCCACCGCGTCCGCCATGGACTTGAGGTCCCCGTTCCCCAGGATCAGCGTCGGCAGGCCACGGGCCAGCTCCACCGCGCTGTGGATGGCGTCCCAGTCCGCAAACCCCTTGTACATCTGCTTCAACGTCCGCCCGTGCAGCGAGATGGCTACCGGGTCTTCGCCCAACAGGACGGGAATCCACTCGTCCACCGCCACCTTGTCGTATCCCACCCGCGTCTTGACCGAGAGCGGAAGCAACGGGCGGGCGGGTGGACGCATGCGGCCGCGGTTCATACGGCGGACCCGCTCCACCACATCGGGCCCCAGCCCCGCGTCCTCCAGGCGCTGCCCCGCGGCCCAATCCTCCAGCCCCCGGCGGGCGGCGCGGATGATGGCCACGGCCAGCTCGGGATTGAGGATCAACCCTGCGCCGCACCCCTTGTTGGCGACGTTCTTGGCCGGGCAGCCCATGTTGATGTCCAGACCGTCGAACCCGAGCTCGCCGACGATGTGCGCCACCTGGTAGAAGGCTCGCGGGGTGCGGCCGTAGATCTGCGCCAGGACGGGACGCTCGCACTCGCCGTAGGAGAAGTCCCGGACCCATCCGTCGGCGCCGCAGCAGATGGCCTCCACGCTGGTGAATTCGGTCATGCACAGGTCCGGCCGTCCATACCGGGCCGCCACCAGCCGGAACGAGGCGTCCGTGACCCCGTCCATGGGGGAGAGGCCGATGATGGGTCTGTCGATCCGGTGCCAGAAACTCATGGCGTGAAGGGATTCGCGGGTCGCGAGGGCGTCACCCGGCGGCGTCCGCCCGCCGGGAGATGATGGTGTCGAGCTCTTCCCTGAGGCGCGGGAGAATTTCGTCGTAAGGGAAGGCCCCCAGCGGCTCGCTGCCGCGCTTGAGGTTGACGAACCTGGGGCCGCACCACAGTCCCAGGTCGGCGTCGTCGGTCTCGCCGGGCCCGTTGACGCGGCAGCCCATGACCGCGATGGTGACGGCATGGTCGGCAGCGTAGGCGGTCATCTCCTTGACCTGCTCCGCCAGCTCCACGAAATTCTCGTTCTCCACCCGCGAGCAGCTCGGACAACTGATGATGTTGAGGCTGTCGCGGCCGTAGTCCACGACGCTGCGCACGCGGCCCTCGGCGATATCTTGCAGGATCTCGCGTCCGGCGGCGATCTCCTCGGGCTTGCGCGGGTTGGGGACGGTCAGGGACACGCGGATGGTGTCGCCGATGCCCCGGCTGATGAGCTGCTCGAAGGCGATGCGCGTCTTGATGACCCCGTCCGGCGGCAACCCGGCCTCGGTGACGCCGAGATGGAGCGGCACGTCCGGGCGCTGGTCCGCGAAACGCTTGTTGACCTCGATGACCTTGGCCGGATCCGAGTCCTTGAGCGAGACGCAGTAGCGGGTGAAACCCAGGCCGTCCAGCAGCTCGCAATGCTCCCAGGCGCTGGCCAGCATCGGCGAGATGGAGTCGTCTTCGGGGAACTTCTCCTGCTGTTCGGGGTCCACCGAGCCGCAGTTGACCCCCACGCGCATGGCGCAGTCGTTGGCCGCCGCCACCTCCGCCAGGAACCGTACCTTGTCCTGCCAGGCCTTCTGGCGCTCGTGGTGGTAGAGGTGGCCGGGGTTGTAGCGGATCTTGTCCACGTGGGGCGCAACCAAGCTGGCGAGCCGGTAGTTCTCCTGGAGGTCCACCGAGAGGTTGGCCTCGGTGGCGTCGCGGATGGCCGCCAGCGCCGCCGCGTCCTTCCTGCTGTCGACCGCGATGCGGACCACGTCGGCTCCGGCCCGGGCCAGGTCGTTGACCTGCGCCACGGTGGCCGCGACGTCCTGGGTATGGGTGGCGCACATGCTCTGCACGGCGATGGGGTGGTCCCCGCCGATGACGGTGGTGCCGATGCGTACGGGGCGAGTGGGATTGCGAGGCAGTTTCACGGTTCCGCTCCTTTGGGGACGGGCGATACGGCGCTTTTTCAAAGCTACCGTGAAAGCCCCGGTGACGCAACATGAAGGAGGATGTCGCTGGCAGGCGCGGCGTCCTTGATGGAGAACCGGCGTTGGTCTAGACTGGCCCACGTGAATTTTATACTGCCCGTCCGAAGGTCGGCGCCTCGTTGGCGCCTGCGCGCCGGTTGCTGGTGCGCCATTGCGTTCTGGTTCCTCGCGAGCCTGACGTGGGCCGATACGGCGTCGGCGCCGGTCCTGGCCGATCTCTCGCCCGACGCACAACAGTCGGCTCTGGGCAAGGAGATTCTCCACCGCCTGTCCCGTGGACACTACAACTCCATCATCCTGAACGATCAGGTTTCCGGCAGGATCTTCGATTCCTACCTGAGGGCCATGGACCCGTCGCGAAGCTACTTCCGGTCGTCGGACATCCGGGAGTTCGAAGCCTACAGATCCCGGTTCGACGATCTGCTCAAGGCGGGAGAGCTGGGCCCCGCGTTCAGGATGTTCAACCGTTATCGGCAACGGTTGGCGGAGCGACTCCGGTTCATCGCCGCCACCATCGCCGACGAGTTCGACGCCCTGGATTTCAGCAAGGACGAGACACTCGCGCGGCAGCACGATTCCTGGGCCGCGTCGGAGGTCGAGGTGAAGGCCCGCTGGCGCAGGCAGGTCAAGAACGACGTGTTGAGCCGCCTGTTGGCCGGAACCAAACGGGAAGAGGTCCGGACGGCCCTCCAACGCCGTTACGGCAACCAGCTCGTCCGCCTCGGTCAAGTCAACAGCACCGATGCATTCCGCATATATATCAACGCCTTCCTCCGTGCGATTGATCCACATTCCGTGTATTTTCCGCCTCATCAAAGCGAAAACTTCAATATTCACATGAGCTTGTCGCTGGAGGGGATCGGGGCCGTGCTGCAGGCGGACGGTGAGATCGTCAAGGTGGTGCGGCTGGTCGCCGGCGGACCCGCGGACAAGGCCGGCGACCTGCAGCCCGGGGACCGCATCGTCGGCGTCGGACAGGGCAAGCAGGGGGAGATCGTGGACGTCCTCGGCATGCGTCTGCGGGACGTGGTGACGCTGATTCGCGGCCCCAGAGGGACGACGGTGCGTCTGGAGATCATTCCCCAGATCAGCACCACGGAGCAACGGAAGCTCATCCGCATCGTGCGCAACAAGGTGGATCTCGACGATCAGAAGGCGAGCCGCAGCATCCGGGAAGTGGAGCTCGGCGACCGTACACGGAAGATCGGGATCATCCGCGTGCCCGGGTTCTACCTGGACTTCGCCGCCCTCAAGGCCGGAGACCCCAACTTCAAGAGCACGGCCGGCGACGTGAAGCGGTTGATCGCGGAGTTGCAGGAGGCGGGCGTCAGCGGGCTGGTGATCGACCTGCGGGACAACGGCGGGGGGGCGCTCCGGGAGGCCATCGCCTTGGTGAGCCTGTTCATCCGCAAGGGTCCGGTGGTGCAGGTCCGGGACGGCCGGGGCGTCATCCGCGTTCATTCGGATACGGACGGGAAGGTCACCTACACGGGGCCGCTGGCGGTCCTGGTGAACCGCCTCAGCGCCTCGGCCTCCGAGATCTTCGCCGCGGCCATCCAGGATTATGGCCGGGGTTTGGTGGTGGGGGGGCAGACTTTCGGGAAGGGGACGGTGCAGACGCTCATTCCGATCCGCCGGGGACGTTTGAAGCTCACCCAGGCCAAGTTCTACCGGATCTCCGGCGAAGGCACCCAGAACCGCGGCGTGATACCCGACATCGAGCTCCCCGGCCTCATCGACAAGTCGCAGGTCGGCGAGAGCTCCCTGGAGCATACCGTGGCGTGGGACGCCATCGACAAGGCCCGGTATTCTCCCGCCGGCAGGACCAGCCCCTTTGTCGAAACATTGGCGCAGCGACACCGTGTCCGCGCGAAGTCGGACCCGGACTTCGCCTACCTCCTGGCCAGGATCGCCCGTCTCGAGCAGGAACGGGCGGAGACCGCCATCTCACTGAAAGAGGAAACGCGAAGAGCCCGGAAACAGGGCGATGAGCTCCGGCAGCTCGAAAGCGAGAACCGCCGTCGCGTGGCCAAGGGCCGGAAACCGTTTGCAAGCTACGCGGAGTTGGCGGCCTACAACGAGAAGAGGACAGGCCCGGGCGCGTCGCCCGAAGAGGATCCGATCCTGAACGAAGCCGCCCACATCCTGGCGGACTTCATCGAGGTGACCCGGAATCCCGAGGGTGCGAGGCCGGCCGCTTCGGATACGCGCGCCAGTCCGTGATCCCGGGGGCTATTCGCCCCCGTTCACGTCCACCACCGAACCGTTCACGAACGAGGCCGCGTCGGACGCCAGGAACAGCGCGACGCCGGCCACCTCGTCGGGCTTGCCGTGCCGTCCCAGTGCGATGTTTTCCAGGCCTTCCGACTCCAGCCGCGCCAGACTCGTTCCTCCCGGCCGCGGCGTGTCGATGATCCCCGGCGCCACCGCGTTCACCCGCACCTCCGGCCCCCATTGATTGGCCATGTGGAAGGTCAGGTTCATGACGGCCGCCTTGGCTGTCCCGTAGGCGGCCATGTTGGGGCGCTCGTGCTTGGTGGAGCGGCCGGAGATGGAGCCGATGTTGACGATGGCTCCCTTGCCCCGCTCCTTCATGTGCGGCACCACCGCCTTGGAGCAGAGGAAAGCCGTCTTGACGTTGACGTCATAGACGCCCATGAAATCCTCGGGCGAGAGCTCCAGGAGGGTGCCGCGCTGGAACGACGGCATCTCCGGGTTGCGGCTGTAGGAGCCGCCGGCGACGTTCAGGAGCGCATCGATGCGGCCGAACCGGTCCAGGGTGGCAGCCACCAGGTCCTTGACCTGGTCCTCGCTGGACACGTCCACCGCCAGACCCGCGGCGCCGACGCCCAAGGCCTCGACTTCCTGCACCACCGGCGGTATCGACTCCGCCGGCAGCGAGGCGATCATGACGTTGGAGCCGGCCTGAGCGAAGGCCAGCGCGCAGCAGCGGCCGATGCCGCCGCTGCCTCCCGTGATGATGGTGGTGCGTCCTTCCAGAGAAAAACGTGAGAGATCCATTCAGGTTTCCTTCCGTGTAGAGGATTGGGTCCGGTCAGCCTTCCCACAGGTGGCTGAACTGCACCGCCACCACGTCCTCGTAGGGCACGGGCGCGGCAAGCAGGCCGATTTCCTGGGCGAACCGGTTCATGCTGGACACCACCGGTTCCGGGATACGGGGATCGTAGTAGGGGACATCGCGTTCGATAAGGGTGGCGATGAGCCCCGCCTCCTCGGGCGGGTACAGGGCCTTGCCTACGTCAGCCGCCCGCTGCGGATCCTCCACCAGCGCCTTCTGGGTCTTGACCAGCGCCCGCACCGCGGCCGCGGCGGCGTCGGGATTGTCGGCGATCACCCGGTCCGAGGTGATCAGGGCAGGGAAGGTGTACCCGCGCGCCTCGGCGGGGCCCTCGCCGCGCCGGATGTC
Source organism: Candidatus Binatia bacterium (assembly GCA_951813575.1). GTDB lineage: Bacteria > Desulfobacterota > Binatia > UBA9968 > JAJDTQ01 > JAJDTQ01. The sequence goes on from OX638375.1 coordinate 228,122, forward strand.
CAGCACGACGGTGCCGGCGCCGTGCCGCACCGCCACCTCGGCGCCCATGCCGTTGGCCCAGAAACCGTCGATGGCGCCTTCGGAAAGGGCCTTGGCCGCGGTCACGCCGAAGGAGACGCCGGGCGCGGTGGCCCCGGGCACCGGTGCGATCTGGATGTTGTCGGCCTCGGGGTCCAGCCCGGCCGCCGCCAGCATCCGCTTGAGTCCCAGGTCCACGCCCGGCGCGGCGCCGATGCGGAGCCCCTTGACGGCATCGACGTTGCCGCGCTTGGCGCCCAGGTCGGACCGCAGCACCAGAAACCAGTACATGTGTTGGGCCAGAGCGGCCAGCAGCTTGGCGCCTTTCCAGTCCGGGAAGGCCGTGAGGGTGGCGTGGGACGAGGCGGCCACGAAGTCGAGCTTGTGGTCCCTCAGGGTTTCGAAGGTCTTGGGCACCGGAAAGATGGACTCCAACTCCATGTCCAGGCCCTCGGCCTTGAAGAAGCCCAGCTCCACCGCGGCGATGGCGGGGAAGTAGGAGTTGGAGACGAAATCGGGCAGTCCTAGTCGCATGGGGGTCCTTTCGCTGGGTTTATGGCTCCGGGTGTACCGGATTCACCATGCGGATGCAAAACAGGGGCCGGTTCGAAACCCGCTCCTACGCGGCATCAGCTCCAGTAGGTCGTACGGTCCACCGGGATCGCATCCACCACCTCCCGAGGCAGGTAGTCTTCCACCCGGATCCGCGCCATCGCCTCGTCGGGGCATCTGGCCACGGGTGAAAAAGGCCGGTCCAGGGGCCGGGTGGCATCCACGATCATGGCCGAGGTGCGTATCCCCTCGTCCATGGAGGGGTCGATGAGTGGGCCGCGCATGAGGTCGGTGATGAGCGACACCTGCCTGTGGGGCTGGACCCGGGTGGCCAGGGCCCACAGGATCTCTGTGGGATTGAAGACGTCGATGTCGTCGTCGAAGATGAAGACGTGCTTGCACTGATCGAAGCTCAGCGCCGCGGCCGCGGCCCGCCCCGGGTCTCCCTCGGACATCTTGTTCATGGCGATGAACACGTTCATCAGGGCGTGCCGCCCGTTCTTGCACACCGCCGTCACCCCCGGCACGGCTTCGCGGCAGCGCCGCAGGTACGCGCCCTCCCGCGCCAGGTCCATCCACGGCTTGTCACCGTCCGGGGTGATGACCGACTGGTGGATGGCGTCCCGCCTGCGCGTGACCGCGCGAACTTCCAGCGAGGCGGCCTGGCGGAAGCCCTGGGGTCCGACGTAGCCGTGGACCTCTCCGAAAGGCCCCTCCACCACGCGTTCTCCCGGGACTAGCACCCCCTCGATGACGATCTCCGCGTCCGCCGGCACCATCAGCCTGTCGCCGAAGGTCTCCGACGGGGCCAGCCGCAGCGGCTCCCGCAGGTAGCCGCCGATGATGTCGAGCTCGTCGGCCTCGAACGGCCCCCGGTAGCAGGCGCCGATGTTGAAAGCGGGGTGGTGTCCGCTCACCGCCGCCACCGGGCATTCCTCGCCGTGGTCCTCATAGTCCCGGAAGATGCGCCACATGTGCTGCAACGACAGGTAGAAGCCGGTGTGGTTCCGGTCCTTCACCTCCATGCGGTGGTAGGAGACGTTGTACACGCCCGACCGGCGGTCAATCCCGAGGCTCGGCATGTCGATGTAGGGACCGCCGTCCAGGGCGTGATGGCGCATGACCGGCAGCTCGAACAGGTCCACCTCCGCGCCGCGTTGGACCACTTCCTTGACCGGTGCCTCCGACGGTTCCACCACCACCGGGGCGATGGGATTGGCCTCCCGGCCCAGGCACTCCAGTGCCAGGTCCGCCCGGCTGGTCTCCGGTGGCACACCCAGGGCGGTCTGGAACTTGCCCATGGAGACTTCGCAGTTCATGGCGAGCCTGACTTCCGATGTGTTCCCGTGAAGGTTCTTCGGACGCTCGAACAGCAGTACCGGGAACTGTTTGCGCTCGGCCAACTGGGCGATAAGGGCGGAAACGTCGTGCCGCGCGGGGTTCACCGGCTTGGTGACGTGCACGAGTTCCCCGGGGCGCTGGCGCCGCAGGTCGTCGAGAAAGGTGCGCAGGCTCTTGGGCATGGGCGTGCGTGTCAGCGATGTGATCTACCGGGCGGTGCCTGCCGACCCTTACGGTAGCGAGGGCCTGCACTCTTGCCCGCATGTGGGTTGCATCAGTACAGGATGTCGCCGCCGTCCACCACCAGGGTCTGGCCGGTAACGAAGTCGCTGTCCGACGCGGCGAGGTAGAGGACGGCGCCGGTGAGGTCCTCGGGTGTCTGCCGGCGCCGGATGGAGCGGGCGCTCACGCGGCTGGCGGACAGCTCCGGGGGCACGCTCTGGCCGTCGTGCTCCACCAGGCCGGGCGCGATGGCGTTGACACGGATGCCGTACGAACCCATCTCCCGGGCCATGGACCGGGTCATGCCGATGAGCGCGGACTTGGACGCGACGTAGTGCAGGAAGTTGGGCGTGCCGGCCATCACCGTGTTGGAGGAGATGTTGATGATGCGGCCGCCGCCCTGATCGCGCATGTGCGGGAACACGGCCTTGGCGCACAGGAACACCCCCTTGATGTTCACCGCCGTGACCCGGTCCCATTCCTCGGCGGAGATTTCGTGGAACGGTCGCCGCTGGATGCTGACGTAGATGGCGGCGTTGTTCACCAGCACGTCGATGCGCCCGAAGGCGTCCATGGCCGTCTTGGCCATACGTTGGGTGTCATCCTCCCGTGAGACATCCACCTCCACGCTCACGGCTTCGCCGCCGGCGTCGCGGATGGCTTGCGCGGCCGGCGCGCCGTCGAGCACATCGGCTACCACCACGCGCGCGCCCTCCGCCGCGAGCGTTGTCGCGTACACCGCGCCGATGTTGCGCGCGCCACCGGTTACGATCGCGACCTTTCCGTCAAGCCTTCCCATGGTCCTCGGTCAAGTTTCCGGCCCTAACCGGCCGCGCCGGCGCTCGCCGCCGTCCGCTCGTTCATCTCCCGGAGCTGCCGCCTGAGGTCCAGGGGCTCCCACCAGAGCTCCAGCCCCAGGTCCCGGGCGATGGTCTGGGCGGCGTTGTATCCGGGAGCGCCGGTGATGTTGCCGCCGGGATGGGTCGAGGAGCCGCACAGGTAGAGGCCGGAGACCGGGGTGCGGTAGTGGCCCCAGCCCGGGAAGGGGCGGTTCTCCAGCGCCTGGTCGCCGGTGTACTCGCCTATCATCCAGTCGCCCTCGTACATGTTGCGGTCGTGGCGCTCGATGTCCAGCGGCGTGGTGGAATCGCGCGACAGGATGTTGTCGTCGGTGAGGTTGGGCGCGTACTGGCGCCACACTCCCAGTTGCCGCTCGAACCACTCGGCCCTGACCCTGTCCCAGTTGAGCGGATTGCCCCGCAGGTTGTAGGGAGAGAGCTGCCACATGAACGCGGTGGCCCTGCCCGGCGGCGCCTGGGTCGGGTCGTGCTGGGACGGGGTGGCGCCGTTCATGAAGGGCTTGCGCGGTAACTGTCCGGTGCGGCAGTCCTCGAAAAGGTCGCGCAGTTCCTCGTAGGTCTCCAGGCCGACGATGTGCATGAAGCTGTCGGCCACTTCCGGGTGCTCGTCCTCGGTGATGTAGCGAGGCCGCTCGTTGAGAGCCAGGTTGGTGGCGAAGATCGGGGTGGTCTTGGAGAACTTGAATCCTGCCGCCTTGGCGCTGAACTCGGCGTCCAGGTTCTCCGACCCCACCAGCTTGATGAAGGTTTCCACCGGGTTGACGTTGGAGGCGACGAAGCGGTTGACGTGCACCACCGTGCCGTCCTCCAGCACCACTCCGGTGGCGCGTCCACCATCCACCAGGATCCGTTCGACCCCTACCGCCTCGATGTAGTCCACGCCGTTGTGCGACAGCATGTGCGCGAGGTTGTCTCCCAGGGCGTGGGACGTGCCTCGGCAGAGCTGCGGGTTGACTCCCCAGGCGATCATGGCGGGAACCAGATAGCCGGTGTTGGGCGCGTCCAGCTCATAGCCCCGCATCACCGCCAGGAAGCCGATGAACGCCCGCACCCGGGTGTTCTCGAAGTGCTCCAGGATGAACTGTTCCGGCGTGGTGTCGAAGTAACGCAGGTATTCCCGGCCCTCGGGCAGGCCTTCCAGCAGGGGCCGCTTCTCGCTCATGGGGATGGGCGGGCAGTAGGTCTCGGGGAAGACGACGTTCTTCACCACCGGCTGCCACCGGGTCCAGATGTCGCGGAAGGTGTCGGCGTCCTTCCGGGAAAACTGTGCGATGGTGGCGATGGTCCGCTCCACGTCGGCGAACCAGCCAAGGTAGGTGCGGTCGAGGAAGTGCTGCACGACCCCCGGGTCGGGCTTGTAGTAGTGGATGCCCATGCGCTCCATCTCCAGGTCCTGGAACCAGGGCAGCATCATGAGCCCGCGGTGGAACACGGAGTGGATGTTGTGCCAGAACCCGGGATAGTTCCGGTCCTCGTGGGAGTCCAGTCCTCCGCCCACTTCCATGTTCTTCTCGATGACGAGGATCTTCTGGCCGGACTTGCCCAGGTAGCCCGCGCAGATCATGCCGTTGTGGCCCGCGCCGATCACCACGCCGTCGTAATGCATCACCTTCGCCATGGTTTACCTGCCTTCGTGTTTCAGCTTCCCAGGTCCAGGTCCTGCCGCAGCACGCTCCAGGCGGCTCTCCCGGATCCTGCGATGACCGCATCCCCGGGATGCGTGGCCGCACCCACCTGGTAGAGCCCCTGAATCGGAGTCCGGTATTGCGCCAGTTGCGGGATCGGACGGTTCGCGCCCATCTGGTCCGGGCTCTTCCGGGCCACCCACACCGAGCCCCGGCGCATGTTTTGCCAGCGGCCGGCCAGGTAGCACGGGTCCATGGGCACCTTCATGACGATGTTGTCGTCCGTGAGGTTGGTGGCGACGGCGCGCAGCGCCGCGAGTACCTGCTCCATGAAATCGTTCTTGAGGCGCACCCAGTCCTCGGGCTGATGCCCCTTGAGCTGGTAGGGGACGGGCATGAAGACCGACGCCGTGTGCTTGGCCGGAGGCGCCTGCAACGCGTCGAACCACGTGGGACAGGTGACGTGGAGGCAGGGATGCGCCGGGAATTCGCCGGCGCGGATCTCGCGCCACATGCTCTTCAGGTCCTCGACGGAGCGAGGGCCGTGGTTGACGTTCATGGCCTGGCCCACGAAGCTGTCCGCGGCCTCGTGCACCGCGAAGCGAAGCGGCGCCTTGAGCGCCAGGTGGACCTGGAAGTATGAGAACTCGTCGGGCTCGATGGCGCGTACGGCCTGAGCGAAGCCGTCGTCCAGGTGCTCCTTGCCCACCATGTCGATGAAGGTGCCGTAGGGATCGACGTTGGACACCACCGCCAGCCGCGCCTTCCACTCACGCCCGTCCCGCAGGCGGACGCCTGCCGCCCGCCCGTCCTCCACGAGGATCTTGTCCACGTGATGCAGCGCGCGGATCTGGCCGCCGTGCATCACATAGGCGCGTTGCAGCACCTGGGCGATGGAGTGGGAGCCGCCGCGCGCGAGCTGCGGCCGTTCGTCTCCGGCGATCAGCGCCAGCACCTCGCGTCCGCCGCCCTCGTAGTCGAGCGGCCAGCCGCGCGGTATCGCCATCTGGGAGAGCACCAGGGTGCGCACCGGCTCGCTTTCGAAGAGATGCTCCGCCGCTTCCGCGGCGCTCATGCGCGCGAGGCGCAGGAAGTCGGCGCCTGCCGGGTCCGCGGCAATGCGCTCCTCCAGCGCGCCCGCCGCCTCGGGCGGGGCGTAGTAGGAGGGGATCACGATGTCCCGGACGATGCCGCGAAACCGCTGGTGCACGTCCTTCCAGGCCGCGCGGTCGGCGGCGGAGTGGTGCGCCAGCGAAGCCAGCGTGCCGTCCAGGTCCTGGTGATGGGAGACCGAGGCGCCGTCGGGCAGCAGCAGCGAGCTGATCACCGGCGGCGTGACGAACTCGGCGTGGTGGCCGTTCTCCCAGTCCAGCTCCTCCCACACCGGGGAGATTCCGCGGTTGTCCTGGAAGTAGGCGAGGCTGTTATGCCAGTAGCCCGGGAGGGTGATCTCCTCGGAGAAGAGCCGGCCGCCGTTCTCCAGCCGGCTTTCGCAGATGACGGTATCGAGGCCCGCCATGCCCAGGTAGGTGCCCAGGGCGAAGTTGTTCTGCCCCGCGCCGATGAGGATGACGTCCCAGTTTTCGTCCACGGCCATATGCCACCCAACCGCGTTGTCAGCCCAGCCGGGCCGCGGCCTGTTCGACGGCTCGCCGCACGAACACCGCGGCGAGCTCGCGCTTGTAGTCGGAGGAGCCACGCACGTCCTCGATGGGGTCGGACGCTTCCGCGGCCGCGGCCCCCGCCTCCTCCAGCCGGGCCGGGGTCAGTTCCCGGCCGCGCAGGACGTCCTCCGCCGCGTGGGCGCGGAAGATGGAGGGGCCCACGGAGTTGAGTGCGATGCGCACGTCATCGCAGCGGTTGCCTTCGCCGGTCATGGTCACGGCAACGCCCACGGTGGCGAAGTCCTCCTCGCTGCGGGGCGTGAACTTGACGTGGGACCACGCCGGCCCCGCGGGCGGCGGCACGCGGACCGAGGTGAGGATCTCGTCGGGCTCCAGGGCGGTCTCGTAGTAGTCGACGAAGAAGTCTTCCACCGACAGCGTGCGCTCGCCGCGGCTGCTGCGCAGGGTCACCTCCGCGTCCAGGGCCATGAAGCTGGCCCCCGGGTCGGTCATGGGGTCGCCGTGGGACAGGTTGCCGCCCACCGTGGCCATGAGCCGGATGCGCGGTTGCGCCACCTTGTAGAAGGTCTCCCGGAGCAGGGGATAGTGCTCCCGCACCGCGGGACACAATTCCAGGTCCCGGTGCTTCACGCTCGCGCCGATGCGCAGTCCGTCCGCCGGATCGTAGTCGATGCCGTCCAGACCCGGCACGCGCTCGAGGTCGATGACGAAGCCGGGGCTCAGAAGGCCCATGCGCAGCCACATCACCAGGGCGGTGCCACCGGCCAGGAGCTTGGCGTCGCCTTGATGTTCCTGGAGCAGGCCGCACGCTTCGTCGAGGCTCGCCGGCGCAAGGTATTCGAACTTGGCCTTCATGTTCAACTCCCGTTCTTCTTCTTTTCCTGAAGGGCCCGCAGCACCTTTTCCGCGGTGATGGGGAGTGTCTTGATGCGCACCCCCACGGCGTCGTAGATGGCGTTGCTGATGATGGCCGCCACCGGGTCCATGCCCAGTTCCCCCAGCCCCTTGGCGCCGAAGGGGCCGGTGGGCTCGTAGGAATCGGCGAACTCGTGCACGAGGTCGGGCATGTCGCGCATGGATGCCAGCCGGTAGTCGCTGAAGTTGGGATTGATGGGACGGCCTTCCTCCATGCGGATGCCTTCGATGAGGGCGTAGCCCAGCCCCTGGGCGATGGAGCCTTCCACCTGGCCCTCGGCGCCGATGGGATAGATCACCGTGCCGCAGTCCGACGCCACCGCGTACTGGATCACGGTGACCCGTCCGGTGTCCGGGTCCACCTCCACCTCCGCCGCCTGGGCGCCGAAGTTGTAGGCGCCGGACTCGTTGCCGTAGCGCAGGGCGTCCTGGCTCACCGAGTCGGCGTCGAAGCTGCCCGACGCCACCACCGGAGCGCCGCCGCGCCGGAACTGCCGCCCCCGCACCACGTCGGCCACGCTGATGGCGCGCTGCTCGGCGCCCTTGACGAAGATGTAACCGTCCCGCGACACCAGGTCCCCGGGATCGGCCTCGAGCATCTCGGCGGCGGTCTCGTGCAGGATCTCCTTGACGTTGGTGGCGGCGTTCTTCACCGCGTTGCCGGCCACGTAGGTGAGCCGGCTGGCGTAGTTGCCGAGGCAGAAGGTGGTGAGGTCGGTGTCGGCCTCGGAGATGGCCACGTCGGAGAAGGGGACGCCCAGCTCCTCGGCGGCGATCTGGCACATGGCGGTCCAGTGTCCCTGTCCGGTCTCGCCCTCGCCGCTCAGGATGAAGGCCTTGCCGTCCTCGTTCATCTTGATGGTGGCGGAGCTGCCGTCATAGTCGCCGAAATGGCGCTTGCCGCTCACGTGCACGGTGCAGCCCATGCCCAGCCCGCGGTTGGGCTTGCGGTCGGCGCGCTTTTCCTTCCACCCGATCATGCGCTCGGTGCGGTCGATGCACTGCTTCAGCTCGCAGCTTATCACCCGGTTGCCGTGGGGCGAGACGTAGCCCGGCTCGGCGGCGTTGAGGCGCGCCATCTCGAACGGGTCCATGTTCAGCTCGTCGGCGGCGATGTCCATCATCTGCTCCACCGAGAACTCCGCCGACGGGTTGCCGAAGCCCCGGAAGGCCCCGGTGGGGATCTTGTTGGTGTAGACCAGGTAGGCCTCGGACCGGACGTCGGAGTACTTGTAGCAGGTGTCGTGCCGCAGCGCCGCCACCCCGGTGATGGCCGGGGCCTTGCCGCTGTAGGCGCCGTTGTCGGCGATGACCCGCATGTGCTTGGCGCGGATGCGGCCGTCGCTCTTGAAGCCCATGCGCACCCACACCTTCATGTTCACCCGGGGCCGGCTGCCGGCCAGGAACTCCTCCTCCCGCGTGTTGATGATCTTCACCGGGCGCCGCGCCTTGCGCGCCAGGATGGCGGCCACCATGGCGTTGTTGTCGTCGCAGGACTTGCCGCCGAAGCCGCCGCCCACCGCCGTCTGGATGACCCGCACGTCGGCTTCCCGCACGCCCAGGGCGGTGGCCAGGCGCATGCGGGCCATGAACAGCGTCTGGGTGTTCATGTACACCGTGTACTTGCCGTTGGCCGAGTAGTCGGCGACGCTGCCGATGGTCTCGATGGCCGAGTGCCACTGGGGCACGCTCTCGAAGGTGTCCTCGATGACCAGGTCCGAGTCCCTGAAGGCGGCGTCGATGTCGCCCCGCTCCACGTCGATGGTGAGGGCGATGTTGCTGTCCTTTTCCTCGTGGACGAGGGGCGCGCCGTCCTGCATGGCCTCTTCGGCGTCGAACACCGCCGGCAGCTCCTCCCAGTCCACCTCGATGAGCTCCAGCGCCTCTTCCGCGGTGTCCCGGTCGATGGCCGCCACCGCCGCCACCTCCTCGCCCACGTACCGGGCCTTGCCCACCGAAAGGGGATACTGGTCGGGAAAGAAGACCCCCCAGCCCTGCTTGATGGTGTCCTCCGCGGTCACCACGGCCTTGACGCCGCGGAGCTTCTCCGCCCGGCTGGTGTCGATGTTGCGTATGCGTGCGTGGGGCAGGGGACTCCTCAGGATGCGGCCGGTCAACATGCCCGGCAGGAAGACGTCGGCCACGTAGGCCGCGCTCCCGGTCACCTTGTCGTGGCCCTCGAAGCGGTCGACGTTCTGTCCCAGCACTGCAAATTTTTCTGCCTTGCTCATGATTCCCCCAAGGACGTCAGTCGGAGGCGCCGCTCTTGTAGGTATCCGACTGGTAGAGGCTCTGGATCCTGGCCTGGCGCACGGCTTCGTCGCGGCGTTCCTCGTCCACCTTGCCTTCCACCACCGCCATGACCGACTCCAGGATCTTGTAGTACCCCGTGCAGCGGCAAAGGTTGGCCGACATCCATTCCTTGACCTGGTCGGCGCTGGGCGTCGGGTTGTGGTCCAGCAGGGCCTTGGCGGCCATGATCTGCCCCGGAGTGCAGATGCCGCACTGGAACCCGCCGTACTGAACGAAAGAGCGCTGGAGCGGGTGCAGCTCGCCGTCCCGGGCCAGGCCTTCGATGGTCTCGATCTTCTTGCCCTCGCAGGTGACGGCCAGGGTCAGGCAGGCGCTCACCAGCCGGCCGTCGACGATGACGCTGCACGCGCCGCAGACGCCGATGCTGCACCCCTCCTTGGTGCCGGTGAGGCCCACGTCCTCGCGCAGGGCCTCCAGCAGCAGGCGGTCGGGCGTGATCTCGACGTCGTGCTCCTCGCCGTTGACGTTCAGTACCATTTCTCGCTTCATCGTTGACCTCGTGTGGTTACGGCATGCGGGCACGGGCGGGTTTGAAACGTCTGAAACCCGCCCCTACATCTGGAGCTCGCCTCAGTCGAAGCGGATGCGTGGCGCCGGGTCAGACCGAGCGCCCGGCGTGGGTCTTGCCCCATTCCAGGCGGATGGACTTGAGCGTCTGTCCCTCGCCCACGCCGACTCGCGTGCCCTTGAGCTTCTCGCCCACCTTCTCGTACTCGCCGGCGGCCGCGAGCCTCGCTTCCTCGTCCAGCTCCTCGGGCCAGAGCCCCATGAGGTAGCCGTGCCAGGGCTCCTTGAGTTGCAGCTCGGGCAGTCCGAGCTCCTTCCAGAGCTCCACGGCCCGTTCCATGTAGGGTTTCTTGGGGAGCGACAGCGGCGGCAGGTCGGCCTTGCGGGTGGCGTCGATCAGCAGCGCGGAGTCGGTGCTGTCGTAACGGCTGGACGGATGGCTCACCACCATGCCGATGGGGGTGGCGCCGAAGGGCCGGTCCGGGACGATGGTGACGTCCCGGTGGGGCTGGCACCGGTGCGTGATGGCCCAGGTCACGGCCACGGGGTCGTTCACGTTGATGTCCTCGTCCACCGCGACGATGAATTTCCCGACCCGGTCGCCGTACTGCAGCACGGCGTCCATGACCCGCCGGGGCTCCTCGTCGTCTTCCTTCTTCATCCGGACGGCGACGTAGGGCCGCAGGTTTACCAGCTCCTCCATCATGTACACTTCCTGCACCGATTCGAAGCCCTTGCGGTTCAGGTAGCGGTGCACCAGCGTGCTCATGCCCATGGCCTTGATCTTGGAGCTCTCGCTGGGAGTGACCTGGCTGATGATGGAGACCCAGATGGGGTCTTTCCGGTGCGTGACGCAGGTAAGCTCCATCACCGGCCCCACGGTCCGGGGATCGACGTAGCCCATGGACTCCGCGAAGGGCCCTTCCTCTTCCAGGTAGTTGGTGGGAATGATCCCCTCGAACACCACCTCGGCCGTGGCCGGCACCTCCAGGTCCACGGTCTGGCATTTCACGAGCTGGAGCGGGGTGCGGGCCAGCCCGCCGGCCAGGGCCAGCTCGTCCATCTCCGGCGGCACCTTCTGGGTGGCGGTGTAGGAGGCCGCCGGCACCGTGCCCACGGCAATGGCCACCTCCAGCGGGATGCCCCGCTCCCGGCACTTCTCCCAGTGGCGCACCAGGTCCTGGGGCGTGCCCGCGTTGGCGCCGCAACGCAGTGGCGACTTGACCAGTCCGCGGTAGTTTCCGACGTTCCGCTCGCCGGTCACGGGATCCTTGGTGATCCAGTGGCCCGCGGTGATGTAGGGCCCGTTGTCGAACCCGGGCGTGGAGATGGGGATGGGAAAGCGCGCGAAGCCGCCGCTGGCCGCCAAGTTGTCCCCCTTGTGGATCACCTCCGTGACCGGACCGTTGGGCACCATCTCCGGAGGAATGGGGTTCTCCATGGCCTCCACCCACCGGTCGGGAACTTCGTCCGGGCTGCACTGGAGGCCGAGGCAGTAGATGTCCGTGGAACCGGACAGGCCTCCCACCAGCACCGATCCGTCGTAGCGGCGGCCCTTGGAATCGATCACGTTTTCGAACAGGAAGGCCTTGCGCTGGTGGTCCGGAAGCCCGCGGAATTGCAGCCGCACCAGCGGGTGCAACTCGGTGTCTTTGTTGACTTCATGGGTGACGCGGATGAGCTTGCCGGCGTCCTCCAGCACGGACAGGAACTCGCGAAGGTCCTCGTAGGGTCGTGGTTTTGTCATGGGGTCTCGATGTATGCGTTTTTCGGTGCTTCCGCAACCCTGCGGTCCCCGGCGCCGGACGGGAGCGCATTTTGCAAATCCCACGGCGTGACGTAAGATGAAGCCCGCATGCCTCTCTGCATCACCAACACCATGAGCGGCCGGAAGGAGCCGTTCGTTCCGCTGAACCCGGGCGTCGTCACCATGTACGTGTGCGGCGTCACCGTCTACGACCGGTGCCACATCGGCCATGCCCGCGCATTGCTGACGTTCGACGTCATCTACCGTTATCTGTGTTTCCTCGGCTACGACTGCCGCTTCGTCAGGAATTTCACCGACGTGGACGACAAGATCATCAACCGGGCGCGGGAGGAGGGCGTCCCGCCGGAGGAACTGGCCCAGCGCTATATCGACGAGTTCCACCGCGACGCCGCCGCCCTGGGCCTGCTGGAGCCGGCGGTGGAGCCCTGCGCCACCGGCCACATACCCGAGATGATCGACATCGTCTCCAGGCTGGTGGAGGGCGGCAACGCGTATGAGGCGGCCGGCGACGTCTACTTCGCGGTGGAGAGCTTCCGGGATTACGGCAAGCTGTCGGGCCGCGGCCTCGACGAGATGATGGCCGGGGCGAGGATCGAGGTGGACGACCGCAAGCGGCATCCCATGGACTTCGCGCTGTGGAAGGCGAGCAAGGAGGGGGAGCCCTTCTGGGACAGCCCGTGGGGGAGGGGTCGGCCGGGATGGCACATCGAGTGCTCGGCCATGAGCACCAAGTACCTGGGCCAGCCGTTCGACATCCACGGCGGAGGACAGGACCTGGTCTTCCCCCACAACGAGAACGAGATCGCCCAGTCCGAATGCGCCGCCGAGGCCCCCTTCGCCCGGTACTGGATCCACAACGGCTTCGTGCAGCTCGCGAAGGAGAAGATGTCCAAGTCCACCGGGAACATCCTAAGCATCAGGGAGGTGCTGGAACGCTTCGATCCCGCGGCCCTGCGCCTCTACATGCTGACGACCCACTACCGGAACCCCATCGAGTTCTCGGAGGAAGCCCTGGCGGAGGCCCAACGGGCGGTTGGCCGGGTCTACGAGACCGTGGGCCGGGCGGACCGCGCTCTCGGCCCGTCCTCCGACGGCGCCGTGGAACCCGGTCCCCTGGATGACTTCCGGCGGGAGCTGGATGACGACTTCAACACCCCGCGGGCCCTGGCCGTGGTGTTCGAGGAGGTTCGGGCCGTCAACCGGCTGCTGGACAGGGGAGGAGACCTCGACGCCCGGCGCAACGCGCTCCGGGCCATGACCGAGACGCTGGGGCTCGTTCAGGCACCCCCCGAGCACTTTCTCGCGGACAGGCGCAGGGCGGGCCTTTCACGGCTGGCCTTGTCGGAGGAGGAGGTCCGGCAGCTCATCGAGGAACGGAACGAGGCGCGGAGGGTCAAGGATTGGGGGCAGGCGGACGGCATCCGCGACGCGTTGAAGGAGAAAGGCGTCGTTTTGAAGGATGGTCCTTCCGGGACCACGTGGGAGCTGGCGGAGTGACCCCTGGCGCGGCCGTTGACGGCGGGCGGGACGGATAGGCGGTTCCATGTTTCTGCCTACGAAAACTTCGGGCATGGCAGGCGTTGTCGTCCTGGTGGCGCTGGTCTTGGCGGGCGGCTTCTTCGCCGCGTGGCAATTCGAATGGCACTCGCCCGTAATCCGGGTGGAGCCGGAACGGGACACGCTCGGGCGCCGTCCGTTCGCCGTCAATGTTCAGGACCGCGGCAAGGGGCTTGCCGTGGTATCCGTCAAGTTGATCATGGACGGGGAATCCAGTCCCGTCCACTTTCAGGAGTTCGACCCGGCCGTGAACGCCGCCGAGATCCCGGTCAAGCTCGACCCGGCGCAGCACAAGCTGAAGGACGGTCCCGCGGTGTTGAACGTCACGGCCTCCGACCGCTCCTACTGGAGCTTCTTCAGGGGCAACAAGACCGTCTTCGAGAAAGAGGTGACCGTGGATTTCACGCCTCCGCGGGTGGAGGTCCTCTCGGAGGACCGCTACATCACCCAGGGAGGCACCGGTTTCGTCACGTACAAGGCGTCCCCGGATACGGAGCGAAGCGGGATCCGGATCGGCCGCTACTTCTTCCCCGGCTACAAGGGACATCTGGCCGAGCGTGACGCGTTTCTGGCGTTCTTCTCCCATCCCTACGATGTCCCGGTCCGTGAACGGGCGGTGGTGGTGGCGGAGGACCATGCCGGCAACGCGCGGGAATCGGGTCTGGTCTACAGCGTGAGACGGCTCAGGTACCGGCGTGTCAAGGTGCCGGTGTCGGACGACTTCATCCGCCGCAAGATCGTCCCTCTGGTGTCCGAGGCCGGCGGCTCCGGCGGCGGACCCGGGGACCAGTTCATCAGGGTCAATCATGACCTTCGGCGCGTGAACGAAGAAACCATCGCCAGGACCTGCCGGGCCTCCGCCGCGAGGAAGCTCTGGGAGGGCCGCTTCGTGCAGTTGGCCAACTCTTCGGTGCAGGCCAACTTCGCCGATCACCGTTCCTACTACTATCGGGACCGGAAGATCGACGAAGCGCGGCATCTCGGATACGATCTGGCGGTGACGCGGCGCTATCCGGTGGCGGCCGCCAACAATGGCGCCGTGGTATTCGCCGGGCCGCTGGGCATCTACGGCAACACGGTGATCATCGACCACGGCTTCGGTTTGTGCAGCCTTTACTCCCATTTGAGCTCCGTGGCGGTCAAGTCGGGCGAGGCTGTCAAGAAGGGCGCCCGTATCGGCCGCACCGGGGAGACCGGACTGGCCATCGGCGATCACCTCCACTACGGCGTCTACATCCAGGGCGTGGCGGTGCTGCCCCTGGAGTGGTGGGATCCGAAGTGGATCCGGGACAATGTCTCCGGCAAGCTTCGCCGCCCCAAGGATCCGCAAGGCGCCGCCGGCCGCGCGCCGCGGGCCCGCGCCGGTTGAACATGGCGGTCCGGGTCGTGGCCGGGATTCTCTCCAGGGGCGGCCGGTTCCTGGTCTGCCAGCGGCGGGGCGAGGGCGCGTTTCCGTACAAGTGGGAGTTTCCCGGGGGCAAGATCGAAACGGGAGAGGAAGCGGCCGCTGCCCTGGTGAGGGAGCTTCGGGAAGAGTTGGGCATCGAGGTGGAGAGCGCCCGCGAGGTTTTCAGGCACGCTCACGCGTACGCCGGCGGGCCCCGGGTGGAGCTGGCTTTCTTCGCCGTGCTGGCGTATGGCGGCGAGCCGCGGAACCAGGCCTTCCGGCGGATCGCGTGGGTGGCCGCCGGCGAGCTCGAAGACCTCGATTTTCTGGAAGGAGACCTGCCGCTGATCCGGGAGCTTCGGAACGGCGGGCTGGAACGGCTGTCAAAGCAGAAGGGATTGCCATCATGATTCTGGTACTGCGTCCGGAGGACATTGACGGGTTGATCACCATGAAGGATGCCATCGACCTGGTCCGGGAAGGGTTCGCCCAGTGGGCTCGCAACCCTGACATCAGCATGGTGCGGCACCGCACCCACATGCCGTCCAACGTACGTGTCAGCGTGCACCAGGGGGGGCTCCCGCAGGTGGGGGTCACCGGCCTCATGACCCATTGCGAGTGGACCAAGAACCCGGTCCGCGGCGAGCATTCCATCGAGGCGTTTCCGGTCCGCGGACGGCCGACCCAGGTGCTGTTCGACTCCGAGACCGGAGAGCTGCGCTGCATCGTCATCGGCGAGCCCAGGCCCCGGGAGCTGTCCCTGAGCGGCGTGTCCGCGTTGCGTACGGCCGCCAACAGCGCGGTGGGCACGGACGTCATGGCCAGGCCGGACGCCAGCACCATCGGCATGCTGGGGTCCCAGAACCAGGCCAAGTATCATCTGCTTGCCCTGAAGGAGATCCGCGAGTTGAGCAGCGTCAAGGTGTTCAGCCCGAACCCGGCGCACCGCAAGGAGTTCGCGGACGAGATGGGCGACCTCACCGGGCTGGACATCCGCCCGGTGGAGAGCGCCAGGGAGGCGGTCCGGGGCGTCGACATCGTGGTTGCGGCCACCAGCTCGAACGTCCCGGTGCTGGACGGCGAGTGGCTGGAACCGGGAGTTCATCTGACCTCCATCGTGGTGAGCAACATCGGCCTCAAGCGCGGCGGTTTCGTCCCCAAGATGCGTCAGGAGCTGGACGACGAGAGCATGCGGCGGGCGGACGTCATCGGGGTCAACTCCTGCGAGACGCTCCGGGTGGACCAGCCCGGAGACTTCATGGAACGGCTGGAGAACGGCATCATCTCCTGGGACAAGATCGTCGAGGTGGGCGAGATCCTGAACGGCACCAAGCCGGGACGGACGGACGCAAACCAGATCACCCTGTTCAAGAACACCGGCGGCGTGGGAATCTCCGACGTGGCCATCGGCGGCAGGCTGTACGAGCTGGCGCGCGAGAGGGGATTGGGCATCGAGCTGCCCATCGACGGCGCGGAGGCACGGGAGCCCCTGTAGAGGGCTGGGAGAGGACGTAGTCATGACCTTGATCCTGAACAACGACGACGTGAAGCAGGTGCTCACCATGGACGTCACCATGGCGGCCCTGGAAAAGGCGTACATCGAGCTGGTGGAGCAGGAAGCCGTCTGCCGGCCGCGCATCGATCTTCAGGTGCCGACCCCGGACCCGGAAAAGATGTACCAGTGGGGCACCATGGAGGGGGGCTCCACGTCCGGTTACTTCGCCATCCGGATGAAGTCGGACATCATCTACGAGCAGGAGTACAACGGCGCCGTCACCCAGGAGAAGTACTGTGTGCGGCCGGGACGCTTCTGCGGGCTGATCCTGCTCACCAGCACTCACAACGGCGAACCGCTGGCTCTGCTGAACGACGGGCATCTCCAGCACATGCGGGTGGGCGCCGATTCCGGCATCGGCGCCAAGTACATGGCCCGGGAGGATGCCGCGGTGGTGGGGATGGTCGGCTCCGGCGGCATGGCGCGCTCCCACCTGGAAGCGTTCATGCAGGTCCGCCGCATCGAGCGGGTTCAGGTCTACAGCCCCACCAAGGCAAACCGGGAGCAGTACGCCAGGGAGATGACGGAGCAGTTCGACGTGGAAGCCGTGCCCCTGAGCGATCCGGGTGCCGTCTACAAGGGCGCCGACATCATCGCCGGCTGCACGGATTCCGCCGTGGACATCATCAAGGGGGCGTTGGTGGAGGAGGGCACGCACATCACCTCCATCGGCGGCCGCCCGGACGCGGAGACCTTCGACCGCATCGACGTGTCCTTGCGGCTGGGGACGTCGCCCGCGCCCTGGGGCCTCGATGACCTGGGCCTCCCTGACGAGTACATCACCTACGCGGCGCGGCCGGAAGACGACGCGGGCTTCAAGATGAAGCGCAAGCGCGGGCGCGCCCATGGCGTGCAGGGCGGAGACAAGAACGTGATGCTGGCGGAGTTGCTGTCGGGCAGCCGGAAAGGACGGACGTCGGCGGCGCAGATCACCTATTCCGAGCGGGGCAACGTTCAGGGCGCCCAGTTCTATTCGGTGGCGGGGAAAGTCTACGAGCTGGCCAGGGAGCAGGGGTTGGGGAAGGAGATCCCCACGGAGTGGCTGCTCCAGGATATACGCGACTAGCGAACGGTGGGTGGGAGCAGCGGATGGAGCACTCCGAAATCCGGAGACGCTTTCTGCGGGGTTTAGCGCGTCCGCGACGCGCGAACCGCGTCGTCAATCGTTGCAACGCTCGCCCGGCGTCAACGGACTTCGGAGTGCTCCATCCGCTGCTCCCAACATGTCCGTGGGACACATGACCGGAGCACGTCAGGAGGAAACGCGCCATGTTGATTCTGAACAATGACGAGATCGAGGGCCTGCTCTCGATGGACTCGTGCCTCGAGGTGTTGGACAAGGCCTACCGCCAGCTCGCCAACGGCGAGGCCGTGAACCGTCCGCGCACCGATCTCTATCTGCCGTTTCCCGAGACCTCCGGCGTGTACGCCTTCAAGTCCATGGAGGCGGGCCTGTTCGATCCCAAGGTGGTGGCCCTGCGGCTGAACTCCGACGTCATCCGCTGGGAGGACCGTGGCGGCCGCATCGTGAAGGACAAGCTTCCCAAGGCCCCCGGCGGCAAATGGGTGGGCCTGGTGCTGCTGTTCTCGGCGGAAACCGGGGAGCCCCTCGCCATCTTCCCCGACGGGGTCATCCAGGCCTTCCGCGTGGCCGCCTCCAGCGCCCTGGCGGCCCGGTATATGGCACGGGAGGACGTGACCCATCTCGGCATCTTCGGCTCCGGCTGGCAGGCCCGCGCCCACGTGGAAGCCTTCTGCAAGGTGCGTACGTTCGAGAAGGTCCTGGTGTTCAGCCCTACCAAGGCAAACCGGGAATCGTTCGCCGAAGAGATGGCGGCGCAGACCGGCCTTTCCGTGGAACCGTGCGCCGATGCCGACGTGGTGGCGGAACGGGCGCAGGTCCTGGTGGCCGCCACCAACGCCATCACGCGCGTGATCCCGCCGGAATGGGTGAAACCCGGCGTGCACTTCACCTGCGTGAAGACTTCCGAGCTTGGCGACGACACCATCGGCCGGGCCGACCGGGTGGTCATCCACACGCGCAAGATCGCGCCCGAGAATTACATCGCCGGCATGGGAGACGAGAAGGTCGAGGCCCACGACCCCATCGATTTCCTGACCGCCGCCGACAAGGACGCGGTGGCGCGGCCCGAGGTTCCTTCCTGGATCGACGCGCCGGAGTTGAAGGACGTGGTGTCGGGGAAGGTGACCGGGAGGAGCGGCCCCGACGAGTCGACCTGCTTCGTCAACAACATCGGACTCGGCGTCCAGTTCGCGGCGGTGGGAAGCGCCGTCTACCAGGACGCCATGGCCAAGGGCCTCGGCCGGGAGATCCCGACCGAGTGGTTCCTCGAATCGGTGCATCCGTAGCGCCCGGTCCCGGGCCGTTGCGTTACCGCGCCCAGTGACGGGCCACGTTGGTCACCGAGACCTCGCGGCTGCCGTTGCGTACCTGATACAGCGTCCGCTCCGTGGTCTCGAGGCAGCTCAGGGCGTTGCCGTAAACAAGGCCCGTATCGAGGCCGATCTTGTAGGGCAGGTTGAAGAAGACGTCCTTCATCGGGGTGTGGCCGAACAACACCGTCCGGGACAGCCCGTGCGGATTCGTGATGAACTCGTGCCGGATCCAGATGAGTTCCTCGCCCACCTGGTCCTCCCAAGAACGTTGCGGGTTGACGCCCGCGTGGACGCACAGAAAGTCGTCCATGAAATACCAGGGTTCCAGTCTCAAGAAGAACTCGACGTGGTCCGGCGGCAGGGCCTCCAGCAGTCGCTGCCCGTCGGCGGGGCCCGGCCTTCCCGGGGGCGCCGTCACGCCGTAGCTCGCCAGCGTCGCAACCCCGCCGTTCAGGAGAAACGCGTCGCCGTGATTCCCCGAAAGGCCCATGAACGACAGCATCATGTCCTCGTGGTTGCCCCTGAGGAACACCGTCTCCTGCTCGCCCCGCCCGCGCAACGCCAGCAGATAGTCGACCACACCCCTTGAGTCGTGCCCGCGGTCGATGTAGTCGCCGAGGAAGACCACGGTGTCGCCGCGTTCCAGGGGCAGAAACTCGACCAGCGCGGTCAACTCGGGCAGGCATCCGTGCACGTCACCGATCACGTAGGATTTCAACGAGCCCTCCGTGTTGACCCCCCGACTAGGGTTGGTTATCGTGCGAGACGGCCATGAAGTCCACGCACCTGTACCTGAACCCGTTTTTTGCCTTCGGCGTGGTGCTTCTGCTGCTTGGCGCCGGCAACTGGATCGTCGGTGCGGTGCAGGTGGCACATTACCGAGCCTTGGTGGACGCCGGATCGAAGGCGGGAGCGGAGGACCGGTCCGGCGGCTCCAGGGAGTTGAGTTCGACGAAGAGCACGGAGATTTTGGGCCGGATCCATGAAGAAAGGGAGAAGTACAACGCCGCCCGGATCAAGGTGGACTTCTTCTACGTGGTGCTCAGGGGCGGCTTGCTGCTCTTTTTCACGGGATTGGGTTTCAGCGTTTTCGCCCTCGTCAAGACAGTGCGGTTATCTGGAAGGTTTTGATTTCTGATATTTCCGGTAGTCGTACCCGGTAGCCATGGACAACAGCAGGTCTTCCATGCCGCCGTCCTTTTCCCGCCGGAGGATCAGGAGCCGCTCGAAGAAGTCGATGAA
Organism: Candidatus Binatia bacterium; assembly: GCA_951813575.1. Lineage (GTDB taxonomy): Bacteria > Desulfobacterota > Binatia > UBA9968 > JAJDTQ01 > JAJDTQ01. Next base: position 248,006 of record OX638375.1, read on the forward strand.
GGTCTTCTGGATCCGTTGCCGCTCGTCCTGTTCCCGAAGATAGAAGTCGTACAGGCTGGTGACGGCCGTCCTCAAGGCCGAGAAGCGGAGCTCGTTGGGGAAGGAGTCCCACTCGGGCAGCGACAGCGGCCGTAGACCCTCGTAACCCAGAATCAGGTCTTCGAACCGGTCCAGCCGATACCGCCCCTCGTAGTAACAGACGGCGTTCACGGTGGTCGCAAGGTCACAGATGAACTTCCCGCGGCAGGCCCTGTCGAAGTTCATGATGCCGACGAGACGCGAGCCCTTGAACTTCATGCTTTCCCAGGACAGATTGCCGTGGATGATGCCCTTGGGCAGGTTGTTGTCGAGATACCCCTCCAGGTAGTTGACCTCGTCATCCAGCACTCGCACGATGGTCTTGAGATGCGCCGGCAGGTTTCTCCTGACGTCCTGGTACATCGCCGCCACCCGTGGAAACGAGAACCGGTTCTCGACCCCCTTCTTGTAACCCCTGCCGATAAGGTGCAGGTCCGCCAGCACGTGTCCCGCGGCCGAAAGCTGCGCCGGCGTGAGATCGCCCACCGGCACCTCGGTGCCGTCGATGTTGCGGCTGGCGGAAATGAAGCGGCCGTCCGCCTGGAGGTAGTGCTGGCCGCCGCGGCTCTTCAGCGGCTGCAGGCACTGAAAGCCGTGGCGTCGCAGGAAGAGCAGCAGTTCGATGTCGTGCTTGACCTCGTTCTCGCTCTTGATCCCCTCGATGGAGACGACGAACTTGCCGCGTTTGGTCTCCATTATGAAGAACGGTTCGGCGGACTCTCGATGAAGCCCCGCGGCGGAGAAGAATTCACCGAGGGAGAACTCCTCGGCTATGCCGGCAAGTTCTCGTGCCTGGGGTTGGGACAGGGTCTCGGCGGCGAAGTTCTTTTCCAGTGGTTTCGCTTCCGTGGACAGCATATTAGTTCTTTCTATTACTCAGTTGGGGACTATTTGTCAACGTTTTCCCGGTCGAGCTGTGAGCAACTCGCGTTTCGCGAACGAGCTTGGGCGCGACGGCTCTCCGGCCCATGCATGGGCTGGTCGCATTTTTCGTGCCACTGGCCAACGTGTTGATATTTAGGCGGTTTTGTTTGGCGAAACTCGACGAAATCGTCGAAGGTCGGTGGAGTCGACACACATTTCATCAATAAAACCAATGGGTTGTGGTTTTTCGACGATTTCGTCGCTCGCCGGGACTTCAAGAGCCTGGCAAGACGGCTCCGGTTTGAAGTTCACGGTCCGTAGAGATAGGATGAAGCGTCTGCCCAACCGGTGGACGAACGGAACGAACGGAAACGGTTGATGGTTGAAGACGATGGCAAGGCTGACGTGGACAGGGGCGTTCCGATGCCCGAGGAGCAGCCGGACCTGTACTATCACGGCATCATCCGGCGCCTTTCGCCGCGAAAGGGCACGGGAGTCGTCCGCACCGCTAGCGGCAGGGACGTACGGTTCTCGTACCAAATGGTTCTGGTGTCCGGCTCGGTGAGGTCGCCCAAGGGTCTCAGAGAGGGAATGGTGGTAGGGTACGATCTCGGTTGGACCAGCCACGGGCTGCGGGTAGTCAAGATAAGGACATACCCCCGAAGGGACTGGGCCCCGGGAGGCCGGAGGCGCGCCCCGGACAGGCTTCTAGCGGGGCGGCAGGGTCAGGGCCAGGATCTGGCTGGACAGGAGCTCCCCCACGAAGACCCCGAGCAGGGCGATGTAGAATAGGCCCGTGGCCGCCATGGTGTTCTTGAAGTCCGCGAGGGTCTTCCAGATCATGTATGAAAGCAGGAGCGGTCCGAGTTGGGCCACGAAGAAGCGCGAAAGCAGCAGCAGCAGGTGGTGGCCGAACAGGCGTTCGATGGCCGCCACGGTTTCTCCGGTGCCGAGCAGGTAGAGCAGGGCGGTGGAGGCGACTTCCAGGCCGGTCTGAATGACCAGCATCGTTACGAAGAAGCGGAAGACCCGGAAGAACGGTTCGAGGCTCTGGCCGGTCTCGATCAGGTACCAGTGGCCGATCAGCATGCCTACGGTGACGGCCCCCAGCAGTAGCGAGGACACGACGAAGCTGACGGGAAGGAATACGGCTTCCACGGGTCCGAGAGGGCCGTGGGAGAAACCGTAGGAGGCCACGATGATCCCGGTTACGCCGATCAGGATCGCGGTGGAAAAGAAGCGCGCGCGCAGGAACGCCCGCTCGCCCCACAGTGTTATGAAGTAAAGGATCAGAAATAGAGTAAAACACCCTAATAGAATGAGGTTTATGATTTCGCCAAAACCCTGCGCCCGTGGCAGGAGGTCGAGTTGCCCCCACAGCGCCAGCACCGCGGCGGCCACCAACACCCCGGTGGTGGACTTGTAGAAGCCCCTCTCCAGATCCGTGAACGGGGTCACCGACAGACCCACCAGCCCGCCAACCGACAACTGGTAGAGAAACATCACGAACGCTGCGGCGTAAGGGTTCATCGGCTCGGTTGCTTCTTGGTTACCGGGGCTTGGCCGCCAGGTGGAGGCATACGGCGCCCCGCATGTAACGCACGGTGCGGGTCTCGACGAAGCCGGCCGACGTGATGGTGTCCGCCACGGTCCCGGGGGAGACGAATGCCCGGACCGAGTCGGACAGATACCGGTAGGCGGCCGGGTCGCCGCTGACCAGGCTGCCGATACGGGGCATGAGCTTTCCGAAATAGAGCCAATAGAGCCGTGAGAACGTGCCTTGGGGAGGCGGGAACATGTCCAGGCACACGATCCGGCCGCCCGGCTTCAGCACCCGGTAGGACTCGCGGAAGAACGATTCGAGATTTCCCACGTTGCGCAACACGAAGGCGCTCATGACCGCGTCGAAGATCCCGTTCCGGACGGGTGCGGCGAGGGCGTGGGCCAGCACGAAGGCGGCCCGGTCCTGGTGCCCGGCCCGCGCGGTCCGCTCTCTCGCGCGGTTGAGCATGGCCCGCGAAAAGTCCAGCCCCACGACCCGGGCGCCGGGAGCCAGGACCTTGCATGCATCCAGGGCCAGGGCGCCCGTCCCCGTCCCCATGTCCAGGACGAGAGCGGGCCGGTCGGCGATGCCGAGGGCGCCGATGGCCTTTCGCCGCCACAACGAGTCCAACCGGAAGCTGATGATCCGGTTGAGCAGATCGTAGCGCCATGCGATCCGGTCGAAGATGTTTCGGACCAGGGTGTCGTGAGGGGCAGACATGAGCCGGTCACGGAGCGCCCGCGGGCGGGGGCTTCAACTGTGGCGGTCCGTGAGCAGGCCCACAAGCGCCCGGAGGCCGTCCCGCCCCATGCACTCGGGCAGCCGTTCGATCTCCCGTGATGCCTTGAGCGCGTACTTGCGGGAGAAGCTTCTGGCCCGCTCGATGACCGTGCCGTTGCCCATGGCATCCAGCGCCCGCTGGATGTCGTTCTCGGTGGGGGTCTGGGACTGAAACACCTGGGACACGGTCCGGTGGCCGTCCAGCAGGGAAAGCACGATGGGCAGGGACGGGTTGCCGTCGCGAAGATCCATGCCCGTGGACTTGCCCAGCAGGTCGCGCCTTCCGACCACGTCGAGCACGTCGTCCATCATCTGGAAGGCGATGCCCAGGTTGAGACCGAAACTCGCGGCCATCTCCACCTGCTCGGAAGGCGCCCCGGCGATATAGGCGCCGAGCTTGGCGCCGGTCTGAAAGAGCGAGGCGGTCTTGCGCTCGACGATGTGGAGATAGTCCTCGGCGGTGACCGTGCGGTTGCGGTTGAACGAGCCTTGCAGGATCTCCCCCTCGGTGAGGCTGGTGCATGCGTCCGCGGTCCACTGGACCACGGTCTCGTCGAACTTGCCGGCGAACTCGAAGGCCTTGATGAAAAGGAAGTCGCCCGTAACCAGGGTGCGCGTCAGTCCGTAGCGCTTGTAGGCGGACTGCTTCCCGCGCCTGAATTCCGCGCCGTCGATGATGTCGTCGTGAAGCAGCGTGGCCGCGTGGATCAGCTCCATGGCCGTGGCGATGTCCACCGCATCCTGTTCCCGCCCGCCGTGGAAGGCCTCGAAGGTCAGCAGCGTGATCACCGGGCGGATCCGTTTGCCGCCGCCGCGTATGAGGTGCGAGGCGATGTCGGTGATCTCGGATTCCCTGGAGCGGGTGCAGTCGGCGAGCTTCTCCTCCACCCGTTGCAGTTGGCGGGCAACGAGGCTGTAGGGGTCGACGTGGTTGGAGGAGGACAGGGATTCTTCGGCGCCGTCGGTCAGAAGGTCCTGCGGATCCATCTCATGCTGTTGCTGGGACAGAAGTGACTCCGTTCAGGCTGGTGTTTTCGTACAGATGGCACATATACCCTGGCAGGTCAAGGTGAGTTGGCGGCTGGGACGGGAGTTGGTGCGAAAGGGGGGAATTGAACCCCCACGGGATTGCTCCCACAGGATCCTGAATCCTGCGCGTCTACCAAATTCCGCCACTTTCGCACGAACGGGAAAGGTTCTATATGTATCAGCGGCCTCGGCCTTGTCAAGCTCGTCGCACCGAATATTGTCTGCTACTATGTGACTGCACTGAGATGGCCAGCATCCTGATCATCGAGAGCCACCCGATCCTGCGGGACGCGCTGCGGCAGTTCCTGTTTCCAGAGCATCAGACCCTGACACGGGACCGCTGGGCCGGGCCCGGAGACCTTCAGCGCCATGATCTCGTCATCGTGGACCGGGAGACTGTCGAGGAGGGCGGGCGCACCGTGGAGGCGCTCCGGGCGCTGCAGCGCCTGAAGGTCCCCAGCGTCTGGCTGCACCAGGGGCCTGCTCCCCCGTTCAAGCCCGGGAGGCTCACCGAAACGTTGGCCAAGCCGGTGGAAGGGCCGGCTCTCGAATCGGCGGTGCGCTCTCTGCTGGAGGACGCCCCCGCCCCACGGAAGCGGGCGCGGCGGCGGCCGGACGAGATCCCGGTAGACGAACCCGCGGACGGCGGCGGGATCATCGAGCTCACCGACGTGGTGGAGGAGGGCGACCCCGGGGAGCCGGACGACCCGAGTTGATTTTCCGGAAATGACGACGGATTCATAGGAGTTCCATGCCTCGAGAAATCGCCAAGTCGTACAGTCACCAGGATGTGGAGGGCAAGTGGTACGAGCAGTGGGAGGACGCGGGCCACTTCGCGCCGTCGAGTCCCGGCGCGCCGTCGTTCTCCATGGTCATCCCGCCGCCGAACGTGACCGGCTCCCTCCATATGGGGCACGCCTTGAACAACACGCTTCAGGACGTGCTGTGCCGCTTCAGGCGAATGGACGGGCACAATGTCCTTTGGGTTCCCGGAACGGACCACGCGGGCATCGCCACCCAGAACGTGGTGGAGCGCCAACTCGCCGAGGAAGGCCTGGGCCGCACGGATCTGGGCCGGGAGGGGTTCATCGAGAAGGTCTGGAGCTGGCGCGAGGAAACCGGCCACACCATCCTGCGGCAGTTGCGCGCGCTGGGCGTATCCTGTGACTGGAGCCGCGAGCGGTTCACCATGGACGAGGGCCTTTCCCGGGCCGTGCGGGAGGCGTTCGTCCGCCTCTGGGAAGAAGGGTTGCTCTACCGCGCGGAACGGCTCATCAACTGGTGTCCGCGCTGCAAGACGGCGCTGGCCGACATCGAGGTGGTGCACGAGGAGGTGGACGGCCATCTGTGGCACGTGCGCTATACGCTGGTGGGAGAGGGCGAGCTGGTGGTGGCCACCACCAGGCCCGAGACCATGCTGGGCGATACGGGCGTGGCGGTCCATCCCGAGGACGAGCGGCATGCCGCCAGCATCGGCCGGCGCGCGCGGCTGCCGATCGTGGGCCGGGAGATCCCGGTGGTGGGGGACACGTTCGTGGATCCGGAGTTCGGCACCGGCGCGGTCAAGATCACTCCCGGACACGACTTCAACGACTTCGAGATCGGTCTGAGGAACGGGCTCGAGGTCATCAACATCTTCGACGACGACGCCGCCGTGCGGGCCGAAGCGTTCGCCGGCGGAGACGGCGGGATGCCCGACTGGGTCGGACCCTACGGCGGCCGGGACCGCCTGGTGGCGCGGGAACGCGTGGTCCGGGAGCTGGAGGAACAGGGGCTGCTGGCGGAGGTCCAGCCCTACGGTCACGCGGTGGGCATGTGCTACCGCTGCCAGACCGTTATCGAGCCCTATCTCACGCCCCAGTGGTTCGTGAATGTCAAGCCGCTGGCGGACCCCGCCATGGAGGCGGTGCGCGACGGCCGGACCCGGATCGTTCCCGAGGCGTGGAAGAACTCGTACTTCGCCTGGATGGAGAACATCAAGGACTGGTGCGTCTCGCGGCAGATCTGGTGGGGACACCAGATCCCGGCCTGGTATTGCGCCGGCTGCAACGAGTCGCTGGACGCCCACGGCGCCCGGATCCCGTCCGGCTGCGCGCCGGTGGTGGGCCGGGTCGCGCCGGACCGGTGCGAGGCCTGCGGCGGCACCCGGTTCGTGCAGGATCCCGATGTCCTGGACACCTGGTTCTCCTCCGCCCTGTGGCCGTTCTCCACCCTCGGGTGGCCCGACCGGACGGACGACCTCCGGGCCTTCTATCCCACGGCCGCGCTGGTGACCGGATTCGACATCCTCTTCTTCTGGGTCGCCCGCATGATGATGATGGGGCTCAAGTTCATGGACGAGGTGCCGTTCCGGGACGTCTACATCCATGCCCTGGTGCGGGACCAGGAAGGACAGAAGATGTCCAAGTCCAAGGGCAACGTCATCGATCCGCTGATCATGGTGAACCGCTACGGCGCCGATCCGTTCCGCTTCACGCTGGTGGCCATGACCGCCATGGGACGGGACGTGAAGCTGGCGGAGGATCGGATCGCCGGCTACCAGCACTTCGTCAACAAGCTGTGGAACGCGGCGCGCTTCGTGCTCATGAACCTCGACGACGAGGTGCTGCGTGAGACCCGGGGCGCGGCGGCGGATCACGCGGGGGAGGAGCCGGACCTGGCCGACCGCTGGATACTGTCCCGGCTGAACGCCACCGTCGAACGGGCCAGGGAAGCCATCACGGCATACCGCTTCAACGATTTCGCGCACCATCTCTACCAGTTCACCTGGCACGAGTTCTGTGACTGGTACATCGAGATGAGCAAGCTCCGGCTCGACGGCGGCCCCGGCTCCCGCGCCGCTCAACGGACGCTGCACACCGTCCTCCGGAACATCCTCCTGCTGCTGCATCCGTTGATGCCGTTCGTGACCGAGGAGCTCTGGCGGGAGGTGACCGCCAGGGACGCGGCCTCGGCCCGGCGGGACGACATCATGGTCCATCGCTACCCCGCCGCCGGTGATTTCGCCGCCGACCGGGACGCGGAGGACAAGATCGAATTCCTGAGCGGCATCGTCCGGGCGGTCAGGAATCTTCGCACGGAGATGAACGTTCCGCCTTCCAGGAAGGTCCGGGTGATGTTGCTCGATACCGAGGAACGGCTGTCGCTGGTCCGGGCCTACGAGAGCACGGTGTGCACGCTGGCGCGCACGGAACCCCTCGAATACTTGTCCGAAGGGGCCCGGCCCGAGAAGGTGGCCACGGCCATCGTCGACACCACGGAAGTCTACGTTCCGCTCGACGGGACGGTGGATCTGGAGGAGGAGGGCGGCCGGCTCCACCGCGCCCTGGGCAAGCTCGAGACGGAGCTGGCGCGGGTACGGAACAAGCTCGGCAACGAGAACTTCACCGCCAGGGCCCGGCCCGACGTGGTGGAACGGGAGCGGGAGAAGGCGCAGGAAATGGAAGAAAAGCTCGAAGCCCTCAACCGGAGCCTGACGCGGATACGGGAGCTGCAGGCCCAGTGACCCCCGGCGGGCCGCGATGGCGGCCGCCGGACTCGCCTCCGAACCATGTCTTCCACACCCGAGCTTCCCGGCGGACCTTCCCCGGAGGGGTTGACCGCCGATGGGATTCAAGAGGGCCTGGAAACGAAACGGCTGGGCCGCCGCGTCCACGTGTACCCGGAGCTGGCGTCCACCAACCGGACAGCCCACGCGCTGGCGGAGGCGGGTGAGCCCGAAGGCACCGTGGTCATCGCCGAGACCCAGACCCGGGGCCAGGGAAGGCTGGGGCGGCAATGGGTTTCCCCCGCCAATCTCAACCTTTACATCTCCTTCATCCTGCGTCCGCGGCTGGAGCCCGAGGAGTCGGCGAAGATCACGCTGCTGGCCGCCGTGGCGGTAGCCGACACGCTGAAGGACCGGGTGCCCTGCGCGCCCCGCATCAAGTGGCCCAACGACGTGCTGCTGCGGGGCAGGAAGGCGGCCGGCATCCTGAGCGAGCTGGCCTGCGAACCCGGGCGCACGCTGTTCGTGATCGTCGGCATCGGCCTGAACCTCAACTTCCCGCGCGCGTTCATGTCGCCGGACATCCGCGAACGCGCCACCTCGGTGATGGAGGAGGCCGGAGCTCCGGTGGACCGGCTGCGGGTCACCCGCTCGCTGGTGCGCAATCTGGAGAACCGCTATATCGAGCTCGAGGAGCGCGGGTTCGCGTCCATCGCCCGGAGCTGGAACGCGTACGCACGGATGGAAGGGCGCTGGGTCCGCGCCCGGACGGCCGACGAGGAACTGGTGGGGCGGGTTCGAAAGCTGGACGGGAACGGCTTCCTGGTGCTGGAGTGCGGCGACGGCCGCACCGAACGCGTGGTAAGCGGGGATGTTTTCCTGATGGAAGGAGCGCCGTAATGCTGCTGGCCATCGATATCGGAAACAGCAACATCGTCCTGGGCGTGTACCAGGGCCCGGAACTGGTGACCCATTGGCGGCTGGTGACGCAACCGGAACGGACGGTGGACGAATACGGTGCGCTCATCGGCCATCTCGCCGCCGCCGGGAACATCGGCAGCGACGCCGTCGACGCCATCATCGTCTCCTGCGTGGTCCCGCCCATGGTGGGCATGGTCGACGAGTTGGGGCGCCGGTTCTTCGGCGTGAAGCCGCTGCTGGTGGGCCCCGGTCTCAAGACCGGCATGCCGATCCTCTACGACAGCCCCCAGGACGTGGGCGCCGACCGCATCGCCAACGGGGTGGCGGCCTATGACCGCTTCGGCGCGGCCTGCGTGGTCATCGACTTCGGCACCGCCACCACCTTCGACTGCGTTTCCGAGAAAGGGGAGTACCTGGGAGGCCTGATCGCTCCGGGTCTGACGATCGCCGTCGAGGCGCTGTTTCAGCGCGCCTCGAAGCTCCCCCGGGTGGAGGTGCTGTGTCCGGCCAGCGTCATCGGCAAGTCCACGGTGCACTCGATCCAGTCCGGGATCTACTACGGCTATGTCGGCCTGGTGGACGGCATCGTCCACCGCATCGAGCGGGAGAACAGGATCAAGGCCCGCGTGGTGGCCACGGGGGGCGTGGCCTCCCTCATCGCCCACGAATCGACGGTCATCGAGGACGTGGACGAATTCTTGACGTTGGAAGGGTTACGGCTTATTTACGAGAGGAACGCGGCTTCGCCGGCGCGCAAGCGGAGGTCGTAACGGCCTGCCGTGCCGGGTTTTCCGAATCCGCCGGAGCGCGCGGCGCGAGCGGGTCAAGGGAGGTTGATTCATGGCTGCAATTGAAGCTGTCCGGTTGAGGAACGTCGGTTTGCTTGGACACCGGGGCGCGGGGAAGACGTCCCTGGGCGAGGCGATGCTGTTCGCGGCGGGCCGGACGAACCGGTTGGGCCGGGTAGAGGACGGCACCTCGGCGTTCGACCACGAGCCCGAGGAAATCAACCGGCAGGTCTCCATCTCCACGGCCTTTCACTCCCTGGAATGGAACAAGACGGCGTGCGTCCTGGTGGATACGCCGGGCTTCGCCACCTTTCTGCCGGAGACGGTCCATTCGTTGGCGAGCTTCGGCGGCGCGGTCTTCGTGCTGCACGCGGGCGCCGGTCTGAGGGTGGAGACGGAGCGGCTCTGGGGCTACGCGGCGGAGCGCGGGTTGCCCCGTATGTTCTTCGTCAACCGCATGGATCGGGAAGAGGCGGACCCGATGGAGGCGGTTGACGCCATCGCGGCGGCTCTGGGAGTCAAGGGGATCCACGTGCAGCTTCCCATCGGCCACGGCGAGGGCTTCCGCGGCGTCGTCGACCTGATCCGCATGAAGGCGGTGTGCGCGGACGCGGACGGCAAGGAGAGCGAGGAGGACATACCGGCGGAGCTTCAGGAACGGGCGGAGGAAATGAGAGTCAATCTCATGGAGAACGTGGCCGAAACCCAGGACACCTTGCTGGAGAAGTACCTCGAGGGCCAGGAACTGACCTCGGAGGAGTTGTCGGAAGGCCTGCGCGACGGGGTCCGTGCGGGCACGCTCTTTCCCGTCCTCTATGGCGCGGCCAGCCGCGCCGTCGGCGTTGCGGCCCTGCTGGACGCCGTGGTGGAATGGCTGCCCTCGCCGCTGGAGGAGCCGGCGGCCGAGGGAAAGAACCCGGTGACCGGGGAGCCCGAAACCCGCTCCAAGAGCCCGGACGAGCCGCTTTCCGCGTTCGTGTTCAAGACCATCGTGGACCCCTTCGCCGGCCGGCTGTCCATCATGAGGGTGCTGTCGGGCACCGTGAAGGCCGACAGCACGGTCTACAACACCGGCAAGGAGGCCAAGGAGAAGATCACCCACCTGTTCCGGCCGGAGGGCGGCAAGAACGAGGAGGTGCCGGAGGCGGGGGTCGGCGAGATTGTGGCCGCCGCCAAGCTCAAGGACGTGAGTTCCGGCGATACCCTCTGCAGCGAGTCGGCTCCCATCGAATACCCCAGGCCGATGGAGTTCAACCCGTCCATCTCCTTCGCGCTTTCCCCCAAGACCCGGGCGGACGAGGACAAGGTCCCCCAGGGGCTCCAGCGGATGATGGAGGAGGACCCTTCGATCCGCATGCACCGGGACGAGCAGACCCGCGAGTTCATCCTGTCCGGCACCGGTCAGCTCCACATCGAGGTGGTGGTGGACAAGCTCAAGCGGAAATACGGCGCGGAGGTGGAGCTCAAGGCGCCCAAGGTGCCCTATCGGGAAACCATCCGGGCGGCCGCCACCGCCCAGGGAAAATACAAGAAACAGTCCGGAGGCCGGGGCCAGTTCGGCGACACCTGGCTCAAGCTCGAGCCCCTGCCGCGGGGCAAGGGTTTCGAGTTCGTGGACAAGATCGTCGGCGGCGCCATCCCGCGGAACTACATCCCCGCGGTGGAAAAGGGCATCGTCGAGACCATGTCCAATGGCTATCTGGCCGGCTATCCCATCATGGACGTGCGCGCCACCCTGTACGACGGCTCCTTCCATTCGGTGGACTCGTCGGACATGGCCTTCAAGATCGCCGCCTCCATGGGCTTCAAGAACGCGATGGAGGGCGCCAAGCCGGTGATCCTGGAGCCGGTCATGTCCATGGAGGTGTCGGTGCCGGACGACTGCATGGGGGACGTCATCGGGGACCTGAACAGCCGGCGGGGCAAGGTCCTGGGCGTGGACGCCAAGGGCAACAGCCAGACCATCAAGGCCCAGGTGCCCATGGCGGAAGTGCTGCAGTACGCATCCGACCTCCGTTCCATGACCAGCGGCAGGGGAGAGTTCCAGTCCGAGTTCTCCCACTACGAAGAGATGCCGGCGCACCTGATGGAGAAGGTTCAGGCCGAGGCCAAGGCCGAGGCGGCCGGAGACTGACGGCCGCCTCTCGGCGGACCGCGGGCTTGCCCGGTCCGGCGGCGTCCCGATGCCATGGAGAAGAGCTTCGAACAATTGTCGGCGTCGTTGCTCTACTGCAACAAGTGCGGTCAGGCCATGCCGGTGCGCGAGCGGCTGCTGTTGGTCCTCCCCGACGGCGACCTCTATGACTACAGTTGCCAGCGTTGCGGCACGTCCGTGGGCTCAAGGACGGTGAAGGCGGAGACGGAATTGCCGCAGGCTCTGCCGCCCGTCGTACGAGGAATCCGACCACGATGATCATCGATTTCCAGAGCCATATCTTCCCGGAGCGCTACATGGAGACCATGGGCCGGCGGGACGGTGCCGTGGTGCTCGAGGAGCCGGACCCCTACAGCGGCATGGCGTACCTCTACGACAAGACGCTGGGCTGCCGTATCAACACGGCCATCTTCAAGGGCCGGAACGTCGAGCAGCGGCTGGAGCACATGGACCGGGAAGGCGTGGACGTCCAGGTGGTGAGCATCCCCGCGCCCGGCGCCGACCGCTACGACCGGGACGACGCGGTGGCCATGGCCCGGGTGGCCAACGACGACCTGGCGGCCATGTGCAACCGGCATCCGGACCGTTTCGTCGGTCTGGCGACCCTGCCCACGGCCTCCATCGAGGCGTCGCTGGAGGAGCTCGACCGGGCGGTCCAGGACCTCGGGCTTCGGGGGTTCGGCTGCTTCACCAACCTCAACGGCCGCCCGCTGGACGACGAGGTCTTCTTTCCCGTCTACGAGAAGCTGGCCGAGTACGGTCTGCCGGTCTACCTTCACCCCACGGCGCCGCTGGCCACCGAGGCGGTGGGCCTGGACATCATGCCGATCCTGATCTACGGATGGGCCTTCGACAGCACCGTGGCCATGACCCGGCTGGTGTACGGCCGGGTGATCGAGCGGTTCCCGACGCTGCCCTTCGTGGTGGCCGACGTCGGCGGGGTGCTGGCCTTCTTCGGCCAGCGCGCCATCAACATCTACACGGGACGCACCGACGAGATGCGCGAACGCTACGGTCTGCAGGAGAATCCGCTGGACTCGTTCCGGCGGTTCTTCGTGGACACCGCGGACCACCCCGCCAACACGCTCAAGTGCGTCATGGACTTCTTCGGGCCGCAACAGATGGTCTTCGGCACCAACTATCCCTACGGTCCGGACGACGGCTGCGGCTTCATCCGCAACAGCCTCAAGGCGGTGGACGACCTGGAGCTGGCGCCGGATGCCAGGGAACGGATCCTCGGGGGCAACGCCGCCCGGATCCTGCATATCGAGGAACGCCCGGTCTGACCCCGGCAGGGGCTCCAAAGCCGGCGGGCGCGTCACGAGTCGTCAGCCAACAGGTCCGAAACACTCGGGAGAGTTGTTGTCATGTCTGATCCTTTACATGAATTCCGTTACGGCCACGCCGCGCGCACCCTCGTCATGGGCACCCGGGGAGTCATCGCCGCCGGACACCCGCTGGCCTCCGTGGCCGGCCTCAAGATCATGCAGCGGGGCGGCAACGCGGTGGACGCGGCGGTGGCCGCGGGCTTCGTCCTGGCGGTGGTCAAGCACGAGGCCTGCGGCCTGGGGGGCGACATGTTCTCGCTCGTCCACATGAAGGAGGAGGGCGGGGTCCGGGCCCTCAACGCCAGCGGCCCGGCGCCGGGCAACGCCACCATCGAGGCGTTCAAGAGCCGCGGCCTGGATGCCGTGCCGACCTCCGGGCCCTTGAGCATCTCGGTGCCGGGAGCGGTGGATGGATGGCTGGAACTGCACCGCCGTTACGGCACGGTGGACCTGGCCGAGATCTGCGCCGACGCCATCACCCTGGCCCGTGACGGATTTCCCCTGTATCTTTCGCTGGCCGAGTCCATCCAGGAATGGGCGCCCGCGTGGCCCGGCATCCATCGGTACTTCCGGGCGCCGCTGGAGGACCTGACGCCGGGAAGGCTGTTGCGGCAGCCGGAACTGGCGGAGGTGCTGGAGGCCATCGTCCGGGACGGTCGGGAGGGCTTCTACGGCGGCGACGTGGCCGCGCGCATGTGCGCGGGCATCAGGGATCAGGGTGGTTTGTTGGAGGAACGGGACCTGGAGGGCGGGTTCGCCGAGTGGATGGAGCCGCTCAGCACCGACTACCGGGGTTATCAGATCCTGGAGCAGCCGCCGGTGTCCCAGGGGTTCACCGTCCTGACCATGATGAACCTGCTGGCGGGGTACGACTGCGACGCGCTGAGCCGGACGGAGCTGGCCCACGTCATGGTGGAGGCCAAGAAGATCGCCTTCGAGGACCGCATCCGACACCTGGACGATCCGCGCTTCGGCGATCCGGAAGTCCAGCGCCTCATCAGCAGGGAATACGCGGACGCGCGCCGCGCGGACATCGCCGACGTCGCCGGGCCGGTGACCTCGTCCTACGCCGCCGCCGGCGCCGACACCACCTACCTGTGCGCGGCGGACGGAGACGGCAACGCCATCTCGCTCATCGAGAGCGTCTTCTCCGTGTTCGGGTCGCGGGTGGTGGCGGGGGATACCGGCATCGTCATGACCAACCGCCTGTGCAGCGCCATGCTGGACCCGGGGAGCGCCAATGCCCTGCAGCCCGGCAAGCGGCCCGCCCACACCCTCAACTCCTACATGGTGTTCCACAACGACGAGTTCCTGGCGGTGGGCGGCACGCCCGGAGCGGACGACCAGCCCCAGACCAACGTGCAGGTGCTGCACAACCTGCTCGACCTGAAAATGGACCCGCAGTGCGCGCTGGAAACTCCCCGCTGGAGCCACGTGCCGGGCACGCCGCCCAACGTCGGCTATCCCCAGTCGCTGCGGCTGGAGCGGGGATTCCCGGAGGAGGTGGTGAAGGGGCTGGCGGCCAAGGGCCATCCGGTCACCGTGGTGGAGCCGTGGTCCTTCGGCGGCGCGGCGCTCATCGCCCGCGATCCACGGAACGGCACCCTCATGGCGGCCGCGGATCCGCGCCGCGACGGCTACGCCCTGGGCTGGTAGAGAGGCCGCACAGGAAAGACGGAACATGAGCACGGACTATCTGCATCGCACGCTTCGGGTCGGCGGCATCGAGACCCACTATCTGGAGGCGGGGGAGGGGCCCGACCTGGTGCTGCTCCACGGCGGCGAGTACGGCGCGTCCGGGGAGGCCACCTGGGGGCCGGCCATCGGCAAGCTGGCTGAGACCTTTCACGTCATCGCTCCGGACATGCTGGGTTACGGCCGCACCGCCAAGATTTACAGCTTTTCCGACCCTTCGGGGTTCCGGATGACGCATCTGGCGCAGCTCATGGAGGTGGCGGGCGTGGGCGAGGCGTACTACGTGGGCAACTCGGCCGGGGGCGGCACCCTGCTGCGAAGCGCCGTGCGCAGCCCTTCACCCCTGAGAATGAAGAAGATGGTCACCATCTGCGGCAATGCCGGGGTGTTCAAGAGCGAGTCCCAGGCCGACCTGGAGGACTACACGCCGAGCCTCGAGAACATGCGCAAGCTTCTCAAGCTGCTGTTTCACGACGAGAAGTGGCTCACTCCCGACAGCGTGGAGTCGCGCTATGCCGACTCGATCCTGCCCGGGGCCTGGGAGGCGCTGTCGGCGGCCCGCCTGAAGCGGCCGGGACTCGAGCGGGGCTCCACCATCGAGGCCTTCGTGCGGCAACTGTCCACCGTGAGCGTGCCGCTGCTGATCGTGTCCTGCGATCACGATCCCCTCAACCGACCGGATTGGGACGAGCGGCTGCGGGCCATCGTGCCGGGCTCCAGGGTGTACCGGTTCCGGGACTCGGCCCACGAGCCCCAGATCGAGGAGCGCGACACCTTCGTCGAGATGGTCACCGATTTCCTGTTATCTTGACATCATCGGGGGGCGGGATTACCTTCGAAACAGGGAGTAGGGCCCCTGTCCGCAAGGTGGATTCGCATGGTCATCTACGATCTCACATGTGACAACGGTCACGGTTTCGAGGGATGGTTCTCGGGGCCGGAGAACTACCGGGAACAGTTGTCCGGAAACCGGAT
This sequence comes from Candidatus Binatia bacterium, assembly GCA_951813575.1. Lineage (GTDB taxonomy): Bacteria > Desulfobacterota > Binatia > UBA9968 > JAJDTQ01 > JAJDTQ01. The sequence goes on from OX638375.1 coordinate 263,649, forward strand.
CGCCTGTCCGGTGTGCAACTCCACGGCCATAACCAAGCTCCCTCATGCCTGCGCGGTCCACATGAAGAAGGACGAGGCGCCGTCCCCGCCTTCGCGCCCGGCGGTGAAGTCCGTGACGGCCACGCCCGAGCAACTCAAGGAAGCGCTCATCCGTGTGCACCACTACGTCCGCGACAACTTCGAGGACGTCGGTCCGCATTTCGCCCAGGAGGCCCGCCGCATTCAGGAGGGCGACGCCGACGAGCGGCCCATCCACGGCACCGCCACACCCGAGGAACGGGAAGCCCTCGACGACGACAGCATTCCCTACCTGATGGTGCCCAAGCCGGAGCTCGATAGCTGAGTTCCGGCCCGTTCAAGTCATTCCTCAAGCCGTGGTTCCACTTCGGCTCCGGCGGCCTTCATCACACGACTCGGCGGCTTCGCCCGGCGTCCCCGGGTGATTGACAACGCGTCGCCCCGTCTGTTACGCCGTTGCCCCATGGATGCACGCGAGATCCGGCATGTGATGGGCCACTTCGCCACCGGCGTGACCATCGTCACCACCAAGGACAATGCCGGCGTCCCCACCGGCATCACCGCCAATGCCTTCTCGTCGCTTTCCCTGAACCCGCCCCTGGTGCTGGTCTGCATCGACAAGAAGGCCAACTGCTACGACTGCTTCGAGGAATCCGGCGTGTTCGCCGTCAACCTGCTGGGCGAGCACCAGGAGCAGCTCGCCAACCGTTTCGCCACCAAGGGCATCGAGAAGTTCCAGGACACCCCCTGGCACATGAGCGACAACGGCGTTCCCGTGCTTGACGAGACCATCGGGCACATCGAATGCACGGTCACCCAGGGCTACGACGGCGGCGACCACACCATCTACCTCGGCGAGGTCATCCACGCGCAAGCGGCGGGCGACCGCCCGCTGCTCTTCTTCAAGGGAAAATATCAGCGGCTTCCCGGCGCGGATTGATCCATCCGCCAGGGGTTTGGTGTCCTGTCGGGGAGGGCGCCGGAGTCTCCGGCGCCTACTTCAGCTCGATGGTTACGTTCGTGGCCCCCGGCTTCACGGGATTCCCGTCGTAGGCGCCCGCCGGTTCTCCGGCTTCGCGCGTCAGGGGGTCGCCGTCCCGGTCGAGCCGCGCGCTGAGGTCCAGCGGACCCTCGAAGGCCATCCCCGGCATCATGACGTCGCCGGGACCCAGCGAGAAGGAGACCGGGAAGGCGGGGGCGGCGATGCGCTTGACCGCCAGCGGAGGACCGCCGCCGGCCCCGGCCGGCCTGGCGACGATGTAGAGGATGGCCTTTCCGCCGGCCTGGCCCGCGTGTCCCGGATCCAGCCGGACGGTGCCCCCGATGCCCGGCCTCGCCGGCGCCTTGGGCGTTTCATGCGGCGCCTGACCGATCTTCGCGATGATCTCCCGGACGGCGTCCTTCTGTTCTCCCGCCGGCAGCAGCCCCTCGAGCCGTTGGAGGTGCTCCCGGGCGCCGTCCGGGTCGCGCCCCTCCTGGTAGAGGATCATCCCCTTGGCCCACAAGGCCAGGGACAGGTTGGGAGTCCGGGACAGCGCCCGGTCCAGCGCCTCCAGGGCGGCGTCCGTGTGGCCGGCCTGTGCCAGCACCATCCCCATGTAGGCGTTGGCGAGAGGGTGGCCTGGGTCCTGGCCCAGCACCGTACGGAAAGCCTCGATGGCGGTCTTGAAATCCTGTCGTCGGAACGCCTCCTGGCCCCGGCGAAGCGCTTCCTCGGGGTTCCCGGAAGAGCCCGGGCGGCTGATCCCCTGGGGCCCGGTGCCGGTCATGAAATCGCCGGTGATGCTGTCCTCGGTGGAGGTGCGGGGCCGGAGCGACTGGCCCAGCAGCAATCCCAGCGTAATGCCGCCCGCCAGCAGCACCACCGCCCATGCGGCCGGCGCCCATCTTCGCCTGTTTCCTCTGGCACCGGGGGGGTGTGTCATCTCGGGCTCCGGGTCCGGCGCCGCGTTTTCAAGGCTCTCCGCGAGCCGGCGCACCGCCTGACGTTCGTAGCGTTCCCTGAGAGCCTGGTAGTCGGCCTCGGACAGCTTGCCGGCCTCGCGGTCGAAGTCCAGCTCGCGAAGGTCCTGGTAGAGGCGGCCCCGTTCTTCGTCCGGCGGCTCCCGGCCCGGACCGCCGGGGAAGTCGGCGCGCGCGGCCTCGGCGCGGACCCGCTCCAGCAGTTCCGGGTCCAGGGGTTCCTCAGGCTCGTCCCTCTTGCGGCGGCTCCACCGGCGGAGAAAGCACGCCGCCCAGACCAGCCCGGCGAGCAGGACGGCGAAGGGCAGGAGCCATACGGTCAGGTTGAAGCCGTGGGCCGGGGGCGCCAGCAGGACCCACTCGCCGTACTTGGAGACGAAGTAGCTCCGGATCTCGTCCGGCGTCTTGCCTTCCTTGAGCTGCTCGCGGACGATGCCGCGCATCTGCACCGCCATCTCGGCCGGCGAGTCGGCCACGGACAGGTTCTGGCACACCACGCAACGGAGCTCCGAGGCGATGGCCCGCACCCGGTCCTCCAGCGCCTCGTCCGCTTGGGCATTGACGGAAAGGATGAAGAGTAGGGTTAAAATGGCTGTTTTCGCTACGATCTTCATCGTATGGCCTGGTGCTCTCCGCGGCCGCTGTCGGCGCTGACGAGGTCGCGCCGGGCCTCCTCCAGCTTGGCCGCCAGAATCGGCGGCGGGACGGCGCCCACGTGCTTGTAGGTGATACGTCCGGTGGGGCTGACGAAGAAGGCTTCCGGGATTCCCCACACGCCGTAGTCCACCGACACCTTCCCGTCGGGGTCCTGGCCGTTGACGAAGGTGATGCCGAACTCGTCGATGAACTTCAGCGCCTCGGCCTTGCTGTCCTGGATGTTGATGCCCAGGAAGACGACGTCGTCTCCCTGGCGCTTCCAGGCCGCCTCCAGGTCCCTGGCCTCCGCCCGGCAGGGCAGGCACCAGGAGGCCCAGAAATCCAGCAGGACCGTCTTGCCCCGCAGGTCCGAAAGACGCACCGTTTCGCCCTTGAAGGTCTCCAGCGAGAAATCCGGGGCGGCGCCGCCCACCAGCGGCGAGGGGATGTAGCGCGGGTCCCGGTAGAATCCGTAGCCCAGCAGGATCAGCACCAGCCCCACGCCCATGAGGGTGAACAGCAGTCTTCGCGCCGCGGGACTCACGATTCAGTCCCCGCGCCCGGGCGGGCCCATGGGCAGGATGGTCATGAGCGTGCCGAGGGTGATGACGAGGCCGCCGAGCCAGATCCACAGCACCAGCGGGCGGATCAGCACCTTGAGGGTGGCCCGGTTCTGGCCCACCTCGCTGAAGCCTGAAAGGATGAGGTAGACGTCCTCCTTGAGGGTGCTGCGGAACACCGCCCGCCCGATGGGCGAGTCCTGGGACGGGAAGAACTTCAACGCCGGTGACAGCCGCCCCAGGGCGTGGCCGTTCTGCGACACCTGAAACGCTCCTTCCACGCGGTAGTGGGTGGGCTGCTGCGAGCCCTGCAGCCCCTCGAAGGCCACCCGGTAGGGTCCCGCCTGGAGCGTCTCGCCGACGCTCAGGGTCGCCTCCCGCTCGATGCTGTAGGCCATGGAGCCGGCGATGCCCAGCACCACCAGCACTACCCCCAGGTGCACCACGAAGCCGCCGTAGCGGCGCTGGTTGCGGCGCACCAGGGTGGCGAGCCCGCGCAAGGGGCCTTCTCCGGCCTGCCGCCGGCGCGCGCGCAGGGAAAGGAAGGTGTCGAAGAGCATGGTCCAGACCGTGAAGGCGCAGAGGGTGAAGCCCAGCAGCGACAGGAACGAGCGTATCCCGCCGGCGAACAGGCCCACGGCCACGGCCAGCGACGCCACCGTGGGCCAGGTGAAGTTCCGCTTGAGGTTGTCCCACGAAGCCCGGCGCCAGGCAATGAGCGGCCCCACCCCCATGAGGAAGACCAGCAGCAGGAACAGCGGCGCCGTGACGCTGTTGAAGTAGGGGGCGCCGACGCTCACCTGGACCCCGGCCACGGCCTGGGACAGCAGCGGGAAGACGGTGCCGAGGAAAATGGTGAACAGCGCGGACACGAACACCACGTTGTTCAGCACGAACGCCGATTCGCGGCTCACCACGGAATCGAGCTCCGGCTGGCCGCGAAGCTGGTCGCTGCGCCAGGCCAGCAGCCCCAGGGACGAGATCAGCACGAAGCCCAGGAACCCCAGGAAGTACGCCCCCACCGGCCCGGACGAGAAGGCGTGGATGGACGACAGGACCCCCGAGCGCGTCAGGAAGGTGCCGAAGAGGGTGAGGCTGAAGGCGATGATGATCAGCAGCAGGTTCCAGGTCTTGAGCATGCCGCGCCGTTCCTGGACCTGCACCGAGTGGAGGAACGCGGTGGCCGGCAGCCAGGGCATGAAGGCGGCGTTCTCCACCGGATCCCAGGCCCAATAGCCGCCCCAGCCGAGGACGTGGTACGACCACCACGCGCCCACCAGGTTGCCGAGGGTCAGAAAGAACCAGGCGGTGATGGTCCAGCGCCGGGTGGCGACGATCCAGCTCTGGTCCAGCTTGCCGCGGATGAGCGCCGCCATGGCAAAGGCGTAGGGGACGGTGAGCCCCACGAAGCCGGTGTACAGCAGCGGCGGGTGGCTCAGCATGTTGGCGTCTTCCAGCAGCGGGTTGAGCCCGCGGCCGTCGGCGGGCACCGGGAAGTGGGTCTCGAAGGGATTCGAGCCGAAGGCGATGACCGCCAGGAAGAAGGCCGAGACGATGGAGAACACCATCAGCACCCAGGGCATGAACTCCTGCATGCGCCTGCGGTAGCTCCACGCCACCAGGGCCGAGAAGATGATGAGGATCCACTCCCACAGGAGCAGCGAGCCTTCCAGGGCGCCCCACAGGCCGGTGACGCGGTAGTAGACGGGGGTGTTCCGGGTGGTGTTGAGGGCCACGTACCGGATGGAGAAGTCGGTGGCCACCAGGGCGTAGATCAATGCCGCCGCGGCCAAGGTCACGAGCACGAACTGGCCGGCGATGGCGTAGCGGGCGGAAGCGTGGAAGCGCTCGTTGCCGGTGCGCGCGTGCAGGACCGGGGCCGCGATGCCCCACGCGGCCAGCGCCAGCGCCAGCAGCACGCAGGTATGTCCCAGGGTTGCGGTCATGGACAGCCCACTAGCCGCCGGCGGGCCGCGCGGGCACGAAGCTTCGTTTGCCGGCCGGGTCTTCGCCTTCCGGGTGCGGGCTGTACTCCTCGGCGTGCTTGGCCATGACGGTGGAGGCCTTGAAGACGCCGTCCTCGTCGAGCCGCCCCTCCACCACCGCGCCCTTGCCCTCGGAGAAGAGGTCCGGCGGCACGCCCTGGAAACGCACGGCGAGGGACTCCTGGCCGTCGGTGATCCGGAAACGGAAGGTGCGCCGGTCGAGGTCCTTCTCGAGCGAGCCCGGCAGCACCATGCCGCCTACCCGAAGGAACCGGTCCGGCGGCGTGGTCTCGGAGCGCAACTCGGTGGGCGTGACGAAATAGACCACCGCTTCCTGCATGGCGCCGTAGATGAGATAGGACAGGCCGCCGACGATGATCAGGCCGCCGATGAGATACCTAGGCTTCATGTCCGTCCGCCTCGCTTGCCGCCGGGTGAGTCTTTCCGCGGGCCGCCGTCGCCCTCTGAATGCGCCGTTTCAGGAGCATCGTGTAGATGAGGATGCTGCACCAGACGATGCCGTAGGCCAGAAAGACGAAACCCCAGTGTCCCATGGATTCATGCTCCCAAAACGCCGGTCACGCTGTGTCGTGGAGCCGGTCTCGACGCGCCTGCTCCTCCACCTCTCCCAGGTGGATGCGCAACGACAAGAGATAGAAGAACAGCAGCAGAAAGGCCACGAAGTTGATGCCCAGGGGCCACAGCATGGCCGGATCGATGTTGTCCCATGGCGCCTTGTCGGGGCGCAGGATGGAAGGGGGCTGGTGCAGGGTGCGCCACCAGTAAACCGACATGTGTATCAACGGGATGTCCAGGAAGCCGATGATGCCCAGTATCGCGCCGGATACGGCCGCCCGCCGCTGGTCTTCGATGAGCGACCGCAGCAGCAGGTAGCCGGTGAAGATCAGCAGCAGGATGGCGGTGAGCGTGAGCCGGGCGTCCCAGGTCCACCACACCCCCCAGGTGGGTTTGCCCCAGATGGATCCCTCCACGATGGTGAGGGCGGTGAAGAGCACGCCGATCTCCGCGGCCGAGTGGGCCAGGTTGTCGTCCCGGCGCTCGCCTTTCCACAGGTAGAGGCAGCTCCCCACGAACACGATGAAGAACGACAGGTACGCCACCAGGATGCTGGGGATGTGGAGGTACATGATCCGCTGGGTCTCGCCCTGCCGGGCGTCCGGCGGCGCCTCCACCAGACCCCAATACAGACCCGTGACGATGAGTATGAGCGCCAGCGTGCCGAGAATTCTTCGAGCCATGGAGTCCTTGTTCACATGCCTCGGGCGGGTGTCCCCGAGACTGACTCCCGTTCCGTCCGGGAGCCGCGGTGAGTGATCCGCTAATGATAGCACCCGCGTGTGGCAGTTCCCAATCGCGGTCAGCCGTCGAGCACCCACTCCAGCAACAGGAAGCCGGCGGTGATGAAGATCAGGTCGAAACCCACCAGCAGGCGGAACCAGGGCACCAGATCGGGGGCGGCGCCCGCCCCCAGGATGATCTGGAGGGTGCGGACGGTGCCCAGAATCACCGGGATCATCAGGGGAAACAGCAGCACGGGAAGCAGCAGGGCGCGGGCCCGGGCCCGTAGCGTCACCGCGGCGAACAAGACGCCCACGACACAGAAGCCCAGGGTCCCCAGGAGCGTGTAGAGCAGCACGTCCGGCAGCAGGTGCCAGAAGTCCAGGCGGAACAGGATCCCGAACAGCGGCAGGATGAAGATCTCCAGCAGCGCCATCAGCGAGAAGTTGAAGAGGACCTTGGCGAGGTAGTAGGCGCCCCGGTCCATGGGCGCCAGCAGCAGCGCGTCCAGGCAGTCGTTCTCGCGGTCGCCCTGGAAGAGCTGGCCCAGGGCCAAGGTGCCGCTGAACATGAACGCCAGCCACAGCAGCCCCGGCGCCATGCCGGCGACGTTGTCCGAGGTGATCTCGAAGGCGAACGAAAAGAGGAAGAGCAGGGAGAGGCCGAAGAAGAACATCGACAACAGGTTGTCGCGGCGGCGCACTTCCAGCAGGAGGTCCTTCCAGAGCAGCCAGTAGACCTGTCGCAGGGCGCCGGTCAACGTGTGCCGTCCATGTCGTGGGAAGAGAGGAGGGCGTCGAAGGCCGCGTGGAAGCTGTCCCAAGGGTCCCGCCGGGGCTCGTCGAAGACGATCCGGCCCCGGTTCAGGATCACCGCGCGGGAACACCGCTGGAGCACGCGCGGGACGTCATGGGAGGCCAGCACCACGATGCCGCCGCCGGCGCAGAGCGATTCCAGGAACCGGTCGAGCATCTCCACCCCCGAGGGGTCCAGCGCGCCGTAGGGTTCGTCCACCAGCAGCACCCTTGGGTTCACCAGCCGCCACTTGGCTATGGCCAGGCGGCAGCGCATGCCCAGCGACAGGGTCGATACGTATTCGCCGGTCTTCTCGTGCAGCCCCACCTCGCCCAGGACGTCCTGCCGCTCCTCCGCCGTGACGTCCCCCCGGTACAGCGAGACGAAGAACCGTAGGTTCTCGCTGACGGTCAGGTTGTCGTAGAGGTGGCCCCCGGCGGCGAGGAACCCGATCATGCCGCGGAGCGGGGAGTTGCCGTAGGGGAGCCGGCGTCCGAACAGCTCGATGGCGCCGGAGGTGGGGTAGGACAACGCCGCCAGGAGCCGCAGGAGAGTGGTCTTGCCGGCGCCGTTGGGGCCCAGGAGCGCCACCCATTCTCCCGCCGCGATCTCCAGGCGCACCTCTCTCAAGGCCCACAGGAGCCCGTACACCTTCGATACCTTGTCCATCCGCACGCTCAAGACCATGTTCCGAATCGGGAAAATCCGCCGCGCGGCGATCAATATAGCGGGTTCGGGGGGAAATCGCATGGGCGCCGCCGGCCCGGTACGCCGCCGGCGGGGTCCGGGCTCTCCCTTGACTCGCCAACGGAGATTCGTTAATGACTACTCAGACCCCACTCATGGCCTGGACCGGATGGGCGGGCTCGCCGAGCCCGCTGCCGGAATCAGGATCTCCGAGACCGTCCGCGGTCCTCGGGCCATCTCAAAGATCAGAGGAGAGATCAGAGGAGAAACATGGCAAGCTATCTACACGTCAATGTTCCGTCCGAGGGCGCCAAGGTTTCGCTTTCCGACGGCAAACTGCAGGTTCCCGACAACCCCATCATCCCCTTCATCGAAGGCGACGGCATCGGCGTCGACATCTGGGCGGCCGCGGTGCGGGTGCTGGACGGGGCCGTGGAGAAGGCCTACGGCGGCAAGAAGAAGATTTCCTGGATGGAGGTCTATGCCGGCGAGAAGGCCGAGGCCGTTTACGGCGACGACTGTCCGCCCAGCCTGCTGCCGCAGGAGACCGTGGACGTCATCCGCGAGTACCTGGTGGCCATCAAGGGTCCCCTGACCACGCCGGTGGGCGAGGGCTTCCGCAGCCTCAACGTGACCCTGCGGCAGGTGCTGGACCTCTACGTCTGCCTCCGGCCCGTGCGCTACTTCAAGGGCGTGCCGTCACCGGTGGTGCGGCCCCATCTGGTGGACATGGTGATCTTCCGCGAGAACACAGAGGACATCTACGCCGGCATCGAGTGGGAGACCGGCACCCCCGAGGCCGAGAGGGTGGTCAAGTTCCTGCGTGACGAGATGGGGGTCAAGAGCATCCGCTTCCCCGACACCGCCAGCATCGGCATCAAGCCTATCTCCATCGAAGGGTCGGAGCGGCTCATCCGGGCGGCGATCCGCTACGCCGTGGAGCACAACCGGCGCAACGTGACCCTGGTGCACAAGGGCAACATCCAGAAATACACCGAGGGCGCCTTCATGCGCTGGGGATACGCGCTCGGCAAGCGGGAGTTCGGCGACAAGGTGGTGTCGTGGGAAGACTGCGGCGGCAAGCCGGCGGAAGGCCAGATCCTCATCAAGGACGCCATCACCGACGCGTTCCTGCAGCAGATCCTCACCCGTCCCGACGAGTTCGACGTGATCCCCACCATGAACCTTACCGGCGACCTGATCTCGGACGCGCTGGCGGCGCAGGTGGGCGGCATCGGCATCGCGCCGGGCGGCAACATCAACTACGACAGCGGCCACGCCCTGTTCGAAGCCACCCACGGGACGGCGCCGAAATACGCCGGCCAGGACAAGGTCAACCCGGGCTCGGTGATCCTGTCCGGAGAGATGATGCTGCGCCACCTCGGCTGGGACGAAGCCGCGGACCTGGTGATCCAGGGCCTGGAGGAGACCATCGCGCAGAAGACCGTAACCTACGATTTCGAGCGGCTCATGACCGGCGCCAAGCTGCTGAAGTGCTCGGAATTCGGCGACGCCATCGTCGGCAACATGTAACGCGGCGGGATCATGGCCAGAAACAAGATCGCATTGATAGGCGGCGGCAACATCGGCGGCACCATGGCGCACCTGTGCGCCCTGAAGAAGCTGGGGGACGTGGTCCTCTTCGACGTCGTCGACGGATTGCCCCAGGGCAAGGCGCTGGACCTGCTCCAGTCCGCGCCCGTGGAGGGGTTTGACGCCGATATCATCGGCACCACCAGCTACGAGGACATCGTCGGCGCCGACGTCTGCATCGTCACCGCCGGCATCGCCCGCAAGCCGGGCATGAGCCGGGACGACCTGCTGGGCACCAACGCCAAGATCATGACCTCGGTGTCCGAGGGCATCAAGCAGTACGCCCCCGACGCCTTCGTCATCGTCATCACCAATCCGCTGGATGCCATGGTGACGCTGTGCCAAAGGGTCACCGGCTTCCCCAAGCACCAGGTGGTGGGGCAGTCGGGTATCCTGGACTCGTCGCGCTACCGGACCTTCATCGCCCAGGAGTTGAACCGCTCGGTGGAGAGCGTGACCGCCATGGTGATGGGCGGCCACGGCGACGACATGGTGCCGGTGCGGAGCACCTGCCAGGTGGGCGGCGTGCCGGTGGCCAGCCTGATTTCCCCGGAGCGCCTCGACGAGATCGAGCAGCGCGTGCGCATGGCCGGCGGCGAGATCGTCGCGCTCCTGAAGACCGGCTCGGCGTTCTACGCGCCGGCGTCGGCCGCCGTGCGCATGGCCGAGGCCTACCTGCTGGACAAGAAGGAAGTCCTTCCCTGCGCGGCTTTGCTCGAAGGTGAGTACGGCGTCCAGGGATACTACTTCTGCGTGCCGGCGCTGCTGGGGGCCGGGGGCGTGGAGAAGGTCATCGAGATCGATCTCACCGCCGATGAGAAGGCCCAGTTCGACGAGTCCCTGTCCCACGTCCAGGAGATCGTGGGGGCCATGGACCGGGTGTTGGGAGATGCTTAGCCGCGCCTCCGACCTCCGTTCCGTGAGCACCGCATGAACATCCACGAATATCAGGCCAAGCAGTGGCTCGCGCGGTTCGGCGTGGCCGTGCCCGGCGGACGGGTGGCGGCTACGGCCGGCGAGACGCGGGCGGCGGCCGAGGAGATCGGCTTTCCCTGCGTGGTGAAGGCCCAGATCCACGCCGGCGGCCGGGGCAAGGCCGGCGGCGTGAAGGTCGTCCAAACCGCGGACGAGGCGGGCGCCTTTGCCGAGGGCCTGCTGGGAAAGCCCCTGGTCACGCACCAGACCGGTCCCGAGGGCAGGGTGGTCCGGCATGTGTGGGTGGAAGAGGCTTCGCGCATCGCCAGAGAGCTCTACTGCAGCATCGTCATGGACGCGGCGGCCGGACAACCCGCCGTCATCGCCTGCCGTGAAGGGGGGATGGAGATCGAGGAGGTGGCGAAGGAGACCCCGGACGAGATCATCATCGAACTGGTGGATCCTCTGGTCGGGGTGGCGCGGTTCCAGATCCGCCGCGTGGCCGGCCGGCTGGGGCTTTCCGGCAAGGAGGTCGGCGCCTTCGGCGCGCTGCTCAAGGACCTGTACCGTGCCTTCCTGGAATCCGACTGCATGCAGCTCGAGGTGAATCCGCTGGCCCAGCTCGACGACGGGCGCTTCCTGGTGCTGGACGCCAAGATGAACTTCGACGGCAACGCGCTTTTCCGCCAGAAGGAGGTGCTGGAGCTCCGGGACGTCAACGAGGAGGACCCCAAGGAGGTCACGGCCTCGGACCTGGGCATCTCCTACGTGGCCCTGGACGGCAACATCGGCTGCATGGTCAACGGCGCGGGCCTGGCCATGGGCACCATGGACATCATCCAGCAGTACGGCGGCATGCCGGCCAACTTCCTCGACGTGGGCGGCGGCGCCAGCAAGGAGATGGTGGGGCAGGCCTTCCGCCTGCTGCTGTCGGACGACAAGGTGCGCGGGGTGCTGGTGAACATCTTCGGCGGGATCATGCGTTGCGACGTCATCGCCGCGGGCATCATCGACGCCGCAAGGGAGATCGGCGTCAACGTGCCGCTGGTGGTGCGGCTCCAGGGCACCAACGTGGAGCAGGGCAGGGAGCTGCTGTCGAACTCGGACCTGAGCATCATCGCCGCGGACACCATCGCGGACGCGGCGCAGAAAATCGTCGAGGCCGTGCAGGCGGAAGAGGGGCGCGCATGAGCATCCTGGTGAACTCCGAGACCCGGGTGCTGACCCAGGGGATCACCGGCGCCACGGGCCAGTTCCACACCCGCACGTGCAAGGAGTACGGCACCCAAATGGTGGCGGGCGTCACCCCCGGCAAGGGCGGCACTTCCTTCGAGGACATCCCCATCTTCGACAGCGTGGAGGAGGCGGTCCGGGAGACCGGCGCCAACGCCAGCGTCATCTACGTGCCGCCCCCGTTCGCCGCCGACGCCATCATGGAATCGGCGGACGCGGGCGTCCCGCTGGTGATCTGCATCACCGAGGGCGTGCCGGTCCAGGACATGATGCGGGTGAAGCGCTACCTGAAGGATCGCGGCACGGTGCTGGTGGGCCCCAACTGCCCCGGCGTCATCACCCCGGGCGAGTGCAAGATCGGCATCATGCCCGGACACATCCACAAGCGCGGCGGCATCGGGGTGATCTCCCGCAGCGGCACCCTCACCTACGAGGCCGTGGATCAGCTCACGCGTCTGGGAATGGGACAGTCCACCTGCGTCGGCATCGGCGGCGATCCCATCCGCGGGTTGAACTTCATCGACGTGCTGGAGCGGTTCAACGACGACGACGAGACCGAAGCGGTGGTGCTCATCGGGGAGATCGGCGGCAGCGCCGAGCAGGACGCCGCGGACTGGATCCGGGCGCACATGAGAAAGCCGGTGGTGGGCTTCATCGTCGGCCAGACCGCGCCGCCCGGGAAGCGCATGGGCCACGCGGGGGCCATCATATCCGGCGGCAAGGGCACGGCGGCGGAAAAGGTCGAGGCGCTGCGCGCCGCGGGCGTGCGCATGGCGCCGACCCCGGCCGACATCGGGCAAACCATGAAGGAAGCGCTAGGGTAGCAAAGATGGAGCGAACACTGTCGATTATCAAGCCGGAGGCCGTGGCCGGGAACCTGATCGGGGACATCCTGAGCCGTTTCGAGCACGCGGGGCTCAAGGTCGTGGCCGCGAGGCTGACCCGGTTGGACAAGCAGCGGGCGGAGTCCTTCTATGAAGTGCACCGGGAGCGGCCGTTCTTCAACACTCTGACCGACTACATGTCCAAGGGCCCCATCTTCGTGTCGGTCCTGGAGGGCGACGGCGCCATCGCCAGGAACCGGGAGATCATGGGCGCCACGGACCCGGCCAACGCGGCTCCGGGGACCATCCGGAAAGATTGGGGCACCGACGTGGAGGCCAACGCGGTGCACGGCTCCGACGCCCCCGAAACCGCCGCCGCGGAGATCGCCTTCTTCTTCGCCGAAGACGAGATCCAGTCGTCCGGGTCGTAGAATTTCGGCTCCCGGGCCGCGGGTTCCAGGGACGCCCGGGCCGCGGATTTCAGGCCGCTCGGGCCGCGGCGGGTTCCAGGCCGCCAGCGAGGCGGCGGCAGGCGCATTGCCGATGTCATTTCCCAGCAGCGATTCAACGGATACCCGGCGGCCCGTGGAAGGCCTGAGCCACTCGGAGTTGAGCGCTTGGCTGGACGCCCGCGGGCTTCCCGCTTACCGGGCCGATCAGATCAGAGGGTGGTTGTTCCGCAGGCGCGTGGACTCGTTCGAGGCCATGACCGACCTCTCCAGGAGGCTTCGGCAGGCCCTGGCGGGGGAGTTCACGGTCGGCAGCCTGTCGGTGCACCGGCGTCTCGAGTCCCGGGACGGGTCCGTCAAGTATCTCTTCGGCCTGCACGACGGCGGCGTCGTGGAGACGGTCTGGATCCCGGAGCCGGACCGGGTGACGCTGTGCGTGTCGACGCAGGTGGGGTGCGGGCTGGGTTGCACCTTCTGCGCCACCGCGCGCATGGGCCTGAAGCGGAACCTCACGCAGGCGGAGATCGTGGACCAGGTGCTGGAGGCGCAGCGCCGGTGTCCGGACGGCACGCGGATCTCGAACCTGGTGTTCATGGGCATGGGCGAGCCGTTGGCGAACTATGACGCCACACGCGGGGCGCTGGACGTCATCACCGACGCCCGCAGCGGCATGGGCATTTCGCCCCGCAAGATCACGGTCTCCACGGTAGGCCTGCTGCCGCAGATGCGGCGGCTCATGGAGGAGACCCGGGTCAATCTGGCCATCTCGCTCCATTCGGTGCGGGACTCGACGCGTTCCGAGCTCATGCCGGTCAACCGGAAGTATTCGGTATCGCAGTTGCTTGAGTGTTGCCGCTCCCTGCCGGTGCCGCGGCGCAAGCGCATCACCTTCGAGTACCTGCTCATCAGCGGGGTGAACGACCTGATGGCGGACGCGGCCGAGTTGGCGGGGAAGCTCCGGGGCATCCGTTGCAAGGTGAACCTGATACCTTTCAACCCTCACGAGGGGAGCGGCTACAGCCGGCCGAAGGAGGCCGTCGTCGAACGGTTCGGCGAGACGCTGCGCGCCCGAGGCATTCAGACCCACGTGCGACGGCCCCGGGGCGACGACATCCAGGCGGCCTGCGGGCAGTTGTACCATGCGGCGGAGGCGGCGCCGGGCGGCGCGCTCCGCGGCGTCGGATGACCGGCCGCCGGCCGGTCTGATAACGGGACAGGGACGGTAGAAGATGGAACAGAACACGATGCTCGGTGTCATCGGCGGCACCGGCCTCTACGAGATGGACGGTTTGAGCGGGGTGCGCGAGGTGGAGGTGGAGACGCCCTTCGGCGCGCCTTCCGGCCCCTTCGTGCTGGGGTCCCTGGACGGAGTCGGGGTGGCTTTTCTGCCGCGTCACGGCAAGGGCCACCGGCTGCTGCCCACCGAGGTCAACAACCGCGCCAACATCTTCGGCATGAAGAAGCTGGGGGTCGGGCGGCTCCTGTCGGTGAGCGCGGTGGGCAGCCTCAAGCTGGAGATCGAGCCGGGCCACATGGTGCTGCCGGACCAGTTCATCGACCGCACCTACAGGCGTCCCAGCACGTTCTTCGGCGACGGCATCGTGGCCCACGTCCAGTTCGCGGATCCGTTCTGCAACGACCTCCGTGCCCTGGTGGCGGCCGCGGCCGCCACCGAGGACATCGAGGTGCACGGCCGCGGCACCTACGTCTGCATGGAGGGGCCGCAGTTCTCCACCCGGGCGGAGTCCGCGTTGCACCGGAGCTGGGGCGCGGACGTCATCGGCATGACCAACCTGCAGGAGGCCAAGCTGGCCCGGGAAGCCGAGATCTGCTTCGCCACCATCGCCATGTCGACGGACTACGACTGCTGGAACGAAGCCGCCGGCGACGTGGACATCGAGGAAATCATCGCGGTGCTGCAGAAGAACGCGGACGTGGCCAAGCGCATCATCCGGGGCACGCTGGAGCGGTTGTCGCCCGAGCGGACGTGTCCCTGCGCCACGGCCCTGGCCATGGCCATCGTCACCGACCGCTCGGTGATTCCGGAGGAGACCCGCGATAAGCTGGCTCCGCTGGTGGACAAGTATCTCTAGTCGTGGTCGCCATACCCGCACCCCCTTCGGTCATTCCCGCGGCGCCCTCCGTCATTCCCGCGGCGCCCTCCGTCATTCCCGCCCCCACTCCGTCATTCCCGCGAAAGCGGGAATCCAGGGGGGGGGTGGAGGGGCGCTGTAGCGGCGTTTCCCCGGCCCCACCTGGATTCCCGCTTTCGCGGGAATGACGGAGTGAGGGGCGGGAATGACGAAACGGCGATGCGGGAATGACGAAAGGTGTGGCGGGAGTGACGGAAGGTGGCACGGAATGAGCGAGTGTGGGGGCGTTCGGGCCTCGGGAGGATTGTGAACATGTACGTATTGGTGGTGGGCTCGATGGCTTTCGATTCCATCGAGACCCCGCACGGCCGTGCCGACCGGGTCCTGGGAGGCTCGGCGGCCTACTTCGCGTTGGCGGCGGCGTTCTTCGCTCCGGTACGGATCGTCGGGGTGGTGGGCGAGGACTTTCCGGAGGAGCACCTGACCGCGCTGTCGCGCAGCGGGGTGGACCTGGAGGGGTTGCAGCGGGCCGAGGGCAAGACCTTTTTCTGGCACGGGCGGTACCACGAAGACCTGAACGTCCGTGATACCCTGGAGGTCCAGCTCAACGTGCTGGAAGACTTCGTCCCCCGGATGCCGGCCGGCTACGAGGACACGGAGTATGCCTTTCTCGGCAACATGCACCCGGCGGCCCAGTTGGAGGTGCTGTCGCAGCTGACACAGCCGCGGCTCGTGGCCCTGGACACCATGGACCACTGGATCCACGAGAATTCGGGGGAGCTGAGGAAGGTGCTGGAGCGGGTGGAGACCGTGGTCATCAACGACTCGGAAGCGTACATGCTGAGCGGGGACCACAACATCGTACGCGCCGCCCGCGCCATCCAGAGGATGGGCCCGCGCGTGGTGCTCATCAAGCGCGGCGAGTACGGCGTGTTCCAGTTCTCGGACGCTTCGACCTTCGTGGTGCCGGCCTACCCCCTGGAGGAGGTCCTGGACCCCACCGGCGCCGGCGACTCCTTTGCCGGGGCGTTCATGGGATGCCTGGCTGCCGGCGGCGGCGCCGGGGAGGACGCGTTGCGCCGGGCCATCGTCTACGGCAACGTCACCGCCTCGTTCACCGTCGAGGATTTCGGGCCCGGGCGGCTGATCTCGATGGCCCGGACGGAAATAGATGAACGTTATCGCCGCTTCGTGGAATTGACTCGCTTCGGCGAATGAATGCGTCAAGACCTGAGCCGTTGATCACATGAACATCGCAATGCTCGGCACGGGTTACGTGGGGCTGGTGACGGGGAGCTGCTTCGCCGAGACCGGCAACGACGTGGTGTGCGTGGACATCGACGAGGCCAAGGTCGAGCTTCTGCGGGAGGGCCGGGTGCCGTTCTACGAGCTGGGGCTGGAGGAACTGGTCGAGCGCAACACCCGCGAGGGCCGGTTGTCCTTTTCCACGGATCTGGGCGAGGCGGTGAAGCGGGCGGAGGCGGTCTTCATCGCGGTGGGCACGCCGCAGGTGTCGGCGGGCGGCGCCGACCTGAGCCAGGTGTTCGCGGTGGCGGAGGACATCGCCCGGGCCATGAACGGCGCCAAGATCGTGGTGACCAAGAGCACGGTCCCGGTGGGCACGGCCGCGCGGGTGCGGGAGATCATCGAAGAACACACCCGGCATGGCGTGGCGGTGGTATCGAACCCGGAGTTCCTGAAGGAAGGCACGGCGGTGGAGGACTTCATGAAGCCCGACCGGGTGGTGCTCGGGGGCGACGACGCGGACTCGCTGGAGCGCCTCAAGGACCTCTACGAGCCCTTCGTGCGCACCGGCAAGCCCATCATCCTCACCGACACGCGCAGCGCCGAGATGAGCAAGTACGCCGCAAACGCGATCCTGGCCACCAAGATCTCGTTCATCAACGAGACGGCCCGTCTGTGCGAGAAGGAGGGGGCGGACATCGAGCAGGTCCGGCGCATCATCGGACTGGACCACCGTATCGGCCCCCATTTCATCTTTCCGGGAATCGGTTACGGGGGGTCGTGCCTGCCCAAGGACATCCGGGCGATGATCGCCATGGGCGGGGAAGAGCTGGAGATGCCGTTGCTGCGGGCGGTGGACCGGATCAACGAGACGCAGAAGGGCCTGTTGCTGGAGAAGGTCAAGGACCACTTCGGCGAGCTGTCCGGCGTCACCCTGGCGCTGTGGGGCCTGTCCTTCAAGGCCCGCACCGACGACATGCGCGAGGCGCCCGCCATCCGGGTCATCGACGGCCTGCTGGAGGCGGGCGCGCGGGTGCGGGCCTTCGACCCCGAGGCCATGGAGGAGGCGCGGAAGCGCTACGGCGAGCGCATCGAGTTCGGCGGCAGCAACTACGAGGCGGCCGAGGGCGCCGACGCGTTGCTGGTCTTGACCGAATGGAACGAGTTCCGCAGTCCGGATTTTCCCCGGCTGAAGGAGCTGCTGCGCGGGCCGGTGATCTTCGACGGCCGCAATCTCTACGACCCGGCGGCGATGCGGCGGCAGGGTTTCGTCTACCATTCGATAGGGCGGAGCGGTGGATAGCGCTCGGATCCGTAACTTCTGCATCATCGCCCATATCGACCACGGCAAGTCCACGCTCGCGGACCGGCTGCTGGAGCACACCGGCGCGCTCAGCGAGCGCGAGAAGACCGACCAGTTCCTGGACAAGATGGAGCTGGAACGCGAGCGCGGCATCACCATCAAGGCCAGTCCGGTGCGGCTCGATCACCGCTCCGCCGCCGGCCATGACTACGTCCTGAACCTCATCGATACGCCCGGCCACGTGGACTTCACCTACGAGGTCTCCCGGAGCCTGGCCGCCTGCGAAGGGGCGATCCTGGTGGTGGACGCCGCCCAGGGAGTGGAGGCGCAGACCGTGGCCAACGTCTATCTGGCGCTGGACCACGACCTCCAGGTCTTTCCGGTCATCAACAAGATCGATCTGCCCAGCGCGGATCCGGAGCGGGTCAAGCGGGAGATCGAGGACATTATCGGCCTGGACGGCTCCCAGGCCATCCTGGCCAGCGCCAAGAAGGGCATCGGCACAGAGGCCGTGCTCGAAGGCATCATCGCCAACTTCCCGCCGCCCGGGGGCGAGCGCGACGCGCCCTTGAGCGGCCTCGTCTTCGACAGTTGGTTCGATCCCTACCACGGCGCGGTGATCCTGCTGCGTGTCTTCGAAGGGAGCGTCCGGAACGGCGATACCATCCGCCTCATGTCCACCGGCGGCGTGTTCGAGGTGAACCGGCTGGGCGTCTTCGCTCCCGGGCCGGTGGAAGTGGGGAGCCTCGGTCCGGGCGAGGTGGGCTTTCTCATGGCCTCCATCAAGAACATCCACGAGGCCCGCATCGGCGATACCGTCACCAGCCACAAGCGTCCCGCGGCCCAACCGTTGGAAGGCTTCCGTCCACTCAAGCCGGTGGTGTTCAGCGGCCTCTATCCGGCGGACTCGGGCCAGTACCAGGCGCTCCGGACGGCGCTCGATAAACTGAGCCTGAACGACTCCTCCTTCACCTTCGAGCCGGAGACCTCCCAGGCCCTGGGTTTCGGTTTCCGTTGCGGGTTCCTGGGCCTGCTGCACCTCGATATCGTGCGCGAGCGGGTGGAGCGGGAGTTCGACCTCGCCCTCATCACCACGGCGCCCACGGTGGTCTATCAGGTCACCACCCACGAAGGCGAGGTCCTGGCCATCGACAATCCGGTGGACTTTCCCAACGAGGCCGACATCGCGACCATCGAGGAGCCGTTCATCCTCGCCACCATCCACCTTCCCCAGGACTATATGGGGAGCGTGCTCAAGCTGTGCGAGGAAAAGCGCGGCATTCAGCGGGAGCTGCGCTACGCGGGCCTCAACCGCGCCATGGTCACCTACGAGCTGCCGCTGAACGAGATCGTGTTCGACTTCTACGACAGGCTCAAGTCCCTGAGCCGGGGCTACGCGTCCATGGACTACGAGATGGCGGGCATGCGGCCATCGAAGCTGGTCAAGCTGGACGTGCGCATCAACGGCGACCTGGTGGACGCCATGTCGCTGATCGTGCACCGGGAGAAGGCGTACGTGCGGGGCCGGGACATGGTGCAGCGCATGCGCGAGCTGATCCCGCGGCAGATGTTCGAGGTGGTGATCCAGGCGGCCATCGGCAGCCGCGTCATCGCCCGGGAGTCGGTGAAGGCGCTCCGCAAGAACGTCACCGCGAAGTGCTACGGCGGCGACATCACCCGCAAGCGCAAGCTCCTGGAGCGGCAGAAAGAGGGCAAGAAGCGCATGAAGTCGGTGGGACGGGTGGAGATACCCCAGGAGGCCTTCCTGGCGGCGCTGAAGGTCTGAAGTTCAAAGTCGGTGGATGAAGTGTTACGTTTCAGGCGAAGGACCTCTTACGTGGCCAGATTTGGAAAGCCGAGAAAATCCGTCTTCCGGGAGTACACCGAAGCCATCTTCATCGCCCTGGTGGCGGCGTTGTTCCTGCGGGCCTTCGTGGTGCAGGCCTTCAAGATCCCCTCGGGCTCCATGATTCCGACCCTGGCCATCGGCGACCACATCCTGGTGAACAAGCTGTCCTACGGCTTGCGGCTGCCGGACGTCAGCTGGGTACCCTTCGCCGGGTGCGTGGACCTGGTCAGAGGCTCCCATCTCATGGAATGGAACATCCCGGAACGGGACGACGTCGTCGTGTTCGTCTTCCCGCAGGACCGCTGCAAGGATTTCATCAAGCGCGTGGTGGGAGTTCCGGGAGACGAGGTGGTGATCCGTGACAAGAAGGTCTACATCAACGGCGAGTTCGTGGACGACGCCCATGCCCATTTCGAGGAAGAAGGCACGACCCTGGGGGCCGGCCACGTCCGGGACAACTTCGGCCCGGTGACGGTGCCGGACGGGCGCGTGTTCGTCATGGGCGACAACCGGGACCGGAGTTTCGACAGCCGCTTCTGGGGCTTCGTGCCCATCGCAGACATCCGCGGCCGGGCCTTCGTCAAGTACTGGTCCTGGGACTCGGAAAACAGCCGGCTGCGCTGGTGGCGCATCGGCGGTCTCATCTACTGAGTTGGCGGACCAGGTGTCAGGTCTCGACAAGAGGACCCCTTACGTGGCCGGGTTCGGGAAGCGCAGGAAATCCGTAGTTCGGGAGTATACGGAAACCATCGTCATCGTGGTGGCGGCGGTGTTGTTCCTGCGCGCTTTCGTGGTCCAGGCCTACAATATCCCGTCGGGCTCCATGATGCCCACCTTGGCCGTCGGCGACCGTATTCTGGTCAACAAGCTGTCCTACGGGTTGCGGCTGCCGGACCTCAATTGGCTCCCCTTCGCCGGATGTGTGGACCTCTCCAGGGGCACCCACGTCGCGGAATGGGACGTCCCGGGACGGGGAGACGTGGTGGTGTTCGTGTATCCCCAGGACCGCTGCAGGGACTTCGTCAAGCGGGTGGTGGGGGTTCCGGGAGATGAGGTGCATATCCGGGACAAGAAGGTCCATATCAACGGAGAGCCTGTTGAGGACCTCCATGCCCACTTCGAAGACCTGGGAATCACCCTGGGCCCGGGCCACGTTCGCGACAATTTTGGACCGTTGAAGGTGCCCGCGGGTTATCTTTTCGTCATGGGCGACAACCGGGACCGCAGCTTCGACAGCCGCTTCTGGGGCCTCGTGCCCATCGCCGACGTTCGCGGTCGCGCCATGGTTCGGTACTGGTCCTGGGACTCGGAAAACAGCCGCCTGCGCTGGCGGCGCCTCGTCGGTCTCATCCACTGACTCTGGTTTCAAGTGCGCCGGTTCATCTCATGAAAGCCACGCTCACCCTGGCCGACGGGATCTCGTTTACCGGCCGCTCCTTCGGCAGCGAAGGGGAGGCGGCGGGGGAGGTCGTGTTCAACACCAGCATGACCGGATACCAGGAGATCCTCACCGATCCTTCCTACGAGGGCCAGCTCGTCACCATGACCTATCCGGAGATCGGCAACGTCGGCGTCAACCCGGAGGACGACGAATCGGGCCGGCCGTTCGTCAGGGGGTTCATCGTCAAGGAGTACTGTCCGGTCCCCAGCAACTGGCGCGCTACCCGGGCGCTGCACGACTACATGCGGGAGCACGGCATCGTGGGCATCGAAGGCGTGGACACGCGCTCCCTGGTGACCCACATACGTGAGCGCGGCGCCCAGGAAGGCATCATCTCAACGGTGAGCCTTGACGGGGCGGAGCTGGCCGGAAAAGCACAGGCGTTGGGGGGACTTGAGGGCAGGGACCTCGTGAAGAACGTGAGCTGCCGGGAGTCCTACCGGTGGGAGCAGGGAAGCTGGCGCATGGGAAGCGGCTTCGCGTCCGCCCGGGAGCCGGAGTTCCACGTGGTGGCCTACGATTACGGCATCAAATACAACATCCTTCGAGGTCTGGTGGAGGCTGGTTGCGGCGTAACGGTGGTGCCGGCATGGACGCCCGCCGCCGACGCCCTGGCGCTGGAGCCTGACGGAGTCTTCCTGTCCAACGGCCCGGGGGACCCCGCCGCCGTGCCCTATGCCGCGGACATCGTGCGGGAGCTCATCGGCCGCCGCCCCATTTTCGGCATCTGCCTGGGCCACCAGATCCTGGGGCTGGCCATGGGCGGGCGGACCTTCAAGCTCAAGTTCGGCCACCACGGCGGCAACCAGCCGGTGATGGACCTCACCACCGAGAAGGTGGAGATCACCACCCAGAACCACGGCTTCGCGGTGGACGCGGACTCCCTCAAGGGCGCGGTGGAGGTGACCCACGTGAACCTCAACGACCAGACCGTGGAAGGGCTCCGGCACCGCGAGGAACCGATTTTCTCGGTCCAGTATCATCCCGAGGCGTCGCCCGGGCCCCACGACGCGTCGTACCTGTTCGACCGTTTTCGCCGCCTCATGGCCGACACCAAGGGTTGAGATGCCGAAGCGCACCGACATCCGGTCCATCCTTCTCATCGGTTCGGGCCCCATCGTGATCGGCCAAGCGTGCGAGTTCGACTACTCCGGGACCCAGGCCTTGAAGGCCCTCAAGGAGGAGGGTTACCGGGTCATCTTGGTCAACTCCAACCCGGCCACCATCATGACGGATCCGGATTTCGCCGACCGCACCTACGTCGAGCCCCTGGAGGCGAGCATCGTGGCGAAGATCATCGAGGCGGAGCGGCCCGACGCGGTGCTGCCCACCTTGGGCGGCCAGACCGCCCTGAACCTCGCCATCGAGCTGGCGGAGACGGGTGTGCTGGAGCGCTTCGGCGTGGAGATGATCGGCGCCCGGCTCGAGGCCATCAAGAAGGCCGAGGACCGGGACCGCTTCAAGGAGGCCATGGCCCGGATCGGTCTGGATCTGCCCCGAAGCGTCTACGTGCATTCGCCGGAGGAGGCCATGGCCGCCCGGAGGGAGCTGGCCAGCCTGCCGCTCATCATCCGTCCGTCCCGGACCCTGGGCGGTAGCGGCGCCAACATCGCGTACACCGAAGGGGAATACGTGGAGATGGCGCAGTGGGGCCTTCAGATCTCCCCGGTGCACGAGGTGCTGGTGGAGGAGTCGGTGCTGGGCTGGAAGGAGTTCGAGCTGGAGGTGATGCGGGACCACAAGGACAACGTGGTGATCGTGTGCCCCATCGAGAACTTCGACCCCATGGGCATCCACACCGGCGACTCCATCACCGTGGCGCCGGCCCAGACCCTGACCGACAAGGAATACCAGGTGATGCGCGACGCCGCCCTGCGCATCATCCGCGAGATCGGCGTGGATACCGGCGGCTCCAACATCCAGTTCGCGGTCCATCCCGACAACGGCCGCCTGGTGGTCATCGAGATGAACCCGCGGGTGTCTCGGAGTTCCGCCCTGGCCAGCAAGGCCACCGGGTTCCCCATCGCCAAGATCGCCGCCAAGCTGGCGGTGGGCTACACGCTGGACGAGATCCCCAACGACGTGACCCGGGAGACCCCGGCGTGCTTCGAGCCCACCATCGACTACGTGGTGGTGAAGGTGCCGCGGTTCACCTTCGAGAAGTTCCCCCAGACCCGGGACGTGTTGACCACCCAGATGAAGTCGGTGGGGGAGGCCATGTCCATCGGCCGCACCTTCAAGGAGGCGCTGCAGAAGGCCATGCGCTCGCTGGAGACCAACAGCTACGGTTTCGAGCAGCCCGCCGTCGCGACGGACGGCGCCGACGGGGAGGCCTGGCTGGAGGAACGGCTCCGCTGGCCGCGCTCGGACCGCCTCTGGACCTTGGGGGCCGCCATGCGGGCCGGCTTCACGGTGGACCGGCTGTACGAGGTGACGGGCATCGACCCGTGGTTTCTTCACCACATACAGGCCATCGTTCAGAAGGAGGATGAGATCCGCCGACGGCTGGGCGAAGCCGACGGCGCCGACGGGGAGTTCCTGGCGGAGGTCAAGAACATGGGCTTCTCCGACCGGCGGCTGGCGGACCTGTCGGGCCGCTCGGAGGACGAGATCCGCTCGCGGCGCCTCGAGGCCGGCGTGGTGGCGGGTTTTCGCACCGTGGACACCTGCGGCGCCGAGTTCGAGGCGTTCACGCCGTACTACTACTCCACCTACGAGGGCGCCCAGGAATCCCGCCGCAGCGACCGGCAGAAGATCATGATCCTCGGCGGCGGCCCCAACCGCATCGGCCAGGGCATCGAGTTCGACTACTGCTGCGTGCACGCGGCGTTCGCGCTGAAGGAGGACGGTTTCGAGACGCTGATGGTCAACTGCAATCCGGAGACCGTCAGCACCGACTACGACACCTCCGACAAGCTCTATTTCGAGCCGCTGACGCTCGAGGACGTGCTCAACATCGCGGCGCAGGAACGGCCCGACGGGGTCATCGTCCAGTTCGGCGGGCAGACGCCCCTGAAGCTGGCGCTGGCGCTGGAACGGGCCGGGGTTCCCATCATCGGCACGCCGCCGGACAGCATCGACCTCGCGGAAGATCGCGAGCGGTTCAAGGAGCTGTTGGAGCGGCTGAATTTGAGGCAGCCCCTGAACGGCACCGCCCGGTCCGCGGAAGAAGCCCTGCGGGCGGCCGAGACCATCGGCTATCCGGTGCTGGTGCGGCCGTCCTACGTGCTCGGCGGCCGGGCCATGGAGATCGTCTACGAGGAGGAGAAGCTCAGGGAATACCTGGTGACGGCTTTCCAGGCCTCGGTGGAGCACCCGGTGCTCATCGACAAGTTCCTGGACGACGCCACCGAGGTGGACGTGGACGCCATCGCCGACGGCGAGCGGGTGGTCATCGGCGGCATCATGGAGCACATCGAGATGGCCGGGGTCCACTCCGGGGACAGCGCCTGCTCGATCCCGCCCCGCACCCTGTCGCCGGAGGTGCAGGCGGAGATCCGCCGCCAGGCCGTGGCCCTGGCCGAAGCCCTCGGAGTCCGCGGGCTCATGAACGTCCAGTTCGCGGTCAAGGGGAGCGACGTCTACATCCTGGAGGTGAACCCGCGGGCGTCCCGCACCGTGCCGTTCGTGAGCAAGGCCATCGGCGTGTCCCTGGCCAAGCTGGCGGCGCGGGTCATGGTGGGGCGCAAGCTCCACGAAATGGGCCTCACCGAGGAGATCGTGCCGACCCACGTCTCGGTCAAGGAGTCGGTGCTGCCGTTCAACAAGTTTGCCGGGGTGGATACGCTGCTGGGGCCGGAGATGAAGTCCACCGGCGAGGTCATGGGCATCGACCATTCCTTCAGCAAGGCTTTCGCCAAGGCGCAGATGGCCGGCGGCATGCGCCTGCCGGACTCCGGCAAGGCGTTCTTCAGCCTGCCCGACGAGCACCGCGAGGGGGCCGCCGCCATCGCCCGCTCCCTGGCGGCGCTGGGCTTCAGTATCGTCGCCACCGGCGGCACCGCGGACTTCTTCCGGGATCGTGCCATCCAGGTGGAAGTCGCGGACGACATCGAGGATACCCTGGCGCAAGAGGACATCGCCATGGTCATCAATACCCACGCCAACGAGAGCTACCGCAAGGACGGCTACCTGGTGCGGCGCAACGCCCTGGACCGGCAGATCCCGTACTTCACCACCCTGGCCGGAGCCGAAGCCGCGGTAGAGGCCGTCGAGTTCCTCAAGGGCGGCGAACTCACCGTACAGCCGCTCCAGGAATACCAGCGCCGGACCGCTCAATCCCCGTCCCGGCCCTGATCCCGGAGGCATCCCGGACGCCTCCCTCATCCCGGACGACCCCCCTCATCCCGGACGACCCCCCTCATCCCGGACACCTCCCGTCACCCGGACACCTCCGCGTCACCCGGACACCTCCCGTCACCCCGGACACCTCCCGTCACCCCGGACTTGATCCGGGGTCCAGAGGCGGGGTGGGGCCGGGCCGACCCCGCGACCGCCCTTCCTCCTGGACCCCGGATCAAGTCCGGGGTGACGCTGCGGAGGTCCGGGGTGACGCTGCGGAGGTCCGGGGTGACGCTGCGGAGGTCCGGAATGACGAGGGGATCGCCCGGGGTGACGGGGAGGCGTCCGGCGTGACGGGACGTCCGGAGCGATCGGGGAGCCGTCCTCGGCCGCACGACTGGGAGTGTGCGGGGGGCACCGGGCTTTGGCAGGCTCTCGCCAAAGCCTGTAATATTCCTTCGTGCCTTCCAACTATCACCCCACGCATCTCGATCCCGCCGATTGCCGCGAAGCCTTGCAGCTTCGCCTGGACGTCCTGAAGGGCATCGGCCCGGTACGGGCCGCGCAGCTCGCGGGGCGCGGGCTCGCCACGGTCGAGGACCTGCTGTACCATCTGCCGTTTCGCTACGAGGACCGCCGGGACGCCACGGCCATCGGCGAAGCCGCGGCCGGCGAGAGCGGTATCTTCGTCGGCCGCCTGACGGGCCTGCGGGCCGGACGGATCCGCCGGGGCCGTGGCATCCTCACGGGCACGTTGACCGACGACACCGGCAGCCTGGAGCTGGTGTGGTTCAACCCTGTCCGTTACATCGCGGAGGCCCTGCGCGTGGGTCAGCGGATTTCCGTCTACGGCAGAGTGGCGCCCGGACGCGGCGCGCGGCTCAGCGTGCCCCATCCGGAGTTCGAGGTCCTCGACGAGGGAACGGAGCGGCAGCCGGAGGTGAGGCCGGTATACGAGAAGCCCGGCGACGTGTCGCAGGCCAATCTGCGCGGCTGGGCGGCCCAGGCCCTGGACCGGTTCGGCGGGTTCCTCCCCAGCTTCCTGCCGTCGGAGGTGGCCAGGCGGCAACGGCTCATGGACCTGCGACAGACCCTGGAGATCCTCCATCGTCCATCCCCCGGGAACCGGGAGTTCCCGCCTTCACAGAGAGGAGGCTTTTCCGACAACGCGCGGGAGCCCGGCGCCGCCGAGGGAGCCCGGGCCGCGGCCCGCCGCTCCCTGGCGTTCGACGAGTTCTTCTACTTCCAACTGGCCCTGGCCCTGCGCCAACGGCAGCGCCTGGACAGTCCCGGCTTTCCCTCGCCGGCGCGGCCGGGACCGCTCACCATCCGGATGCGGGAGCTGCTCCCATACCGCCTCACCGGCGGTCAGGAACGGGTGCTGCGGGAGATCTACCAGGACATGGAGTCGCCGAGCCCCATGCGCCGCCTGCTGCAAGGCGACGTGGGCTCGGGCAAGACCGTCATCGCCTGGCTTAGCGCGCTACGGGCCATGGAGAACGGCCGTCAGGCGCTGCTGCTGGCTCCCACCGAGTTGCTTGCCGAGCAGCACTACGAAAGGCTCCAACCCTACGCCGAGCGGTTGGGCGTTCGCGCGGCGCTGCTCTCCGGCTCACTGCCGGCCGCCGCCCGAAAAGAGATCACCGGGCGCATCGGCGACGGCGAGGTGGACTTCGTGGTGGGCACGCACGCGCTCATTCAGGAGGGCGTGTCCGTGCCGCGCATGGGGCTGGGCATCGTCGACGAACAGCACCGTTTCGGGGTGAGCCAGCGCACCGCCTTCGCCCGGCTGTCCTTGCGGGATGCGACGGCCGGCGTCGCCGCCCCCGAGCCGGACCTGCTGCTGATGAGCGCCACCCCCATTCCCCGCAGCCTCGCCATGGTTTTGTCCGGCGACCTGGAAGTCTCGCTGCTGGACGAGGCGCCGCCGGGCAGGACGCCCGTGCGCACGGTGGTGGTGCAGGAAGATCGGAGAAAGAGGGTCTACGAGCGCGTCCGCGCCGTGGTGGCGGGTGGACGCCAAGCCTATCTCGTTTACCCGCTGGTGGAGGACTCCGGGAAGCTGCCCCTGGCGGCCGCCGAGACCATGGCAAGGGAGCTGTCCCGGACCGTCATGAGGGGACTTCACCTGGGGCTGGTCCACGGCCAGATGCCCGCTGTCGAGCGGGACCAGGTTATGCGGCGCTTCCGGCAGCGGGAGATCCAGGTCCTTGTGGCCACCACCGTCATCGAGGTGGGCATCGACGTTCCCGGCGCCACCCTCATGGTGGTGGAGCACGCCGAGCGGTTCGGGCTCGCACAGTTGCACCAGCTCCGGGGCAGGGTCGGGCGGGGCCGGGACGAATCCCACTGCGTCCTGATCCACTACGGCTCCCGGGACGACGACTCCCGCCGGCGGCTGGAAGTTCTGGAACGCTCCGCCGACGGCTTCGAGGTGGCCGAGGCCGACCTGCGGTTCCGCGGCGCCGGAGAGATCCTCGGGACGCGCCAGGCCGGTTACCAGGGATTCCGGGTGGCGCACCTCGTACGGGACAGCGAGGTGCTACGGACGGCACGGCAAGAGGCGCGTGACTGGCTCGCCCGGGATCCCCGACTGCATGGGGAGGACTCTCGCCGTATTCGGGAGGTGCTGCAACACCGGTGGGGCGACGGTATGCGGTTGGGGGCATGGACGGATTGAGTGCTTGCGAAGGGAGTAAGCGCGCGACGATCAGACAGACGCACGGATGCGATATCCGGTCATGGCACGCCGCCTTCTAGCGAGCTCAGCTCACGGGCGACGCGGATGCCGAAAACAGAGGCCCCCCTGTAGCGTGATCGCCCAAGGCGGTTGGCGATGCGGAGTATCCACGCCGTACTTCCCCACGACCCGCCGCGCAGAACACGCCGGGAACAATCTCCGCCGCTGGTCCACGCGCTACCGTCGGAGGGCGCCCCGTGGTAGTTCGGGTGCCAGCAGTCCTCCACCCACTCCCACAGGCTCCCGTGGACGTCGTGGAGGCCAAACGCGTTCGCGCGCTTGCTGCCCACCGGGTATGTGCGTTTGCGACTGTTGGCGATATACCAAGCCACCGCATCGAGACATGATGGGTCAGCGCCGCAACTCCATCGCGTGTTCGTTCCCGCGCGTGCAGCGTATTCCCACTCCGCTTCGGTCAACAAGCGATAGGTACGGCCTGTCGTGAGGCTGAGCCAAGCAACGTAGTCCTTGGCGTCCTCCCAGTCCACCATCACCGCGGGCACGGGAAGCCGGATCCAATTCTCATCCTCCGGAAGATACTCGCGATCGTTCATCCACCAAGTGGATGGCTTCCGTCCGTAGCGGCCGATGGATTCCTCCCACTGCCGTCCTCCTTTGCGGCAGCCACCTTGGGCCACGCACGTTTCCCACTGTACAAGGGTCACCTCGAACCGTCCCGCGGCAAAGGATCGTGGGATCCGTACGTGGTGCCGTGGACCGAGCCGGCCGGTCTCGTCGTTCACCCCGCCCATGATGAATGTACCCGCTGGCACCACCACCATCTCAGGACAGAGCGGGCAGTCACGGAAAATCGCTCCGGGCGTTCTCGGACTCCCGGTGGCGATGACCGAAGCCCCGTTGTCGGACTGTATCGAAACGGGCGCGACCGCCATTGAAAACACGATAGCGGCAAGGAAGGGCGTTGAAAGCTGTCGTCTACGAGAATGCTCGGCCATCGCACGGGTCCTCTAGTCGGATGTCCATATCTCCCTGAATCTCCCGTCGCTCCAGTAGAAGAACCCGCCGGCGCTTTCATACCTGAAGAACCCTATTGCATCGTGGTCCAACTCCAGCTCCGGAACGTCGCAGCGCCCGTCATAGCCCAACACGCAGCGCGCGAGGTGGATGCCCGGAGGCAGAGCGTAGAGGCCATAACAACAGAAGTGCAGGCCTCGTACCTTGAACCGGGGTATTCTGACAGCGCGCTTTCCGCCCTCGAGACAGGCCACGACGACGTGGTTCCCATCGACCAGGGTGAAGAATGCCTCGTCCTTGCGTCCGTCGCCGTCGAAGTCGCCGACGGCGGTCAGATGCGCATCCGGGGCCAACCGGACCCCGTGTGCGCGCTGGTCGTACGCGCTCCTCTCAATCACTCTGTCTGCCGCGTATTCCGCGCATGTCTGCGCGGTCGCCGGCGCCGAGAACCCCAGAAAGAGCAAGAGAAGCGAGCTTGGCCCGAGAAGAGCCGCGACGTGTTTCATGATCGACTCACGCTCCCGGCTTGGTCGTTGTTGCGCTACCTGTTCTACCGGCGAGGACGATGGTACTTCCCAACACGCCGCCAGCCAAATCCCTCAGCAGGAAGGCGCCGCCGGGGGTCACACTACGTGCGGAACGGGCCCTGTCGAGGTCGTCGGGTTTCCGTGCCTCGGGGTCCAGTGCTGTGGGTAGTGTTTCCATAGCGTCTCCTTTGGGGTTGCCCGGTTGGTCCGGTAGGTCCACAGCACTGCAGGTGGTTCGGTGTGGGTGATTTCGTCCTCAATTCTCCAATGTCCTGGCTACACGGATACCGACGACAAGCGCACTTTGGCCCGCTCTTTCCGCAAAGCGATTAGCGATACGAAGCATCCACGCCGTGCTGCCCCAGGATCCGCCGCGCAGCACACGCTTTGAGCAATCCCCGCCGGTCGTCCATGCGCTCCCGTCCGAGGGAGCGCCCCGGTAGTCGGGGTGCCAGCAGTCCTCCACCCACTCCCACAGGCTCCCGTGAACGTCGTGGAGGCCAAACGCGTTCGCGCGCTTGCTGCCCACCGGATGCGTGAGGTTCCCGCTGTTGGCGGCGTACCACCCAACCTCGTTCAGGCATGATGCGCTGGCGCCGCAAAACCATGGCGTCGTCGTACCCGCCCGCGCTGCGTATTCCCACTCTGCTTCGCTCAACAGGCGGTAACGCTTCCCCGTCTTGTGGCTGAGCCACTCCACGTAGGACTTGGCGTCGGTCCAATCCACACCGACGACGGGGGCGCGGGTCCGGGCCGACGCCATGTCCTTCAGGCGATGGATTCGGATCGACTCCCACTGTCTAGTTTTTAGGCAGCCGCCGTCAACCACGCATGCCTTCCACTGCGCGAATGTCACTTCGAAACGTCCCGCCGCGAAATGTCGCGCGATGCGTACTTCGTGTCGGGGAGCGAGCCTGCGGGTCTTGTCGCCGGCTTGGCGGCCCATCACGTACGTCCCGGCGGGAACCACTATCATTTCCGGACATTGCGGGCAGTCCCGAAACGTGGTTCCAGGTAGCAACGGGGTTGGCGGGACGTCAGCGAAGGCCGTTACCTTGATCTCTTCGGGCGTTCCGAGCCCGTTCCCGGTTTCAGCAGGCGCGTAGGCTCCCGCCGAAAGGAGAACGGCGGTAATCAAAAAAGCCAAGGGCAGGAACGAACGGATCACCGGCCTTCTCCCGGGCTTGAACCGAACCGTTGACTTAGCATGGTTCTCATCCTTTCAGTCCGAGGTGTGGAGACGACTGAACTTGCCGTTCTTCCAGTACTCGAGAGATGAGGCCTTTTCATAGCTCAGAAAATGAATGCCCTGGTGTTTCAGCTCCACTTCTGCAATGCGCCCCGGACGGCAGGGCTGTCCATAGCCAATGGCACAGGCACCTAGGTAGACACCGGGTGGGGCGGTTGCAATGCCGAGGCCCGCCACCGAGGTGAGATCCTGTATTTTCACCGCGTGTCTGCCGTCATCAAGGCAGGCGACAAGGACGTATCCGTCGGCGATTCGGGTGAAGAAGGCCTTGTCGACACGGCCGTCCCCGTCGAAGTCACCGGTGGCGAGCAGGTCCTGGTCTGCGGTGAAAAACTCCTGGTAGCTCTGTCGGTCGCTCGCGGTTCTTTCCGTCACTCTGCCGGCGGTGTATTCTGCGCATGCCTCTGCAGCCGCTGCGTCCAGGGTCGCGCAACATACAACGAGCAACAACGACAAGGTTGCCTTCACGTTCATGGGGAGGGGGGTGTTTTCGAGTCATTATATGGGGTCATCATTCTATCTCTCAACTTAAATGAGAATATGGTCACCTTTGTCGGTACAACGCGCAAGCAGCCAAGTGTTGACTTGCCGCCGCAGTTGGTCGGGCCCGTTCGAAGAGGCCTTTCCCCAGTGATTTGCGCCTGTCCTTTCAATGCCTTATAAACAAACCATCCTGCCTGTTTCAGTTACTGAAGGTCATACGGGACTGTCGTCGAGGATCCCGCGGCCGCAATCCCACGAATACGGAAGGGACAAAAGGAACCGCAAGGTGGAGTTCAACCGGATCAAGAGACTGCCTCCCTACGTTTTCAATACCATCAACGACCTCAAGCAGGAGGCTCGGAGGAGGGGAGAGGACATCGTCGACTTCAGCATGGGCAATCCGGACATGGCGACGCCGGCGCCCATCGTCGACAAGCTGGTGGAGGCGGTCCAGAAGCCGCAGAACCACCGCTACTCGGTGTCCCGGGGCATCTACAAGCTCAGGGTGGCCATCTGCGACTGGTATCAACGCCGGTACGGGGTCTCCATCGACGCGGATGACGAGGCCATCGTCACCATCGGCTCCAAGGAGGGGCTGGCGCACCTGGTGCTGGCCATGATCGATCCGGGTGACGTGGTGCTGTGTCCGAGCCCCACCTATCCGATCCACCAGTACTCGGTGGTCATCGCCGGCGGCGACCTGCGGAGCATTCCGCTGGTCTCCAGCGAGGGGTTCATGGAACAGCTCGAGGAGGCCATCAAGCAGACCTGGCCCCGGCCCAAGCTGCTGATCCTGAACTTCCCCCACAACCCCACCACCGAGGTGGTGGACCTGGAGTTCTTCGAGCGCATCGTGAGCTTCGCCAAGGCCCACGAGATGCTGGTGATCCACGACCTGGCCTACGCGGACCTGACCTTCGACGGCTACGAGCCCCCGAGCTTCCTCCAGGCGCCGGGCGCCAAGGACGTGGGCGTGGAGTTCTTCACCATGTCCAAGAGCTACAACATGCCGGGCTGGCGGGTGGGGTTCGCTGTGGGCAACGCCACCATGATCCACGCGTTGGCGCGCATCAAGAGCTACCTGGACTACGGTATCTTCCAGCCGGTTCAGATCGCGGCCATCCACGCCCTCAACGCCCAGGACGACGACGTGCGGGAAATCTCCGAGACCTACCGGAGCCGGCGCGACGCGCTGGTGGACGGGCTGGCCCGGCTCAACTGGATGATCCGGAAGCCCAGGGCCACCATGTTCGTGTGGGCCGAGATCCCGGCTCCCTACCGCTCCATGGGCTCGGTGGAGTTCTCCAAGTTCCTGCTGAACGAGGCCAGGGTGGCGGTGTCTCCGGGCATCGGTTTCGGCCAGTACGGCGACCAGCACGTGCGCTTCGCCCTGATCGAGAACGAGCACCGCACACGCCAAGCCGTGCGTACCATCCGCAAGGCCATGGGCGTGCTGCCCGAATAGCCTGACGCCATGGCATCCCGGGTCCACATCGGCATCCTCGGCGCCGGCACCGTGGGCGGCGCGGTCCACGACCTGATCGTCAACGGCCACCTGGCGCGCTTCGGCGTCGACGCCGAGGTGGTGAAGGTGTACACGCGCACCCCCGAGGGCAAGCCGCGGTACGGGACTTCACCGGAACTGTTCACCACCGACCCCTACGAGGTCACCGGTCATCCCGACGCCGACATCGTGGTGGAGGTGCTGGGCGCGAGCGGCCCCGACGACCTGTGCGCCCAGAAGGATTGGGTGGTGGACGCGCTCCGGAACGGCAAGTCCGTGGTCACCGCCAACAAGGCGCTACTGGTCGCCCACGGGGACGAGATCTGGACCACTGCCCGGGAGTGCAACCAGGCCGTGCGTTTCGAGGCCTGCGTCGGGGGCGGCATTCCGATCATCGGGCCGCTGACCCAGAGCCTCAGCGCCGAGCGCCCGGCCGCGGTCTACGGCTTGGTTAACGGCACCTCCAACTACATCCTGACAGAGATGGCGCAGCGGGGCAGATCCTATGGCGACGCGCTGGCCTCGGCCCAGGCCCTGGGTTACGCCGAGGCCGACCCGGACGCGGACGTGGGCGGCCGCGACGCCGAAGCCAAGCTGCTGCTGCTGGCGTCCATCACCTTCGGCGCCCGCCTGGAGCCCGGCGCCATCCACCGCAAGGGCATCGAGCGCATCCACGCCATCGATTTCCTGTACGCGGCGCGGAAGGGCCGCGGCACCATCAAGTCCGTGGCGCTGGCGCGAAACGCCGGCGGCGCTCTGGAGGCGATGGTGACGCCCATGGTGGTGCCCGACGATCATTTCATCGCGCGCATCGACGGCGTGACCAACGCGGTGTTCTTCAAGGGTGAGGTGAGCGACGGCGGATCGCCGGACGCAGGCGACTGGGACTACGTGTTCGTGGGTCCCGGCGCCGGCGGCGGGGCCACGGCCGTGGCGGTCCTGGGCGACGTTCACGAGCTGGTAGCGCGCTCCGGCGACACGCCCTTCCTGCCAGTGGAGAGCATCGTTTCCGGCGTGAGCTCGGTGCGGCCGGAAGACGACCTCAGGGCGTCCTTCTACGTGCGCTTCGTGGTGCGGGACCAGAGCGGCATCGTCGGCGAGATCTGCCAGGTCTTCGGCGACAAGCAGATCAACGTGTCCGAGATCTGGCAATTGGAGCACACCGAGGAAGAGCTGGAGTCGCTGGTGGGAGCGGGGAAGGGCGGCGCCGCGTCCGACGAGATCCTCCCGTTCGTCATCACCCTGGAAGAGACCAGCGTGGGCCAGTTGCGCCAGGCCCTGGAGCGGATCGCACAAAAGGACTTCGTGCTGGCGGAACCCCTGTGGCTGCCCGTATGGAGGGCGTGAGCACGCGCCGGATGTCCGGGCGCGTGGAGAACCCGGCCGGTGGATGACGGCGCCGACCCGGTGGCGCTGGTGTGTGTGCGGGACAGCCGCCGCTTCGGTCTCCAGGTGCTGTCGAGGTCGACGGCCGCGGCCGCAGCCCCCGGAAGCGGTGAACTGTCCTTTCCCCGGGATCGTATCGACAGCGGCGACCGTGCAGCACGGACCTTGCGGCGGTGCTACGATCTGACCGGGGCCAAGGCGCGCCGGTTGCTGGGACACGAGATGAGGCCGGCGCAGGCCATGGGTTGTTGGGTCGCCGCCGCGAGGGTCCTGCTCGCCGCCACGGGTCTTCTTTTCGCAGTCAAGGGGGAACGTCGGATTCCCGTGCAACGAAGAGTTCCGGCCCGTGAGCGTCAAGTTCTGACCGGGAGCGGACAGGACCTCGCGGACTTCCTGATCCGGGAGCAGCTCTATTGCGATCTGGGCCGGCTGTTCTTCTTCACCCAATGGGTGGACCCCGGTTCCAGCCACGTCACAAGGTTCTTCCTCGTCAAGGTTCCCGATAACCTTCGCAGTCCCGGTGCGGTCTGGCATGTGCCGGAGAAAGCGTTGCTCCTCTGGCGCGACGGAGACCTTCTGCTGGATTTCGAAACCTTCGCGTGTCTGCGGACCCTGACGGATTTCTCCTCCTGTGATAGTCTTCTGGCTGAATACCGGGCCCGTTGAGCCGCCCCACACCACAATATCCGGTCCGATGCGGGGACATGGGATCGTAAACAGACAGGGAAGGGTCGATATGGCGACAGAACTGACCATCGCGCTCGAGAGATATGACCGGCACGTACCGTTTTTCATGGGAATGGTCACGCCCCCAGAGGGCATCGACCTGAAGGTGCTCGAGGTCGGCATGGCGCCGCCGCGGCGCGACGGCATCGACCGCCACAAACGCTTCATGCGCGGCCAGGAATTCGACATCTGCGAGATGTCGGTCTCATCCTATCTGACAGCCAAGAGCCGCGGGCTCGATTACACGGCGACGCCGGTGTTCCCGCGCCGCCTGTTCAGCCAGAACCACATGTTCGTCAGCACCGCCGCCGGTATCGACAAGCCGGCCGATCTGATCGGCCGGAAAGTCTGTTGCCGCAGCTTCCAGACCACCATGTCGGTGCTGGCCAAGGGCGACCTCGCGTTCGAGTATGGCGTCCCCTGGCAGGAGCTCGACTGGCAGACCATGAGCGTTGAGCTTGTGGACTGGCCGGGCCGCGAGGCGGCCGATCTGACGCTGATCGACGAGCCCAGCGCCCCCGACGCGCTGATCAAGGGCGATCTCGCCATGATGATCCACCCGCATCCGCCGGCAAGGCTGCTGGAGGGCTTGCGCGACGGGTCGCTCCACCGGCTCTTCCCGGATACCAAGGAAGAATGCGCCCGCTACTTCAGGAAATACGGCGACTATCCGATCATGCACGTGCTGGTCTACAAGCAGGAAGTCGCCGACCGTCACCCCGAGCTGCCGCGCGCGCTGATGGACATGTGGGAGGATTCCAAGACCCAGGCGGCGGGATTCTATGACGACCCGGGCTATGCGGAACTGGCGTTCGCGCGCAACGATTTCGAGGAGGAACGGACCCTGTTCGGCGCCGATATCTGGCCCTCGGGCCTTGCGGCCAACCGCGCCAGCCTCGAACGCTTCATGAAATACCTGACCGACCAGACGCTCATCGATGCGCCCTATCCGGTGGAGGAGCTCTTTCATCCAAGCGTGCTGGACACGTGAACCGACACTCTCGGGATGATCCGCAAAAGGGCGCCGGCGGCTTGGTCGTGGCGAAGCCCCCGGAACTGTGAAATACTTCCCTTGCGTTGCGGGGAACCCCGGCATGCGGTAAATCCATCGTTTCGTCGAGCTGTCGATACCATGAAACTCTACGTACAAACCTGGGGCTGCCAGATGAACCAGCTCGACTCGTCCCGGATCGTGCAGCTCATGAAGTCCGCGGACTACGAGCCCACGGACCGGGTGGACGACGCCGACCTGATCATCCTGAACACGTGCAGCGTGCGGGACAAGGCCGAGCAGAAGGTCTACAGCGCGCTGGGAAGGTGGCGCACGCTCAAGGAGGAGAAGGGCGTCATCCTGGGCGTGGGCGGCTGTGTCGCCCAGCAGGAGGGGGAGGCGTTGCTGCGGCGGGCGCCGCACCTGGACTTGGTGTTCGGCACCCACAACATGCACAAGCTGCCGCAGATGGTCGAAGAGGCCAGGGAAGCGGCCCGGCGCTCGGTGGAGACGGCCTTTTATCGCGATCCGTTCTATCTCGAGGACCCGTCGGGACTGCCGGAGACGGAAGGCGCCAAGGCCTACGTCACCATCATGCAGGGATGCAACAAGGTGTGCAGCTTCTGCATCGTTCCCCGGGTGCGCGGCCGCGAGGTGAGCCGGTCCAGCGACAACATCGTCCGGGACGTGGAGGCGCTGGTGGAGCGCGGCGTCAAGGAGGTGATGCTGCTGGGCCAGAACGTCAACTCCTACGGCCGGACGGTGGAAGGGGAGAGGTCGTTCCCGGAGTTGCTGGAGCGCATCAACGCCATTCCGGGCATTCGGAGGATCCGCTTCACTACTTCCCATCCCCACGACCTCTCGCCGGAGCTGGTGGATGCCTTCGTGCGGCTCGGGAACCTCTGCGAACACCTCCATCTGCCGCTCCAGTCCGGTTCCGATTCGGTGTTGGCGCGCATGCGTCGCGGCTACCGGCTCGACGAGTACCTGGAGCGCGTCCACTCGCTGCGCAAGCGGCGGCCGGAGGTGGCCGTCACCACGGACATGATCGTGGGTTTTCCCGGCGAGACCGAGGCGGAATTCGAGGAGACGCTGGCCGTGGTCCGCGAGATCGAGTACGACGACATGTTCACTTTCACGTATTCGCCCCGTCCCCGCACGGTGGCGGCCAAGGTCTACCGCGACGACGTGCCCGACGAGGTCAAGGGGGATCGCTGCCGCAGGTTGCAGGAATTGCAGAAGAGCATTGCGCTGCGGAAGAACAGGAGCCTGATCGGCACGGAGCAGGAGATTCTGGTGGAAGGGCCGTCCAGGCTCGGCAGGGATCAACTCATGGGCCGGACCCGGACCAACCGGATCGTGAACTTCACGCCCGGCGAAGCCACCGTGCCGGCGGAGATGGCGCGGGTTCGCGTGGTCGACGCCACGCCCAATTCACTGGTCGGCGAGGCCGTCGGAGCAAGGGAGGTCGTGCAATGAGTGGTCCTGAAGCAATTGAAATGACCGTGGCCGGGCTGACGTTGGATCAGGTGACCCGGACGCCCATCGTGGTCCTCAAGGACTCCGAGAACAAGCTGCAGTTGCCCATCTGGATCGGGCTGCTGGAGGCCACGGCCATGGCCACGGAGATCGAAGGCATCAAGATGGCGCGACCCATGACCCATGACCTCTTCAAGAACGTGCTTTCCGAGCTCGGCGGCACGGTCAAGCGGGTCGCCATCACCGAGCTCAAGGAGAACACCTACTACGCGGTCATCACGCTGCTGGTGGGGGACCGCGAGGTGGCCATGGATTCGCGGCCGAGCGACGCCATTGCCATGGCGCTCCGGAGCAAGACGCCCATCTACGTCGCCAAGGAAGTGCTGGAGCAGTCGAGCGTTCTGCAGCAGACCGAAGAGGGGGGAGATCCGGACTTCGCCAACGTCTCCAAGGAGAAGTGGGGCGAGATCCTGGACAAGATGTCCCCCGACGACTTCAAGTACAAGATGTAATCCGGAACTGGAGAATCGTTGTATATGGCGGCGCCGAGACAGCGCATATCGCGAAAGGATATCCGTAAACCCGACCGGTTCATGGTGCTGATGGGGAGATGCCTCGATCTCCTCAAGGCTTACCGGAACCCGTTGATCGGCATCGGCGTAGCCGTGGTCGTGGCGGCAGGCGGCGTGGTGGGTTGGCAGTATTACCGCGGGCACCAGCAGGATCTGGCGTCCCAGGCCTACAACAAGGCGCTTCGGGAGTATCAGGAGGCCCGCTATCAGGCGGCCCTGGAGTCTTTCGAAAGCCTTCGGACCCGGGGCGAGGCGCCGTACGACGCGCTGGCCGACCTCTATGTGGCCAACAGTTACATAGCCCTGGATCAACCCGCCAAGGCCGTCGAGACGCTTGGCGCCACCGCCGGGAAGGAACACGACGGCTTCGTGGGCCAGGTGATGCTCGTTACCTTGGGCCTCGCCCAGGAAATGACCGGTGCCTGCGACGAGGCTGTTCAGTCCCTGGACCGTGCGCTGGAGCGCCAGGGGCCGCTACGGCAGGAAGCCATGCTGGGCAAGGCCCGCTGCAGCGTGCGGCTGGGTAAAACCCGGGACGCGGTGGAGAGTTACAAGGCTTATCTCAAGGAGTTTCCCGAGGGCGAGACGGTGGAGATCGCGTTGCGTTTGCAGCAACTTGAAGCGGAATCCGGAACACCCGTCAAGGCCACGCCCTAAAGAAACCCGGCATCGTCGTTTCCGGGCCCGGAACCTCAGTCCGGGCTCGTGCTCCTTCTTTCCAGGATCTGAAATACCAAACTGGGCTCGTCTGGGCTCAGGCTGAATTCCCTACAAACAACGTCTGATAATGTATATTATGTCAACTTTAATATCGGCTGCTTCGCGCCGGTGTTAAAGCTGACATAATATACCTGCTTCTTCTGGGGGGGCAGCAGGTCTGCGAGTTACGGAGGGGAAACCTAGTTGGCTGGCTGGTGGTTCGACAGGGTCAGGTCATTCGGTTCTTGGTGCGGATCGGTTTCTCTGAGTCTTGGGGTTGGGGGTCCGCTGCCCCACCCTGCACGAGGAACAGGCGGGTCCGGATGGGCTCGCGGCGGCGGTGGTAGGTCCAGGTGCCGTAGGGGCTGGTGCTCAGCGTGTAGATGCCCTCTTCCAGCCGCTGTGCGCTCATGTCGCTGCAGGTGGTGAAAGCGGACTGCTGGATCCACTGGCGGTGGTAGGTGCAGTTGCCGGAGCGTGTGTCTCGCGGACGGGGTTGGAGGTACAGGCAGTAGTTGCAGGTGTTTTCCCAGTCGGGATGACGGCGGCGTTTTGGTTTGGTTGGCATGACCGGTACGGGTTGGCTTGGGGGGATTGGCTCAATCGGTTTCCGGTCATTGGGCGCGGGGCTACCGTTCCACCCGCAGGCGGGCTTCGTTCCAGGCGAGCAGGCCGCCGGCGAGATTGGAGACGTCGCTGAAGCCGGACCTGCCGAGGATCGCCGCGGCGGTGGCGCTGCGCATCCCGGCGCGGCAGATGGTGACCACGGGAGCTTCCTTGTGCTCGGCGATTTCGGTTACGCGGTTCATGAGCTCCCGGAGGGGAATCAGCACGCTTCCCGCCAGGTGGCCGAGCTCTCCCGAGTACTCGGCGGGCTCGCGTACGTCCACCAGCAGCGGGCGGGTTTCGGAATCGAGCATACCCTGAAGCGCCTGGACGTCGATTTCCCGGACCTTCTTGAGCTCGCTCCAGTCGGGAAAGCTGATGTCTTCGTTGCTGATGGCGGATTGATTGGGTTGTAGGACTTCCTGGATGTTCTGGGGCGGAGAGAGCTGGAGGTTGTTCATGAGGTCGATGTAGTCCTGCCGGGTCCGGTTGGCGAGCCGCGGGTTGGTCTGTTTCTCGCGGCCGATGGTGGAGGTGGTGTTGCCGCGGTAGTCGTGGCCGGGACGGACGACGGTGTCGTCCGGGAGCGTGAAGAGCTTTCCCGTGACGGCATCGTACTGTGCGCCGGCGTCGCCGCCGGCGAAGTCGGTGCGCCCCGAGCCGCCGATGAACAAGGTGTCGCCGGTCAGAACGTGGCCTGCCACCAGCAGGCTCATGCCGTCGGGCGTGTGTCCGGGAGTATGGAGGACCCGCACCACGAGATCGCCGACGGGGATTTCGTCGCCCTCTTCCAGATGCCTGTCCACGGCGGGGCTGGGCGCCCACTTCTGCATCGCGAACGGCGGGCCTAGCAGGAATCGAAGTTGGGGGCACCCGCTTAGATGGTCGGCGTGGGTGTGGCTGTCGATGACCATGTCCAGCTCAAGGCGATGGTAGGCGAGTACGGCGATATACCGCTCTACGTGGGCGTAGAGCGGGTCCACCAGCACCGCGCGTCCCCTGCCCTCGTCGGCTATCAGGTAGGTCTTGCAGCTTCCGCCGTTGAGCTCGCGGAGGATCATGGCCGCCTCGTCAAGGTGATGTGGGCGCTAAAAGTAACGCCAGAGCCACCATTTCTCGAACAGGACCTTGCTCCAGTAGATCATCCGGGAGGGGCCCCAGGAGCGTGAGTCGGTGGCGCCGAAAGGCGGCCATCCCTGTGGGTAAGTCGTGCGGTTGGCGGCGGCGCGTCCCGCGCCGCAAGAGAGCAGTCATATGGTGTGCAGGTGAAGGGTGGACAGCTCCCCTTCCCCCGTGATCTCCGCCACCAGGTTGTCCGCCACGATGTCGGCTTCCTGGTGCGCCACGCCGCCGGCTTTGGAGGCCGGCATGTCGGCGCAGTCGCCGATGGCGTAGACGTTCTCCCACTTGGTCTCCAGGGTGTCGTAGTCCACCCGTATGCCGTTTTCCTTCTCGGCCAGGCCGCAGTCGTAGAGCACTTGGGAGGGTCGGTGCGGCGGCACCATCATCAGCAGGTCGTAGGACAACTCGTAGCCGTAGAGGCCCTTGACGCGTTTCCTGTCCGGATCGATGGACTGCACGACGAAGTCGTAGTGGATGGTGACGTTGCGCTTCTTGCTTTGGGCGTCCATCCACACCGAGGGCATGTGCTCCTCGCCGGCCGGTTCCGGTTCCCGGGTGAAGTACTGGAGGTCCACCAGGTCGCGGATGGTCCGCCCCTTGAAGTAGCTGTCCAGCATCCACTGGGCCTCATAGGGGGCCGGCGGGCAACGGTACGGTCCCTGCGGGATGCCCACCAGCACGCGCCCCTCGCGGAAATTCTCGAGGGTGGTCCTGAGACGCACGGCTGCGTCCATCTCCCATGAATGCTGCGCCCCCTCGGCGAAGCCGGGCAGCAGGTCGGGCCGGACCTCGAGGCCCAGGGAAACGATCAGATAGTCGTACGGGATAGCGGTGCTTTCGAGGATGACCTGCTGGCGGCCGGCATCGATCCCGAGAATCTCGGCCTGAAGCACCCGGATGTTGCGCTTCTCCAGCCGCTTGAGCTTTCGCGTGATGTCCTCGGGCCTGCGCTGTCCGACCATCACGAACAGGAACGCGGGCATGTAGACGTGGTCGGCCCGGCGGTCGATGAGGGTCACGTCGTGATCCCCTCCGAGGGCGCGGCCGAGCTTGGTGGCGGCCACGACTCCGCCGCTGCCGCCGCCCAGCACCACGATCTGCTTGCGTCCGTTGTGGTAGTGCATTTCGTGACCGTCAGGAGTTCTGTTGCTGCCGCCGCCTGGCTCGAAGCGCGAGGCCCTTCAGGTTGCGCATGCGCCGGTCCCGCCACATCCGCTGTTCCTGCCGCCCTTCTTCGGTCAGTTCCGACTCGAACCGCGAAGTGCCGCGGATCAGGCTCAGCACCAGAAAGTCGGAGCATGTCTTGATCTGTTCCGCAATCCAGGTAAAGAGGCCGCCGGACATGGGTGTCTTCCGTTACAGGAACTAGCGGAGGAAGGTGTCTTCCTGGGCAAGCTGGATGGCGGCCTCGTCAAAGGCGGCTTCGTCCGGCTCGCCGTCGCCCAGGATGCCGATCTGCCCCAGGAACTGCCCGATCTGGGCGTGGTCCCGGGGACTCACGGGCGAATAGGGCCGGGCTGGGTCGCCGATATCGACCCCGAAGTGCTTCAGGGCGGATTTCATGATCGGCGGCAGTCCGTAGGCGCCCCACTTCCCCGGGAAGAGGGTGAAACAGCGCTGCCAGTAGCGCGCCTTGTCGATATCGCCGTCCCGGAACGCGCGGACGACCCGGGCGCCGATGCGCGTGCCCGGCGGCGGCATGGTGGCGCCGGCGCCTCCCATCATGAGCGTCGTCAGCAACGGCTGCATGGTGGTGAAGTAGTTGGCCTTGCCGGCGAGGTGGACCTGCTCGATGAGGCGCGTGATCTTGGTGATGTCGCGCGAGCTTTCCTTGAAGTAGTCGACCTTCTCGATCTCGCTGAGCCGCACGAAGGCGTCCAGCGGCGGGTCGGCGCCGGGACCGGGGTTGTGATAGGCGACGATGGGCAACGGGCTGACCGACGCCACTTCGGTGAAGAACTGCACCAGATCCGCGATGGTGGGCTGCCCGCCCCACGGACGGATGGGCATCAGCACCTGGATGAGGTCGCCGCCCACGGCGGCGGCATGGTCCGCGAGGTCGAGGATCGTTTCGATGGAATGGCTCGACGCCCCGAGAATGACCGGCACGCGCTTGTTGACGACCTCGGTGGCGCGCCGCATGACCTCCTTCCGCTCCTGGAGGGAAAGGACCGTGTACTCCGAGGCTTCGACGGCGACCACGGAGATGGCGTCGCAGTCGGCTACGAGAAACTCGATCTGCCGCGCCAGGGCGTCATAGTCCACGTTCCCGTCGTCCGTGAACGGCGTCAGCGCAGCTCCGATAATTCCTCTGATGGGGCTTGCCAGCATGCCTTGACCTCGCTCAGACCTCGGCGACGATTCTGGCGTGGGCCGCGTCGCTCCCCTGCACCTTGAGGGGCAGCGCCATGATACGGCTCTTGCGTCCAGCAATGGCGGCGAGATTGGTTACGTTCTCGGCGATCAGCACGTCGTTGCCCAGGAGAGTCCGGTGTACCGGAAAGTCGAACCCCTTGGGCCGCAACGGCGTGGGCAGGTCCACAGTGATGCAGTCGATTCCGAACAGCTTCACTCCGCGCTCCACGATCCATTCCGCCGCGTCGACGGAGAGATAGGGGTGCATATTGTATTCTTCACTTTCGAATTTCTCGTCCCATCCGGTATGCAGCATAAGGATGTCGCCCCGTTCGACGGCCACGCCCGAGCCTTCGAGGTCCGCCGCGGTGACTTCCTCTCCCCCGCCCTTCTCCACGGAGATCACCGCGCCCGGCCCGACGAACGCGTCGAGCGACAACTCCTCGATGGACTTGCCGTCGGGCATGATGTGGACAGGCGCGTCCACGTGGGTCCCGGCATGACACGGCAGGTTGATCTCGGTGACGTTGAGCGGGTGGCCCTTGCCGAGATCGAAGAATCGCTGCACGTGCACGTCCGGCAGCACCGGGATCTTGGGCATGCCGTCGTAGATTATCC
This sequence comes from Candidatus Binatia bacterium, assembly GCA_951813575.1. GTDB lineage: Bacteria > Desulfobacterota > Binatia > UBA9968 > JAJDTQ01 > JAJDTQ01. Next base: position 306,849 of record OX638375.1, read on the forward strand.
GCGAGAGATCGATCATGGACATGGTCGTGTTTCCTGAAGGGTTGGGCGCCTGCCGCCAGCTCAGGCCGCGCCCCCGTTGCGCCAACCGGCGTAGATGGGGTCCTTGTCGACGAAGGCTCTCTTGATGCCGTCGAAGGCCAGCCAGAACTGGTCCAGGGTCTTCTGCACCGACTGGCGCACCAGATCCTGCTGCTGGTCGGTGACCGCGTATCGGCTCACGGCCAACGGGCCCACCTTCATGTGCTCTTCGTCCACGCCCATGTGCAGCGTCCAGTAGCGGATGTCGTCGCCTTCCCGGTCGAAGCCGTAGTGGGTGGTCAGTCCGGTGACGATGCGGCTCATGCGCTCGCTGGCGGTGCCTTCAAGGCAGAAGCCCTGGCAGGCGTAGAGTTCCAGCCATGAGCGTTGGTACATGAGCAGGTCGCGCCAGTCGAGGAACGCCGAGGTCTCGGGCAGGGGCTGCACCGCGTCCAGCTCCTCCTTGGAAGCGTAGCCGCAGTTCATGGCGAAACGGATGAAGAGGCCGCGGTGGCTGTCGGTGCCGGAGATCTCCCCGGTACCCTCCTCCACCACGTTCTCGATCCACATCCTTTCCAGCTCGGCGTCCTCGGGACAGCGGCCCAGCATGGCCGCGATGGGCTTGGGGAAGGGCTTGGGGAAGAAAAGATAGAACTGGCCCACGAACCCCTTGAGCGCCTCCCGGTCGATCTCGCCCCTTTCGATCATTCCGATCAGAGGGTTGTCCTTGGAGTGCTTGGCGCGAACGGTGTCGTGAATCTCCTGTACAAAAGCATCGCCGGAAAGAGGCATCGAATCCGCTCCTGGAACACGTGAATTTTCGTTGAGGGCCGCCGCTTCCCGGTACGCATGCGGCGCCACCGGGAACGGGCGGACTTCCTCCAACGAAGTCAAAATAGTTACTTGAAAGCCGGACGGATGGCAACCGGTGGGACGCTCCGGCGCCTGGGGCGGACCCTCAGTCGAGGCCGTAGAAGCGCCGGGCGTTGTCTCCCAGGATGTTCTGCTTCGCCTCCTGCGAGAGGTCGTCCCGCGCCCAGATCAACGAGCCCGATTCCGGCCAGCTCATGTCCCAATGGGGATAGTCCGACGCATACATGATGGTCTCGGAGCCGATCTCCCCCACCACGTAGCCGATGGTCTTCTCGTCGGGCTCGCAGCCGTAGTACACGTTCTTGCTGGTGATGTAGTGGCTGGGCTCCTGCTTGCACTCGGGGGCTTCCACGGCGCCGCGTTTTTCCCACTCCTCGTCCATCCGGTCCGACCAGTAGGGGATCCAGCCGCAGCCGATCTCGAGAAAGCCGAGCTTCAGGTCGGGAAACAGCTCCGGAACCCCGGCGAAGATCATGCCGGTGAGCTGGCGCAATACCGGAAACGGGTGGCCGGTGGTGTGGATGGAGATGAACTGGTCGAAGATCTCGCTACCGGGCTCGTCGCCGCCGAAGGCGTGGATCGCCAGCGGCGTCCCGATCTTCTGCGCTTCCTCGTAGAGCGGGAAATACTCCGATGAGCCGAAGTTCTTTCCATGCCCCTGGGCGGCCAGCATGCCTCCCACCAGTCCCAGCTCGGTGACCGCGTAGCGCAGCTCCTCGGCCGCCGCCTCCGGAGCGTTGACCGGCAGGTTCGCCACGGCCTTGAGACGCGGTGAAACCTTGCAGTAGTCGGCGATGAACTCGTTGTAGGCGCGGCACAACTGGGTCTGGTAGCCGGGTTCGCGGATGCGGCCGATGCCGAGGCCGCTGGTGGGGTACATGACCGCGGTGTGGATCTCCTGGGTGTCCATGGCGGCCAGGCGTTCCTCGTGCTTGATGCCCGCGTGGCCGAGGGTCCCGCCAAGGTTGCGGTCGTAGGTTTCCCGCGGAATGAACGGGGGCCGCCGGTTCTGGAAAGCTTCCCCCAGAAACGGCTTGACCAGGTCGTCGTTGTCCCGCGCGTGAGCGTCCGCGTCGATTACCTTAAGAGTCGCGTCGATCTTCCCCATGTTCGTCTCCCTTGATGGAATTTTCGTGCACGTGATCCACCGGCAAAACTACCACCTTCGGCCCCGGATGGAAATCGTCCGTTTTCAGGTGGTCGCCTCGAGATCCCGGTCCGGGATGGTGATCACCGGCTCCACCTCCCTCAGTTCCTCCAAGGGAATGTGGCAGGCGATGGAATGGCCCTCGGTGTCGAGCCGCACCGGCGGCGGCTCGTCATCGCAGATGCTCCCGACCTTCCGCTGGCACCGCGTCGAGAACGGGCATCCCTTGGGCGGATCGAGGGGGCTCGGCAGATTGCCTTCCAGCACGATGCGGCGCTTCTCCACCTCCGGGTCGGCGATGGGCACCGCCGAGAGCAGCGCTTCGGTGTAGGGATGGTAGGGCGGCGCGAAGACTTCCTCGGTGGTCCCCCGCTCCATGATCTGTCCCAGGTACATGACGACCACGCGGTCGGAAAGATAGCGCACCGCAGACAGGTCGTGGCTGATGAACAGCAGCGTGGTGCGGTGCTCGCGCTGGATGTCCATCAGCAGCTCGGTCACCGCCGCCGCCACCGACACGTCCAGCGCGGAGATGGGCTCGTCCGCGATGACGGTCTTCGGGTTGCCGGCGAAGGCCCGGGCGATGCCCACCCGCTGCTTTTGTCCGCCGGATAGCTGGCGCGGCTTGCGGGCCGCGAAGGCCCGGGGCAGCTTCACCGTGTCCAGCAGCTTGTGGACCCGATCCTGGATCTTGGCCGGGTCGGACTCGATGCCGAATCGCTTGATGACCCGTCCGATCTGGTAGCCGACGGAGTGGGACGGGTTGAGCGTGTCGTTGGGGTTCTGGAACACCATCTGGAGCGATGCGAGTTGCTCCGGGGTTCGCTTCTTGACCTCGATGCTGCCGAGGTCGGTCCCGTCGAGGCGTACCTCGCCGTCGGTGGCGGTCTCCAGGCCCATCAGCACCTTGGCGAAGGTGGACTTGCCGCAGCCCGACTCGCCGACGATGGCCACGGTCTCCCCTTCCCCGGCGTCGAAGCTGATGCTTTCGTTGGCCTTCACCTGACGCACGGCTTCCCGGGAGATGAGAGTCGCCAGCGTGCTCTCCTTGACGTCGTAGTACTTGCGCATGTTGTCGACTTCAAGGACCGTGTCGCCCACCTCGATGGGCTCGCGGGTAGTTTCGTTGCTTACGACCGCGTCGTGATCGATCTCGTTCCAGCGGAGGCACCGCACCCGGTGCGCGGGATCGTCGTCGGTGTGAACGTCCTCCATGGGAATGTGGTCGGCGTCGCAACGTCCGGCTTGAAAGGATTCACAGCGGGGGCCGAAATAGCAGCCCTTGGGGCGTTGGTGCGGCAACGGAAGCTGGCCCTTGATGGCGGCCAGCGGACGGGCGTTCTTGTCGGCGTGGGGCAACGGGATGCAGCCGAACAACCCGTGCGTGTAAGGGTGCTTCGGCCAGGAGAAGATGGAATCGATATGCCCTTCCTCCACCACCTCGCCGGAATACATCACGCAGATGCGGTCGCAGACCTCCAGCATCAGGCCGAGGTTGTGGGAGATGTAGAGCAGCGACGCGCCCGATTCCTTGCTCAACTCGGCGATGAGCTCGACAATCCCCGCCTCCACCGTAACATCGAGGGCCGTGGTAGGCTCGTCCAGCAACAGCAGCGCCGGTTTCGACAAGAGCGCCATGGCGATGACCACCCGCTGCTGCTGGCCGCCGGAGACCTGGTGCGGGTAGGAATCCATCAGGCGCTTGGGATCCGGGATGTTCACCGCCGCCAGCATGTCGAAGGAGCGCTGGAAGGCCTCTTCCTCGCTCACGCCCTCGTGGATCATGGGCACTTCCATGAGTTGGGCGGCGATGGTCAGGCTCGGATTGAGGGCGGCCATGGGCTCCTGGTAGATCATGGCGATGTCCTTGCCCCGGACCCGCCGGATCTCCTCCTCGCTCAGTTCGGCCATGTCCCGGCCCTGGAACTTGATGGTGCCGCCGACGATGCCGCCGTTCTTGCCCATGTAGCGCATGATGCCGTTGGCCACGGTGGATTTACCGCAGCCGGACTCGCCCACCAGACCCACCGATTCGCCTTTCGCTATGGTGAGGTCGAAGTCCATGACCGCGGGAACTTCTCCCGCCCGCGTGTAGTAGCTGAGCCGGAGGCCGGAGATTTCCAGGACCGGCGGCTCGCCGCTGCCGTTGCCTTTGCCGTTGGGATCAGCCATCACGTTCCTCCTAATCCTTCAGCGACACTTCCCGCAGCCCGTCGGCCAGCAGGTTGAAGCCCAGCACCAGCAGGGAGACCGCGCATGCGGGCAGGATCGCCATGTGGGGAAAACCGCCTGTCACGAAGGCACGGGTCTCGGTAATCATGCCGCCCCAATCGGGGTCCGGCGGCGGCAGGCCGAGGCCCAGGAACCCGAGCGCGCCGATGGTGATGGTCGTGTAGCCCATGCGCAGGCAGAAATCGACGATCAGCGGGCTGCGGGCGTTGGGCAGGATCTCCACCAGCATGATGTACCAGGGCCCTTCGCCGCGGGTCTGGGAGGCCGCGATGTAGTCGCGGGTGGCAATGTCCATGGTGACGCCGCGCACGATGCGCATGATGCCCGGCGAGGAGGCGAACACCACCGCGAAGATGATGTTGAGCCCCGAGGCGCCCACCTTGGCGATAATCAGCACGTACAGGACCATGATGGGAAAGGACAGGATCACGTTGGCGAAGAACGAGATGATCTCGTCCAGATAGCCTCGGAAGTAGCCCGCGGCCAAGCCCATGATGATGCCGACGATATACGCGGAAATGGTGGCCACGGTGGCATAGAACAGCACCCGCTGGCCGCCCCAGATGATCCGCGAAAGGATGTCGCGGCCCAGGTGGTCGGTGCCGAACAGGAATACGCCGCCGTCCGGGGCCGCCGTGCCCGGGAAGGCGAAGGGCAGGATCGTCGCGTTGGGGTCGAAGGGTGACACGAGGGGCGCGAAGATCGCCAGCAGGACGAAGAACAGCACGATCAGTGCGCCGAACAGGCCGACGGGGCTTTCCCGCAGGAGAGCCACCGCCTTGACCGCGTTCACGATGGTCGAATCCGGCCTTACGAGAGGTGCGTCGGTAGTACTGGTAGCCATGACCCCTCCTCCTCACTTGAACCGGATTCTCGGGTTCAGATAGGTGTACCCGAGGTCGCCGATGGTTTGGGTGAAGACGGCCACGAACACCGCCGCCGTGCCGCAGGCCTCGATCACGAAGATGTCCCGCCGTAGCGCCGCTTCCAGCAGCAGCGCCCCGAATCCCTTGTAGCCGAAGGCGAATTCCGTGACGACAACGCCCGACAGCAGCCAGTTGATCTGGAGCATGATGACCGTGAACGGAGCGATCAGCGCGTTCCGCAGCGCGTGCTTCATGATGATGTGCCGGTAGGGCAACCCCTTGAGCATGGCGGTGCGGATGTAGGGGTTGGTCATCACCTCCGCCATGGAGGCCCGGGTCATTCGGGCCACATAGCCGAACCCATAGAGGGTCAGCACCATCACCGGAAGGATCAACTCCACCACGTTGAAACCCGACGTCATGGACGAGGTCCCCGGGAGCCAGCCGAGCGTGAAGACGAAGATCCAGGCCAGCAGCACGGCGCTGGCGTATTCGGGGATGGAGGTGGTGGTGATGGAAAAGACCGAGATAACGCGGTCCTGCGTCGAGCCTTCCTTCATGCCGGCCAGCACGCCCAGGGTCAGGGCGACAATGACCATGACGACGAAAGTGACCCCGGCCAGGATGCCGGTGTTGCCCAGCCTGTCCCAGAAGATCTCGTTCACCGGCCGCTTGTAGATGATGGAGTCGCCGAGGTCGCCGGACATGACCCTGCCGATCCATTCGACGTAGCGGACCAGGATGTGGCGGTCATAGCCGTGCTGGACGATCCAGGCGTCAAGCTGCTGGTCCTGGGCATAGGGTCCCAGGACGCTGCGCGCGATGAGGCGCGGATCACCCTCGTTCATGAGAAACAGAAGCAGCGCGACCGTCAGCATGATGAGGATCATCATGCCGATGCGCCGCATGATCAGTTGTGGCATGTCAGTCTCCGGTGCTCTCTGGTTGTGGCGTACGCGCACCCGGTCAACCGGGAGGGTGCGGGTAGGGGCGACCGGCCGGTCGCCCCTACGAGTTCACCGCAACGCAGGCTCCTAGCCTTCGAGCCACACGTTGTGAAACTGATGGTACAGCGTCGGATGGGTCTGGTGTCCCTTGACCCGCTTGTTCGCCGCCTTGAAGACCGACCGCCAGAAGGGCTGCGGGATGATGGCGTCGTCCTGGAGGATCTTCTCGCAGACGGCCATCTTCTTCTTGCGCTCGTTGACATCGAGGGTTGCCTCGGCGTCGTCGAGGGCGGCGTCGAACTTGGGGTTGTTGTAGGCGGTCTCGTTCCAGGGCACCCCGGACCGGTAGCCGAGGCCGAGCACCATGGTGCCGAGCGGACGGTGCGTCCAGGCGGTGTAGCCCCAGGGCGCCTTGTCCCAGACCTCCCAGTACTGGTTGGCCGGCATCTTGTTGATGTTCAGGTTGATGCCCGCGGGAGCGAGCTGGTTCTTGAAGATGGCGCAGACGTCGGTCATCCAGCGGCCCTCGGTATCGCCGTTGGCGATCTCGACGGTGATGCCGTCCTTGTAGCCCGCCTCGGCCAGCAGCTTCTTGGCCTTCTCGACGTCCCGCTTGAGCGGCGGCAATGCCGCGTATTCCGGATGGATCGGACAGACGTGATGGTTCTCCGCGACCTGGCCGAGTCCCTTGAAGGCCTTGTCCAGGATTTCCTTGTGGTCCATGCAGGCAGCGATGGCCTGGCGGAGCTTGAGGTTGTCGAAGGGTTTCTCCGTTATGCGGAAGCGCATGACCGCCGTCTGCGCGGTGGTCGCCTCGTGAAGGTCCACGAAAGGCAGGCGCTTCACCGTGTCGATGGCGTCGTTGGGCAGGCGGAAGACCATGTCCACCTGTTGCGAGGCCAGCGCCGCGATCCAGGCATTGGTGTCTTCACCGTGGTCGAAATAGTGGATCTCGTCCAGGTGGAACGGTCCGGCCCACCATTTCCGCGCCTTCTTGAGGATCGCCCTCTCGCCCACCGCGAACGACTCCAGGTTCATCGGACCGGTGCCGATGGGGTTCTTGGAGAGGTCGGCGGCGTAGTCCTTGCCGAAGCCCCTGTGCACGATGGCGGCGGGGTAGTTGTAGAAGTTCTCCGGCATGGCCAGGGCGGCCTGCTTGAGGTTGAACTTGATGGTGTGGTCGTCGATGACCTCCACCGCGTTGGCGATGCCGCGCTTCATCGGCTTTCCGTCAGCGCCCTTCACGGTCTCCACCATGGCGCTGAAGAGGCCTAGGTTCGAGGAACCGGTCTTGGGGTCGAGCCAGCGGTTGACCGTGTGGGCGACGTCGGCGGAGTTGAACTTGTCGCCGTTGGACCAGGTCACGTCGTCCCGCAGATGGAACACCCATGTCTTGAGATCGTCCGACGCTTCCCACTTCTTGGCGAGGTAGGGAACCGTCACGTTGTCGGTCTTGGTCCGGGTGAGGTGCTCCACCAGGAAGCGCGCCACGTTGGATTTCTCCGTCCAGTCGAAGCTCGCCGGATCGGTCACCTCCTGAATCCGCATGGAGACCCTGAGGGTCCCACCCGGTTTCGGCGTGGCGGCCGCCGCCGACGGGATGAATGCGCCGCCGATGAGCTTGTCCGCCGTGGCATACGCCACGCCCGCGGTCATGCCCAATAGCGCCGCCTGGCGCAGAAAGTCGCGGCGGGGGATCTTTCTTGTGCGGAGCTGGTCGCAAAGCTCCGGCAGGTAGCTGTGCGTCTCGGCCCCCAGTTCTCGCTCCGAGGGCAGCAGGTAGCGCCGCTTGTCTCGGCTCAGGATCTTCTTGTCGCTCATGAATGCAACCTCCGTTTGGCTCGACTGCTGGGCAGGTGTCGTGAGGGCTAACACGACTCCGGCGGGAAGGGGCACGGCCCGATATCCCTGGCGGCCCAACAGACCATTCTCCGAAGCTCCAGAGCCTATTCCACATCCGGTCTGGAATGCAAGCCGGTTTTCTGCGATTCTTCGACCATGGGTACGCCCCCGGATCGCCGTCCGCTCAACGTCATCGGCCGGCCGACGCCCGCCGTCGAAGGCGCTGCGAAGGTTACCGCCGAGGCCCACTACCTGGAGGACCTCCACGCTCCGGGCATGCTCTACGGCAAGATCCTGCGCAGTCCCCTCCCCCACGCCCGTATCCTCGACATCGACACTTCCCGGGCCGAACGTCTCCCCGGAGTGACCGCGGTCGTCACCGCCCGGGACATGCCCGACATCAAGTTCAGCTTCGTCCCGGAGTTCGCGGACAAGGTGCCGCTGTGCGCGCCCGGCCGCACGGTGCGTTACGCCGGCGACGAGGTGGTGGCCGTGGCGGCGCTGGACGAGCGCACCGCGGAGGAGGCCGTGCGCCTCATCGAGGTGGACTACGAGCCCCTGGAGCCGGTGCTGGATCTGGAGGCCGCGCTGTCGCCGGGTTCTCCCGAGGTCCACGACGGCGGCAACCTGGCCTACGAGGTGCACAAGGCCGGGGGCGACGTCGAGGCCGCCTTCGCGGAATGCGACCTGGTGCTGGAGGAGGAGTTCGAAACCGCGCGCCAGTCCCACGCGGTGATGGAGGCCCGGGGCTGCATCGCCCAGTACGGCGCCACCGGCCAGCTCACGGTCTGGCACCAGACCCAGGCGCCCCACACCTTGCGCGCCGAGATCGCCCGCGCCCTGGACATCCCCCAGCGGCTGGTGCGCGTGATCCAGCCCGAGACCGGAGGCGGCTTCGGCGCCCGGCTGGTGATGAACGTCATGGTGCCCATCGCCGCGACCCTGTCCCGCAAGTCGGGCGGCCGGCCCGTGCGCATCGTCAACACCCGGGACGAGGAGTTCCGCTGCGCCGGCGCGCGCTACGCCTACCGCTTCAAGCTCAGGGTGGGCTGTACGAAGGACGGCGTCATCCGCGCCAAGCACCTCGAGGTCCAGGGCGACAACGGCGCCTACAACGACAAGGGCATCTCCACCATCAACTTCATCACCATGTCCTTCTTCTCCTCCTATGATCGCCATCATCCGGCGACGTCGGTGGACGCCCGGCTGGTGTACACGAACAAGCCGCCCGGGGCCGCCTACCGGGGCTTCGGGCATGCCGAGGAGACATTCGCCTTCGAGTCCATCCTGGAGACCATGGCCGAGCGGCTGGGCCTGGACCCGGTGGCGGTCCGCGCCGAGAACCTGAGACGCCCCTGCGAGCGCGCCTGTCTGGAACGCGCCACCGAGCTGATGCGGCCGGGCAAGGGAGCCGCCGAAGGCACGACGCGCACGGGCATCGGCATGGCGATCCTGTCCGAGACCGGCGCCGGCCTGCGCTACTACCGGCAGAACTCCACCGAGGCCATCGTCAAGGTGGACCGCGACGGCAGCGTGGCGATCATCGCCACCATCGCCGACACCGGCACCGGCACCCGCACCGTCATGGCCCAGATCGCGGCCGAGCAGCTCGGCGTGTCGGTGGACCGCATCCGCATCTTCCACAACGATACCGACGTGACCCCTTTCGACCTCGGCACCTGGGCCAGCCGCACCACCTACGTGTGCGGCAACGCCGTGGCCGCAGCCGCGGCCGACGCGCGGCGGCGGCTGGCGGAGGTGGCCGCGGGCATGCTGCGGGCCGCTCCCGAGACCCTGGTGTTCGCCGGCGACCGCGTGGCGGCCACGGTGGAGCCCGGCGGCGAAACGACCTTCGACGAGGTGGTGCGGGAGGCCTACGACCACCAGGGCCTGCTCATCATCGGCAAGGGCGCGTTCGTGGATGAAGCCGCCACCCGCTTCGTCACCAACGACTACGAGGCGGCGGCCCCGGTCATCGCCGCCTGCTGCCACGTCGCCGAGGTGCGGGTGGACACCGAGACCGGCGCGGTGGAGCTCCTGCGCTACCTGGCGGTGCACGACGTGGGCAAGGCCATCAACCCCCTGGGCGTTCAACAGCAGATCGAGGGCGGCCTCACGCAGGGACTGGGCTTTGCGCTGTACGAGGACCTTGCCATCGACGGCGGACAGGTGCTCAACCCGAACCTGGTGGACTACCGCCTTCCCACCTTCGGCACCATGCCCAGGCGGCTGGAGGCCGAGTTCGTGGAGGGGGACTCCTCCGAGGGCCCCTACGGCGCCAAGGGCATCGGCGAGTTGCCCTTCGGCCCGGCCGCCCCGGCCATCGCCAACGCCATTTACAACGCCATGGGGGTGCGCCTGAAGACCCTCCCCATGACACCGGAGCGGATATGGCGGGAGTTGAAGAAGTGACCCCTTTCCTGCCGGATCGGACAGGACATGACCATGCGTGATCTGCCCACACGATGGGGCCTGAGCCTTCCCAACCGCGGCGTGCTGTTCGGCCTGACGACGGTGGAGGACCTCTTTGCCTCCGCCACCCTCGCCGAGGAGTCCGGCGCCTTCGAGTCCGTGTGGGTGGGCGACAGCTTCATCCACAAGCCCAGGCTCGATTCCATCGTGATGCTGTCGAACCTCGCCGCGCGCACCGAGCGGGTGCGGCTCGGCACCATTTGCATGGCCACCTTCCCCTTGCGCCATCCGGTGGAGCTGGCGATCCAGTGGGCGAGCCTGGACCACGTCTCAGGCGGCCGCGCCGTGCTCGGCGCGTGCATCGGCGGCGGCCACGAGCCCGAGCTGCGGGCGTTCGGGCAGACCTCGAGGGAGCGGGCGCCGCGGCTGGAGGAAGGGATCGCGCTGCTGCGGGCGCTGTGGAGCGACGGCAAGGTGCATCACCAGGGGCGCTTCTACACCCTGGAGGACTACGACATCCTGCCCAAGCCGGTGCAGCGCCCCTGTCCCATCTGGATCGCGGTGAACCCGCGGCGACCCCTGGAGGGCAGCCCGCTGGTGGAGCGCGCGCTGGAGCGCGTGATACGGCTGGGGGACGGCTACATGACCGATGCCGTAGCGCCGGACGAGTTCCGCCGCCGCTGGGATTTCATGCAGAGGGTCGCGCAGCGGCAGGGACGCGACCTGGGCGGTTTCGAGACCTGCATCCACGGCATGATCAACATCAACGAGGACAAGCGGGTGGCCTACGAGGAGTCGAAGCACTACTTCCAGGAGTATTACCCGCTGGCGCCGCCCAGCGAAGAGGTCATCCGGACCTGGCTCGCCTACGGCGCCCCCGAGGAGTGCGCGGTGTTGCTGCGGGAGTGGCTGGACATGGGCATCAGCACGCCGGTGCTGCGCTTTACCGGGCCCGACCAGTTGGCGCAGATCCGCCGTTTCGTTGAGGAAGTCCTGCCTCTAGTGTCCTGTCCCACGTAATACACTATTACAGGAGGGCGCCCGATGAAGGAGGCTGTTTTATGAACCCCGATCTGCGAACTTTCCTCCAGGCGGTGAGGGAGACCGGACCCGAGAACTACGTCGAGGTGACGAAGCCGCTGGACCCCTACCTGGAGATCGGCATCATCCAGCACAAGCTGGCGGCCGAGGGCCGCAACCCGGTGATCTATTGCCCCGAGATCAAGGGCAGCACGCTGCCGCTGGTCACCAACATGTTCGGCTCCTTCGACCTCCTGGCCTGGGGGCTGGGCTGCGACCCGCGCAGCATGACCCGGCTGGAGATCTACGACGTGCTGCGAAAGAAGCTGGCCCAACGCGAGGATCCCGTGTGGGTGGACGAAGAGAAGGCGCCGGTCAAGGAGAAGAAATTCATCGGCGACGACGTGGACCTGAGCGTGCTGCCCATCATCCACAACTCGAAGCTCGATGCCGGGAAGTACATCGGCGCCGGTTTCATGATCGCCCGATGGCCGGACACCGGGGTTCCCAACGCGGGCATCTACCGTCACCTGGTCATGGGCCGGAACCGGCTCGGCTGCATGATCAATCCGGGCAACGACGGCGCCTACATCGCCCGGCGCTGCGCGGAACTGGGGCGGCCCATGGAGATCGCCCTGGTCATCGGCCACCACTCCGCGGTGCTGCAGGCGTCCCAGGCCAAGGGGGTGGTTGAGTTCGATCTCATGGGCGGCTACCTGGGCGAGTCGCTGGAGGTGGTCAAGGGCGAGACCGTGGACGTGCCGGTGCCGGCGCAGGCGGAGATCGTCATCGAAGGGACCATCGACGCCGCCACGATGGCCACCGACGGCCCCTACGCCGAGTACCTGGGCTACTACGGGGTCGGCGACAAGCCTTGCTACGTCATCGATGTGACCGCCATCACCATGCGCCGGGACGCCATCTACCATCACCTGGACTCGGCCCACATCGAGCACAACCTGGCGCCCAACGTGAGCGCCGAGATGAGCATGTACGACCGGTTGCGATCCCAGTTCCCCACGCTCAAGGCCGTGAGCACCATGGGCTGGCTGGGTACGTACGTCTCGCTGCAGCAGCGGGTACCCGGCGAGGGCAAGCAGGCCGGGCTGGTGGCCGTGTCCACCGACAACTACGGCAAGACCGTTGTGGTGGTGGACGACGACGTGGATATCTTCAACGAGCGGGAGGTGGCCTGGGCCATCAGCACCCGCATGGTGGCCGACCATGATCTGCTGATCATGCCGGGGGTCAAGGGCGCGCACCTCGACCCGGTGTCCTACAACGAGGCCCGCACGGGCCGGGGTCCCATGACCACCCACCTGGTCATCGACGCCACCCGGCCGGTGGAAAAGGAGTTCGAGACCAGGATCGAGCCGGACCCGGAGCTGTGGCAAAAGATGGACCTGAAAGACTATCTGAAACCCTGACGCGCCATTGACAAAGAAACGGGCACGAACTAGTATTCGTCGTTTCCCGCGTTTACCGAAGAAGGAATGCGTTCGTTGCCGAAACCGGCGACCAGTTTAAAGGAGGCAGACAATGCGACGCTACACATGGACAGCTTTGCTGGCGATCATGCTGGTGAGTTTCCTGGCCTTCGAGGCCGCGGCCCAGGATCTCCACAAGATCAAGGTGACCGCTGGGCGGAACAGTGTCATTTCCATGCTGTATCTGGCCGGGGAAATGGCCGGAATCTTTGAAAAGAACGGCATCGACGTGGAAGTGGACGTGCGCCCCTTCGCGGGACACATGGCCGCGCTGCCCGCCAAGGAGGTGCCCTGCTCGTCGTACGCCGGCACGGCGGCCATCGCCAGGATCACCAAGGGGCTTGACTTCGTCATCGTCGGAGGCGGGCTCACCGTGATGCAGGAGGTCTTCGTCAAGAAGGACAGCCCGGTCAAGTCCATCGGCGACCTGCGGGGCAAGAAGTTCGGCACCTGGTCCACCGGCGCCGGCGCCTTCAAGGCCACCCGCGCGGTCATCATCGACGGCCATAACATGGACGTGATCAACAAGAAGGACGTGGATCTGAAGCAGGCCGCGGCCCCCGCGCTATTGGCTCTGCTGGACCGCGGTGACGTAGATTCCATGTTCAACATCAGCTCGCTGACCGTCCGCGCGGCGTCGCAGCCCGACAAATACCGCTCGGTGTTCGTGCCCAACGACTACTGGAAGTCGAAGACCGGCCAGCCCATCGTGTGGTCCGCTCCGCTGGTCTGCTGGCGGGAGTGGGTGGACGAGGACAGGAAACGCGCGGCGGGCTTCTCCTCGGCGGTCATGGAGTCCATGCACTGGCTCCGGAACCCCAAGAACTTCGATCAGGCCGAGGCCAAGTTCGCCAAGGTGACCGGCATCAAGAACAAGGCCGAAGCCGGCGTTTACCGGGATTGGCTGCAGAAGAACAAGGTGTTCCTGGCCAAGTGGGACAAGGAAACCGTGGACCACCAGTGGAACTTCCTTGACATGGCCAAGCAGCGCGGCGTCCTGGACTTCGTCCCGGACAAGAAGAAGCACGGGCTGATTCTCAACTAGTCGACGTTACGGCGTCCGGGTCCTGGTCACGGCTTCAGCCGGACCGAGGGCCCGGACCCCCACGCCCATCTCTGACAGGCTCTCCTCATGATCAAGGGCAAGCCCGGTCTCCTGCCCGGGATTCTTACGCTGCTGGCCTTCGTCGTGCTGTGGCAGTTGGTATCGCTGCTGTTTCTGGCGGCTTTTCTGCCGGGACCGCAGGAGTTGTTGGCGCGGCTTGTCACGGTCTATTCCGAACCCAGCAGCTACACCGTGGTGTGGGATACGCTCAGGCGGATCATTTTGGGACTCGGTTTCTCCATGGTCATCGGCGGCATCGCCGGGGTGACCATGGGGCTACACCGGCACGTGGAGGCCTTCCTCGACGGCTGGATCATGGTGCTGCTCACGTTCCCGGCCATCTGCTGGGCGTTTCTGGGCGTGTTGTGGTTCGGCCTCTCGGACATCGGACCGGTCTTCACCACGGTGCTCATCGTCTTCCCGTTCGTGGCCCTCAACGTTTGGGAGGGAACCAAGGCCATCGACAAGGAAGTCATCGACATGGCCAAGGTCTACAAGGCGAACCGGTACCTGATCGTCCGCAAGGTGATCGTTCCGCAGCTCATGCCCTACCTCTTCTCGTCCATGCGCATCGCGCTCTCCCTGTCCTGGAAGATCGTGCTGGTGGGAGAGGCCTTCGCCGTGGGCAGCGGAGTCGGGCAGATGCTGGTCTTCCATTTTCAGGATACGCGCGTGGATATGATGCTCGCTTGGGGCGTCAGCTTCATGGTCTTCATGGTTCTGGTGGATGTATTGATATTCCGCTCCTGGGAAAGACGCGCCTTCCGGTGGCGGCATCAGGTTGCGACTTAGCTTGGTACAGGTATCGTTCATGGCTTCGACCGTCGTTCACGTAGACAAATTGACAAAGAAGTTCCCCACCCCGGGCGGCGGCGAAGAGTTCGTGGTGCTCGACGCCGTGAGCCTGGACGTCAAGGAGGGAGAGTTCGCCAGCCTCGTGGGTCCCTCCGGCTGCGGGAAATCGACGTTGCTGAACGTCATCGCGGGCATCGAGGTGGAGAATGGCGGCAGCCTCACGGTGTACCCCTCGGCCCAGTCGGCCGACGGCGCCGTGCACGTGGGCTACGTCTTCCAGAGCGCTCGCCTGCTCAACTGGCTCACGGTGGACGACAACATCCGCTTCGCGCTGGAGGCCCAGGCCGTGCCGCGGGAGCAGTGGCGCGACCGCGTGAGCAAGTACCTCGACATGGTGGGGCTGGCGGGGCAGGAGCCCAACTATCCCCTCAATTTGTCAGGCGGGATGCAGCAGCGGGTGGCCATCGCCCGCGCCCTGGCCATCGAGCCCGACATCCTGCTCATGGACGAGCCCTTCAGCCACCTGGACGAGATCACCGCGCGCAAAATGCGCATCGACCTGATGGAGATCCTCGAACGCGCGAAAACCACCATCCTGTTCGTCACCCATGACCTGCGCGAGGCCGTCTACCTTTCCGACAACGTGTACATGATGAGCACCAAGCCGGCGCGGATCTTCAGGCATGTCCATGTGGACTTGCCGCGGCCAAGGCAACCCGAGGATCCGCGCCTGTTCGACATGGAGAAAGAACTGGTGCAGGAATTCTTCGCCGTTCTGGAGCAGCAGTCCGAATGAGCATGCGTACCTACATGCGTGTGGCGTCCATGGTGGCGCTGGTGGCGGTCTGGTGGATAGGATCCCTGTTCACGCTGCCGGAGGTCCTGCCGAGCCCGTTCCGGATTGTCATGACCATGGGACGCATTCTGGTAGAGCTCGGTCCCGAGGGCCACTCGGCCTACTTCCACATCGGCATTACGCTGTTCCGTATCGTCATCGCGTTCGTGGTGGCGATGCTGGCCGGCATCGGCATCGGACTGGCCATGGGACTCCGCAAGACCGTGGAGTATTCCCTCATGAGCCTGATCCCGCTGTTCCTGACCATACCCACCATACTGATGGTGTTCCTGGCGGTGCTCTGGTTCGGGTTCAGCGAGACCGGGAGCCTGGTGGCGGTGATGGCGGTGGTCACGCCCTTCGTGACCGTGAACATGGCGGAAGGCACCAAGGCAATGGACAAGAGCCTGATGGACATGGCCAAGTCCTTCAAGGCCAACCCGCGGATGATGATCCGCAAGGTCTACATACCCCAGCTCATGCCCTACCTCATGTCCGCGTTCCGCTACTCCTTCGGCATGACCTGGAAGATCGTCGCCCTGGCCGAGACCTTCGGCATCAAGTTCGGCATCGGCTACATGTTCTTTTTCTGGTTCGAGAACTTCGACATGGAGCAGGTGCTGGCGTGGGTGCTGCTCTTCGTGATCCTGATGCTGATCATCGAGTACGGCGTCATCGCCCGCTTCGAGCAGCGCGCCTTCGCCTGGCGCCGCACCTTCTCCGCCGCCGCCCTGTAGGGGCGACCGGCGGTCGCCCCCGTGTGGCAGGGCCTTACCGTCCCTGCACCTTGATCTCCGCCATTGAGAACGGTCCCGCTCCCATCACCTGGTGCAGTTCCCATTCGATCAGCTCGAACGTGCAGAAACCCGCCGCCGTGTAGGGATCGCTGCCGGCGATGCCCTCCGCCTCCTCCCGAGATTCCGCCCGTATCAGGTAGATGCCGAGCTTGCGGTCCGGCGTCGGCCCGGACATGACGATCTTCCCCGCTTCATGTTGCCGCTTCATCCAGGACAGATGGTCGTCCAACGTGACGTTCCACTCTTCCCTCGGCTTGACCGCGCTCCGGAGTCCAATGAACCACATGCTCATATCTCCCTCGGCCTGCCCTATCGGGCGGCGCAGATATCCCACCAGTTCCGGTCAAGGTCGCTGAACACGAACGAGACCTCGCCGTTGTCGTATTGCAGGTCCTGCACCTCGTCGATGCCGATGTCCTTTCCCGAGGTCCGGAACGCCCGGTGCGCCTCCACCACTTCCTGCTCGGTCTCCACCTGAAGCGTGAAGCGGTTGAGCTCCGAGACATAGTGCCGCGTCCGCCCCGGCAGCACCACCACGTACCACGGCGTTTCGTAGTGCTTGATGTACACCGATGAGCGGCCGCCGCCGGCGATCTCAAGCCCCAGCACCTCGCTGTAGAAGCGCGCGCTGACCTCCTTGTCGTCGCATTCACGCGTGCCGTGGCTCAACGCCTGGGGCAGGTAACCCCGTCCGGGAAACCGCTCCTCCGACATCTTCTCGCGCCACGGGTTGATGGCGTTCCGCTGGCCCCGCACCACCGCCTCGTGGTCGTAATACTCGATCTCCCAGTCGTTACCGCCGGGCTCGCGGAAATAGACGGAATGGGCGAAGTGGTTCTCGTGCGGACGGCTGACGCGCATGAGCTTGTAGCGTTCCTTCTGTGACTGGAGGTATTCATAGGCCGCGTTCACTTCGTCGAGGGTCTCCACCCGCACGCCGTAGTGATGCAGGTGCGGCTTGTCCACGGCCTCGGGGGCGCCTTCGTGGACCACCAGCTCCCAGTCGGTGTTGGGATGCTTCACCGCGGCCTGTCCAGATCCCTGCCGTACGACCTCGAACGCCAGCAGGTCGGTGAGCACCGGCAAGGTGTCGTCCAGGGACTTGCATTCATAGTGGCCGCGCTTGAGTGCGGTGGGCTTGATCATGTGGACTCCTCCGTCAGAAATTCTCGCCCCGGATGCCCCGTGAGCGGCCAGCAACGATGATTCGCGGTTAGCGTCCAACGTAACGTATTTCCCGCGGTTGATGAAGCACCGTTCCCTCCTGGCGGTGCTCACGCTTGCATTTTCCCCTCATCCTTGGTTCCCTCGATCCATGCCGTGGCAGGCCGAATCGAGACCCGACGGGAGGCTCATGATGTCGACCCAGACCAGCCATGCCCCCTGCACCTACCAGGACTATCTCAACACGCCCGATGACGTTCGTTACGAACTCATCGAAGGAGAACTGCTGGTCATGGAGCCGGCGCCCACCACGTGGCACCAGCGAGTCGTGGTCAACCTTACCCTTCTTCTCGCGCCATTCGCGAGGGACCATGGCCTGGGTGAAGTGCTCATTTCGCCCACGGACGTCTACCTCTCCGACACCAACGTATTGCAGCCGGATCTCCTCTTCGTATCCGCGGTGCGGGCATCCATCATCACCGAACGCAACGTTCACGGCGCCCCGGACCTGGTGGTCGAGATCGCTTCGCCGGTCACCCGACGGCGCCACCGCACCGTCAAGATGGAGATCTACGCGAGGTACGGGGTAGCCGAATATTGGCTGGCCGACCCCAAGGCCGCTACCGTCGAAACACTCCGGCTGGGAGACGGGCAGATGGCGGCCACAGGGCGCTGCGGCGGGTCGGACGCCTTCACCACTTCTCTGCTGCCGGGCCTGAGCGTAGACCTGAGAAAGATTTTCTGACGGGAGCCTGCCCCGCGGAAAGCGCGTCGACAGTGCAGGGGTCAGGTTTCGGGCCTGCCGCCCTCGCACCGTGTTGTCCGTGGATACAGGTTGATCGAACCGACTTCGCCATACCGGAGGTTCCGTCCATGTTGACCCATTTTGTCACGCGTCGCCGGCAACCGTTCGCGGATAGTCATCCGTTCGGATCCCCGGGCGCGTACGAGATCGTGGCGGGCGAGGCCCGTGGCGAGGTCTCCCCGGAGGATCCGCGCAATAACTGCATCGTCAATCTCGCCAAGGCACCCCGGAACGAGCGTGGCGCCGTGGAGTACCGTTGCGAGGTCCACATCCTGCGGCCGACGGATCTGAGCAAGGGCAATCGACGGGTGCTGTACGAGGCCCCCAACCGGGGCAGCAAACGCGGGTTGATGTTCCTCAACGACGCGCCGGAGTGCAACGACCCCGTGACCCTGGAACACGCCGGCAACGGCTTCCTGATGCGGCACGGCTACACCTGGGTCACCTCCGGCTGGCAGGGAGACCTCGTGCCCTGGAAGGACGGCATGGTGCTGGACGTCCCCATCGCCACCGACGGCGAAAAGCCCATCCGGCGGCGCGTTCGCGTTGATGTCTGCGTCAACCGCCCGGGCGTCTACAGCCAACCCCTGAGCGGCGACCCGCGCGTCCAAAGCTACGCCGCCGCCACCCTGGACACGGCGGAGGCCGAGGTGACGGTCAGGATGCACTCCTATGGCGAGCGACAGGTCATTGCGCCCACAGAGTGGGCATTTGCCGTGGTGGATCCCGAGCCCGGCGACGGACCAGCGAAAGTCAAATCCAGCGCCTTCCATATCCACCTGCCGGGAGGATTCATTCCGGGCGCGCTCTACGAGCTGGTGTACCAGGCCCGGGACCCGCTGGTGCTGGGCCTGGGGTTCGTAGCCGTCCGGGATCTGATGTCGTTCTTGCGCTACGAACAGAAGGACGGCGACGGCAACCCCAACCCCTTGTCGGAAGGAACGGATGTCGAAAAAACCTATGCCTGGGGCCGGTCCCAGAGCGGCCGGTTCCTGCGGGACCTGGTCTACCAGGGTTTCAACGAGGATGAGCACGGCCGGCAGGTGTTCGACGCCATCGCCCCCCACGCCTCGGGCGGCGGACGCATGTTCCTCAACTACGAATTCGCGCGGCCGGTCACCTCGTGCCAACAGCACACCAACCAGCTCGAGCCCGAACTGTTCCCGTTCGCCTACAACGTGCTGGAGGACCCGCAAACGGGCCGGAAGGACGGTATCCTGAAACGGCCAGCCACAGACCCGCTGGTGATCCATACCCAGACCTCCACCGAGTACTGGCAGAAGCGAGGGTCACTGGCGCACACTGACGGACGGGGAAACGATGTCCCCCTGCCCGACCGCGTGCGCGTTTATCTGATGGCCAGCACGCAGCACAACGCCCCTTACGGCACTCGGGCTGCAAGGGGAAAGACCCGGCACCCGAACAACTCCCTGCCCATCGGCCCGGCCCTGCGGGCACTCATCGCCGCCATGGACCGCTGGGCCACCGACGGCACCGCTCCGCCCCCGAGCCGGATCCCGCGCAACGCCGACGGCACGCAGGTCGACCCGGAGAGCCTGCGCAAGGGCTTCCCGGCCATTCCCGGAGCGGGCTGCACCGGGCTCCACAACCGTCAGCTCTTCCTGGATTACGGCGAAGGCCTTGCCCGCGGCGTTATCGACGCCCGCCCGAAGCCGCCGCCCGACGGCGCCGGCTACACGGTCCTCGTGCCCGCGGTGGATGCCGACGGCAACGACGTCGCCGGAATCCGCCTCCCCTGGATCACCGTCCCCCTCGCCACCTACACTGGATGGAATCTTCAGTCCAAGGAGTTAGCCGAAGGTGAACTGGCGGGCTTGCTGGGCTCTTCCATCCCCTTCCCCCGGACCCGCACCGAACGCGAGGCGAGCGGCGACCCGCGGTTGTCCCTGGAGGAGCGCTACCGCGACCTTGACGACTACCTCCGACAGGTGCGAGCGGAGATCGACTCTCTGGTCCAGTTGGGGCTCATGCTCGCGGAGGACACGGACACCCTGCTGTCCGATTGTCGTCAAGCTTATCTAGATGCAGTGGCCGCGGACCCGGACCAAAGTGCTTGACAATATGTTCGCTATATGCGAACACAACTCGATGCCCTGTCATGGAAATAGAGTGGACGCCGAAGGCGGTGAAGGACATGCGCTCTCTCCCTACCCGGGAGCGAAACCGGATTGTTGCAAGGATCGAACAGTACGCTGACGAACCCGCGTCACACGCCCATCAGGTGGTCATGTTAACCGGGAGCACGTACAGGCGGATGCGAGTGGGCAGCTACCGGGTCATTTTCGACCTCAAGAACGGAACGATGGCCGTAATGGTTGTCTTGCGAGTCAGGCATCGGAGGGAAGCGTATGGCTAAGGCAGAGACCATCACTCTGAAACGTTCCGATTATGATGCATTGGTGACCAGGAAAGAGGAGCTTGAGGACTTGTTGGCTGCTCGCGATGCGGACGACCGCCACCGCATTCCCCACGGGGTGGCACTCGCCATCATGAACGGCGCAAGCCCTTGCACGGCGTTCCGGAAGCACCTTGGGATCACGCTGCGCGATCTTTCCAAGAAGACGGGGATCGCGACGAGCTACTTGTCCGAGGTCGAGCGCGGCGTCAAACCTGGGTCTACCTCAGTGCTTTCCCGGCTGGCAGGCGTGTTCGGCACGACCATTGATACATTGGTCGAGTTTGACTGAAACGCACGGATTCGGAGTGGCATGAGCGAGCCAGGTCCTGCATCGAATTCAGGCGCTTTCCAAGTGTTCCGACGCGCAATCGGTTGCTCAGTTAGAACCCGTTTGGATCCTGAAGGAAAGTGCCCCCGGCGAGACTCGAACTCACGACACCAGGATTAGGAATCCTGTGCTCTATCCTACTGAGCTACGGGGGCGTACAAGGAAGTCCCACGGCGCCTCGGGTCAGTGCGCGCATGCATCAAAGACGGGAGTCGCGTGCTGGCTTTCTGACACGGCCCCGCGCGGCTGTCAAACGATATCCGGGTTGTGTGCTCTGGTGCTACTCGTCCGGCGGCACCTGCATGCCGCGCTGCGCTGCGGGGCGGGCACCGATGGCGTCGAACCAGCGCTTGACCTGCGGGAAGTCGGCCAGGTCCACTTGGTGTCTCTCGTACCGGCCCACCCAGGGATAGGTGGCGATATCGGCCACCGAATATTCACCCGCCAGGTACTCGTGGTCGGACAGGCGTTTCTCCATCACTCCGTAAAGGCGGCGGGTTTCGTTCTTGTACCGGTCGATGCCATAGGGGACCTGCTCCTTGGCGCCGATGAAGTGGTGCGCCTGGCCGAACATCGGTCCGACCCCGCCCATCTGGAACATGAGCCACTGCATCACGTCGTAACGGGCGCGGGATTCCTCGGGCAGGAACCGGCCGCCGGCCTTCTCCGAAAGGTACAGGAGGATGGCGCCGGACTCGAACAGGCTATAGGGGCCGCCGCCGGGACCGTCGTGGTCGACGATTGCCGGGATCTTGTTGTTGGGGCTGATGGCCAGGAAGTCGGGCGCGAATTGCTCGTCCTTGCCGATGTTGATCAGGTGGACCTCGTAGGGCATCTCCAGCTCTTCGAGCATGATGGAGACCTTGCGGCCATTGGGAGTTCTCCAGGTATACAGATCGATCATGATGCCTCCTCAGGGTCCATCTTGACTCTCTTGGGGTTTCAACGCAACGGGTTCTGCCGTTTCTTGCTGATCCTCCCGGCGGCGAGCCCGGCCATGACCACGAGGAGGAACAGGACTACCGGGCGCGTCGTATACCCAACGACGGATTGCCGAATCCACGTGGACGGTCCTTGTCGTTTCGGCGGGACCCGGGCTCACCGCTCCCCGGGACCGCGGTGCGCCATCGTATGGCGCTCATGGTGCCCACTTGTGGCGGAGCGACCGTCAACCCGTGGTCCTGCGCGATTCCAGCGGGACTTGGGGTTCATGCTCGCGTCCGCCCCCGCTCCCATAAGCAGCAAGAGCACGAGCACGTTGACTCGACCGGACGGCGATGAAAAGACACTGCCGGCGATGAATCCCAGGATGAACAGCGCCACGGCGAAGCCGATGAGGAATGCCGTCTTGGCCGGGTTCTCGCGGGTCTCGAGGGTAGAGGTGCTTTCCTAGGCCTTGATGCACGCGACACTGTGGCCGTTTCTCTTCTCTACCAGCGGGATGGATTGCTCGGTGCACTCTGTCACGCCGATTGGACAGCGAGACGCGAAACGACAGCCCGGGCCGGGGTTCAAGGGTACCGCCGGCTCGCCCTCGAGCGGTCGCATTTGACCGGGGCGGCCAATCCGCGGGCGGGTGTCGAGAAGAGCCCGCGTGTAGGGGTGCAAGGGGCGTTGCATCACGACATCGGTTGAGCCTTCTTCCATGATCTTGCCGCCGTACATGACCAGGATACGGTCCGATACGTATTCGGCGACGTTGAGATCATGGGTGATGAAAACCATCGTAAGGCCAAGTCTTGTCCTGAGGTCCTGGAGGAGCGCCAGCACCTGGGCCTGAATGGACACGTCCAACGACGAGACCGGCTCGTCCGCCAGAATCAGCGACGGCTCCGTGGCCAGGGCTCTGGCAATGGCGATTCGCTGCCGCTGGCCGCCACTGAACTCATGCGGGTAGCGTTCCAGGTGTTGTGAAGACAACCCCACCCGTTCCAGCAACTGGAGGACGCGTTCTCGCCGTGCCTCCCCATGGAGGCCGAAATGGATGGTCAATGCCCTGCCGATGATCATCTCGGTGCGCATGCGAGGGTTCAGGGAAGAGAAAGGGTCCTGAAAGATGAACTGGATTTCCTTGCGAAGCGCCTTCATTTCGCCGGTCGACGCTTTCAGGACGTCCCGCCCGGCGAGCCACACCTCGCCGGCCATCACGGGGAGCAACCTCGCGACGAGCTTGGCCGTCGTGGACTTGCCCGAACCACTCTCCCCCACCAGGCCGATGGTCTCGCCCCTGGCGACCTCGAACGAAACCCCGTCGACGGCCTTTACGGTACGCGGACCATACAGGAGCCGCCGAAAGGTCCCGCCGCTCACGTCGAAATGCTTGACCACGTCGCGGACGCTGAGCAACGGGCGGGCACTCTCTGCCGTGCCGGGAACCTCCATCATGCGCAGTTCAGTCTCCACGTCGGTCACTTTCGCATGGCTGACAAGGGATAGTGACACGCATACGCATGCCCTTTTTCCGCCGGGGAACTCGCCGATGATCGGGACAGCGAGGGGACGTCCCTGCCGCACCGGGGCTGGGCGTAGGCACAACGCGGGTGGAAGCGGCAACCCGGCGGCGGTGACCGCAGGTCGAAGATGGTGCCGCCAATGCCCTCCAACGGCTGGCCCCGTTGGGGGATGGAGCCGATGAGCCCGGCCGTATAGGGGTGCCTGGGGGCGGTGAATATCGTATCCGTGCTGCCCACTTCCAACAACTGGGCTCCGTAGAGAACGGCGGCCCGAGTGCAAAGCTCCGACACGACGGCCAGATCATGGGAGATGAACAGCAGCGCCAGGCTCAAGTCCTGTTGAAGCTGCCCCAGCAGAGACAGGATCTGGGCCTGGATCGTGACGTCCACGGCCGTGGTGGGTTCGTCGGCTATCAGCAGTGATGGTCCACATGCCAGCGCGGCGGCGATGGTTACGCGCTGGCGCATCCCCCCGCTGAATTCGTGCGGGTACTTGTTGAACATCTCCCGGGCGCCGGGCAGCTTGACGCGCTCGAACATCTCGATGGTGCTGCGCCGCGCTTCCGCGTGGCTGAAGTGAAGGTGATGGCGATAGACTTCCGCCACCTGTTCGCCCACCGTGTAGCCCGGGTTGAGGCTGGTCATGGGCTCCTGGAACACCATGCCGATCCTGCGCCCGCGAATGGACTCCATGGCGGACTCGTCCCGGGTTACGAGATCCTGGCCGTCGAACCAGATCTGCCCGCTCGTGATCCTGGCCGCCGGATCGAGCAGGCGCATGATGGACAGCGCGGTCACGGTCTTGCCCGATCCCGATTCCCCCACGATGCCCAGGGCCTCGCCCGGCTCCAGGGTGAACGAAACGTCGTCCACCGCCCGCAGGCTCTCCACGCCGAGGTTGAAGTCGACGGTCAGGTTGTGCACCTCGAGCAAGGCCATCAGCGCATCCCTCCCCGGCGCCGGGTGCGGGGATCCAGGTGGTCCCGGATCGCGTCTCCGATCAGCACGAAGCTCAGCACGGTCAGCGCCAGCGCCGCGCCGGGAAAGATCGCAAGCCAGGGGGCCTCCTCGAGCCATTGCTGCGCATCGTTCAGCAGGCCGCCCCAACTGATGGTGGGCGGGACCAGGCCCAAGCCCAGGAAGCTCAGGGAAGCCTCCACGGTCACGGCGCTGGCGAAGTCCAGCGTCACCTGCACCGCCAGGGGCGGAAGCACGTTGGGCAGGATGTAGAGGAACAGGATGGCCAGCCGCCCTTCACCGATGGCGTGGGCGGCCTCGACGTATTCCCTCTCCTTCTGGTCGAGCACGCTGCCGCGGATGATGCGCGCGTAGCGCGGGATCGAGCTGAAGGCGATGGCGAACCACAATGACACGACCGATGGTCCCATCAGAACCACCAGGACGATGGCCAGGAGCCGGGCAGGGAACGCGATGATGGCGTCCATGCATCTCTGGGTCACGTCATCCACGAGGCCGCCGATGTAGCTCGTGACCGCCCCGAGCGGCGCGCCGATCAACAGCGCCAGCAGGGCGGCGCCGATGGCGACCCTGAAACTGATGGAAGCGCCGGCGAGGACCCGCGACAACAGGTCCCTTCCGCTGCGGTCCGTGCCCATCCAATGGGACCAGCTCGGCGCCGCGAACCGGTTCCGGACATTGGGCTGGTCGGGTTCGTAGGGGACGAGCCGCGGACCCACGAACGCGGCGAACAGCATGACCACGAGCAGGATCATGCCCACCATGGCGCGCCGGTCACGCAGGAAGAACCCGGTGACGCGCTGCGTCAGCGTTTCCTGGCGCCATGTCGGCGCCGCCGTTGGTTCGGCGCCGGAAACGGCATCCATCGGGTTCGTGTTCATCGCCTTGCCATGACTGAGAGCAAACAGCCGCTTCGTACTCCGTCCTACGCCGTCGCGTACCGTATCCGCGGGTTGAGGTACGCGTAAATCAGATCCACGAAGAAATTGACGACGACCACGAGCACCACCATCCACAGGACCACCGCCTGGATGACCGGGAAGTCGCGGGCGTAGATCGCTTCGATCAACAGCCGGGAGAGACCGGGGTAGCTGAAGAGCGTCTCGATGACGGTGGAGCCTCCCAAGAGCCGCGCGGTATTCAAGCCGACCACGGTCACGGTGGCTATCAGCGAGTTTTTCAGCACGTGCTTCCAGATCACCAGTTGGCCCGGCAATCCCTTGGCGCGAGCGGTGCGCACGTAGTCTTGATGCAGTTGGTCGAGAAAGTCCGTGCGCTGGAACCTGAGGATGTTGGCCGCCACGTCGAGACCCAGCACGGTCGCGGGCATGATCAGGTGCTTGAGGAATCGCAGGAAGTCTTCCTGCGGGGCCACGTAGCCGATAGAAGGCAGCCACCCCAAGTAGATCGCGAACACCAGGATCACGATCATGCCGAACCAGAACCCCGGCACGGCGACCCCGAACAGCACGAAGCCGGACGCCAAGTGGTCGACCCATGTGTCGTTCTTCACCGCCGCCCATACGCCGAAGGGCACCGCGACGGCGATGGCGATGAGCAGGGAGGCGGTCCCGAGGTACAGGGTGGCGGGCACCCTCGACACCACGACGTCGATCACCGGAACCCGAAAGACCACGGATTTGCCGAAGTCTCCCTGCAAAGCGTCGCCGAGCCAATAGAGGTATTGAATGGGAATCGGACGATCCAGGCGAAGCTCCCGGAACATCCGGTCGTAGATTTCATGAGGCACCGCGGTGACGTCGTCGGCGTAGTAGCCGAGCATGCTCAGGACGGGATCACCGGGGATGATGATGATCAGGACGAAGACCGCCACCGTCACCAACAGGACGGTGGGAATCATCTGGAGAGCGCGGAGCAGCGTGTAGCGGATCATGCGCTTCGTGGGAGCCGCCACGCACCTTCAGCGGCGGCGGCTCCCACTTTCGTGACAAAATGCCAACCGTTACGTTCTCATGTTGAAGGTGACTACTTTTCGATCCAGGTCCGATGCAGACCTCCCAGGGCGTTCCGGTACTCCTGGCCGGGCCCCCGCTGCCAGTCCTTGACCTTGTCCCGCCAGCCGAAGTTGCGGTTGTTGGACCATCCTATCCCGTACTGCATCATCTCGTCCGCGAACACGGCTTTGACGATCTTGCCGTAGATCTTGACCCGCTCGGCCCGGTCGGAGGCCGTGGGATACGAGGAGATCAGGGCGTCCATGTCCGGGTTGCAGTAGCCCGTGCGCGAACGGCGCACCTTTCCCTTCTCGCACACGTAGTTGATGGTCTCTTCCAGCCCCGGTTCACCCCTGAAACGGCCGCTCGACATGAGCAGGCTGAAATCGCCCTTGCCCAGGCGTTCATAGAAGATGGTCGACTCCACCGGAGCCATCTTGATATTAAGGCCCGCCTGCGCCGCCTGGCGCACGATGGCTTCGCCAAGGGCAACCTCCTGCCCCAGGGTCATGTTGAGCGACAACGGTTCGCCGTTGTAGCCGGCCTCCTTGAGCAACTGACGCGCGCGCTTGACGTCCCGTTCATAGGACGGAAGGTTGGCGGTACCCGCGCGGAGCCAGTCCGAGTCCGGAGGCACCGCGAGAGGAAGGGGATCGCCTACACCGAGGAAGCCTTCCTCGACAGTGGCTTCCCGGTCCAGCGACAGGATGAAGGCTTCCCGGACGCGCTTGTCACTCGTCCACTTTCCCTTGGTGTTGAAGTAGAGCTGCCGAAAGCCGGCGCCGCCGACGGCCCTGGTCTTGATGCCCGTGATCCTGCCTTTCTTCACCCGTTCCGCGAACGACGGCCTCAGCCGATCCGCCATGTTCACGTCGCCGGCGCGCAACGCGTTCTGCCGGGCCGCCTTGTTGGTAATGATCCGGAACCGGAGCCCTTCCAGGTAGGGCGTGCCGTCCCAGTAATCGTCGAACCGCTTGAATTCCACCTGGGTTCCCGGCGTCCAGTTCACGAACTGGAAGGGGCCGGTGCCCGGCGGAGGATTGCCTTCGATCTCCCCTACCTTGCCGCCCAGGGAGTTCTTCGGGACGATGGTGCCGTTCTGGATGCTGCTGAGCACGTGAGGGAAGAGCGCTCGCGGTCCCACCATCTTGAACTTGACCGTGTACGGGTCCACGGCCTCGACCTTGGCGATGTTGTCGGAAAGCACCGTATTCGCGTAGGCGCCATTGGCCGGGTTCAGTATGTAGTTGTAGCACCAGATCCAGTCGGCGGAGGTCATTTCGGCTCCATTGTGGAACTTGACGCCGCGCCTGAGCTTGAAGGTCCACTCGCTGGCGTCGGCGTTGGGTTCCCAGCTCTCCGCCAGGATGCCGTGCAGGTTGCCGGCGAGGTCGTACATGGTGATGGGTTCCCACATCATCATCTTGATGAACTCGTCCACCGAGGTCACCCGCGTGAACGGATGCTTGGTGTTCATGTCCTTGGAGCTGCCGATGGTGAGAATCCCGCCCTGGCGCTGCTCCCAGGCCTCCGGTTTGGAGGCCGCAACGCCCGTGGCCGGCGTGCCAATGGCCGCCGCAGCCACGGCGACGAGCCAAACTCCGATCAGAAACATGGAAACGAAATGGCAACGTTTACGAAGCTTCATCTCTCACCCCCTGGTTCCGGCAATCTTTCGACTGCAACTCCGGCCCGCTTGCGGCCGGCGGTAGCTCCTCCGTCAAGCACTAAGGTCGCCCCTGTCATGTACTTGGCTTCCACGGACGCAAGATAGGTCACGAGGGAAGCCACGTCATCGATGGTGCCGCCACGGCCCACGGGTATGTGGGCCGTGTTCCCGCCGCCTTGGGTCCGATGCTGGATGGAACCCGGGGAGATGCAGTTGACCGTGATTCCGAAGGGTCCGGCCTCGAGTGCCAGCACCCTTGTCAGCATCGCCAGTGCGGCCTTGGTGACCGCGTAGGCTCCGCCGCCGACGTACGGGGAAACACCACTGACCGATCCGATGTTGACGATGGTCCCCGCGCCCTGCTTTTTCATATGCGGCAAGGCCCGTTGGCTGCAGAGGAAGGCCCCGGTCACGTTGACCCGGAACGCCTCATTCCAGGCCGTAACGTCCATCTCCTCCACGGTGGCCGTGGGGTGGATGGCGGCATTGTTGCACAAGAGATCGAGGCGGCCGAAGCGCTCGATGGCCGTTTCGATGGCCTCAGCGGAACCGGCTTCCGTCCCGATATCGGCTTCGACCACCACCGTTGGAGCCTCGTAGCCGCCCAGGCTCTCCGCCGCCCCGGCGCAGGCGTCAGCGCTCCAGTCGGCCGCCACCACCGCCATGCCCTGCTCGGCCACCCGGCGCGCGATACCCAGCCCGATGCCGCTCGCCCCGCCCGTGACCACTGCGACTCGCCGGCTGCTCTCCAAAGCTGTCCTCCCTGCGTCCCGGAGACGTTACCCGGCCTCGTAGGACATGATCTCGATGAGGTTGTCGTCCGGATCCCGGATGTACACGCTGGTGGCCCGCCCTCTGCCTCCGGACCGGGGTGACGGTCCCGAGCGCACGGGTATGTCGTTCTCCTTCAGGAAGTCCAGGATGTCCTGCACCGTCCCGTCCCAGGTGAGGCAGAAGTCCATGGACCCCGGGGCGTAGTTCGGCGCCCCCGACGGGCTCTCGATCTCATAACGATCCGCCGCATAGAACTTGATGAGCTGGGTATCGTTGATGCGGAACACGGGCCGCGACGATTCCCCTCCCGCCTTGGACTGCCAGGACTCCTTGAGGCCCAGTTTGCGGTAGAAGGCGACCGACTCGTCCATGTCCTTGACGATGATGACCCAGTGATCGATCCCGGAGATGCCCATGATCGCCTCGTTCCGGACCGGCTAGGAGCCTGTCGGATTTTGGCGTCCTTCGACTTCGCTCGCCAAGGCTCGCTACGCTCAGGACGAACGGTTGTGTTAGCATTGCTCCGTTCGTCCTGAGCGTAGTGACGCGAAGCGTCGCGAAGTCGAAGGACAGATCCATTATTCAGACAGACTCCCCTAGTCCTTGCCAAGGTAGAGCTTCATGCCGTTGTCCCGCGTGACCTTCCGCACCAGCGCCTCGTCCACTTGTGCGAACTCTTCGTCCACGGTCTCGTGCGACCGTGGCCACACGGAGTCGCCGTGAGGATAATCGGAGGCCCACAGGGCGTTGTCCACGCCCACCTCCTCGAGGAGTTTCACCCCGATGGGGTCCGACTGGAAGGTCGCGTAGACCTGACGGCGGTAGTAGTCGGACGGGAGCATATCCAGCACCGCCGCGTCGCCCCCCCTGCCCTTGTTCATCCGGACCTCGTATTCCCAGTCCATCCGATCGACGACAAAGGGAATCCAGCCGATGGAGCTCTCGCCCAGCACGACGTTGAGCTTGGGGTGGCGATGCAGGATCCCCGACATGACCACCGAGACCAGCACTTCGTCGAGCTGAATCGGCGCTACCGTGGTGGAAGTGGTCTGGACGCCGCGCCCCGGGGGCTTCTCTCCCTGGGTGCTCCATTGGCCGCCGCCGACGTGGAAGGAAACCGGGAGTCCGGCGTCCTCGGCGGCATCCCACAGGGGTTCCCACACGCTGTCCCAAATTCGCCTCCTGGCGTTGAACGCCTGGAATTGCACTCCCTTCAAGCCCAGTCTCGCGCAGTTGTGCAACTCCTCGATCGCCGCGTCGACGCCATGGATCGGGAGCCAGCCCAACCCGACGAGCCGTCCGGGCGCGGCTCCACAGAACTCCGCGGTCCACTCGTTGTAGGCTCGTGTGACCACGGTGTTCAGCTCCGGGTCCTCGACGCCGAAACCTCTGGTGAGTCCCCCGTATAGCACCTGTGCCTCCACGCCGTCCCGGTCCATGTCGGCCAAACGAAGCTCGGGTGTCGTCGGCCGCCACCTCCCTCCTTCGTGTTCCACTGGAGTGCTCCAATGTCCGAAGGTCGTCGTGATCACGGCATCCTTCTTCTGGGAAGTCCCCATCGGACGGCCATCCATCTCCCAGCGCCAGTCGGTGGCGGTCTCGATAAGCTGCGGGACGCGGTCCCGATACGCCGCGGGAACCCGCTGCTGCCACAGGTCTCCCGGAAGATAGGCGAGGTCCACGTGGTCATCCGAGGAGAACATCTTCCAGTCAGGCATGCCGGCCCTCTCCTTCCGCGCGCTGGCGGCGCGGACCGGGGTCTCTGTTTGCGGCGCTCCGCATGTGTCTAGATCCACCGTCCGGCGTCAGCGGCCGGACGGTCCGGATACTCCGCCGCCATGGCCACGACGCTCGGGTGGTCCATGACGCCCAGCCGGTCTCCGTCGTGCAGGACCTGCCCGCCTACCTTCAGGGTGGAGCCCCGGAGCTCGGGCGCCGAGTGAAGACAATACGGGAAATCATCGTTGTACCGATGGTTGCCCAGATGAAGGTGAATGCTGGATGGGTGAAAGGAATGAAGGAACTCCCGGTATTCCTCGTCGGGACACTGGGAGGGACGAATGCGCGCGGCGGGGTGAATGCCGCCGTGGGGCGCGCGCATCTCGTATCCGTGATCCTCGCCCAGCACCTTTGCGAGCTCGACGTAGAACGCCCGGAGTATCCTGGCCTCTGCGCCGCCCTCGAACTTGACGATGTGGTTGTCCTGGATCGTGACGGTCACGGGACGGGCAAAACTCGGCGGCACCCCGATATCCCGTGCCCACACGGGCAGCATCCGGTCGAACACGAGTTCCCCCTGCATGTCGACCGGGTTGATGGCGGGATATATCCCTTCGGGGAAAGAACCTCTGCGGCCCCGCGGGGCCGTGTAGCTGCCCCAGTTCGACGTTGCCGGCCCGACCGTGCCTTCCAGGTGGGTTCCGTTGGGGTTGATCAACTCCCAACGGCTACCGGCCCGGATGAGCTCCGCGGTGCGCAGACGAAGCTCGGACACGAAAGCGTGCGGCGTCCGCGCCCAGGCGGTTGAAAGAAGGGCGGCGGTGGTTGCCATGTTGCGCACGAAGGGCACCTTCGTCTCCGCAAGAAGCTCCGGCCATTCCTTCAACTCTTCCTCGGTTGAGAAATCCAGCACGTGGCTGATGAGCGTGTCGGCGTCACGCATCACCGATTTCACCGGACCGGGGATACGCCAGACGGTTTCCCGCGTAGGAATGTCCGGCCAAATGACGGCACGGCGCACGGGCAGGTCGACCCACATCACCGTGGCGTGGGCGCCGCGGGCCTGAATGCCCTGCTGTATCCAGCCGATGGCGGTCTCGTCGACGATGTTGGTGCCGCCGCTAAGGCCGTCGACCGCGGCGAGAACCACGACGTGCTGATCGCGCTGGACAGCCGCACAACCGTCCAGGAGATTGTCGATGGCCTGGGCCGCCGCGCCGGGAATGGGCCGGGTTTCTCCCATGTACATCCCTCCCGTGTGTGGCGGACGATACATCAACCCATATTGCCATTCAAGCCTCATTGCCTGGCCTGGCCGAAGGAATTGACAATGCATTCCGGTCCATTCTTGTTGAACGTGGCGTTTGTTAAACTTGGAGATCAATCCAGGCGAATCGGATTTCGGAAAGGACTGACGGAACTGGGCATCAATCCCATTGCGGCGCACATGATCGTCTACTGGCTGTCCCAGGACTCGAACATCACCCCGCCGGCATGCATCGCCGCGTTCACCGGCGCCACCATCGCACAGGCGGACATGTGGAAGACCGCTTTCAGCGCTTTCAAGTTCGCCAAGTTTCTCTATCTCGCGCCCTTCCTCTTCGGCTACGTGCCGGCTTTCTCGCTCAACGGAAGCACATCCGACATCCCCATCGCCTTCGTGCTGATTATCATCGGAACCTGGGGCTATTCCTGGCTGCTGAGCGGCGTCTGGCTCGAACGCTTCACCGGCGGAACGGCAATGGCCTGACTTCCGCGCGAAGACCGCCTCTCGCGTACTGGGTCAGTTCCGCGAGTTGACAATCAACCCGTGAAAGTCGAGACTGACGCCCATGAGTTTCCGTTACAAGCAAGGTGATCGGGTACGCGTTCTGGAAACGTTGACCCTGGGGCATCACATCCGCTCGCCCCAGTATCTCAGGGGGAAGGACGGTGTGGTGGCTGACATAAGGGGCAGCTTCAAGGACCCTGAGCTGCTTTCCTTCGGCAAGGACGGCCTGCCCATGGCCAACCTCTACTCCATCGAGTTCGATCTGGCTCACGTGTGGGACGACCGGCCCGCGCCCAAGGGCGCCAACAAGATCTACGCGGACATTTTCGAGCAGTGGCTCGAGCCGCGATAACGTGTCAGGAGAGCACATCATGGCCAAGGAGAAACCGGAAGCCAGCACCGAGCCGGCATCCACCGAGGGGCCGAGCTACTTCGAACGGCGGGCCCGCGCCACCGCGGACCTGTTGAAGGAAAAGGGCGTCCTCAGCGCTGACGAGACGCGCAACGTCAAGCACGGGCACGACCATGGCCACGACGACGTGTTCGAGCAGCTCCACGCCAACAATCCCATCGACACCACGGAGCACGAGCACACGCTGTTCGAGAAGCAGATGCTGGCCATCGGGAACCTGCTGCGCGAGAAGGGCATCATCAGCACCGACGAGGTGCGGCGCAAGATCGACGAGAACGAGGGCGTATCGCCGCATCAGGGCTCGCGGGTGGTGGCCCGGGCCTGGACCGACCCCGAGTACAAGAAGCGCCTCTTCGAGGACGGCATCGCGGCGGCCGAGGAGTTGGGCGTCGACATGTCCACCGCCAACCAGCTCATCGCGGTGGAGAACAGCGACGACGTGCACCACGTCGTGGTGTGCACGCTGTGCTCGTGCTATCCGCGGCAACTGCTGGGCCAGCCGCCTGACTGGTACAAGAGCACCAACTACCGCACGCGGGTGGTGGTGGACCCCCGCCGGGTGCTGAAGGAAATGGGTCTGGAGCTGCCGGAGCCAGTGGAGGTCCGGGTGGTGGACAGCACCGCGGAGACCCGCTACCTGGTGTTGCCCCGGCGTCCGGAGGGAACCGAAGGCTGGAGCGAAGAGCAACTGGCCGGGCTGGTGACGCGCAACAGCATGGTGGGCTGCTCCAACGCCCTCACGCCGATGCAGAAAGAGATGATGGCCGACTGAGGCCACGGGTAGGGGCGACCCGCGCGGTCGCCCTACGCAAAGGAGCCGGACATGAGCGTATTACGGAGCCTCAAGGAACGTTGCGACCCTTCCCTGTCGGGACTGATCGTGGTGGACGTGCAGAACGATTTCTGCAGCCCCGAGGGGGCGTGCGCCAGGCGCGGTCTGGACATCAAAGCGGGTCTGGAGATGATGCCCAACCTCTACAAGCTCATCGACGAGGCCCGCGAGGTGAGCCTGCCCATCGTCTACATCCAGACCATCCACAGCGAGTGGACCGACACCGAGCCGTGGCTCTACCGCAAGCCCGAGGGCGCCGATACAGAGACCTGCCGCGAGGGGTCCTGGGGCGCCGATTTCTTCGACGGCATCGAGCCCCGGGCGGACGAGCGGGTGGTGATCAAGCACCGCTACAGCGCCTTCATCAACACCGACCTGGAAACCATCCTCAAGGCCAAGGGCATCGAGAGCGTCCTCCTGACCGGCGTGGCCACCAACGTGTGCGTGGAAAGCACCATGCGGGACGCCTTCATGCTGGACTACTACGTCACCATGGTGCACGACTGCATGGCCGGTCCCGACCCGGTGCTGCACGAGGGCACCCTGGAGAACACCCGCCGCCAGTTCGGCCTGGTGGCGTCCCACCGGGAGGTCATCGATACGTGGGAGGGGCTGGAGCGGAACAGGAAAGCCGCTCCCGGATTCTGAAACCGTCCGTCGGGGCTCGATACCGGGCCGCGGCGAGTCCTGGAGACCGCGTTCGACGCGTTGCCCTTCGATCAGGGCGGCACGCCCTTGAAGTCGCCGCCGTTCCGCAGTCTGAGCTGGTTCATGAAGTCGGCAAAGTTGGGATTGCGGAACCAGACGCCGACGGCAACGCTGTTCACCTGGATGCCCCGTGAATTTTTCCCGCTGATCTCCTCGATGACCTGAACCGGACCGCGACCGAGATTGGTCTTGCGGGAAATGAAGCCATCCGAGATGAAGATCACGGCGTCGGCCTTCTCGCCGACGGCCCGTTCGAGGGCCTGGTAGGTGGCGCTTCGACCCGACATCTTCTCATACTGTTCTTTCATGAAGGCTACCGCCTTGGTCCGAGTCTCCGCGGAGCCCTCGACAAAGCCGGTCTTGGGCCACCGCTCGTATAGCAACCCGGCGGCGCCGTGCCGGTAGAAGGCGATGGCAAACTCCTTTGCGGGCCCGAAGACCGATACCACCTCGGTCAGGACCCTCGGCAGATTGCTTGTGTTTCTCTTGATCCTCGCCGCACCGTCGATCAGGATCAGATAGCGGTCTTCGTTGGATTTCAGGCCGAGCAGGCGGAAAGAGACCTTGTAACCACCCTTGTCGGGCTTGACGGCGACCTTCTTCCGCTTCTCCCGTTCGATTTCTTTCCGGAGAGCATCGATTCGCGCCGAGAATTCGGCGGACTTCGCCCGGAGCGCCGCCAGTTCCCGCGCCTCCTTGGCCGTCTCCGCGCTCTTGGCTTTGGTGACGTTCCGGGCGGCATTCACCGCCGTGCGCGCGGCCGCCTCGGCTTCACCGGCTTGCGCGGCGCTCGCCGTGACGTCCTGCTGCAGACGCTCGATGACCTCTTCCAGTCCCTTGCCCTTGAAGAAGTATGGCAGCATCATCACGCTCAGCAGGACGAATGCGCCCATTGCCGAGGCAAACAGGTCCAGGGCGGACAGGTTGAAAACCTCGATGTCGCGGGTCTTCTTCTTCACCGGATCACACCGACGAAACGCCCCTTGTTCCGTGCCGCGAGCTTGCTGAGGAACACGACAAGCTCGGGATGTTTCAGGTAGTCGCCAAGCGCCACCGTATGGATTGCCGTGACTCCGCGATTGAGGCGCGTGAGCTTGGCGACGATATCGTCCGGCTCGGCGTCGGTCGGCGAACCGTCACTGATCAGGACAATGGCCTGCGGCTTGTATGTCAGCGCGGTCAAGAGCGCTGTCTGGGTGGGCGTGGACCCATCGAAGCGGTTTGGAAGGCTCCTGACGAACGCCAGCGCGCTCGACTTGCTTCGCGTATCTCCGATCGCCATCTGTTTGCGCCGGGGCCAGAACTGGGACACGCCGCGCGTGCCCTGATAGCCGAGGATGGCGAACCGGATCTTGTCGTGAAACGACGAAACGATCTCGGTGAGTGTCTGTACCATGAGGCCGCTCCAACTGCTCATGCTTCCGGAAAGATCGACGACGATGACGATCGATCTGGCCTTGATCAACAGGCCCAATATCGAAAACTCCGACTGCCCTCCCGTGAACTGTCTGCGCCGTGCCTGCTTCTCTTTCCGCAGCTTGGACAGGTTCTTCGTCAGGTCCGTCACGCTGGTCCGAAGCGCGATATTTCTTGTCTTCTCATCCTGGATGGCTGCGTTGATCCGCCGCCGCTGCGCGCGCGCCTTCGCCGCCGCCGCCTGTTGCTCACGGCGGCGTCTCGCTTCGGCACGGGCGAGTTGTTCGGTTTCCACGGCCCGCGCCGTGCGTTCCTGGTTCTCCAGAACTTCGCGCTCAAGGACCGCGACCTTGCCGTGGCCATCCTTGAGGTTGGGGTAATAAGGGATCAGGACCGCGGTGATGACGATGAACGCTCCCAGCGCCGACGCGAACAGGTCGATGGCGGAGAGGCTGATGGTCTCGATCGAGCGATCGCGGCGTTTCATATCCTGAAGAGGATTCTGCGGTCGTTGACGAAGAGCGTGTCGTCGGGTGAGATCCGGCCGGTGCCGGAGAAGCGTTTGCCGTTGAGGGAGATGTTGTCGACACGACTGGTGGCGGCGGCGGTAGCGATGCCGTCCTGGTGGACCCGAATGGACAGCACTTCGCGTTCTCCCTCGTCGCCGAGGGAAATGTCGTGACCCGGGCCATAGCCGATGCGGATCACCCTCTTGACCGGGGACTTCGTGATCGTCCGTTTCCGCCGCCGTCTGCGGACGAACACGATGAGCAGCAGGAGCAGGACGGCGATGGCCACCACCGGGAGGGCGAGAAACAGCCAGAGATCGTAGGGTAGGCCGACGTCGCCCGCGGCCAGCAGCGTGACGCGCCCGGCTTCGCCGGCCGCGGTCCCAATGACGGCGACCACGGGACCGCCGAACACCCGGTAGACCGCCGAGGGGAGAAACGACACCTGCCCCGTTCCGCCGCCGTCGAGGAAGGTGGTCAACTCCCGCAGGAGCGTCGCCTTGACGCGGAACTCCTTGGCGGTGATCCGGCGCTGTTGCCAGACGATCTCAGGGATGTTCGCGGGCGCCGCCGGTCCCACGATGAAGAGAAGCCGCCGGACGTACCCCTCCGTGAGGTCCGCCAGGTCCGCGGCCAGGCGGCGCGCGCCCTCACCCGCCAAAGCGACGTCGGCACACTCCGGCTCGCCGTCGGCATAGACACGGAGCACGATTCCGGTCGGGGCGAAAAGTTCCCTGAGGAACACGGCATGCCTGCAGACGTCGCCGGACGACGGGCCGTTGAAGTAGATGAAAACCTCAACGGGCGGCGGAATGTTCACGGCTTTGACCGTGAAGTCGGTGTCCCCCGCGATGTAGCGGAGCGTCAGGTCGGAACCGAGGGAGGCGGAGAGACGTGAGTCCACCACGAGCCCCCCGTCTACCGACACGACACTGAACCTGAAGTCTTTCGATTGGGAGCTGAACAGGAACGTGTTCTCCGCCGCCGAGGGTCCCGCGAAAAACAGCAACGCGGCCAGGAGTCCAAGAAAGAGTTGCCGCACTTTCATTTCCGGTCACCCGCGAGTCGAAAACCAAGGGTCGGCAAGGACTTGGTGCGCTCGACACCCTGAGGCGGCCGGAAATAGGCGGCGTTTGTCGCTTCGAGGAGGTGTTTGCCGTCCCAACTGCTGCCGCGCACCACTCGTTTGTTGCACTGCAAGCCCCGGTTCCATGAAGAGCCGTCCACCGGCGCGCGGTAGTAGCCGCCGTGCCAGCAGTCATCGAGCCATTCGAGCGCATTGCCGAGCATGGCGTTGAGGCCGAGCTTGTTGGTATTGTTCGCGGTGATCGACATGAGGCCGCCGGTGAGTTCCTTCTCACGGTAGCCGTAGCGCTTGATCACGTATTCCCACTCGGCCTCCGACGGCAACCGGAAACGATAGCGCCTGCTGCGCCCGTTCAGCCAACGGATGAACTCCTGCACCTGATTCCAGGTGATGCCGGTGACCGGACGGTCCATCCTGGCGCCGCCCGCGGCCGCGCATTTCTTCTCTCTCACGCACACCATCCACTCACCGACGCTGACTTCATTGACCCCGAGGAA
The DNA here is from genome assembly GCA_951813575.1 of Candidatus Binatia bacterium. Classification (GTDB taxonomy): domain Bacteria; phylum Desulfobacterota; class Binatia; order UBA9968; family JAJDTQ01; genus JAJDTQ01. Next base: position 344,721 of record OX638375.1, read on the forward strand.
AAACCGGGAGACGGAGACCTCGCGGACCGGCTGGGCATAGCCCTGGTCGGGGCCGCCCATCATGAACCGGCCTGGAGGAACCGGCCGCATTCCGGCCTCGATCTTCTGTATGGCGCCGCGGAGCTTGGCTTCGGCACGCAGCTTTTTGCGGCGGACCTCGGCGAGCTGCAGTTCCCGGTCGATGGTCCTGGCGGTGCGCTCGCCCCGGGCGACCAGCGCCTTCAGGTCCTTCACCACATCAGCCTGACGCGCCTGTTCGATCAGTTTCGGGAATACCGCGGCGCGTCTTCCCTTCGGGTAGGCATCGCGGAGCGTCTCAAGCCTTGACAGGGCCGTGGCCCGTTCGCGGGCGAGCCGCGCGACCCGCATGCGTTCGAGCTGACGCGTGAGGAAGGAATCCACCAGCGGCCGGCTTCTCGGCACCATCTCCGGCAGAGTGACCGGCTCCGTGCTTTCCTTGACCCCGGTGACGAGCTCCGCAAGCCCGACGTTGTCGACATGGATTCGCCGCCGGCGACCTTCGCCGACGATGCCATTCTCGACGATGGCGGCGAGAAGATCCCGTGTCAAACGGGCAATCCGGGCATCGATGTCCGTGACCAGGCGGTCCGCCTCCTCGACAGCACCCGGGTAACGGCCGAAATAGTATTTCGCCTGCATCGTGTCGATCCTGGCGGCAACCGCAGACAGTCTTGTCGCCAGGGACTCGGTCACGCGCACCGCCTGCTGCAGGCCCTCCACCGAGGAGCGTCCCGTGATCAGATTCGCGGGCGCGAGCTTGTCGACCTGCGAGCGGTATTCCGTTGCGTAGGCGGCCAGATAGTCGCGCGCCTTCTCCAGCTTTGTCCGGTAACCGTGCCCGAGCTCCATCTGCGCGTCGATCTCGGCCTTCGATGCCAGGATCTTGAAGTAAGCGTTTTCACGGTCGATCTCGTTCTCGACGACGTAGTTCACGGCGTAGGTTGCGGCGGCGAGGACGGCGGCGGCCGCGATCAGCGATTTGCGCCTTCGGCGCAGAAATCTCCCGGTCTTCTCCCATCGCGACAGCGTCAACTCTTCGAGCCAGTCCTCGGAATCGGAAAACCTGGCCTCGGGATCGAGCTGGATCGCGCGATGAACGGTCCTCAGGAAGCGGGCGCCATAGAACCGGCCATAGGCCAGGATCTGGTCCTCGGCGATCTCCTCCGTCCGTTCGCGGCCGAGTCGTTCGTGGGTGACGAGCTCGTAGAAGACGGAGCCGAGCGAATAGAGATCGGTGCGTTGATCGATGCGACCGCCGTGAAGCTGCTCGGGCGCGGCATAGTTGAGACTGGCGAAGACCTCCCCGGCGGTTTCCGTCGTCTCGGCGCCGCCGTCGTCGGCATCCGCGTCGTGGGCGACCGCCGCGCCGAAATCGATCAGCACCGCCTCGTCGGACTCGGTAATGATGATGTTCCGCGGCTTGATATCGCCGTGGATGACCTTGCCGGCGTGGACCGTCCCGAGCCCGCGAAGAAGTCCACGGAGCCAGCCCACCACCCGATCCTCGGGCTGCACGGCGTTTTCCTGGATCACCGAACCGAGATTCCGGCCGTCCACGTACTCCATGATCATGTACGCGGTTTCGAGGCCCTCGAAATAGCGCAGCACCTTGACGATGTTCTTTTCGTCGAACTGGGCGAGGATACGGGCTTCCCGCAGGAACGAGTCGCGCAAGGATCGGAACCGCTCCTCCTCACCGGGAAGGGGAAGCACCCGATAGTTCTCGTCGCGGCTGCAGTACCGCCTCGGAAAGAACTCCTTGATCGCGACGTCCTTGTCAAGATTGCTGTCGTAGGCACGGTAGGTGTTGGCGAACCCCCCGCTGCCGAGATGCCCGAGAATCTTGTATTCTGCGATCTTCGCGTTGTTTGGAAGCAGCACCATGTCAGAGCGTGCAGAACTTGTCCGGATCCGACATGTCGCAGATGCGGGACACCGCCTGCGGGGTCTCGTTGGGGGCGGGTCCGGGAAGCAGGACGCGACTCCTCGCGGGAACGATCTCGGAGGCCTGGTCGGGCTGGCAGTCAGGCGCTCCTTTCGGGACCCAGCACCAGAGCCAACTGATGGGAATGTCGCATTTGTTTTCGAACTCGGCGAACTTCTCGCCATCGCCGGTCAGCCTGTAGGCGGCACAGCGTGCATCGGCCTTGGGAGCCTTGGTATCGACCAGGGCGGGCGCCGCCGCGAGCGCGGTGGCGTTGGCTGACGCCGGTCCGGGCGTGCCGGTTGCGGGAGCTCCGCTGCCGGAGGCTGCTGACGCAGGGGCTGGCGATGCAGCCGTCGCCGGGGCCGGGACCGTCGACGCAGGAGTTGCAGACGCGGTAGTCGCCGAAGCCGGGGGCGTTGCCGCAGGAGTCACGGATGCAGGAGCCCCCGAGGCGGTAGCCACCGACACGGGCGTCGCCGCCGTGGACGTTGCCGGCTTACCGGCAGGCGCGGAAAGCTTGCCGGCCTGTCCGGGCGTGGAAGGTGGAGTCGGGGGGGCCGCCGTAAACGTCCCCGGCGCCGCGGCATTCTGCCCCGGGGGAGCGGAGGCCGTCAGGCCCGGTACAAGTGCCTGCGACCGCGTCTGGAGCATGGATTGGCTTGCCTTCGCAATGACGGACGAGAAGGCATTGAAGGAAACGATGGTGCCGCTGGGACCGTAGCCGGTGTTGTACCCGCCGGGAGCGAGCCCCAACTGGGAGCTTCGGTCCAATTGGCTTTGTGTGACGTGGGCGACGGCCATGTTGGCCATGGCGATACTCTCGAGGATATGGTTGTTTATCGCCCGAAGCTCGCTCTCGAAGGTCGCGCGGGCGATTTCGGCGTCACGCATGAGGTCGTGCTTCTGACCCAGTTCCTTTTTTATGTCGAATCCCTTGGCGCGCGAGTTGTTGATGGCCTCGGTGGTGGCCATGTCAACGAAGTCGTCGTCTTGGGCCTCCAGATTCTGCACCTGCTCGAAGGAGAACAAGGCGTTGCCGTTGGCAAGGTTGAGGCATTCTCCGAGAACATGGCCCTCTTCCGTGCTCCGCGGCCGGAAGCCTTTGGCGAGACGCAGGAAGTCTCCCGACAGGTCACGGACGCGGTAGTGGGCCTCGTCCTTGCTGACCGGGACTTTCCCGTTCTTCAGGTCCTCGACCTTGACGAAGTACTCTTCGCAATACCGCCAGATCTCACCGCTTTGTATGTCCGGAGTTTGAGCGGTCGCCGACAGCGCAAGCCACAGCAGTCCGATGGATAGGCCCGCCGCCAACGACCACCGGCTACGCTCCGAAACGCTTGGCATAGCGGTTCTTGAGCTGCTTCCTGAAGTCCGCATAGTCGCGCGCCCTGATCTTCTCCCTCTCGGCTTCCTCGAACTCCACGATGTACTCCCGTTGCGAGTTGTAGGAGTTGCTGAAGGCGGTGTCGAACCCCTGGTTGATACGGTCGATGACCGTCTGCGCCGATATTGCCATGGTGAGCCCGGTGTTGACCATGGCTATCCCGGCTCCGGCGGCGAAGGGATTGTCGCTTTGCGCGCCGCCGACGGCAGCGAAGGCACCGCCGATCGCCATCAGCGTGCCCAGGCCTTGCTGGATCTGGGCGTCGACGAATTCCTTCCGAGCCTTCAACTCCGCCTCGCGCAACTCGTTGAAGCTGGAAGTGAAGTTGGATGTGTTCAGGACCGCCTCCATCCAGTTGCGATCCCGGTCCCGGAGGTACTGAAGTTCCGCCTGCCGCGCCCGGACCAGGAAGCGGCGCTTGCCCCGGTCGCTACGCTGCAGCACGATGGTCGACGCATTCGGCTCGCCGTAGAACGCCCAGTAGTCTTCCTGGGAACGAGTTGCCGTCTTTGAATTGTCGACCTTGGTAAGCGCCACCTCGACAACCTGGTGGACGCCCTTGTAGACAGGGAACGCGTCGAGCCGCCCTGGATTGTAGGACACCGCGGCGAGCTCCTGCGCGGTCAACTCCTCCTTCGGGATCCCGCCCTCCGACAACTTGACCTCACCGGATGGGAGCGCGTAGAACTCCCCGGCGGCGAGTTTGCCGCTGTCCCGCGCCGTGCCCGGGTTGACCGCCGTCAGCTTGTCGATCCTGGCATTGAGGAAATCCACCAGTTGCGCGCGCGCACCGTAGCCGTCGCTGTCGGCGGCATACGAGGTCAGCCGGTCCGGAAGTCCCACCGCTCCGGCGGTAGCGGAAGAGAATGCCTTGTCGACGCGTACCGAAACGATCGGCGTGATCCACTCGCCGTAGGTGGTGTCGGACACGTTCGACGGCTGGGTATTCGGATGGACATAGGCTCCGAAGCTCACATCCACGTCATGCGGAGGCAGGCCGTCTTCGTAGGATTCACGGTAGAAACCCCGGTTGTCGTCGTGCTTCACCACTTCCGGATTGAGGAAGACGAGGTAGGTCCCCCTGCTGCGGGCCTCGAGATACTTGGCTAGATGAAACGCGTAGAAGACGTTCTTCGACTCCATCGCGTTGAAGTTGGTCTCCGCCGTGCTGCCGTCGGCCGGCTTGGCAGCAGCGCCTCCCTCCTCGGACTCGGCGCCGACTCCGGACGGAATCGGATTCTGCCAGTAGGCCTCCTGGTAGCGCAACCGGGCCGAAGCGTCGACGCTGGCGACGAAGCTCACCCTTACCACGGGCAGGCCGCGGAACTTGGCGGGTTCGATCTTCACCGGCGTCTTGTCGTCGATACCTGGACCCCACCCCCCTCCGAGTCCTCCCAGACATCCGGCCAGAATCAGCATGGAAGCTAGGGAACCGAAGATTCTGAACATGGCATTTCCCTCCCAAATTGAGCAGTACTCGCCCGTACCCTTATCCAATCGGCCCCCAACGTGCAAGCTGAACATTGAGCCTGCAGCGTGTTGCAGGGACCCTGTCCTATGCCTCCACGGCCACCACGCGGAACAGGGCCATCGCCAGATTGTCTTGCCGCACCGCCTGCTTGCCGCGGACCCTGTCCACGACCTGGCGCAGCGGGCCTTCGGAGGCATGGTCCAGTTCCGCGACGATCTCCTCGTCGCGGAGTGTCCGGATCCCGTCCGAGGCCAGCAGGATGCTGTGATGGCCGCCCGGGCTGAGACTGGCCTTTCCCTGATCGATGGCCTTGATGCCGCGTCCGAGAATCGCGGCGGTCAGTGCCACTCTCCCGTTCAGCTCGGCGTTGTGAAGTTGATTGAGACGGGTGAGCGTGCGGTCCGCGTTGATGGCAAGCACCAGGGAATCGCCTACCGAGACGAAGTGGCAGACGTCATCGAGCACAACCGCGGCAACCAGTGTGGTTCCACAGTCAGGGATACCGCTCTCCGACTGGTAACAGGCCAGCGCCTCATCGGCCGCCGGCGGCAGGCGGCGGAGGCAGCTCTCGATTTCGGCACCGCCCTCCACGACCGCGGGCAACTCGTCCGCGAGCCAGGCACGGCTGAAGGCGTTCACCGTAGCGCTCGCATCGCCGCCGCCAGGCAGCCCGCCGATGCCGTCGGTCAGTATCCCGCCCACCGCGGCGTGTTCCCGGTTGCGAATCGAGAACAGGCTGACGAAGTCCTCCTGTGAATCACGGGTTCCCTGGTAGCGGATTTTCGATGCGGCGACCCGCACCTCGCACCTCCCCGATGCCCTCAGCGCCAGTCGACATACTTGCCGAAGAGCTGGACGAATACCATCTCTGTCTCACCGATCTGGAGCCTGTCGCCGTCGGACGCTTCCTCGGTGTGAAGGATCGGTGCGCCGTTCAGATAGGCAAGATTGGTGGAGTTTCCGGCAACGACGTAGAACTTCCGGGACTTCGGGTCCGCGGCGATGATGGCATGCGCCTCGGCGGAGACGGCTCCGTCCCAGTCGATGGATATGGCATTGGCCTCCGAGCGGCCGACGGTGCTGCGTCCGAGAGACAGGTCGAAGGCATGGCCGAAACCGGAGTCGGAAATCACCACGAGCCACCCGGCGCGATTGCCGGGGTCGACCGCGGACGTGGGCTCGGGGGCGGGTCCGGCCGGCCGCGGCGACGCGGTGGCGCGCGACCCGGCCGTGAGCACCACCGTTTCATCGGGGGCCCCGACAGCGGGTGACGATGCGGACACCTCGGCCTCTTGCGGCAGTTCCAGCGTGATTGCTTCGGGGCTCGGCTGGTGCGGCTCGGACAGGTCGATGATGATCGTCTCGTCCTCGTCGATTTCCTCGTCCCGGGAGACGGCCGGAGTTTCGGGCGGCTTGCTCTTGCCTCGTTTCCGTCTGAACATAACCTATTCCGCCTTGTACAGCCGATTGACCAGATTATCCAGGCAATACTGCCCGCACCTGTTGATGACCCGCTCCTCGAAGCTCTGCACCACGTTCATGACGAGCACGAGAAAGGCGGACATCACCAACGCCACCAGCGTCGTATAGAACGCCACCGCCAGCCGGGCCGTGAGCTCGGTCAGCAGATTGGGGTCCTGGCTGCGCCCGGGCTCGCCCGCGTAGGCCAGCGCATCCGAGATCCCGATCACCGTGCCGATGAAGCCGAGGGTGGGAATGACCCACATGACATAGCGCAGAATGTTGTATTTCAGATCGAGGTCGTGGGAGCGCAGATCGATGCTGCTGTTAAGCACGGCGCTGGCATTCTCCACCGATTTCGTGGTCTGGAAGACCGAGATGATTCGCTTGATGAGCGACGGCAGGAAGAGATAGTCGGAGCCCGTGGCGAGGGAGACCTTCTTGTACACCGCCGGAAGGTCGGTGGCGACGAGAAGCGTCTCCTCGTCTTCCGGCAGGTAACGGAACCGGAGCTGCCTGCCTTCCCCTTTCGCTTCGAGGTAGCGGAGGACGATTTCCGCCAGCCCGACAAAGAAGATGATCCACATGACGTTCTGGACCGAGAAGGGGTACGTCCGACCGCCCCGGTCGAGGACGATCTTCGCCGCGGTGTCCGAGAGGTAGAGATGCATCGCGTACAGCAAGACGACGGCCAGACATGCCGCACCAACGGCGAATGACAACCGCCTCATCTTTTCTCGATCTCTCCCGTCATCGGGTTGCGAACGTAAGTGATCTTGCGGCTCTTCCGGGATGCCGCGTCAATGACGTCCTGGATGCGCAGACGCTCGTTCCCGACCATGATCGAGGTGTTCTCGTCGACGACCGTATAGGTGGTCCGTTCCGGCCTGCCCTTCACCAGGACGTACGTTCCCGACTTGCTGCCGATATCCCGCAGAACGATCTGCCCGTCCTCGATCTCCAGCGCCGCGTGTTCACGCGACACGGTGGGATTCTCGATGACGAAGTCGTTTCCCGGCGCTCTTCCGATCTTGATAATCAAGTTAGCGGCCACTCCGGGCGCGAGGGGCTCGTCGACGGAAACGGGCATCGGGCGTCCCCATCCCGGCACAGTGCCAACTCCGACTTGAGCCTGTCGAAGCGGGCAGCGTCTTCCAGTTCCTTGGCGCGCTTCCGCAAGTCCTGCGTGGCAGCGTCCGTCATCTGGTTGAGCGATTTCCCCAACGCGAGATTCTCAGGCAACTCTGCCCAGGCTTTCCGCACGTTGGAAACAGCGGATCGAGCAGTGAAAGCCCAAGAACACGCTTTCTCGCCATATTTGATCCATTTGGCACGTCTGCAATTTCTTCTCGCCAACTTCAAGTGTTTCTCGTCTCTGATCTTCCGCAACTTGGCGTCGTATTCAGGCGAGTCAGGGTCCAGCTTGGACAATTCCCGAAATTGCCTCCCGGCCTTAAAGCTCTCGACTCCAGCCGCGACCCGATCAGCCAGAGGCTCCGGAAGATATGAGGCCCCCCGCAGCGCCACATTCTCTGCCGTCTCGATCAACGGCTTTGAAGTCAGGTCTTGGGTTGTAAGGATGGCATGCTTGCTAACCTTCGCCACAGTGGCCGCAGGCTTCCCTGCGAAGGAAGCAGTCTCAAGAACGACTTTGGATCCTTCACGAACCACGTGGGTAGCGAAATTCCCCCAGGTGGCAACTTTGTAGAAGAGGCCCAAGCGGTTTTCCCCGGTTTCGTCCGCGGTTACTCTTATGTCTTTCGCAACAGCATCCTTATGTTCAGCCTCCGCGGCGAGTGCGGCTGCTGAACGTTTTCCTTTCACCACCTTAGCGAAAACCCTTTCGAGAAGTTCCTGTTGATCTTCGGTAAGAACTTCCCCCTTCTTGAACTTGTCGAATGCCTCGGCAGCTTTACGCCTGTCCTCCGTGGAGAAAGTCGGTTCCGGTGTAGGCTGCGAAGGGTCCCCTTCAGGGGTGCCAGTGCGTTCGGCCACCTGCTCGGCGATTTGCCCAGTGTCAGAAGCGGTCTCGCCGGCTTTTGCGGCGTCACCGGTTCGATCGTCGGGCGAGGTAACGGCCACCTGCGCCAACTGTTCGGAGTCGGTTCCTTCGGCCCCCGTGGACGCACTGTCCCGTGCGGCGACGTCGGGCGCATCGCCGGATGTCCCTTCATCGGTCCCGGTCTCCGTTTCACCGGAGGGAGCCGCGGCGGTTTCGGTACCGGACGGCGCGCCGCTCTGGTCGTCTGGGGTTTTGCCGGCTTCGGACAACTGCTGTTCGGAGCCGGTTCCTTCGGCTTCCTTGGAAGCAGTGTCCCGTGCGGCGACGTCGGGCGTATCGCCGGATGTCCCTTCATCGGTCCCGGTCTCCGTTTCGCCGAAGGGAGCCGCGGCGGTTTCCGTACCGGACGGTGCGCCGCTCTGGTCGTCTGGGGTTTTGCCGGCTTCGGACAACTGCTGTTCGGAACCGTCTCCCGGGCTCTGTCCAGGCGGCGTCTCGCCAGTGCCGGTCCCGTCGGCCTGGTCGCCGGCCGCCGCGAGTTCCGTCGTGCCGGAAGGTGAGGGTTCTCCTGGGCTGCCTTCGCCGCTGGCAGCATGAGAGTCAACGGGTTTCGATGGGTCGTCGAGAGCGGCCACCTGCCGGTCCGGCGACGTTGAACCGGGCGGCTGCGCCCCCTGAGTTGCCGCGTCGGTACCGGAATCCGGTGCGGATAGCGCCTGCCGCTCCCCTTCAAAACTGAATTGACTTCCAAACGACGAGGCCAGAGGGTCGCCAGTTGACTGCCCTGCTCCCTGTGGTCCCGTCCCGGCCGAAGGTGACGACGGCGTACTTCCGGCCCCGGCATTCCCCGGCGATGTACCACTCGGGGTCCCCGGGCTGGCCGGTTGCTGCAGACTCGCGATCTGGCGTCCCGCAGCGGTGCCGGTGCTCGGTGGTGTCGATGTACGCTGTCCAGCCGTGCTCTGGACCGAGGACGGCTGGCTGCCGGCCTGTGAACCCTGCGTTCCGGCGGACGGCGACTGGGCGGCCTGGCGTGAGCTTCTGGAGGCGACCTGGCGACCTGATGTGGTCGAGGACCTGGGGCTGCCTGCCGTGGTGCTCGTGGGAGGGGCGGCAGTGGCGGTTGAACGCTGGCGACCGGCTTGTGAACTCTGCGTTCCGGCGGACGGCGACTGGGCGGCCTGGCGTGAGCTTCTGGAGGCGACCTGGCGACCTGATGTGGTCGAGGACCTGGGGCTGCCCGCTGTGGTGCTCGTGGGAGCCGTTGCAGTGGCGGTTGAACGCTGACGGGCGGCTTGTGAACCCTGCGTTCCGGCGGACGGCGACTGGGCGGCCTGGCGTGAGCTTCTGGAGGCGACCTGGCGACCTGATGTGGTCGAGGACCTGGGGCTGCCTGCCGTGGTGCTCGTGGGAGCCGTTGCAGTGGCGGTTGGGCGCTGGCGGCCGGCTTGTGAACCCTGCGTTCCGGCGGACGGCGACTGGGCGGCCTGGCGTGAGCCTCTGGAGGCGACCTGGCGACCTGATGTGGTCGAGGATCTGGGGCTGCCCGCTGTGGTGCTCGTGGGAGCCGTTGCAGTGGCGGTTGAACGCTGACGGCCGGCTTGTGAACCCTGCGTTCCGGCGGACGGCGATGGTGCGGCCGGGCGTGAGCTTCCGGAGGCGACCTGGCGACCTGATGTGGTTGAGGACCTGGGGCTGCCTGCTGTGGTGCCCGTGGGAGCTGTTGCAGTGGCGGTTGGGCGCTGGCGGCCGGTCTGTGAACCCAGCGTTCCGGCGGACGGCGACTGGGCGGCTTGGCGTGAGCTTCCGGAGGCGACCTGGCGACCTGATGTGGTTGAGGACCTGGGGCTGCCTGCTGTGGTGCCCGTGGGAGCCGTTGCAGTGGCGGTTGGGCGCTGGCGGCCGGTCTGTGAACCCAGCGTTCCGGCGGACGGCGACTGGGCGGCTTGGCGTGAGCTTCCGGAGGCGACCTGGCGACCTGATGTGGTCGAGGACCTGGGGCTGCCTGCTGTGGTGCCCGTGGGAGCTGTTGCAGTGGCGGTTGGGCGCTGGCGGCCGGTCTGTGAACCCAGCGTTCCGGCGGATGGCGATGGTGCGGCCGGGCGTGAGCTTCTGGAGGCGACCTGGCGACCTGATGTGGCCGTTGGAGGTTGCCTGCCGACCTGCGAACCTGATCGTCCGGAGGATGATGAGGGGGAGGTCGAGCGCCAGCCCTTGGAGGCGACTTGACGTCCGGGGCTGGCCGTGGACCTTGGAGCGCCCGCCGCGGTGGTCCTGGGAGCGGCAGCAACGGCCGTTGGGCGTTGCCTGCCGACCTGTGAACCCGATCTTCCGGCGGACGGCGACGGAGCGGCCGGCGGTGAGCTTTTTGAGGCGATCTGGCGACCTGAGGTGGCCGAGGACCTGGGGCTGCCCGCTGTTGTGCTCGTGGGAGCCGTTGCAGTGGCGGTTGGGCGTTGACGGCCGGTCTGTGAGCCCGGCCTTCCGGCGGACGGCGACGGAGCGGCCGGCGGTGAGCTTTTTGAGGCGATCTGGCGACCTGAGGTGGCCGAGGACCTGGGGCTACCCGCTGTTGTGCTCGTGGGAGCGGCGGCAGTGGCCGTTGGACGCTGCTGGCTGGCCTGTGAACCGGACCTTCCGGCGGATTGCGACGGTGTGGCCGGGCCGGAGCTCTTGGAGGCGACCTGGCGTCCCGGCGTGGCGGTGGACTTCGGGCTGTCCGGCGCGGGTTTCTTGAGCGCACCCGCGGCCTGCATCATCTGAAAAAACTTTGATTTATGGGGGGACTGGCCACCGCCTTTGCCGCTCAAGCGGGCGGATTTGCCCGAGCCTGGTGCTACAGGCTTGGTTGGCGGCGCGTCGACCTGACTCAGTAGCGACTGTTTGAGCTGCTCCGTCTTGTGGTTGCGGATCAGTTGCCGCCAGTGCTTCTTCTCCCAATCCTTTAGTGCGGGGTCGGTCTTCGCGGCCTCACTCGGTCGAAAGACCAGGTGCTGGTCTATGTCATCGGTCTGGACGTTTCCGCCCAAACGGGCAACCTGCTTCTTGAACTCACCTTCGAGATGGACGGAAGACCGGTGTGTGGCAGCCCGGTCAAGCTTGGTACCGGGTGTGGTGCCAACCTGGTCCTCATAAGTCCGGATCATCTCCTGTGTCTTCGGATCGGTCCCGGGATCATGGCCCTTCGGATCACCTTTGACCGATTCGAAACCGCCCTTGCCCTTGTCCGAGCTATCTGTCTTGAACTCGATGTCCTTTTCCTTGCCGATGAGCTTCTCGAGTTCCTTCTGCTCTTCCTTTTCCTCCTCCGTCATTTGTTGAGCAAACGAGATGCTCGCCTGACTCAAGGCCAGGAGAGCGCACAGAACATGAACCAGAATGCCGCCGCGTCCGGAGTGGTGACGGACCCTTCCGGAACGTGGTCGGCGTTCCATGAATTGAGGCTGTCGCATCATTGCCACCCGCCGTTGCCTGGATGCCGGATATCGTCAAGGATCGTACCTGATCACTTGAGGATCGTAAACTACAATCGTCGGGCACGGAACCCGAATCGCGCATTCGCCGAGCTGGTCGGTATCCGTTAGTCCAGGTCGATCCCCAACTCGTCCAGCAACGCCGCGGCGTCCGCCTTGAACTCCTCGTCGATGCCCTGGTAGAGGCTCTTGCCCTTGGTGTCGGCGTCGACGATAAGAGGGCCCAAAGCGTCCACTTCGACGATCCACATGGCCTCGGGCCGCCCCAGCTCGGGCCAGGCGCAGTCTATGACCCGTGTCACCCGCGAGGCGTACTCGTTGTAGTTGCCCGCGCACACCAGGTGAACGCAGCCGGAGCGTTTGCAGAACTCTTCCAACCCTTCGAGCATCCCCTTGCCGATAATCACCTTGAGGTCCAACAGGCCAACGGCCTTCTCGATCTTCTCACGTCCCGCGAGCCAGCTCGGCATGGGCACCATGGCGATCATCTCGGCGCGGTCCGGCCCTTCCTTCACCAGCGGGCCGCTGTGAAACACGGTCTCGGCGCCGAGCTCCTTGAGGCGATTACGGACGCCCTCCCCTCCCTCGGGATCGATCAGGCGATCGTAGGTCAGCGACCTGCAGGTGAACAGGTATCCGCTGATGGTGACCGAATCGCCGGCGTCGAGAGTGCGCAGGGCTTCCCCGGATATCGGGCTCTTCAGATGGACCGACTTCATGTCATCTCTCCTCCCGGACCATTGCGCAGCCTATGTGGACGCCCCGGTCATTGCAAGCTGCCGAAGGCGCGGGAAGCGAGGTAGGCGCCCAGCCCAAGGAGAGCAAGGAAGAACAACTTCCGGAACGACCGCTCGGAGAGCCTTTGCCGAAATCGTCGCCCGATGACCATTCCCGCCATGGCCGGCAACAGGGCCAAAGTGGACACAACGCCGTGCTCGAGGCGTAGCAGGTGGTTGGCCTGAAGCGCGAACCCGAGCGCCAGCGTGGACACCGCGAACAGCATTCCCATGGCCTGAATCAACGCGTCTCTCGAGAGGCCGAGGGCCTGAAGGTACATCACGCCCGGCACGGCGAAGGATCCCGTCATGCCCGTCAGGACTCCGTTCACGAGTCCGGCCAGCGCCCCGACCCACCTTTCATGACGGGCTTCGAGCCGGAGTCGCTGTCCGACCAGGCTCGCGGCGCCGTACGCCAGTAGCAGGAACCCGAGAAGCGCGGTTAGCAGCCTGAGTTCCACGCGAGTCAGCGCGGAAGCTCCGAGCAGCACGGTGGCCGTCGCCGCCAGCAGGAACGGCCAGATCCGGCGCAGAAGGGCACGCCCGTGGCCTCCGGTCGTCGCCTGCCAGAGGTTGGTCGCGAAGGACGGCACGAGGAGCAGGGCCATGGCATTCGTCAGATCGAGGGCCACCGCCAGCAGCGCGAGGCTGATGGTGGGGAGGCCGAGACCGACGACCCCCTTGACGGTGCCCGCGATCAGGAAGGTTCCGGCAATTGCCAGGATGGTGGCGGTGTCAAACAGCAAGACCCCGAGTGAAGGTCATGGAGTCCGGTGTACGATGGCATCGCCCGCGGTTCATGAGTCCCGTTCCATCCAACTCGACAGCGGCAGGCTCTCGACCCGGCCGTCGGCGTACATGCGCACGGTGGTGCGGCGCATGGCGGCGCACTGGAGGTAGACCGCCACGGGCAGGGTCGCCATGTGGCAGTAGGCCATCTCCAGGTGGACGTCGAAGGCCGAGGTGGCGCCGCCCATGCCCATGGGGCCGAGCTTCAGCCTGAGGATATCGTCCATGAGCTGGTTTTCCAGCCGGGCCAGCTCGGAATCGGGATTGCGGTCGCCCACCGGCCGCAGGATGGCGGCTTCCTTGGCCATGCGGGTGCAGGTCTCGAAGGTGCCGCCCAGCCCCACGCCCACCAGGTTGGGTGAGCAGGTGGCGCCGAGCCGCACCAGGTTGATGGTGGACTCCACCACGAACTTCCGCACGCCCTTCTCGCCGGCGGTGGGCGGCAGCACGGTGAACTTGCTGCCCACCAGCTCGGGGCCGCCGCCGACGGCCACGTTGGTGATCTCCAGGTAGTCGGCGTCCGGCAACACCCGCACCTTGATGTCCGGGCAGCCGGGGCCCTGGTTGGTGTTGGGGTTATGGCGCGTGAGGGGATGGACCGCGTTGGGCCGCAGGGGGATTTCCGAAGTGACCTCGGCGCTCACCTCGCGCAGCGTCTGCTCCAGCGCCTGGTAGCCGCCCTCTATCTCGCCGATTACGGCGGTGCCCAGGCCGACGTAGTAGGTCAGCAGCCCGGTGTCGGCGCAGAAGGGCATGCTCCGGGCCGAGGCGCTGGCCACCGCGTCCAGGTTGGCCTTCAGGTGGGCCTTCCCCAGCTCGCTGGTCTCCTTGTCGTGCTGTTCCTGCAGGAACGTCTTGAAGTCCTCGGGCAGATCGTACTGGTTGCTCTTCCACAACGCGGTGACCGTCTGCGCTATCGCTTGCTGGCTCAGCATCGTTCGTGCCCTTCCGCCCGCATGGTTTGTCGGAGCCGTAGTCGGTAAGCACGTACAACAGGGGACTCAAATAGGCAATAGCCGGGTGGCCTTCCTCCCGCCGCTCTCGGAACGTCAGAGTTCTTGACAATCTCCATGGTCTTTTGCATGGTGTGTGGCCTTAAGGACAGCGTTTTCTCACCAAGAAGGGAGTTCTCATGACACGTGCATTTGCGGCCGCGATCAAGGTTGGCGTGACCCTGGCCCTCGTGCTCGGGCTGTCGGGGACCGCGTGGAGTGTGGCGGAGTTCTACAAGGGCAAGACCATCCGGTTCATCGTGGGCCATGCGCCCGGCGGCGGCTACGATGGCTATACGAGGGCTACCGCACGCCACATCGGTAAACATTTCCCGGGGAACCCTACATCCGTCGTACAGAACCTGACCGGTGCGGGCGGTCTCATCGCCGGCAACTACATCTATAACAAGACGAAACCGGACGGCCTGACCGTGGGCGTCTGGAACAACATCTTCGTCGTGCACGAGGCCTTGGGCAGCCGGCGGGTCCACTTCAAGGCGCGGAAGTTGGGCTGGGTCGGCGCTCCCGTCACCGGCTGGCCGAGCTGCGCGGTCATGGGGTTCACCGGCCTCAAGACCTGGGACGATGTGCTGAAGTCCGACAAACCCATCAAGATGGGATCCGCGGGCGGCACAGGCACCACCCTCCCCACGATTCTCAATACGACCACCGGCAGGGAGCTCTTCGAGATCATTCCCGGATACAGGGGGACCGCGCCGGTGCGGCTGGCCTTGCAGGCGCGCGAGCTGGGCGGGCTTTGCATGTCCTTCGAGTCCATGCGGGTCACGGCCCGGTCGATGCTGGACGCCAAGGGCGGCGACAAGCTGATCCCGATCCTGGTCTACGGCAATCCGCCGGACAAGGAAGTCCAGAACATTCCGCGGGTGCGTGATATCGTCAAGGGCAAGGACAACGTGGCCATGCTCAACGCCTGGGGCTTGCAGTACAACTTCCAACGCCCTCTGACCCTCCCTCCGGGAACCCCCAAGGAGCGTGTCGCCGCCTGGAGAAAAGCCTATGCCGCGACCCTCAACGACCCGGCCTTTCTCGCCGACGCCAAGAAGTCGCGGCTGAACATCGTGCACGTGTCCGGGAAGCAGATCGACGAGTACGTGGAGACGATTCTGAACATGTCCGCGGAGACCAAGGAACGGCTCAAGTGGATGCTGCCCAAGTAGGGACGGGCCTCAGACCCATCCATGCGTAACACGGATACTGTGACTGCGAAGGGAGCTGCCAAATGAAACGATCACTTCCTCGTATTGTTGGCCTGGGCGTCGCGTTGGCGCTCGTCCTCGGGCTCTCGGGCGCCGCCTGGAGCGTTGAGGATTTCTTCAAGGGCAAGACCATCCGGTTTATCGTCGGGGCCTCGCCCGGAGGGGGCTACGACACCTACACCCGCGCCGCCGCGCGTCATATCAGCAAGCATTTCCCGGGCAATCCGACCCCGGTGGTGCAGAACCTCACCGGCGCCGGCGGCCTCATCGTCGCCAACTACCTCTACAACAAGGTCAAGCCCGACGGGCTGACCGTGGGCGTCTGGAACAACGTGTTCCTGCTGCACCAGGCGTTGGGCTCCCGGCGGGTCAACTTCAAGGCGCGAAAGTTCGGCTGGGTCGGCGCGCCCGTAACCGGGTGGCCGAGCTGCGCGGTGATGGGATTCACCGGCATCAAGAGCTGGGACGATCTGGTCAAGTCAGGGAAGCCCCTCAAGGTCGGATCGTCCGGCGGCACCGGCACCACCCTTCCCACGATCCTCAATATCGCCTCCGGCAAGGAGCTCTTCGACGTCGTCCCCGGTTACAAGGGTACGGCGATCGTGAGGCTGGCGTTGCAGGCGCGGGAGCTGGGCGGGGTCTGCATGGCGTTCGAGTCCATGCGGGTGACGGCGCGATCCATGCTTGACGCCAAGGGCGATGACAAGCTGGTCCCCATCCTGGTCCACGGCAGTCCGCCGGACAAGGAAGTGAAGGACCTGCCCCGGGTGACGGACCTGGTCCAGGGCAAGGACAACGTGGCGATGCTCAATGCGTGGGCGGTGCAGTACAATTTCCAGCGGCCGGTGACACTGCCGCCGGGCACCCCCAGGGACCGGGTAGCGGCCTGGCGCAAGGCCTATGCGGCGACCCTCAAGGATCCGGCCTTCCTGGCCGACGCCAAGAAGTCCAAGCTGAACATCGTGTACGTGTCCGGCGAGGAGGCCGAGAAGCACACGGAGACGATCCTGTCCATGTCTCCGGAGACCAAGGAGCGCCTCAAGTGGATGTTGCCCAAGTGAGGGTCCACGCATCCGCTTGCGGCTGACGCCGTGAAACGCCCCTTTGCGCCGAAGCGGAAAGGGGCGTTCTGCATCCGGGTTCTAGTGTCCTGTCCGGTTAATTCGCATCATAAGATGCGTAGGATTTTTCGTCGTCGGCAAGGCGCGATGACGAGCAGTGGCGGGCACCACGCGAGGAAGAGCAACGCCGCCGACGGCGAAAAAGACAAGCAGATTATGGTGCGAATTAACCGGACAGGACACTAGACCACGGCGACGGCGCGGCACGGCGCCCCGTCCCCACCCTCGATCTTGATCGGGAACGCGATCATCGTGAAGGTGCGGTTCGGGACCTTGTGCAGGTTGGCAAGGTGCTCGATGAACGGGATTCCCTTCCCCAGGAAGGTCCGGTGCACGGGAAAATCCCCGGGCCGTGGCTCCCCTGTCCCCTGCACCTGGTCCTGCGGCGAGTCCAGCGCCAGCGCCTTGATGCGCTTCGATACCAGCCAGCGCGCCAGCTCCGTGGTGATGAAGGGGTTGTCGAAGTAGTAGGTGGGATGGCCGAACATCTTGCGGTTCCATCCCGTGTGGAACACCACGATCCTTCCCTTGAGGTCCCGTTCCCGAAAGCCCGGCGAGGTGCGCACGTCGTCGACGGTGAGGCCGGTCCTGGGCTTGGCCTTGCGGCGCAGGTCGATCTTGACCGCGGGGCCCATGAAACGCTCCAGCGGCATCTGGTCGATGGTCTTGCCGCCGGGAACGAAATGGTACGGCGGGTCGCAGTGGGTGCCGGTGTGGATGCTCGCGTGCATCTCGGTGTTGGAGCGTCCGTGGGTTTCGTGGGTGTGGATCGGGTGGAACGACAGGGTCGGATGGCCCGGCACCACGGTGACGTTGGCGGTCAGGGGCAGGCTCAGGTCGATGAGCTTGGACATGGTCGGCTCCAGTTCCGGGATGGGTCCAGGCGGCCGGTTGGGTTTGGAGACACCCCGCTGGTCAGCGGTGTATGATCTTGGGCCGCACGTGGCGGATGTCGTCGATGTCCACCATGGTGTCGATTCCCAGCTTCAGGTTGTTCCACCACTCGTCGTCGCAGCCTCTGCCCGCTACCTTATCCGGCTCCAGGATCCGGTTGCTCACGGCCCAGAGAACGTCCGCGGGGTCGTCGATGTTCACGTCCTCGTTCACCAGGATGGCGCGGTTGATGCACTGGATCCCGAGGTAGTCGTCCATGATCGCGGGCGCACGCTCCGTGGGTCCCACCGCGGCCACCACCAGCCGGCCCAAGGCGTAGTCGGGCACCGTGTAGCGCTTGATCTCGGGATATTTCCGCTGGATCGCCTCCAGCTCCGGCAAGAACCGCACGATGGTGAGGAGGATCTGCTCCCTGGAATCCACGGGCAGGATGGTCTGGTACACCGGGTCCTTGCGGTGCGACACCCGCAGGATGTTCAGGGTGGGTTTCTGCTGCGGCCGGGCGTAGCAGCCGGTCCAGTCGCCGAAAGGGCCTTCGGTATCCAGCTCGGTGGACACCACGCCCTCGATGACGAACTCGCAACCCGCGGGCACCTGGATGTCCACGGCGCCGCACTGCGCCATGGCCAGCTCGCCGCGGTGCTCGGGCGCCGCCAGGGCCGTGGCCACCTGGACCTCGTCCACCCCCTCGGGAATGTAGCCGGCGGCCGCCACCAGCATCTCCGATGGCGGCCCCAGGGTGATGGCCACTTCCATGCGCCGGCCCTTGCGGGCGATCCGGTTGTAGTAGAGCCGGTTGTGCACCGACTTGGGGTTGAACCCCAGCTTCCGGGGGCCCTTCACCATGTGGCGGATGAACGAGATGTTGGCCCGCCCGGTCTCCGGGTCCTTCATGAAAACCACTCCGGAGGTGATGTAGGGTCCGGCGTCCCGCTCGGAGTACTGTGCCAGCGGCAGGAGTTGGGTGATGTCCGGGTCGTCGTGCATGACCTCGAAGCAGGGGGCGGCGTCCGTGGTCCGCACCGGCTCGGGATGGGCCACCGCGTGGTCGATGTGCTCCCACATCTTCGACACCTCCACCCCCATGCCCAGGGCGTAACGCTCCATGCTGCCGTAGAGGTTGGCCAGCACGGGCACGTCATAGCCGTTGACGCGCTCGAACAGGATGGCGCGGTTGCCGTTCTTCTCCTCGTCCTGGATCCGCCCGGGCATGGACTCCCGGTCGATGGCCTCGCCGACCGTGCACAGGTCTCCGCGCTGGCGGCAGGCCTCTACAAGCTCGCGGATACGCATCAGGCTTTTCCTCCGTTGCTCCCGGCTTCCCGCAACAGCTCCAGGATCCGGCTGGGCGACAGCGGGGTCGAGGTGATCTCCACCCCCAGGGGCTCGATGGCGTCGGCCACGGCGTTCACCACCGCGGCGTAGACGTATACGCAGCCGCCCTCCCCCATTCCCTTGTAGCCGCCGGGAATCTGCGGCGCCGCGGTCTGCAGGTGGCACACCTCGAAGGACGGCATGTCCGTGGCGGTGGGGATGAGGTAGTCCATGAAGCTGGTGGTGAGGAGCTGGCCGTCCTCGTCGTAGACCAGCTCTTCCAGCAGCGCGCCGCCCACCCCCTGGGCGGTGCCGCCCACCACCTGCCCCTCCACCACCATGGGGTTGATCTCCACCCCGCAGTCATGGACGATGGCGTAGCGCAGGAACTTCACGGTGCCGGTCTCGATGTCCACCTCCACCACCGGGATGTGAATGGAGTAGGGCCAGGTGATGCAGAGGCCGCTCACCGGCGCCTTGAACGACTCGGTGGCCTCGAGGCCCGCCGGGATCTCCCGGGGCAGGGTCGCCACCTCCGAGTAGGCCACCCGCGCCACCCGGCTCACCGGCAGGCTCTTGTCCGGCACGCCCCGCACCTGCACCTGCCCCTCGACGATCTCCATGTCCTCCTCGGCTCCCTCCAGCAGGTGGGCGCCGACGCGGCACACCTTCTTCTTGAGCGCCATGCCCGACTCCGCCACCGCGGGCAGCACCACAGCGCTGAACCGCGCGGCGCGGGTGCCCGAGTCGTAGGGCGTCACCGCGGTGTCTCCTTCCACGACTTCGATGGTGTCGATGGGCAGCCCGGTGGCGTCCGCCGCCACCTGCGCGGCGGTGGTGGCGTGGCTGGTGCCGCAGGCGACGTCGCCGATGAGCACCGTGACGTTGCCGGAGGTGTCCATGCGCATGGTGACGGTGGCGTAGTCGAGCGTGGGCACGTAGTGCTGGGCCATGGCCGCGGTGTAGGTGTTCCAGCCCGCGCCCTCCACCGCCATGGCCACGCCGATGCCCATGTAGCGGCCTTCCTTGCGGAGCCGCGCCTGCTCTTCCCGGAGGGCCGGGTAGTCCACCATCTCCAGGGCCTTGTCCAGTCCCGCCTCGTAGTCGCCGCTGTCGAACTCGTGCCCGGTGACGGTCTTGTAGGGTGTCTCCTTGATGACGTTCTGCCGGCGCAAGTCCACCGGGTCGCGGCCGAGTTGCCGGGCGATGAGGTCCATCGAACGCTCGATGACCAGCGTGCCCATCTGGCTGCCGAATCCCCGGTAGGCGCCGTACGGGCACTTGTTGGTCATCACCGCGTCGATGTCCACCTGGTAGCCCTTGACCATGTAGGGTCCGGGCAGCCACATGCCGGCGCCCAGCGACGGGCCGCTGATGCGGGCGTCGAGATAGCCGCCGGCGTTGACGATCTCGTGGGACTTGATGCCCAGGATGGTGCCGTCCCGCTTCACCGGGATCTCCACGTCGTGGGTCTGCTCACGGGCGTGCAGGAACGCCATCAGGCTCTCCCGGCGGGTCTCGATCCACTTCACCGGCCGCCGCGTCTTGATGGCCATCAGGCACAGCGCCACCACCTCCGGCGGCACCTGCAGCTTGTTGCCGAAGCCGCCGCCCACGTCCGGCGCGATGACCCGGATCTTGAACTCGGGAAAGTCCAGTATCTCCGACAGGTGGGTCTTGAGGATGTGCGGGATCTGGGTCGAGCAGTGGAGGGTCAGCTCCTTCGTGCCGGTGTTGTACTGGGCGATGCAGCCCCGGGTCTCGATGGGGGTGCCGGTATGGCGGTGCATGCGGTAGCGCCGTTTGAAGACGAAGTCGGCCTCCCGGTAGGCGGCCTCCATGTCCCCTCCCTGGCGCTCGATGCGGAGCCCCACGTTGTTGTCCAGGTTGTCGTGCAGCTTCGGCGCCCCCGGCTTGAGGGACTCGTCCGGGTCCATCAGGGGCTCCAGAGGCTCGTACCGGACCTCCACCAGCTCGGCCACGTCGTCCGCGGCGTAGCGGTCCGCGGCCGCCACCAGGGCCACCGGCTCGCCCACGAAGCGCACCCGGTCATGGGCCAGACAGCGGTAGTCCGGCTTCTTGATGGCCGTGGCCTGGCGGTAGCTGTAGACGGGCATGGGGCCCGCCAGCGGGTAGGCTTCCGCGCCGGTGATGGCGTCGATGCCCTTGGGGTGCTCCAGGGCCTTGCCCGTGTCCACGCCCAGCAGCCGGGCGTGGGCGTGGGGACTGCGCACGAAAGTGGCGTAGAGCATGCCCGGCAGGGTGATGTCGTCCACGTAGGTGCCCGAGCCGGTTACGTACTTCAGATCCTCGCGCCGCTTGATGCTTTGACCGATCATCGGCATGGCTTCACCCTTACGCGCTTGCGCCCCTGAGCCGCCCGGCGGCCCAAAGCACCGCCTCCACGATGTTCTGATAGCCCGTGCACCGGCACAGGTTCCCTTCCAGCTCCAGCCGAACCGTCTCCTCGTCGGGGTCCGGATGCCGCTCCAGCAGTTGCAGCGCCGACATGATCATCCCCGGCGTGCAGTAGCCGCACTGGAGGCCGTGCTTTTCCCAGAAACCCTCCTGGAGCGGATGGAGCTGCTCTTCGTCCGCCACCCCCTCGATGGTGGTGATCGCGGCGCCGTCCGCCCTCACCGCCAGCACCGTGCAGGACTTCACGGCCTTGCCGTTGAACATCACCGTGCACGCCCCGCAGTTGGTGGAGTCGCAGCCCACGTGGGTGCCGGTGAGGCCCAGCCGGTCCCGCAGGAAGTGCACCAGCAAAAGGCGCGGCTCCACGTTCTCCTCGTGGTACTTGCGGCCGTTGACGGTCGCCTGGACAGTCCTTGCCATGTTGGCTTGCTCCTTGGTGTTAGTTCCCAAGCCCTGAAACGTCGCTCTGGCTTCGTTCCCATGCCGCTGCCACCGCGCGCCGTACGTATACCCCGGAAACGTCGACACGGTACTGCGCGTCCGCCTGGACGTCCGAGGGAGGATCGAGGTTCCGCTTGGCGGCCTCGCCGGCCTCGCGTAGACGTTCCGGATCCAGCGGGCCGGCCTTGAGTATCTCCTCGGCCTCCGTGGCGCGTACGGGCGTGTCGCCCACGCCGGTCAGCACCACCCGTGCGTCGTCGCAGCGTCCGCCTTCGCCTTCCGTCAGCGCCGTCGCGACGCCGACGATGGCGAAATCCGTGCCGCGTCGGCTCAGCTTCAGGTAGGCGCTGCACTCCGTGTCTCCCGGAACCGGTATCGATATTTCCGTTACGATTTCAGTGGGTTCCAGGCAAGTAGTAAAAGTGTCGATGAAGAAATCCTCGGCCACGATGCTTCTCGTCCCGGCCGGGCCGACGGCCTGGAGCTCGGCGTCGAGGGCCACCAGCACCGCCGGATAGTCGGCGTTGTGGGCGGCGTGGGCGGCGCTGCCGCCGATGGTGCCGAGGTTGCGCACCAGCGGGTCTCCCACCACCCGGGCGGCATCGGCCAGGGCCGGGAGCGTATTCCGGATCACTTCCGAGCTTTGCAAGGCGTAGTGGGTGGTCATGGCGCCTATGCGGACGACGACGTCATCCCGCCGGATGGTGTCGAGGTCCGGCACGCGCCAGAGGTCCACCACCACCGCCGGCGACACCATCCTCAGCTTCATCATCGGCAGCAGGCTCTGTCCGCCGGCCATGAGCTTGGCGTCCTCGCCGTGTTGCTCGAGCAAGGCCACGGCCTCTTCCAGCGTCGGAGGATCGAAGTATTCGAATGCTCTTGGGATCATGAACTGGCTCCGTGAGGAAACAGGACAGGCCGTCAAACGGGATGGCGTTCCAGCCACTCCAGGTAACGCCTGAGACCGGTCTCGATATCGGTTTGCGGCGTGAAGCCCAGGTCTTCCTCCGCCCGCTTCATGGACAAGGGGCCCCGCAGGCTGTCCCGGAAGAACGGCGACAGCACCCCACCCTCCTTGAGATGATAGCGGAAACCCGTCCGGACCCGCGTCAAAGCGGCAAGGATATCAGAGAAACGAAGGTTTTCACCACAGCTTGCATTGTAGACCGTGTGGGGCAGCTTCAAGCCTCCAAACGCCAGCACCACGCACCGGGCGGCATCCGACACGTAGGTGAGGTCCCGCACGAGATCGTCCGCCAGCTCCACCTCGTCGCCGTTCAGAGCCGCGCGGCACCAGTCGAAGACCGGCGACATGACGGTGCGCAACGGGTTGGGCCGTTCCAGCGGGCCGTAGGGGGCGGAAAGGCGCAGGATCGCTCCGTCGATGCCGAAGAGCTCGAAGTAGCGGCGCGCGATCTCTTCCCCGGCCCTCTTGGTGATGCCGTAGATGCCCCTGGGTTCGAGGGGTGCATCCTCTTCCAGAGGGGCGTCCGGGTCGGTGGCGCCGTAAACGCTCGCCGAGCTCAGGTGGATGAAGCGTTTCACCCCTGCCAGCCTCGCGGCTTCCAGCACGGTGGCGGTGCCGCCCACGTTGACCAGGGCGGCCTGCCGCGCCGCTTCGGGTTCCAGGCCGCCGATGGCCGTAACCGCCGCCCCGTGGATGACGCCGTCGACGTCGTGCCGCTCCATGGCGGCGCGCAGCGTGTCCAGGTCCAGGACGTCGCCCTTGACGCAGGCCACCCGCTCCCTGGCCGGTCCGAGAAAGTCCCGGGCGGCGCCGTCCAGCTCGCCCTCGGCGGACAAGGCCACCACCGGCTCCCCCGCCCCGGCCAACTGGGCGACCACGTGGATGCCCACGAAGCCGGTGCCGCCGGTCACGAGGATGCTCATTCGCCCGCGACTTTGCGCCCGGCGATCATGCCCGTGATGAACGCCTCCGAGTTGTTGCCGGAGTTCAGGTAGAGATGGCCGAACACGCCGCCCATTTCGCCGGCGCAGTAGAGGCCGGGGATGGGCTTGTCGTGGGCGTCCAGCACCCGCTGGTCCTTGTCGTGGGCCAGGGCCCCCTGGGTGTTGGTGATGATGGGCCAGACCTCCACCGCGTAGAACGGCGGCTTGAAGATGGGGAACAGGCTGCCGGCGAAGCGGCGGAAGTCCGTGTCCTCTTCCGCGTCGCAGATCTCGTTCCAGCGCGCCACGGTGGCGGCCAGGTTGTCTTCCGTGACGCCGATGAGCCGGGCCAGCTCCTCGAGGGTGGGGGCCTGCTTGATCCAGCCCTTGGCCAGTTCCACGGAGTTGTCTTCGCTCCACTCGTAGCGGCGGGACGGGTGGTCGCTGATGGGCGTGAACATGGGTCCGGTGATGCGCCCGTTCTCGTCGAAGATCATGTACGACGGGATCCGGGGGAAGTCCTTGACGTGCACGTCGTAGAGGCTCATGTCGCGCCAGGGGCTGTCCTGGGGCGCCGGCGGGTACTCGTCCATGTAGCGCTTGCCGAACTTGTCGACGACGATCCAGGGCATCATCTTCGGCCCCTCGTCGCCGCTCTTGAGCGAGAACTCTTCGCCCGGCTTGGGCAGGTGGTTGGCGCCGTGGCGCCCCTGGATCCGGTGGCGGAACGCGATGGGGTATTCCGGCGACTTGAAGCCGTAGCCGCCGTGGACGTGCCACATGTGCCACAGTCCCGCACCGGCCTTCTGCCCCATGAGCAGGCCGTCGCCGGTGTTGCCCAGGGCGCAGATGGGATAGAACGGCTGGGCCTGGAGGTACTGGAGCCGGAGGTGCTCGTTGTGCTCGAAGCCTCCGGCGGCCAGGATCACGCCCTTCCGCGCCCGTATCCGCAGGGACTTGCCGTCGCTCTCGGCCACCACTCCCGTTACCCTTCCCTGCTCGTCCGAGATCAGCTCCCGCACCGGCGTGGACAGGGACACGTCGATGCCGCGCTTGTTCACGTTGTCTTCCACCACCTTGAAGGCGATCCAGCCGGTGCCGTGGACCTGGAGCCAGGGATAGCATTGGGCCTCGTCGCTCTTCACCGCCAGCAGGCCGATGGCGTCTCCCGGAGGGCCGCCGTCGAAACGGTAGGTGCCGCCGGTGCCGTGCCGTTCCTGCACCTGGATGTCGGTTTCGTCGGTGAGCTCCTTCATGAAACCGGAAAGGGTGCGGAGCTCCCTGGCGAAGGTGTGGATCACCGGGTCGGGCACGGTGTTGAGGCACATGCGCTTGAGGTAGGCGAAGGCCTTGTCCACGTCGTCGGTGATCCTGAAGAAGCCGCCGGAGAGGATGGAGTTGCCGCCGGGGTGTTCCATCTTCTCCAGCAGCATCACCCGGGCGCCGAGATCGTGCGCCACGATGGCCGCTATGCCGCCGGAGTACCCGTAGCCCATCACGACAACATCGGTCTCCCGATCCCAGGACGCGTTCATGTCTTCAACCTCGCTGAATGAGAAAGCGATCAGGCGACCCCGAGCCAGACGAACAGCTCGCCGGGCGGAAAAGGCAGGTGCAGCCCGTAGTCGAACAGGCCGAAGAAGAAGCCCCACGCCACCGCGGTCAGGGCGATGCTGATGCCCCACTTCTCGCCGGCCCCCAGCTTGAGATAGGCGAGCGTCGCCACCGCCGATGCCGTGATGAAGCCGAGAAGCCAGATGGTGAGGAAGAAACCCACCGTCCAGCACACGATGCCCACGGTGCGGCGGCGCAGCAGCGCGCGCTCGGCCGCGATGGCGGCGGTCTCCGCCACCGCCGCCGGCCCTGGAAGTCGGAATTCATGGATCAGGGCCAGAATCGCCAGCGCGAGACTCGGGAGGCCCACCGCAAGGGGGAAGAGCGCGGCCTGCTTCTCCACGGCGCCGAAGCCGTAGAGCGCCTCGTAGACCACGTAGACGAAGAGGGCGACGAACAGCCCGGCGAAGAGAGTCCGTTCCGACTTGGACGCCTCTCCTCCTTCCGGCGGCCCGGCATCCTCGTGACCTTCGCCGGCCGGTCCCTCCGCTGCCGCTTCCAACGGCCGGCGCTGCCTGCGTGCCTGCCAGAGGGGGTAGAGCAACGCTCCGGCGATCATGAGCCCGATGACGATGACCCCGGGCCGCGTCACCCAGCTCATGCCGTAGATCTTGCTGGTGAGGAACAGGTTGTTGTCGGCGATGCCTCCCAGCACGAGCCCCAGCAGCAAGGGAGGGCGTTGCCAGTCGTTGCGGATCATCAGCCATCCCACCGCGCCGAACAGCAGCACCACGATCATGTCGCCGAAGCTGTTCTTGACGGCGAAGCCGCCCAGGAAGATGAGCAGCAGCAGGAACGGGATGAGGTAAGTGCCCTTGACGAAGGTGATCCGGGCCAACTGCTTGAGGAAGAGGAAGCTGATGGCCACGGTGACGATGTTGGAGAGCACGATGATCCAGACGAAGGAGAAGGTCAGGTTCAGGTGCTTGTGCGGGTTCAGCAGATCCGGGCCCGGAACGATGCCCTGGATGATGAACGCCCCCAGCAGGATCGCCATGCCCACGCTGCCGGGCACGCCGAAGGCGATGGTGGGGACCAGCGAGCCCCCTTCCTTGGAGTTGTTGGCGGCGCCGGGTCCCAACACACCCTCCACCGCTCCCTGGCCGAAAGAGGTCTGGTCCGAGGAACCGCTCTGGACCGCGTGGGCGTAGGCCACCCACTGGGCGGGGCCGCCGCCCAGGCCCGGTATCAGCCCGATATAGGTGCCGATGGCGCTGCAGCGGAGCACCAGCTTCCAGTGACGGAAGGTGTCCCGTACGCCTTGCATGACCCCGCCCAGGGCGCTGGGCGCGTCACGGGCGATGCTGCTTCCCTGGGTCCCCAGCTCGATGATCTCCGGGATGGCGAAAAGCCCCACGGTCACGGCCACCAGGGACAGGCCGTCCCACAGGAACAGGACGTTCTGGCTGCCGAGGATGGGCTCCAGGGTGTAGCGGGAGACGCTGGTGATGGCGTCGAGCCCCACCATGGCCAGCACCAGGCCGAAGCCGCCGGCGGTGAGACCCTTGGCGAGATTGCCGCCGCTCAGGGAGGCCAGGAAGGTGATGCCCAGAAGGCTGAGCATGAGGAACTCGGGCGCGCCGATGGACAGCACCAGCGGCTGCACGATGGGGATGGCCAGTGCCAGCGCGAAGGCGCCGAAGATGGCGCCTATGAGCGAGCTCATGAGCGCCGCGCCCAGCGCGCGCCCCGCTTCCCCGCGCTTGGCCATGGCATGGCCGTCGACGATGGTGGCGGCGGTGATGCCTTCCCCGGGAACCCCGAACAACACCGACGTGATGTCGCCGGTGGTGGCGGTGACCGCGTGGCTCCCCAGCAGGAACGCGAACGCCGTGGTGGGGTCCATCTTGTAGATGAACGGCAGCATCAGCGCCAGCGTGGTGGCCCCGCCGAGCCCGGGCAGGATACCCACGGCAAAGCCGATGGCGATGCCGATCATCATGAAGATGAAAGGGTCCTGGCCGGCGGCGGTGAAGGGCAGCACGGCCCCAAGGCCGGCGAACAGGGATCCGAAGTAGTCAAGCATGGCTCAGCAGCCCTCGTCCGTCACTGGTGCGAAGCAGCACCATCCCGCAACCGTCATTCCCGCCCCGAATCGTCATTCCCGCCCCCGAATCGTCATTCCCGCGAAAGCGGGAAACCAGGGGCGGGCGTTACCAGGAGTCCAGCCCGGCCGCGTTGCGTCCGGCGATCCGTCCGGTGACGAAGCACTCGGTGATGTTTCCCGCCTCCAGGTAGAGGTGGCCGAACGACGAGCCGCACTCGCCGGCGGAGAAGAGCCTCCGGATGGGCTCGTTACGCACGTCCATCACGTGCTGCTCGGCGTCGTGCACCGGCCCGCCCTGGGTGTTGGAGACGATGGGCCAGACCTCCATCAGGTAGAACGGCGGCGTGTCGATGGACAGGCGGGTGCCGGGCAGGCGGTGGTACCGGTCGGTTCCGCCGCCGGCGCACACCTGGTTCCATTCTTCGACCGTGGCCTTGAGCGTGGCCGGGTCCGTCGCCGGGATCATCTTCGCGATCGTGTCGAGATCGTCGGCCTTCCGGATCCAACCCCGCTCCACCTCGGCCAGGTTGTCCTCGCTCCAGTCGTAGGAGACGTTCTCGTCGTGCACCGTGGGCTGTCCCACCGGGCCGAGCTTGCGGCCCTTCTCGTCGAACACCAGGTAGGCGGGAATGCGCGGGAACTCCTGCTTGTCGGCGTCGTAGAACTCCAGCGCCCGATGGCCGGTGTCCTGCACCGCCGGCGGGTACTCGTTCATGAACCGCCGTCCGTACTTGTCCACGGCGATCCAGGGCATGACCCAGTCGTCCTTGCGGGGACCCCGGAAGCAGTGGCGGAAGGCCAGCGGGAACTCCGGGTACTTGAACCCGTAGCTGCCGTGGAAGTGCCACATGTGCCACATGGACGCCCCCACCTCCTGGGCCATGGTGATGCCGTCGCCGGTGTTGCCGGTGAAGAGGGTGTAGACCGGCATGGCCTCGAAATAGTTCCGTTTCATCTCGTCGTTGTTCTCGAAGCCGCCGCAGGCCAGGATCACGCCCTTGCGGGCCTTGATGGCGATCTCCTCGCCGTCGTGCTCCGCCACCAGCCCGACGATGCCGTAGTCCGGGTGTCGCACGAGGCGCTTCGCCGGCGTGGCCTGCCGCACCGAGATGTTCGGGCGCGCCTCCACGTTGTCCAGGAGCACCTTGAAAAGGCGCGCGCCGCCGCGCAGGCCCTTGGCCCACCCGAAGCCCTCGTAGCCTTCCATGGGCGCGATCTTGAAGCCGTCCAGCCCCTCGCCGCCCGGGAACGGATAGGTGCCGCCGTTCCGTTGCTCTTCCAGCTCGAACGGGGTCTCCTTCACCAGGTCCTTCACGAAGTCCTTCATCTCGGTCATGCCCTTGGCCAAGGCCCGGAGCACGTCGTCCGGAGTGCGGCCGGCGTTGGTGTGCTGCAGGTACTCGAACGCCTTGTTCTCGTCCATTGCGGTGGCGATGCCGCCGCCCGCGAGGATCGAGATGCCGCCGGGGTTGGGCATCTTCTCCACGATGGTGACCTCGGCGCCGTCGTCCGCCGCCGCTACCGCGGAAACGCCCCCGGCGAACCCGAAGCCCACCACCACTACGTCCGTCTCGATGTCCCAGCGGGCCGGAAGCCCGTTCTCATAGTTCTCCAAGGTACCTCTCCCTTCGTCTAGTGTCGTGTCCCACGCAAATGTTGACAAATCTGCTGGTCTTTTTCGTCGTCGGCTGCGTTGCTCTTCCTCGCGTGGTAACCGCCACTGCTCGTCATCGCGCCTTGCCGACAACGAAAAATCCTGCGCATCTTTATCAACATTTGCGTGGGACACGACACTAGACTCGCCCGGGCAGGACCACCTCCGCGTCGCCGCGGGTGTTCACCATGCCGTCCTGCCGGGTTCCGGTGATCTCCAGAGTCACCGTGTGGGTGTCGTCGTCCCTGGCCGTGATCCGGCCCGAGTAGGTGGTCAGGTCGCCGTACAGGCCGGGCCGGATCACCTGTACCTTCAATCGCTTGAGGAAGCCGTCGTCTCCCATCCAGTTGGTCACCAGGGGCGCAACCCAGCCGAACCGCATCACGCCGTTGTCGAACGGCGCGGGCATGCCTCGGCCGGCGGCCATGTTGGTGTCCTCGTGCTGCTGCGAATACTTCACGGGAAAGCCCGTGACCGGGTTGAACATGGCGGTGTGCATCGCCTTGCTGAGGTCCAGATAGCCCCAGCGCCCGGCCTTGTAGGACGGGCCGATGGCGGCGTTCCAGGCCACCATGTCGCCGATGGTCAGGGGGCCGCGGACGATGGGCGGAATATCGCTCCCGGTCTCGACGTCCTCGAAGAAGAGCGTGTCCGGGCCGCGGCGGTATTCATCGCGCCAGGTGCTCTCGAGTTGCTCCAGGGCGCCGTCGTCGTAGCGCGGCACCTGGTGCTCCATCATGGTCTGGAGGCCGATCTGGGTGGCCATGATCATGGTGCCGGTGGCCCGGGCCACCAGGGCGTTGTCCTGATTGCGGTAGTCGATTTCCGAGATGACGAAATTGAGCCGCCGTCCCTCCTTGTTGCGCTTCTCGAAGAACTCCTTCTGGCGCGGCTCGGAGCTCAGGGTGTCGCCGGCGTACACGTTGCCGGACCATTCCACCTCCACGCCGCCGATGAGGGACGCCAGCGGCGCCTTCATGGGCGCGCCGTGAAGGATCGGGTAACGGTTGACGAACACGAATGCCGGCGGGGCCTGGTTCTTCTCCTTCCCGGTCCCGGCCGCATAGCCGGAGTCCGTCCACAGGGGATTGTCGTCGTCCGTGCCGTAGGCGAAGTGCTTGATGGCGTCCTCGGTCACGGAGCTGACCCAGGGCTGACGTTCCTCCACGATCTTGCCCGTCATCTCCTCCGTCACCGCTTTCCATGCGTCGATGGCGGCGTCTACCTGCTCCATGTCCACCTGCTGGTGCGCTGTCATTCCTTCTCCCGTTTGTGAGCCGATTACATCAAGTGTTGCCGGATTCCATGGGTCCGGTGATGGCCGAAATCTCCTCTTCCGAATAACCCAATTCCCGCAGCAAGGAAACCGTATGCTCGCCGAGTTGAGGCGGATCGGTCCGCCGCGGCAGATCCGAGTCGCGGAAATCCACCGGCAGGGCGGGCAAAGGAGACGAAGTCCCGTCCGGTGCCGTCAGCGGGGTCATGTGGCCGCGTTCCTTGAGATGGGGGTGCTCGAACAGGTCCGTCGGGGTGTTGATGGGGGCATGAGGGATGTTGGCCGATTCGAGGCGCGCGACGATGTCGCGGAAGTCGAAGGTGCGCACCAACTCCTCGGTGCGCTCGGTCAGACGGGCGAATTCCGCCCGGCGGCCGGCGTTGTCCCGCAGCGCCTCCTCCGCCCACAGGTCGTCGAGGCCGAACTCCTTGCAGTAGGCCTGCCACTGGATGTTGCTGGTGACGCCGATGAACACGTGGCGCCGGTCCCGGGTCTCGAACACCTTGTAGATGCCCCATCCGAGGTCCTGGCCCACGCCGCGCTCGGTCATGGGAGCGGGCACCTCTCCGGAAATGCCCGCCTTGGCGATGTGCTGCGAGACCAGGAACACGGCGGTCTCGAACAACCCGACCCGCATCTCGTTGCCGCCGCCGTCCTGCCCGCGGCCGAGCAGTGCCGCCAGGATGCCGATGACGCCGAACATGGCGCCGGTCATGTCGACGATGGAGGCGCCGGCCCGAAGCGGCATGCCGGGGGGGCCGGTCATGTAGGCCAGCCCGCCCATCATCTGCGCGGGCTCGTCCAGCAGGTTGCGCTGCTCGTAAGGCCCGGCCAGGAATCCCTTGATGCCGCAGTGAAGCAGGCCGGGCTTGATGCGTTGCAGCGCGTCGTAGCCCAGGTCCATGCGCTCCAGCACGCCGGGACCGTAGTTGTCGATGAGGACGTCGGACGTCCGCAACAGCCGCTCGAAGGCCTCGCGCCCGCGCGGGTCCTTGAGGTCCAGGGCGACGCTCCTCTTGCCGCCGTTGAACGCCAGGAAGTAGCCTTGGTTGCCGCGGCTGAAGCGCGCCTGGTCGCCGCTGCCCGGACGCTCCACCTTGATGACGTCGGCTCCCAGTGCGGCCAGGATAAGCCCCGCCGTGGGTCCGGCCACGATGTGGCCGAGCTCGAGCACTCTGATGCCGTCAAGCATGGTTTGTGAAAAGACGCTCCGGAGTCGTGGAATCGGCGGTCGTCCCCGCAGGTATACGGGCTAGCAAAGCACGGTTTCCCCTGTCAACCTGCATCCACGTCGTCGCCGCGGGTCAGCGCAGTCCGTCCGGCAACGCCATCTCCAGCAGTCCCGGACGTCTCGTCAGACCGGCGGAGCGAGCCCAGGCGGCCAGCGGTCCGAACCGCTCCGCCGCTTCGCTCGACAGGTCGGGCGTGGGGATGGCGATCTCTCCGGTCCCCTCCCCCGTCAGTTGTTCGGCAAGCAGCCGGAGCGTGGATTTCCGGCGCGGGAAGAGCCGCAGCCGGATGGCTGCGTCGGGCGGGATTCCAGCGATCTCGCGGACGGCCGCGAGGGTTGCGGCGTAGCCGCCCAACTCGTCCACGAGGCCCCGAGCCTTGGCATCGGCGCCGGTCCAGACACGTCCCTTGGCCGCTGCGGATACCTGTTCCCGCGAAAGATTCCGGCCTTCCGCCACCTTGGCGATGAAGTCGTCGTAGACCGTGTCGAGGAGCCGGTCGAGGCGGGCGCGCTGGGCCGGATCATAGTCCTGAACCGCGCTCCAGAAAGTGGCGTTGCTGTTGGCGGCTATCTGGTCCCAGGACACGCCGAGCTTTTCCCACAAGCCCTTGGTTACGACCTTCCCGCCCGCCACCCCGATGGAGCCCGTGAGGGTCGCGGGCTGGGCCAGGATCCGGTCGGCCGGGGCGGCGACGAAGTAGCCGCCCGAGCCCGCGACGTTGCCCATGGAAACGATCACGGGCTTCCCCCGCCGGCGGGCGCGCAGCACCTCGCGCCGGATGACGTCCGAGGCCACGTAGGAGCCGCCCGGGCTGTCGATGCGGAAGATGATGGCCTTCACCTCATGGTCGTCCGCGGCCCTGCGGAAGGCCCGGGCCATGCTGTCGGAGCCCATGGAGTCCCGTCCGGTGAGGGCGCGGTGGCGGCTGCTCCCGCCGTGGACCTGTCCCAGGCCGTAGATCAGCGCCACGGTGGCCGAGTCGCCGTCCCTGGCTTCCAGCCGGCGGCGATAGCGGGGCAGGGACAGGAATGCGATGTCCGTCCCGAGCCTCTCCCGGATCATTCCGTCCAACTCGTCGCGGTAGCGCAGCCCGTCCACCAGCCCGGCCTCGAGGGCTTCCCTGGCGGGGAAAGGCGCCTGCTGCATCAAGGCCCGCACCTTGTCGTCGGAAAGCATGCGTCCCTCGGCGATCCCCTCCGTCAACTGCCCGGTCAGGGACGCCAGGATCCGGGTCAGCGCCTCCCGCTGGGCCGCCGTGAATCCGCTGTCGGTGAAACGGTCCTTGACTCCCTTGTATTCCTTCCGCTGCTCCACCCGGAACTGCACGTCGAGCTTCTCCAGCGTGCCCTTGAGGAAGTAGCCCTGCGCCAGCAGGCCGGTGAGGCCCACGTCGCCGGACGGTTGCAGGTAGATCTTCTCGAACGCCGCCGCCAGATAGAAGGCGGCGTTGCCGGGGCCGAAGTCGCCGAAGGACTCGGCAAAGGCATAGGCCGGCTTGCCGGAGCGGCGGAAGGTCCGGACCGCGTCACGCAGTTCCTGGGTCCGGGCCAGTCCCATGTCCGAGGCGCCGATCCGGGCCACGAGCCCCACCACGCGCTCGTCACCGGCCGCCCGCTCGATGGCGGCCACGGTTTTCCACAGCGTCGGCTGCTCCTTCCCGAGGCCGGTCCAGGAAGCGAGTCCGCCGGAGCCGTACTCGGGGACGTCGCGGTGCAGGTCCAGGGTGAGGACGGTTTTTTCCGGTATCGTCGGCGTGCGCATGGAGAAGAAGATCAACGCGGCCACCACGCCGGCGGCAGCCACAGTGGCCACGGCTCCAATGACCATGAGAACGATTCGGATGATGCGCATGGGCCCTCCTAGCGGGCGCCGGTTTCAACGCCGGCGCGCCTGAGACGCGGCGGTCTGCAGGCTTCTTCGTTGGACAGGTTCGTGTCCCGTCCGCCGTCTGTTACACAGAAGATGTTGCCGGAAACGGGGCGGGATACAACCCGGCCGGCGAAGAGAGAATCGATGGTGAGGATCACCGGCAGGATAAGCCTGGACGAGGGCGAGATCGAAGAGCGCTTCATCCGGGCCTCGGGTCCCGGCGGGCAGAACGTGAACAAGACCGCTACCGCGGTGCAGCTTCGGTTCAGGATCGTCGATTCCCCCTCGCTGCCCGAAGCCGTGAGGCAACGTCTCGTGCGCGTCGCCGGCAGGCGGGTGGACAAGAGCGGCGTCCTGACCATCGAAGCCAAACGCTACCGCGACCAGTCGCGCAACCGGGAGGACGCGCTGGAAAGGCTCGTCAAGCTCATCCGGAAAGCGGCCGAGAAGCCCGCGCCGCGACGGCCCACCAAGCCCACCGCGGGCTCGCGTCAGCGCCGCCTGGACGACAAGCGCAAGCGGGGAGATCTCAAGAAGACACGCCGGCCCGGTATCGACGACTGATCCCTCCCCTCCCGGACCCGCCGGGGATCAGTGCAGCGTCGGCGGCTCGTCGTCCCGCTTCCTGCCTTCGATGATCTTGAAACGGCGCTTGAGGCGGGCCAGCCGGAAACGGTAGTACTCGTGCCGTACCGTGGCCCAGGAGCGCCGCGGGTTCAGCATGTGGCCCCACCGGAGGTAGATGTAGCCGAACAGCATGCCGCCCAGGTGACCGAGGTGGGAGATGCCCGAGTTTCCGGGGCTGATGGAGGAGAAGAACGCGATGGCCCCGATGATGAGCACGAAGTACTTCATCCGGATGGGAAACAGCAGGTAGAGGTAGATCACGTTGTTGGGATAGAGCCGGCCGTAGGCCAGCAGCACGCCGTAGATGCCGGCGGAGGCCCCGATGGTGGGGATGGCCTGGGCCGGTTCGAGGAACAGCACGCAGAGGCCGCCCCCGACCACGCTGACCCAGTAGTACTTGAGAAAGAAGCGCGTGCCCCAGGCCCGCTCCAGGTCGCACCCGAACATCCACAGGGCCAGCATGTTGAACAGGATGTGGAACAGTCCGAAATGGAGGAACTGGTAGGTGA
This sequence comes from Candidatus Binatia bacterium, assembly GCA_951813575.1. GTDB lineage: Bacteria > Desulfobacterota > Binatia > UBA9968 > JAJDTQ01 > JAJDTQ01. The sequence continues at coordinate 379,140 of OX638375.1, forward strand.
AGAGCTGCCAGACCTGGAGCTCGTTCCAGACCAGCCGCGGCACCAGGCCGAAGATCCACAGCAGCGGAGCTCCCCCCAGGAACGGCAGTTGGAAGACGAATACGACGATGTTGACGATCAGCAGCCACTTGACCGCCGGCGTCACCGGACCGCCGAAGCTGAAGGAGCCGTAGGCGGGCTGGGTCCGGTACATCATGGTTTCAATATAACGTATTGCATGGGGGGCCGTAAGCGGCTAAGCGTGGGGTGACATGAAGATCCTGATTACCGGCGGAACCGGCGTGAACGGCGCGGCCACCGCGCGTCTTCTGGTGTCTCGGGGACAACGGCCCGTGCTGCTGGACAACCGCGTGGACATGTCGTTGATCGCGGACATCGCGGACGACGTGGACATCGTGACCGGCGACATCCTGGACGGCGCCGGGCTGAAGGAACTGGTGGAGGCCCACGGCATCACGCACATCGCGCACATGGCGGCGCTGATGCCGGGCCCGGCCGAGGCGAATCCGAGCCTCGCCATCGCCATCGGCGTGGACGGCACCCTGAACGTGCTGGAAGCCGCCCGCGCCTGCGACGTCCGGCGCGTGGTCTACACCAGCTCCAACGCCTTCGTCGGCACCGTCAGCGGCAAGCACGGCCACCCCGATTTCGTGCCTCTGGACGAAACCCTGCCGCCCGATCCCGCGGACATCTACGGCGTCACCAAGGTCTGCTCCGAAACCCTGGGCAACTACTACCGCAAACGCCACGGCATCGAGTTCGTGGCCCTGCGCTACCCCTCCATCTACGGGCCCGGCAAGCTCGCCCGCCACGGCGTCCTCGCCCTCTACGGCAAGGTCATCGAGGACGCCATGGCCGGACGCGAGTTCTCCGTCCCGCGCGGAGGCGACCAGCGCAACGACGTGGTCTACGTCGGCGACGTCGCCCACTCCATCGTGCTGGCTCTGAACGCGGAGGGTCTCAGCCAATGGACCTTCAACGTCGGCACCGCCCGGGGCGTGACCCTCAAGGACTTCGCCGCCGTGCTGAAGCGCCTCTTTCCCGATTCGCGGATCGACATCGGTGACGGCCTCGACTTCCGGGAAGGCTACAAGCAGAGCTACTGCATCTTCGATATCGGCAAGGCCCGGGAGCAACTGGGCTACTCGCCGCAGTACGACCTGGAGCGGGGCATCGAGGACTACATCGCGAGCATCAGGAAGCTGGACCTGCCCGTCTGATGTCCGCGCCCGGGCCCGCGTTCTGTCTTTCACGAAGCCCGTCAATGCGTGAATTCGTCACGCGCGAAGCCGGCTGAATCTTGATCGAAGGCGACCCGGCCGGTAGTCCCGTGCCCCGGTTTGTGTTATCGTCTACCAGCAACGTAGGGATACGAAATTCAGGAGGTTGGGCGCATGAAACTCTACCACTTTCCACCTTCGACAAATTCGTTGAAGGTGCGTATCGCCCTGCTGGAAAAGGGTCTGGAATTCGAAAGCGTCGTCATCGACCTGACGAAGAAGGAGCAGAAGGACCCGGAGTACCTGAAGATCCATCCCTTCGGCCAGGTGCCCGCCCTGGATGACGACGGCTTCGTCGTTTACGACTCGACCGTCATCATCGAGTACCTGGAGGACGAATACCCCCATCCGCCGCTGTTGCCCGCCGACTCGGAGAACCGCGCCCATGCCCGTCTGATGGAAGATTACCGGGACAACCACGTCAACCCGCACTTCGTCACGCTGATACACGAGCACCGGAAGCCGGAGGAGGACCGCGACGCCGCGCTTATCCGAGAGACCCAGGGAAACATTGGGTCGGCCTTCGCCGTGATCGAAAGAGATCTCCAGGACAAGGAGTATCTGGCCGGCTCGTTCAGCCTTGCCGACATCGCCTTCATGCCCAACATCGCCCTGCTGGAGCGGTTCCAGGTGCCCCTGGACCCCGACTTCAAGAACGTGGCCGCCTGGGTCGAACGGCTGCGCGCCCGGGCCAGCTACGCCGCTACCCAGAACTAGACAAGTTGCTCGTGGGCGGGCGGGTTTGAACCCCGCCTCTACCAGGACACAGGGAAATGGCTCCGTCTTCGCGATCGCTGCTTGCCTGGCTGGTACACCTCTACACCGCCCTCGGGGCGGTGGTTGCGGTATTCACCCTGGCGCTGGTGGCCCAGAATCGCTACCGCGAGGCGCTGGCGCTCATGGGGCTTGCGCTGATTCTCGACGCCACGGACGGGACCTTGGCCCGGGCGGCGCGGGTGAAGGAAGTGGTTCCCCGGGTGGACGGCGCCCGTCTGGACGACATCGTCGACTACCTGAACTACGTCCTCGTCCCTTGCTTTCTGCTGCTATGGGCGGAGTTGCTGCCGGCCGGTCATGGAGCGTGGATCGTGTGCCTGCCGCTCCTGGCAAGCGCCTACGGTTTCTCGCAGGCCGACGCCAAGACTCCCGACCACCACTTCCTCGGGTTTCCCTCGTACTGGAACGTGGTGGCGTTCTACTGCTTCGTGCTGGACTGGGGTCCGTGGTTCAATGGACTGCTGGTCATCGTGTTGTCGGTGATGGTCTTCGTGCCCATCCGCTATCTGTACCCCAGCCGTAACGCTTTCCTGCAGGGCCTGACCATCGCCTTGGCGGTTGTATGGGGCGTGCTTTGCCTGGTGGTGGTGTATCTGTTGCCGGACCCGCCCCGCCACCTGGTATGGACCTCGCTCTTCTTCCCCGCCTACTACCTTGCGCTGTCGTTCTGGTCGCACCTGCGGGCCGGCTAGCGGGTGGGTTCCACGGATTCGTCCCGGTGGATCCGGACCGCCAGCACATCGGCTTCGGCGCACACCTCCCGTTCACAGCTCAAGGTGCAGGTCAGGAAGGTCTTGCGGCCCTGGAGCTTGCGGATGGTGGCGCGCAACTCCAGGGGTTTTCCGAGGGGGGTCGGGCGCCGGTAGTTGATGTTCATGTTGGCGGTAACGAAGAAGACCCGCGGCGCGCTGCCGATTGCGCGCCGCTCGTCCCGGTAGGCCCGGGCGATGGCGAGGTTCATGCTATGGCAGTCGAGCAGGGTCGCGATGACGCCGCCGTTCACCACCTCCCGGGTGCCGCCGCAGTGATGCGGCTCCGCGGTCCAGGTGCCCACCGCGTCCTCGCCGTCCCAACGGCTCTTGATCCGGAACCCCAGCTCATTGGCCGGACCGCAGCCGTAGCACAGGGTGGTGGCGCCCTGGTCCTGAAACGACAACGCCTCGCTCATGGGTCGGTCTCCCCCTCTGCGGCCGGTCCGGACAAGTCTCCGGCTAGCTGGTGTCCTGTCCGCTTAACTTGCGCGGGCCACGCCGAGTTGGAGCCGCCCTATCCCGTCGATCTCCGCCACCAGCTCGTCGCCCGGGGCCAGTTGCTTCTGGAAGGCGGGGGCGTCCGGGTTGCCGCTGGCGACGAGGTCGCCGGGAAAGAGGGTCCCCACTTGCGAGAGGTAGCTCACAAGGCGGGCCACGCCGTTGATCATGCCGCCGGTGCTGGCCGACTGCCGCATGTCGTCGTTCACCCACAGGCGCATGTCCAGGGCTTGCGGATCGGGTATCTCGTCGCGGGTGACGATCCAGGGCCCCACCGGGGCGAAGGTGTCGAAGCCCTTGCGCACGCAGCGGGTGCCCATGAGGTTCTTTCCGGAGCCGTATCCACGGGCGGTGACGTCGAGGATGACGCTGTAGCCGAACACGGCGTCGAGGGCCTCGTCCACCGACAGGTCCCGGCTTTCCCTGCCGATGACGACGCACAGCTCCAGCTCGGGGAAGACGGTCTCGGCGTTGGGGGGGATGAGGATGTTCTCCCCCGGACCGACCACCGCCGACGGCGGCTTGAGGAAGATGTGCTCGAGCAGCTCGTCCGGCGGGGTTTCCCGGGTCTCCCCCCTTCCCCCGGCACTGGAGAGGTTCTTGCTGCCGCGATGGTAGTTGCCGGCGGCGGCCCAGATCTTCGAGGGCGCCGGTACGGGGGCCGCCAGTTGCGCGGCATCGAGGGCCACCGGGCTCCCTTCCGAAACGGCCCGCTCGACGGCCGCCCGGTTGGTTTCATACGAAGCGGCCAGGTCCGTCATGGAGTCGCAGACGCCGTCCAGGAGGACCGTCTTGTCGTCTGCCGTGACCGCGGCCACGCTGCCGTCTTTCAGGGTCGCAAAGCGCATCGAGTACCTCCATGCCGCTGTCGCGTCTCAAAATACGTCACGGACAGCGCAGGTTGTGCTTCCCGGTCCCGAGGTCAAGTCCGGGGCAGGCTTGATCCGGGGCCGGGATGACCTTGAGTCTTCCGGGCAAGTCTGAAATGACGGGCAGATATTCGGGCCGGCGCGAGGCGGCCTAGTAGGCGTCCTTGAGCTCCCTGACCCTGGCGAACACCGACACCGGGTCCGTTCCCTGACCGGGGAAGCGCTCGGAGAGGCCGGCCTTGATCTCGTCGCTTTCCCAGCGGAGAAACGGATTGGTCTCGAGCTCGTCGCCGAGCCGGGACGGAACCGTGAACTGATCCCTTGCCCGCAGCTCCTGCACGGCCTCCAGCCTGCGGCGGACCTTTTCGTTGTTGGGCTCCACCGTCAGCGCGAACTGGAGGTTCTTTTCCGTGTACTCGTGGCCGCAGTAGACCAGGGTTTCTTCGGAAAGACCCCGCAGCTTGCCGAGGGAAGCGGTCATCTGCTCCGGGGTGCCCTCGAAGACCCGGCCGCAACCGCCGGCGAAGAGCGCATCGCCGCTGAAGAGCCTGCCGGGGAACACGAACGCGATGTGGCCGCGGGTATGGCCGGGAATGAACAGCACGCTCCCGCGCTCTTCCCCCACCTGGACCTCGTCGCCTTCCACGAGCGGATGGGTGATGCCCGGGATGCGTTCCTCGTCCACCTTGGCGCCGAACACTTCCAGCTCCGGCTTCTGTTGGAGCAGGTATTCGTTTCCGCCGGTGTGGTCCCGGTGATGGTGGGTGTTGAGGATGGCGGTAAGCTCTACGCCTTCCTCCCGCACCCGGCGCCACACGGGCTCGCCCTCGGAGGGATCCACGATGCCGGCCTTGTTGGTCTTCTCGCAGATCACGAGGTAGCCGTAATTGTCCTGCAGCAACGGTATCTGAACGATTCTCATGGCGCCTTTATAGCAAAACACGGGGTGGCGGACCACAGGCCCGACGCTCTGCGGGCGCCGGGTGCCGTTGACCCGCGTCCCGGCTTTGCATACCCTGACACCATGCTGAATGCCGGAGTGGGACAGTCATCGCAGACGGATACCCGCGGCGCCCTCGAGGAAGCGGCGGGACTGGCCATGGACGGCCTGCCGGACGGCAATGCCGACCTGGTACTGCTGTACGCCACCGCCGACCATGCCGGCGCCCTCGAGCAGGAGCTGGCCAGGCTGCAGCAGGTGACCGGGACCCGTAACACCGTGGGTTGCAGCGCCCTGGGAATCCTCACGGACGGCGGCGAGATCGAGGGAGAGTCCGGAGTCGCGGTGATGGCGCTGGCTTCCGACACAATCCGGGCGCGCCCGTTTATCCGGGACTCCCTCAGGGGAAACGACGACGACGCGGGCCGGGACATCGCCAATACCCTGGCGCCCGACCGCCCCTCCCTGACCGTGCTGCTGGCCGACGGCTATCGGAGCCGCCCCGACGCCATGCTGGACGGCATGGCGAGCGCGGGGCACCCGGGCCCCGTGGTGGGCGCCGGCGCGTCGGAGAGCGCGGGCCACGGCCGCACCTACCAGTTCTACGAGGATCGGGTGACCAGCAACAGCGTGGTTGGTTTTGCGCTGTCGGGCGCCTGCGGCACCGCCGTCGAGCTCACCCAGGGCTGTCAGCCCGTAAGCTCGCCCATGATCATCACGAAGGCTCAGGAGAACCTCATCTTCGAGATCGACGGCCGCCCGGCGTTCGAGGTGTTCGTCGAGCTCATCGGAAAACCGTTTCAGCAGGACCTGCGGCGGGCGCTGGCCTTCGTGTTCGTGGGGCTTCCGCCGGACCCGGCACAGAGCGGCATCGAGCCCGGGCAGTATCTCGTCCGCAACATCATCGGCCTGGATGCGCAAAGGGGCATACTGGCGGTGGCCCAGCCCGTGGAAGCCGGGCAGCCGCTGATCTTCACCCTCCGGGACGGACAACGGGCGCGGGACGACCTCGGGCAGATGCTGGAACGTCAGGAGGCGCGGCTCGACGGCAAGAGCCCGCGGCTGGGACTCTACTTCAACTGCTGCGCCCGCGGCACCGGCCTCTACGGCGTCCCGGGCATCGACACGGCCTACATCAAGCAGGCGCTCGGCGACGTGCCGGTGATCGGCTTCTTCGGCAACTACGAGATCGGCCCCATGGCCGGCGGCAACCACTTGCTCACTTACACCGGGGTGCTGGCGCTCGTCACGGAGTGAGGCGGTCCCCTCCCCGCCCCGACCTCTGGACCCCGGATCAAGTCCGGGGTGACGGAGAGTAGACGTCCGGGGTGACGGAAAGTCGACGTCCCGTGCCGATGGGGAGCAGCCGTCCCGTGCCGATGGGGAGCAACCCTCCCGTCCCGACGGAGAGCAGCCGTCTCGCCCCTGTACTCGGGCCGGGGTTACCCCGGGCTTCCGGGATGCTCCTCCGCGTCACGGCGACTCACCCTGTCACCCCGACCCTCCGCGTCACGGCGACCCTCCGTGTCACCCCGACCCTCCGCGTCACGGCGACCCTCCGTGTCACCCCGACCCTCCGCGTCACGGCGACCCTCCGTGTCACCTCCGACCCTCCGCGTCACGGCGACCCTCCGTGCCACCTCCGACCCTCCGCGTCACGGCGACCCTCCCCGTCACCTCCGACCCCCCGTGTCACCCCGGACTTGATCCGGGGTCCAGGGCGGGGTGAGTGGTGGGGTCCGGTTCGTTTGCGGCCGGCCGCGTGTCAGCGCCGCAGGCGCTTCCGCTTGTTGGCGAGGTAGTCCACGACGATGTAGTTGCCGATCTCGTCGGGAGAGGTGTAGAAGACGCGGCCGGTGTTCATCCGGGTCAGCCGGTCCACGAAGCCCATGCGGTAGTAGTCCATCCCCAGCATGAAGGTATTGATGCGGATGCCGCTCTGGGTGCAGCGGCGGACCTCCTTCAGGGTCTCCCGCACGATGCGCTCGTGGAGCAGGGCCGAGCCCCAGCCGCTGTGGAGGCGGCCGCCCCGGTCGACGTTGCAGGCGGTGGGCTCACCGTCGGTGATGAGGATGATCTGGCGGTTCGTGGCTCTATTGTTTCCGAGTAGTTGTCGCGAAAACCTCAATGCTTCCTTGATATCGGTGCCATGCTCCATGAAATAGGTGATGGCGACGATGGAGGGGAGGTCTTCGGTGCGGATGATCTTGGCGTTGGAACGAAACGCCACCAGGTGGAGGACGTCCTGGGGGAACTTGGTCTCGATGAGCCGGTTGAGCGCCAGCGCGACCTTCTTGCCGGCGTGCAGGGCGTCGTTCATCAGCATGGAGTAGCTGACGTCGATGAGCAGCACGGTCTCCGTGTCGGTGGAGAACTCGTTCTGATACACCTGGAAGTCCCGGGGCTCGATCCGGACGGGGACTCCGGTCCTCCCGTCTTCCAGCGAGTGCATCAGGGTCTTGCGGATGTCGATGTTGAGCGGGTTGCCGTATTCGTAGGGCTGGGTGTCCTCCAGGCGCATGCCTTGGTTGCCGGTCTTGGCGCTGGCGTGCTGTCCCCAGCGGTTCTTGTTCATGAGGGCGAAGATCTCTTTCAGGGCCTTGTCGCCAAGCTGGCGCATGCCCTTGGGGCTGAGCCTCAGGCCGCTCCCGGTCCGTACCAGGTAGCCCGCCTCCACCATCATTTGCTCGACGCCCTGGAGGTACTTGAGCTGCTCGTAGGCTTCCTCGCCCAGCAGCTCGCGCATGGCCTCCAGGTCGAGGTCGGAGACGTCGCCCAGCCCGCGCCGCCCCCAGCGCAGGAATTGCTCCAGGCCCCGTAGCTGGCCCAGCACCTGTCCGGCCTCGCCCATGCCCATGCGCTGGCTTCCCTGGAAGGGGTACTGGTTCAGGAGCTGCTCGAGCTGCTCCATCTGGGACATGGCATCGCTCAGTTTCTGGAGCTCCTGCTGGCTCAGCGAGTCGAGGTTTTCCAGCAGGTTGTCCAAGTCCTCCACCGCGGCGTCCAGCATGTCGGGCAGGTTCTTCAGGAAGTCGTCATCGTCCAGCAGACGATTCAGCCGCTCCAGCATCTGGGACAGGTCCGGCGCTCCGGGTCCCGTGAGGTTCTGGGGCTGTTGCATCGAGCGCTGGTCGATCTGTTCCCCGAGGCGCTCCTTGAGCTGCTGGTACCGCTCCTGGGCCTGGCGCATCCGCTCGGCCAGCTCGTCCATGTTGTCGGCGTACCGTCCGGACAGCCGCTCCATGAAGTTGCGCATCTGCTCGTGATACGCTTCGAGCTTCTCCGCCAGCTCGTTCAGTTTCTGGCTCAGCGCTTCGCTCTCTTCGGGGGACAGCTTGAAGGAGTCGGGTGAGTACTTGTCGAGGAGGTCCTGCTTCTTCTCTTCGGCCTGTTGCAGCAGGTCCCGCAGGCCCTGAACCGAGCGCTGGCCGTCGTCGGACTCGAAACCCCGGCGCATCAGGCTCCGGAGCGCCCGGCGCACGCCCTCTTCCTCCAGGAATGTATCCGAGAGCTGCTTCAGCAGATCGTTGGCAGTGGGAAAACGGACCTCCTGGGAACCATCCCAGGGCGTGTAGCGATGGATCCTCATGCGCAATTCACTATATCGCAGCGCCTTCCGGCACTGCAATACCGAAATCCGCGTCCGGTGGAATGGCGCCGTCGACTCCGTTATACAGGGGATATCCTTTGCTGGGAGGCACCATGAAGGTTACCGTCGATATCACCAAGTGCGATGGACACGAGAAGTGCGTCCAGGCCGCGCCCAACGTCTTCAAGATGAACGAGCGGTTCATCGCCGAGGTCACGGACCCCAACGGCGATGCTTCGGAAAAGGTCGTCCTGGCCGCCAGGATCTGTCCCACCAAGGCCATTACGGTGGAGGAGGACGACGGCACGAGGCTGTTTCCCGAGTCCTAGGGCACCGCGCCATCGGTCTGACGGTAGGGGCCGCGCTGGGCGCGCGCCTCTTGGCCGTGTTCACTCGAAGACGACGCTGGCGAAGCTGCAGATGGAGCCGACGGGGTCCATGTCGCCGTGGTCGTGGGCGACCACCCGCCCCTTTTCGGCCTGCATGGCCTTCAGCATCGTGTAGATGGGTGAGAAGCCGCAGATCCGGCGCCGGTCGTCCTCCTGCGCCAGGTAACCCAGGAATCCCTCCGCATCCACCCTCTCTACGTGCTCCAGCATCTCCCGGTCGGAACGCTTGACCGCCTCCAGCTCTTCTCCGCTGAAACCATCGGCGTCGCCGTAGCGCGGCCCCACGTGGGCCAGGTCCGCGCTGGCGATGAGGCAGATGCGGCGCCCGTCTTCGGCCATCATGGTCCGCAGAGCGTCTATGAAACGTTCGATGGAGTGTCCCGTGGAGCCGTCACCGGGGTCGTGGTGCGAGAAGGAGCACAGCACCGGCACGACCGGTGTCGTGTTGCCGAACAACTGCTGGATGAACAGCACCTGAAACTCGATGGTGTGCTCGGAACGATGGGCCAGCTCATCCTCGAAGAGCTCGCCGCCGTGGCGCGCCTGGAGACCGGAGATGAACCCGGCCTCCACCGGGACCTCTCCGAGCGGCGTGGCGAAACGCTTGCAGGTCAGGACATAGGGGTTCCGAGTTCCGTTGTGCCCGGTTCCCAGGATGACGAAGAGTTCCGGCGGCGGCGCCTCCGCCAGCTCCTTGTACGCCCACGCGTAGGCGTGACCCCCCAGCCGCAGGTCGATGTGGGGCACGATGATTCCGGGTATGCTTCGCCCGGAGTCCCGCCGGCCGGGCAACCCGGGTCCGTCGGGAGGCGCGAACAGTTGCCCCAGGCCTTCCTTGAGGGCGGCCGGATTCTCGTCGTAGCTGACGCCCGCGTGAAACGCTTCCCTGACGGTCGCCTCGTGGAACGAGCTGGCCAGACGCCGGTAGTGGAGCTCGAAGTTGTCGCTGTCCAGGAACAATCCCTCGTCCAGCACCTGGCAGAGCTGTTCCAGCAAGTCCAGCGGAAATTCGACCTTGTACGCCTCCCGGTACGCCGCCTGTATCTCCGGCAAGGTATGGGCGCCGTCGAAGAACTGCAGCGCGCAGGCCGCCTCGATCTGGAGGCGCAGGACCTTGTCGCTGACGTGCTGGGGGTCGCGGATGCCGAACGCCCGCTTCCCCTCCTCCCCGGGAACCGGGAAGATGTCGACGTAGCGAAGCCGGGGGCGCAGGAGGGGGTTTTCGTCGCTCATGGGAACAGGCTATAGGCTAAGGGGCGAGAATGCGAGAGAGGGGTTCGAGTCGGTGCGATGAAGCGGAAGCCATGAGGAACGCGACCATCACTGCGGTCAGGGGCATTCAGGTGGGCCATGCCACCCACCTTCGGGCGCGTACCGGCTGCACCGTGGTGCTCTGCAAGGCGGGAGCGGCAGCCGGGGTCGACGTGCGCGGATTCGCACCGGGCACGCGGGAGACCGACGCCATCCGGCCGGGACGGCTGGTAGGACAGGCCCACGGCGTCCTTCTGACCGGCGGCAGCGCCTTCGGCCTTGACGCCGCGGCCGGCGTCATGCGGTTTCTCGAGGAGCAAGGGGCCGGGTTCGCCACCGCCCACGGCGTCGTCCCCATCGTCCCGGCGGCCGTGATCTACGACCTGGGCGTCGGCGACCCGCGCGTCCGCCCCGACAAGGCCATGGGCTACCGCGCCTGCAAGGCGGCCACGGATGCGCCGGTCCCCACCGGCCGCGTCGGCGCCGGTACCGGCGCCACCGTGGGCAAGGCTCCGGGCCTGAACCCCGCCGACGGCGGCATCGGCTCGGCCCGCGCAAGGCTGCCGAACGGCGTCGTGGTGGGCGCCCTGGTCGTGGTCAACGCCGTCGGTCGTGTCGTCGATCCCGCCACCGACGAGACCGTGGCCGGCGGCAGTGACGGGACCGCGGGCAGGATGGTCGAGACCGGTGCGAAAACAGCGCAGGCACGCACGCCGGCCATGTCCGGAACCAATACCACCATCGGCGTCGTCGCTACGGACGCGGCCCTCTCCCCCGCGGAAGCCAACACCGTGGCCGCCATGGCCCACGACGGCCTCGCCCGCGCCATCCGCCCGTCCCATACCCTGCGCGACGGCGACACCCTGTTTGCTCTTTCCACCGGCAAACGCCGGGCCGACGTCAACGAAGTCGGCATCCTGGCCGCGGAAGTGGTGGCGCAGGCCATTCTCAACGCTGTGGGAAGATAAAGGGTTTACGTTGCAAATCATCCAAAGCGTGGACGATTTGCAAGGTAAACCGCTCGGAAGGCCGCCCATCTGTCCCTTTCGTTGAGACAGCCTTGAGCGGCAGCGGCCTTGTCTGATAAACAAGAGACATGCGCCCGTAGTGAAAAGGACATCACGAGGGTCTCCGGAACCCTAAGTCCAGGTTCGATTCCTGGCGGGCGCACCACCCTCGGCAACCTGTCCGATTTTTCGGGACCACCTCCGCGTGCCGTGCTTGAATCCAAGGGACAATCCCTCCGGGAGGGTGTCATGCCCAGTCGAACACAGGGGTTCAGGTTGCACGGATTGACCATCCGGCCCGCGGGCGAGAGCGACCGGGACGCGTTGGTCACCCTCGCCATCAGCACGGCACGGACCAACTACATCCCGTTTCTGGGCCGCGACGCGATCGAGAGCTGGGTCGCCGGTGGGGGAGTCAGGGACCACGTAGACAGGCACTTGGGGGCGTGTCGCGTCGCGGAGCGAGACGGCGACATCGTCGGCTTCTGCGTCACCGAGGGGCCGTTGATCGACTTGCTGATGGTGGCGCCGGAACACCAGAGACGCGGCATCGGCCGCGTGCTTCTGGCCGACGCCGAGGCGCGCTTGTTCGCGGAACACGCGGCCATCCGGTTGGAGAGCTTCGCCGACAACTCAGCCGCCAACGCGTTCTACATAAGCCAAGGGTGGCAGCCAGACGAGCCAGTCGCCGGGCGCGACACTGGCATCAGGACCATCGTTTTCGCGAAACGGAGGGCGGCACCGCCGTCATCTCTCCGATGATTTGCGTCTGCTGCAGCGTCAGTCCGGCACCGGCGTGAAGTTGAAGTCCTCACGCGAGAGGATTGCCTCCACGCCTCCGAGTTGCTCGATTCGGGCCTGCTGATCGGCGAAGACACGCTGGTTGATAGCGTCCGGATCGACGATCTTCCGGAGTTCATCGTGGAGGCGGCCCTGAACCCGAGACGTCTCGGACCGTCCGGCGAGGTCGTTTTTCTCGAACGGGTCGGCGGCGAGATCGAAGAGTTGCGCCGGATGGCCCACGTAGTGCACCAGTTTCCAGTTGCCCTGCCGCACCATGAACTCGCCGGTCAAGGACCCGTCATCGTGCAGTTCACTGAATACCACACGGTCCGCCGGCTGCTCTTCCGCGAGAGTAGTCAGGCTTTCCCCGGGAAGGCTGCGCTCTCTCGCGTCAAGCTCTCCGCATACGGTTTCGACCACCGTGGGGTAGACGTCCACGAGTGAGACCGGGGTGGAGCATCGTTTGCCGGGGGCGACCCCCGGTCCCGAGATCAGCAGCGGCACGCCGCTGGATTCTTCGTACATCACGGACTTCCCCCACAAGCCGCGGTTGCCCAGGCTCTCCCCGTGGTCGGAGGTATAGATGACCACCGTGTCATCGCCGAAGCCGCTCTCGTCGAGCGCGGTCAGGATCCGGCCGATCTGGAAGTCCAGGAAGGAGCAAAGCCCGTAGTAGGCCTTCAGCCCGACGGCCAGCCGCTCCGCGTCGAAGAAGTCGTCGTAGTTCCAGGTGGCGCGGTAGTGGGCAATCACCGGGTGGTGCGGGCGGTCGCCCTTGTCGTATTGCTGCGGCCGTGGCAGGTCGGCGCCGGCGTAGAGGTCGTAGAACTCCTTGGGTGCGATCAGCGGGTAGTGCGGGGAGAGCATCGACGAGAACAGCACCCATGGCCGGTGGTCGTTTCGGCGTGAACGCTCGCGAATCCAGCGCACGGTAGCGTCGGCCACCCTCGTGTCGAAGCGGGTGTAGCTCGACCGCCCGCGTCCGGCCTCCGCGGCCAACCCGCGCGCCACCTCGCGGACTCTCTTGTCCGTGCGCAGCAGTCCGTGAAGGTCGCCTACGCCGTCCACGACGTGGATGGGATGGCGGACCTCGGAGAAGCCGTTGTCGTCGTCGGCGCCGCGGAAGTGGAGCTTGCCGATGGACACCACCTCATGGCCGGCCTCCCGGACCCGGTGATGCCAGGACCGGACCTTTCCGTCATAGGGGGCGGCGCTGTCCCAGTACCCGGTACGGTGGACATAGTCTCCGGTGGCGAGGCTCGCGCGTGACGGCACGCAGATCGGTGAGTTGCAGTAGGCGCTCTCGAAGACGACCCCGCGCGCCGCGAGCGCATCGAGATTCGGCGTTCGGACGATGGGATTCCCGTAACAGCCGGCGACCTCCCGGTTGTGCTCGTCCGACAGGATGAGAAGCACATTCATGTCCGGTACGCCTTTGACCACCTGTCGGATGAGCGCGTCGCTCGGTCCACCGGTGTTACGGGGCTGCCGTCTCTACTTCGGCAGCTTGTCGTCGACCCCCTTGACGTACCAGTTCATGCCCAGCAGGGCGCCGTCGTCCAGGCGTTTGCCCTTGGGCACGGCCAGGGAGCCGTCCTGCTTGTAGATGGGGCCGTCGAAGGCGTGCATCTTGCCGGAGCGGATCTTGTCCTCGGTGGCCTTGGCCATGGCGGCCACGTCGGCCGGCATGTTGGTGTAGGGAGCCATCCCCACCATGCCGGTGTCCATCCCGCCCCAGGTGTCCGTGGACTTCCAGGAACCGTCCAGCACCGCCTTGGTGCGCCGGACGTAGTAGGGTCGCCAATCGTCGATGATGGCGGTGAGCTGGGTCTTGGGGCCGAACTTGATCATGTCCGACGCCTGCCCGAATGCCAGAGCGCCCTTCTCGGCAGCGATCTGTATCGGCGTCGCATGATCGGTGTGCTGCGTGATGATGTCCGCCCCCTGACCGATGAGCACCTTGGCGGCGTCAGCGTCCTTGCCGGGGTCGACCCAGGAATTCACCCACACGACCTTGAGCTTGAAATCGGGGTTGATGGACTGGGCGCCGAGCATGAAAGAGTTGATACCGCGCACCACCTCGGGGATCGGGAACGATGCAACGTAGCCGGCTACTCCGCTCTTGGACATCTTGGCCGCGATCTGGCCGATGACGTAACGGCCTTCGTAGAACCGACCGGAATATGTCGCCACGTTCTTCGCTCGCTTATAGCCGGTGGCGTGCTCGAATATTGCTTTGGGAAAGCGCTTGGCAACCTTGATGGTGGGGTCCATGTAGCCGAAGGAGGTTGTGAAGATCAGGCCGGCGCCCTCCCGGACGAGGCGGGTAATGACGCGTTCGGTATCCGGGCCCTCGGGGACCTTTTCGACATAGACTGTCTTTACGCGTTTGCCCAAGGCTTTCTCGATGGCCAAACGTCCTTGGTCGTGCTGGTAGGTCCAGCCGTGATCGCTTATAGGACCGACATAGACGAACCCGACCTTCAGGGGGTCTGCCCCGAACGCGCTCGTGGCAACAAGGGTCAAGGCAAGGGCGGACGCCAGCACGATGAACTTATGCATTTTTTCTCCTCCGGATGGGTGAAGGGTCCGTTCGTTTCAACGGTCCGGCACGAACGTTTGGCCGATACAAGCAGGTGTATTCACTTTCGTGAAGATCCGGTTTCCCGAGATGGCCAGCAGCGCCGCGATGGTCACCAGATACGGCAGGGAAGCCAGGAACTGGGACGGAATGGCGACGCCGACGCCCTGGGCGTAGAGGCCCATGATCCACACGGCGCCGAACAGGTAGGCGCCGACGGCGACGCGGCTGGGCGTCCAGGTGGCGAACACCACCAGCGCCAGCGCGATCCAGCCGCGGCCGGCGGACATGTTCTCGATCCACTGCGGCGTGTACACCAGTGACAGGTAGCCTCCGGCCAGTCCGGCACACGCTCCGCCGAAGGCGATGCAGCCATAGCGCACCGCGGCCACGTCGTAGCCCAGGGCGTGGGCGGAATGATGGTTGCTGCCGACGGCGCGGATCACCAGTCCCAGCCGGGTCCGGGCGAACACCCAGGCGACGAATGCCGTGAGTGCCACCGAGCCGTACACGAGCAGGTCCTGGGCGAACAGCACCGGGCCGATGAGCGGCAGGTCGCTCAGGCCCGGGATGTGCACGGCGCCCAGCTTGACCCCCGGCAACCCGGTGAACGGCTGGCCCATGAGCCCCGAAAGGCCGATGCCGAAGAGCGTCAGGGCGAGTCCCGTGGCCATCTGGTTGGCCGCCAGGGTCTGGGTGAGAAAGGCGAACAGGAGCGCCATGGCACCGCCGGTGGCGACGGCTGCCGCCACCCCCACGGCGGCGGAGCCGGTGGTGTACGCGGCCGCGAAGCCGGTCACCGCGCCCATGATCATCATGCCCTCGACTCCCAGGTTGAGCACGCCGGAGCGCTCCGTCACCAGCTCGCCCACCGCAGCCAGCAGCAGCGGCGTCGAAGCCGTGATGATGGTGAGCAGCACCGCCTCCAGCGCATTCACCGGGCGGTCCCTCCGGCGTCCGCGGCCCTGGCCGCGGGGTTCCCCAAGCCGATGGATGCGCGCAGGCGCGAGGAGCCGGGAGCCGCCCGCTCCACCCGTACCCGGTAACGGATCAGCGCGTCGCAGGTCAGGATAAAGAAGAGCAGCATGCCCTGGAAGACCTGCGCCGTCTTCTCGGAGATGGAGAGCTCCACCTGCGCGGCCTCGCCGCCGAGGTAGCAGATGGCCAGCACCAGCCCGCCGAACAGCGCGCCCAGCGGGTTCAACCGTCCGAGAAACGCCACGATGATGGCGGTGAAGCCGTAGCCCGGCGAGATGGTGGGCTGGAGCTGCCCCACCGGACCGGCCACCTCGCAGATGCCGGCCAGCCCGGCCAGCGCCCCGGAGATCCCGAAGCACAGCCAGGTGGTCCCCGCCTGCGAGAAGCCGCCGAAGCCGCTGGCCCGGGGCGCTTCCCCCCGCACCCGTATCTCGAAACCCATGAGGGTGCGCGCCATGAACACGGCCAGCACCGCCGCGACGATGACCGCGAAGACCGCTCCGAGATGCACCCGCCCGTCGCCGAAGGTCGCCAGCAGATGCCAGTCGTTGAAGCTGATGGACTTGGGAAAGTTGAAGCCGTGGGGGTCGCGCCAGGGACCGCGCACGAGCCAGTCCAGCAGATACTGCGCCACGTACACCAGCATCAGGCTGGTGAGGATCTCGTT
Organism: Candidatus Binatia bacterium; assembly: GCA_951813575.1. Lineage (GTDB taxonomy): Bacteria > Desulfobacterota > Binatia > UBA9968 > JAJDTQ01 > JAJDTQ01. Next base: position 395,501 of record OX638375.1, read on the forward strand.
GGCGCCGAAGCGGTTGCGCAAGAACGCGGGCACCGCCGCCCAGGCCATGCCGCCGAGCATGCCCAGCACCAGCATCGCGGGGATGGCCAGGGCCGAATCCCACTCGGGCGCCAGGATGGGGATGGACGCGCCGGCCAGGGCGCCCGCGATGAGCTGCCCTTCTGCGCCGATGTTCCACAGGTCCGCCCGGAAGCAGATCGCCAGCCCGGCGCCGATCAGCACCAGCGGCGTTGCCTTGACGATGAGCTCCTCCACGGACCACAGGGTGGTCAGCGGCCCGATGAAATAGACGTAGATGGCGTGAACCGGGTCGAAGCCGCGGGCGGCAAACAGGATGCTGCCGAAGAGCACGGTGAGGGCCACGGCCAGAAGCGGCGAGGCGACCTGCATCGCCCGGCTGCGCTCCGGCCGTTTCTCCAGCACGACCCTCACGCCCGTGCGTCCCGGTCCGGTGTCCCGCCGGATTCGTGCGCTCCGGCCATCAGCATTCCGATGCGTTCCCGGTCGATGGCGTCGGCGGGATAGGTGTCCGACAAGGCGCCGCGGGAGATGACCGCGATGCGGTCGGCGATCTCGAAGATCTCGTCGAGGTCCTGGCTGATGACCAGCACCGCGGCGCCGTCCCGGGCCCGGTCCACCAGGGCCTGCCGGATGAGCGCGGCGGCCCCCGCGTCCACGCCCCAGGTGGGCTGGTTGATGACCAGCACCTCGGGTTTCCGGTCCAATTCGCGCCCCACCACGAACTTCTGGAGATTGCCGCCGGACAGCGCGCCGGCCTCCTGGTCCCGGCGGCTGAAGCGCACGTCGAAGCGTTCGGTGACCCGGGCCGTGAGCGCCCGGGTACGGCCCCCGTTGATGAAGCCGGTGCGCACCAGGTCGTCGCCCGACGCATGGCGGGTGAGCAGCAGGTTCTCGGACAACCGGAAGCCGGGTACGGCGCTGTGCCCGAGGCGTTCCTCGGGCACGAAGGCGGCTCCCAGACGCCGGCGCTCGGTAATGTCCCGGGCGCCGCAGGGCCGTCCGGCAATGGTGACGGAATCGGGCGTGGGGGCCAGCCGTTCGCCGGACAGCACTTCGAACAACTCCGACTGGCCGTTGCCGGCCACGCCCGCCACCGCGGTGACCGCGCCGCTCCGCACTTCGAGCGAGACGTTCCGCAACGGCACCCCGAAGGGCTTCATCGCCGGGAGGGAGAGAGCGTCGACGGTGAGCGCTACGGGGCCGGCCTGCTCCTGGGCCTCGGCGGCGACCGACTGCACGTCGGCGCCTACCATGAGCCGTGCCAGCGACGCCGCGGTTTCAACCCGGGGGTCCACGTCCGCCACCACCTTGCCGTGGCGCAGGATGGTGGCCCGATGACAGAGGTGCCGCACCTCTTCCAGCCGGTGCGATATGTAGAGCACCGCGCAGCCGTCGTCCGCCAGACGCTTCAGCGTGACGAAGAGCCCGCGCGCTTCCTGGGGCGTCAGCACCGCGGTGGGCTCGTCCATGATCAGCAACCGGGGGTCCTGGAGCAGGCAGCGCACCACCTCGATGCGCTGGCGCACGCCCACCGGCAAGTCCGCCACCAGCGCAACGGGGTCCAGCGGCAGTCCATACGCCGCCGACACTTGTTCGACCCGTTCCGCCAGCGCGCGGGGATTGAAGGGCCCGGGTACCGCCAGGGCGACGTTCTCCACCACCGTCAGCGCGTCGAACAGCGAGAAGTGCTGGAACACCATCCCGATGCCGAGTTGCCTCGCGGCCCCGGGATTGGGTACGGCGACGGCCTCCCCGTGCCAGCGAAGCCGGCCTCCGTTGGGTTGCAGCGCGCCGTAGATGATCTTGACCAGGGTGGACTTGCCGGCGCCGTTCTCGCCCAGCAGGGCGTGGATCTCCCCGGGCCGTAAACGCAGGCTCACCCTGTCGTTGGCCGTGAAATCACCGAAGCGCTTGACGATGTCCTCGGCCTCGAGGAGATAACCGGTGTCGTCCATCATCTCCATGATGTGCTGCCTGCCTTACTACAATATAAAGTATCCTGGAGAACGATCACGCACTATATAGGGTGCCGTTCCGCCACGCAAGCCACCGCAGGGCGAATTTACAGGCGCTGCGCGAAGGCCCCGATGCCGAGCTTGTGCTTGATGATTTCGTCCCGTGTCAGGCCGTGCAGCTCGTGCGGGAAGACCAGCCAGTGGTCGGTCTCGTGCACGTAGTAGTCGGGTCCGCGGCCGGTGCGATTGTTGCCCGGCTTGTAGTAGACGGTGGCCACCCGGGTGTCCACAGGGGCATTGCGGCGGGACCTGTTTTTCAGGTGCGAGAGCACCGCCTCGATGCTGAGCCCGGTGTCGAACACGTCGTCCACGATCAGCAGTCCCTGGTCGGCGTTGACGTTGTCGATGATGTACTGCATGCCGTGGACACGGATGCGGGAGTCGGTCCGGTCGATGCCCTTGTAGAAGGAGGTGCGGATGGCGATGTGGTCGGTCTCGATCTCGAAGTAGTCCAGCAATTCCTGCACCGCGATACCCACCGGAGTTCCGCCCCGCCAGATGCCCACGATGAAGCTCGGACGGAAGCCGCTTTCGAGGATCTGCATGCCCAGCCGGAACGAGTCCTCGAGCAGTGACTGGGCGCTGATGTAGGTCTTCTTGCTGGTCGCCGGCTCTGTGTGGGACACGGGCTCCACGGGGTATTCGGCCATCAATGTTTCCTCTCGGCGGATTCGCCGGCGTGCGGCGGCTTGGGCGTGGGCAGTTCTCCCCCTTTTAACGTAAATTTCTCATAGTGCAAGTGGGGCGGGAGGGCGCGGTTTGGTGAAGACGTGCCGGGGGCGTAGACTGTTTTCATGTCCATGACAGGCAGCCGAGCCGGGGCGCGCCCGGACCCGCCGTCGACCCCCCGGTTCCATCAGATCCGCCACCTGGGCGATGAACCCCATGAGTTGTTGTACGGCCTGCTTCGGACGTACGGGGACTTCGTGCGTTGGCGCGGTTTCCAGGACGTCTACTTGGTCAACCACCCTGACTTCATACGCCCGGTGTTGTCGCGGGACTACAGCCATTTCTCCAAGCGCACCATCGACTACCGTGTACTGGCGCAGGTCATGGGCAACGGCCTTGTGACCAACGACGGCCCCCACTGGGTCCGGCAGCGCCGGCTCATGCAGCCCATGTTCAGCAATCACCGGATCGAGAGCTTCGACGGGAGGATCAATGCGCTGACAGCCTCATTGATGAACGAGTGGGAAACCCGGGTGGGCGGCGAGACTCTCCGGATCGACCGCGAGATGGGCAGGTTGACGTTCGGCATCGTCGGGGCCACCTTGTTCGGCAGCGACCTCGAGCGCCACGCCGGCGAGGTCGCCGAGATACTCGAAGTGGCCAACCTGAACCCGTTCGAGCCGCGCGCCCTGATGACCCTCTGCTCTTGGGTCCCCACGCCTCACAACCTCAAGTGGCGGCACGCCGTGCGTCGGCTCGACCGCATCGTGTACGGGATGATCGACGCCCGCCGCCAGCGTGGCGCCGGCGGCGACGACATCCTCGACCACCTCATTCGTGCCCTGGGCGAGGAGAGCGGCGAAGGCATGGACGAGCGGCAGATGCGCGACGAGGTGGTGACGTTGATGCTGGCCGGACATGAAACGTCGGCCAACGCTCTGGCATGGACCTTGTACCTCCTGGACAGGCATCCGGACGTCCAGGCACGTCTGGCCGAGAGCCTCACGGAGACTCTGAACGGCGCGCCCGCCAACGCCGGCGACCTTTCACGGCTCCCCTACCTCAAGCAGGTGGTGCAGGAATCCATGCGCCTCTACCCTCCGGTGTGGTCCTACGCGCGAAGGTCGGAACAAGAGGAAGAGTTCGAGGGATATCGACTGCCCGCCGGCGCATACGTAGCGGTCGTGCCCTATGCGCTTCACCGGCACCCGAAATTCTGGCCCGATCCGGAGCGCTTCGAACCGGACCGGTTCGACCCGGACCGCGGCGAGGGCCGCCATCCCTACTCTTACCTGCCTTTCGCCGCCGGACCGCGCACCTGCATCGGCGCCGGTATGGCCATGCTGGAGACCCAGCTTGTGCTGGCGCAGATCCTGCAGAGCTTCAGGGTCCGCATCGTCCCGGATCACCCCATCGAAACCACGGCCAAGGTCACGTTGAGGCCCCGGCACGGGATACTGGCCACGGTGAGCCGCCGGTGACCTCTCCGGCCCTTGAGATCCCGATCCGCATGCACCGGCATCAGGATACCGTCCGCCCCAACGTAAGCACCTGCACCTCCCGCGCCCCCGAGCGCAGCAGTACACGGGCGCACTCGTTGACCGTAGCCCCGGACGTGTAGATGTCGTCCACCAGCAGCAACCTCATCCTCTCGACGGTTTGGCGCGGAGCGATGCGGAAGGCGCCGCGAACGTTGGGGCCCCGTTCCTTCAGGCTCAACGTGGTCTGAGGCGGGGTCTCCGTCTTTCGGATGAGCACGAAGGGATCCAGACGAATACCCCACTCCCGACCGACTTCCCGCCCCAGCAGCACGGATTGGTTGAATCCGCGCCAGCGCAACCGCCGGGGGTGCAACGGAACCGGGATGATGAGATCGATGCCCGACGGTTGAAACCACGGACGGCAAGCCTGTGCCGCGAGCAGGCCGAGGGGTTTGCCGAAGGATGCCTGCCGGCCGTACTTGAACCGGTGTACGACCTGACGCAGCGGATGGGATGCGTCGAGGTCGCGCGGATAACACGCCCAGCTCCGCGCCAGAGAGAATGACGGCGGCCGAAGCAGACACGCGCCGCACAGGTGGTCGCCCTGCCATTCATGCCGGTAAGGCCGTCCGCAACGGGGGCAGAACGGTGGCCGGACCAGCTGGATTCGCTCGACGCATGGGATGCAAAAGGCGCCTTGGGCGGCCCACGGAAGGAAGCCTTCGCAGGCGATGCAACAGGGCGGGAAGATGACGTCCAGCAACGTCTTGAGCACCCGCCGGGCCCATCTTTGAGGAACGCGTTGATCTGTGTTGCCCACACAGAAACGGATCGGCACTCGAACGCAAGACCTTAGTGTCGCGAAGTTGGACCATTAAAGCGGCCCTGTTAGTGTGAGAGGATGGAAGAGATACGGATATCCAAGTTCAAAGCCAATTTCTCGAGGACGCATCGTTGGCGACATTGTGGCCCCGGTGGCGGACGCTTCGGAGTGATGTAGAGGCACAACAGCGGTGGCTCCCTGCCGGAATCCAATCGCTTCTGACCTGCCGCCAGTGATCTACAGGAAGTCCTCCAGCTTGATCTCGTCCATGAAGGGGTACTCCAGAAGCTCGTACTCCGCGGGGTCGACGTCGTCGGGGATGGTGGCGTCGATGCCCATCTTGGATGTAGTGGGGAGCGAGCCTTTGGGGAGGCGGGAGGCCTTGAGGGTGGGGTCGAGGTGCTTGCCGCGGGCGCCGGAGACAATGATGACGTCCTCGTCCGGCTGCACCCGGAAGGCCATGGCCCGCTCCACCGCCATGGGGTCGGTGAGGTCCACGTCGCCGTCGGTGACCACCACGAGCTTGATGGCGTGGAGCGACATGAGCGCCATGAGGGCGTTCTTGCCTTCGCCGGGGCGCTTGTCGATGGCGGCGTAGAGGTGCCAATAGCAGGCGCTTCCCGGGGTGGCGTACACCGCCACGGTCTTGACGCTGGCCTCGCGCAGGGCGCGCCAGCCGGCAGCCTCGAGGGGCGGCGCCTCCAGCCAGTCGTTCTCCCACGGCATCAGGATGGTGTGGAGGATGGGGTTCCTGCGGTGGGTCACGGCCGTCACCTTGAACACCGGGTTCCAGCGGATCGAGCACTGGTGCCCGGTGAAGTCGCCGTAGCGTCCCTCGTCGATGGTCCAGCCGTCGGCGGAGATCTCCCCTTCCAGGACGATCTCCGCGTCGGCGGGCACTTCCAGGTCCACGGTCTTGCACTTCACCAGCGGCACCGGCCGGCCGTACAGGGCCCCGGCCACCGCGAACTCGTCGTATCCCGGCGGCGCCTTGTAGGCGGCGGCGATGAGTTCCGGGGTGCCGGTGCCGAAGGCGATGGCAAGGGGCAGCGGCTCGCCGCGTTTGAGCGCGGCTTCGTAGCTGAAGCGCATGTCCGACGGCGACACCAGGTCGATGCTGGTCTCCCGCGGCGTCCGGTACATGAGCCGGTAGCAGCCGGCGTTGCGGCGGCCGGCTTCGTCCTTGGACACCGAGATGCCGGCGGAGAGGTAGGGTCCGCCGTCCTTGCGGTGCTGGAACGGAATCGGCAGCTCGGTGAGGTCCACCTCGTCGCCGATCTTCACCACCTCCTGGGCCGTGCCGCCGGCCACCACTTCCGCCTCGATGGGCTTGTCCAGCGCCTCCATGAACGTGCGTCCCAGGGTCTTCTGGTCGCACCCCAACCCCAGCGCCACCCGCTGGCGCGAGCCCACCAGCCCGCCCACCACCGGCATGGAGTAACCCTCGACGTTCTCCATCAGCAGCGCCGTGCCGGCCTGCGCCAGCAGGGTGTTGAGGTAGCGGGCTTCCACCGGCTTGGTGATGCGCCGGAGCTGGCCTCGGACTCCAGCAGCGCCACCAGTCCGCGCATGTCGTGGTACGGCAGTTTGGGTGTCTCGTTCATGAAAAACTCAGTGCATGTAGGAGCCGCCGTCCACCAGCAACGTCTGTCCGGTGATGAAGCTGGCGGCGTCGGAGAGGAAGAACATGACCGCGCCGACGATGTCCTCGGGATACTGGCTGCGGGGGATGGCGCGGCTCTGGATCTGCGGCACGTCGTCCTCGTCCACCAGGCCGCCGCGCACCGCCAGCAAGCTCTCGCTGCGGGTAAGCCCCGGCGCCACGGCGTTGACGCAGATGCCGTCCTTGCCGGTGGCCCGGGCCAGGACTCGCGTCAGGGACACCACCGCGCCCTTGGACACCGTGTAGTGGACATAGACGGGGATCCCCTTGAAGGGCACGCCGGAGGCGATGTTGACGATCTTGCCCGAGCCCTGCTCCTTCATGTACGGGTAGACCGCCCGGGAGGCCAGCCACACGCCCTTGACGTTCACGTCCATCACCTGGTCCCACTCGGCTACGCTGATCTCGTCGAACGGGGCGTAGCGGACGTCGGCGAAGATCGCCGCGTTGTTCACCAGCCCGTCGATGCGCCCGTAGCGGCCGTGGGCCGCCGCGGCCAGGGCCGTGACGCTCTCCTCGCTGGTGACGTCGGCCTTGACGAAGAACGCTTCACCGCCCTGCTCGCGTATCCCGGAGGCGCAGGGCTCGCCGTCCAGGATGTCCGACACCACCACCTTGGCCCCGGCCTTGGTCAGCTCCTGCGAGTACACCTGGCCGATGCCGCGGGCGCCGCCGGTGACGATGATGACCTTGCCGTCGAAGTCGTGAGCCATGAATGATTCCTCGTCTACTTCTCGTGGACATCTTCCCCGACCACATAGCGTCCGGTCTCGATTTCGCGTCCGAGCGCGTCCGCCTCCCGCAACCGGCCCCAGGCCTGAAGGACTACCCGGTAGGGCTCGTCCCTGAACTGGAGCAGGATGTCCTCAAAGTGGAGCGGGCCGTCCTTGAGCCGCTCGAGTATTTTGTCCGCCAGTGTTTCGGGAGTCATGCCGATTCCATCACAGGTTGAGGAACCGCCGGCCGTTGACGCTCAGGATCTTCCACTTGAGCTCTTCCGAGAGGTCGTCCCGCTCCAGCAACTCCCCCTTGGCGCCCTCCCGGGCCTCGGCGTGGGGCATGTCGCCTTCGAACAGCAGCCGGTCCTCGCCAACGTACTCCGCCACCTGGGGCAGGAAGAGTTCGTCCGCCTCCGGCGTGAAGTAGATATCGCTCTGCTTGAGGGTCTCGGAAACCGGTTGCTTCACGGGCAATGGCAGGCCCAGTGCACTGTCGGCGTGGTGGTAGTGGTCGATGCGCTGCACCAGGTAGGGGAGCCACTGCACGCCGATCTCCATGAAGGCGACCCTGAGACGGGGGTGGCGCTCCAGGATGCCGCCGCCCACGAAGCTGTAGAATCCCATCATCACCGGGAGCGTGAAGCCCAGGGCCCGGGAGCCCGAGACGTCGTCCATGCTGCGGGTGATGCCGGGATGGCTCCAGCCCGCGTGGATGGCGAGGGGCACGCCCAGCCGCTCCACCTCGCCGAAGAACTCGTCGTAGTAGCGGTCGTGCAGCATGGTCTCGCCCACGGTGCCGTAGATGCCGGCCACCGAGGCTCCCAGCTTCAGACTGTGGTCGAGCTCGTCGAGGGCCAGCCGCGGGTCCCTCATGGGCAGGATGGCGCCCCACTTCAGCCGGTCGGGACGTTCCGCGCAGGCCGACGCCATCCAGGTGTTGTAGCTGCGCATCAAGGCGGCCTCGAACATCAGATCGTCAGTCACCGGCTGGAGGAACACCGTGGAGAACACCACCTGGACGTCGATGCCCACCGCGTCCATGTCCTTCAGGCGCGCCGGGATGTCGGTCATGGTCTGGGAGCCGATGGTGAACTCCTTCTGGGTGGCGAAGCGCATCTCGATGGGAGTGCCGTAGACCAAGTTTCCCCGGCCCATGGGCTTGGGGTAGACGGTGCCGTCGATGTACCAGAAGGCGTTGATGCCTCCCAGGGACGGCAGGTCCTCGGCCACCACCGGGAAAGGCTTCCGATCCGCGTATTTCGAGTCGAGGTGTTCCCAGGCCTCCTTCGGCTCCTCGACGTGCGAGTCCATGTCGATGACCGGCATTGCGTCCGTGTTCACGGGGACCTCCCTGTTGGTTTGCGCGGGCCGGCGAGATCCGTCCCGGTTTGCTGCCTGGGTAACCCCGACACCGGCTTCACGCCGCCGCCGTACATTCCCGTTCCAGCGCGCGAAGTCCGCTCCGGTTCAAGGGGAAACCGAACTGCTCGTTGCGCATCCGCAGCCGCTGGGACGAGACGTTGGCGATGATGCGGCGGGCGCGGTCATAGTCCTTGCGGGTCTTGACCAGCGCGGCCAGCTCGTTGGCATCGCTGTGCCTGGTTTCGTCGCGGTGGATGCGTCCGAAGATGGAGGCGATCCGCCGGTTGATGCGGTTGCCTTTCAGATGGCGGCAGACCTCGTAGAGCGCGCCCCCGCCGCCTTCGGTCAGGGTGATGGCGGCGCGTTCCAGCATCTCGTCCCGCCGCTGTATCTCGGTGGTGGTGATGCGCTCGGAGCCGTGCAACAGTCCGGCGTAGCTGCGGGAATAGCGGGCCCGCACCTCGGCCAGTTTCCGGTCCTCGGGCAGCCAGGTGAGCTCCTTCTGTGTCAGCCGTTTTCCCGTCAACTCTTCCAGGAAATCCATGATCAGCCTGGCGTGGCTCATCTCGTCGCCGAGCTTGTGACAGAGCTCCTCGTAGTCGTGGCGGTCCATCTGCTTGTCGAGCTGGGGGTAGAGCTTGTCGAGGGCGCGCACCAGAGGCTGGATCGCCGAATATTCCTTGAAGGCTTGGGCCTTGAGCCAGTGGACGTGCTCGTCCGGCGTCCGCGGCGCGTTGAAATACGTCGATACCACGTCCCTCTCGGCCTTGCCGTAACCGTCGGCCAGCCGTTCCAGCGCCTGGTTGTAGTCCATCATCCGTCTGGTGTCCGCGCCATCATTCCGGCGTGGGGATGACGCTGCCGCAATCGCTGCAGGTCCTGAGCTTCTCGTCGCCGTAGAACTCGCGGTGGACCTGGCCCACGGGATCGTCGCTGTAGTTGCCCACCGTGACGTCCACCTCGTATACCTTCTTGCCGCAGTTCTCGCAAAACCACATGAAGCGATCCTGCTCGCCGGGCTTGCGCACCCGCTCGAACACCAGGAACCATGTGCCTTCGTCGACTCGCGGGGAGTGCGGCACGCCGCCCGGGCACAGGGTCATCTGGCCCGGTCCCATGGTCACCACCTTCTCCTTGCCGTCGCCGGTGAGGCAGTGAAGGCGTTGCTCGCCCTTGAGCACCAGCGTCACCTCGTCGCTCGGGTCCACGTGGAAGTCCATGCGGCGCCTGCGCCCGCTGCTCAGGAACGCGATGGACTCGGAGTCCTGCCACACCACGGTACGCCCGTTGCCCTTGGCGGCGGTGTTCGCCATCAGCGCCTCGAGGTCTATGGTTTCCATTGCCTTCATGATGTCCATGATGACTCCTTGTGGGCGGCCGGGTCTATGAGAACAATTCGCCTTGGCCGGGCGCGGCCGACGAACGGCGGCGGGTTTTCGAGGACCGGGGTCGCGCTTCGGATGTCAGGTACATGAGCAACACCTTGTTCAGGCGGACATAGTCGCCGGTGTAGACCCTTCCGCCCGGTGCTCCGCCGTAGGTGACCGGGCCTTCACTTTGCGCGGTCAACTGTCGCACGAACGGCACGGCGCCATCAAGGACGGCGCCGTTCTCGAAGGGAGTGGCGAATCCGAAGGTGCGGGGCGAGGCGGACAGTTCCAGCTTGCCGTCCTCCAGCGGACGCCAGATCAGCAGGGCGCCGGCAACCTGACCCATGTTGAGAACGCGCCAGGCCGTGGCTTCCAGGGAGCACTGGAACCGGGTGGCCAACCGCCGGAGAGTCCCCACGTCCATCCCGGCCGCCCGATCAGTGATGAAGCGTTCGGGGATCAGCAGTTCCGCCGCCACCCTGTTGCAGAGCTCTTCGGCAGCGGCGTCGCCGCAGTTCATGGACTCGTCACCGGGCGACGCGGCCAGGATATGCCCGATTTCATGCGCCAGGGTGAAACGCCGGCGGGTGTGAGGGGCGTTGCGGCTGAGGATGACCTCGTAGCCGCCGTCGGCAAGTTCTACGAGCTGGCCGTCCAAACGGATGTCCAGTTCCCGTATGCGCTGGACGCCGAGATGGCGCGCGATGCGCACCAGATCCACTGGTGGGCGCTCGATGCCGCATGTATCCAGCAGCCGCCGGGCTGCTTGCATCACCCGGTGCGCCTTGTCCGTGGCGTCCCGTGCCATGTCGCTGTCTGTCCCCGGCGGCCGCCTCAGTAGCGTTCCCAGTCCCGTGCCGTCAGCGGAATGCGGGCCGCCTTGAGCTTTTTCGGCGCGTTGCCGAACAGTTCGGGATCGGACCGGATCACGTCCAGGTCCTTGCGGAGGTTGACGACCTTGGCGCGGACGTCGGCCGGAACCAGCTTCTTGCGCTTCCCGAGGGAGGTCAAGCCGCCGTAGCTCTTCTTGAGCTCGGCTGCGCCCACCTCCAGGCCGGATTCGTTCACCGCCGTCCGGAACTCCTCGAAGGTGACCTCTGCGTCCCCGGCGGGTGCCTTGCGCGTGCGCGCGGCCGGGCGTGTCGCCGTGGGCCTGGCCGCGCCGTCGTGTTTCTCCAGGCTGGCCTTGAGCGCCTCCATGAGGTCCACGACCTGGCTCTGGCGCACCTGGGGCTCCAGGGCCGTCACCTCCTTGCCTTCCACTTTCTGTTCCACCAGCCGGAGCACCCGCCCCTTGTATTCGTCCTGGTAGTTCTCCGGATGAAATTCCTTGCTCACCAACTCGTCGATGAGGCGGACCGCCAGGTCCAGCTCGCCGTCCTTGAGCTTGACGGTCTGTCCCCGGTCGATGTCGTCGAAGTCCCGCACCTCCTCGGCGTAGTACATGGTGTGGAGCATGAGGCCGCCCTGCACCGCGCGGATCAGCACCAGCGCCTCCTTCCCCCGCATGACGTACTTGGCAAGGCCCACCCGGTTGGACTCGGTCATGGCGTCCGCCAGCAGCCGGTAGGCCTTCTCCCCGCCTTTGTCGGGGCCCAGGTAGTAGGTCTTCTCGAAGTAGACCGGGTCGACCTTTTCCAGCGGCACGAACTCCTCGAGCTCGATGACCTTGGAGGTCTCCTCCTCCAGCGCCTTGAGCTCGTCGTCCTCGAAACGGACGTACTGGCTTTTGGCGAACTCGTAGCCGCGGACGAGATCGGACCGCTGCACCACCTCCTCGCACACCGGGCAGAACTGCTGCTGCTTCATGCGCGAGCCGCAGCGGTTGTGCAGGAAGTTGAACGCGATGCCGCCGGATGACGCCGCCGTGTAGAGCTTGATGGGAATGGAAACCAGCCCGAAGGAAATCGTCCCGGAACTGATGGCGCGTGCTGCCATGATGGTCCCTCCAAATTCGAACGGCTGGAGTCTAACACGAAATACCTTTAGAATTCTACGTGTTATAGGGTTATCCACAAGCCACCATGTCGAACCCACTGGATGAATACCGGCGCAAGCGCGATCCCGAGCGGACATCGGAGGCGTTTGGAGGCCGGCTCTCCTCGGCCGGCGGCCTGTTCGTGGTGCAGCAGCACGCCGCCCGGGCGATGCACTACGACCTGCGGCTGGAGATGGGCGGGGTCCTCAAGAGCTGGGCCGTTCCCAAGGGTCCCTCGGTGGGGCTCCACGAGAAACGGCTGGCGGTGCACGTCGAGGACCACCCCGTGGAGTACGCCGATTTCGAGGGCGTGATTCCGAGGGACAACTACGGCGCGGGCGCCGTCATCCTGTGGGACCGGGGCACTTACCGGCTGCTCCACGCCACCGAGCCGCTCCGTCAACTCGAGCAGGGCACGCTGGAGATCGAGCTTCAAGGCTACAAGCTGCGCGGCGTCTGGATGCTCGTGCGCATGGGAGGCGGCGGCAAGGACTGGCTCCTGTTCAGCAAGGACGGGAGCGGGGAGGGACCGGAGCCGGTAGAGGCCTTCCCCGGTTCCATCCTTTCCGGTCTCGCCGTGTCGGAGCGCGGGGACCCGAGCGCACGAGCGGCCGCGCTCGAGAAGAGTCTGAAGCGGTTCAAGGCCCCGCCGGCCACCGTGTCGCGGCGCAAACCGAGCCCCATGCTGGCATCGCCCGGCGGCGCGCCCTTCTCCGACCCGGACTGGCTCTTCGAGATCAAGTACGACGGCATCCGCGTTGTCGCTCAACGGCAGGACGACGCGGTGACGCTCCTGGGCCGCAAGGGCGACGACATCACCCGGCGGTATCCGGAGATCGCCTACGCACTGGGCAAGACCGCGCCGCGACGGTTTCTCATCGACGGCGAGATCGTCGCCATGGACGAGGCCGGCCGCCCGAGCTTCCAGCGCCTGCAACGGCGCATGCACCTGACGGACCGCTTCGACATAGAACGGACGGCGCGGACGGTGCCGGTCCGCGGGATCTTCTTCGATTGCCTGGAAGCCGGGGAGCGGGACCTGCGTCCTCTTCCTCTGATGCAACGAAAGGAATGCCTCGCCCTCTTCCTGCCGTCCCGCGGGGTGATCGAATACTGCGAGCACGTTTCCGAACGAGGCGAGGCCTTCCATCGCGCCGCCTGGGAGAACCACCTGGAAGGCATCATCGGCAAGCGCGCGGACAGCCGCTACGTTGCCGGCCGGACCCGCGACTGGCTCAAGTTCAAGTGCCAGCGGCATCAGGAATTCGTCATCGGCGGCTACACCCGGCCCGGGGGCTCGCGTTCCTTTTTCGGAGCGCTTCATCTCGGGCTCTACCGAGACGGAGAGTTGGTCCATGTTTCGAAGGTGGGCACCGGCTTCGATCGACAGACCCTGCGATCCATTCACGAGCGGCTGGCGCCCCTGGCTCGGGATGAAACCCCTTTCGCCGAGGGATCGCCCGCCGGCGCCGGCCACTGCTGGGTGGAACCGCGACTGGTGTGCGAGGTGGCGTTCACCGAATGGACCGACGACGGCGGGCTGCGTCACCCGTCGTTCCTGGGTCTGCGTGGCGACAAGGCGCCGGAGGAGTGCCGCCGGGACGAAGTCGTGGAGGCGCCGGAACCGTTACGCCGCCGACAACCGCCGAAGCCGGCGGTCACCAATCCCGACAAGGTGTTCTGGCCGGCCGACGGCTACACGAAGAGCGACCTCATCGGTTACTACGAGGCTGTCGCCCCGTTGCTGGTACCCTATCTCCGGGACCGCCCCCTGGTGTTGACGCGGTTTCCGGATGGAATCCACGGCAAGTCATTCTTCCAGAAAGACGCGCCTGACTACGTTCCCGACTGGGTAGCCACCCGCCGCATCTACTCCAAGGACGCCGACCGCGACATCGACTATTTCATCGTCAACGGCGCCGAAAGCCTCCGCTACGTAGCCAACCTGGGAACCATCCCGCTGCACATCTGGGGCAGCCGGCTGGACACTCTGGAGCACCCCGACTGGCTGGTGCTGGACCTGGACCCCAAGGGGGCCCCGTTCCCCCATGTCGTGCGTGTGGCAAGGACCCTCAAGGGCATCCTGAGGGAGCTGGACGCAGCCGCCTACGTCAAGACCTCCGGCGCCACCGGACTCCACATCCTGGTGCCCATGGGCCGGCAGTACCTCTACGAACAGTGCCGCACCTTCGCGCGCCTGCTGGCCCTGGCGGTGGAGCAGCGGTTGCCGGACATTGCCACTGTGCGGCGCCCGCTCCACGCCCGGGAGGGCAAGGTCTACATCGACTTCGGCCAGAACGGGTACGGTCGCACCATCGCGGCGCCCTTCTCGGTACGTCCCCTGCCGGGAGCGCCGGTGTCGTGCCCCCTGCGTTGGTCCGAAGTCACCGCCAAGCTGGATCCCGGCCGCTACACCCTGAAGACCGCGGTCACGCGTTTCGCGAAGATGGAAGACCCTCTCCTGCCCGTTGTCGACGCACCGGGCGTCGACATGGATGAGGTGCTGGCCGCTTTAGGGGCTCTGTTCGGGGAAAGGTGAGGGGCAGACCGTCCCACAACCACCCCTGGACCCCGGGTCAAGCCCGGGGTGACGGGGTCAAGCCCGGGGTGACGGGGTCAAGCCCGGAGTATCTGTGTTGGAAAACAAGGGTCAAAAAGGAGCTCCGGGACAAGCGGTCACCCAGGGGGTACCTCGGCGAGCGATGGCATGGAGCTGCAACAGGAGCTTTCGCATGACCGCCACCAGGGCCACCTTGCCGACCTTGCCCTTGCGCCTCAAGCGCCGATAGAAGGCCTTCAGTACGGGGTTGAACCGTATGGCTGCCAGGGCGGCCATGTACAAGGCCCGGCGGACCTTCTGGCGACCTCCGCGGATGGCGCGGCTGCCGTGATGCTGGCCGCTGTCGCGGGACCACGGCGCCAGGCCGGCCAGAGCGGTCATGCCCTTGGCGTCGCCTTGGCCCAGTTCCGGCAGGTGGGCCAGCAAGGCGGCCGCGGTCAGCTTTCCCACGCCGCTCACGCTCTGGTAGAGCTCCGCGCGCCGGCGCCACTGCGGGTTACCACCCACCAGGGCCTCCAAGGCCTTGTCCAAGCGCGCGATCTCCTTGCCGAGCCAGGCCACATGCCGCTCCATGGACTTCTTGCTCGCTCCCCCAAGCCCTTTCTCCAACCGATTGCGTTCCGCCACCCGTTGCTCCACCAACTGCTGCCTCCGGCCCACCACCTCCCGCAACTCCTCCTCGGCTCGGTCCCGCACCCGCTGCCCCTCCACCTCGAACACCTCCCCGTACAGCGCCAACACCTGCGCATCCAACCGGTCGGTCTTGGCCCCTTGCCCCGACGCCTGAGCAAAACTCCGCACCCGACTCGGATGCGCCCGCTGCACCGCCATCCCCTTGCCCCTCAACCCTTGAACCACCCCCCGCTCGTAGCCCCCCGTCGCCTCGCACACCACCTGCGTCACCCCCTCCGTACGAATGAACTGCCCCGGGTTTACCGGAGACCTAACTCTTTGAGAGGATAGGGATATGAATAAGTCAACGAGGTACTCACGGGAGGTACGGGAGAGAGCGGTTCGGCTGGTAATGGAGCACCGAGGGGAGCACGATTCTGAGTGGGCGGCGATCGTATCGGTGGCGTCGAAGCTTGGCTGCGGGGCGGAGACGTTGCGCAAGTGGGTACGGCGTGCGGAGGGGGAAGCGGGTGTTGGGGCGGGGATGAAGAGCGAAGAGGATGAGCGGCTGAGGGCGCTGGAACGGGAGAACCGAGAGTTGCGCCGTGCGAACGAGATTTTGCGCAAGGCGGCGGCTTTTTTCGCCCAGGCGGAGCTCGACCGCCACGGGACGTAATGGTGTCGTTCATCGACACGCACCGGGAGGCGTACGGGGTCGAGCCGATCTGCCAAGAGTTGCCGATCGCCCCCTCGACCTACTACGAGAGCAAGGCGCGGGAGGCCGGTCGTAGTCCGGTGCCGGCCCGGACGCGACGTGACGCGGAGTTGCGGGCGGAGATCAAGCGGGTGTGGGAGGAGAACTTCGGGGTGTATGGGGTGCGCAAGGTGTGGCGTCAACTCACCCGGGAGGGCCTTGTAGTGGCTCGATGCACGGTGGCACGGCTGATGGGCGAGATGGGGCTTCGTGGCGCGGTCCGGGGTCGTAGGTCGAAGACGACGACGGGAGCGGACGGGCTCACACGACCCGCGGACCGGGTGAGGCGGGTGTTCGAGGCAAGCCGGCCGAATGCGTTGTGGGTGGCGGATTTGACCTACGTGGCGACCTGGCGCGGCTTCGTCTATGTTGCCTTCGTCGTCGATGCCTACGCGCGGCGGATCGTCGGCTGGCGCGTCTCGGACTCGTTGCACACAGAGCTTGCCCTGGACGCCCTCGACCAGGCGCTCGATGACCGCGCGGTGGGCGCTGAGGGCGCTCTGGTGCACCACAGCGACCGTGGCACCCAGTACCTGTCGATTCGCTATAGCGAGCGTCTGGCTGAGGCCGGGATCGAGCCGTCGGTGGGCCGGGTCGGGGATTCCTACGACAACGCCCTGGCCGAGTCCATCATCGGCTTGTACAAGACCGAGGTGATCCGTCAACGCGGCCCCTGGCGTCACCTCGAAGCGGTCGAGTTCGCCACCCTCGAGTGGGTCGACTGGTTCAATCACCGCCGTCTCCTCGAAGGGATCGGCTATAGGCCGCCGGCTGAACTCGAAAAAACCTACTATCGGCTGTGCCAGGAGTCGTTCCTCGTGGCCTGACTCACACTAATCCGTCTCCGGTAAACCCGGGGCGGTTCACGAAGCCACTCGCCCAACTCCCGGATGCCCTCAGCCTCGTTCTTGAAACTCCGCACCGGACCCCCTCTCACCGATACCACCAACTCCCGCTTGCCCACGTCGATCCCTGCTATTACCTTCATGCACGCCTCCTTATCTGATAGGATTCGCGCTGTCCTCCACACTTGCTATACGGGGCTTACTCCCCCTGCATCTGTTCGGAGCGACAACTGGCATGAGGGGTGCCCCACTCCGGGTCGGTGCAGAAGTACCTATCGGCTCTTCTCACCCTGTGACGGACGGCGCGCCCCCCATGCCTCCCCTCAGATTGGCCTGTCCAAGGGGTTTCCTCAACATACAGGTGACGGGGTCAAGCCCGGGATGACGGAGGTGGCCGAGGGGGCGATGGCACGCGATGGCGATCACGGATAGTAGACGTCGCGCCCCGGAATGTAACCGCGCTGGGTCTGCCCGGCGTTGCGGTTGACCATGGTGCGGTTGAGCATGGGGTGGTAGAGGCTGCGTACCTCGTGCTCCAGCGCGAAGACCTTCTCGCCGGTGCCCGGGTCGACGATGTCCCTGAAGCGGTACTGGTGGGCGTTGCTCTCTTCCATGATCAGGTCCCGGCGCAGCAGGAACTGGTGGGCGCGGGAGAAGTTGGCGATGTAGACCGCGATGTGGTGGCCGTCGTATCGCGGGATTCGCTTGTCGGTCTCGGTGAAGATGAGGCTCTGGTTGCGTCCCACCCTCACGGTCGCGCTGCCGGTCCTGTAGGCGGCGGGCGCCTGCAGCACGGTGCGGTAGAACTTCCCGATGCTTCGGGCCGTGCCGGGAGGAGTCAGGAATTCCACGTACGGCATGCCGATGGTCATGTCGCCGAATTCGGGACCGGCGGCATGGCAACGGAAACGGTTGCCCCACGGACCGGTGACCGCAACGTGGTCGCCCGCGTCGCGCCACTTGAAGCGTGTCCCCTCGAGCTCGGGCTCCACCGTGGCCAGACGCTTCTTCAGCGCATCCAGATCGGACAGGACCAGGCCGATGTGGCCGGGAATCTTCTGGACCCCGCGGGTCGGCAGGTGGAACTGCTGGCCGCCGACGTTGACCCACATGTTGTTCAGGCCCACGTTCATGTACGGGTCCCGCGTCAGCCCAAGCCCGAGGACGTAGAACGTCACGGCCGTGGCCTGATCGGGGATGGTGACATTGACGTGCTCGAGGGCGACGACGTTGCCGAGATCGTCCGCCTTGCGATCGTAACCGTTGCTCTTCATCTCTACCTCCCTCCAGGGAATGTGGCACGGCCGGGCTATTTGAAGCCGCATGCCTCCTCGGTGGTCATGATCCAGATCAATCTGCCGTCACCTTCGAAACACCCATTGCGCCATTGACCCTCGGCGCGGCTTCCGTCGGGCCAGGTAAAGGTGCCCGGCCCATGCGGCTTGTCGTCGAGCCATCCGCCCTCGTAGCGGTCTCCGTCGGGCCAGGTATAGGTCCCGCGCCCGTGCCGCCTGTCGTCGAGCCATCCGCCCTCGTAGCGGTTGCCGTCAGACCAGGCAGCGGTCCCTTGTCCGTGTAGCATACCAGCCCGCATGCTGCCTTCGAAAGTATAACCCCCCTTGTCCGTTCGCCAGACGAGGCGTCCTTCACCCGAGGCCTTGCC
Organism: Candidatus Binatia bacterium; assembly: GCA_951813575.1. Classification (GTDB taxonomy): domain Bacteria; phylum Desulfobacterota; class Binatia; order UBA9968; family JAJDTQ01; genus JAJDTQ01. The sequence goes on from OX638375.1 coordinate 414,036, forward strand.
TTCCGCACATGCTCCCGACCAGGTAACGGTCTGTCCCGGCCCGGGGTTCGGATTCCGCAATTGGCAGGGCTGGTTCTCGGCGATGATCCAGTCGGGCCCAAACGGTTTCGGCGGGGCCGGGGGCTCCCTCTCCTTCAGCAGCGGCGCGTAGACGAATGCGGTTCCGCCGTCCTCGGGCAAATCGATCCGCAGCCACTTCCGCCCCCTGACCTTTCCCGTCACACGCACGGCGGCGCCGGGCTCGAGAGTGTTCAGGACGGGGTGATCGGTCCCGGGACCGGCCCGCACGTTGGCTCGCCTGGCCACCTCCATCACCCGGTCGACCGGATCGGCCGTGTAGGAGACCTTCGATGCGGTACGCGCGTCCGCGGCCCCGGCGTTTGACGGCGCCGTCATTGTGGCAAGCACGGTGGCGATCGCCATCAATAGCAGCACGACCTGTCTCGCTGGCATGGCCTCCTCATGGTCATATGGATGCTCCACGTTCATGGTACGAGCCGAATCCTGCCGCATGGTAGTGTTCCGGATCGCGAACAGTCAAACAGCCTGGCGCCCGGAGCCTTCCCGAGGAGGTTACAGCGTCAGGGCGAAGTCGTCTATCACCACCCCCGGCAACCGGACGCTGCGGGTGGAACGGCGGCCGTAGGAGCCGGAATCCGGCAACAGCTCCACCTCCCGGGTCAGGCCAACGAGATTGTCTCCCAGCATCCGGTAAAGTGTCTCGTCGAATCGCATGACGTTCACGGGCGCCTGCACCTCGCCGTTCTCCACCCATAAGGCGGCGAAGCGGGTCATGCCGGTCATGCGGCAGGCATCCCGGTCGGAGTAGTTCAGGTACCAGAGGTTGTTGATGAAGATGCCCGTGTCCAGGGCCGCGAGCACGTCACGCCGCGGGATCGAGCCGCCGGTCATGGCCAGCGAATCCGGCGACTCGCGCCGGCCGGCGCCGTTGGCCGGAACGTCGTACTCCCGGGCCGCCCGGGGCGACACAAGGGGCTCGCCATACTTTCCCTGGTCGATGAGGGTGATCCGGTCCGGCTTGATGAAGCCGGCGTCGTCGAAGTTCGCGGTCAGCCCGGCGCCGGCGTCTTCCACCATGTTGATCGCCGGGTCCAGCGTGGCGTCTCCGGCGATCATGCGCAGCAAGGGCGTCCGCCGCGTCCGCTGGGCGGTGAGTCCGAAACCGCCCCACCGGAGCAGTCCGAGCACCTCTTCGAGGGCCTGAGGCGCCAGGTAGACGCGGTAGCGTCCGGGTTCGAGGGTGCGCGGCGGCCGGCGCAACGCCTCCAACTCGGCCGCCGCCCGCGCCACCCGTTCATCGAACTCCGCCGGATCCCACACGAACCCGGCGTAGGCGCACTTCACCGCCTTGTCACCGTCGAGATGGAAACTCCAGTCGAAATGATGGCTGTGGGTGGAGAACCAGTTCCGCTGTCCCAGGGAGTTGGCGAAGCCCCGGTGAATCCCGCCGGCCATGTAGATGCCCACAAGGTCGCGCCCCTCCCCGGCCCTGATGATGGATTCCACCACCTGCCCCTCATCCTCGGGCAACCGGTTGGGGTGCCCGGATTCGGTGGAACGGTTCTCCGTCCCGTAGTGGAGGAACGGGTCTTCGGGCACCACGTCCAGTCTTTCCCGGGCGGCCTCCAGGGCCCGCCGGACGCGCCCCCGGTCCAGCGCGGCATCGCCGGCCGCGGTCACGTCCATCGTGACCCTGCGCCGGTCGGCGATGAGCTGGAGACTGAGCTGCCGCTGCTCCACCGCGCCGGCCTGCCGCACGGCGCTCCGGTTGAAGCGCACGAAGCTCGATTCCTCGCCGGCGAAGACCGTGAGGAGGACCTCGCCGGACGTCAGCAGCGTTTCGACGAAGTCCGCCAGCTCGTAGAAATACGTCTGCATCGCCGTCAGGACTCTCCGCCAAAGACCTGCACTCCGGCGAACACCGACGCGGGCGCCGCGTGCCCGACACGGATGACTTGGTTGGGCTCGCCCTTGCCGCAGAACGGAGTGCCCAGCACCTCGCGGGTGCCGGGGTTGCCCACGCGGACGAGATTGCGCCAGAAGGTGGCCGAGACGCCCCGGTAGTTGGGCTTCTTGACTACCTCCCGCAACTCGCCGTCTCGTATCAGGGTGCCGCGCTCGCAGCCGAACTGGAACTTGTTGCGCGAGTCGTCGATGGACCACGAACAGTTGGTCTGCATGAAGACGCCGTGCTCGATGGAGCGGACCATGTCCCCGAACGTGGCGTCGCCGGGCTCCAGGTTCAGGTTGGCCATGCGGTCGATGGGCGGACGGTTCCAACCCGTGGCGCGGGAGTTGGCAACGCCCCCGAGGCCGGTACGCTGTTGGGAAAGATGCCCGCCCAGTCCGCACTGCAACACGCCGTCCTTGATGATGTGCTCGCGGCGCGCCGGCAGGCCCTCGTCATCATAGCCGTAACTGGCGAACTGTCCCGGATCGGTGGGGTCGAAGGTGACGTTCAGGAGCTCCGACCCGTAACGGTAGGTGCCGAACATGTCCGGAGTGACGAAGCTCGTGCCGGCGTAGTTGCGTTCATCGCCCAGGATGCGGTCGAGTTCCAGCGGATGGCCGATGGATTCATGGATCTGGAGGATGAGCTGGTCCGGAGCCAACAGGAGATCCATGGTTCCCGTGGGACAGTTGGGAGCCGCCAGAAGCTCCAGCGCTTCCTCGGCCAGGACCGGCGCGGCGTCCCGGAAGCCGGTCTGGTCCAGCACCTCGAGGCCGCCCTGACGGCAGAAGCCCCGGCCGCCGAAGGTCCGGCTCACCGTCTCGGGGCCGTCGTTGGCGGTGCAGCCGAGACCCGGCACCAGGTGGTTCAACGTCTGGTGCACGCGGGTGCCGTCCGCGGTCAGGTAGAGGGTTTCGGTCTCCACGTGCCACAGCGACGCATCCCAATCGACGATGCGCCGGTCCGTGCACAGGCGTTCGCTCTGGGCGCGAAGGAGATCGATCTTGTCCCGCAACGGCATCGACTCCCACGGCACCGCTACCGGCGTGCGGTAGTCGCCCCTGCACGGCGGCTGGAGCGGCATCGCGGGAAAGACCATGCGTTTCGCGCTCCGCGCCGCCCAGTCCCGGGCGCGGCCCAGGGCCCGCCGGAGTCCATCCGGGCTCAGGTCGCAGGTGCCCGCGTAGCCGTGCCCGTGGCCGTCCGCCACCGTGATCATCACGCCGGCGTCGTCGCCCGACGCAATGGACTCCACCACCCCCCGTCTTACCGAAAGGCTCTCGGAACGTTCGCCGACGTAGCGGAGCGAGCAGAAACGGACGGCGGGCGCCGCTTCGCGGAACCATGTCCCAAGGCGTTCGAGCAATGTGGACACGACAACTCCCCTCGATGCTGTATATACCACGAGATCCCGTTCTGATTGACCCCGTGGGGGGATGACCCTATAGTGACGGCAGCCGGCAACTCCCGCAGGCGTCGCGACCGCGCACCTGTCTACGGATCCGGCCGAAGTCTGTCATGAACTACTGCAGCGCCTGCGCCGCTCCCGTAGAGCTCCGTATCCCCGAAGGAGACAACCTGCCCCGGCACGTCTGTGGGGCCTGCAACACCATTCACTACACGAACCCCAAGGTCGTGGTCGGTTGCATCCCGGAATGGGAAGACACCATCCTGCTGTGCCGGCGCGCCATCGAGCCGCGCTATGGATTCTGGACCCTGCCCGCGGGTTTTCTGGAAGACTACGAGACCACCATCGAGGGCGCCGCCCGGGAAACGCGGGAGGAGGCCCTGGCCGAGGTGAAGATATCGGAACTCTACACCCTCATCAACCTGCCGCAGATCAATCAGGTGTACGTGATGTTCCGCGGCGCCCTGCGGGCGCGCGAGTTCGGACCGGGCGAGGAGAGCCTCGATGTGAGGTTGTGCCGCGAGGAAGACATTCCCTGGGACCAGATCGCCTTTCCGGTGGTGGAGCAGACCCTGAAGCTCTATTTCCGGGACCGGCAGCGCGGCCGCTTCGGAACCTATGCCGGGGACATCACCCGCCCGGCGGACAAGTGGAAGGACTACCAGGTGCGATTCCTCAACGGGGCGGGCCGCTAATGCTCGGCGCCATCCAGCGGTTCTTCGATGGCCGCATCGACCCCGGCCACCGCGACGTGCGGCCGTCGGACAGCCATTGCCTGCAGGTAGCCACCGGCGCGTTGCTCATCGAGATGATGCGCACCGACGTCGATTGCACCGAGGGCGAGCGGGAGGTGGTGGTGACGGCTCTGCGGAACAAGTTCGAACTCACCCCTGAAGAAACCCACGACCTCGTGGAGCTGGCGGAGGCCGAGGCCGAGGAGGCCATCGACCACTACCAGTTCACCACACTCATCAAGACGGGCTTCTCGCCGGAGCAGAAGCGGAAGGTGGTGGAGTACCTCTGGGCCGTGGCGTATGCGGACGAGAACGTGGACAAGCACGAGGAGTATCTGGTCCGCAAGATCGCCAACCTCATCGGCGTGTCGCACAAGGATTTCATAGAGGCGAAGCTGCGGGTGCGGGACGGCGGCGCCCGATCCGTTTGAGCCTCCCGGGCCGTGGGGAAACCGGGCCCGGCTTCTTCATGCGGCAGTCTTTGCTTGCGAGTCCGAACAGCCTAGCCGAACCTGCCGAGCCTCAGCGGCAGCCGTGTGCCCAGCCACAACGACCGGTCCTGATGGTCGCCGACGTGGTCCCCGGTGCTGGGGTGCACCAGGATGTCCAAGTCCTCCCGGTTGAGCATCAGCCAGGGGACGACCTTGGCGAACTCCTCGGGTTGAAAGGCGACCTGGTACATGGCCTTGGGGTGCGGACCCACCGGCACGTCGTGCCAGCGCCCCAGCACCACCTCGAAACGGGCGCCCACGCCTTCGCGCACGCGATTGGCCGTGTCCTTGGTGCCGGGGTCGTAGTAGACATGGGCGTGGTAGCCGGTGATCTCCGATTGCTGTTCCGACATGATTCTGCCTCGGTCAGTTGCGGTAAGGATCGGTCCTCATAAAGAAAGCGGGCTCTCCTCTTGAGGGAGAGCCCGCCCCGGCGTTTATCGACGCCGACAAGGCTTCTCGCGTTTCCGTGGCTCCCCGTTCAGGCTCTGCCTTGTGCGGTCTTCCGGGATGGGCCCTCAACACCCTCCTCCGCTGCCTGTCCCCTGACTTCCTGCGACGCCTCGCGTTTGTGTTATCCAACACCCGAGTCGGGACGGTCAGCCGGGAAACCGCATCCGGCCAAGCACCGGGAGAGCCAGTCCGCCCGCTTTCACGGGCGTTCGTGGTCCGGTGGGCTGTTTTTCGTCATCTGACACCTCCTGAGGCTTTGATGACCGAGCCCGGGAACCAGCGTGCGTGGGGTTTCGGGCTCTTGCCCGTTCGCGAACGAGGCAGCGCGAGTCTAGGCCCGGGTCAAGCCGGTTGTCAAGAAAAAAATGCCGTGGCGATCGTTGTTGTACGGTAACCCCATACTTGATACGCAGATGGGACCTGGATGCGGACCGGACCGGGTACGGGGCCGCACTCAGGAGGCGGGGAACCGCCCGCCGCCACCCCTGGATTCCGGGGCAAGCCCGGAATGACGGGGTGCGAGACAGGAATTCCGGGGCAAGCCCGGAATGACGGAGTGCAAGACACGAATTCCGGGGCAAGTCCGGAATGACGGGTGCGAGACAGGAAGAGGATGACATGGCAAACGACTACGACGTGATTCTGGTGGGAGGCGGCTCGGCGGGCTGCGCGGCGGCGGCGCGTCTTTCGGAGGACCCGGACCGGAAGGTGCTTCTGCTGGAGGCGGGCCCCGATCCGCTGCCCATCCCCGAGCTTGTGGCGCAGGCGGCCGGAAGGGTCCGACTGCTGCTGGAGACGCCCTACATCAACATGTACCCCTCCGAGCGCAGGGTCGACGGCAGCACCTTCTACTCCCTGGCGGGGAAGATCATGGGCGGCGGCTCCTCGGTGAACGTGATGTCGGTCATCCGTCCCATCAAGGCAGACATGGACGCGTGGGCGGCGGCCGGGAACCCTTCCTGGTCGTGGGAGCACGTCCTGCCGGTCCTGAAACGCCTCGAGAACGATCAGGACAACCCCGACAGCCCCGACCACGGTCACGGCGGGCCGCTCTACTTCGAGCGACACTATCTCTTCGGCCAGGAGGTCCCCAGGGCGGTGCAGGTCTTCATGGACGCGGCCCGTGAGCTCGGGTTGCCGCAAGGCGACGTCAACGATCTCAATCCCTGGGGAGTCTGCACGTCCCCTTACAACATCAAGGACGGCATGCGGCAGTCCACCACGGTGGCCTACCTGGAGGCCGCCCGGAGCCGGCCCAATCTCACCGTCATCGCCGAAGCGCCGGCGGTTTCGCTTGCCCTGTCGGGCAACCGTGTTACTGGGGTGAACTACGAGAAGGACGGCCAGCAGCACACCGCGGTTGGCGCCGAGGTGGTGCTTACCGCCGGCGCGTTCCACAGCCCTCACATCATGATGCTGTCCGGCATCGGACCGGCGGCGGAGCTGCAGAAGCACGGCATCGAGGTGCTTCACGACCGCCCCGGCGTGGGCGAGAACTACCAGGACCACGCCATGCTGCACATGGGCTTCGAGGGACGCGGCGCCTTTGACGTGGACTGGGTGGTGCCGCCTTTCCGGCTGATCACCAAGAGCGACCCGTCACGGGAGACGGGCGATTTCCACGTTTTCATGCGGCCGGCCACCGTGCTGGAGGGCGTGGGGCGGACGGTGAACATCTCCGCGGCGTTGCTGGAGCAACGGAACCGCGGGCGGGTGTTCCTCCAGAGCGCCGAACCGCACGAGCTGCCGGGTGTCGACGCGCGGATGCTCGAGCACCCTGGAGACATCGCGGCCGTGGTGGCGACCATGGAGTTCCTGGACTTGCTGACCCAGACCGGCGACATGCCCGAGTACTACGGCCCTCCGATCCAGCCGCGGCGCGGCGAGGACTGGGCGCGGTGGGCCCGCTCGACCCTCGACAGCTATCACCACGCGGCGGGCACCTGCCTCATGGGGCCGGCGTCCGATCCCATGACCGTGGTGGACGAGCAGCTCCGGGTTCACGGCATCGACAACCTGAGGGTGGCGGACGCCTCCATCATGCCCACGGTGACGCACGCCAACACCAACGTCACCTGCATGATGATCGGAGAACGCGTGGCGGATTTCATCAAGGGCTCTTAACCAAAGTCACGCGGGCGGTGCGCAATCGTCGCCCCGGGGCCCCGGGTCAAGCCCGGGACAGGCGCCGGGGTCCAGGCGGGCATGCAAGTCGCTTCAGTCCTTGAGCAGCACGTCGAGCTCACCGCTGGCTTCCAGCGCCCGCAGGTCGTCGAAGCCGCCGATGAGGTCGCCGTCGATGAAGATCTCGGGGACCGTCCAGCGGCCCTGCGAGCGCTCCAGCATCTCGTCGAGCTTGCCGGCGTCCAGCTCGACATCGAACTCGACGAACTCCTGACCCTTCTCCTCCAGCAGCCGCTTTGCCATCCGGCAGTACGGACACCAGGACTTGGAATAGATTTCGACGGTCGCCATGGAACTGTTTTCCGGGCTGTCCGTGACCGCCCGGGGTGACGAAGTCAGGCCAGCTCGAACACCGGCAGCTTGATGTCCGGGTCCTCGGTCTCCATGAAGGTGACGGTGACCGGCGCGCCCAACGTCACTTGGTCCCGGTTGTCGCCGATGATGCGGGTGACCATGCGCACGCCCTCCTCCAGCTCCACCTCGGCGACGCAGATGGGGACCTCGTCCATGAAGGCGCGGTTCCGGGGCACCCGGCACAGGGAAAAGGTGTGCACCTTGCCCTTGCCGCTCACCGGCACCCACTCCAGGTCGCTGCCGAGGCAGCCGGTGCAGACCGCCCGGGGGAAGAACTGGAGCACACCGCAGGCCCGGCACTTCTGAAGCCGCAGCTCTCCCTTGGCCGCGGCCGCCCAGTACTCGCGGTCCACCGGATTGACGACGGGAAGACTCTTGCCGGCCATTACGACCTCCTCTCCAGGATCAGCGCGGCGGTGGTGTTGAGGTTCCGCGCGTAGGACAGCCAGCCGATGCCCGTGACCAGGGCGGTCTCGGCGGCCTTGACCTGCCGTTCTCCGGCCTCGCCGCGCAACTGCCGCAGGGCCTCCACCACGTGCAGCATGCCGCCGGCCAGGCCGGCCTGCCCCACCGAGATCTCGCCGCCGCCGGTGTTCACGGGGAAATCGCCGCCGAACGTCAGGTCGTGTTCGTCGACGAAGGGCCCGCCCTGCCCCTTGGCGCAGTAGCCCAGGTCCTCGAGTTGCATCATGACCGCGATGGGGTAGTCGTCGTAGATGGCCAGGAGGTCGATGTTGTCCCGGCTCATCTCCGAGAACAGGTGCTCGCCAACCACGCTCATGCCGGTGACGGTCTTGTCCGGCAGCATGTTGGAGGCCTGGAAGCCGATCTTCTCGGCGTCGGTCACCAGGTATACCGGCTTGTCGGTGATCTGCCTGGCGCGCTCCTCGGAAGCCACCACCACGCACTCGCCGCCCGAGCACGGCATCACGCAGTCGAACAGCCGGATGGGGTCGGAGATCAGGCGTGAGTTCAGGTAGTCCTCGATGGTCATGGGAGCGCGCAGGAGCGCCTGGGGATTGGGGCCGGCGTTGAAGCGCTGGCTGACGGCGATCTTGCCGATCTGTTCCAGAGTGGTCCCGTACTCCTCCATGTGTCGGCGCTGTACCAGCGCAAACAGCGTGTTCGGGCCGCCGTAGCCGTAGACGTCCACGTAGTTGGCCCGCTGATACTCCAGCACCCGTTGATGGGCGACGTTCTTGTCGAAGGCGTTCCCCGCCACGATGAACGCCACGTCCAGATAGCCCGCCTCGATGGCGTCCGCCGCGCGCCGGATGGCGCACACGGCGCCGGCCCCGCCGCAGTCGCCGTTCAGCACCCAGTCCAGTTCCAGGCCCAACTGCTCGGCCACGTAGGGCGAGTAGTCCGGGCTGGCCTGGGTCACCATGGAGAAGCCGTTGATCTCCTTCTTGGTGATGCCGGTCTGGGCCATGGCGTTCTGCATGGCCTCGGCATAGTAGGACAGCAGCGGCCGGTGGGATTTTCGGGAGTATTCCGTCGAGCCGTAGCCGACGAGGCACACCTTCTTTCTCAACATAAGGGCTTCCCTTCCGCGTGTCGAAACGGTTTCCGGAGATCAGATCATCAGGTCGCCGCCGTTGACCAGCATGGTCTGCCCGGTGATGTAGGCGGCCGCGTCACCGGCGAGAAAGGCGACGGCGTTGGCGATGTCCTCGGGCTCGGCGATGCGCCCCAGGGGCGTCTGCGACCCTCGTTGCCGCATGGATTCCTCGGAGCGGTGCTGGCGGGGCATGGCGGTGTTGGCGGTGCCCGGCGCCACCGCGTTCACCGTGATGCCGTGGGACGCCAGCTCCCGCGCCAGCCCGCGCACGAAACCGAGCGTCGCGCCCTTGGAGGCGGCGTAGTGGGAATGGCTGGCCTGACCCTTGTACGCAATGGCCGACGCCGTGCAGATGATGCGCCCGCTCTGCTGCTGCTTCATCACCGGAACGAAGGCGCGGGCGCACAGGAACTGGCCGCCGACGTTGACGTCCAGTACCCGGTCCCATTCCTCCTCCGGCATGTCCACCACCAGCGAGCGGGGATACATGCCGGCGTTGGCGATCAGGATGTCGGCACGGTTCCAACGGCCCAGCGTACGGTCCCGCAGCGCGTTCACCGACGTCTCGTCGGCCACGTCCACCTGCACGGCCAGCGCCTCTGCGCCCGATTCCTCGACCTCGGCGGCAACGCCTTCGGCGGTTTCCAGGTTCATGTCCGCCACCGCCACCCTCGCTCCTGCACGGACCAGCGCCAGGGTGATGGCGCGGCCCAGGCCCTGCCCTCCTCCGGTAACCACCGCGACTTTCTGATCCAGCGTCATGTATCGTCCCTCTCTGTGCTCGCACCGTGATTAGCCCGGTTGGGAGGCCTTGTCAAATCGACCCGGCCCAGCCAGCCTCCCGGTCCGGAAAGGGAAAGAGTCTTGGCATCCGACCGGCAATGGCCTATACAGGGCACGGAAACATGCTGCCCGCCCTGCCGAAAACTCAACTGCTCGCCCAGTGCCGGAAGATGCTGCTCATCCGGCACTTCGAGGAACGCCTCATCGGCCTCCACTGGGAGGGACGGTTCCGGGGGCACTACCATGTCTACATCGGCCAGGAGGCCACCGGGGTCCCGGCCATCTCGTTGCTCCAGCCGGACGACCTGCTCTTCTCGACCCATCGGAACCATGGACACATCCTGGCCCGGGGCGGCGACCCCGGTCGCCTGCTGGCCGAGATCCTGGGACGTCGCGACGGCTACAACGGCGGCAAGGGCGGCTCCTTCCACACCAGTCCCCGGGAGCTGGGGTTTCTCCAGTGCTCGGGCGTGGTGGGCGGCATCCTGCCCCTGGGCGCCGGCGCCGCCTACGCGGCCAAGAGCCGCGGCACCGGACAGATCGCCGTGTGCCTGTTCGGCGACGGCGCGCTGGAGGAAGGCGCCGTGCCGGAGGCGTTCAACCTGGCCTCGCTGTGGAAGCTGCCGGTGCTCTTCCTGTGCGAGAACAACGGCAAGTACGGTGCCGGCAACGCGGTGGGGGCCGCCCAGTCCGCCACCATGGCGGCTTACCCGCTGACGGACCTTCCGGCGGCGTACAAGATCCCCGTGCAACAAGTGGACGGCATCGATGCCGGCGCGGTCCATGACGCCCTGAGCGAAAGCATCGTCGCCATCCGTGCGGGCGGCGGTCCACGCTTCATCGAGACCCGAACCGTACGCTGGCCGGGAAGCGCCACCAACTGGCCGGTGGTCAAGGCCCCCACCACCGTGGAGCTGGCCCGGGACGTCTCCCAGGTCCCCGAGGACGTGCGTGGCTGGTACCGGGACAGCGATCCGGTGCTCCGATTCATGCGCGAGCTGGTGGAATCGGGACAGGCCGGTACGGGCGAGCTCCGCGTCCTGAACCAATCCGTGGTGGAGCAGATCGCCGCGGCCGTGGATTTCGCTTTCGACAGTCCCTATCCCGAGCTCGCCGAAGCGGAGACCGACGTGTTCGCGGAAAACCGTTGAGGCGCGGCATCCGATGCGACAACTGGCATACCACGAAGCGAAGCTGGAGGCCCTGCGGGAGCTCATGGAGGAGGACGACCGGGTCCACCTCATCGGCGGGACCTTTTTCAGCCTGAGCCCGCACCGGCTGAAATTCGCGGCCATCGAGGATGCCTATCCGGACCGCGTGGCGGCGCCGCCGATCTCCGAGCTGGGCTTCTGCGGGCTGGCCACCGGCGCGGCCATGGCGGGCCTGAGACCGGTGGTGGACCTGACCACGGGGAGCTTCCTGTTCGAAGCCTGGCCCCAGGTGTGCAACGAAGCGGCCAATGTCCTCTACATGTCCGGCGGCCAGGTACGGGCGCCCGTGGTGTTCCACATGCTGCACGGGCTCAGGGGCGGCGGCGCGGCGCAGCACTCCGCCAGCCCCCAGGCCATGCTGTGGAACTGTCCGGGACTGGAGATCGTCCTTCCCTCGTCCCCGCGCGACGTCAAGGGCCTCCTCAAGAGCGCGGTGGCCAGCGACAATCCCACGGTGTTCATCGACCACTCCGGCCTGTTCGACATCGAGGGGGCGGTGCCGGAGGCGGACCACATCCCCCTGGGACAGGCGGACGTCAAGCGCCACGGCGCCGACGTGACCGTCATCGGCACCTCCTTCACGGTCCAGCGCGCGCTTGCCGTGGCCGAGACCCTGGCGTCCGAAGGCATCGGCGTGGAGGTGGTGGACCCCCGCACCCTGGTGCCCTTCGACCTCGACACCGTCATGGCTTCGGTGGAGAAGACCGGCCGCGTGGTCGTCGTCGACGAGACCCACCAAAGCTGCGGCGTGGCCGCCGAGATCGCCGCCCGCATCGTGGAGAGCGGCTTCGACAAGCTCAAGGGGCCGATCCGCCGCGTGAGCACGCTGGACGTGCCGGTCCCCTACAGCCCGCCCCTGGAGGCCCATATCGGACCGTCGGAAGAGCGCATCACCCGGGCCGTCCGGGAATCCCTGGAGTAAGCCTTATGGCAGACGGACACGTACCTTGCGGCATCGAGATCCCCCAGGTCTTCATCGACGGACCCGTCGACCCCGAGCATATCAAGAAGTTCGTGACCCGCGCCGAGGAACTGGACTACGACAGCCTCTGGACCCAGGAGCGCATCCTCAGCAACTTCTCCATGCTGGAGCCCGTGACCCTAATGACCTACGTAGCGGCGGTCACTTCCAGGCTGAAGATCGGCACGTCGGTGCTGTTGACGGTGCTGCGGAACCCCCTGCAGCTCGCCAAGAGCCTGGCCAGCCTGGACCAGTTGAGCGGCGGACGGATCATCACCGGCATCGGATTGGGCGGCGTCCGCGGACGGATGTGGCCGGAGTCGGAGACGGTCTACGGCTATTCTTCCGAGCATCGGGTGACCCGCTTCGTGGAAGGCATCCGGATCATGAAGGCGCTGTGGCAGGAGGAACAGGTCAGCTTCGAAGGGCGTTTCTGGAGCTTCACCGACGTCGCCATGGAGCCCAAACCGGCACAGCGGCCGTTCCCGCTATGGTTCGGCGGCCACGCCGAGCCCGCGCTCCGCCGCGCGGTGGCCTTGGGCCACGGCTTCATGGGGGCCGGCTCCTCCCCTACCGAGCGCTTCGTCAAGGAATACGAACGGATCACGCGATTCCTCGACGAGGCCGGACGGGATCCCGCGACCTTCGCCGTGTCCAAACGCGTCTACCTCGCCGTGGATGACGACCGCGACCGGGCGGAGCGGCGCCTGCGCGAGTTCTTCGCGGTGCGTTACCGCAATGCCGAACTCGCCTCGCAGGTATGCATCTGTGGCGGACGTCAGGAAGTCATCGACAAGCTGAACGAGGTGGTGCGGGCGGGCGCCCGCCACCTGCTTCTCAACCCCGCCTTCGACGAGATGGAGCACCTGCAGCTTCTGGCGGAGGATGTCGTGCCCCACCTGGGCTAGTGTCGTGTCCCACGTAAATGTTGACAAAGATGCGCAGGATTTTTCGTTGTCGGCAAGGCGCGATGACGAGCAGTGGCGGTTACCACGCGAGGAAGACCCGGGGTCAAGCTTGCCCCGGGCCTGACCCGGGGCCCGGGGTGACCAACGCAGCCGACGACGAAAAAGACCAGCAGATTTGTCAACATTTACGTGGGACACGACACTAGTGTCCTAATCCCCTCCGCCGTCGGCCGGGAACGGCCTTGCCAGCACCGTCCATAGCCCGAATACCAGCGGCGGCACGGCCAGGCCCATGAACACGGGTAGGAAGCCGAAGGCGTCGAGGCCCGCGCTCACCACAATGGGGCCCAGAAAGAGGCCGATGTCGCCTACCGCGCGCTGGAGCGCCAGCGCCTGTCCGCGCCTGGCGGAGGGGAAGATGGACAGGATGCCCACCTGGCCCGCCAGGTTCACCATGCCGGCGCCGGCGCCGATGGCCGTGTGCACGATGAGGAGCGACCAGAAGCTGCCGGTCCACGGAACCAGCGCAAAACCCACGGCCGAGATGAAGTAGCCGCTGGCCATGCAGGCGATGACTCCGGACCGGTCCGTCCAGAGCCCGCCGAAAAAGCGCCCGTTCACGTTGCCGAGCTGGCTGATGCTCCGCATGATACCGTAGGAGCCGACGGACAGTCTGAGCGCCTCGGTGGCGTAGAACGCCAATGCCACGGAGCGGGCCGGCTGGTAGAAGAGCGAGAAGAAGCTGGAGGCACAGAAAAGTCTTGCACCGGGTGTGGCGAGGATCTCCCGGATCATCTTCAGCCGTAGCGACGTCCCCGCTCCCTCCGGTTCCTTGCGGGGCGGTGAAAGGCGCACCACCAACAGGGGCAACCACAGGACGGCGACCGCCGCCGCGGCGAACAGGTAACGGTAGCCGAAATACTCGGAGATCAACCCGCCGAAAAAGATCCCCACCATGGGACCCGAGCCGAGAAAAAGACTCAGGATGCCCAACGCACGTCCGCGCCGGCCGGACTCGGCCTCCTCGAAGACGATCTGACGCAACGCGATCTGAACCCAGGCGACGCCGGCGCCGATGAAGAAAAAGGCCGCGGTAACGGGATAGGCGCTCGGGAACAGCCCGCACACCAGCAGCGCCATGCCGGTGAAGGTGATGCCCAGGGCCAGCATGGTTTGGGGCAGGATTTTCCGGCCGGCAAGCACCATGGCGGCGGCATCGAACGTGAACCGTCCCACCGCGCGCACTCCCAGGGGCAGGCCGCTCACGAAGTACGAGGAGCCGAGGCTCTTCATGTAGAGCGGCGCATAGGTGGTGGCGGCGCTCATGGAGCTGGCCACGCAGGCGCCGGCCAGGTAGTTGAGCCTTCGGCCCCACCGTTGGGCGCTACCGGGTTCGGGTGATGGCACTGGCTTCCATCCGGACGTTACACGCACAGGTGTGGCCCGCGGTCGGGCGCAGTCACTGAAAGAGCTTCCGGACCGATTCGGGAATGGGCACGGCCCGCATGGAACGGAGCGCGGCCTCGGACGACGCCGCCCAGGCGCGGGTTTCGTAACCCTCCACGGCCGGCCGGCCCTCGCACTCGATCCGGTGCTTTACCACGAACACCTTCTCGCGCCAGTCGTCCACCCAACTCTCGAGGCGCATCGCTTCGCCGTGGCGGCAGGGGCGCAGGTACTTCGCGCCGGTCTCGAGCAGCGGAAGGCCGACGATGCCATGTTGCCGGCGCATGTTCCCGTAGGTCAGGCCGACGGAGGCGAACAGACGCTCCGTAGCGCGATCGAACCAGGTATAGAAGTTGGGATAGAAGACGATTCCCGCAGAGTCGCAGTCCGCGAACTCGACCTTGCTTTCGGATACAAAACGTTTCAAGGCAAGACCTCCATCCTGGACGCGCGTCCACCGCCGCCGGCACCTTCAGTTCCCCGACATGATGGTGTAGATTCACGTTCCAGAGGTACCGGACGCACCCATGCGCAAACTCGTCATCGCGTTGATGGTCCTTATTATAGTTGTTGCCGCATTGCTAGGATTGGCGCTCTACAACCTCGATTCCCTCATCGCTTCCTACAAGGACCGTATCGTCGTCGCCGCCGAGCGACGCACCGGCCGGAAAGTCGCCTATGACCGGATCAACGTCAAGCTGCGGGGCGGCATCGGCGTCCGGATCCGGGGGCTTTCCATCACCGAGGACCCCGCTTTCGGGTCCGATCATTTCCTCCGGGCCGCCGACGTTCAGGTGAATCTCGGGATTCATCCCCTCCGTCGGCAGGTTTCCGTGACGCGGGTCGTGCTGGGGAAGCCGGCAATGAAGGTCATCCGCAATGAACAGGGCGTCTACAACTTCACCGGACTGGGCGCGCGTTTGACCGCGGATCGCGTACCGGCGGCGGTCCGGACCACCTATCCCCTTGCGGTCGGCACGGCGGAGGCGCAGCAACCGCCGCCGGTCTCCGGGTTCGGCGGAGACCTGGCCGTGTCCCGTATTGAGGTCTTCGGAGGGACCCTGGATTACCGTGACGAAAGGGACCGGCGTCAGCTCGCACTGCGGGAACTGGATCTCGAGGTGGACGACCTGAGCCTGGATCGTCCATTCAAGGTGACGCTGGCCACGGCGCTGCTGGAGGACCGTCAGAACGTGCGTTTCGACGGCCGCATGGGCCCCGTGAGACCCGCGCCCCACGGGGTTGCGGTCGATGGGACCGTCGAGATCGATACCCTGTCGTGGGACTCCGTGCGAGAGGTCTTCCCGGAGATCTTCGCGGGCTGGCACGAGACGCTGGCGCTGGCCGGCACCTTGCGGACCCAGGGACTCGCGCTCAAGGGGACCCCGAAGGACATGGCGGTCCGCGGCGCGCTGGATTTCACGCACAGCGGCTTGAAATACGGGGACGCTTTCGACAAGCCCCCGGGCACGGCGTTGCGGCTGGAGGTCGACGCTCGTGCGACACCCGAAAGCATCGCGGTCAAACGCCTTGACGCAACCCTGGACAGCGTGAACGTCAAGGGCGACGGCGACGTCGGCCTCGGCAGTCCGGCAACCGTCGATTTCAGCCTGGCGCTGGCGGCCGCCGAGCTGCAGGGCTGGGATCGGTGGGCCCCGCCGCTGGCGGACTACAAGCTCTCCGGCCACGCGGAGGCCAAAGCGGAGGTCACCGGAGAGTTGGGCGGCGGTGTCGTCCCACGCATCCATGGTACGCTGAGGCTCCGGGAGGCCGTCGCCACCGTGCCCGCCCTGGAAGAACCCCTGGAAGCGCTATCGGCCGCGGTGGAGTTTTCCAACCATGGCGCGACGCTCCGCCAATTGTCGTTCCGCATCGGCGAGACGCGCCTCGCCGGCAAGGCGGCGCTGGAGAGCTTCACACCCTTCGCCTTGAACTACCGGCTGGCATCCCCTTCCCTCCGGTTGGCAGACCTGCGACTTCAGCCTCAGGACGGGGTGCTGGAAGGCGCGCGGGGCTCCGGCCGCCTGGCGTGGGACGCGGGCCTGTCCTTCGAGGGGCGTCTCACTTCCGACAAAGGGAAGCTCCTGGGGCTCGACTTCACCGGCCTGACAGCGGGGTTCGACGTGACGGAGGAGCGTCTGGCGGTGAGGTCCTTTCGCCTCAAGACCCTGGGAGGGTCCCTGGACGCCAACGGCGGGATGCAGCTCCAGGGCACGTCGCCGCGCTTCGAGGTTGCCGCCCGCATGAAGGATATCGACATCCGGCAATACCTCGCCGGCATGGCCGGGATTCCGGAAGTGGCGGGCACTCTCAACGCCGACGTCTCCGCCACGGGACGAGGGCGGACCTGGGATGCCATCAAGTCCACGCTTGCGGGCAAGGGAACGGCCGCCGTCGTAGAGGGCCGACTCCTGGAGGTCAACCTTGCCGAGCAGGCGCTGGAAGGCATGACCGGCATTTCGGGGCTGACATCCCTTTTCGGCCGAGGCCTCAAGGACAAGTACCCCAAGATCTTCAAGAAGGAGACCACCACTTTCGAGCAGCTCGATGCCGAGGTCAGGGCGGCGGGCGGCCGGGTCGTGGTCGAGCGCGTTACCTTGAGGGCCGCGGACTACGGGATCGCAGGGAAGGGCTGGATCGAGCTCGACGGAGTCACCGACCTCGAAGGCGTGCTGACCCTGTCCGAGGACCTCAGCGCCGATCTCCTGCCGGGGTCGCGACTGACGCCCATCACCAACCACAAGGACCAGATCGAAGTGCCCTTCAACGTGAAAGGAACCCTGCCCGACGTCAGCCTGCGGCCGCGGCTCAGGCTCATCGAGAGCCTCCTGGAGAAGACCGTCGGCAGAGGGGTGAAGGGAGTTCTGGACCTGATCCCCGGCGCCGATGCCCAGCGCGGCCGGAAAGACCGCGAGAAGCGCGAGGAGAAACCCCAGGAACCGCCGCCCGAGACGGACCCGGTCCAAAAGCTCATCGAACGGGCGCTGAAACTCTTCGGCGGCGAGCGCTGAGCCGGGACGCCCGATCCGGGACCCCCCGGGATCGGCGGTAGCCTCTTCGTTCTGCCGCCCCGAATCAATCCATGCCTGACAACGCAGCCAAGCAGCCGCCGATGCGGACCGAGGACCTGCAGGGTCTGGTGGAGCGCGTCACCTTCCACAGCGAGGATACCGGCTTCTGCGTCCTGCAGGTCAAGGTGCGCGGCCGCCGCGAGCTGGCGACGGTGGTGGGGAGCGCGGCGGCAATCAATCCCGGCGAACAGATCGACTGTCTGGGGACCTGGGTGAACAATGCCACCTACGGCCTCCAGTTTCGCGCCGACACGCTGAGGACCGTCCCCCCGACCACCCTTGAAGGAGTCGAGAGATACCTCGGCTCCGGTCTCATCAAGGGGATCGGTCCGCACTTCGCGCACCAACTGGTGGAGGCCTTCGGCGCCGACGTGTTCGACGTGATCGAGCGCACCCCGGAGCGCCTTCGAATGCTGGAAGGAATCGGCGCCAAACGGCAGGCCCGGGTCACCGAAGCGTGGCGGGAGCAGAAGGCCATCCGGGAGATCATGGTTTTCCTGCACTCGCACGGAATCGGCAGCGCGCGGGCGGCACGCATCCACCGGGTGTACGGGGATCAGGCCATCCACCGGATCCGGGACAACCCCTACCGCCTGGCCCAGGATATCAACGGCATCGGCTTCGTGACCGCGGATGCCATTGCCCGCAAGCTCGGCATCCCGTCCGATTCGCTCATCCGGATACGCGCCGCCCTGCACCACGTCCTTTGGGAGTGCTCGACGGAGGGCCATTGCGCGGCGGAGAAGCGGGAGCTGGTGCAACGCACGGTCGCGCTGCTCGAGGTCTCCCCCGCGGTCGTCGAAGAGGCCGTTGCCCTCGAGGTGGCGGCCGAGAACCTGATGAGCGAAGCCATCGAGGGTGAGCCGGCGCTCTTCCTGGCGCCCCTTCACCGGGCCGAGACCGGCGTCGCCGGCCACCTGCGGCGCCTCTTGGCGGGTCCGCCGCCATGGGGGGTCATCGACACGGATCGGGCCATCCCCTGGGTGGAGACCCTGACCGGCCTCAGCCTCTCCCTGTCGCAACGCGAAGCGGTCGCCGCCGTGCTGAACGGCAAGATCACGGTGTTGACGGGTGGCCCCGGCGTCGGCAAGACCACCATCGTCAACAGCATCCTGAAGCTCGTGGAAGGGCGCGGCGGCGAGGTGCTGTTGTGCGCCCCCACCGGACGTGCGGCCAAGCGACTGTCCGAGTCCGCCCAAGCAGAAGCCAGGACCATCCACCGCTTGTTGGAGTTCGATCCGAGACGCGGGGGGTTCCGAAAGGACGAGGCCGACCCCCTGGCGGTCGACCTGCTGATCGTCGACGAAGTCTCCATGGTGGACGTCCTGCTGATGAACCAACTCCTGAAGGCGGTCCCCTCCCACGCGGCCGTGCTGCTGGTGGGAGACGTGGACCAGCTCCCGTCGGTGGGGCCGGGGGCGGTGCTGCAGGACATCATCGAGTCGGGCCGCGTGCCTACCGTGCGCCTCACGGAGATATTCCGGCAGGCGGCCTCCTCCAGCATCGTGGTCAACGCCCACCGGATCAACGCCGGCGAGTCCATCGAGACCCGCGACGGCGCCGGGCTCCAGGACTTCTACTTCATTCCCGCCGAATCCCCCGAGGAGATATACGCCAAGCTCCTTCAGGTCGTGACCGAACGCATTCCCAGGCGATTCGCCATGAGTCCCATCCGGGACATCCAGGTGCTGACGCCCATGAACCGTGGCAGCCTCGGGACCCACTCGCTGAACGTCGAGCTGCAGAAACATCTCAATGCCGGCGCGGAGCCTCGGGTCAGCCGCTACGGCTGGACCTACGCGCCCCGTGACAAGATCATCCAGACCGTCAACGACTACGACAAGGACGTCTTCAACGGCGACATCGGACAGGTTTCCCGTGTCGACCTGGACGAGGGGCAGCTCCACGTGACCTTCGACGAGCGGACCGTCCTCTACGAGTTCGGGGAGCTGGACGAGATCTCCCTGGCCTATGCAACGTCCGTGCACAAAAGCCAGGGTTCGGAATATCCGGCGGTGGTCATCCCCCTGGCCATGCAGCACTATCTGTTGCTGCAGCGCAACCTGCTCTACACGGCCGTGACCCGGGGCAAGCGGCTGGTGGTCATCATCGGCCAGCCCCGGGCGCTGGCGATGGCGGTGAACAACGTCAGGTCCACCCGCAGGCTGACCAACCTCGGCGCGCGTCTGGCCGGGGAAGTTTGACAGGCCGCGTGTCCATCGAGTAGAGGGCATTATGCCGGGAGCTTTCCGGTTGGAGTAAACGACCATGAAAACACTCATTCAAGGCGGTTGGGTCGTAGGCCACGACGGCCACGGGCACGAGTTGCTGCCCGACGGCCTGGTGGTCTACGAGGACGACCGCATCGTCCACGTGGGTTACGGTTTCGACGGGCCGGTGGATCGGACCATCGACGCCCGTGGCCGGCTCGTGAGTCCGGGCCTGATCAACTGCCACATTCACGCGGGCACCAACGCCCGTCACGTCATGCTGAACGACGCCAGCAAGGCGGACTACCTCGGCATGAACTTCCTTTCGTACGGCGCTACGCGGCGCGGCGCCAAGGGTATGGGACCGCCGCCGCGGGCGGACGTCGAGGGGAAGTTCGGGGTGTGGGCCGCCATGCGGGGCGGCGCCACCACCATCCTGGACGTGGGCACCCGTGGCACCATGATCGAGGGCTTCACCGAGATGATCGGCGAGCTGGGCGCGCGGGCCTATCTGGGAGCCGGTTACCGGAGCGCCGCCTACGTGCTGGACGACCAGGGACGCATTCAATGGGACTGGGACGAGGAGAACGGCGAGCGCGGTCTGGCCGCGGCGGAAGCGTACGCGAAAAAGCATGACGGCGCCTTCAACGGCCGCATTCGGGCGATGCTCTATCCCGGCCAACTGGACACCTGCACGCCGGAGCTCCTCCAGGCGACGAAGCGCACCGCCGGGGACCTGGGCATCGGCATCCAGCTCCACACCGCCATGAACATCGTGGAGTTCCAGTCGACGGTGCGGCAACGCGGGGTGACGCCGATCCAGTACCTCCACGACCTGGGATTCCTCGGCGAGGAGGTGATCCTCGGCCACTGCGTGTTCCACGGCGGGCATTCCTGGTGCCACTATCCGTACAGCGACGACCTGTCGATGCTGGCCGACAGCGGCGCTTCCGTGGCCCATGCTCCGTACAAGTACGCCAAGATGGGCATCGCCCTGGAATCCTTCGACGGCTACCGCAGGCGCGGCATCAACGTGGTGCTGGGCACCGACACTTTCCCCCAGGACATGGTGCACGAGATGCGCCTTGCCGGACTCGCCTGCCGGCTGGTGGAAGGGAGCTTCCGGGCCGGCAAGCCCTATGACGTGTACAATGCCGCCACGCTTGGCGCGGCCAGGGCGCTGCGGCGCGACGACCTGGGACGCATTGCGGCCGGAGCCAAGGCGGACCTGATCATCGTCGACCTTCGCCGCACCCACTTCGGCGCCGTGCGGGACCCCATCAAGTCCCTGGTGGAGGGGGGCAGCGGCAGCGACGTCGAGACCATCATCGTCGACGGAGAGACCTTGCTGGAAGGAGGCCGCGCCACGCGCTTCGACGAGGGAGAGCTGCTGGATCGGATTCAGACCGGAGCACAACCCCTGTGGGACTCCGTCCCCGAATGGCGCGCGCTGGGCGAGACCATCGACGACGTGGCGCCCATGAGCTACCCGGTCCGGAAGCCGTAGGACATGCCGTTCATCGAAAGAAACGGGACCCGGCTCTACTACGAAAGCCACGGCGCGGGGCGGCCGTTGCTGTTCTTGAGCGAGACGGCGTGCCACTGCGACGTGTGGAAGCTTCACCAGGTGCCGGCCTTCTCGCGGGACCACCAGGTGATCCTGTGCGACTATCGCGGCACGGGCCGATCGGATTGGCCGTCGGAGCCGTACGGCGTCAAGGACTTCGCCGACGACGCGGCCGCGGTGCTGGAGCATCTGGACGCCCGGGACGCGGTGGTCTGCGGCCATTCCATGGGCGGTTCCGTGGCCCAGGTGATGGCCCTGGACCATTCCGACCGGGTCTCGGCGCTCATCTGCGCCTCGGGCCGGGGCTTCAATCCTTATCCCGGGATTCCGCTCCGCATCGCCAGGGAAATGGTGGAGCGGGGTTACGAGCGGTACCTGCGGGACCATGGCATCCTCGTGGGATTTACCGACGCCTTCGTCAAGCGTTACCCGCAGCGCGTGGAAGGCTACCTGGCGGTGCGTATGGCGCATCTCAACCCGGTGGAGCAGTATTTCCGCCATGTCATCGCGCGCCAGCGCCACGACGTGAAGGACCGGCTGAAAGAGATCCGGATGCCGACCCTGATCCTGGTGGGCGAAGAGGAGCACAACGTCACCAGCGACACTTCGCTCAGGCAGGCGGCCGATGTGCTGGCGGCCGAGATTCCCGGCGCGTCCTTCGTGGAGCTCAAGGGCGAGAGGCACAGCTATTTTTTCGTGAACCCGGACGCGGCCCACGCCGCCATGCGGAAATTCCTGACCGCTTGAGGTGAACCATGAACGCGATTTTTCAAACCGAGCCGAATCTGGCTTTCGTCGTCCTGCGCCTGGGTCTGGCCGTCACCTTCTTCGCCCATGGCTCCCAGCATCTGCTGGGCTGGTTCGGCGGAAGGGGTCCCAAGGGGCAGGTCAGCAACTGGAAAGAGAAGTACCACATCCCCATCTGGATCGGGGTGATCGGAGTCGCTACGGAAGCCCTCGCCGTGCCCGCCATGCTGCTGGGCTTTCTGACCCGCCCCCTGGCCCTGGGGCTGGTGATCTTCACGGCGGTAGCCCTCTACAAGGGCCATTGGGAGTTCGGATTCTTCGTGTCGGGCGGCGGCCGCAAGGGCAGCGGCATCGAGTACTGCCTGGCGTTGTTCCTGATGGCGCTGGCGCTGCTGGTGGGCGGCGGCGGCGCGTTCTCCATCGACCACATGCTCAGCCGCTAGTGTGGTGTCTGGTTAATTCGCGTCATAATATGCGGAGGATTTTTTGTCGTCGGCAAGGCGCGATGACGAGCAGTGGCGGGCACCACGCGAGGAAGAGCAACGCAGCCGACGGCGAAAAAGACCCGCAGGTTATGATGCGAATTAACCAGACACCACACTAGTATCCTTTACGAAGAGCGTTTGCGCGGTTTGGGCGCCGATGACCGGCGCGTCGCGGCCTTCTTCCTAGCCCCCGCTCTGGCCTTGCGGCGCCACCAGCCTGACGGGATCGCGGCCGTCACCATCCTGTAGACGATCCAGGCAATCGCCGAGGCAACCCATACGGGCAGGCTGGCCTGAATGATCAGCTCCCGGTCGCGGTAGAACAGGAAACAAAGCAGGGTCCAGAAAAGGCTGAGCCAGATGAGACCGATGGCTGAGCGCATGGAGTGTTTGCCGGCGGGTCGGAACCGGAGTTCAGGGCCTCACGGGTTATCTGAATTGGCCGTTCGCAACGCCCGCCAGACGCGTTCCGGGGTCAGCGGGAGTTCCTGGATGCGAACCCCCGTTGCCTGGGCCAGGGCGTTGCAGACGGCTGGCGCCACGGGAATGATGCCGCCCTCCCCCATCCCCTTGGCGCCGTAGGGTCCGGGCCCGTCGGCGTTCTCCACAAGGCACGACTCGAAGGTCCGGGGGATGTCCCGGAAACCCGGGACCCGGTAGTCCACGAGGTTGGGGTTGAGGGGCTGCCCGCCGGCGTAGATCAGCGACTCGAACAGGGTGTGGCCCATGGCCATGACCGCGGCGCCCTCGTCCTGCCCTTCCGCCTGACGCGGGTTGATGGCCCTGCCCACGTCCGCCACGCTGGTGTAGCGCTGAATCGTCACCTCGCCGGTATCGGCATCCACCGCCACCACGGCTCCGCCGATGCCCACTTCCCAGAAGATCGGCAGGATCGGCGATATGCCGCCGCCGGCACGGACGTAGCCGCGCCCGATGAGCTCACCTCCGGGCATACCGAAATAACCCGCCACCACCTCGGCGAAAATCCGCCGGGCCTCGCCGCACCAGGCAGCGCCCTCTCTGAGCACCACCCGCTCGGGGTCGACGCCGAACTGTTCCGCGGCGATGGCCCGGATCTGGCGGTGCACATCGGCGGCGGCGAACTTCACCGCCGTTCCCATGACGGTGGTGGAACGGCTGGCGCCGGTGGAGCGGTCGAAGGGGGTGGTGTGGGTATCGGTGCCGCGCAGCATCACCCGCTCGAAGGGAACGCACAGCTCTTCGGCCACGATCTGGCTCAGCACCGTGCGGGCCCCCTGCCCCACCTCGGTGCTGCCCGCCATGACCACGACGTTGCCGTCGCTCAACAGCCGGACGATGGCGGTGGATACGGGGTTGGCCTCGCTGTCGGTGATGCCCACGGCGAAGCCGGCGCCGGACCCGGCGGCGGGCGGCCCGGCTTCCCGGACCATCCCGGCAACCTTGCCCAGTCCCTCACGCAGGTCGCCATCGACGCCCCGGGAGTTGGGCCGGATCTGCTCGTCGCGGCCGAGCAGCTGCTCCATCCGGTACTCCACGGGATCCAGCCCCAAGGCCTCGGCGATCCGGTCCATCTGGGCTTCCACCGGCCAGATGGACTGGGGGCCGCCGATGGAGCGCATGGATCCGGCGGGGACCGAGTTGGTGTAGATGCCGTAACTGTCGGAACGGAAGTTGGCGCAGCGGTAGGCGCCGTGAACCCGCAGCACCGCCCGGGCCACCACCCGGGGGCCGTTGTCGGCATAGGCGCCGGTGTCCAGGTGGAGCTTGACCTCACGGGCCACGATGGCGCCGTTGCGCTTGACCCCGGTCTTGATCCAGCAGCGGGCGGAATGGCGCCGGGCGGTCAGCATGGACTCGGTGACCGAGTGTTCCAGGCGCACCGGGAGCCCTTGTGTCTTGCGCGCCAAGGCCACCACCAGCGGCTCTATCTTGAGATAGGACTTGCCTCCGAACGCGCCGCCCACGTAGGGAACCACCACCTGAACGTCCGTCATGGAGAGGCCGAACAGCCGTGCCAGCTCCGACCGGATGAGAAACGGGTGCGCGGAGGCGGACCACAGCGTCAACTGCCCGCCCTGGAACCGGGCCGTGGTGGTGTGGGGCTCCATGGAGTAGTGGCACACCATGGGAAAGTGAAACACGTCCTCGAAGACCTGGTCCGCCTGGGCGAAGCCCCGCTCCACGTCCCCGAGCTCGATGTGCTCGTGGTGGCAGATGTTCGGGTGCTCCCGGTCGTCGGAGAGGTTGACGTCGTGGAAGTCGCCTGAGCCCGCGGCCTGCTCGTGGAGCACCGGCGCGCCGTCGGCCAAGGCGTCGTCCAGGGTGGTGACGTAGGGGAGCTCTTCGTATTCGACCCGTATCAGGGACACGGCTTCCTCGGCCGCCAGCCTGTGCCGGGCCGCCACCGCGGCCACGGGCTCGCCCACGTGGCGCACCCGCTCCATGGCCAGGATGGGCCGGTCCCGCAGGCAGTGGCCGTAGTAGGGATCCAGGTCGCGGAGGTCGTCCCTGGAGAGCACAGCCACCACTCCGGGCACCTGGAGCGCCGCACTCACGTCTATGGAACGGATGCGCGCGTGGGGATAGGTGCTGCGGAGCACCCGGGCGTCGAGCACGCCCGGTATGTCCAGGTCACCCGAGAACTTCGCCTCGCCGGTGACCTTCTCGACGCCCTCGATGCGGTTTCGGCGTTTGCCGACGACTTCCATTGTCATTCGCGTCCCGTCCGATCCGTCAGCCGTAGAGCACCACCGAGCGGATGCTCTTGCCCTCGTGCATGAGGTCGAAAGCCCGGTTGATGTCCTCCAGGGGCATGGTGTGGGTGATCATGTCGTCAAGGTTGATCTCGCCGGCGGTGTAACGGTCCACGTAACCCGGAAGCTGGGAGCGTCCCTTGACGCCGCCGAAGGCGGTGCCGCGCCAGACCCGGCCGGTGACGAGCTGGAACGGCCGGGTGCTGATCTCCTTGCCCGCGCCCGCCACGCCGATGATGGTGGACTGGCCCCAGCCCTTGTGGCAGCACTCCAGCGCGGCCCGCATGGTCTCGACGTTGCCGATGCACTCGAACGAGTAGTCCACGCCGCCGTCGGTCATGTCCACCAGCACCTCCTGGATGGGCCGGTCGGAGTCCTTGGGGTTCACCACGTCGGTGGCGCCCAGGCGCTGCGCCATGTCGAACTTGGCGGGGTTGGTGTCGACGCCGATGATGCGTCCGGCCTTGGCCATGACCGCGCCCTGGATCACGCTCAGGCCGATGCCGCCCAGACCGAAGATACCCACCGTCGACCCCGCCTCCACCTTGGCCGTGTTCAGCACCGCGCCGATGCCGGTGGTGACGCCGCAGGCCAGCAGGCAGACCTTGTCCAGCGGCGCCTTGGGGTCGATTTTGGCCACCGAGATCTCGGGCAGCACGGTGTACTCGCTGAAGGTGGAGGTTCCCATGTAGTGGTAGATGGATTTTCCCTCGAGGGTGAACCGGCCGGTGCCGTCCGGCATCGCGCCCTGTCCCTGGGTGATCCGTATGGCCTGGCACAGGTTGGTCTTGCCGGACTGGCAGAACCTGCAGGCGCCGCATTCCGGGACGTACAGCGGAATCACGTGGTCACCGGGCTTGACGGTGGTGACCCCGGCGCCGACTTCCTCCACCACCGCGCCGCCCTCGTGACCGAGGATGGATGGGAAGAGGCCTTCGGGGTCGGCGCCCGAGAGGGTGAACTCGTCGGTGTGGCAGACGCCGGTGGCGACGATCCGCAGCAGAACCTCGCCCTCCCTGGGTCCCCCCACGTCCACTTCCTCGATCTCGAGTGGCTTGCCCGCCTCAAAAGCTATGGCCGCGCGTGATTTCATGATCGTCTCCTTTCTCCGTGGACACCAGTGTTGCGTTCCCGGGACCTCGCGGTCCCGCCGGCATTTCGTAACGTTCCGCCTCACTCCGCGTCTTCGTCCTCCAGGTCTGCCAAAGTGAGTTGTCCGGGGGTCCGCAGGCTCCGGTCGATACTCGCCGGAAGGGGAATCTCCGTGCTTGCGGCACCCAGTTCCTTGAAACGCCTGGCCGCCGGCAAGAGACGACTCTCCAGCGAGCCCACGGCGTCATTGTACGCCTTGACCGCTCCTTCCAGCCCATTCCCGGCGCGCTGGAAGTGCTCCACGAACTTGGCCAGCCGATCATGGAGCTCTCTCCCCTGGTCCGCGATCTCGCGGGCGTTTTCCGCCACGTTGTGCTGCTGCCAGCCATACGCCACGGTCTTCAGAAGGGCCAGCAGCGTCACCGGCGTCGTGGGGAGCACCCGTTGCTGCATGGCGTATTCCAGGAGATCGGCGTCCTTTTCGAAGGCGGCGCTCAGGCACGCATCGTTGGGGACGAACATCACCACCACCTCCGGGGCCCGATCGAACTGTTCCCAGTACCGTTTCTGGCTGAGCTCACGGATGCGTCCGCGTATCACCGTGGCGTGCTCCTTGAGCTTGGCCTCACGGTGCGTGCCGTCCTGGTCCTCCAGCGCATCCAGATAGGCCAGCATGGGGGTCTTGGAGTCCACCGGCAGGATACCCTGGTTCGGCAGATGGACGATCATGTCCGGACGGCCGTTGTCCGTGACCGCCTGCTCCTCGAAATCCACGTGGGAGACCAGATCGGCCATCTCCACCACTCGACGGAGCTGTAGCTCGCCCCAGCGGCCCCGCGCCGTCGGCGCCGCCCTCAGCGCCTGCACCAGGGGTCCGAGTTGGCGGAGCTGCTCATCCAGTCTCTGGTAGGCGCCCTCGCGTTTCTGCTCCATCTGCTGCACCTGCCGGTCCAGCTCGGTCACGGTCTTTCCCAGGGGCTCCACGAGGTTGCGCAGTTCCTCCTTGTGGGTGCCCCAGTCACCCCGCACTTCGGTCAACAGCCGGCCCATCTGCTCCCGCGCATGCTTCAGGAACCCTTCGTTGTTGTCCTGGAGCGACCGCGAAGCCAGCGCCTCGAACACCTCCCGGAGCCGCACTTCGGCCGCCTCCACCCAGCGCAGCTTCTCGGCATCGGCTTCCCGCTCCTTGGCCAGCTCGGCGGCCTGCACCTGGAAACGCTGATAGTTTTCCTGGAGTTCCCGTACCTCGCCCTCGAGGCCGGGGACCCGGCCCGCCTCCTGCTGCGCCCTGGCCTTGTCTTCCGAGAGTTGCTGGATCTTCGCCTGTGCGTCCTCGACACGCACCCGCTCCTGCTGCAGTTCGTCTTGCCGGTTGGCGAGCTCACGGCTCACGGCGGCGTGCCGGGAGCGGGCGAACATCCACACGATCAACGCGCCCGCGGCGACGCCCATGGCGAGGAGGATGAGATCCATGAGGGCGCCCTAGCCGGACCCTTTGCGGCCCGACAGGATGGAGAAGACCTCGCAGGCGATGCCGGTGGCCTCGTAGCCGTCCACGCCGTTGGCCTGCGCAATGGCGAACATCTGATCGACCATGGAACTGAACGGTACGGGAATCTCCATCTCCCGGGCCACGTCGAGTCCGAAGCCGATATCCTTGGGCATCCACGACTTCCTCGGCTTGAACTCTCCGCTCACGATGATCCGCGTCACCCGTTCGAGGGCGTCGGAGTAGTTCTGAGAGCTGCGGATGAAGTTCTGGAAGTCCTCTTCGTTGAGGCCCCCGGTCTTCAGCCAGTTGTAGACTTCCACCATGCCCATGTGCATGATTCCGCTCAGCATGGCGTTGGCGGTCTTCACCAGCTTGGCGTTGCCCAACTCTCCCATATACACGATCTTCTTGCCCATGACCTGGAACACCGCCATGTTCTCGTCGTAGAGCGCCCTGGGACCCGACGCCCAAATGGAGAGGGTCGCGGCGGCGGCCGCTTCCTCCACGCCGCTGACCGAAGCGTCCAGAAGCTGCCAGCCGTGGCCCCTCAGACTCTCGTTCACCTCGACGACGGTGTTCTTGTCGATGCTGCTGAAGTCCACCCAGGTGCGCGCGCCTCCGGTCGCTTCCCGAAGCCCGCCGTCGCCGAGGCCGACTTCGCGCACGGCCGCGCCGAAGGGCAGCATGGAGAGCACCACGTCGCAGCCTTCGGCCACTTCCTTCGGGCTGCCGGCGAAAACCGCCCCTTTCTCCTCCAGCGGCCGGGCCACCTCCCGGCGGATGTCGTTGACCACCAGACCGAAGCCCGCGCCCAGCAGGTTCGCGGCCATGCCGCTGCCCATGCCTCCTGTACCGATGAATCCGAGTTGCTTCACATCCGTTCCTTTGTGTTCGGGGCCACGCCGGTCAGCGACGGCGCCTGGTTGCCGTCTTCCGAAGCGCTTGCTGGACCTGCTCCAGCCTGCCGTTGTCGTTACGTTCCAGTTGGATTCCGGCGGGCAGCCTCCGGATCAACTCCCGGGTGTTGGCAATTCGGGCGGACGTGGCCGGATGACTGCTGAGAAACCCGGGCACCGATGCCCCTCCCCGATTCTTCAGGGATTCGAAGAACGCCGTCAGGCCGCGCGGATCGTAGCCTGCTCTGAACATGAGCCGGACCGCGAAAGCGTCGGCCTCGTGTTCCGCCTCCCGGCTGAAGGTATTGAGGTAGCCCATCGCCGCCAGACCCCCCAGGTTCTGAGCCGCTCTCCCCGCTTGGGGACCCGCCGCCACCTCCGCCGCGACAGCGCCCACCTGGCGCAGGATGTTGGTGGCCAGGGCGCGGTTGAAGTTGTTGGCGATGTGCCGCCTGGCCACGTGCCCGATCTCGTGGGCGATGATGCCGGCCAGCTCGCTGACGTTGCGGGCCTTGAGTATCGTTCCGGTGTAGATGTAAATGTAGCCGGCGGGTGCCGCGAAAGCGTTGACCTCGTCTTTCGGGACCACGTTGAAGCGGTAGGTGAAGGCTTGAACTCCCGCGTGTTTCAAGAGCCGCCGGCCGATGGCCGATACGTAGCCGACGACGGCGGGGTCCCGGACGAGAACGGTGCGGTGATTGAAGCGCCGGGAGAAGTCGGCGCCGAGCTCGCGTTCCTCCTCTACGCTCAGCGGCCCGCAGGCGGCGGCCAAGGCCGTGAGGAGGGCACACATCGCCAGCCGGATGGCCCGGGTGAAAGGCATGCCTAAGACTAACCGCCGCGCGGGGTCCTTTCAAGCGGCCACACCCCCCGGCGGCGCGGTCTGGCCCCGGCTGGCGATGTCCGGAAGCAACGCCCCCGGACTGGCTGTAAACGGAGGGTTTCTCAAGCGCGATACGTTGCGTTACAATTGCTGCTGGCACGCCTGTCAGTGGAAGACCATGGCTCCGAATCCCAAGCAAATCGCCGGCGAGCGCGCGGCGGACTACGTGAACGACGATATGATCGTGGGGCTCGGTACGGGATCGACCGCCTACTTTGCCATCGTCAGGCTCGCCGACAGGATACGCCGGGAGGGGCTTCGGGTCCGGTGCATTCCCACCTCCGAACGGTCGGCCACCCTGGCGCGGGAGTTGGGGATTCCCCTGACGAGTTTTGCGGAAACACTCTCCGTCGACGTCACCATCGACGGCGCCGACGAGGTCGACCCCGCCTTCAATCTCGTCAAGGGAGGCGGAGGAGCGCTGCTGCGCGAAAAGTTCGTCGCCACGGCGAGCCGCGCCGAACTGATCATCGTCGACGAGGGGAAGCTGAAGCAGCGCCTCGGAGCCTTTCCCTTGCCCGTGGAGGTGGTGCCGTTCGGCTGGCAGCTTACCCAGCGCCGACTTCAGGATATCGGCTGTGAGGCCAGCTTCCGTTCGTCTGACCGCGGCCCCTTCGTGACCGACAACGGCAACTATATCCTCGACTGCTCGTTCAAGGTGATCGACGATCCGCCCGCGCTGGAGCGGGAGATCGTCGCCACCTGCGGCGTCGTGGAATGCGGCCTCTTCACCGGCCTCGCAACCCGGATCATCATCGGCAAGTCCGACGGCGATGTCGAGGAGCGAACAGAACCGGGGCCGCTGGACTGAGAGTTTCGCTACCAGCGATTGCGGCCGCCGCCGCCACCTCCGCCGCCACCACCACCACCTCCACCTCCGCCGCCGAAACCGCCGCGACGCTCCTGCGGGCGTGCCTCGCTGACCGTCAGCCTGCGGCCCCCCAGCTCCGAGTCATGCAGGGCCTCAATGGCCTTTTCCGCTTCTTCTCCGGACCCCATCTCCACGAAACCGAATCCCCTGGAGCGGCCGGTGAACTTGTCCGTGATGACCCTGGCGGAAACCACGGTTCCGTGCGCGGCGAAGATATCCTGGAGCTGGTCCTCGGTGGTCGAATACGGCAGACCGCCCACGTAAAGCTTCTCGTTCATGCTCTCCTCCATCATTCTGTTCAACCCTGAGACAGGCACGGCGAAAGGAGCAGAGCACACGTGCGGCGATCACGACACTCCGGTCGACTTCGGTCTTACACTGTCTCTAACCAGCCAAGCTCAAGAATCCGCGCTTGGCTATTACGCAGTTCCTTATATTGACCTCCGCTGCGCCTGTCAACAGCGCCTGGCGCGGCTTTGACGAATCGTGAAGGTGTTCTTCGAAGACACTAGCGCAGAATCCGATAGACGAGCGGCGTGCCGACGGCAACGAGGAGGAAGAAACACCCGGTGGCGAGAAACATTGCCCCGAAACCCCACGCATCCGCGGCCCAACCGAGGAGCAGCGGGAGAGCCATGGGGGCCATGTTCCAGCCCAGTCCGGTGGCGGCCATGACCGCGGAGCGGTCGCTCGCCCGGCTGAGATCGACGGCCTGGACCTGATTGAGGAGGTCGGCCACTCCCCCGGCCATGCCGAGGCCGGTGATGCAAAGACCCAGCACCAGCAGCCCTTCGCTCCACGCGGTCGCAAGGATGCAAAGTCCCAGGCCCCCCATGCTGACGGCGTAGAACACTCTCTCCCTCGCAATGGTGATTTCCGAGCCGAGGCCGAGGCCGATCACCACCGGGCCGATGGAACGCACCGCGATCACCACGCTGATCCAGCCCTCGGGGAAGCTGAGGCCGCTCATGTAGACCGGGTAGATGGACTGGGTAATACCGAACGGGACCGCGGCCGCGCACGAGCTGGTGAGCAGCAGCCAAGTGCGCCTCTCCATCAGCCGCCGGCTCATTCCCACCGTGACCTGCCAAACCGTGCGGCCTTCGGGTTTCGATCGGATCGGAGGCAGCGCGAACCCGAGCAGCATGCCGAGGCCGCATGTCAGCGCCACCAGGACGAAGGTCGTGCCGTAGCCGAGCCAGCCGGCCAGGATTCCTCCGAGAGCCAATCCCAGCAACTGTCCGGTGTAGTTGGCCGCCGACAGTTGGCCCAGCATCTTGCCGGGATTGCGTCGGGAGAGCTGGCTGGCCATGGATTGGGCCGGGACCCAGAAGACGCTGCGGGAAAGGTTCGCCAGCGCGCTGGACAGCATGAGCGAGAAGAAACCGTTCGCCATGCAGAGAGCTATCGCCGCCAGGACGTTGATCGAGTAGCAGGCCTGCAGCATGCGATGCTCGCCGTAGCGGTCCGCGAACGCGCCGCCGACGAAACGCATGACGATGGTCACCAGATAGGGAAGCCCGATCACGGAGCCGATGTCGAGCACGGACAGGCCGAGCGTCACGCCGAAGAGCGGCGTGAGCACGAACAGCATGCCGTTGCACATGTTCCACAGGAGCGCTCCCAGAAAGAGGACCCCGCGGACCGCCCGCCCGTCAGCCATGCTAGTGTCCTGTCCCACGCAATTCTTTACCGATCTGCTGGTCTTTCTCGTCGTCGGCTGCGTTGCTCTTCCTCGCGTGGTGTCCGCCACTGCTCGTCATCGCGCCTTGCCGACAACAAGAAATCCTGCGCATCTCGGTAAAGAAATACATGGGACAGGACACTATGTCCTGTCCGGTTCATTCGTACGGCAGGCCACTAGTCCAGGGAATAGTAGGCGGCGCAGTTGTCCCAAAGGATCTTGTGCTTGTCTTCCTCGCTGATGGTGGAGAGCTCCAGGAAGCTTTCCACCGCGTGGGGAAACTTGGAATCCCCGTGGGGGTAGTCGGTGGAGAACACGATGCGCTCGTTCCCCATGTAGTCGATGACGTACTTGACCGGGGCCTCGTCCGGCTCCACCGACACGAAGCATTGTCTCTTGAAGTAGTCGCTCGGCGCCATGGTCAGATCCGGAGACCACACGTCCGCCTCTCTTACGTATCCCTCGTCCATACGCCAGAGCAGCCACGGGAGCCAACCGCAGTTGGCCTCCAGAAAGGCCACCCGCAGGTTCGGATGACGGGCCAGAACCCCGCCCGAGCAGATGCTGCCCAGAGCCAGCATCTGTTCCACCGGTTGTGCGAACACGCGCCGGAGCATGAAGTTGGGCTCGAACTGATCACCCACCTGACGTGCGCCGGAGGAAGAGGATTCGTGGAGGCCCAGGGGCATGCCGAGCTCTTCGAGCGCGGTCCACAGCGGTTCGTAGTAGTCGTCGTGGAAGTTGCGGCCGTTCACCGGGTTGGAACGCATGAAGATGCCGCGGAAACCGAGTTCCCGAGCGCACCTTCGAGTCTCGGCCACGGCCTCGTCCACGTCGAAGGGGGAGAGCATTCCCGCCCCCAGCAAGCGGACCGGGTCGGCGCGGCAGAAATCGTAGAGCCAGTTGTTGTACGCCCGCGCCAGCGCGGCGGCGAAACGGGGCTCCATATCCGGCTCGCTGAGCGCCTGAAGCCCCCGCGTGGGGTAAAGCACGGCGACGTCGATACCCTCGATGTCCATGGCCTCCAGTTGGACCTCCGGCATCCAGCCCCGTGCGGCGTGGGCGCCGTAGATGCCCTGGTTCTTCTCGAAGTTGTGCCCCTTCGTGACGTTGCCGGCATGCACCTGGGGCAACCCCCACAAGCGGCCATCGGGATGCTGCATGCGCAGGTCACGGACGTTCTCGCTGGTCACGCCGCGCGGCGCCAAGGACTTGAACTCCGGCTCCAGATACCTCTCCCACAAGTCCGGCGGTTCCATGATGTGCATGTCGCTGTCGAGTATCCTGTATCCGTTCTTGGCCATTTCCCTCTCCTCGGAACGGTCAGCCCTTCCACGCGCCCCAGGCGATGGCGAGCCAGCCCAGCAGAAACGCGAGGCCGCCGACGGGGGTAACGGCGCCCAGCCACCGGACGCCGGAAAGGCTCAGGGCGTAGAGGCTTCCGGAGAACACCACCGTGCCGAACACGAAAAACCATCCAGCCACGGAGAACTCCCCGCGGGGCCAGCGGGACAGCAGCAACGCCACCATGAGCAGCGCCAGGGCGTGATAGATCTGGTAACGGACCCCCACCTCGAAGACGTTCAGCATCTCGTCCGGCAACTTTCCCTTCAGGCCATGTGCTGCGAACGCACCGAGCACCACCCCGGTGAAACCGGAAAGAGCGCCCAGCAAGAGAAATAGACGATCCGTGCTCATAGGTGTCCGGAACCGTTTTCGGTTTGGCGTAGTCTTCCACAGGGGCGGGTTGATTGCAACGCGCCGCGGGGAGGGAGGGCGCGGGGCGAAGCCTCTCCGCGCCGGCCCAAGCCGAGATCGAGCGGGATGGACAATTCGCGGCCCTTGGGCTAGGCTACGATGTCATAAGACGGAGCGTTACGCGCTTCCGGAAAGGGAGGACAGGCGTCTGAGGCACGCGATATGAGCAAACAAGACAATATAGAGGTTACCGGCACGGTGATGGAAAGCCTGCCGAATGCCATGTTCAAGGTCGAGTTGGACAACAAGCACAACGTCCTCGCCTATACCGCGGGGAAGATGCGGAAATTCTACATCAAGATTCTACCCGGGGACCGGGTCACTCTGGAGTTGTCTCCCTACGACCTGAGCCGCGGCCGAATCACCTACCGGCACCGGAACTGACCGATGGCGCCGGAAGCGGCGCCCACCAAGAATATGAACAGACCCGTCGCGCTCACGCGGCGGGCATGCGTTCCATGAGATCGCGACGCGCGGCCTGAGCGCGTCGCAGGGTCTCGCCCTCATCCAGCCACACACACTCGCGACCCCGCATCAGCACCTTACCGTCCACCAGCACGGTATCCACGTCGGTGGCCTTGGCGCAGTGCACCAATTGGCTCACCACGTCGTTGACCGGCTGGAAATGCGGTTTCTGTATGTCCACCAGGATCAGGTCCGCCCGTTTGCCCGCCTCCACCGACCCGCAAACGGAACCGAGGCCCAGCGCGTGGGCGCCGTCGATGGTGCCCATGCGGAGCACCTGGTGTGGATCGATGACGCCCGCGTCCTGGTGCTTGACCTTCTGAAGCAAGGACGCCGCCTTCATGGTCTCGAAGAGATCCTGGCCGTGATTGCTGGCCGCTCCGTCGGAGCCGAGGCCGACCTTGACTCCGGCGGCCAGCATCTCCACCACGGGTGCGATGCCGTCGCCCAGCATCATGTTGCTGACCGGGTTGTGGGACACCGCCGTGTTCGTATCCGCCAGTTGAACGATCTCTTCGGGCGAGACATGGACGCTGTGGGCGAAGATGGCGTCTTCTCCCGGTATGTCGAAGTCTGCCAGATGGGCGACGACGCCGGCCCGGTTGCACTGGCGGCGGGTGACCTCCACCACCGATGCCGATTCGGCGACGTGCGCGCTGATGCCGATGGAGTGATGGTCCGCGAAACCCCGAATCTCCCGAAGCAGGTCGGGCGAGGCATTGATGGGCGGCGTGTTGGGTCCGGTGCGAAAGGTAAGACGGCGAGACTCCTCCGGCGAGCCGTTCAGCCGCTGACGCGACATCAATTCCTCGATGCGGGCAAAGGCCGTCTCCGGCGTCTCCCTGGTGCAGTCCGGCACGATGTCTCCGGTGTCCATGATGGTGCGGGCGAAGACCCCCCTCAGGCCCGACCGGGAGATGGCCTCGACCGCCGCCACGGCGCACTCCGGGCCCGGGTTCAGGAAGTTGTGCTCACAGACGGTGGTGACGCCCCCCTTGAGGTTCTCCAGGCACCCCAACAAGGTGCCGGCCAGCACGTGTTCCGGATTCAGGGCCTCCGCCACGCCGTAGATGCGCTTCAGCCAGGCCAGGAACGGCAGGTCTTCCCATACGGCCCTCAGCAACACCTGATACAGATGGGTATGAGCGTTGATCAGCCCGGGCATCAGCACCTTCCCGCGGCCGTCAATGCGCAAGCCTCGTTCCATGGCCGGCGGATCCCCTGCCCCGACCTCGACGATCACGCCGTCGATCGCCGTCACGTAGCCGGATTCAATGACATTCCCGCCGACGGTCATGGGCAGGAGGGTGGCATCCGAAATGATGATCACCGATTCGTCCATTGAGCGCTCCAAAAAACAAAGGGGCGGCGCTTCCGCCGCCCCGTCCGGTTTGCTTCCTTGCCGCCGTATCAGCTCCTCAGGTATCTCTGGTACGTCGTTCGTGGGCCTCGTTCACCTTCAACATCCGCCCCTGAAGCTCCGTGCCGTCCAACGCTTCCATGGCGGCCCTCGCCTCCGCCTCGGAGCCCATCTCGACGAACCCGAAGCCCCGGGACCGGCCGCTGAACCGGTCGGTGATGATTCGGGCCGATGCCACCGTGCCGTGTTCCGCGAAGAGGTCATGCAATTGGGCTTCGGTCACGGCGTAGGGAAGTCCGCTCACGTATAGTCTGTCACCCATGGCAATACTCCGTGTTCACGGTGCGGATACGATATCCGAAACCGATGGCAGAGCCGTAATCGCCGCCATATTATCCCCGCGCACGATGCAATGCAAACCTCGACCCCGTGCCTGAACCGTCATCCGTCCGAATCATAGCCATCCAGGAGACAACTCCAATCGTCCGGGCCGAGGCGTGCACGATCGGGGTCGAGCTTGTTCACCGATCGCAGCAAGCGGCGCAGGTTGCGCCGTGCCCTGGCGGCCGGCACCGGCCCGGGGAACAGGCGCGCCTTGTCGAAGTCGATAATATGGATCTCCGGGCACGACCCCTCGTGACCAACGAGGATGTTGCGGAGGTTGAGGTCCGCATGGTCGATGCCGCGGGCGTGCATGAAGCGCAACGAACGCCCGGCCCGACGGAGAAACGCCTGCTTCATCTCAAGTGGCGGTTCCCGCTGAAGCTCGGCCCAGAGGTCCCGTACGTTCTTCAACTCCCGCGTCACCAACCAGCCCCGATACCAGGGACCGAACCCTCGGGCCACCAGGGCGGCCAGCACCTCCGGGGCCGCCAGTCCCCGTTCCCGGGCAGCCACCGTCACGGCCAGTTCCACGAACGGCCGTGGCGGACGGCTCACGAACCACCCCCGCGTCAACCCCCGCAGCACACCTCCATGGCGGTAGGAACGAATAAGTCCGTCGCCGCCCGGGAGCTGCACGGCATGCAAGCCGGCACGGCCGAAATAGCGGGCCTGTCCATGGGCCGGCACGGCCGGAGCCGCCAGAATCCGTGACGCCAACTCGGTTGCATCCAGCCCGCGGGCCACCAGCATGTCCAAGGCGGGTCCGGGGGCCGCGCGATCGAATCCTTCCGGAATCCCGCCGCGCGGCATGTCGGGGAGGGCGGCGTGACGGCGACGATCCGGTGCGGGCCTCGGCGTCATTTCGCGCGGGCCCTTCCCACGACCTCCGTGATACGGTCCAGCAGCGTCTCCGGCCGGTCGATGGACATCTGCACCCGCAAAGCCAGCAGTCTGCCGCTCAGGAAGGGAAACCGCGCCAGCTTGACGAAATCCTTCTCGGTGGTGACGATCCTGTCGACCCCGTTCCGATGGCGATTGATCTCACGCCAGTCCTTCTCCGAGTACCGATGGTGGTCGGCGAATTCCAGTGTATCGACGATGGTGGCCTCGCAATCACGGACCATGGCATAGAAGGACCCGGGGTCGGCAACAGCCGAAACCACCAGCACCCGCGTGCCCGCCAGGGTGCCGAGGGTCAGCTCGGTGAGCCCCTCGTCCGTGCGGGTGAGGACCGCCCGGGGTTCCAGGGAGGCGTAGAAGACCCTTGCGCCGTCGCAACGGCCGCGAAGCAGCGTCCGCCACCGGTCGTGGGCGCCGGTGACCACCAGGATGTCGGCCCGCCGCAAGCCATGGAGGGGCTCCCGGAAGGGTCCCGCCGGCAACACCGAACCGACGCAGTCGGAACCGAGGAGGAGAAGATCCAGGTCTCTTGCAACCCGCCGGTGCTGGAAACCGTCGTCCAGCAGGAAGAGATGGAAGTCTCCGGGTTCCCGGACGAACTCCATGGCGACTCGATGACGGTCGCCGCCGACTCCGACGGTTTGCCCGTACAGTGCGCTCAGCATGACGGGCTCGTCTCCGTAATCGAGAGGTCCGCCCCCGGGCTCCCTCAGCCACCCGCGCGCGGTTTCGGGGTCGAGCCTCGCCGGCCGCCGGCCCGTTGAAGGCCCGCCGTAGCCACGAGTCAGGATCGCCGCCTTGAGGCCCCGGCGCCGCAGGTTCTGCGCCAGCCACAGGCTGGTGGGCGTCTTGCCCGTGCCGCCCACGGTAAGATTCCCGACGCTTACCACGGGAAGTGCCAGTTTCCGGGCGTTGAGGCAGCGAATGTCGTACAGGAAGTTCCGCAGCTCCATCAGAAGACGGAAGCTGACGCTCCAGGGCCACAGCAGCCCCCAGAGGAACCAGCCGCCGATGCCGTGGCGGCTCCAGGCCAGCCGGGCCAGCCGGGTCCATCTTCTATTCGACGCCGCCATGCGATGGGTGGTCTTGAAGCTGTCGCCGGATCAAACCCATGCTTCGCGACACCACGTCCCCGTCCGCCTCCACCGCCTGCCGGGCACGGCCGCCCATGGCCGCGGCCCGGACGGGGTCCGACAGCAGATCTGCAATCTCCCTGAACAAGTCCTGGCGATCACGGACCTCAACGCCGCCGCCCTGCTCCAGCATCTTCCGGGCGGTCTCCGCGATGTTGGTCTGGTGGGGGCCGAACAGCACCGGTTTACCCCAACGAGCCGGCTCCATGACGTTGTGTCCTCCCGCCGGCACCAGGGTGCCGCCCACGAACGCAACCGTCGCACAGCCATAGAACCGTGGCAACTCACCCAGCGTGTCCAGCAGCAAGACATGACTGTCGCCGGGCTGCGGGCCGTTCATCCCGCTCCGCTTGCGGTAGCTGAGCTTCCGTTCCCGGAGAAGCCGTTCCACGTCGCCAAAGCGCTCCGGATGGCGCGGGGCGAGAATCATCAGCAGCTCCGGGTGAAGGCGGCGCAAGTCGGGAAGGATATCCAGAAGGATCTCCTCTTCTCCCCGGTGGGTGCTGCCGGCCACGATCACGGGGCCGCCTTCGCGACCGGGGCCAAAGGGATCGGGAACCGGCTCCGTTCCTGTCTCCCCGTACTTCAAATTGCCCGTCACGGCGACCCTTGCCCGATCCACCCCCAAGCCGAGGACGCGCCCCGCGTTTTCATCGTCTTGCATGCCGAACTCCGACACTGCGTTCAGGACCGGCCCGAAGAGCCGCCGGAAACGCCGGTATCGCAGGGCGCAATGCGGAGACAGGCGTCCGCTGAGCAGGACCGTCGGAATTCCCAGCCGGTAAGCCGTCAGGATGAAATTCGGCCAGATCTCGGTTTCCAGGAGGATGATGACCTCCGGGCGGAAGCGCCGCAGACTGCGCGCCACCAGCCATGGAAGGTCCAGCGGCAAATACGTTACGCCGTCCACCTCGGTCAGCGCCTCCTGGGCGGTCCGGCGTCCGGTGGCCGTCATCGTCGACACCAGCAGCCTGCGTCCCGGCAGCGCCGTCCTTATCTCCCGCACCAGCGCGGCGGCGGACCGCACCTCGCCTACCGAGGCGGCGTGGAGCCAGATCGGCCGGGAACCGGCGAGAGCCGCCAGGAGGTTCGCGGGATAGCAGGTGAAGCGCTCCCTCAACCCCCGGTAAGGACGTCGCCGCGACAACAACCCCAAGGGCCAAAGCAAGAGGCCCAGGATCAGTCCCGCGTGCAAAAGCGCATTATAAAGGGCCAACACAAGCGTGGCGCTCCGTCGAAGGGCTCCGTCCCGTACCGCGGACTCAGAGGGTGCCCCTCTCACTCCCTTCCATGGCCTGGAGATTGTAGAGAAGACTGTATTCCCTTCCTCTCGCCAGCAGCTCCCGATGCGT
Organism: Candidatus Binatia bacterium; assembly: GCA_951813575.1. GTDB lineage: Bacteria > Desulfobacterota > Binatia > UBA9968 > JAJDTQ01 > JAJDTQ01. The sequence goes on from OX638375.1 coordinate 453,587, forward strand.
CCCCTCCTCCACGACCCTTCCCTCGGCCAACACCACGATGCGGCTGGCATTTTTGATGGTCGACAACCGGTGAGCGATGACGAGGCTCGTGCGGTTCTCCATGAGACCGTCGAGGGCATCCTGGACCAGCCGCTCCGATTCGGAGTCCAGGGACGAGGTAGCCTCATCGAGGATCAGGATGGGGGCGTTCTTGAGCACGGCGCGGGCGATGGCGATCCGTTGCCGCTGTCCTCCCGAGAGTCTGAGGCCCATCTCGCCGATGACGGTGTCGTACGCCGCCGGCAACGCCATGATGAAGTCGTGGGCGTTGGCGGCCTCGGCCGCCTTGATGATCTCCTCCATGCCCTTGGACGGGTCTCCATACGAGATGTTGTTCCGGACGGTGTCGTTGAAGAGAAAGGTGTGCTGGGTCACGATGGCGATCTGGCGGCGAAGGGACTCCAGGCTGAGCTTGCGGATGTCGACGCCGTCCAGGGTGATGCTGCCGGAGGATACGTCGTAGAAACGCGGCAGCAGCGCGGAAAGGGTCGTTTTGCCGGCCCCGCTCATACCCACGAAGGCCACCATCTCGCCGCACCGGATCTCGATATCGATCCCCGTCAGCACCGGCTCGGCAAGGTAGCCGAAAGCCACGTTCCGGAAGCCGATACGGTCGGCGAAGGCCCGCGCCGGCACCGCGTCCGGCGCGTCGGCGATGTCCAGCGGCACGTCCAGCAACTCGAAGATCCGCTCCCCGCCGACGATACCCTGATAGATCTCGGGAACGGCTTGCGTCAGGCGCTTGAAGGGCTCGTAGGTCAGGAACATGGCGGTGATAAAGGCGAAAAACTCGCCCGACGTACGTCCGCCATCCATGACGGCCTTGCCGCCGTACCAAACCACCCCGGCAATGCCCAGTCCCGCAAGAATCTCCATGGCGGCGGGCATGATGGCCTTGGCGCGGCTGGCTCTCAACTGGTGCCGCAGGATTGCGCGGTTCTCACGATTGAACCGGGCCATCTCGTGGCGCTCCATGCCGAACGCCTTGACGATGGAGCTGCCCTGAAGACTCTCCTGGAGAATCGTGGTCAACAGGCCCATGCTCACCTGGGTTCTCGTGGTGGCCGTCTTGACACGTCCGGCGAGCCGTCGGACCGGCAGCACCGCGGCGGGAAACACCACGAACGCTATGGATGCCAGGAACCAGTCCATGTAAAAGGCCACTGCTGTCAGCGCCAGCACCGAAGTACTGTTGCGGGCCACCGAGACCACCGCGCTGGTGAGGGCGTTGCGCACCAGCATGACGTCGTTGGTCACCCGTGACAGCAGCGTTCCCGTGGGATGCCGATGGATATACGACAGCGAGAGCCACTGGAGCTTCTCGCACAGGACCGCCCGCAGGTCCCGGACGATCCGCTGTCCGACGCACTCCATAAGGTAGGTTTGGCCGAAGTTGAAGAGGCCGCGAAGGGTGAAGACGGCCACGATCGCCAAGGGGATGTACACCAGCATCGCGCGGTCTTTGTGGACGAACATATGGTCCACCGCGTCCCGGACCACGAACGGGAAACCCGCGGTGGAGCCGCTGAACAGCAGCATGCAGAGAATGCCGCCGCAGAAATACGGCCATATGTACGGCCTCAGGTAGTGGAGCAGGCGGATGTAGACCTTCATCCTCAAGCCCGTGCGCCGGTCTGGGCCAGCAGCTCCATGACCATGTCCGCCACGCGTCCCGGCGCTCCCGGGGGTCCCAGCAGACGCTGCACCCCCGCAAGCTTGCCAATCACGGCCTGACGGACCTCCGGCTGCAGCATGCGTTGGGTCTCGGCCAGGATACGGTCGGCGGTGACCTCGCTCTGAAGGAGCTCGGGGACCACGCGCTCCCCGGCGACGATGTTTATCATGCCGATGTCGTTCACCCGGATGAGGCGACGTCCGAGCCAATAGCTCAGGGGCGACAACCGATAGGTGATGACCATGGGCTTCTTCAACAAGCCCGCCTCGAGCGTGGCGGTGCCGGACGCCACCCAAACGAGATCGGCCGCCGCCAACATGTTGTAGGTGTCGCCGTCGACGATACGAACGGTGATCGGCGACCCCGCCACGGCCGCTTCCAGATCGTCGCGTTCGATGGTGTTCGCACGGATCAGGATGAACTGCACGTCCCGCTCGCGGGCGAGCCGGCCGGCCGCTTCCACCATGGGCCCGATCAGCGAAGCCACTTCCGTCTTCCGGCTGCCGGGCATCAAGGCGATGGTGAGCATGGTGCGGTCCAGTCCCAGCTCCTCAAGGCTCGTGCCCCGGTCCCGGTCAGGTCTGACGACGTCCACGAGCGGGTGCCCCACGAAAGTCACGTCCTTCATGCCGAACGATTTGTAGAGTTCCGCTTCGAAAGGAAACACGACGGCCATGGCATCGACTCTCGAGGCGATCTTCCGGATGCGATAGGGACGCCATGCCCATATCTGCGGACTGATGTAGTAGAGGACCGTGATGCCGTGCCGCCGCGCGACGCGCGCCAGCGCCATGTTGAACTCCGGGAAGTCGATGAGGATGAGCAAGGAAGGCCGGTGTTCCACCAGCAACCGGCGCAACAGGCGGTAGGCCAGCCAGAGGTTGCGGAGGTTTGCCAGCACTTCCGAGACTCCCACCGAGGCCACTTTCGCGACATCGTAGACTACCCGCATGCCGGCCTGGCGCAGGTTGGCTCCGCCCATGCCGAACACTTCCATGCCCGGGTTACGTTGTCGCAGGGTGCGTACCAGCTCCGCTCCCCGGGCATCTCCCGAGGCTTCGCCGGCCACCAGCATGACGCCTGGCGACCCCGGATCTGCGGAGGTGTAACGAGCCATCAAAGCCGTTCGCTGATTGCCGATGCAATCCGGAGCGCATGCAACCCGTCCTCTCCGCTCACCAACGGGGTCCTTCGGGTGGCCACCGACTCCAGAAACGCCGCGATCTGGTCTCGGAGGGCGTCGCCGTTCTCCGTGGCGATGCTCTCTCCCCGAATACCCTCCCAGCCCCGGGTGCGGTCTTCCATACGGTAGACCTGCGCCGTCTTGGCATCATAGTCCAGGGAAATGTAAGCGTCCGACTGGAAGAAACGGATCTTGCGCTCACGCTTCATCGAAACGCGGCTCGCCGTCACGTTGGCAACGCAGCCGTCGTCGAAACGGATGCGCGCGTTGGCGATGTCCGGCTTGTCCGTGAGGACGGCGACGCCGTTGGCGTCGATGCTGGCGACCGGGGCATGAACGAGGCTGGAGATGACATCGATGTCGTGGATCATCAGATCGAATACCACATCCACGTCGGTCCCCCGGGTAATGAACGGCGCCAGGCGGTGGCATTCCACGAACTTCGGCTCGGAGACGACCTTGCTGAGTTCCCGCACCACCGGATTGAAACGCTCCAGGTGGCCGACCTGCAGGATGCGGCCCTTCTGCCGCGCCAGCTCCACGAGCCGGCAACCGTCGGAGACCGTCGAGGTGATGGGCTTCTCCACCAGGACATCGATGCCTGCGGCGAGGAAATCCCGGGCGACCCTATAGTGTATCCGGGTCGGAACCGCGATGCTGACACAGCGGACCTTGTCGAAGAGCTCACGGTAGTCGGTAACGGCGGGGACCCCGTAGCGCTCCTCCGTCTCCCGGGCGCGCCGCTCGTCGATGTCGGCGACGCACACGAGCTCTGCGGAGGACAACGCGGCATACTTGGCGGCATGAAGGCTCCCCGCGTACCCCAGACCGACGACTCCTGCGGCGATACGTTCACTCATTCGGCGTCCGGCGCTACGGCGACCACGGCGATTCCCGCCGCGTCCGCGGCCGCAAGCAGCTCTTCCCTGTCCAGCAGAACGGACCGCCGTTGCTCGACGGCCAACACGCCCCCGCCCGCCTCCCGCAGCACCTCGATGGTACCGGGGCCCACCGCGGGCACATCGAACCGCAGGTCCTGCTGCGGCTTGCTCATCTTGACGACGACCAAGGACCCTCCCGCCACGCTTCCGCCGCGGCGAATGGCGGCATCCGTCCCTTCGATGGCCTCCACCGCGACAACGACGCCCTGCTTCAGGATCAGCGTCTGACCGATCCCCATCCGGCCCAGCGCCTTGACCATGGGGACGCCCAAACGCACGTCCTTCCACTGCTCCGCAGTGGGCTCGGTCCGGGTCAACACACCGGCTTCACGGGGAATGATCCGTTCCAGGAAGAGTGTCGATTCCAGGATGCGAATTCCCTCACTCTCGAGCTCGGCCGCCACGCCTCTCAGAAGATGGTCGTCGTCACGACGCTTCATGCGGGCCAGGAGGGCCAGGCCCCTGGGGTCCGGCCTGAAGTTCGAGAACATCCGTACCTTGCGGATGCCCCCCGCCATCACGGCATGCCGGACTTCCGCGTTCCGGAACGTGCGGATGATTCTCCCGAGTTGTCCCACGCGGACCCACGTCACTTCATGCGCGAACCTTTCGATCTCATGCGCCGTCTCGCCGTGATGAGCCACCGCGATCACGCGGATTCCCGATTCCCGCGCGTTCTGGGCGAATATCAACGGGAAGCGGCCGCTGCCGGCGATCAGGCCGACTCTGTCGACGGCCATTTCGGCGGGAATGGACACTAGCGGCAGACCCCTCGTTGAGAGTCTTCCACGAAACGGATCATCTGTTCCACCTCATGCGTCCTGGGGACCTCCTGACGGACCCGTTCCAGCGCCGGCTTCAATCGCAGCTGCGACCGAAACAGGATACGGTACACCTGCCTGAGAGCATCGATGCGTTGCCTGTCGACCCCGCGCCGCTTGAGCCCCTCGTAGTTCAGTCCGCGCAGCCGCACCCGGTCGCCGGTGGCGTTACAGTAGGGCGGCACGTCCTTGGATACCATCGAACCCGCCCCGATGATGGCGCCGCTGCCGATGGCCACGAACTGATGGACTCCCACGAGCCCCCCGATGATGACATGGTCCCCCACTGCCACATGGCCGCCGAGGGTAGCGCCGTTGGCCACGATGTTGTCGTCGCCGATGACGCAGTCGTGAGCGATGTGGCATTGCATCATCAGCAGGTTGCGCTGTCCGATCCGGGTCACCAACCCCCCTCCCGCGGTGCCCGGATTGAGGGAGGCGAACTCACGGATCGTGTTCCCGTCACCGATGATCAATCGACTCTCCTCGCCCCGATATTTCAGGTCCTGGGGGTTGGAGCCGACGGTGGCGAACGGATAGATGACGTTGTCCCTGCCGATCCAGGTGTTGCCCTCGATGACCACGTGGGACCTTATCCGGGTCCCCTTTCCAATCCTCGTCCCGGCGCCGATGACGGAGTAGGGGCCGACTTCAACGTCGTCGTCCAACTCGGCGGCCGGATCCACCACGGCCGTGGGATGCCTGCGGACCATCCTTCGCGCCCCTCGCCACTACACGGATATCTCCATGGCGGAAAACTCCGCTTCCGCCACCCGCTTGCCGTCCACCGCTACCGTCCCCGTCAGACGCCAGTAGCGCTTGCGGCGCCGGGAGACCTCCAGCTCGATCCGCAACTGGTCGCCCGGTTCCACCGGGCGCTTGAATTTGGCCCGTTCGAGGCCCGTAAGGACGAAGACCGTGTCGTGTTCCTGTTCGCTGCATCGCGCGAGAACGGCGGCCACCTGGGCCATGGTCTCACAGATCAACACTCCCGGCATCATGGGCTTCTCGGGGAAGTGGCCCTGGAAGAACTCCTCGTTGACGGTCACGTTCTTGATGCCCACGGCGCGTCGGTTGGGTTCGAGCTCGACGATCCGATCCACCAGGAGGAAGGGATATCTGTGCGGGATCAGCTTCCGTATCTCGGTTACGTCCATCATGTCGTTACGAGACCCCCTTGTCTTCCCGCGACACGAGCGACCGGATGTTTCGTTCCAGTTCCGAAACCCGGTGCCACAGCGTCGGCAGCCTCGGCAACAGCCGCATCACCCTGAGCCACTGCTTGTGGGGAGCGGCCGTCACCGCGCCCGAAAGCACGGACCCGGGCGGAACCGACTGGAGCACCGTGCTCCGCGGTCCGATGACGGATCCGTTGCCGATCTCCAAGTGGTCGCTGATGCCCGCCTGGCCGGCCAGAATCACGTCGTCGCCAATCACGGTACTGCCCGCGATACCCGTCTGGGCAACGATCAGACACCTTTCGCCGATCACGACGTTGTGGGCGATCTGAACGAGGTTGTCGATCTTGGTCCCGGCTCCGATCCGGGTGCTCCCGATGGTCGCCCGGTCGACGGTCGTGTTCGCGCCGATCTCCACCTGGTCGCCGATCTCCACGATCCCCGCCTGAGGGACCTTGATCCTTTGCCGGCCGCCACCTGCGTAGCCGAACCCGTCGCTGCCGACCACGACGCCCGCATGGAGGATCACACCATCGCCGACTCGGCAGCGGTGGGCCACCGTTACGTTGGGATTGAGCACGCAGCGTCTTCCGACCCAGGCATCCGGACCGACGGTCACGCCAGGCATGAGCACCGTCCTCTCCCCGACACGAGCGCCCCTGCCGACGTAGCAGTGGGGGTAGAGGGCCACGTCCGGTCCGATGACGGCGCTGGGATGGACTACCGCCAGCGGGCTGATGGCCGGTTCGTGCGCCGGGGGAGGATTGAAAATCCCGTGGATTTCCGCGAAGGCCCGATTGGGATCCTCGACCTCGAGTCGATTCAAGGTCGCCGGAACGCTCGACCCGTCGTTGACGATGACCGCACCGGCCGTGCTGGAGTCGAGATATTTGCGGTACCGTGGGTGGGCCAGGAAGGTAATCTGTCCGGGACCGGCGTCCTCAATGGCGGCGACCCCTTCGATCATCACGTCGGGGTCGCCCACGACCCGGCCGCCGACCAGCCCGGCGAGGTCGGCAAGAGATTTCCCCGAGCCCGTCACTTTTTCTTGTCGCCGGTCGTGCTGTCCTGGGAGCGCTCGTCGTAAAGCTTGATCACGTCGTCGGTGATGTCCGTTCCCTTGTCCGTGTAAAGCAGTTGACTCCGTTCGAGAATCATCGTGAACTTGCCCGTCTTGCCTACGTCGGTGATGATCTTATGAAGGTCCTTGAGGATCTCGCCGGTCATTTCCCGCTCTTTGAGAGCCATCTCTTCCCGGACGTCCCTGGCACTTCGCTCATAGTCCCTCATGCGTAGCTGCAAACGGCGACGGGCCCTGGTCCGTTCACTCTCCTTCATCAGAACCGCCTGCTTGTCCAGCTGCCTGCGCTCCTTCTCGATGGCCTGCTCTTCCCGCAGCAGCGTCGCCCGCCTGTCCTTGAGGGCGCCCCGGAAGGTCTCCCGAGCCGCCTTTCCGCGCTGCGACTGGCTGATGGCCTTTTGGACGTTGACGAAGCCGACCTTGAGCTCCTGCCCCCATGCGGAGCCCGTTGCCACTGCCAGCAGAACAACCATCAATATTCGGATCACCGTAACCTCCAGAAGGAATTCCCGTCTCACGCGTTGTCTACAGGTCCCCTGCCGTACCGATGGTGAAACCCAGAACCTCTTTGTCGTCCGTCGGCTTCGCATTGAGGGGGACTGCCCAACTCAGTCTGATCGGACCGATGGGCGACAGCCACTGGGTGCCCACGCCCACCGACCGCCTGAGAGCCTTGATGTCGATGTTCTGCGACGTTCCGAACGCCTGCCCCTGATCGAAGAACAGGGAGCCCCTGAGACCCAATTCGTCAAGGATGGGGAAAAGAAGCTCCGCCTTGGTGAGGAGTTGCTTATTGCCCCCGATATTGAAGGGGTTCGTGCAATTCGGCGTATTTCTGGGACATTCCCGCGGCCCCAGCGAGCGAAATTCGAACCCTCGCACCGAACCGATGCCGCCCGCGTAGTAACGTTCGAAAAGGGGCAGTTCCCTGCGCGTCCAGGACGCCGCGTAACCGACCCGGGCCCCGACGGAGAGGGCTATCTTCCTGCCCCACTCGAAATCCTTGAACACCGGGAAATATCGCGTCATGACGACGTCGCTGCGGATGAACTTGTTGTCTCCGCCGAGTCCCGCGAGTTTTACCGACATCACCGAACGCGTTCCCTCGGTGGGCACGAAGAAATGATTTCGCGTGTCGTACGAGAGCGTCGGCGTAACGGCGCTGGTGATGGTTTTTCCGGGTGCGATGCTCAATGGAGCCGTGGGCTGGACGTCGGTGATCTTGTTGCGGGCCAGGGTGTATCCAATGCCTCCGGCAAGATGGTCGAGAATCGAGAACCGGGGGTCGTCATCGAGCTCTTCCTGGCGTTGACGGTCTATGCGCCGCCCGACGAAAGGCAGGTTCAGGTAACGAAGGGGCGCGCTGACGTGGGTGGCGAAACCGCTTTGCCGGCTGTCCCAGGTACTGAACTCGGAGGTGCTGTGGAAGACGTCCAGCTCCAGGTCCACGCGGGTGTCGAACACCCGCGGTTCCACCAGCCCGAGAACGATCTCCTGATCCGCGTCGCTGAACGACAGCTCCGCCGATGCGCCCCTCCCGGTTCCGAACAGGTTTCGTTCCTCGAGGGACGTCTGAACGGAGAACCCCGTTGCGGTGCTGTAGCCCGCTCCGATGCTGAAGGTCCCCGTGGGGGCCTCTTCCACGTTGAGGGCGAGATCGACCGTATCCTCCCTGTCGGTCTTCTCGGTCTCCACGGTCACGTCCTTGAAGAAACCGGTCCGCAGCAGAGCGTTCCGGCTCTCGAGGATCTTCCTCGAGGAATACCTCTCCTTCTCCGCGAACTCCATCTCGCGGCGAATCACCTTGTCCCTGGTCTTGACGTTTCCCGTGATCTTCACCTGATCGAAGTAGACCAACGGTCCCCGCTTGATCATGAACGTCACGTCCACCAGTCGGTCGGCGGGTTTCGCCTTGGTAACCGGGGCGATGTCCGCGAAGGCGTATCCCCGGTCGGCGTATCGCCGCCGCAATGCGGTCAGGTCGTTGCGCACCCGGCTGCCGCGAAAGATCTGCCCGGAAGTCATGCTGACGCGCTCGAGCAATCGCGCCGGATCGCCCACGAGCTCCCCGCCCACCTGTACCACGCCCACCCGATAGCGCTCGCCCTCTTCCACCCGGATGACGACCTCCAGCCCGCTGCCGCGGTTCAGGACGATGGGCTCGTCGATCTTGTGATCGATGTAGCCGTTGTCGTAGTAGAGGGAGGCCAGCAGGGCGATGTCGTTGGTCAGGACATCCGGGTCCAGGCGGCCGCGGCTGGTAAACGGGATGATCCAATCCTCCTTGGTCTGCATGACGTCCTTGAGCTCATCCTCGGTAAACCCCTTGTTCCCCTCGAAGGTGATCTTCTTGATCAGGAGCGTCTGGCCCTCCACGATCGCCAGCGTAATGATGGTCTGATTGTTCTCGTCGGGTGTCAGCGTGTAGTCCACCCGCGTGTTGACATGCCCCGCCTCGCTGTAGAGCCTCAGAACCCTCTGGAGTCCTTCCTGGAGCCGTCCCGTATCCAGAGCTGTTCGTGGCCTCATTCCCAGGGCCGCCTCGATGTCCTCCGTCGACACCTGGTCGTTGCCGAGGATCTCCACCCCCTTGACGTAGGGCCGCTCCGCAACCGTATAGGTGAGGACTCCGTCCGAGGAGAACTCGACGGTCACGTCGTCGAAGAAACCCATCCGGTAGATCGCCTTGACATCCCGATCCACGACCTCGGGGTCGAAAGGTTGCCCCGCCTGAGCCTGAATGCTCAGGCGGATGGCGTCCTCCTCGATTCGAAGGTGCCCCTGGACGCGGACTTCGTTGACCACGGAGGCGGCCGCAAAAATACCTTGCCATCCCGCAAGCCACCACGCGGCGGTCAGCAGGATCGCCGCAATTTTCCGGTCGGTTACAAGCACTGGTTCAATATACCGATAAGACTTGAGTTTCTCTTTTCCTGCTAACAAGTTACCACGCCGTTGTAAAGCATCGAACGCGCATGCGGCCTTGTTCGCGGCGCCGTCCGGGCGTGCCGGTCAATCCGCCGACGGGAACAGCCGACCGTCGCGCAACTCGAGCTGCCGGCTCATCCGCCGGGCCAACTGCCGGTTGTGAGTGGTTACGACGAGGGCAAGTCCGCGCGTCTCGTTCAACTCGCAGAGGAGGTCCTCGATCTCGCCCCCGGTGGCCGGGTCGAGGTTCCCGGTGGGTTCGTCGGCCAGCATGAGCCGGGGCTCGAGAATCAGGGAACGCGCGATGGCCACCCGTTGTTGTTCGCCGCCCGACAACTCACCCGGCCGGTGTCCGAGCCGTTCCGCGAGGCCCACGGTCTCCAGCAGTTCGCCGGCGGACCGCCGCGCCCGGGCCTGGTCCCATCGCGCGATGAGCGCGGGCATCATCACGTTCTCGAGCGCGTTGAAATCAGGCAGCAGGTGATGGAACTGGAAGATGAAGCCGATGGTCCGGTTGCGGAAACGCGAAAGCTCGTCGTCGTTCCAGCCGGTGACATCGTGTCCCTCGTAGCGCAACGTCCCCCGGTCGGGGCGTTCCAGCGTCCCGATGGTGTACAGGAGGGTGCTCTTGCCGACTCCCGATTCACCGGTAATCGCCAGCCGCTCGCCGCGGCCCAACGACAGATCCAGATTCCGCAGAACGTCCACCCGGCGCTCGCCGCCGGCGTAGGACTTGCTCAGTCCGGATATCTCCACCAGGACCGACATGCGACGCTACTCGTACCGGATGACATCCACGGGATGCAGCTTGGTCGCCTGTCGCGCCGGATAGATGCTGGCGAGGACGCAGATGCTGAAGGAAGCCAGCGCCACCAGCCCGAAATACAGGGGCGAAATGCTCACCGGCACCGTGGAGACGAGAAACACGTCATCAGGCAACTCGATGAACTGGTAACGCTGGATCAAAAGGGCCAACCCATAGCCGGCCACGACCCCGGCCACGGTGCCCACCGCCCCGATGATCCAGCCCTTGATGAGGAAGATCAGGCGGATACTGCTCCTGGACGCACCCATGGATCGCAACACGCCGATATCCTTGCGTTTCTCCATAACGACCATGATCAGGGTCGAGACGATGTTGAAGGCCGCGATCAGCACCATCAGCAACAGTACGAGAAAGTACACGGTCTTCTCCAGCCGCAACGCGGCGAAGAGGTTGGGCCAGAGACGCGACCAGTCCTCTACCAGATAGGTGGAGCCCACCCACTTCTGAATGTCCGCGGCAACCGCTCCGGCGGTGGCCACGTCCGCCACCGTGATCTCGATGCTCGTGGCCACGTCATCCACGCCGAAGAAATCCTGCGCGTCCGTCAGGTTCATGAACACCAGACCGCTGTCGTACTCGCGCATGCCCGAGTCGAAGATGCCGGTGATCGCGAAACGCCTGATGCGCGGAATGATGCCCACCGCGGTGGGGCTGCCGATGGGCGACACCGCCTGCAGCGCATCCCCCTTGCCCACACCGAGCCGGCCGGCCAGCCGGTCCCCGACGATGATGCCGGGCAGGTGCAGATCCCGTCCGTTGATCCTCGCCGGCGTCCGGGACCCGAGATCGCGAAGTCCCCCCTCCTTCAGGTACTTTCCCAGGTCCACGTGGGAGCGTTCCGGGTCGACCCCACGGACCACCGCGCCCGTTACCCGATTCCCGGACGTGAGAATGATCTGCCCGCTGAGGGACGGAGCGGCGGCGGTCACGTCGTCGCGGCCTTCCAGGCGCCTGGCGAGCGCATCGTATCCGGTCAGGTAGGTGGCCGGCTTGACCAGCAGGACGTGCGCGTTCAGACCGAGGAGCCGGTCCCGAAGCACTTCCTCGAAGCCCGTCATCACCGCGATCACGACGTTGAGAGTGACCACGGCGATCATGACGCCCAGGACGGAGATCAGGGTTAGCAGGGAAATGAACCGTTCGCTGCGGCGTGCCCGAAGATAGCGCAGTCCTACGAACAATTCGTAACGCATGTTCAGGAGCGGAGGAGCGGGAAAAGGATCACGTCGCGGATCGAGGCCGAATCCGTCAGCAGCATCACCAGTCGATCGATGCCGATGCCCTCTCCGGCGGCCGGAGGCATGGCGTATTCCAGCGCGCGCACGTAATCTTCATCGACCTCGCAGGCAGTGTCGTCGCCGGCCCGCCTGGCGGCGGCCTGTTCCTCGAACCGGCGCTGCTGGTCCTCGGGATCGTTCAGCTCGGAAAATGCGTTGGCCAACTCCCGTCCGCCGATGAAGAGCTCGAAGCGGTCGACGAACTGCGGGTCGTCGTCGTTCCGTCGCGCCAGAGGAGAGACCTCCAGGGGATAGTCCAGCACGAACGTGGGCTGGATGAGCCGCGGCTCCACCAACTGCTCGAAGAGCTCCACCAACAGCTTGCCCCGGCCCAGCCTGGGATCGACCTGGAGCCCGAGCTTGTCCGCGACCCTCAACAGATCGGGCAACGTTTCCAGCGCCGATTCCTCCACACCGGCGGCCCGGGCCACGCCTGCCGTCAGCGAGAGCCGCTCCCAGGGAGGTTCCAGACTCACTTCCCGGCCGCCGCAAGGAATCCGCAGGTTTCCGCGGATCTCTTTCGCCAACATCACGAAGAGGTCCTCGGTGAGTGACATCATGTCCTCGTAGTCCGCGTAGGCCTGATAGAGCTCGAGCATGGTAAACTCGGGGTTGTGGCGCGTGGAAAGGCCTTCGTTGCGGAAGTTGCGGTTCAACTCGAACACGCGGTCGAAGCCGCCCACCAACAGCCTCTTGAGAAACAGCTCCGGCGCCACCCGCAGGTAGAGGTCCAGGTCCAGGGCGTTGTGGTGGGTGACGAAAGGCCTGGCAGCGGCGCCGCCGGCCATCGGCTGCATCATCGGAGTCTCGACCTCGAGGAAGCCGCGTTGCCGGAGGAACTCGCGCACGAATCCGATGATCCGTGACCGGCTGCGGAACACCTCGCGGACCTCGGGATTGACCATCAGGTCCACGTAGCGCTGCCGGTAGCGCGTCTCCACGTCCTTCAGGCCGTGCCACTTCTCGGGCAACGGCCGGATGCACTTGGTCAACAGCGTGACTTCTCCGGCCTGGATGGTGAGCTCGTCGGTGCGGGTCCGGAAGAGACGGCCGCGCACTCCGGCGATGTCGCCCACGTCCAGGGAACGGACCCGTTCGTAGGCTTCATCCCCCAGCCCGTCCTTGCGCGCGTAGACCTGCAGCCGCCCGGTAGCATCCTCGATCTCGAAGAACGCCGCCTTGCCGTGGGGTCGGAAGGCTCTTATCCGGCCCGCCAGCGCGAACTCGTCCGACAAGGCTTCCAGCTCCTGCGGATCGAGATCGCCGGAGCGGTCACGGATGGCCTGGACGGTGTGACTGGGACGAAAGTCATTGCGGAATGCCAGGCGGCGGTCCGGCCCCAACTGCGCCAACTTGTCGCGGCGCACCTTGATCTGCTCGTGCTCGTTGACTTCGTCCATCGTGATGTGAGACGGGTTCCGCGGTGTCACAGCATGCCGAGCTGCAGCTTGGCGGCGTCCGACATGCGGCTGGGGTCCCAAGGGGGCTCCCAGACGATCTCCACGTGGACGTCCTTGACCCCGTCCACCGACCGGGCCTTCTCCTCCACCTCCATGGGAAGCGATTGGGCGGCGGGGCAGTTCGGCGCGGTCAGGGTCATGGAGACGGACACGTTGCCGAGGGGATCCACCTCCACCCCATAGATCAACCCCATTTCATAGATGTTGACGGGAACCTCGGGATCGTAGCATGTCTGCAACGCCTCGATCACCCGCCCTTCCATGTCTTTCTGATCCGCGACGGTTTCCACCAGAAGTCTCGCTCCCCTATTCGGTGCTTACGGCCTGTGCGTCACCCTCCAAGGCCGCGCGCAACGTGTGCCACGCCAGCGTAGCGCACTTGACCCGGGCCGGATAGTGCCGCACCCCCGCGAACGCCGCCAGTTTGCCCATTTCCGGGGGGTGCGACGCCGGACCGTCATCAACCGCCACCATTTGATGAAAGCGCTCGAAGAGGTTCCTGGCGTCGCCGCAGGTGCGCCCCTTCAGGCTTTCGGTCATGACCGACGCCGAGGCGATGGAAATGGCGCAACCCGTACCTTCGAAGCGGATTTCCTTCACTTCTTCGTCTTCCACGCGCAGGTGAACGGCAACCTTGTCGCCGCACAGCGGGTTGACCCCCCGGGCGCTTCGATTGGCCTCCGTCAGCGAGCCGAAATTGCGGGGCCGGCGGTTATGGTCCAGAATCAGCTCCTGGTAGAGATCCGTGAGATCAGACACGGGCGAATATCCTCCGTACCTTCTCCAGCCCGTCCGCGAGGACGTCCACCTCGGCCTCGGTGTTGTAGCAGGCGAAGGACGCCCGGACGGTGGCGGGGACGCCAAACCGATCCATCACCGGCATGGCGCAGTGATGCCCCGTCCTCACCGCGATTCCTTCCTGGTCGAGGATGGTGCCGACGTCGTGGGCGTGGACGTCGCCGAGAACGAACGAAACCAGCGACGCCCGGCGTTCGGGCGTTCCCACCAGCCGCACGCCGGCAACGCTCCGCAGCCGTTCCACGGCATAGGCGACCACCCGGTCCTCGTGTGCGGCCACCGCCTCCACTCCCAGGTTCGTGAGATATCCCACCGCCGCCCCCAGACCGATGACCCCGGCGATATGAGGGGTGCCGGCCTCGAACTTGTAAGGCAGCGCGTTGTATTCGGTATGCTCGAAGCTGACCGACAGGATCATGTCGCCACCGCCCTGGTAGGGCGGCATGTCCTCCAGCAGAGCGGCCTTGCCGTACAGCACGCCGATGCCGGTGGGCCCGTAGAGCTTGTGGCCGGAAAAAGCGTAGAAATCGCAATCGAGGTCCCGGACGTCCACGTTGGCGTGCGGGGCGCCCTGGGCGCCGTCGACCAGCACCGGAGCGCCGGCCGCGTGGGCCTCCGCGATCATCTCCTTGATGGGATTTACGGTGCCGAGAGCATTGGAGACATGGGGCAGGGCCACCATGCGGGTCTTGTCGCTCAACATGCGGCGGTACTCGTCCATCACGATGTCGCCGTCGTCGTCCACCGGGATGACCCTCAGGACGGCTCCCTTCTCCTGGCAGATGAGCTGCCAGGGGACGATGTTGGAGTGGTGTTCCATGGCCGAGATGACGACCTCGTCCCCGGGGCGTAGACGGCTCCCGCCGTAACAGCGCGCCACGAGATTGATAGCCTCGGTGGTGCCCCGCACGAACACGATCTCCCGCTCCTCCGCGGCGTTGAGAAATCCCTTGACGGTGGACCTGGCATCCTCGTAGGCACGCGTGGCGATCTCGCTCAGCCGGTGCACGCCTCGATGGATGTTGGAGTTTTCGGTCTCGTAGTACCGCGCGAGCCGCTGGATCACCGCCCGCGGCTTCTGGGCGGTGGCGGCATTGTCCAGGTAGACCAGGGGTTTCCCGTGGACGGTTTCGCCCAGGACCGGGAAATCTTCCCGCACGCGGGCCACGTCATACGAGTCGTCCGCGCTTTTCCACTCCGCCGTCTTGATCTGCTGTTTCATGGGCAATTACGCGGACCGCTCAGGCCTCCAGCTCGGAGAACACCTGGGCGGTCAACCCGTCCTTGAGCAGCTCGATGGCGATGCCGTCGAGAATCTCGCTGGCGAACCCGTGAACCAGCAGCTTCCTGGCCACCGCCGGGTCCAGCCCCCTCGACCGCAGGTAGAACAACTCGTCCTCCTCGAGCTGTCCGATGGTGGTGCCGTGGGAGCAGCGGACGTCGTCCGCCAGGATCTCCAGTTGCGGCTTGCTGTCGATCTCCGCGTCCCGGGACAAGATCAAGTTCTTGTTGGACTGACGGGCGTCGGTCTTTTGGGCCTCCTCGTGCACCACGATCTTGCCGTTGAATACCGCCCGCGCCCGGTCGTTCAATACGCCCTTGTAGAGCTCCCGGCTGGTGCCGTGGGGCTTCGCGTGCTCGATGACGGTGCGGCTGTCCACGTGCTGCCGTCCTCCGGCCACGTAGAGGCCCTGGAGTTGGCAATCGGCGCCCTCGCCGTCGAGCCGGGCGTTGATCTCGACCCGGGTGATGGCGCCACCGGAGGTGACCGAATGAGACCGGTAGCGGCTGTTCCGCGCCTGATAGACTTGCACCGTGCCGATATGGAACGCCTTCTCGCCCTGCCGCAGCAACCGGTAGTGGTCCAGGACCGCATCTTCCTCCAGCACGATCTCGGTGACGGCGTTGGTGCAGCAGGTGTCCGCATCCGATCCGGTGTAGGTCTCCACCAGCGTGAGCCGGCTGCCGGCCCCCACCACAACCAGCGTCCGCGGGTGAGCGATGCGGTTCCGCGCCTCTCCCGAAGGAGCCGGGAACGCCAGGTGGACGGGCTTGTCCAGGGTCCGGCCCGGATCCAGCCTGACGGCCGCGCCGTCCTCCATGAAGGCGGTATTCAAGGCCCGGAACGCATGGTCCTCGTAGTCGGCGTGACGTGCCAGGTGGGACTCGACCCATGGCAAACGCGCATCCACGGCATCGGCCAACGGACCGATGAAGACCCCGTCACTCCTGGCGCCACCGGCGCCGTTGCCGGTGCCCGGAAAGGCCAGCTCGTAGCGATCCCATCCGGCGGCGGCGAAGGGGGCAGGGCTCCGGACCGTGTCCGCGCCCGAAGAGTCCGCGATGCGCAGGGGGGCTTTCCGGACGGCCTCGACGCTCGTGTATTTCCACTCTTCGTCCCGGGTGGACGGAAAACCCAGCGCACGGAAGCGCTTCATCGCACGGTTGCGCAAATCGGCAAGCCACGCGCCCCCGTTCGACGACACCCGTGCCGTGAGCTTCTCGAAATCCTCGAGGTAGCCCTGCTCCTCGGCGCCCCTTTCCATCATGCCGCGGGACCCCTCTCGCCCAGACCGGAGCCTTCTCCCGCCTCTTCCTCCACCCAGGCGTAGCCGCTGTCCTCCAGCTGCCGTGCGAGATCCTTGCCGCCCGACTTCACCAACCGTCCGTTCTGGATCACGTGGACGAAGTCGGGCACCACGTAGTCGAGCAGCCGCTGATAATGGGTCACCAGGATGATCGCCCTTTCGGGGCTGCGGAAAAGATTGATGCCGTGCGCCACCACCTTCAGGGCATCGATGTCGAGTCCCGAATCGGTCTCGTCCAGGATCGCCAGGGCCGGCTCCAGCATCGTCATCTGGAAGATCTCGGCGCGCTTTTTCTCCCCGCCCGAGAAACCCGCGTTGACCGGGCGGCGCAGCAGATCCTCGCCCATCTCCACCGCCTTCATCTTCTCCTGCGCCAGCGCCATGAAATCCACCGCGTCCAGCTCCTCCTCTCCGCGGTGGGTCCGCACGGCGTTGACCGCGGCCCGCAGGAAGTAAAGGCTGTTCAAGCCGGGAATCTCCACCGGGTACTGGAAACCGAGGAAGACCCCCTCCACCGCGCGCAGCTCCGGCGCCATGCCCAGCAGGTCCTGCCCCTTGTACAGCACTTCGCCGGCCGTTACCTCGTAGGTGTCGCGGCCCGCCAGCACCTGGGCCAGCGTGCTCTTGCCGGAGCCGTTGGGCCCCATGATGGCGTGCACTTCCCCCGCTCCCACGGCGAGATCGATGCCGCGGAGAATCTCCTTGCCCTCCACGCGCGCATGCAGGTTTCGAACTTCAAGCATCCTTGGCACCGTTCCTCAACCGACACTCCCCTCGAGGCTGACCCCAAGCAGCTTCTGGGCTTCCACGGCAAATTCCATGGGCAGCTCACGGAAGACTTCACGGCAGAAACCGTTGACGATCATGCCCACGGCGTCCTCTTCCTTGATGCCGCGCTGCCGGCAGTAGAAAATCTGGTCCTCGCCGATCTTCGATGTGGACGCCTCGTGCTCGATATGGGCCGAGTTGTTCTTCACCTCCAGATAGGGAAAGGTGTGGGCGCCGCACTCGCTGCCCATCAACAGGGAATCACACTGGGAATAGTTGCGCGCATTGTCGGCGCCCTTGAGCACCTTCACCAGGCCGCGGTAGCTGTTTTGCCCGTGGCCGGCGGAGATCCCCTTGGAGATGATGGTGCTGCGGGTGTTCCGGCCCATGTGGATCATCTTGGTGCCGGTGTCCGCCTGCTGGCGGTTGTTGGTCACCGCCACGGAGTAGAATTCGCCGATGGAGCCGTCCCCCTGCAGGATGCAGCTCGGGTACTTCCAGGTGATGGCCGACCCGGTCTCCACCTGGGTCCAGGAGATCTTCGAGTTCCGGCCCGCGCACTTGCCCCGCTTGGTGACGAAGTTGTAGATGCCGCCCTTGCCGTCCTTGTCGCCGGGGTACCAGTTCTGCACCGTGGAGTACTTGATCTGCGCATCGTCGAGGGCCACCAACTCCACCACCGCGGCATGGAGCTGGTTCTCGTCGCGCATGGGCGCCGTGCATCCCTCCAGATAGCTCACGTGGCTGCCTTCATCGGCGACGATCAGGGTGCGCTCGAACTGGCCCGTCTGGGCCGCGTTGATGCGGAAGTAGGTGGAAAGCTCCATGGGGCACCGGACGCCCTTGGGGATGTAGCAGAACGAACCGTCGCTGAAGACCGCCGAGTTCAGGGAGGCGAAGAAGTTGTCGCTGTAGGGCACCACCGAACCCAGGTACTGCCGCACCAGCTCCGGATGCTCCCGCACCGCCTCGGAGAACGAGCAGAAGATGATGCCCATATCCGCCAGCTTGTCCTTGAAGGTGGTCGCCACGGACACGCTGTCGAACACGGCGTCCACGGCCACCCCGGCCAGCGCCTCGCGCTCGTTCAGCGGAATCCCCAGCTTCTCGTAGGTGGCCAGCAGCTCCGGGTCCACCTCATCCAGGCTCTTGGGGGCGTCTTTCTTCGCCTTGGGCGCCGAGTAGTAGATGATGCTCTGGTAGTCGATGGCCGGATAGCGCACGTTGGCCCACTTGGGCTCGGCCTCCGACTTCTCGAGCTTCACCCAGTAGCGGTAAGCCTTCAGCCGCCAGTCCAGCAGCCACTCCGGCTCGCCCTTCTTCTCCGAGATCAGCCGGACCACGTCCTCGCTCAGGCCGGGAGGCACGTGGTCCGCCTCGATCTCGGTGACGAAACCGTACTTGTACTCGCTGCCGACCAGCTCGTTGTCCAGTTCCATGTCTCTCCGTTCCTTCACGCCGAAGACCGACTCCCGGTCCTACTCGGGCGTACGAAAATCAGCTATCCAGCCGGTTCAACCGGTCCTTGAGCCCTTCCCGGTCGGCGATGCTGCCGATGGAGATCCCCGCCAGGTAGTCCGCCAACAGGATCTGCGCCCTCTCCCACACCGAAATCTGCGTGCACACGGAGTCGTACGCGCAGCGGTGGTCCCGTTCCAGGCACGCCATCAGGGTCAAGGGCTTCTCCACCGCCTCGTAGACTTCCTTGAGGTTGATGGACTCGGGGAGTTTCGCCAGGCTGAACCCGCCCTTGCGGCCCACGTGGGAGTCCACCAGCCCCGCCGAGGCCAGATCCTTCATGATCTTCGACATGAAGTGGGTGGGGATATCCTGCCGCTCGGCGATCTCCTTGCTGCCCACCACCCAGCGTTGCGGCTGGGCCGCAAGATACGAGAGCGCCCGCACGGCGTAGTCGACCTTCCTCCCGATGTTCATGAGCGAGCTTCGGTCGGTAGTGGCCCTGGCGGTATTCACAGCGGCTTCTTGCATGCCGAGTCCCCTAGTGTTGCGTTCCGTAAGTGCCTGAACACTCATGAATACAAGTCTTCGAACAATCCGCTTGCACCAAATATAGACCTAATAGCTCTATATTGTCAAACCGTCGACACGGACCGGAAGAGTGGCTTCTTGAAGGATCCGAAAACCGCGTGCTAGGAAGCCCCATGGCCATTCTCAAGGTAGCGCGCCTCGGCAATCCCGTGCTGCGCAATCCCGCCCGGGAAGTTTCCGTGGAGCGGCTGGCGCAACCCGACTTCCAACGCCTCATCGACGACATGGTGACCACCATGCGCGAATACCAGGGCGTCGGCCTCGCCGCCGTGCAGGTCCACGAACCCATACAGGTGGCCGTGCTGGAGGTCGCCGACAACGCCCGTTACCCTGGGAAAGCCCCGCTGCCCCTTTCGGTCCTCGTCAACCCGGAGATCGTCCCCTTGGGGGACGAGACCGAGGAGGACTGGGAGGGATGCCTCAGCATCCCCGAGATCCGCGGCAGGGTGCCTCGCTACAGCAGTTTGCGGGTGACCGCCCTGGACCGTCATGGCAACGAACTGGATTTCGTTGCGTCCGGTTTCCACGCCCGGGTCATTCAGCACGAGGTGGATCACCTGCGCGGTCACGTCTACCTGGACCGCATGCCCGACCTCTCGACGCTGACCTACCTGACGGAGCTGTCCCGCTACTGGACGGACCGATAGGAACCTCGCGGCCTTGCTACGGCTCCCCCGTCAGGGTCCTGATCTGCAACTCCGAAAGCTGGCGGGCATCCACCGCCGTCGGCGCCTCCGTCAGCATGCACACCGCGCGCTGGCTCTTGGGGAACGCGATGACGTCCCGGATGGCGGGCGAATCGCTCAGGAGCATGGCCAGCCGGTCGACGCCGAAGGCGATGCCGCCATGGGGCGGAGCGCCGAGGTCCAGCGCCTCCAGGAGAAATCCGAACTGCTCCTCTATCGTTTCGGGCGTCACGTCGAGCAGGGACAGCACTTGCCGCTGGAGCTCGGGTGAATGGATCCGGATGCTGCCGCCGCCCATCTCCATGCCGTTCAGAACCAGGTCGTATGCGCGGGACTTCACCCGGGCGGGATCGGACTCGAGCAGCGGCAGGTCCTCCTCCTGCGGCGCGGTGAACGGATGATGCACGGCGCTGTAGCGGCCTTCCGCCTTCTTCCACTCCACCAGCGGGAAGTCGAGGACCCAGGCGAAGGCGTGCGCGCCTTCCGGCACCAACCCCAGCCTCCGTCCCATCTCCAGCCGCAGGTTGGCGAGGCCCTCGTTGACGACGTCGAAATCGTCGGCGAGCATGAAGATGACGTCGCCGGGTTGTACCCGGGTGAGGGTCCGTAGCGCTTCCTTCTCGCTTTCGCTCAGGAACTTCGTCAGCGGCGACTGCCACTCGCTATCCAGCACCTTGATCCAGGCCAGCCCCTTGGCGCCGTAGCGGCCCACCAGTCCGGTCAGGTCGTCCAGCTCCTTGCGCGACAGGTCGGCGGCTCCCGGCACCTTCAGGCCCTTGACGATGCCGCCGGCCGCCAGCGCCCGCTTGAAAATGGCCACCCCGGAGTCCCGGAACGCCTCCGACAGCTCCACCAGCTCCAGGCCGAAGCGCAGGTCCGGCTTGTCCGTTCCGTACCGCGACATGGCCTCTTCCCAGCTCAAACGGCGAAAGGGCGTCTCCAGCTCGACCCCCTTCACCTCCCGGAAGACCCGCGCCATCATGCCCTCGACCATGGCGAAGATGTCCTCGGGACGCACGAACGACATCTCGATGTCGAGCTGGGTGAACTCGGGCTGCCGGTCCATGCGCAGGTCTTCATCCCGGAAGCAGCGCACCACCTGGAAATAACGATCCACCCCGCCCACCATGAGAATCTGCTTGAATAGCTGCGGCGACTGCGGCAGCGCATAGAACTTGCCCGGGTGCATCCTGCTGGGCACCAGGTAGTCCCGGGCCCCCTCCGGCGTGCTCTTGGTAAGGACCGGCGTTTCCACCTCCATGAACGAGAGGTCGTTCAGATGGCTCCGGATGGCCGTCAGCATGCGGTGCCGGATCTCCAGCGCGCGCAGGCTGCGGGGCCGCCTCAGGTCGAGATAGCGGTAGCGGAAACGGCTGGCCTCGGTGGGCTCGATGTCGTCGTCCACCGGGAACGGCGGCACCCGCGACGGGTTCAGCACGCGCAGTTCCTGCGCCATGAGCTCCACCGTGCCGGTGGGGATAGTCGGGTTGATGGTTTCCTCCGACCGGCGTACCAGCGATCCACGCACGGCCAGCACGTCCTCGGAGCGCACCCGCTTGGCTTTCTCGTGGGCCTCGGGCGTCACCTCGGGGTTCACCACCACCTGGACGAAGCCGGTCCGGTCCCGGAGGTCGATGAACAGCAGGCCGCCGTGATCCCTCAACGACCGGGTCCAACCCATGAGGGTGAGCTCACGGCCCACCTCGCTCTCCCGGGGCTCGCCACAAAGGCAGCTCCGCTGCCAGTCGCCCATCAAGTCCACATTCCTGTTGTTCACGTGATCACCCGGAAACCTGGTCTGCTCTTTCACGAAGCGAGACCAGAGTGTTGTCGACGTCCGCGAAGTCCACCTCGGTCTGTTCCCTCGTCGCCATGTCGCGTATGAGCGCCTTGCCGTTCGTCATTTCGTCGGGGCCCACGATGAGGACCGCACCGGCGCCCAGCTTGTCCGCACGGCGCATCTGGCTCTTGAGGCTCCTGGACTCGCCTTCCAGATCCACCCGGAGACCCCGTCGGCGCAGGCGATGGGCCAGGGCGAACGTCCACCGTTGCGCCTCCTCGCCCATCCAGGCAAGGTACAGTAGCGGCGCGGCCGGTCCGCCCGCCTCGTCCGTCGAAAGCAGCAACGCAAGCCGCTCCACGCCCAGCGCGAAGCCGACGCCGGCCACCGGCGGACCTCCCAGGGACTGCACCAGGCCGTCATAGCGTCCCCCCGCGGCCACGGTGTTCTGGCTCCCCAGGCCCTCGCCGGCCTTCCACTCGAACGTGGTCCGGCAATAGTAGTCCAGCCCGCGCGCCAGCCGTTCGTTGACCACCGGCTCCGGACGCAACTCTTTCAGCAGGCCGAGCACGGTGTCGAAGTGGTCCCGGCACTCCGCGCACAGGTGCGACCGGATCGAGGGCGCCGCGGTCACGATCCCCGCGCACGACTCGCGCTTGCAGTCCAGCACCCGGAGGGGGTTCCGCTCCAGCCGCCGGTCGCAGTCTGCGCACAGCTCTTCCCGATGCCCTTCCAGAAAGGCCACCAGCGCGGCGCGGTAACCGGGGCGGCATTGGGCGCAGCCGATGGAGTTCACCTCCAGGACCGTGCCCGCCACTCCCAGTTCCTCCCAGAGGTCCCGCAACAGCAGCAGCAGCTCCGCGTCAATGAAGGGGTCGGTGCGGCCGAAGACCTCGGCGCCGATCTGGTGGAACTGCCGCAGCCTTCCCTTCTGGGGCCGCTCGCGGCGGAACATGGGGCCCAGGTAATAGAGCTTTCGCACCGGTTCCGCCTGGTGGAGCTGGCCCTCGCCGTACGCCCGCACCACGCCGGCCGTGCCCTCGGGCCTCAGGCTCAGGAGAGTCGCCTTGGCGTCCCGGTCGGCAAAGGTGTACATCTCCTTCTCGATGACGTCGGTGGACTCCCCCAACGAACGCGAGAAGAGCTCCGCCTTCTCCAGGACCGGAATTCGAATCTCCTTGAAGTTGTAGCCGGCAAATACGCGTTCTGCTGCGTCCTCGATCCTCTGCCAGGTCTCGACTTCTCCGGGGAGAACGTCGGAGAACCCCTTGATGCGTGTCAGTTTCATATGCACCCCCGAACGGGCGCCCGCGACGAAATCATGGTTGTCATAAGGGGAGTCGTGACCGCTGACAGGAGGATTTACACGCGCCGGGAGCCGCGTGCCGACAGGCATACCCGCTAACAGAGGCGTGCCCGAAAGTCAATCCAGGGCCGTTTACGGCGCTCTCGGCAGGAACCGGTAGGCGCACGCGGCCGACGCCAGAATCAACAGGTAAGCAAGCCCTACCGTCGTCCAGTCGGGCCTCGGCACGGAAAGGGCGGCCAGCGGCAAGGCGGCGAGGAGACCGACAGCCCACAGGAAGCCCGAGACGGATATTTCCACCACGCCCACCAACAATGTCGCCCCCGCGGGAAAGAGCAGGCACAGGAAGCCCATGAGCAGGCCCGCGGGCACGATGAGGAATCCCACCAGCGGCACCAGCAGAGGGTTGGCGATGAAGCCGGCGAGGGACAGGTAGCCGAAATGGTGCGCCACCACCGGTCCGGTGCCCACGGCGGCGAAGAAAGGCACGAGGATGGACAGCAGGACGACCGGGCGAAGCCTTTGCAGCCAACCCCGCTCGGGACCATCCGGAGGCCGCAGGAGTCGCGTCTGCCGGAAGAGCCGGATGGCGCCGACAATGGACAGCACCGCCAGGAAGGAAAGCTGAAACGACACCTCCATGATCGCCCCCGGCCAGCACAGGGCCGCGATGAGGGCTGCCAGCGCCAGGCCGCCGAAGACGTTGGCATGGCGCCCGTTCATCACGGCCAGATGGTACAGCCCGATCATGATGGCGGCTCGCACCGTGGGAATGCGCGCCCCCGCCACCGCCGCGTAGAGGATCACCGCAACCAGCGACCCGGCGGCCGCCAGCTTGTAGACCGGCGCGGACAACAGCAGCCGGGTGCTGCGCGACGCGAGCCCGCGGAACACCAGGAAGGCCGCATAGCCGAGCATGCCCACGTGCAGGCCCGAGATGGACAGCACATGGGACATGCCGACGGCGGCGAAGCGTTCCCGCATCTCACGGGAGAGGCCGCCCCGGTCCCCCAGCACCAGCGCCTTGACCAGCCCGCCGCTGTCCGGCTCGAAGCGGCGTTCCACGAACCGCCGTATCCAGCGCCGCGCCGTCTCGATCCAGCCGCGGACCCCGCCGCCGCGTTCCACCCTCACCGCCTCCCAGTCGTTGTGCAGGTAGGCGACCCGGTAGATCGCCCGGCGCGCAAGGAAGGCCCGGTAGTCGAAGCCGCCGTCCCGGTTCCGGGGCAGCCTCAAACGCAGAGGGACCCGGACCACGTCGCCGTAACGCCAGTGGCGGTACGCGTTCCGGACCGTGACCCGTACGTTCCCCGAGACCTTCCGCGGACCCTCCTTCGTCCATGCCCGTTCCGCCGCGAGATGCCAGCGGCTCCAATCGCCCCGGCCTTCGGGTTCGCGGTAGAGGCGTCCCTGGATGAGGACGGGCTCCTTCCCCTCCGGGAGTTGACGGACATCGCCCGGTGAAAACCCGGGATGCAGCAGCCGGTGATGAGCGGCCAGACCCCAATGGAACGCCAGCGCGCATGCCAACGCCAGCAAACCCCAACCACGGTGAATGAAGCAAAGGACCAGGCCCGGCGCCAACAGCGCCCCGCCCCACCAGGATGGGCCGCCGGGACCGGCCGGAAGCGCCGCGGCCTGCCCGGCGAGGAGCGCCAGCAGCGGCAGGACCAGGAGCGCGATGGGCCCCGGCGCTCTCACCGTTGGTCCACGGCCTCGAAGGAATCGCGAATGCGTTCGGCCAGGGGCCGGGTCATGGACGGCACCTCCAGCAACTCCTCCAACGAGGCGTCGCGGAGGCGTTTCAGGCTGCCGAAACGCCGCAGCAGCGCCCGCCTGCGGGCGGGCCCGACGCCGGGAATCCCGTCCAGTCCGGAACGCAGGGTTTCGCGGCCGCGGACGGTCCGGTGATAGGTGATGGCGAACCGGTGGGCTTCATCCCGTATGCGTTGCAGCAGGAACAGCGCGTTGGAGTTGCGCCGCAGCACCACCGGGTTGCTGCGGTGGGGCAGGAAGAGCCGCTCCTCCGACCGTTCGATCTCCGCCAGCCGCGGCGACGCCGTGACCCGCATCTTGGCCATGGCCACCACGTCCACGTCCTTCACGCCAAGATCCGACAACGCGGCAAGGGCGACCTGCAACTGCCCCTTGCCGCCGTCCACCACCATCAGGTCCGGCAGGTCGGTCTCGCGCAGGCCCCGCTGGAACCTCCGCTTGATCACTTCGTACATCATGGCGAAATCGTCTCCGCGGGTCTCGGGCGAGACCGTGCGGACGCGGTAGCGCCGGTAGTTCTGCTTGTCCGGCTGTCCGTCGAAGAACGAGACCCGGGACCCCACCGCGTGACTGCCCTGGATCATGGAGATGTCGTAGCATTCGATCCGTTGCGGATACCGCCTCAGGCGGAGCTTCTGCTGCAGCTCCCGCAGCATCTTCTCTCGTTCCCGCTCTTGGTCGTGGCGTTCGCTGAAACTCTGGCGGGCGTTGTCCAGCGCCATTTCCAGCAGCTTGTGCTTCTCGCCCCGGCGCGGCCGGTGCAGCGTCACCCTCCTGCCCTTCCGCTCCTCCAGGTAGTCCTCGTGCACCGCCCGGTCCTCCAGCTCCACCGGCAGCAGGATCTCGTCGGGAACGAAACGGTTGCCCTGGTAGAACTGGGTCAGCAGCGCGGCGACGATCTCCTCGTCGTCGAACTGGTGGTCTTCCAGGGAATAGGCCTGGTTGCCGGTAAGCTTGCCCTGCCGCACGAAGATCACCTGGGCCTCGATGAAGCCTCCCTCCCGGTAGAGCCCGAAGATGTCCTGGTCGGCGCCCCAGTGGGAGACCATGCGCTGCTTCTCCAGGGTCTTCTCCACGGCCCGGATGCGGTCCCGCACCTTGGCCGCCTGCTCGAACTCCAGCGCTTCGGCGCGCTCCTGCATGCGGACGCGCAGTTGCCGCAACAGGTCGGCGCTCTTCCCCTCGATGAAGAGCACCGCCTGCCGGAGGTTTCCGGCGTAGTCCTCCGGGTCCACGGAATGGACACACGGCGCGGGACAGCGCTTGATCTGGAATTGGAGGCACGGCCGGTCCCGGTTGCGGAAGTTGTAGTCGGTGCAGGTCCGCAGCAGAAAGTGCTTCTCGATGACCTCCAGGGTCTCCCGCACGGCAACGGCGGAAGCGTAGGGGCCGAAGTAGCGGCTGCCGTCCTTGACGATGCTGCGGGTGGCCAGGATGCGCGGCCAGGCGCCGGCGGTGACCTTGATGCTCAGGTAGCTCTTGTCGTCCTTGAGGCGGATGTTGTAGCGGGGCTTGTACTGCTTGATCAGGTTGTTCTCGAGGATCAGCGCTTCCTTCTCGTTGCTCGTCACCAGGGTCTCGATGTCCTCGGCCTGGCGCATGAGGAAGGCGACATGCGGCCGTCCGTCGCCGCCCCGCAGATAGGAACGCACCCGGGCGCGCAACTCCTTCGCCTTGCCCACGTAGATCACCTTTCCGGCCGAATCCCGCATCAGGTAGACGCCGGGGCCGGCGGGCAGGGTGTCGAGCCGTTCGTTGAGTTCCTCGATCTTCATGAATCGGGGTGGCGGGTATCAGGCCCGCCCGTCGCCGGAGGCGCGCCGGAGGTAGGGACCGGACAGCTCCTTTTCCTGCAACCCGCGGATACGGTCCCTGAGCTCGGCGGCCTTCTCGAATTCCAGCCGGTCGGACGCCTGCTTCATTTCCTTCCTGAGCTTCTCCACCATCCGCGGTATCTCGCCGGGAGAGGGGCCGTCGTCGGCTACCAGCGGGACGTCCACGTAATCGGCGTCGTAGGCCTGTATCAGCGGCTCGTCGAGCTGCTTCACCACGCTCCGGGGAACGATGCCGTGCTCCTCGTTGAAGGCCTGCTGGACCCGCCGCCGGCGTTCGGTCTCGCCGATGGCCAGCTTCATGGAATCGGTCATGACGTCGGCGTAGAGGATCACCGTGCCCTCCAGGTTGCGCGCGGCCCGGCCGATGGTCTGGATCAGCGACCGCTCCGAACGGAGGAACCCCTCCTTGTCCGCGTCGAGGATGGCCACCAGCGAGACTTCCGGGAGGTCCAGACCCTCCCGCAGGAGATTGATGCCCACCAGGACGTCGAACACCCCTTTGCGGAGGTCCCGGATGATCTCCACCCGCTCGATGGCGTCGATATCCGAGTGCAGATAGCGGACCTTGACGTTGAGGTCCTGGTAGTAGTCGGTGAGGTCCTCGGCCATGCGCTTGGTGAGAGTGGTCACCAGCACCCGGGCGTCCACCGCCGTGCGCTTGCGGATCTCCTCCAGGAGGTCGTCCACCTGGGTGGCGGCGGGCCGCACCACGATCTCCGGGTCCGTCAGGCCCGTGGGCCGGATCAACTGCTCCACCCGGACGTTGCCGCTCTTCATGATTTCATAGTCGGCAGGAGTCGCCGAAACATAAACCGTCTGGTGGACGGCGGCTTCGAATTCCTCGAAGTTCAACGGCCGGTTGTCCAGCGCCGAGGGCAGCCGGAAGCCGAAATCCACCAGGGTCTCCTTGCGAGAGCGGTCGCCCCGGTACATGCCGCCGATCTGCGGCACGGTGACGTGGCTCTCGTCCACGAACAGCACGAAGTCCTCGGGAAAGTAGTTCAGCAGCGTGGGCGGAGGCTCGCCGGGAAGCCGTCCGGTGAGGTGCCGGGAATAGTTTTCCAGGCCCGGGCAGTAGCCCATCTCCTCCAGCAGCTCCAGGTCGTACAGCGTCCGTTGCCGCAGGCGTTGCGCCTCCAGCAGCTTGTCCTCCCGCTTGAGCTCGCCCAGCCGCTCCCGGAGCTCCTCCCGGATCGCGGCCACCGCCGCCTTCATGCGTTCGGCGGTGGTGACGTAGTGGCTGGCGGGATAGACCGTGGCCTTGTCCACCCGGCGGCGCACCTTGCCGCGCAGCGGGTCCACCTCCAGCAGCGACTCCACCACGTCGTCGAAGAACTCGATGCGCAGCGCGGACCTGTCCTCGTAGGCCGGAAACACCTCCACGGTATCCCCCCGGACCCGGAACGTGCCGCGATGGAAGTCGTAGTCCACCCGCTCGTACTGGATGTCCACCAGCTTGCGCAACATCCGGTCCCGGTCGATGCGCATCCCTTCCTCGAGATAGACCATCAGGTCGAAGTAGGCCTCGGGGGAGCCGAGTCCGTAGATGCAGGAGACGCTGGCGACGATGACCACGTCCCGCCGCTCCAGCAGCGCCATGGTGGCGGCGTGCCGCAGCTTGTCGATTTCGTCGTTGATGGAAGCGTCCTTGGCGATGTAGGTGTCGGTGGAGGGGACGTAGGCCTCGGGCTGGTAGTAGTCGTAGTAGCTGATGAAGTAGCGGACCGCGTTGTCCGGCAGCAGCAACCGGAACTCGTTGTAGAGCTGCGCCGCCAGGGTCTTGTTGGGCGCCATCACCAACGTGGGGCGGTTGATGCGGCTGATGACGTTGGCCATCGTAAAGGTCTTGCCGGAGCCGGTGACCCCCAGCAGCACCTGGTGCCGGCGCCCTTCCTCGATCCCTTCCACCAGTTGCTCGATGGCCCGGGGCTGGTCCCCCTGGGGCTGGAAGTCAGCCACCAGACGAAACCGGCCCGTCTTCCGTTCCTTGAGCATCTCCAACGAATATCACCGCGGGCCGGGAGTGTGCAAAACAACGGAACGACCGGTTCCCCGTTCTCTCTCTGGACACGGTTGGAACGAAGCTGTTAAGGTCTCCTGTCGCGGACGGCTACCTCAACCGGCGCTCGGTGGCCTCCCGTTTATCTCATGGAAGAATTCGATCTGACGGTCATCGGCGGCGGCATCGTGGGTTTGGCCACGGCCATGCGCATGGTACGGGACCATCCGGGGTCGCGATGCGTGCTGCTGGAGAAGGAAACGGAGATCGGACGGCATCAGACCGGCCACAACAGCGGCGTGCTCCACTCCGGCATCTACTACCGGCCCGGGTCCGTCAAGGCACAGACCTGCGTTGCCGGAAAGAAGGCGCTGCTGGAATTCTGTGACGAGCACGGCATTCGCTATGATCTGTGCGGCAAGGTCATCGTCGCCACGCGCCCCGAGGAGCTGCCGCGCCTGGACGAGTTGAACCGCCGCGCCGAGGCCAACGGCGTGGACGGGGTGCGCATGATCGGACCCGAGGAGCTCCGGGAAATCGAGCCCCACTGCACCGGCTTGAAGGCGCTCCACGCCCCCTTCACGGGGATCATCGACTTCGGCGACGTGGCCCGCGCCTACGCGCGGTTGTTCGAAGCGGGAGGCGGCGCCATCCGGACGTCGTGCGAGGTCACCGGCATCGCCCGGGCGTCCGACGGTTTTGTCATCGAGACCTCGCGGGACGCCCTCGAGACCCGCAGGCTCATCAACTGCGCGGGACTGTTCGTCGACCGGGTGGCGGCCATGACCCCCGGGTTCGCCTCCAGCGTTCGCGGCGGCATCGACGAACCGGTTCGGATCGTCCCCTTCCGGGGCGAGTACCATCGTCTCAAGCCGGAGAAACAGGAATTCGTAAAGGGTCTCGTCTATCCCGTACCCGATCCCCAGTTCCCTTTTCTGGGAGTTCACTTCACGCCGACGGTGCATGGCCGCGTGGAGGTGGGACCCAACGCCGTGCTGGCGTTCGCACGGCAGGGCTACCGCCAGAGCGACGTCAACCTGCGGGACTTGTACGAAATCTTCTCCTACGGCGGTTTCTGGGGCATGGCGCGAAAGCACTGGAAGACCTCCCTGCCGGAGCTTCGGCGCTCCTTCGACAAACGCGCCTTCACCCGGGAGCTCCAGCGCCTCATTCCCGCCATCGAGTCGCGGGACCTGGAGTACAGCGGCGCCGGCGTGCGCGCCCAGGCCGTATCGGCCAGCGGGAGACTGGTGGACGACTTCGTCATCGCCGAGTCCGAGGGCGCCATTCACGTGCTCAACGCCCCGTCGCCCGGCGCCACTTCGTCACTGGGCATCGCGGACACCATTTGCCGCACGGCGACGCAACATTTCGATCTCCCGGCCGCTTGATCCGGCCGAACTTCCAAACCACGGTATTTCCCGTCGGCGCCCAAGGAGGTATGTGAATGCTCATCCAGTACAAGGGCCACCGCCCCAGGGTCTCGGCGGAGGCCTTCGTCGCCCCCACCGCCGTGCTCATCGGCGACGTCACCGTGGAAGCCGGAGCCAGCATCTGGTTCGGCGCCGTGCTCCGCTCCGACGAGAACCAGAACCCCATCGTGATCGGCGCCAGGACCAGCATCCAGGACAACTGCGTGCTCCACTCGGGGGAAGGCGCGGTGATCATCGAAGCGGACGTGACGGTGGGACACGCCGCCATCATGGAAGGCGCCACCATCCGGCGCTCCGCCATCATCGGCATGAACGCGACACTGCTGGAGGACACGGAGGTCGGCGAGGAATCCCTCATCGCCGCCGGCAGCGTGGTGGTGCCCCACACCCGGATTCCCGCGCGCTGTCTGGCCGCGGGCACTCCCGCGAAGGTCAAGAAGGAAATCAGCGGCGAGGCCCTCAACTGGATCAAGATGGGCTCGTCCACCTACACGGAGCTGTGCAGGAGCTACCTGGGCGGCGACTACAAGGTGCTGGACTGACAGGCCGCTAGTGTCGTGTCCCACGTAAATGTTGACAAATCTGCTGGTCTTTTTCGTCGTCGGCTGCGTTGCTCTTCCTCGCGTGGTAACCGCCACTGCTCGTCATCGCGCCTTGCCGACAACAAAAAATCCTGCGCATCTTTGTCAACATTTACGTGGGACACGACACTAGCGCTGACACCGCGGGCAGTAGAACACGCCGCGGTTTCCGAGGCCGATCCTCTTGATGAGCGTGCCGCAGTCGCTGCAGGGCGCGCCCTTCCGGTCGTACACGCGAAGGCGCCACTGAAAGCCGCCGCGATCGTCGTTGCCGTCGCGGTAGTCCGACACCGAGCTGCCGCGCCACCGGATGGCCTCGCGCAGCAACGCGCGGATCTCGCGCACCAGCTCCGCGCTCAAGGCCCTGGAGACGCGATGGCACCGGCGGGTGGGACGGACCCCGATGCGGGAAAGCACTTCGTTGACGTATATGTTGCCGAGCCCGCAGACGATCTGCTGATCCAGCAGCAGGTCCCGCAGGCTCCTGCGCGACCGGTGCAGGAACGGATAGAGGTAGTCGCCGGTGAAACGGCGGTCCAGGGGATCCATCCCGAGTCTGGCGAAGGGCGGCCAGGCATCCAGCTCCCGGCTGGGCAGGGCCACGCAGAGCCCGAAGCGGCGCGGGTCATGATAGCGAAGCTCGCCGCCCTCGCCGAGGGTGAACACCAGGTGGTCGTGCTTCTCCAGCGACGCGTCCCGCTCCCGGAAGGTCAGCTTGCCCGACATGCCCAGGTGCGAGACCCACGTCCAGCCCCCCTCCAAACCCGCCACGATGTACTTGCCGCGCCGGGTCACGGCGGCCACCGTCCTGCCCTCCAGCCGGGCGGCGAAATCCGCGGCCACGGGCTGGCGCAGGCGGCCTTCGATGACCCGGACCTGGAGGATTTTGACCCCCTGAAGGCGCTCCCGCAACGTGCGGCACACGGTCTCGACTTCAGGCAGCTCAGGCATTGCCGTCGCCGCCCGCCTCCCCGAACGCGCGGGCCAGGCGGGCGAACTCCTCCAGCTCCAGCGTTTCGGCCCGGCGCCGGGGGTCGACGGCCGCCCGGTCGAAGATCTCCCCGGCACGGCTATCGAACAGGCCTGCCAACGCGTTGCCCAGCATCTTGCGCCGGCGGGCGAAGCCGGCCCGCACCACCGACCGGAGCCGCGGAATCTCCCCGGCCGGCACCAGCGGCTCCGGGTGCAGCTCGATCCTCAAGAGCGTCGAGTCGACCCTGGGCCGGGGCGTAAACGCTTCCGGCGACACCGCCACCTTCCGGGTCACCTTCCCGTAGAGCCGGCACCAGAGCGAGAGAACGCCGTAGGCGGCGGTGCCCGGCTCCGCCGCCAGCCTGCGCGCCACTTCCTTCTGCAGCATGACCACCAGAACCGAGAAGCGGTGCCCGGCCTCGAAGAGACGCAGCAGCGCCGGCGCGGCCACGCTGTAGGGGAGGTTTGCCACCACCTTGACCCGGTGTTCGGGCAGGAGCCTGTCGAAGTCCGTGGTCAGGACGTCCTGGTGGACGAGATGGAACCCCGCGCGCGACCCCAGCGGGCCGTCCCGCAGCCACCGTACCAGCAACGGATCCACCTCTACGGCCCAGACGTTCCGGCTCTCGCCGACCAGACAGCGGGTGACGAAGCCCAGTCCCGGTCCCACCTCCAGGATCCCGTCGTCTTCGTCCAGGTCGAGGAGTTGGATGATGGTATCGATGACGCGCCGATGGACAAGGAAATTCTGACCGCGGGCCCGACTGGGCGTAAAGCCCAGTTCACGCCAGGCGCTCCTCGCCTCTTGATGAAGGGTGGTCATGAGGTCCTTCGAGTTGGCTTCGCTACACTCAGGACCGGCTTCGATGGCGGCGGATGATCGGTGACTCCTCAGAGGATCAGCGCGGGATCGGCATTCAGGCGGGGGCCGCTGCCGCCGCCCTGCTCCAGCCGGTGGCTCCCGACCAGGGCCACCATGGCGCCGTTGTCGGTGCAGAAGCGGAGCGACGGGCAGTGGAGCTCCGCCTCCGCCTCGCCGGCCTTCTCCGCCAGCTTTGCCCGGAGACGGCTGTTGGCGGCGACGCCCCCGCCCAGGACGATGTTCCTGATGCCGAACTCCTCCACCGCCCTGAGGGTCGGCGCGATCAACATGTCCACCACGGCTTCCTGGAAGCTTGCCGCGATGTCGGCCATCTCCTCACGCCAGTGGTCCGGCCGCTTGCGGGTCAGGTAGTGCCAGACGGAGGTCTTGAGGCCGCTGAAGCTGAAATCGTAGGGGGTGCGCAAGCGCGCCCGGGGAAAGGCCACGGCCCGCGGATCGCCCTGCCTGGCCAGGTCGTCGATGACCCGCCCGCCGGGGAACCCGAGCCCCATCATCTTGGCCACCTTGTCGTAAGCTTCGCCGGCGGCGTCGTCGAGGGTGCCTCCGAGATGGTCGTACTCGCCAACCGCCCGGACGATGTAGAGCAGCGTGTGCCCGCCGGAAGCCACCAGGGCCAGATAGGGGAAAGCCACCTCCTTCTCCAGGAAAATGGACAGCACGTGGGCTTCCAGGTGGTTGACCCCCACGTAGGGAATCCCTGAACGGAAGGACCATCCCTTGACGAAGGAGAGACCCACCAGGAGCGAGCCCGTCAAACCGGGGCCGTAGGTGACCGCCAGGCCGTCCAGGTCGCCGGCGGCGACGCCCGCCTGCTCCAGGGCCCGGTCCACCATGGGCTGGATGGCGCGGATGTGCTGGCGCGAGGCCATCTCCGGGACGATGCCGCCGTAGGGCGCGTGCACGGCGTCCTGGGACGACACCAGGTTGGCCCGCACGGATCTGCCGTCTTCAAGAACCGCCGCGGCGGTGTCGTCACACGACGTCTCGACGCCCAATACGATCACGACTCACCTCCGTGGGACAGGATACTCGTCACCCTCACCCGCATGTCTCCACCGGCTGCATCCGACCTCCCCCCTGTATTCCGGGGGCCGTCCGCCGTCCGCCTTCCGGACAACGGAAGACATCGCCGGCGCGGGCGTCCGTCCCCGTGTCGGAGACACCGGGGGGAGTGATGAAGTCCGTGACCGGCAACCGGCTGGTGGCCTGCTTCATGAAGTCCGTCCATATCGGAAGGGCCGCCCGGGATCCGGAGAGGCCGAGCTCGGACTGGCGGTCGAAACCGACCCAGACCAACGCCAGCAACTCGGGAGTGTAACCCGCGAACCAGGCGTCCCTGGAGTCGTTGGTGGTGCCGGTCTTGCCGGCGGCCGGACGCGTGAATCCCAAACTGCGCGCGCCTCGCGCCGTGCCCCGATCCACCACCCCTCGCAGCATGTTGTTCATGTCGAAGGCTACCTTGGGCGATATGACGCGCTTCACCCGGATATTCCGCTTCTCCAGAACGGTTCCGTTGCGGTCCACCACGTTCTTGACGGACAACAGGTGGGTACGCACGCCGTTGTTCGCCAGTGCGGAAAACGCACCCGCCATCTCAAGCGGCGTCACCTCCACCGCGCCAAGGGCCAGGGAAGGCAGCAACGGCAGGCGGCTTTCGATGCCCATGCGATAAGCCATCTCCCGCACCTTCTTGATGCCGACGTCCTGAGCGATACGGGCGGTTGCGGCGTTCAGGGACTTTTCCATGGCTTCGCGCATGGTCACGTGGCCATAGTATCGTTGGTTGTAGTTTTCCGGGGCCCAGTCCTGGCGCCCGAAGCTCCACGTGAAGGGCGCGTCCTCGACCAGCGTGGCGCTGTTGTACGATTCATGGTTCCGGCTCGACCCATGGGTCAAGGCGGCCAGATACACGAACGGCTTGAACACCGAGCCGGGCTGCCGTTTGGCCTGGGCCACGCGGTTGAACTGCGACTTGCGGTAGTCCCGTCCGCCGACCATGGCCTTGATCTCGCCCGTCTGGGGCTTGATCACCACCAGCGCCCCTTCGAGATCGTCCTTCTTGGCGATCTTGCGGAGGTGACGGTAATCCTTTTCCAGCCTCGCGAGCCCCCGGGTCATGGACGTTTCGGCGGCCTGCTGCAGCTCCCGGTCCAGACTGGTGAAGATGCGCAGCCCCTCCGCGGTCAACACCTCGTTGCTGTAATGGGCCGCCAACTCCTTCTTCACGTAGTCCGTGAAATAGGGGGCGCTGTTGGTGAGGCGTATGGGCTCCCGCTTCTCGAAGACCTCCTGCAAGGCTCTCTCGTACGCGCGCCGCGTAATGATGCCGTCGTTCGTCAGCTTGGCGAGGATGACGTTGCGGCGTCGGATGGCGTCCTCGATGTTCCGGTAGGGAGAGTACCGGTTGGGAGCCCGGATCAGGCCCGCCAGCATGGCTATCTCGCCGACGGTGAGCTGCTCGGGTTCCTTGACGAAGTAGAACCGGGCTGCCTCCCAGAGGCCGAAGATACCCTGGGCGCCGTTCTGCCCGAGATAGATCTCGTTCAGGTAGTTCTCCAGGATCTCGTCCTTGGAGTACATCCACTCGGCAACCATCGCCATGAGCGCTTCCTTGACCTTGCGCTCGATGGTGCGGTCGCTTTCCAGGAAGAAATTCTTCATCAGTTGCTGGGTCAAGGTGCTGCCGCCCTGCACCACCCCTCCCCGTCGCAGGTTGGCCACGAAAGCCCGCAATACCGCCACCGGATCCACGCCGCGGTGATAGTAGAAGCGCTCGTCTTCCACCGCCAGCACCGCTTTCCTGATCTGCACGGGCACCTCGTCCAGCCGCACCACCCGTCGTTGTTCCCGCACCCGATCGTAGAATCCGGTGACCACCTCGGGTTCCAGCTCCAGCGACGGCAGGACCTCGCCGTCGTCGAGCCGCTGTATGCGGTGAATGGCTCCGGCCTTCAAGGAAATGCGCACGGGAAACCCGCGGAAATCACGCAACGGGTACTGAAAGTCGTGCAGGAAGATCTCGACGACCGCGTTCTTGGCGCGTATCCGGTATTCGCCCTTGGCCCGCGGTTCGTGCCGGGAAGATCGATACCCCAGCCGCCGGAGCTTCTCCCGGAGTTGGTCCGCGGTGAGGCTGACCCCCGGATAGACGATCTTGCTGTCCGAATAGATCTTCGAGGGGAACTCCCATTTCTGCCCCTCGAACTTCGCCTTCACGACCCCGCTGAGGTGCCAGACGTACCAGCCCCCCACGCCCAGCCCGCCGAGGAACACCAGCACCAACAGCGTGGCGGTGACCTTGAGCAGCCGCTTGAAGAATCTCTTGACGCCGCCGCCTTTCATGCCTTGGTCTTTCGGTTGACTAACGCGGGAATCGCAACGCGAGGAAGAGGGTCGTATCCTCGCGTTTGACCAGGAACAGGATGCCGCTCCCCTTGGTCAACTCGCTCACGACCTGCCCGAAGTCCCGCAGGCCGCCGATCGGTTTGCGGTCGATCTCCAGGATCACGTCGCCGACCCGGATGCCCGCGTGCTCGGCCGGGCTGCCCGTCTCCACCCCCGTCACCACCACGCCTTGCCGGTCCTGGGCACCCGGCACGCCGGAGAACTGGCGGTTCATCTCCCTCACGGTCAGGCCAAGCTCGTTGCCGCGCTCCAGCGCAACCATGGCTTCATCGTC
The DNA here is from genome assembly GCA_951813575.1 of Candidatus Binatia bacterium. Taxonomy (GTDB): domain Bacteria; phylum Desulfobacterota; class Binatia; order UBA9968; family JAJDTQ01; genus JAJDTQ01. Next base: position 490,129 of record OX638375.1, read on the forward strand.
GCGCAACTTGCCGATCCGGACCGTCAGGGATACCGGCCGGCCGTCGCGCAGGACCATGACGTCCACGGCCTTGCCGACGGACGTCCGGGCAACGATCAACGAGAGATCGCTGGACTTCTTGATGGCGGCGCCGTCGAACCGCACGATGACGTCCCCCACCCGGCAACCGGCCGCCGCCGCCGGGCTGCCCTGCGTCACGTTGGCCACCAGGGCTCCTTGAGCCTCGTTCATGCCCAGGGCCGCCGCCGTCTCGGCGTTGACGTCCTCGATCACCACGCCCAGCCAGCCCCGCGTGACCTTGCCCTTGTCCTTGAGCTGAGGAAGGAGTCCCTTCACCAGGTTGATCGGGATAGCGAAACCGATTCCGATGTTGCCGCCGCCACGGCTGAAGATCGCGGTGTTGACGCCGACCACCTCGCCGCGCAGGTTGATCAGCGGTCCACCGGAGTTGCCCGGATTGATGGAGGCGTCGGTCTGTATGAAATTGTCGTAGGGGCCGGCGCCGATACGGCGTCCCTTGGCGCTGACGATCCCGGACGTCACCGTGTGCTCGAGACCGAACGGGTTGCCGATGGCCAGCACCCACTCACCCACCTCGAGAGCCGCGGAGTCTCCGAGACGCACCACCGGCAGCTTTCGCTCGACGTCGATCTTGATCAACGCGATGTCGGTCTTGGGATCCCGGCCGGCGACCCTGGCCCGGTGCTCGGAACCGTCCGAGAGCTTGACCGTGAGCTCGTCTTCATCCTCGACCACGTGGTCGTTGGTGACGATGAAGCCGCCGGGATCGACGATGAAACCGGAACCCACGCTGCGCCGAGGACTCGGCACGGGGCCCCGCGGAAGCCGCTCGCCGAAGAAGCGTTGCCAGAAATCGCCAAAAGGACCTTCTTCCCGAGAGCTGCCGGAACCCGGCACGGAAGGCCTGGAAGAGATATGCACGACCAGCGGCCGCAGTTGCTTGGAAAGGGTGACGAAATCGGGAAGGTCCATGCGGGTGCTCGCATGGGGGGTCCCCGCGGCGAGCAGCACGGCGGCCGTGAAGACCGCCGCCAGGGCGCGGCCGCGCATGGATCGTGGCGACGCAGGCGTCATGTCGTCCGGACGGCCTCCACGTACTTCATCCGGAGGTTGTAGAGAACTTCCTTCAAGAGCTGCTCCTCGGTATCGTCCAGATTCCCCTTGCTCTTCTCGCTCAGCATGGCGATGATGTCGATGGTCTGCTTCGCCACCGCCACGTCCTTCTCGACCTGGCCGGTAACCGGGTTGTCGATCTCTCCGAGATGCATGAGCGCCTGGGTGCTCAGACTGATGATGAACGTGGGGAAATTGACGGACGGCAACTCCTCCTGGCGGTCAGGCGTCTGCTGAGCCGGCTCCGCACCTGCCTGGACCTCCGCCTCCGTCCGCGGGGCCGGTTCTTCCCGCGTCTCCTGTTCCCCCCGCGCCTCGCCTTCCTCGGTAAAACGGCGCTTGTCGCTTACCTTGAACCCTTTCGGGGCGTCTGTTTCTTCTTCGGACATGCGCTTCTCCTCGACAAGGGCCGTGCGCCGCCGTATCGCCCGCCCACCTGCCGGTGCGGCGACAGCGCCTCTCCAGCCCCTTCATCAGCGTATTTTACCACCAACGTCAGGGATTGCCCAACTCAACTCCCGGATCACTTCGTTCACGCTCACGTCTCCGGCACAACCGCCTCCGCCGTGCCTCGGTGGACCCAGCACGGCCACGCGAGGGCCCCAGGGCGTCCATTCCCGCGGGTCGGTGACCCGGAAGATGGCCGCCGTGGGAACGCCGAGGGCCGCCGAAAGATGGGTCGGTCCACTGTCGTTGCCCGCGTAGGCATCGCAACCGGCCAGCACCGCCGCCAACCGGCTGAGAGACAGACCCCGAAGCGGCAGCGCGACGTCGCGGGACACGAGCTCCTCGAGGCCCGACTCCTCCTCCACGGGACCCACCAGGAGCAGAGAGGAGCCTCGTGTCTTGTCACGCCACCAGCGGCAAACCTGCAGGAAGCGGTCCAGCGGCCAGTTCTTTCGGGGCGCCCCGCTCCCCGGCGCCACGGCGAGCACCGGCCTGCCGTAGAGCCGCTGCCGCCGCCAAAGCGATTCACGCCACTCCACCGCGGCGGGCGCCGGCGGCATACGCACCGAACGCAGGTGTTCGGCGTCCGCTCCGACGCACGAGAGGAAATACTCCGCCCACCTGTTCCCGTCTCCAGGGGGTCGAAACGGGAACAGGTGCACTCGGCCGCGGGCGGCGCTCCGGAGATTGGCGGCGAAGACAGCCTCGCCGGCGCCGCTCCACGCATAGATCCGATCGTAGGGGGAAAGATAACGCCGCACCGCCGGCTCCGCGGCTGCTCCTTCGACGAACAAGCGGGAGACCTCGGGACGGTCCAGCCGTCCGGCGCGGAGCCCGGACCCTTCCGGAAGGAGCTCGCCGAGGGGACCCCGAAGCAGCACCGTCACGCGCGCATTGCGGGTCGCCAACACATCGAGCGCGGGATAGAAGCAGACGAAATCGCCCAGGGCGCCGGGAAAGAGAACCAGCGCCCGGCCGCCGGCGGGACGCGCGCCCCCGGACGTTCGCGGTATCTCGCTCATGTCCTGCCCATCCGTGTTGACTTCGATTCAGGCTGACTCTATCATAACAACCCGCGGACAACCCTCACCCTCCCGAACCCATGACGACACCCTCCACTTGCACGGGGTCCATCCTCGACCTTATCGGCTCGACGCCGGTGGCTCGCCTGACACGGCTGGCGGGCAAGGAAGACGCCGAGATCTGGGGCAAGCTGGAATCCCTCAATCCCGGAGGATCGGTCAAGGACCGTATTTGCCGCAGCATGGTGGAGGACGCGGAGCGCCGGGGTCTGCTGAAGTCGGGAGGGACCATCGTGGAACCCACCAGCGGCAACACCGGCATCGGCCTCGCGCTGGTAGCGGCGGTGAAGGGGTATCGGTTGATCCTCACCATGCCCGATACGATGTCCGAGGAGAGACGCAACCTGCTTGTGGCGTACGGCGCACGACTCATCCTGACCCCCGACACCAAGGGAATGGGCGGCGCCATCCGCCGGGCCGAGGAACTGGCGGCCGAGCATCCCGATTTCTTCATGCCGCAGCAGTTCACCAATCCCGCCAACCCGGCGGCCCACAGGAGGACCACCGCGGTCGAGTTGTGGAGCCAGCTCGGTCACGTGGACGCCTTCGTCAGCGGCGTCGGTACCGGCGGCACCATCACCGGCGTGGGCGAGGTGCTCCGGGAAAGGAACCCTTCCGTACGGATCTACGCCGTCGAGCCCGCCGCTTCACCGGTGCTGTCCAACGGAGAGCCGGGTTACCACAAGATCCAGGGGATCGGCGCGGGTTTCGTGCCGCCGGTTCTGAACACCCGCGTTTACGACGAGATCATCACCGTCAGCGACGAGGATGCGGCCGCCACCACCAAGCGTCTTGCGGTGGAAGAAGGCATCTTCGTGGGCATCTCGTCCGGCGCCAACTGCTTCGCGGCCATGCAGGTGGCCCGGACCCTTGGAAAGGGACACCGGGTCGCGACCATGCTGTGCGACAGCGGCGAACGCTACCTCAGCACCCGGCTTTAGCGGCCCGCCACGGCCACCCATCCCCGGATCGCCCGCTGCGGAGGTTTTCAACGGGCCGGTTTTCTGCTAGCCTTGACTACCGGCCCTGATAGCCCCCTGCCGCTGCTCGGAACCGTCCCCGTCGTCTAGCCTGGCCCAGGACACCGGCCTTTCACGCCGGCAACACGGGTTCAAATCCCGTCGGGGACGCCATCGCCGCTCCACCCCCATCGAGCCCTCATACCAGCCCTTGAGCGACCAGCACCTCCGCGAAAGGAAGGTCCTCGGGGTAGGTCACCTTGAGGTTCGTCGTACTTCCTTCCACGACCCACACCGGCACCCCGAGCTGCTCCACCAGCATGGCGTCATCGGTGGCATCCACCCCGTCCCGTTGCGCCTTCTCATAGGCCGCCCGGAGCGTCCGCACCGGAAACGCCTGGGGCGTCTGTATCTCCCAAAGGCGGTTCCGCGGCAAGGTCTCCTCCACCTGCCCCTGGCGTACGGTCTTGATGGTGTTGCGCGCCGGCACCGCCGCCGTCACCGAACGGTTCTCGCGGGCTTCGCGCGCACAGCGGTCGATGAGTTCGGGCGCGGAGAACGGCCGGGCGCCGTCGTGAACCACCACCACCGCGCAGTCCGAGTCGAGTGCGTCGAGGCCCGCGCGCACGGAATCCTGCCGGCGGGCCCCGCCCGGGTGAACGGCGATGGCCAGCCCTGCCGGCGGCGACGTCCGCAGCAGCTTCTCGTATGCGTCCATCTCCTCCGCGGGTACCACCAGCACTGCCTTGCCGACCTCCGCCGACTTGCCGAAGCGCTCCAGGGTATGAAGGATCAGCGGCCGCCCCGACACCGGCATAAGCACCTTCGGGGCCTCGCCCCCCACTCGGATCCCCCGCCCCGCGGCCACGATGACGGCATTGACATGCACGAAAATCCTCCCTGCGACAAAAAAAGAGCTGAAGGCAGGCCCCCAGCTCTTTCAATCATTGAGGACGACGCCGCTATTGCGTGAAGATATGACTCAGTTCCTCCATGATCTTTTCCTCGGTGTGCGACCGTGCGATGGACAACTCCTTGACCAGCAGATTCCTGGCCGTGTCCAGCACTTTCCGCTCGCCGAAAGATAGCTCCTTGTCGCCCTTCAACAGGAACAGATCCCTCAGCACCGCCGCGATTTCGATAACGGACCCGGTCTTGATCTTCTCGGTATACTCCCGATATCTGCGGTTCCACGTCTGTTGGTCCACCGGCGTCTTCTTTTTCTCCCGCAGTATACGGTACACACGAGTCACGGTCGTCTTGTCGATGATCTTTCTCAGGCCCACGGCCATGGCGTTGTCCACCGGCACCATGATCTTCATGTCCGTGTCGAGAATACGCAGCATGTAGAACTTCTTCTGGGTCCCCGATATCACCTGAATTCTTACCGCTTCGATCTCACCGACTCCATGCGCAGGATAGACAACCTTCTCTCCGACCTTGAACATTCAGTCCTCCTTGAAAATCAGAACCCGTGTGCGAAAAAGGGACGAGAGGAGATCGACCGGCCGGGCCGGAGGAAGGTGTTTCTGGAAGGGAAGGCCAGGAGTAGAGATGGACGTTTCAAATGATGTTCTCTTTCAGAACCGATGGCTCCCCTTTATATACAATGCTGACGGAGAGGGCGTCAAGGGAAGCGTATGGAAAAGATAGCTGTTGATTTACAACATGTTATAATGATAAAACTAGAAAGCAAATTAGTTTCTATCGAAGCCCGCCTGGAGCTTTCGCTCCATGACCCAAGCGTCCTCGCCGTTGTCGGAGTAGTAACCCTTGCGTAGCCCGCAGACCTCGAATCCCAGTGAACGATAGAGGGTCTGGGCGGGATCGTTGGACCTTCTCACCTCCAGCGTCATCCGCCGGAACCCCCGCCTGGCCGCACTCTCGATAATGTCGTTGAGCATCGCCCTGGCGACTCCCTGTCGCCGGTGTTTGGGGTGGACCGCGACGTTGTGGATGTCAAGCTCCCCGGTCAACTCCCAGTAGATCACGTAGCCGACGGGCCGGCCGTCCCGTTGGCACAACACCGACCGGGCGCAGGCGGCCTGCAACTCCTCCAGGAAGAACTGCCGGCTCCACGGACTGGCGAACGCCGACGTCTCGATGGCCATGACATCGTCCAGATCGGCGACCGTCATGCGTCGAAAGTACAACTCGCCCCTGGGCTGTACGGACATTTGAAACCGCGTGGCGCTACTAGGTGATCCAACCCAGCCTGGCCGCGCTCTCCTTGAGCAGGAGGACGTCCAGGACCTTGCTGCGCAGGTCGTGCGCGAACCCGTAGACCCGGTCTTGAAGCGGAATGACGGTGGTGAACTCCGGGGGAAAGGCGCCGATGCTCGACGATATCTTTCGGATACGGGAATCCAGGAGTTTGCCTCTGACGATCAACTGGCCTTCCTTCAACGCCAGCTCGTAGTCGTAGTCCGGCATGCGTTGGGGAAGTCGCGGCGCCATGGCAATGCCCAGATGCGGCACCTGGGTGGGGAACTCCAACCGGAGATGATAGGCCTTGCCCAGGTCCTCCACCGTGTAGGCGTGGCCGTAACGCCTCTCGCGCTCCACCTTCTCCACGAACCTCGAATCGTAGAACCCCTCGACGGGCACCGGTATCCGCCGCAGCAGCTTCCCCCGGTGCGACAGCAGGGGCCGCAAAAGGATCGCCAGCGGCACGCCGTAAAGGGCCGCGCTCACCGTCACCTGCTCCACGGGCACGGCACGGAAGAAGCTCTGGCGCAGGCGATACAGCACCTCGGCCAATGCCACCAGGAAGCCCACCAGGATGTACATGTTGACGCCCTTGCCGAACGCCAGGCCCAGCCCTTCGATGGCGATACCCGCGGCTATGAACGCGACCGGATAAAGGATCATGTTGAGGATCATGTTGAGAGCCGTGGCGGCCCCGTCCACGAAATAGGGCCGGCCCGCCAACTCTCCCAGATCGTCCCGGGAGCCCGCCGGCAAGGCGCCGAGCAGGGGTTGCAGGAGCAGTACGGCAAGGCGCAGCAGGCTCGATTCGCTGGCCTGGATCCGCTGCACCAGCTCTTCGAAGCCGAGCGGGAGCTGGCCGGGAAACACCTTCGGCTCCCGCGTCACCGGTTCTTCGTCGGGCTCTTCCTTTACCACGGCCGCCGCAGGTGGCGGGGGAGGCGGCGGGGCGGCCACCACGGGCGCGGGCGGGGCCTCGGCCGGTACCGCCGCGCCGTTGGTCGCTTCCGCGGCCGGTGCGGCGGGCGCGGCAGGGGCCTCGGCTGGTCCGCCGGCATCCTCCCCGGTCCGGAAACGGGACTCGAAGCTGTCGCCGAAGTCGGTGTCGGCATGAATCACGCGCGCCCGGCCGATGAGCACCTCCTCGGTCTCCACGTTGTTGGGATCGGTCACGCAGCAGTCCACCGGGCACACCGCGGCGCACGCTTCGTAGTCGTGGAAGCCGACGCACTCCGTACACAAGACCGGATCGATGACGTAGATGTCATCGTTCTGGGTGATGGCTTCGTTGGGACATTCCGGTTCGCAAGCGCCGCAGTTGATGCACTCTTCGGTTATCATCGTGGCCATGGAACAACGCTCCTGAATCGAATCCCGTCCGGCACGGCCTCCGCCGGGAGGGCCGAGGTTCCCGGGTTGACGCGCCGGTCTGGCATGCCAAGGGGTTGATCGTCAAAATAGTAGATTTTTCGCCTTACTTCAATGTCTCCGGCGCGGCTTGAAAATCCCCGGCCGGCTGTGTTAGACAATCAGGTTCTATTGGGCGGCGTACCCAAGTGGTTAAGGGAGAGGTCTGCAAAACCTCCATGCGGCGGTTCGAATCCGCCCGCCGCCTCCACCCTGCCGGATCAACGCTGCTTCACCATCTCGTCAAGCAGATCCCCGTGGCGCTCCACCACGACCCGCCGTTTCAGCTTCATGCTGGGGGTGAGCTCGCCGGTGTCCGTGGAGAAATCCCCCGGCAGCACGCGAAAATCGCGGACCGCTTCGAACGGCGCCAGCGCCCTGTTCCGTTCGCGGATACGCTGCCTGAGGTGCGCGAACAATCGGGGATCCGTGTCCGCTTCACCGCCCTCCAGCTCGAGGCCTTCCTTTTGCGCCCAGCGGGCTACCTCGTCGGGGGCGAGCGTGATCAGCGCCACCAGATGGCTGGTCTTGTCGCCCCATACCATCGCCTGACTGATCAACGCCTCCTCCCGCAGGTGATTCTCGATCATCTGCGGCGCGATGTTCTTTCCGCCGGACGTTACGATGAGATCCTTCTTGCGGTCGGTGATGCGCAGGAAACCGCCGTCCTCGATGCGCCCCACGTCGCCCGTGTGGAACCATCCGTCCTCGGCGATGGCCTCCCGGGTGGCCGCCGGATCCTTGAAGTACCCCTTCATGACCAGGGGGCCCCGGATCAGGACCTCGCCGTCGTCGGCAACGCGGCACTCCACCCCGTCCAGGGGCAGCCCCACCGTGCCCATCCGGTAGCGATCCAACCGGTTCGCGTGGGTCACCGTGGAGGTCTCCGTGAGCCCGTACCCTTCCACGATCCAAACCCCCAGCGCCTGGAAGAAATCCGCGATGGGTTCCGACAGCGGCGCGCCGCCGGAGATGGCCAGCCGCAGCCGTCCGCCCATGCCCTGCCTCACCTTGGAGAGCACCAGACGGTCGGCCAGGGCATGACGAAACCGCAGCCATGCGCCGCAGCCCTCGCCCCGCCTGGAGCGGTCGTTGTAACGTTTGCCCACCGCCACCGCCCATCGGAAGAGTCTTTGCTTGACGGGACTGGAGCTCTCAACCCGGTTGAGGATGCGCCGGTGGGCGTTCTCATACACGCGCGGCACCGAGAACATCATCGTGGGCCGGACCGCCTGCAAGTCCGCCGACAGGGTTTCGATGGCACGCGCGAACGCGCACAGGTAACCTCGGGCCACCGCCACGAAATGCTCCAGCCGGCCGAACGAGTGGGCCAAGGGAAGGAACTGCAGCGCGACGTCGTCCTCGCCGACCGGTATGGCGCCGAGGGAGGCGGCGATGGTGAAGAGGTAGTGGCCGTGGGTGGTGAGGACACCCTTGGGCTCGCCCGTGGTGCCGGAGGTGTAGATGATGGTGAGGTCGTCCTCGGGCGCCAGCGCCTCGGCGGACTCGCGGAAGGCCCCCGGATGCTCACCGCCGTACTCCCGCCCCATGGCTTTCAAGCGTTCCAGGGAAATCACGCGGGGCGCCGCTTCAGGCTCCGCCGGGGCGTCCTTCGGATCGAGCAGCACCGTGGTCTTCACCGATGCCAACGCCGGGGCGGAAAGATCGAGCCTTTCCAGCGCGGCCTGGGAATCCACCACCAATACCGCGGCCTCGGAGTGCTGAACGACGTACTGGACCTGGGCCGGCGTGCTGGAAGGGTAGAGGGGGACCGTCAGCGCCCCGATGCAGATGTTCGCCCAGTCCAGGAGGCACCACTCCACGCGATTGGCCGCATAAAGGGCAACCCGATCGCCCTTCTTCACTCCCGCGGCCACCAGCCCCAGGGCGAGACTCTCGACCTCCTCCGCGGCCTCCGCCCAGGTCTGGTCGCGCCACCCGCCATTGCGCCAGAAGCGGTACAGGACGCGGTCCCGTTGCGCATCCGCCTGCGACAGGAATAGGTCGGCAAGGCTCCGGTACGCCATGCCGGGACTATAGCATAAAGGACTCATCTTGTGCCCAGGCCGCGGCACGCCGGAAGCCGCATGGGTCAACTTCCGCCGAAGCCGTGGATCTGCCCGCAAACATACTGCTGTTGGGGCAACGTGAGCTCGGGGTATATGGGCAAGGCCAGCGAGCACACAGCCGCCGCCTCCGCCTGCGGGAAGTCCCCTTCGCGGTAGCTCAGGGAACCGAAACATTCCTGCAGGTGCAACGGCGACGGGTAGTAGACCTCCGTAGCCACGCCTCTGTCTCCCAGGTAGGCACGGAGGCGGTCCCGTTCCGGCGAGCGGATCACGAACTGGTTGTAGACGTGACCCGGACAGTCGGCTGGAAGGACGAGGTGTTCCGCCGATGCCGCCTCCGCGAGGAGTTCCCGGTACCGTTGCGCGGCTCCGCGCCGGGCTTGCGTCCACTCGGCGACATGCCTGAGCTTGACCCGCAGGACCGCGGCCTGCAGGCTGTCCAGCCGGAAGTTTCCGCCCACCAGCCGATGATGGTACTTGGGCGCTTCACCATGGGTCCGGAGCATGCGGATACGGCCGGCCAGTTCCTCGTCGTCGGTGACCACCATGCCGCCGTCGCCGAACGCGCCCAGATTCTTGCTGGGATAAAAGGAGAAGCAGCCCACGGCGCCGATGCTGCCCGCCGCCCTGCCCCGGCCGTCGGCGGCCCCGAACGACTGTGCCGCGTCTTCCACCACCGCCGCCCCCGCCTCCCGGGCCAGTTCCAGGATGGAGTCGAGCTCCATGCAACGGCCGAAGAGATGAACGGGCATGATGGCCCGGGTACGCGGCGTCATGCGCGCCGCCACCGCCACCGGATCCATGTTGAAGGTATCCGGCTCGATGTCCACGAAAACCGGCCGCGCACCCAGCCGGGCGATGACGCCGGCGGTGGCGAAGAACGAGTACGCGGTGGTGATCACCTCATCGCCCGGGCCGATGTCCAGGGCCATCAAGGACACCAGCAAGGCATCGGTGCCGGACGAGACTCCGATGGCGAAACGCGTCTCGGTGCAGGCGGCGATTTCCCGCTCCAGCTCCGCCACCTCCGGCCCCAGGATGAACCGCTGCGAAGCGCACACCCTGAGCAACGCTTCCTCGACCTCTTGCCGGATGCTGTCGTACTGGGCCTTCAAGTCCAGCAGTGGCAACTGCATGATGTTCATCCGCTCCGTTCCCGCCTGGTCCCGGCCGGGGCCCGGTTGATGCGCCACCCGGGACTTGCTACGAGAATAGGCCATGATGCCCCAGACAGGTTGCTCCCTCGAGGTTTGACATGGCCAGGGTCCTTGGATTGACCGGGGGCATCGCCACGGGAAAGAGCACGGTATCGGCCATCCTGAGCGACCGGGCCGCCATCGTCGACGCCGACCGGCTGGCGCGCGAGATCGTCGAGCCCGGACGGGACGCATGGCGGGAGATCGTCGATCTCTTCGGTCCGGAGTCTCTGAGGGAAGATCAGACCCTCGACCGTTCGTATCTCCGCCGCGTCATCTTCCAGGACCCGCCGAAGCGCAAACGGCTGGAAGCCATCACTCATCCCCGCATTCGCGCGTTGGCGCGGCAACGCATCGTCGAACGTTCCCGCGAACGCGATTTCGTCATCTACGACGCGCCGCTCCTCTTCGAAGCGAAAATCCACCACTGGCTTCGTCCGGTGCTGCTCGTGGCGTGCCGGCGCGACATCCAGGAGCAACGGTTGCGTATGCGGGACGGGCTTGACGACTCCGATATCCAACGGCATCTGAAAGCGCAAATGTCACTGGCGGAGAAACGGCGGCTCGCGGACTTCGTCATCGAGAACGACAGTACCCTCGAGGAGCTCGAAACCACCGTCGCACACGTCTGGGAAGCCGTCGAGGCTACTTCGCCCGCTCGATATATTTTCCTTCTGACGGATCCACCCGAATCCGGTCACCGATCTGGATGAACGGAGGCACCTGGACCGTCACGCCGGTTTCCAGCCTGGCCGGTTTGTAAGAGGCCGAGGCGGTGGCGCCCTTCATGACCGGTTCGGTCTCCACCACCTCCAACTCCACCGCCGAGGCAAGACTGACCCCCACCGGGCTGCCGTCGAACAGCTCCACGACCACCACCTGGTTGGGCAGGAGGTACGGCAGGATATCCCCCACGTCGCCGGACGAAAGCTCCGTCTGCTCGTAGCTCTCGGTATCCATGAACGTGTGACGGTCGTCCTCGGCGTAGAGGTACTGCATTTCGTGGCTCTCCAGGGTTGCCCGGTCGACCCTGTCGTCGGAACGGAACTTGTGCTCGGTGCCCACTCCTGTCCGCAGGTTCCTGAGCTTCGTCTGCATGAAGCCATGGCCCTTTCCGGGAGTGAGATGCTTGACCGCGGTGACCCGGTACAGGTCCTCGTCATAGATGATGATCATTCCCGTCCGAAGCTGCGTCGCGTTGATCATGTCCTCGCTTGTCCTTTCCTTTCCCTCACCCGGGGGGCCAGTCCAGTGCCCGGCCTCCAAGGAGGTGCAGATGTATGTGGCGGACGCTCTGAGCCGCATCCGGCCCGGTATTCACGACGATCCGGAACCCGCTCTCGGAAACGCCGTGCTCCGCGGCAAGCCGGCGCGCAACCGACATGGCGTGCCCGATGGTCTCCTCGTCCTCCGCTTCCAGCTTGTCCACGCCGGCAATGTGTTTCCCGGGAATGATCAGGAGATGCACGGGCGCCTTGGGGTCGATATCCCGGAAGGCGAGCACCGATTCGTCACGGTAGACGATGTCTCCGGGGATCTCTCCGCTTGCGATGCCGCAGAACAGACAGTCAGCCACTCTCCGGTCACCTCTAATCAGTCAGTCGTCGGGGCAGAACGCCCGCACCGTGCCTTCCTCGACCTTGAGGGGCACCTTCTTGAGCCACGCCCCGGTGCACGGGCCCCAAACACACTCGCCCGTGGTGGGCTCGTAGAGGGCTCCGTGGTTGGCGCACACCACGTACTTCTCATCCACCGAAAAGAACTGGTTGTCCAACCAATCCATGGGGAGGGGAATGTGCCGGCAACGGTTCAGGTATGCGAACAGCTCGCCGTTGAACCCGAAAACGAAACCTTCGAGGCTCTGGCCGCGGCATCGGAGCGTGAATTTCCGGCTCGTGCCGTCGGGAAAATCTTCCCTGCGGCCGATCCGCCTGCCTGTTGGACGTCTTGCCATGGAGTGTTCCGTCCGTCCGCTTCTGCTAGTCCGCCATCTCCCGCAGGAAGGACAAGTCCCCCGACGGACAACCTACAATGATCTCGGCCCGGTCCACAACCACGGGGAGCGCATGCAACGAAAGCCCCTCGCACGGGCCGTCCACGCACAGGCCGGTGTCGGGCTCGTAGAGGGCGCCGTGAGTGGCGCACACCAGGTGGCTGCCGTCCTCGGTGAAGAACTGGTAGCGGACGAAGTCCAGCGGCGTCACCATGTGCCGGCAACTGTTGATGTAGGCACGAAACTGTCCGCGGTGGTTTACCACGAAGCAGTCGATCCGGTACTTGCCGCAGATCAACCAGAACTTCTTGACGGTTCCGGCCGGGATCTCATCCACCCCGGCCACGACCTTGCCGCCGGAACGCGCCTCCCCGATCATGCGCGCCCGATCCCGCCTGAAACGGAGACGGCGCACCGTCAACGCCACGAGGTACGCGACCAGGAACAGCGCCGATGCGTAAAGGGTCAACTCCATGAAGTGGGGACGCGCGACCGGACGTCAGTCGGACTTGGGGATCTTCTCGCCGCTCTTGCGGATACGCTCTACGTCGTCCGGGGTCTGCCGCTCGTTGATTCCCATGACCTTCAGCAACTCGTTGGTCATGTCCGCGGTCAGACGATCCCGCACGCTGCCGCCGCCGTCGGGATTGGCTTTCAGGAACCGTATGATCTTCTCTGGGTGGACTCCGGTCTCTTCCAGCCGGTCCAGCAGCTCGCTGAAGCCCACCTGACCGCCGTAGGACGCGGCCTTCTCCTCCAGTTGCCGGCAGTCCTTGCAGATCCGGGCCCAGATTCCGGCCCGGTCCCCGCAGTAGGCGCAGTCCGCCATGCCACCCCCGACAGCGTCAGTCCGGCAGCCGGGCCAGCAGAGTCTGAATCCTCGCGTTGGAGGCCTCGCTCCCGGCCAGGAGCTGCTGGAGCACGGGCTCCCGCTGGTTGAAGATCGCCGGCTCCCCAGGAGCCGTCATGGTGCGGCCGCCGGCTTCCTCGACCATGACGATGCCGGCGCACACGTCCCATTCCTTGACCCGGCGGAAAGTCAGGGTCGCGTCCGCGTACCCGCGGCCCACCGATGCCAGCCGGTAGGCGATGCTGCCCATGGACTCGAGCGCAAACTCCCGGGCCAGCTCCGCCAGGCGCCGGCGTGGCTCGGAGCGGCTGATGAGGAGACGCGGAGGCTGGTCGTCCGCGGGACGGCTGACCTGCAGGGGCTTGCCGTTCAGCCGGGCGCCGCCCCCCCTGACCGCGTCGAACAGCTCCGTACGAAGCGGGTGATAGATGACCCCCAGCACCGGCGACCCGTTCACGGCAAGCCCGATGGAGACGCAGAACTCCGGGACCCCCTTGATGAACTCCCGGGTACCGTCCAGCGGGTCCACGATCCACACGCGGCTCCGGTCGAGCCTGCCGGGATCGTCGGCGTCTTCCTCCGAGAGCCACGCGTCGTCGGGAAATCGCGCCTCGATAATTCCGCGGATGGCCTTGTTTGCCATGAGATCGGCCGTGGTGACCGGGTTTCCGCGGGATTTTTCCCGGACCCGGTACTCTCCCCGGTAGAGCCGAGCGATGATGTCACCTGCCGCGCGGGCCGCTTCCTCCGCCGCCCGCAGCTCGTCCGCCAATGATGCCGGGGTGCCAGCGCCGGTGTTCGATGTGCCCGGACTGGGGGATCCCTTTTCCGCCGAAGCTCGTGCGCCGCTGGACAAAGCCTGCTCCATGGGGTCATAATGCAGTCGAGCCATCCCTTTCAGTATAGCGAATACTCGGAAGATACGCGAAAGTGACACTTCCCGGACCCGTCACAAAACCCAAGGCGGTCTTCCTCGACGCCGCCGGAACCCTGTTCGAATCCGTGAAACCCGTAGCCGTCACCTACGCGGAGATGGCGCAACGGTACGGCAAGGACGTCCCCTTCGAAGAAGTCTCGAGGCGCTTCCGCCACTGTTTCGCCACCGCCCCGGCCATGGCCTTTCCCGGATCCGAGGGCCCGGGGCTGCGGGCGCTGGAACGAGCCTGGTGGCACGACGTCGTGCGGCGCGTCTTCGAGCCCGCCGGCCCCTTTCCCCGTTTCGACGACTACTTCGCCGAGCTGTTCGCCTATTTCGCCCGCGCCGACTCCTGGGAGCTCTACGACGATGCGCGGACGACCCTGGACGCGCTCAGGAGCCGCGGCCTGATCCTGGCGATGATCTCGAACTTCGACTCGCGGGTGCTCGACATCATCCGCGGACTGGGCATTGCGGACTACTTCGACTCGGTGTTCATCTCGAGCAGCGCGGGATTCGCCAAGCCCGACGCGGGAATCTTCCATCTGGCGCTGGAGCGCCACGGCATCACCGCGGACGAAGCCATGCACGTGGGCGACAGCCCCGAAACCGACGTCGAGGGAGCGCTGAACGCCGGCGTCCGGCCGGTGCTGCTGGACCGCCGCGGCGACGCGGACCACGACGCTGCCGTCCGCATCGGCGGACTCCACGAGTTGATGCGACTCCTATAGTCGTTTAGATTGCTGAGTTAAACCGACATTTCACTGGAGGTCATGTCATGGCGGTCATCGACGCAGACGCACACGTGCTGGAGAACAACCGGACCTGGGAATACATGGAGGGAGCGGAGAAGGCGTACCGCCCCCAGATCGTGACGTCCACCAACGACGCCGGCGAGAGCGGCGAGTACTGGCTGGTGGACGGCAGGCTTTTCGCCAAGTCGGACAACGTGGGAGAGGACACGCCCGAGGAATCCCGCGAGATGTCGGACATCACCTCGCGCCTGCGGCACATGGACCAGATGGGCGTGGCCATGCAGGTACTCTACCCCACCATCTTCCTGCGGCCCGTCACCGACAAGCCCGAGGTGGAGATGGCGTTGTTCAAGAGCTACAACCGCTGGCTGTGCGACATCTGGAAGGCGGGGCAAGACCGCCTGCGGTGGGCCGCGATCCTGCCGTTGCGGAGCATGGACGAGGCGCTGAAGGAGCTGGAGTTCGTGCTCCGGCACGGCGCCTGCGGCGTCTACGTCCCCGGCCTCATCGGCGACCGGCGACTGAGCGACCCCTACTTCACTCCGCTCTACGAGGCCCTGAGCGACGCCGACATACCCCTGTGCGTGCACTCGGCCACCGGCAGCTTCACCCAGCACGACCTCTTCTTCGACGAACCCGGTTTCAACAAGTTCAAGCTCGCGGTGGTGGGCTCGTTCCACTCGGTGATCTGGGACCGCGTTCCGGAGCGGTTCCCGAGGTTGCGCATCGGCTTCATCGAAGTCAGCGCACAGTGGGTCCCCTATGTGTTCCACGACCTCGCCAAGCGCTTCCGGCAGAAGCGCGGCATCGAGCTGTCCCGCAACCTTCTCCGCGACAGCCGCATCTTCGTCGCCTGCCAGACCGACGACGACCTGGACTACGTTCTGGAATACACGGGTGACGACAACATCATCATCGGCACCGACTACGGCCATAACGACACCTCTAGCGAGATCGTGGCACTGGAAAAGCTCAAGGACGACGGCAAGGTCAGTCCCGCGTCGGTAGCCAAGATCCTGGATGACAATCCTCGGGCACTGTACGGTTTTTGAGGGCCTCGGGTCCGAGACACGCCGATGTCTCTCCCCTCCTCCACCAGCCCGCGCAACGTGTTTCGAACGGTAACGGACCGAGTCACCGGATCCGGCCGGGGACTCGGCTCAAAGGCATCATCATGGCAAAACCTCAGTTGAAATACGTCGGCGCCAACACCCGCCGGGTCGACGGCGTCGACAAGGTCACCGGCCGGGCCAAGTACACCGGGGACCTGGAGATTCCCGGCATGCTGTACGGACATGTGCTGCGCAGCCACCATCCCCACGCCCTCATCGAAGACATCGACACCACGGCGGCCGAGAGCCTGCCCGGCGTGGCCGGCGTGCTGACGGGCCGGGACGTGGCCGACCTGGATCCACACTACGCCGGTCGCCCGCTCATCGCGCTGGAACGGGCCCGTTACGCGGGCGAGCCCGTAGCGGTGGTAGTGGCCGAGGATCCGCTGACGGCCGAGCAGGCGGCGGCCGCCGTCAACGTGGTCTACCGGGAGGTGCCGTCCGCGGTCGGGCTTGACGAAGCGCTGGCCGCCGACGCGCCGCTGGTGCACGAGGACCGGAGCGGCAACATCTGCGGGCACGAGCAGGTGAGACGCGGCGACGCGGCGGAGGGCTTCGCGCAGTCGGACCACGTCTTCGAGCACCACTTCACCTTCCCGATGATCTACCACTACACGATGGAACCCCACGGGGTCATCGCGGATTACCGGGAGGACGGCATCACGCTGTGGTCCTCCGCCCAGCACCCGTTCCTGGTCCAGGCCGACCTGGCGCGGATCTTCGGGTTTCCCGCCAGCAAGGTGAGCCTGAACGTGCCCTACCTGGGCGGCGGCTTCGGCGGCAAGTCCTACGCCAAGATCGAGCCGCTGGTGGTGGCGGCCTCGCGCAAGGTAGGACGTCCGGTGCGGGTGTGCCTGTCGGTGCCGGAAGCCATGCTCACGGTGCGGCGGCACAGCGCCAAGATACGGCTGAAAACCGGCGTCAAGCAGGACGGGACGCTGATGGCGCGGGAGGCGGAGATCTATCTCGATACCGGCGCCTACATGGACAACGGGCCCCAGGTGGCGGGCCGCGCGGCCACCCGGATCCTCGGACCGTACAACATTCCGCACATCCACACCGACGCCTACGCCGTCTACACCCACAGCGGCGGCGCCGGTTCCTTTCGCTCCATCGGCGGGCCCCAGTCCATCTTCGCCGGCGAGAGCCAGATGAACATGATCGCCGCCGCCCTGGGCATGGACCCGGCGGAGCTTCGGCTCAAGAACCTGCTCAAGCGCGGCGAAGTGCTGCGTCCGGGGCTGCGGCCGCTGGACGTGAACCTGGCCGGCACGCTCAAACGGCTGGTCGCGGCGAGCCGCTGGAAAAAGCGCACGGGCAAGGCCGGCGCCCCCGTGGGACTGGCCTGCGGCATGACCAACGCCGGCGGTCAGCCCATCACCGTGGCCATGGTACGGCTCCAGGCGGACGGCGCCGCAACCATCATGGCCGGCAGCACCGAGATGGGACAGGGCGTCCGCACCGTGCTGTCGCAGTTCGTGGGCGAGGAGCTGCAGCTCCCGCTGGAGCGGATCCGCATGTCCGGCGCCGACACGGCCATCACCCCGTACGACCGCTCCACCGGCTCCAGCCGTTCCACCACCCTGATGGGCCGGGCGGTGCAGGCCGCGGCCCGGGACGTCAAGCGCCAACTCCTGAAGATCGGCGCCGGCGTGTACGGCGTGAAGCCGAAGGAGATCCGGCTGATGGACGGCGCGCTGGTGTGCGGCGAGGCCCGGCTGTCCTTCGCCGAGGTGCTGGAGAAACGGTTCGGCGCGGCCGCGGGCGAGCTGATCGGCACCGGCACCGTCGGACCCGAGATCATCAACGACGTCCTGCCGGTGGTGTGGGAAGTGGGCATGGGGGCCGTGGAGCTGGATGTCGACCGGGAGACCGGCTCCATCTCGGTGGCCGACTACCTCTCCGTAGCCGATGTCGGCAAGGCCATCAATCCGATCCAGTGCGAAGGTCAGGAGGAAGGCGCCGCCATGATGGGCATCGGCCACGCCCTGTTCGAGCAGATGGTCTACGAAGGCGGCCAGCTCATCAACTCCACGCTCGTGGACTACCGGATCCCGTCCTTTTCGGACATGCCCCGGGGCTTCCACACGGTGCTGGTGGAGAACGGCGACGGCTTGGGCCCCTACGGGAGCCGCGGCATGGGTGAAGGCGGCATCTTCTCGGTGGCCCCCGCCATCACGGGCGCCCTCGCGCATGCCACCGGCGTCCAGATCTGCGATCTGCCGCTAACGCCGGAGCGGGTCTGGCGCTCGCTGCGGGACGCCGGCGGGGAGCACAACGGATGAAGATCCGGGAACGATTCGGCCAGGAACGCCCGCTCTTTTCCTTCGAGTTCTTCCCGCCCAAGGACGACCGCGGCGTCGACGCCCTGTTCGACACCGTGGCCAACCTCAAGGCGCTGGGGCCCGCTTTCGTATCGGTCACCTACGGCGCCGGCGGCAGCACCCGCGAGAAGACCGTGGCCATCACCCGGAGGATCAAGCGCGAGGCCGGCATCGAGGCCATGGCCCATCTCACCTGCGTGGGGCACAGCCGCGACGAGATAGCGGCGTTGCTGGACGAATACGAAGAGGCCGGCGTCGAGAACATCATGGCGCTACGGGGCGATCCACCCCGGGGCGACACGGAGTTCGTCCCCCATCCCCAGGGATTCTCGCACGCCAACGAGCTCATCGCCTTCATCCGGCAGCGGAAGGATTTCTGCATCGGAGGCGCCGGGTATCCCGAGGTCCACCCGGAGGCGCCCAGCCCGGAGGAAGACCTGGGCAACCTCAAGCGCAAGATCGATGCCGGCGCCGACTTCGTCGTGACGCAGCTCTTCTTCGACGAGCGCGACTACTTCGACTTCGTGTCGCGGGCGCGTTCCCTGGGAATCGTCACCCCCATCGTCCCCGGCGTGATGCCCATCACCAACACCGCCCAGATCAAGCGCTTCACCCAGATGTGCGGCGCCACGATTCCAGGGCCTCTGCTGGCGAAGCTGGAGGCAGTAACCGGCGATGCCGACGCGGTAATCGAGGTGGGGATCGAGCACGCCACGCGACAGTGCCGCGCGCTACTCCAGGGAGGGGCGCCGGGTATCCACTTCTACACCCTCAACCGCTCCCTCTCCACCCGGAAGATACTCGCCAACCTTCAGGGAGCCTGACCTGCGCGAGGCTTACCCCTTCGGTGAAATTCGATCAAAGAAAAGGGCCGGGAGCGTGATGCCCCCGGCCCTTTGTGTCATAGCCTCGGAACGAAGCCTTATCCTTCGATCACGTGGCGCCACTTGTCGAACACCTGCTTCTTCAGCTCGGGTGTCGACTCGGCCACGGGCGGGAAGTCCTTCATCCACTCGAAGGGCCGGGTGGCGTCGATGATGGCGCGTGAGTTGAAGCCCTTCTTGCCGGGCTCGATGCGCGGATCCAGCGGGCCACTCCAGCAGCGCCGCAGGATGTCGATGGAGTCCACCGGATCGGAACGCGTCGCCAGCGCCCACAGCACGTCGAAGGTCTTGGTGGGGTCGATGTCGTCGTCCACCACGATGACGTAGCGGCCGAGGTAGGCGCCGGCGTGGACCTGCGAGGCCACCATGCCGGCCTGACGCGCGTGGCCCGGGTAGCGCTGCTTGATGGAGATGATGTTCAGCAGACGGCCGCCGCCGGCCTCGTGGCACCACACGCCCTTGACGTCGGGCACGCCGGCCTTCTCCACCTGGTCCCAGATGAGCGCGGCCTTCACCATGCACTTGGCGATGGAGTAGTCCGAAGGCGGACGCCCCGGCCGGGCCGCGGTGAGGATCGGATCGTTGCGATGATAGATGCGCTGGACGCGGATCAAGGGCTCGGGGCGGCTGTTGCTGGCGTAGTAGCCGGTCCATTCGCCGAACGGTCCTTCCGTCTTCCGCTCGTCGGGGTCCATGAATCCTTCGATGACGATCTCGGCGTGGGCCGGGAACGGCAGCCCCGTGACCTCGCCGTTGATGACATCGATGGGATGCCCCTTGAGCCCGCCGGCGTAGTCGTACTCGGATACGCCGTAGTCCACCTCGTTGCCGGACACCATGAACAGCACGGGATCCTGGCCGACGCACACGATGACCGGGCACTTCTCGCCGCGGTCGAACCACTTGTCACGCTGGATGCGGCCGTGCTTCCCGGGCGAGATGTAGACGTTCATGCTCTTCTCGTCCTGCACCATGCCGCGGTAGGTGCCGAAATTGACCCAGCCCTCGTCCGGGTCCTTGGTGACCACCAGGCAGCCGGTGCCGACGTAGCGTCCGCCGTCCAGCTCGTGAATGAAGGGGACCGGGAACTTCAGCAGGTTGATGTCTTCGCCCTTGAGCACGTTCTCCATCACCGGACCGGTTTCCACCACCCGGTGCGGGATCGGATTGTGCTGCGAGATCTTCGTGCGGGTGGCCCGCACCAGATCCAGGTCGGTGTAGTCGAGGGGCAGGCCCAGCGCCAGCGCCATGCGCTTGAACGAGGCGTTCTGCGCGAACAGCACCCGGAAACCCTCGGGGTAGTCCTTGATCTTGTCGTAAAGCACCGCGGGGACCGGACCCTTGCTCCCTTGGGCGATGAGCTCCGAGAGCGTCCCCATCTCCAGGTTCCAGTCGACCCCGTCGACCTTCTTCAACTGCCCGAAGGCTTCGACGATCTCCAGCCACTCCCGCAAATCGGTGTAGCTGGGCGTTCCCTCGGCTCTCAACTCTTTCTCGGCGATTTTGGTTGCCTCTACTGCGGCCATAGAATACTGGCTCCTTCCTTCAATTTCCTGTCGTCATTCCAAGGCGATATCTCAATGTTTATAGCGGCCCTCGCCGAATATTGCCAACCCGCCGTTAGTCCCCTAGTCCCCCAGCATGGTGTCGTCCATGCCCTCGGTGTCGTCCGCGGGCAGCCCGTTGCAGTTGTCCGGGTCGAGAGTCAGATAGACGTCGGTGCCGATGGGTACCGCGGCGGACGGATGGGTATGCACGCGGATCAACTGCTCCCGGACCTTGACCTGGCAGTGATAGGCATCGCCCATGAAAACGGCGTCGTGGAGCTTCCCGTGCAGCACGTTCTGGCTCTGCGCCGGCGCCACCGCCGCCACGGTGATGTTTTCCGGGCGGATCGAGATCGCCGCGCTGGCGCCTTTGTCCATGGGCACCGCGGGAACGAACTCGAGCATGCCGAACTCGGTATCCAGCCGGCTGGGATGGGAGTTGGCGCCCACCTCCGCGACCTTGCCGTTGATCAGGTTGGTCAGGCCCAGGAACGTGGCGGTGAACTTGCGCTTGGGCCGGGCATAGAGCTGGTGAGGCTCCCCCACCTCGATCAGCTTGCCGCCGTGCATGACCGCGATCTGGTCGGAGATGGCCAGGGCTTCGGCCTGATCGTGGGTGACGTAGATGGTGGTGATGTTCACGCGCCGCTGGAGCGCCTTGATCTCGTAGCGCATCTGCTCCCGCAGCTTGGCGTCGAGGTTGCTCAGCGGCTCGTCCAGCAGCATCACCTTGGGCTCGTTGATCAGCGCCCGGGCGAAGGCCACCCGCTGCTGCTGTCCGCCGGAAAGCTTCGGAGCCGGCCGCTCCTCGAGCCCGCCCAGACCCACGATCTTGAGCACGTCTTCCACCCGGCTACGGATCTCGGCCCTGGGCCGGCGCTGGATGGTCAGCGGGTAGCCGACGTTCTCCGCCACCGTCATGTGCGGCCAGATGGCGTAGGACTGAAACACCATGCCGATGGGCCGGTGGTTGGGCGGCACGTAGGCCCCGCCGGCGGAGTTGAACACCGACTTCTCGTCGATGTCGATGACGCCGCTCTCGGGCCGCTCCAGCCCGGCGACGCAACGCAGCGTCGTCGTCTTGCCGCAACCGCTGGGCCCCAGGAAGGTGTAGAGGGAGCCCTCGGGTATTCTGAGCGAGACCCCCTTGAGCACGTGAACCCTCTCGGGCCCCTCCCCGAAGTATTTCTCGAGGTCATTGATCTCGACCATCACTCTGTCGTCGTTCACCGGCAACCTCCGTGCGACCAGTGCCGCGCTGATTGATGAAGGAACCCCCGCCCGCCGCACCGACCGGGCGTCGGGATGAGCCACCTATTGCACACAAGCGGGTGGATTTCAACTTGAAACCGGCCGGGTCCAGGGTTGATTTCGAGCCGGTTTTTTCCTAACAACAACCTGTCGCGCCGACACCGTCGCGCACCCGCCGAGGAGTCATTTCCGCAAGCCGAGGGCGGGACATCCGCTCATCCGACGCGAAGGGAGCACCCATGAAAGCAGATCTGGTGATCAAGAACGGCACCGTGGTGACGCCCGAGAACACCTTCGAAGGCGGGGTAGCCATCCATGACGGGAAATTCGTGGCCATCGGCACGAACGACTCGCTCCCGGACGCCGTCCGGGAGATCGACGCCAAGGGGAAGCACATCCTGCCCGGGCTGATCGACGGCCACGTCCATTTCCGCGAGCCCGGGATGACCCACAAGGAAGACTTCGGCACCGGCTCCCGCGCCGCCATCGCGGGCGGCATCACCTCCGTGGTGGACATGCCCAACACCATCCCGCCGGTGACCCATCCCGAGCAGGTGGAGGAGAAGAAGCAACTGGCCGAGGCCAAGTCCCTGGTGGATTTCGCGCTGCTGGGCGTGGTGGTGCAGACCAACGCCGACCAGATCCTTCCCATGGCCCGGGTCGGAGCGGTGGGCTACAAGATCTTCTTCGGCGAGACCATCGGCAATCTGCCCTTCCCGGATGACGGGGTGTGCCAGGACGTGTTCCGGAACATCGCCGAATCCCGCCTGCCGCTTTGCATCCACGCCGAGAACCGCCAGATCATGTACCACCACCTGAACCGCATCAAGGAGGAAGGCAAGACCGATCCGGTGAACTGGGAGTCCACCCGCCCGGCCATCTGCGAGGCGGAGTCGGTGCACCACGCCCTCTTCTTCGCCGAGACCTTCGGCACCAAGATGCACGTGCTGCACATGAGCTCCAAGCAGGCCGCCGGGATGGTCCGGGACGCCAAGGCGCGCGGGCTCCGGATCACCGCCGAGACCGGCCCCCACTACCTGCTGCGGGAACCCAGGGACATGGAAAAGGCGGGGCCGCTACTCAAGATGAACCCGCCGGTGCGGACCCGGGACCACGGCGAGGCGCTGTGGGACGGCCTGCTCAACGGCTACGTGGACATGATCGCCACCGACCATTCTCCCCACACCCTCGAGGAAAAGGGAGCCGACGTTCACGGCAACATGCTGAAGCCCGCCATATGGGACTGCATCTCCGGCTTCTGCGGGGTGGAGACCGGCCCCTCGCTGATCCTGACGGAGGTCAACAAGGGCCGTATGAGCCTCAACCATTATGTGCGGTTGGCCTCGGAAAATCCCGCAAAAGTATGGCAACTTTACCCACAGAAGGGTGCCCTCCGGGTAGGCTCCGACGGCGACGTGACCATCGTGGACATGGACAAGGAGGGCGCCATCGACATCAACAGGCTGCACAGCAAGAACAACCCCTCGCCGTGGCACGGCTGGAAGATCAAGGGCATGCCCGTGATGGCCATCGTGCGGGGCCACGTGCAGATGCAGGACGGCGAGCCCGTGGGTGAGCCCATCGGACGGATGGTCTTGCCGACGCCGGACTGAGGCCGATACAAGGAAACCCATGAAGCGCACCGAACCCCTGGAATTTCATCAGCCCACGAGCCTTGCCGAGGCCACCCGGATCATGCTGGACGGCGGACCGGGAGGCTATTTTCTCGCGGGCGGCACCGATCTGGTCATCGCCATGAAGGAAAAGGGGCTGGTGCCGAAATACGTGGTCGACCTCAAGCGGATCCCGTCCCTGTCGGGCATTCGTGAAGAGGCGGACGGCGGCATCACCATCGGCGCCTTGACGACCCTGCGGGAGGTGGAGATCTCCCCGCTCGTGGTCGGACGTTACCCGTTCCTCGCCCAGAGCGCCGCCGAGGTGGGCTCCATCCAGATCCGCAACCGCGCCACCATCGGCGGCAACATGGCCAACGCCACGCCGTCCGCGGACGTGGCCCCGGCGCTGCTGGCGCTGGACGCCAAGGCCAGGCTGGCCGGCGCCGGCGGAGAACGGGTCATGGAGCTCAAGGATTTCTTCCGCGGTCCGGGCCAGACCGTTGCCGAGCCCGGAGAGATCCTCACCGAACTGCTGATTCCGCCTCGGCATCCGCGGCTGGTGGGCGAGTACATCAAGTTCTCGCCGCGGGACATGATGGACTTGGCCTACATCGGGGTGGCCGTGACCCTCACGCTGGCGGAATCCGACCGGCGATGCGAGTCCGTGGCCATCGCCCTCGGGGCGGTTTCCCCCACTCCCATGCGGGCGCCCGGGGCCGAAGCCGTCCTCCTCGGACAGGTGTTGACCGAGGAGTTGGCGGAAGAGGCCGGCCGCAAGGCGTCGGAGGAGTGCAACCCCATCAGCGACGTGCGCTCGTCCGCGGACTACCGCCGGGCCATGGTGCGGGTGAACACCAAGCGTGCGCTGCTGAACGCCGCGGCGGGAAACGGTCCGGTGCCGTGGACCAGCAGGCGGGACCGGCGTTACGCATAACACACGCGTCGCCCGCGTGCAGACGCGGTCGGGTTTGAAACCCGCCCCTACAAGGAGTCTGACAATCCATGAGCCAAACCATTGAATTCACGTTGAACGGAAAAGCCACCTCGGTGGACGCCCCGGCGCACCGCCTACTGCTGGACCTGCTCCGGGACGAGATCGGCGTCACCGGCACCAAGGAGGGTTGCGGCACCGGCGACTGCGGCGCGTGCACGGTCTACCTCAACGGCAAGCCCGTGAACTCGTGCCTGGTGCTGACCGGCGAACTGGGCGACGCGGATATCGTGACCGTCGAGGGGCTCAAGGACGGCGACGCCTATCACCCCATCCAGGCCGCCTTCATCGCCGACGGCGGCGCCCAGTGCGGCTACTGCACCCCGGGCATGCTGATGATGGCCAAGTCATTCCTGGAGGAGAACCCCGACCCCACGGACGACGACATCCGCTTCGCGCTCTCCGGCAACCTGTGCCGCTGCACCGGATACGTGAAGATCGTGGAGGCGGTGCAGGACGCGGCCGCCGAACTCCGGCGGCGCGCCGGCAAAGGACAGGATCATGAGTGAGCTCAAGGTCGTCGGCCATCCGGTCACCCGCGTCGACGTGGACGAGAAAGTCACCGGCACGGCCATCTACGGGTACGATCTGGTGCTGCCGGACATGCTGCACGGCAAGGTGCTGTTCAGCACCCGGCCCCACGCGCGCATCGTCAGGATCGACCTGGAGAAGGCGCGCCGGCATCCGGGGGTGGTGTGCGCGATTTCCGGGGCCGACGTTCCCTGGACCCATGGCGAATCCATCAAGGACAAGCCTTTCCTGGCCCAGGGCAAGGTACGCTACATCGGCGAGCCGGTGGCGGCGGTGGCCGCGGTGGATGAGGACACGGCCCAGGAGGCGCTGAAGCTCATCGAGGTGGAGTACGAGGACCTGCCCGCCTACTTTACGCCCGAGGAGGCCTGCCAGCCCGGCGCCGTGGCCATCCACGAGGAGTTCGAGAGCTATCGCAAGGCCCCCATCATCGTCGGCGCTCCCATGCCCAACGTGTGCGAGCATTTCAAGCTGCGCACCGGAGATACCGCCGAAGGGTTCCGGCAGTCGGACCTGGTGCTGGAGGAAAGCTACTACGTGCCGGTGATCCAGCACGCCGCCATGGAGCCCCATTCGGCCCACGCCCAGGTGGACCCCGACACCGGACAGGTCACCGTCTGGGTGGCCAACGACGCGCCGTTCCGGGCCTTGACCGAGGTGGCCGAGGCCCTGGGCCTGCCGCAGGAGAAGATCCGTCTCATCAACCCGCTCCAGGGCGGCGGCTTCGGCTCCAAGGGCGGCCTCAAGCTGGAGCCCATCGCCATGGGGCTGGCGTTTCACACGAACGGGCGGCCGGTGCGGGTGAAGTTCAACCGCGAGGAGACCTTCATCTCCACGCTGGTGCGTCATGAAGCCACGGTTCACGTCAAGAGCGGCGTCAAGAACGACGGCACCCTGATGGCCCGGCACATGACCCTTTACTGGGGCGGCGGCGCCTACTCCGAGAAGAGCCCGACGGTGTGCATCCGGGGCAGTCTCCCCTCCCCCGGCCCCTACCGCATCCCCCACGTCCACGTGGACGGTTACGCCGTGTACACCAACAAGCCGGTGGCCGGAGCCTTCCGCGGCTACGGCATCCCCCAGGGCGCCTGGGCCACCGAGCAGCACATGGACGAGCTGGCCCGCCGGCTGGCCATGGACCCGCTGGAGTTCCGGCTGAAGAACGTCTTCGTGGACGGCGACACGGCCTACTGGGGCGAGCAACTGCACAACGTGGGCCTCACCGAAACCCTGACCAAGGCGGCGGCAGCCATCGACTGGGACAAGCCAAAACCCGCAGGAGTCGGACGCGGGCTGGCATGCATCTCCAAGCCCACCCGGTCGCCCACCACCTCCAACGCCGGCGTGCTGGTGGATACCAACGGCCAGATCACGGTGCTGGCCGGGACCGTGGAGATCGGACAGGGATGCAACACGATCCTGTCACAGGTGGCGGCGGAAGAGCTGAAGGTGCCCATCGAACAGGTCCAGGTGGCGCCGCTGGACACCGACGTGATCCCGTTCGACGCCTCCACCACCTCCAGCCGCAGCACCTATCACATGGGCAACGCCGTGCGCGGGGCCGCCATCCACGCGCGCGAGCAGCTCCTGGAAATGGCCGGCCCCATGCTGGAGGGGAAAGAGGAAGAGCTGGTGGTGTCCGACGGCAAGGTCCACCTCAAGGGCCACGACGAGATCGCCCTGACCTTCGGCGAGATGATCCGGCGCAAGCTGGGGGCCGACGCGGTGCTGCGGGGCGACGCCTCCTACACCTACGAGATCGGCAAGGACCTGGACCTGGAAACGGGGCACAGCGACCACGCCTCGGCGTTCTACATGTACGCCACCCAGGCCGCGGAGGCTTCGGTGGACGAGGAGACCGGCCGGGTCCGGCTGCACCGGTTGTCCGCCGCCCACGACGTGGGCAAGGCCATCAACCCGCTCAACTGCGTGGCGCAGATCGAAGGCGGCGTGGCCCAGGGCATCGGCTCCGCGCTGCACGAGAACCTCGTCATCGACGAGAACGGCAAGGTGCGGAACCCCTCGTTCCTGGACTACCACCTGGTGACGTCGGTGGATCTGCCCGAGATCATTCCCATCATCGTCGAATGTGCCGAGCCGGAGGGACCCTACGGCGCCAAGGGGCTGGGCGAGCCGGGCCTGGCGCCTACCCCAGCGGCCATCGGCAACGCCGTGGCGGACGCCATCAAGTCGCGTATCCGCGAGCTTCCCCTGACCCCGGAGCGGGTGTTCTGGGCGCTGGAGGAGCGTGACGGAAAGTAGGCCATGACCAAGATACCCGTCGTCATCCTTACGGGCTTTCTTGGGGCCGGCAAGACCACGCTGCTGAACCGCATCCTCACCGCGCCTCACGGCCACCGCATTGCCGTGGTCGTCAACGAGTTCGGCGAGGTGGGCATCGACCACCATCTCATCGTCGCTTCGGACGAAGAGATCTTCCAGATGAACAACGGCTGCATCTGCTGCACGGTCCAGGGCGACCTGCTGCGGGTGTTGCTCCAGCTCTTGGAACGGCGCGACACCTTCGACTACCTGGTGGTGGAGACCTCGGGCCTGGCGGACCCCACGGTGATCGTGCAGACCCTGTTGCTGGACGAACGTATCCGCCTCGACTTCGAGCTTCAGGCGGTGGTGACGGTGGTGGACGGCATGCACATCGAACAGCAGCTCGCTGCCCAGCACGAGGCCCGGGAACAGATCGCCTGCGCGGACGCCATCCTGCTCAACAAGACCGACCTCGTCACGCCGGAAGAGGCCGACGACCTCGCCGTCAGGCTGGAGGAACTGAACCCCACCGCCCGGGTCACCCCCACCCGGAACGCGGACGTGGACATCGGCGAGCTGCTGGAGATGCGGGCCTTCGACCTGGAGGCCAAGCGCCGGGCGGTGGCCAACGGCCATCACCACGAGCACCAACCCTCGGTCCAGACGGTTTCGTTCGTCCAGCCCGGGGACCTCAACAAGACCCGCCTGAGCCACTGGTTCCGCGGCGTGCTGGCCGAGAAAGGGGCCGACATCCTGCGCATGAAGGGCATCCTCAACATGCACGGCGACTCCCACCAGTTCGTGTTTCACGGAGTCCACAGCATGTTCGAGGGGCGTCTGGGACGCGAATGGGAGGAGGACGAGGAGCGCCTCAACCGGCTGGTGTTCATCGGCAGGGACCTGGACGGAGACGAACTGCAGAGCGGCCTCAAGAGGTGTCTGCGCTCGGAGGACGAGGCGGCGGCGGACGGCGAGCTGGATATCTACCGTGATGTGTCTTCGTTCACCCTGGATCAGATCCGCATCTGGGTGCGGCAAGCCCTGGAATTCCCGTCCAGGACCCCCATCACCATCAAGGAGGTCCCGTGCGTCAAGCCGGGGTGCCCTCCCATCGAGACCGCCATCATGGTTTTCCTGGAAAACGAGCCGCCGCGCTTCTACAAGATCCAGAAAACCATCAACGAGGTCAACTTCGACAGCGTCTACAACCTGATCGAGAACCCGATGCCGTGCTGCTAGCGGTTGTAACGCGCAGACCGCGCGCGCACGACCGCCCACCACCGGATAGCGTCATGCCGCGCCCGTCCGCTCCTGGAGCGCGCCCACGGCCTCGCGCAACGTGTTGACATCGCGGCGCACTTCGCGTACGTCCTCGCGCAATTCGGTGAGGCGCCCTTCCACGTCGGTGAAACGCCGGTCCATATCGGCGAAACGCCGGTCCACGTCGCCGAAACGCCGATCCATCTCTTCCCGCAACTCCCTGAAACGTCGGTCCATATCTTCCCGGAGGTGCTTGAACCCCGTCATCGATAGGGCGGACACCGCCACTCCCACGGTGACGACCGATACGATGATGCTGACGGTTTCCATATTCATTTACGCCCTCTTCTCGCCGATGACCTCAAGGAGTTCCGCGTCACATCCCTCCCATGCTTATCTATCGGCGCCGTGGCGTAAAACTTTAACGTATATTCCAGGAAAAGCGGAAATACCGCAAGCGGAAAGTCCCTACAACTCCCGGCGGCCGTCCAGGGCTTCGCCGAGGGTGCCGGCGTCGGTGTACTCGATCTCTCCGCCCATGGGCAGGCCGCGGGCGATGCGGGAAATGCGGACGCCGAGGGGCTTGACCAGCTTGGCGAGGTAGAGCGCGGTGGCGTCTCCCGCCCGGGTGGCGTTGGTGGCGACGATGATCTCGGCGGGAGGATTGGCCCGGATCCGGGTCATGAGCTCCTTGATCTTCAACGCCTCGGGTCCGACTCCGTTGAGGGGGAAGATGGCGCCGTGGAGCACGTGGTAGAGCCCCTTGTACTCCCCGGAACGCTCCACCGCCATGAGGTCCGACGGCTCCTCCACGACGCAGATGGTGTGGCCGTCCCGGCCGGGGTCGCGGCACACCTTGCACGGGGCGACCTCTTCCGTCCCCGGGGGTATCTCGCTCAGGCCGAAACACTCGGGGCAGAGCCCCATCTCCCGCTTGAGCCGCTCCATGCTTCCGGCCAGCGCCAGCACCGATTCCTTCCCGTCCTTCAACAGGTGAAAGGCCAGGCGCCCGGCGGTCTTCTCGCCGATGCCCGGAAGCTTCGAGAGCTCCTCGATGACCCGTGCCAGCGGCCCCGGATAGCCGGTCATGGCGTCAACCCGGGGATCTTGAATCCTCCGGTCAGCTTGCTCATTTCCTCCGAGGCCATGTCACGGGCGCGCCTGAGACCCTCGTTGACGGCCGCACGCACCAGGTCCTCCAGCATCTCCACCTCGTCGGGGTCGATGACGCTGGGGTCCACCTTGATGGAAGCAAGCACGAACTGGCCGTTGACGGTAACGCGGACCATGCCGCCGCCCGAGGTGGCTTCCACCGTCTTCCTGGCCAGCTCTTCCTGGATCTTGGCAAGCTTCGCCTGCATCTCCTGGGCCTGCTTCATGAGGCCGCCCATGCCGCCCAAACCCTCGCTCATGTCATCACTCCCTTCAGCGGGCCGGCTATTTCACCGTGCCTCCAAAAAGCTTCAACGCCTCGTCGACCATGTCCCCGGCCTCGTCCTCGGCCGCACCCTGCGGCTCCCCGGAGCCACCCTCCCCGTCTGCCGCGGCTACCACCTCCACGGCCATACTCCGCCTGAAGAACCGCTCGAGAAATCCCTCCAGCAGAGCCATGTTCTCCCTTTCCCGAACATGGCTCCTGTAGAGTCCGGCGAGCTGGAGCTTGAGACCGGATTCGGAGATCTCCAGCAGCCTGCCCTGACGAAGGTAAGAGGCCAGCACCCGCTGCTCGCCTTCGACGAAGCCCAGGAACCGGCCCCACTCGGCGGAACTCGGTTCCGGCGCCTCGGCCTCCTCCTGGGCCTTCGGCGCGGGAGTCGGCAGTTCCGCGGCCGCGGGTTCCGATTCCTCCTGGGGCTCCGGCGTGGCCTGCGTTGCCGGCTCCGCCTCCCGGACCGGTTCCGCCTCTTGAACCGCCCTACTCTCCCGGACCGGAGCCGCCCCCTCCAGCCGGCCCTCGAGCCGCCGCAACTCCTCGATGGCCTCGGCGATGTTCACCGTGCGGGGCAGGGTCGCGACACGCACCAGCGACGCCTCCAGGTCGAACCGCGGATAGGGCGAACGCGCCACGATCTCGTCACCCTGGACGATGAACCGATAGTAGCCGATGAAAGTCTCGGGATCGACCGGCGCGGCCTGGTCGCGCAGCAGCGAGACCTCCTCGCCGGTCAGGTCCATGAGCCGCCGGGAACCGCTCTCGATCCCGGCGCCGGACCCCGCGCCCACGCCCTCCGCTATCAGGCGCACCACCATCAGGTTGCGGAAGTGCTCCACCAGTTCGCGGGAAAGCGCCGCCAGGTCCACGCCGTGAGATGCCACCTCGGCCACCAGCCGGAGACACTCCGCGGCTTCGCCCGCGATCACGGCCGAGGAGATCTCGTAGAGCACCCGGCGCTCGGCCACGCCGAGGATGTCCCGCAGGAGCGGCTCGTCCACGGCGCCACCCTCCGCCCCGGGATCCGCGAAGGAAAGCACCTGCTCCAGCAACGACTGGGCGTCGCGCATGCTGCCCTGGGCGGCGCGGCTGATGAGCGTGAGGGCGCCGTCGGTGATGTTCAACCCCTCCGTCTCCGCAATCCGCCGCAGCCGCTCGTGGATGTCGTGGACCCCGATGCGGCGGAAATCGAAGCGCTGGCAGCGGGACAGGATGGTCTCCGGGAGGCGGTGGACTTCGGTGGTGGCGAGGATGAACTTGGCGAACGGCGGCGGCTCCTCCAGGGTCTTCAGCAGCGCGTTGAAGGCGTCCCGGGTGACCTGGTGGACCTCGTCGATGATGTAGACCTTGAAGCGCGCCGCGGCGGGCTGGTAGCGCACGTTCTCGATGATCTGCCGGACCTCGTCGATGCCCCGGTTGGAGGCGCCGTCGATCTCGTACACGTCGATGGAACGGGCGTCGTTGATCTCCTGGCAGCGCGGGCACTCGTTGCAGGGCGCGGGCGTGGGTCCGTCCACGCAGTTCAGGGCCTTGGCCAGAATGCGGGCGGCGCTGGTCTTCCCCACGCCGCGGACCCCCGTGAACAGGTAGCAATGGGCGATACGGCCGCTCTGGATGGCGTTGGTGAGGACACGGGCGATGTGCTGCTGCCCCACCATGTCGGTGAAGCTCTGGGGACGCCACTTACGGGCCAGAACGAGGTACGACATGACGTTAAGGGCCGCCTCCGTGCGTCTCCGGCAGGCTTCGAGCCGTTATCAGGAACTCATCCCGCCGCGAGGTCGCATCGAGAGCCGCTACGTGGCGGGATGCTCATTGCCGACAGCCAGGCTTCCCCGTGGCACAGGGGCGGTCCGCTACCGCTGCTTCCTTCCGGACCTGACGGGGTTTGCGGGACCCACTTGCACGGGACCCGACTGCCAGCAATCAACATCCCGGCCACTGCCCATGTTCAAAGGGCGGGGACCTGTGTGTAACAAATTTTCTAGGCTACAACCAGCAGATCGAGCGATGTTCCCACCAAGAATTGAATACACGGCTTCAGAGGCTGATGCCTTCGCTCCTCAGATGGCCTAGTACCGCGTCCACAAACTTGTCCGCCTGTTCGAGTCGCCTCTCAGCTTCCTCACGGTCGGGAAACACGCCGCCATAGTCGCCCGCGCCGCGAGAATTGAAGGCCGCCTGAAGGGCTGTTTGGTACTCAAGAGAGAACGTCCCTGTCTTCACCAGATATTGGCCAAACGCGGCGATCACCCCAGCATGTTTGGACCGCTTGATCCCTTGGGCAAGCAACGCCGCGCTGCCCGCATAGAACATCGCGAAGTACGCCCTCGACACGGCGAAATCATGGTCGCCATCGTCGAGAATGTTCCTGGCGCTACGCAGGCTCCGGCGCGCCCGGTCCATGAGCGAGGCAATCTCGGCATCGCTCACAGCCGGATTCCCTCTTCCTCGATAGCCTCCAGGAATACGAAACCCTGGTGTCGGCGTAAGAACGCCTCGTCAGCTACCATGAGCGCTACAAGGATACCGGACTCGAGCGTGATGTCACAGGCTATCGCGAGGGCCACCTCCCCCAACTCTTTCTCTGGAACGTCCCGGTTGACCGCGACGAACAGGTCCAGGTCGGATTCCTCGTCGGCGTCCCCCCGAGCCCGGGAGCCATAGAAGGTAACCTGGAAGCATTGCCGATCAAAAACGGCCTCCAGCCTTCTCGCGAACTCTTTGGCAAGGGCAAGGTCGGAATCACGTATGGAAAGCGGAACCGTCATCGGGATGCGCTCCAATTCGCCCCCTGACAGCGTGTAGCTAAACAACAACCCGTTAAGAGAGTTAAATCTAAGCGTATCACGGCCATCATAACTCCCTGAAAAGGCAAAGAACTACTGCCTCCCACAACACTTACTTGCCGCCCTGTTGCCGGCGGAAACCGACCGGCAAAGACGATGGTTTTGGTCAAAACTCTCGGCCAATTTCAGATACCGCTTCCTGGTCGGCGAGGGTCCAACCTGTTACGGAACCGGATTCGGATGCCACTTGAATCCATGTTTCAGTGACGGGTTCGCCAACAAGTTCAAGAGGCCGGTTAGAGCCCAGCCAAGGCGAGTACTCAACCTCCAGGACAAGACCCTGCCAACGGATGAAGCTAGAACCTTAAGCTCGGTATTGAAGGTACTCCAACTGATCGTTCGCCTCAAGCTTGAGCGTTATTAACTCACCCCCATCAGTGTAGTAGTTGGCCGATGACACATAATCGGTCTGTCCCAGGTTGCGACCGGTTAACGTGTAGTCCTCGTGTACAACGACACGTCCAGGGCGTAGGGTACGGTATCTGAAACCGGAGAATAAAATACGCAAGTCTTGTACACCCGACCAGTACCCAACCACAGGGGCGTCATGATTGGGACGTGCGCGCAGCCCGAGACGGTTGCGCTTGGCCTCGAAGACTGGAATACCCTCTTCGGGCCAGAACTCTGATTCGAAGGGTCTCATCTCTGGTTGCAGCAAGGCCTCGCCACCAGATGGTACACGGCGGTATTGTCCCTCGAACGTCACATTCATCCCGAACAGGTTTGCAGCAAGAGGCTTCTGAGTCGCACTCAAGCCTGAACTAGTAAGTGCCATAGACAGTTCGTAGTCCTGATCGGTGAGCACTAGGTAGTCGCCCTTGAGCACCGCAGCGGCGTCCAAACTTCCGTCATGCGGAGCCTCCGAAGTTTGCATACCCCAGAATGCAAGCCCACTAGGGCCTGTTAACACTATCGTAAGGCCTCGATGATGAGTGAGAAGTGTATGAAGCCGAGGAAGATCACGTCGAGCTTCTCGAAGCGGGAGAAGATACGCCGGAATCCCTTCAGACGACGAAACAACCTCTCGATTTCATTACGTCGCTTGTACATGTGGCGATCATACACCCATGGGTCGAGTCGCGTCGATAACGGCGGCACCACGGGAGTGAACCCTAGAGCCAGAGCCAACTGGCGTGTCTCGTTACCTTCGTACGCTCGGTCCATGATCAGTGAGGGACTGTCATGCTGCTGGCCAAGGCGATTCAGCAGCTTCCGTCCTTCTGGGGCGTCGTGGGCCTGTCCAGGGGAGAGAGAGAAGGTGATGGCCGTTCGAGCATCCGCGGCAACCATATGAATCTTGGTGGTCCAGCCTCCTCGGGATTTGCCGATGGCTTGGGGGCCGTTTTTTTTAGCGCCCCCGTCCCGTCGGGATGGACCTTGACGATGGTGCTGTCTATCGACACTGCCTCGATCTTGATGCGCACCATCTGCTCCCTTTGGAGTTGCTCGAAGACCTGGTCCAGCACCCCGTTCTTCGACCAGCGATTCATCCGAGTGTAAATCGTGTGCCAATTGCCGAACCGAGCCGGCAACCCGCGCCACTTGCAACCGTGCTCCGCCACATACAAGATAGCGTTGAGCACCTGCCGGTTCGAAAGGCTGACATTGCCACGCTGCACCGGGAGGTGCCCTGCTATGCGCTCATATTGGGCTTCCGTTAATTCCATCCCATGAGCATAACATTTCTTCAATTTAGTGTTAACAGGCCCTAATCCAATAACCATCAGGAGCCTGTCTGACAATCCGCAACTCGGCAGAGGAATTACCGCTTTCCCACCTGTAGAGACCCTCCCACTCTCTCAACGAGCGGTCATCTTTTTTCAATTCCAGGGGTGCCGAAAAAGCTGCCCACAACGCTTCTTCAAGTTCCGCTCGATAGCATTGGACTTCTGTTTTATTGAACCCTTTGCTTTGGCTCGTACGAGTGTCGTATTGGTCGTGATGGTCAAGACATAGGAAAGCAAGGTTCTCAATCCTGTTGTTCGAGCGATCACGGTCCAAGTGGGCGATCTGACCTCGCTTTACCGAAGGGTCTTTGTTCAAGCCAAAACACATCGCGCAACGCCGACGGGAGCGGAGGAGAACTTGAGCCTCCGTCTCGCGCGGGATGCTGGATCTAGCTCTTGAACCCTGTTCCCATGTACGCGCCTGCACCATTCGTGCTTCATCTAGGAAGTATGCTGATCAAACGTCGCCGAACTCACTTCACTGACATGCTGAGTGGCAATTGATCACACGTCTAGCGGGGAACAGGCGTAAGATTGGATGGTTATGACTTACGAATGGCGGAGAGGGAGGGATTCGAACCCCCGTTACCCGTAGGTAAACCTGATTTCGAGTCAGGCGCCTTCAACCGGACTCGGCCACCTCTCCGCATGCTGTCGAGCCTTCAACCTAACACGCCCGCCACGGCTTGAAAACTCGGGCCCGCCCGCGTGGAAGGCATTCCCCGCCCTGATCCCGTTTGCCCGTTCCATTTCATAAGTGTTACGCCGGGAGGACGCTTCGCTGCACGTCCATCTCCATGAAACACCGGGTCATATACCTGCTCGGCCCCGAGCGCATCGAATTGCGGGAAGAACCCGTGCCCGCGCCCGGCGAGGGGGAGTTGCTGGTGCGGGTCCGGGCGGCTACCACCTGCGGGACGGACGTGAAGGTGTTCCGGCGGGGCGGGCATCCGCGGATGCTGCGGGTGCCGACGCCGTTCGGGCACGAGTTCGCGGGGTCGGTGGAAACGCTGGGCGCGGGGGTGGGCGGGTACGAGCCGGGGGACCGGGTGGTGGTGGCCAACTCGGCACCGTGCGGGCACTGTCCGTACTGCGAGGCCGGACGCGAGAACCTGTGCCGGGACCTCGAGTATCTCAACGGCGCCTTCGCCGAGTACATCCGGATTCCCCGGCGGTTCGTCGAAGCCAGCACCCATCGCCTCGACCCGGACCTCCCCTACGAAGTGGCCGCGCTGGTGGAGCCGCTGGCCTGCGTCGTTCACGGGATCGATGCCTGCGGGCTCGGCGACGGCGCCGAGGTGCTGGTATACGGAGCCGGTCCCATCGGCCTCTTGCTGACGGCCGCGCTGGCGGCCCAGGGCCATCGCGTCGTGGCCGCGGATCCCAATCCGAAGCGGCTCGGCGTGGCGCGTACCCTGGGCGCACAGGACACCGTGGAAGTGGCCCGCGGCGGCGGGGAGGCAGAGCGTCTCCGGCCCCATTCACGGGACGGGGACGGCTTCGATTGCGCCATCGACGCCACCGGGGTGCCCGCGGTGTGGCAGGATGCGGTGGCCTGCGTGCGCCCCGGAGGGGTGGTCAACCTATTCGGCGGCTGCGCGCCCGGAACGACGCTTCC
Source organism: Candidatus Binatia bacterium (assembly GCA_951813575.1). Lineage (GTDB taxonomy): Bacteria > Desulfobacterota > Binatia > UBA9968 > JAJDTQ01 > JAJDTQ01. Next base: position 526,552 of record OX638375.1, read on the forward strand.
GCTGGACACGGCTTCGGTCCACTACAACGAGCTCACCGTCATGGGCGCCTACCATCATCGACCGGCTACGGTATCGCGGGCCGTGGAGATGCTGACCCGGAAGGTGCTGGACCCGCGGCCCCTGCTGTCCGCCGAGGTGCCGCTCCAGGACCTTGAGAAAGCGCTGCGGTCGATGATGGCCAAGGAAGCCCTGAAGGTAGTGGTACGGCCCTGAAAGCGGCCCACGACTGCCTTTGGAAGCACCGCCTGGGGTCGAGGCGTCAAACCACCCGGCGCCGCAGGTAGGCGCTCAGGTAGTCCACTCCCGTCACCAGCACGTAGAGGGCCAGGAGCAGCGTCAGGAGCTGTTGCTCGAGGAACAGGCTCAAGGTGATGTGGATGCGTTGGCCCAGCCCGCCGGCGCCCACGAAACCCAGCACCGCGGCCACGCGGATGTTCACCTCCCAGCGGTACAGCGTGTAGGAGATGAACTGGGGCAGCACCTGCGGCAGGATGCCGTAGAACAGGATCTGGATCTTGCCGGCGCCGGTGGACTGCAGGGACTCCACGGGTTGCAGGTCCACGTCCTCCAGCACTTCCGCGAACAGCTTCCCCAGCACCCCGCCGGTATGCACTCCCAGGGCCAGCACGCCGGGAAAGGGGCCGAGCCCCACCAGAAACACGAACACCAACGCCCACAGCATCTCCGGGATGGTGCGCAGGAAGTTGAGGATGGCCTTGGCGGTGAGGTACGGGAGGCGCCGCAGCAACACCCGGTGGCGCCGGGGCTCCATCTCGTAGAGCAGCCCGGCGTAAACGAGGTTGCGCGACCCGAAGAAGGCCAGGGACAGGGCGATAACCACCGACAACAAGGTGCCGATCAACGAGATGGCCAGGGTCTCCCAGGCGCCGGCCACGGCATCCGCCACCACCTTGCCGGAGAGGTCCGGGGGAAACAGCCGCTCGACGTACTCGACGATGGCGCCGCCGCCGTCGGCGCTGAACAGCATGCCGAGGTCGATCTCGGACCCCTGGTAGCTCCAGACGAACAGCGCCCCCAACAACCCCAACAGGACGTACGTGGACCACCGCGACCGTTCGCGGGCGCCGGCCTTGAGGGCGGCCAACTCGTCGGTGGTGGTGACCGCCTGATTCATAGCAACGACCGCACCTTGGCGCTCACGTAGTCGGCCCCCGCCACCAGCGCGAACAGGATCAACAGCAGGGTGGTGACCTCGTGGAAGTTGAACATCCGGATGGAGATCTCGATCTGCTGGCCGATGCCGCCGGCGCCCACTAGGCCCAGGATCGCCGAGGTCCGCACCGCGCACTCCCAACGGTACATCGTGTACGAGGTGATGTTGGGCAGCACCTGCGGGAACCAGCCGTAGAAGAAGATCTGCAGGCGCCCGGCGCCGGTGGACTGGATGGCCTCCAGCGGACGGGTGTTCACCGACTCGAATATCTCCGAGTAGACCTTGCCCAGCATCCCGCCATAAGCCACCCCGATGGCCAGCACGCCGGGGAACGGCCCCAGGCCCACCGCGCGCACGAACATGAAGGCCCATACGAACTCCGGGATGCAGCGGAAGAGGCTCAACAAGCCCCGCGCCAGGCCGTAGAGGCCGACCTTGAGGCCGTGTCTCACGCCGGTGCCACGGTACTCGGACTCGTGGAGGAGGCCCTGGAAGCTGAAAGTGCTGGTGGCCAGCAGGCCCAGCGGAAAGCCGATGAGCACGGCGATGAGGGTGCCCATCACCGAGATCTGGATGGTTTCGAGGGTGGGCCGCACCATGAGCTCCAGGAACTCCCACGACAGCTCCGGCGGATACATGCCGGTAACGAACCGCCACAGGTGCTCCCGGCCCTCGGCTTCGAAAAAGATTCCCGGATTCACCTCGGCGCGGCGCCAGCTGTCCGCCACCAGGAAGAGGAAAAGCCCGCCGAACAGGTAGGGAAAAATCGACCGCGAGCCCAGCGTCCTCGGAGGGAGGCTCATGGACGCCGGGCTAGACCGCGATGCGGCGCGGCTCCGGTTCCCGGGAGGGCTCGCCGGCGCCGTTTTCCGGAACGTGGCCGGAGTAGAGCTCCTGCAGGAGCTCCGGGGTCACCTGGGCCGCGGCGGTATCGAACAGCTTGACCCCCGCTTTCATGCCGATGACCCTGGGAAAATACGACAGCGCCAGGTCGGTGCTATGAAGGTTCACCAACAGCGTCTTGCCGGTATGGTCGCTGATGGCCAGGAGAAGCTTGATGATGGTCTCGGCCAGGGAGGGGTCTACCGACGATACCGGCTCGTCGGCCAGGATCACGTCGGGATCCTGCATCAGCACCCGGGCGATGGCCACCCGTTGCTGCTGGCCCCCGGAGAGCTCATCGGTCCGGCTGAAGAGCTTCTCCCCGATGCCGACATCGGTCAGGGCCCGGTGGGCGGTCTCCAGCCCCGCGGGCCGCGCCAGCGAGGCCAGGGAGCCCAACAGGGACCAGCTTCCCAACCGGCCGGAGAGCACGTTGTGGACCACCCGGAGGCGCGGCACCAGGTTGTGCTGCTGGTAGATGGTGCCGATGCGGCGGCGCATCTCCCGCAGCCGCCGGCCGTACAGCTCCGCCACCTCCTGCCCGCCGATGCTCAGGCGTCCGGCGGTGGGGCGGATGGTGCAGTTGAGCATGCGGAAGAGCGTGGTCTTGCCGGCGCCGCTGGGGCCGATGAGGGCCACCCGCTCGCCCTCAGCCACTTGCAGGTCGAACCCTTCCAGCGCCACCTGCCCACGCCCGAACACCTTGCGGACGCGCTCCAGGTGATATTGCGGCGAGCCCGTCAATTGACCTTGAGCATGCCGGCGGCGATGGCCGCCTTCCGGATGCCGTCCCAATCCGAATCCTTGGCCGGAATGAACTTCCGGGTGCGCTGAAGATCCATGATCTTCTTGTGCACGGGGTTCGCGTAGTCGAGCTTCAGCAGCGCCTGCTTGAACTTCTCCCGGACTTCCTCCGGCACTCCGCCCCGGGCCACCCACACGTAGTCCACGTAGGGCGGCGTGGTCCAGAACACGTTCGTCTTCTTCGTGTCGACCTTTGCCTTGTCCACCAGCTTCTTCCACACCAGGAAGTTCAGCGCGCCGGCGTCCACCCGCCCGGCTGCCACCCAGGCCGCGGTGGCGTCATGGGCGCCGCTGAAGCCGAACTTCTCGAAGTCACGCTCCGGGTCGACCCCCGCCGCCCTGAGGAAGTGACGCGGCATGAGGTGGCCGGAGGTGGAGCTTACGCTGCCGAAGGCGAAGGTCTTGCCCTTGAGGTCCGCCAAGGTCGTGATGCCGGAATCGGTGCGGGCCACGAAGACGCTCTTGAAGCTCGCGTCCTCCTCGCGCATGGCCAGCCGCGTGGCCCCCTTTGCCCGCTGGACGGCCTGGACCGAGGTGAAGCCCCCGTACCACACGATATCCAGCCGGTTTGCCGCCAGCCCCTCCACGGTGGCCGCGTAGTCCACCACCGGAACGAACTTGACCTTCAGCCCCACCTCCTTCTCGATGTAGTCGGTGAAGGGCTTGTACTTGCGCAACAATTCCTGGGGATCCTCGTCCGGGATCGCGGACACTCTCAACGTGTCCGCGGCCGCGACCCCCCAGACCATCCAGACAACCAACGCCAACAGACCAGACAGCCAAGCCAGTTTTCCTCTCATCCGTACCTCCCGAAAGCAGTTTCGATTGATTGGATATCAAGGAGAACTATATGTCAAATAGACCTCAGCTATGAGGGACGGGCTCCCATAGACGTGTGCGCGGCGCCCGGGCCAGGAACTGCACGAATGCGCGCGACACCAGTGCCAGCGGGCGCCCGCGGTGGGTCACCTGGTAGAAGGGCCGCACCAGGTCCAGGTCCTTGATGCGCAGCTCCTTGATCAGCCCCTGCTGGACCTCCCGCCTGATGGCGGCGCGGGAAAGGACGGAGAACCCGAACCCCTCCATGAGCGCCTCCTTGACCGCGGCCGTGCTGCCGAGCTCCATCCCCACCTTCAGGAACCGCTCGGGGTCCTCCCCCCGCTTGGCCACGAACTGCAGGAACGAACGCAAGGTGCCCGAGCCGCCCTCCCGGGATATGAACGGCTCCTTGCCGAGGTCCTGGAGCGGCACCTGCTTCAAACCCGCCCAACGATGGTTCGCGGGCACCGCCACGATCATCTCGTCCTGCCACGTCTTGCGATATCTCAGCCGCTCGTCGCGGGTCCGAAACCCCGTGAACCCCAGCTCCAGGTTCCCGTCAAGGATGGCGGCCACGATGGCCGCGGAGTCGCCGATGCGGAGCACCGGCCGCACGTCCGGGAACCGCGCCACGAAGCTTCCCAGCACGCCCGGCAGAATGTACTCGCCGGGAACGTTGCTGCCTCCTATCCGCAACTCCCCTTCCACCTTCCCCTGGATGCGGTCCAGCGCCGCCAGCGCCTGGTTCTTCAGCTTCAGCACCGCGCCGGCCTGTTCGTACAGCATCCATCCGGTGGACGTCAGGTCGAACCGGCCGCCGGAGCGCCTGAAGAGCTTGCAGCCCAGTTGCTGCTCCAGGGACTGGACATGGGCGGTCACCGTGGGTTGCCTGAGGGAGAAGTGCTCCGCCGCCAGCGAGAAGCTGCGGAGCTCCGCGACCCAGTAGAAGATCTCGAGCTTGCGAAGATCCAGGTCCCTTGAAGCCTTGCTCATGGTTTGGTCTCCCGCTTGTAGGGGGCCCGGGCGGAGCCCATTGCCATGCGCCACCAACCCGGTTACTGTAGTTCCGCCATGAAGATATCGCCCCTGGACGACTTCCACAAAGAGAACCGCGCGGTCTTTCTCGAGCACGAGGGTTGGAGGCTGCCGGCCCGCTTCGGCGACCCCGGCGCCGAGTACGAAGCCGTGCGTTCGGGAGCGGGCTGGCTCGACCTGGCGGACCGGACCCTTCTCTCGGTGGCCGGACCGGACAGCGCCGAGTGGCTCCAGGGCATGGTTTCCAACGACGTCAAGGCCCTGGGCGACGGCCAGGGCATACCGGCCGCAGTCCTGAACATCCAGGGCAAGATCCTGGCGGACGTGAGGGTCCTCCGCACGGCGGACGCGTTTCTCCTGGACTTGAGCGGGCCCCTGGTGCCGGGCGTGCTGGAACACCTGAACCGCTACCTGATCGCGGACGAGGTGGAGCTCACCGACCTGTCCGCGGAGCTTACGATGATATCCATCCAGGGGCGGCGGGCGGAGACGGCCCTTTCCGACCTTCTGGAGATTGCTTCGTTGCCCGCCGACGACCTGTGCCACGGGGAGTTCGACAGCGCCGGCGGCCGGGTCCGGGTCGTCCGGGCCACGCACACCGGAGAACCCGGCTTCGACCTGGTGGTGTCCCGGGACCGCGTGGCGGCGCTGCCTTCGGCCCGGGCCATTCCGTGGATCGGGCTGGACGCCCTTGAGACCCTGAGGATCGAGGCGGGCATCCCCAGGTACGGCGTCGACATGGACGCCGAGACGCTCCTGCTGGAAACCGGCCTGGACGGCACCGTCAGCTTCACCAAGGGCTGCTATCTCGGACAGGAAACGGTGGAGCGCATCCACTCCCGGGGCCACGTGAACCGGAAGCTGGTGGGTCTCAAGGTCCAGGGCGACACCGTGCCCGATCGGGACGACCCGCTGCTCGACGACGACCGGAGCATCGGCCGGATCACCAGCGCCGTGGCCTCACCCCGGTGTCGATGCCCCATCGCCCTCGGCTACGTTCACCGGGACTTCGTCGAGCCCGGCAGCACCGTCACCATCGGGCATGGGGACACCGGGCTCCCCGCCGTGGTCCACGCCCTGCCTTTCTGACTTGCGGCCGCCGCACAAAGAAACAGGGGACGACGCATGCGCCGCCCCCTGTTGGAGGTTTCGTTTCTCCGGAGAGAGGCTAGAGCTTGTCGAGCTCGGCCAGCAGGTCCTGGTTCTCCGGGATGCCGCCCTCGTAGAGCTTGGCATACCGCACGGTCCCCTGCTTGTCGATAATGAAGACGGCTCTCTTGGGAAACCCCTGGGGACGGAGGCAGTCGTACTGCTCGCAGACCTCCCCATGGGGGAAGAAATCCGACAGCATCGGGAAGGTGATCCCTCCCATCTGCTCCGCAAACGCCTTGTGGGCGAACACCGAATCGACACTCACGCTCAGAACCTGAGCGTCCTTGGCTTCGAAACTGGCCTTGTCAGCCTCGAAGTTGCTCAATTCCTTCTGTCAACCGCCGGTGAAATCCAGCGGATAGAACGCCAACACGACGTTCTTCTTGCCCGCGTAGTCGCTCAGGGACACCTTCTCGTCCCGGGTAACCGGCAGGCTGAACTCGGGGGCCTTGTCCCCCACGTCTGGCATCGCCATTAACGAATCTCCTTTCCGAAATGTTCAGCGGACCCAGCCTTCACTAACACATTTCCCCTTCCCCATAAAGACGGCGGAAGTCCTCCAGGGCCTCGACCGTGCTGGGGAAGGCCAGCTCGTCCCAGGGAATCCGCGACAGCGGGAAGGTCCCGGCCTCGGTGCTCTCGTCGCCGGCCGCCAGGGTACCGCCGACGACGTCCGCCACGTAGACGATGATGATGTTGGGGGACTTGGGGTAGGAATACACGCCCAGCAGCGACCGGGTCGCCACCTCCAGGCGGCTTTCCTCCAGGGTCTCGCGAACCGCCGCCTCGGTGGTGCTTTCGCCCCGGTCCACGTAACCGCCCGGAAAGACCCATTTGCCCATGGCCGGCTCGATGCCGCGGCGGAGCAGCACCACGCCGCCGTCGAGGGTGCAGACGGTGCCGGCCACGACCTTGGGGTCCTGGTAGAAGATGAAGGAGCAGGTCCCGCACACCAGGCGCTCGGGCTCGTTGCTCTTGACGATGCGCGGCGCCAGCGCCCCGCCGCAACGGGGACAGAAGCGGTAGCGGCCGCCGCCGTGATGGTGGTGCGCATGGTGGTGGTCGTGGGTTGCCATGGCCTGCTCCCTCTCCCCGGCCCTAAAGCTTCACGGCCCGCTTGAGCCGGGCCACCTCTCCCTCGCTCAGCGGCCGCATCTCGCCCCGGGCCAGTTGTCCCAGGGAGATGGGGCCGAAGCGGCTTCTCACAAGCCGCTCCACCGTGTGTCCCACGGCTTCCACCATCCTGCGGATCTCCCGGTAGCGGCCCTCCCGGAGCTCGACCTTGAGCCACACCTTCTGCTTCAGGCGCCGCGACACGCTCACCTCCGCCGGCGCCGTGACCCCGTCATCCAGCCCCACCCCCCGCCGCAAACGCTCCAGTTGCGCCTCCGAGGGCGTGCCGCTCAACTTGACCTCGTAGGTCTTGGGGACGCCGTAGCGGGGATGCGTCAGGCGGTAGGCCAGACCGCCGTCATTGGTCAGCAGCAGGAGGCCCGAGGTGGCATAGTCCAGACGCCCGGCCGGAACCACCCCGGGCGGGTGTCCGCCGGCCTTGAGATAGTCCGCCACCGAGGGCCGCCCCTCGGTGTCCCGCATGGTGGTGATGACGCCGGACGGTTTGTGGAACGCGAGGTGGACCTTGGACGCCGCCGGCCGCACCGCCCTTCCGTCCACGCAGATGCGATCGCGGGCGGCATCGGCGCGGGTCCCCAGCTCCCGGACCCGGCGCCCGTTGACCGTAATGCGGCCTTCGAGAATCCACTGCTCCGCCTGGCGCCGCGAAGCCAGCCCCGCGTGCGCGATGATCCTCTGAAGCCGTTCCACGGGTCAGTCCGGCTCGCCCCGGTCACCCGGCGAGGGTTCGGGGGGCGGCCCCTGGGATCCCGCGCCTTCGGAGTCCGTGGCCGCGGGCGCATCCCGCAGCGCCTGGGTCATGTCCTCCATCTCCTGGAGGGTTGGCAGGCTTTTCAGATCCTTCAGGTTGAACGCCTCCAGAAACTCCCTCGTGGTGCCGTAGAGGAACGGCTTGCCGGGCACGTCCTTCCGGGCCACGATCCTGATGAGACGCCGCTCCAAAAGCGTGGAGACGACGCCGTCCACGCTGACGCCGCGGATTTCCTCGATCTCGGCGCGGGTGACGGGCTGGCGGTATGCGATGATGGCCAGGGTTTCCAGGTTCGCCCGGCTCACCCGCGCGGGTTTGACCGCCGTAAGCCTGCGAACGAACTCCGAGTGTTCCTTGGCCGTCCTCAACTGGTAACCGTTGGCCACCTCGGCAAGCCGCAGCCCCCGGCCCGTCCGCTCGTACTCTTCGCCCAGCTCCGCCAGGGCGGCGACCACGTCCTTGCGCGGAACATCCTCGCCCACGGCGGTCGCCAACCGATCCGCGGACACCGGGCCGTCCGCTGCCAGCAGCAGGCTTTCGAGGACCGCCTTGAGACGCTCACTCTCCATACTCACCCCCCGGCGGGTCCGTCTCCATGGCCGCGCTGGCTTCGGACAGCGAGAGCGTCGGCTCCATGACGATGGGGCCGAGGCGTTCCCTCTGGACCGCCTGGACCGCCCGGATCCGGACCAGCTCCAGCAGAGCCAGGAAGGTCACCACCACGTCCATCCTGGAGCGGGCGGCGTCGAACAGGTCCTGGAACAGCACCGGCACGCCGCCGTGCAACGTATCGAGAATGTAGGTCATGCGCTCCCGTACCGACACCGTCTCCTGCACCACCGTGTGAACCGAGGCATCCGGGAACCGCTCGAGCACGCGTTGCAGGGCCGACATCAGGTCGAACACGGAGAGCTGCTCGAAACTCACCTCCGCGGCCACGCGCTCGGGCTGCCCCTGCCGGGCGAACACGTCCCGGTTGAGAAGGTCCCGCTCCTCGAGCTCCCTGGCGGCGTTCTTGAACCGCTCGTACTCCAGCAGGCGGCGGATCAGGTCCTCCCGGGTCTCGCCCGCCTCGTCGTCCTCCTCCCCGTCTTCGTGCTCGGGGGGCAGCAACATCCTGGACTTGAGCTGCAGCAGGGTCGCCGCCATCACGAGGTATTCGCCGGAGACGTCGAGGTTGAGGCCCTGCATCAGCTCCAGCGCCTCGAGATACTGCTCCGTGATGGATGCGATGGGAATGTCGACGATGTCGAGCTCGTTCTTCTTGATCAGATGGAGCAGCAGGTCCAACGGACCCTCGTAGATCTTCAGTTGAACGTGCAGCGTCATCGTACAGGAGGTTAGAGCGTCAGCACCGACCGGACTTCGCTCATGGTCGCCGCGGCTTCGTCGCCGGCCACGCGGTTGCCCTCGGCGATGACGTCACGGATGTCGTCGGGACGCTTCTCGTAGTAGGCCTTCTTTTCCCGGAACGGTTCGAGGTCGTCGATGACGTGGCGGATCATCACCTTCTTGCAGTCCAGGCAGCCGATGCCGGCGCTGCGGCATCCCTCGGACACTTCCCGGATCTCCTCCGGGGTACAGTAGATCTTGTGCAGGTTGAAGGCCGGACACTTCTCCGGCTCGCCCGGGTCCGTCCGCCGGGCGCGGGCGGTGTCGGTCACCATCCGGCTCAGCTTCTTGTCGATGGTCTCCGGAGGATCCGCGAGCAAAACGGAATTACCGTAGCTCTTGCTCATCTTGCGCCCGTCCAGGCCCGGCAGCCGCTGGGTCTCGGTGAGCAGCACCTCGGGCTCGGGAAAGACCGGGCCGTAGAAGCTGTTGAAGCGCCGCACGATCTCGCGGGTCAACTCCACGTGGGGGGCCTGATCCACCCCTACGGGCACCCGGTGGGCCTTGTACATGATGATGTCCGCGGCCTGCAGCACCGGGTAGCCGAGGAAACCGTAGGTGGACAGGTCGCGTTCGCTGAGCTCCCGCAACTGTTCCTTGTAGGTGGGGTTCCGTTCCAGCCAGGACACCGGCGTCAACATCGACAACAGCAGGTGGAGCTCGGCATGCTCCTTGACGTCGGACTGCCGGAAGATCGTGCACCGGGCCGGGTCGAGGCCGACGCTGAGCCATTCCGCCACCATGGCGCGGGTGCTCTCCATGATGCCGTCCGGAGACTGATAGTCCGTGGTCAGCGCGTGCCAATCAGCGATGAAGAAGAAACAGCGATAGTCCTCCTGCAGCCCGACCCAGTTGCGCAGGGCTCCGTGGAGATGACCCAGATGAAGAAGTCCGGTGGGGCGCGCCCCGCTTACGATGGTTTCCATGGGTTCAACTTACACGACTCCGACGATGACGGCCAGAAACCAGATCACCATCTCCATGATCGGCACCAGCGTGTAGGTCAGGACTCCGGTCATCAGCAGAGCCACCACGATGATGAAACCGAAGGGCTCGACACGGGCCACCTGCATGGCCTGCGCGTCCGGCAGGACACCCACCAGCACCCGTCCGCCGTCCAGCGGCGGTATCGGAAGGATGTTGAACACCGCCAGCATCACGTTCATGCGCACGCTGGTGAGGCCCATGTACCACAGGTAGGACGTCATCGAGCCGGCCGTGAAGCTGCCGCTCAAAATCAGCAGCTTCAGCAGCAGCATGCTCAACAGCGCCAGGGCAAGGTTGGCTCCGGGCCCCGCCAGGGCCACGCGGATCATGTCCCGCCTGGGGTCCTTCAGGTTGTTGTAGTCCACCGGCACGGGCTTGGCGTAGCCGAAAACGGGGCCTCCCGCCCAGATCAGCAGGGCCGGCAGCAGCACCGTTCCGATGGGGTCGATGTGGGGAAGAGGATTCAGGGTCAGCCGGCCCATGTTGGCAGCCGTGGGATCTCCCAAGCGGTAGGCCACCCATCCATGCGCCACCTCGTGAAAAACGATGGCCACCAGCACCGGGAATGCCCAGATGGAGAGCTGCCACAGGAACTCTTGGGACATTGGACATTCTTAAGTGACGCGCTGCCAAAAAACAACACGGGGTTCGGGGCGCGGGCCTCTCTTCTCAACGCTTGCCGCGGGGGGCTTCCCGGGGATGAAACCGCTGGTGGACCTGCTTGACGCGGCTGCGGCTCACGTGGGTGTAGATCTGGGTGGTGGTGATGTCCGAATGCCCCAGCATCGACTGAACGGCCCGCAGGTCCGCGCCTCCCTCCAGCAGGTGCGTGGCGAAGGAGTGGCGGAGGGTATGGGGGGTGACCCGGTGCTGCAGCCCGGCCCGGAGGGCGTACCCGCGGAGCAGCTTCCAGAACCCCTGGCGCGTGAGCGGGCGGCCCGAACGCGTAAGGAACAGGTAGTCGCTGTATCCGCGGGTCAGAAAGCGCGGCCGGACCTCCCTCAGATAGCGCTCGAGCCGTTCCCGGGCCCAGCGGCCGAAGGGCACCAGGCGGACCTTCGCGCCCTTGCCCCTGACGGTGAGGTAGTTGCCCTCCAGATTGACCTGTTGCAGGGTGAGAGAGACCAGTTCCGACACCCGTAGTCCGCTGCCGTAAAGCAGCTCGAGCATGGCGCGGTCCCGCGCTCCCAGGGGCTTCGCCTCGTCGGGCTGGTCCAGCAGCGCACGCATGTCGGCGGCGCCAAGGGTCTCGGGCAGCCGTCCCGCGCCGCCGCGGGACGAGAAATCCGGCACCGGGTCGGTGGACAGCACCTCCTCCTTGAGAAGGAAGCGGAAGAACCGCCGCATGCTGCCCAGCAGACGCACCACGGAACGCTCGCTCAGACGGCGCGCCCGCAGGTCGGCGATGTAGGCCCGCAGGTGCGGCCGGGTGGCGCCCTCCCAGGCGGTGACACCCCGCTGGAACAGGAACTCCGCCAGCCGGTTCAGGTCGCGGCTGTAGGCCTCCAGGGTATTGGCCGCCAGCCCCCGTTCCACCGCGGCCATCTCCAGGAACCGGTCAACCTGCCGCGTGAGGTCGTCCGTCATCCTTCGGCTCCAACTCGCCCTGAAGGGCCTCGCACAAGGCCTCCAGCCGTCCCCGGTCCCGGATCTTCCCGCCTTCCGCGTCCGCCACGTAGAACACGTCCGCCACCCGGTCCACGTCGGTGGAGATCTTCGCCAGGTGGATGGAGACGTCCAGCTTGGAGAGCAGGTAGGTGATGGTGAAGAGAACTCCCGGCCGGTCCCGCGTGTAGACCTCGATCACGGTGAAGTCGTCGGACGCGGCGTTGTCCCAGCGGACCTGGGTGGAGGCCCTGACCGCGGGCCTGCGCGACAACGAGGGCCGCGACCGGCCCACCAGCTCGGCCACGTCGGCCTGGCCCTTCAAGACCCTTTCCAGGGACAACTCCATGCGCGACCACTTCCCCGGATCCATCACCACCTCGGCCTTGCCCTGATGCGAGATGCGGAAGACGTCGAGAATGAGTCCGTCCCGGCGGGTATTGATGCGGGCGCTGAGCACGTTGAGCTCCATGGCCGCGAAGACGCCGGCGATGGAGGCGAACAACCCGGGCTGGTCGTGGGCGCAGATGGCGACCTCGCTGTGGCCGTGTTCGGGATGATGGAACACCGCGGCCAGGAACGGCTCGTCCCGGAGGCGCCGCAACAGCCGGTAGTGGAAAGGCATGTCTTCCTCCCGGGTGGTGAGGAAGTAGCGCATGGGCATGGCTTCGATGAAGTCCCGCCGGACTTCGTCCACCGCGTGCTCCGCTCCGAGCTGGGTCATCAGCCGGTCCTGGATACGCTGCACCTTCAGATCCTGGTCCGACCTCGCCGACTCGCCCTTCTCGCGTTCCTCCAGCACCTCGAGCGTGCGGTTGAACAGCTCGTCCAGCAGCGACGCCTTCCAGTTGTTCCACACGTCCGGCCCCACCGCCTTCACATCCGAATAGGTCAGGACGTAGAGAGCCTTGAGATTCTCGGCCGTCCCCATGGTATCGGCCAGGTCGGTGACGGTCTTCTGGTCCTGGATGTCGCGCCGGAACGCCGTGGCGGTGAGCAGCAGGTGATGGAGCACCAGGAAGGACAGCAGGTCCCGCTCGTCCTCGTTGAGGCCCATGCGCGCGGCCGCATCCAACGCCATCACGCGTCCCAGCTCCGAGTGGCCGCCGCCCTGGCCCTTGCCGATGTCGTGGAACAGGATGCCCAGGATCAGGATCTCGGGCCGCTCCACCTCGCGCGCGAGCTGCGACAGGCGCGGCAGCGTTTCCTCGAACTCCCCCGACCGCAGACGCTCGAACTCCTTGACCGCCCGGATCAGATGCTGGTCCACGGTGTAGATGTGGTACAGGTCGTGCAGCGCCATGCAGCGGACCCGGGCGAACTCCGGGATCAAGGCGTCCAGCACGCCGGTGCGATGCATCTCCAGCAGGGTTTCGTGGATCCACTGATTGCCCCGGAGGATGGCGAGGAATGCCCGGTTGGCGTCCGCCGAAGCCGACAGCTCCCCTTCCAGGGCCTCCACCCGGGCCCTGACGATCTCCCGCGAATCCTGCCCCAGGTCCAGCCGGTATCGCTGCAGGTCGGCGAAGAGGTCGAGGAGACCCTCGGCCCGGCCGCCGCCGTTCACGGCAGCCACCGCCAGAGTCCGTCCGGTGATGCGCACGCCCGGACGCAATCTGCGGCCCGACCGGGGTTTCCCGCGTTGAGACGGATCGTGGTCCACCGAGCGGTGGATGATGAGGGAAGTCAGGCGGCTCACCTCCTCGGCCTGCAGGTAGTAGGCGCGCATGAAGGTCTCCACCTCGCTCAGCTTCCCCTCGCTCTCATAACCCAGTTCCCGGGCGGCCTGCTCCTGGGACTCGAAGGTGAGCCGGTCCTGATGCCGTCCCGCCAGGAAATGCAGCTCGTTCCGGGTACGCCAGAGAAAGTCCCGGCCGCGTTCCAGCGCCGCCGCGTCCCTGGCCTCCAGCAGGCCCGTCTTCGGAAGGTCCCGCAGGGTAGCGGCGCCGTACTTGGCCCGGGCGATCCACATGGCCGTGTGGATGTCGCGCAAGCCGCCCTGCCCTTCCTTGATGTCGGGTTCCAGCAGGAAGACGGACTCGCCGTGCCGTTGATGGCGCTGGGCGTGCTCACTCAACTTGGTTGCGACGAAGCTGTCCCCGGCGCCGCCGCTCAACTGCCGCCCGACCACCCGCCGCAGGTCGCGATGCAACCGTTCGTCGCCGCAAATGTGGCGCGCGTCCAACAGGGCGGTCTGTATCACGTGGTCGCTCCGGGCGTGGCGCGCGCAACCCGCCACCGTGCGGGTGGCGTGGCCGACCGTCAGCCCGGCGTCCCACAAGGGATAGAGGATCTTCTCGGTGACGAACTCCACGTAGGGGCCGGCGCGCCAGCCGTAGAGAAAGAGGATATCGATATCGGAGTGCGGATTGAGCTCGTCTCTTCCGTACCCCCCCTGGGCCACCACCGCGCAGCGCATCCGCCGGCCGCGGTAATCCTGCTCCGCCAACTCCAGAAGACGCCGCAGGAGCCCATCGATCATCGCCCCGTGCGCCCCCACCACCTCCGACCCCGAGGCGCCGGCGCGATGGGCCTCCAGCAAACGTCGCCTGCCGAGGTCGATGTAGGCCCGGACCCCTTCTCCCGGCTTCGAGCTTCGGACGTGCTCCTCCGCGAGCCGGCGCCAAGGGGCGCCGCCGTTGGTGGCCGCCGTACGCTCCGGGTCGAGCCTGTCTCCGCCTCCCGCGGCCGATGTCGTCATCAAGGGTTCCCTCTCTCCCGCAGCCTGTCGGCGTAGTTCTTGATGCCCTGGAACAGCCCCCCGGCGATGGCGTTCTGAAACTCGGGACGCTTCAACGCCCGGGCCTCCCGGCGATTGCTGACGAAGAACAACTCCGCCAGCGCCGCCGGCATCCGCGCCCCCACCAGAACGTAGAACAGCCCCTTCTTCACTCCCAGGTCCTTGGCGCGCGAATAGTGCGGCCGGGTGGTCTTCACCAGCGACGACTGCAGATGGCTCGCCAGGCTGATGGAGTCCGGCAGGTACACGTTCAGCTTGAGGTCGCTCAGCATGATCTGCAGGTCCGTGAGGTTCCGGCGGGCGGTGCCGTTCTCCCTTGCGGCCAGTTTCATGGTGGCTTCATCGGTGGTCTTGTCCAGATAGTAGGTCTCGAGGCCTCCGGCCCTGCGATTGTGGCTCGCGTTGGCGTGGATCGACAGGAACAGGTCGGCCTGCTCAGCGTTGGCCATGGCCGTTCGTCCCTTGAGGGGTATGAAGACGTCCGTATTCCGGGTGAGGACCACGTCCGCCCCCATCCTCCGCCGGAGCAGCGGCGCCAGCTTCCTGGCCACCCGCAGCACCACGTCCTTCTCCCTCAGGCCCCCGGCCCCGACGGCGCCGGGGTCCTTGCCCCCGTGCCCCGGGTCCAGCACGATCTTGCGGACCGCCAGTTGCCCCCGGTCGCCCGAACCCCCGCGCCGCTCCACGTCCACCATCAGCCTGTGCGGGTTGGCCAGCAACACCGCGTCGTGGTTGCCGGGGTACTTGAGGTCCAGCACCACCCGCACCACGTTCTCCTTGAACTGGCCGAGGCGGATCCGTTGCACCAGCCGGTCCTTGACGTCGACACGGTGGCGGCGGGCCGTCAGGCGAGCCCCCACCAGATCCATGTAGATCCTCGGAGGGAGGCGCCTTTTCGGAGAGGCGGCCAGGGTGTTGATGGTGAACTTCACGCGGCCGGTGAGATCGAGGATCACTCGCGTATAGTTGGCCGAGGAGAGGAAACGCACGCCCGTAAGCCGTGCCTTCGGCACCACGGCGTACCCATCGGCGGCGAGGCCGATAACGCACAGCACAAGCAGTACGGCCAACCAGCGTGCCAATCAGCCTCCCTGTTTCGCCTCCGCCACGAGGCCTTCCAGGAGATTCAGGGCCTCCAGCGGGGTGAGGACGTTGACGTCCACGGCCTGGAGCTTTTCCCGCAACCGGTCCTGCCGGGGTTCCAACAGCATCAACTGGACCCCCTCCGAGGCCGGTTCGGCGCCGGCCAGCCTCGGTTGCCCCCAGGCGTTCAGCTCCTCTCCCTCGAGATTCTTCAGGATCTCCCGGGCCCGATCGATGAGCGCCGGCGGCAGTCCCGCGAGCCCGGCCACCTGTATGCCGTAGCTGCGGCTGGCCGGACCCTCCTTCAGCGTACGCAGGAAGATCACCTCCCCCTGCCACTCCTTGACCGCGAAGTTGAAGTTCCGGACCCGCTCCCGGGTGCGGGCCAGCCCCGTGAGCTCGTGGTAGTGGGTGGCGAAGAGGGTCCGGGGCCGGTGCGGCGACTCGTGCAGGAACTCGGCCAGGGACCAGGCGATGGAGATGCCGTCGAAGGTGCTGGTGCCGCGCCCCACCTCGTCCAGCAGGATGAGGCTCCGGGGCGTGGCCAGCCGCAGGATGCGGGCCGTCTCCTTCATCTCCACCATGAACGTGGATTCGCCGGCCGCCAGCGCGTCGGTGGCGCCGAAACGGGTGAAGAGCCGGTCCACCAGTCCCACGTGGGCGGCGTCCGCGGGAACGAAGCTCCCCATCTGGGCCAGCACCACCACCAGCGCCACCTGCCTCATGTAGGTGGACTTGCCGGCCATGTTGGGGCCGGTCAGCAGCTTGATCTGGGTGGTCTCGGGGTCCATCTCGCAGTCGTTGGGGACGAAACCGCCCCGGCCCAGCACCGCCTCCACCACCGGATGGCGCGCGGCGCGCAACTCCAGGGCCAGGCCGGAGTCCACCCGGGGACGGACGAAGTGCCGCGATTCGGCCGTCTCCGCCAGCGCCAGCAGCGTATCGAGCCTGGCCAGGGCAAGGCTCGACTCCTTCATGGAGCGGTAGTGGGCGGCGATGCGGTCCAGCAGCTCCCCGAAGATGCGGGCCTCGATCTTCAGTATCTCCTCGTCCGACCCCAGCACCCGCGCTTCGTAGTCCTTGAGCTCGGGGGTGACGAACCGTTCGCCGTTGGCCAGCGTCTGCTTCCGGATGTAGTTCTCCGGGACGTGGGCGAGGTTGGCCTTGGTGACCTCGATGTAGTACCCGAACACCTTGTTGTAGCGCACCTTCAGGGAATGGATGCCGGTGCGTTCCCGTTCCTTGTGCTGCAGGTCCGAAATCCACCCCTTGGCGCTGCCGCGGACGGCCGTCAGCGCGTCCAACTCCTCATCGAACCCGGGGCGCACGAAACCGCCGTTCCGGACCGTGGCCGGCGGCTCGTCCACCACCGACCGCTCCACCAGCGCCACCACTTCCGGCTCGGTGCTCAACCCCGACCGCAGCCCGGCCAGGAGCTCGCTGCCGCAAGGCTGCAGCTCTCCGCGCACGCCCTCCAGCGCCCGCAGCGTGTCCTTCACCGCGGCCAGATCCCGGGGCGTTGCCGAGCGCGACGCGACCCGTCCAGACAGCCGCTCCAGGTCCTGGACGCCATGGAGCGCGTCCCGCAGCTTCCGCCGCACGTCCGGCCGCTCCACCATCTCCGCCACGGCCTCATGACGGCGGCGGATCTCGTGCTCGTCCAGCAGCGGATAGAGGATCCACTTGCGCAGCTCCCGCGCCCCCATGGCCGTCCGGGTGGGCTCCAGCACCCCCAGCAGGGAGCCGCGCCTGCTCCCGTCGAAGCTGCGCAGGAGCTCGAGATTGGCCTGGGTGCTGTCGTCGAGCATGAGGAACCGCGAGGCGCGATAGGGCTCCAGCGAGGTCAGCACCTTGGCCGCGCCCGGCGAACGGTCCTCCAGGTAGGCGAGGATGCCGGCGCCGGCGCGGACCCCCAGCGGCCACTCGTCCTGCGGGCCCTGAAAGACGCCGGCGCCGTTGAGCCTCTGGACGGCGGCGCCCGAGAACCAGGTGTCCGGGCCGGACGTGCAATGCACGCCGGCGTGGTCGTCGCGCAGCATCGCGAGGGCGGCGTACAGCGATTCAGGAATCAACAGCTCCCGCGGCTGTATCCGTCCGAGCTCGTCGGCGAGGGCGGCGTAGCCCTTCATCTGGGTGAAGCGGAACTCGCCGGTGGTGACGTCGGTGTAGGACAGGCCGTATTCGTCACGGGCGCCCACCACCGCCGCCAGGAAATTGTTGACGTCGGCCTCGAGCCCTTCCCCTTCCGTGAGGGTGCCGGGGCTGATGACCTTGACCACCTCCCGCCGCACCACGCCCTTGGCCTGTTTGGGGTCCTCGGTCTGCTCGCAGACCGCCACCTTGAAGCCCGCCGACAGGAGCTTGCCGATGTAGGGGGTGGCCGCGTGGTGCGGCACGCCGCACAGGGGCACGGGCGCGCCGTCGTTGCGGCCGCGGCTGGTCAGGGCGATGTCGAGGACCTTGGACGCCTTTTCCGCATCCTCGAAGAACATCTCGTAGAAGTCCCCGAGCCGGAAGAACAGGATCGCGTCCCGGTGGCGATCCTTGATCTCCAGGTACTGATGCATCATGGGCGTGACCCGCGTCCGCTCCATCATGTTCCCCTTGGTGCTCCCTCTTCCAGGGGCCGAGGCAGCTTGAGCGTGTGCACCTCGCCGGGTCCCTCAAGATGGACCGCCACCCGGTCCGGAAACGCAACCACCAGGTCCAGACGCCCGCCCATGGCTTCGACATAGCTCCGCAGGGTCGAGATCAGCAGGTCGCTGCGCTTTTCCATCTGCGCCACCGTCGCCTGGCGGATGCCCAGCGTCTCGGCAAGCTGGGTCTGGGTCAGCGCCTTCCTCTTCCGGAGATCCTGGAGGGTCAGGGACTCCTGGTGCAAGAGTTCGGCTTCCGCCTCGATCCGCTCCCGAGGGTCGGGACCGAGAGGCCTTGTCTCTTCCTTCAGCGTCGTTACCATCGTCCCATCCTTCTCCCTTTAGCGTATCGGCATGCGTGACGAATCAGTTCATATCATTGTATAGCATACAGCCTATATTGCCTTCAAGCTATGCGTTGGCCAGATGGGTGGGGTGGTGGCCGAGCCGGCGAGCAGTGGTGCCGTCGTTGGACGAAGACCTGCAGCACCGGGGACCATGTGCTCGGTCACCGTGGACGACGTTGAACCGGAGGGGGAACAACCGCGGAGGCTTGGCAGCCTTCAACGTCTCGGAGTTTGACGGGGACTAGGACGTTAAAATCCAGGGCTACGGATTCCTTGTCGAGAAGCCGCATGACGATGCTCTCGCCGTGCATCGTCGGCACCGACGATACGCGCATATCCACTTCGCGTCCCGCAACGCGCATCCTGATGCGTCCGTCCTGAGGCAAGCGGCGTTCCGCGATGTTGAGGTTCGCCATCACCTTGATGCGCGAGATAACGGCGGCCGTGGACCGCGCCGGCGGCGCATCCACCTCGCGCAAGAGACCGTCGATGCGATACCGAACCGACAGCCGACCCGGGTAGGGCTCTACGTGAATATCCGACGCACCCGCCTCCAACGCCCTCCCGATCAGGAGGTTCACCATGCGGATCACAGGGGCCTCGCTGGCGAGTTCGCGTAACTGCTGGACGTCTTCGACGTCCCGGTCTTTCTCGCCGCCGTCGTCGCGAATCTCCGACAACGAGGCCGGGCCTTCTCCGTAATGTCTTTCGATCGCCGCCTCGATCTCCGAGATCACACCGACCTGCACCACAACCGGCCGTGCAAGCGCCAGACGAAGAGCGTCCACGGTGTATGTATCCGATGGGTCGCCCATTGCCACCACGACGTGATCAGGGTTCTCCCGGATGGGGATTACATGTGCGTTCCTCAGAAAATCCGCCGACACCAAGCCCTGGAGCCCGGGCACAACATCATAGGCGCAAGACGGGACGACCTCCGTGCCAAGCGCCTCAGCCAGCACCCTCGCCAGATCGCGTTCAGCGACCAAGCCCAAGGAAACCAGAAACCTTGCCAAGCGTTGGTCGGTCTCGGGCTGCAACTTAAGGGCACGATCGAGTTCCCCGTGCGCTAGACAACCATCTTCGACAAGGAGTTCGCCGATGTCGCTGCGCCACGCCGCAACACCATCAGGCGAATCCGCTCTCATTGGCCTCTTCATAACTTCGCCTCAAGATGCGGCTCGTCGTCTCTTCTGAGAACCTCCACTCAAACGCCCCGTCTCCGGCAAACCCGGACCGCTTCACTCCAGCCAGTCGATCCTGGCCGCAAGCTCCCTTCCAGCCTTGGATGCTCCCCAGCCGGTACGAACACCGTGTCACCCAAAGGACCGAAGCGAAGCGGAGCAGGCGTGTAGCGCCTTGACTCGGTATGAGTAGAGGCTATGCCGCCCACACGAAATCCGGAAGATCCGCATACGTTTCGTCGTTTGGTGAGGACGTACCGAGGGGATTTCAACATGCGTACCTTTCGGTGTTTGGATCAATTTCTGTGTATGGCGTTTGCGCAACTGACCTACCGGGAGAGGCTGCGGGATATCGAAGCGTGTCTTGGGGCACAGCCGAGCAAGCTCTATCACTTGGGTGTCCGACGCAATGTGACGCGCAGCAACCCTGGCCGACGCCAACGAAGTGCGGGACTGGCGCATCCACTGCGAGTTCGCTCAGGCCCTGATCCGCATGGCGCGACGACTGTATGCGCACGAGTCGTTGGCCGTGGACTTGGCGAACACGGTCTATGCCCTGGACTCCACCACCATCGACCTGTGCTTGTCGCGTTCTCCACGGGCGCCTTTCCGCCAGACCAAAACGGCCGTCAAGCTGCATACGCTGCTGATGATGTGTACTGCTAACCTTTCAGACCGACGCATCAAATTTGGCACGCTGTCCAATTTTCCAGGGCCACTTCACCAGAGCCCTGAGCCGGAAAAGAGGAAGGGAGGGTTACGGCTTAGACCTCTAGCGGAGCACGCCCACTTCCTGCGCCGCCGTCCTGTCCCAACAAAGCAGGACCAAGGACCATCTCAACGAGCCCGGCGCTGTGACACGGGACCGTACCTAATTCTCTCTTCGTGTAGGGGACCAAAATGCACCCCTGCCGAGTCCAACGGGAACGTTCTTCGCGATTCGACGTACAGCGGTGGTCGAGAAATCATATGAGACGAGATCCATAATCTCTGCAAGCCATCGCCCCGACCATCGCGCCCGTCCTGCAAGAACGTAATCCATCGGCGGCACGTACGCCGCCACCGCGAGTTTCAATAGTCCCGAAACCTGCCGCCTGCGTCCGTCCATGCCCACAAGAGCGTACCCGGAGCGTCTCTTGACTGGTGCCGATAATTCGTCCACGCAGATAACCTCCCGGGTCCGTGACCGCCATGCCGCCGCATAACACTTCTCGATCGACGTATCCACCAATGTCCCCGTCCGCAAGTCGTATTTCACGTACGGTCCACGCCGCCGCCTGACCAACAATTCGTCGTCCGAGATGGCCAGCAGCGGATAGTTGGGAGTAAACGGTCCTTCGCTCACCACCCCCAGCGCTTGCAGTCGCCTGTCCTGCAGCGTCGCTTCATAGAGAAATGTGCCATCAAGATAGAGGAGCTTCCCGTGAGCCGGGAAGAACACCTGAGGGCCACCCTCCCCTAGAACGTGAGCCTGTCGGTCTGCCCCCACCAAGAGCATTTCCCCACGGAGCGTTCCAACTATGAAGGTGGTTTCATTTACTTCAGTGATCGGGTGATACAGAAGACCACCATCATGCCGGTAAAGCTCCTTTCGCTTTCCGGAGACAAGATCATACTCTTGAACCTTTTCCGACCTGATGTAGACAACTCGACCGAACAGCGCCATTTCACTGCCCTCCGCCTTGAATCCAGCGCCGATCCCCAACCAACTGATCAGCACCGCCACGAAGAAGTTTTTCTTGTTTTTCATGTGTTCTCTTGCGCACGGCAGACCTGCCCCTTAGGGCCAAGATTGGGTCTCCCGACCTCGTCGCACCTGAGATTGCAGGTCCGCGACCACCTCACCGAACACCGCGTTGCGGGACAGTCTTGCGAGCTGGTCGAGCGCCCGGTCGAGAGCCAGTCCGGATCTCAGCAGCGCGACGAGTTCGAAGGTGAAGTCGCCGACATCCGCCCTTCGAACACCGCGGCGCCATCGGCGCAGCCCAATACGCTCGGGAGAGCCGGCCTCAACTTCTTCAGCCAGGATCGGCACATGACCCTGTGCCTGCAAGCGCTGTACCACCTGCTCCTGACTCGCGGCATCGATCTCCCCCTCCAGCACCTCGCCATGCTGAGAGGCCGCCTTGTATCGATATCGCGCCACGGCGTCCTTTAACCTGCCTGTATTACGCGGTCGACCTCCTCCACTGAGGTCAAGCCGGCGATCGCCTTGCCGAAGCCGTCGTCGCGCATGCCTACGGTACCCTCCTCCAGGGCAACACGGCTGATCGCAGAGGCATCACTGCGGTCGACAATCGCCCGACGCAGCCGCTCCGTCATTTCCACTACCTCGACGATGCCGGTCCGCCCCTTGTAGCCGCTGCCATCGCAACGCGCGCACCCGACGGGCTGGTGCAGTGATATCGGCGCGCCGTTGGCGAGGGGCGCGAGATGGAGGGATTCTATCAACCTTTCCGCTACCTCGTGCGGTCTCTTACAATGCGCACAGAGGACGCGGACCAGCCGTTGGGCGACCACGCCGTTAACGGTGGACCGCACGAGATAGTCCTCAACTCCCATGTCCAGCAGGCGTGTGACGCTGCTGGCGGCATCGTTGGTATGGAGCGTGGAGAAGACCTTGTGGCCCGTGAGCGCGGCCTGGACGGCAATCCTGGCCGTCTCCAGATCGCGCATCTCACCCACCAGGATGACGTCAGGGTCCTGGCGTAGAATCGAGCGCAGCGCCGTCGCAAAGGTCAGGCCGATCTGCGGACGGACATGGATTTGATTGATCCCCTCCAACTGGTATTCCACCGGATCCTCGACCGTGAGTATCTTCGTCTCCGGCCTGTTGAGCGTCTTAAGCGCAGCATAAAGAGTGGTGGTCTTGCCGCTGCCCGTCGGCCCCGTCACCAGCAGGATCCCCTGGGGCCTCGAAAGCAACCGGCGGAGCGCCTCAAGCGTCGGCCCCCGGAAACCCAGGACGTCAAAATCCAGGGCCACCGATTCCTTGTCGAGAAGCCGCATGACGATGCTCTCGCCGTGCATCGCCGGCACCGACGATACGCGCATATCCACTTCGCGTCCCGCAACGCGCATCCTGATGCGTCCGTCCTGAGGCAAGCGGCGTTCCGCGATGTTGAGGTTCGCCATCACCTTGATGCGCGAGATAATGGCGGCCGTGGACCTGAGGTGGTCCTGGTTTGTAGGACAGGGAGGCGGCTGAGTTAAGGTGTATTCCAGACGTTCGATCATGCCGCCAAGGTCCCGTTTATCACGTCTTCGTGTTCGGATGGAACTGGCAGAGGGGCGGGCGGGGTGTGAGGTCCGGCCTGCCTCTGGAGTCCTCGTTCGTAGGCCTCCTGTGGGGTGGAGCCGGCGAGGGCGGAATGAGGCCTTTGGGTGTTGTAGAAGGCCACCCACCGGGCGATGACCCGCAGGGCCGCGAAGCCGTCCGAGAGCTCGTGCAGGTAGACAGCCTCGTACTTCAGCGAGCGCCACAGGCGCTCGATGAAGATGTTGTCCATGCACCGGCCCCTGCCGTCCATGGAGATGGCAATGCCGGAGTCTTTGAGCACGGAGGTGAACTCCAGGCTGGTGAACTGGCTGCCCTGGTCGGTGTTGAAGATCTCGGGAGGGCCGTAGCGTTCCAGAGCCTCTGAGAGGGCCTCGACACAGAAGCGGGCATCGAGGGTGTTCGACAGCCTCCAGGAGAGCACCCGGCGGGTGGCCCAGTCCATGACCGCCACCAGGTACAGGAAGCCCTTCTGGACGGGGATGTAGGTTATATCTGGGTCCACACTTGATTGGGCCGTTCGATGGCGACGCCCTTGAGCCGAAAGGGATAGACCCGGTGCTGTGCCGCGCCGCAATCTCCTGGATCGTCTTGTCTCCGCGCAGCCCCTCCAGCGCTACCTTGGCCTTGAACTCTCCCGTAAATCGTCGCCCCGCTGTCATCGGTATCCCTCCTTCGGTCGGTGGAATACACCTTAGCAACCTGTCCGATGTTCCGGGACCACCTCACTATTTTAAGCTCAGGTATGTCAAATAAAACGGAAGAACATGCAACAACACTGATAGTATCGCCACAAAGGGTAACGCACCGAGATAGACTGCAATCCACGCCTCTGGTTCCAGCACCGGAACATGTTCCCCCGTCAACACCACTGTAAACAGGACAGTGGAAATAACAAACACGACCACCGCGGTCTCGAGCGGAACAACAAAAGACACCCTCGCCCGCGCTTCCACGTACCCGGCCAGAATCGCGACTAGAAGAAGACCGACTGGCAATATTACATTCAGTAGCATGTTGGCGAGTCGTTGAGTTAACATGCAGTTCAGGAACTGTCCGAACGTGCATTTTCTTCCACTAGAGTCGGCGACTTGCTAGACGAACGCTGAGTTGGGTCAGATAATAGACTATGTAGAAGGGTGCGACGTGACAAACAATCGTTGGATGCCCCAGCATAACGCCCCACGCGATCGCGGTTGTGTAGGTGATTATCCAGGTAGTCGGGTCGCTTGTATAGGACGGCAAAGCAACGATAGCGTTCGATACGAGGAAGATTGTGAGAGCCACTGCATGCACAACGGTGCCCGAAATACTCTTGGCCGCCAGAATATATCCACCTATGGCCGCGACGAGCAACAACACCGCCCCTAGTATCGCATCGAACGGTGATACGATTGGCCCGACTCGAAACAACTCCGTGGCGTAAAGCAGCCAGAACCAGAGCATCAAAGCAACTGTTGGTACGATTCGTTGCATCATCTCTTATATCTCGTATTCTGTACCATTCCGTTTATCCTCTCGACCAAGGAGACCAAACAGTGCAATCGGTCAATGTTTCTTTCGGACATTGGCACGGTCGGCCGCCAGGTCTTCGTCTACTTCAACGTCAAGCCCCCTGCCCAAGAGGTAGATAGATATGGGACCTGGCGGGTAGTTATATATTCGCTCACCTTTGTGAGATATTCCGTGAACTCCAGTGCGAGTTCCGCTGTTCCACTCTCATCGTCTGTCGAACTTCTCTGGCAATCGTGATTGTCCCCGCCGGCACCCTGGTCGATATACGCCGATGAAGACGGAGCCTTCCCCGTATCTGGCTGCCGCCGGCTGGGTGAATCTCATGTGGGGAGAAGATATCCTGCGGAAATTCACCGGGTGGGCCCTGTGGCCGTAAAACCCGGCGCTAGACCTTGCGCCGCTGGCCCAGCAGGTAGTCCACGAGGAGGTATTGTCCCAGGCGGTCGGGGCGGGTGTAGAAGGCGCGGCCTTTGTTGAGGCGGGTCATCTCGTCGACGAAGCCCTTCAGCACCGGGCTGTCGTCGAGCATGAAGGTGTTGATGGTGATGCCGCGCTGGGTGACACGTTTGGCTTCCTTGAGCGTCTCTTCGGCCGCGCGCTGGCTGATGCCGCCGAAGCTCAGGGGCCACTCGCAGTACAGACGGCCCTGGCGGCAATAGGCGGTGGGCTGGCCGTCGGTGATCACGATGATCTGCTGGTTGCGGGTGGAGCTTCGTTTCTTCAGCAGGTCGATGGCGAGATGGAGGCCGTCCTGGAGGTTGGTGAAGGGGTCGCCCATGTTCCAGGTGGCTTCGGGCAGGTCCTTGGCCTTCAGCTCCACCGCGCGGGTGAAGAAGCCGACGATGCCGAAATAGTCCTGGGGGTACTTGGAGCGGCACAGGGACTCCATGGCCAGGGCCACCTTCTTGGCCGCGGCGAAGCGGCCGTCCCAACTCATGGACCAGCTCATGTCGAGCAACAGCACGGTGGCGGCCCGGGTGGAGTACTGCGAGTCGAAGACCATGAAGTCCCTGGGGTCCAGGTTCAGCGGCAGGGTCGCGTTGCGGCGCAGGGCGCTCCTCAGGGTCTCGTTGAGGTTAATGTTCAAGGCGTCGCCCGAGACATAGGGCTTGCTGCTCTCGGGGACCACCTCCTGGGAGCCGTGGCGGGCGATCTGGTGCCGCCCGGCGGCGTCGCGGCTCAGTTGCTTGTAGATGTCCCTCAACGCGATCTGGCCGATGCGGCGCACCCCCCGGGGCGTCAGCTCGAAGTGGTCGCCCTTGTCCACCACGTATCCACCGTCCTCCAGGGACGACTCCAGCCGCATGACCCCCTCGTAGTCCTCCTGGGCCTGGGCGCCGAGAAGGCTGTTGAGGAGGTCCATGTCCACGTCCTTGGGCTGGCTGCTGGACAGTTGACCCTCGAGCTTCTGGAGGCCCTCCATGCGTTCCTGCAGCTCCGAGGCTTCCTCGAAGTTCAACGATTCCTGACCCCTGAAGAGGTTTCCTTCACGTCGAATGTAGTTTTCCAGGCGGCGGATCTTGTCCAGTTGGGACAGGATCTCCTCGAAATCCTTCTTCGCTTCGGGGTTCTCGAAATTGTAGCCCGCAAGCCGCTCGATGGCGTCGCTCAGCTTGGGCGGCAGGTGCTGAAGGAACTCGTCCTTCTTCTCCGCCTCGGCCCGGTCGGGTTTCTGCTGGAGGGTGTCGCGTTCCCTGGCGACGATGTCCTGCAGTGCTTCCTGGATCTCGTCGAGGGCGGAGCGGATCTGGTACTGCTCGTACATCCGCCGCTTCTCCCGGGCCACCTGTGACAACAGGTCGTCCAGGCCGGACACCCGCTCGTCGTCCTCGCCCATGCCGCGCTGCATCAGGCGGCGCATGGACTGTTGCAGGTCGCCGGTCTCGTCGAGGTGCTCGTTGAGTTGGTCGAACACGTCGTCGGACGTGACGGACCGCTCCTGGCCTCCGTTCCAGCGACTGTAGCGGGCGTGGATCATGACGGGTCAACCGCGGGTCGCGCCGCGCAAGACGATGCTGCCCACGGGCGGGTGGCCGCGCGTCGGCGCGGGATCACTTGCCATAGGTCACTCGGCCCCCTTCGGCCTCCTTGTTGAGCTTCTGGTGCAGGTGCAGGCCTTCCAGCACCAGCTCGGTGGCCGATGCCAGGAACTCCGGCGAGTCCACGTCGCCCAGGGACCGGATGGCGTCCTGAAGTCCCGGGATCTCCTTGATGCCTTCGAGGTAGTCCTCGGAGCGCATCTCGTCGGAGACCTCCACCCCCCAGCCCGAGTTGAAGTACTCGATGACGCTTTGCAGCGCGGTCAGGTCGAAGCGGCTGTCGAAGGTCTTGAGGATCGCCTTGTTCAAGAGCCGTTCGATGAGCTCCTCCTCGTTCTTCTCCTCGCCCACGTACTCCACCTCGATCTTTCCGCAGGTGGACGGGAGGACGGCGTGGAGATCGCTCACTCGCGGCACGATGGCGGTCTCGCCGATCCGCAACGCGCGCTTCTCGGCATTGCTGATCATGCTCTCGTAGTTGTTGATGCTGATGCGGACGCTGACGCCGGAAGACTGGTTGATCTCGCTGGAGTTGCGCGCCTCGAAGGTCAGGTGGCCCAGCACTTCTTTCATGAAGTCGGGAATCATCACCGATTGGCTGCGCTCGTCGATGGGAGCCGACTCCTGTTCCATGATGTCGATTTCGTGCTCGACCTCGCGGGGATAGTGGGTCCTGATCTGAACGTCGAAGCGGTCCTTGAGCGGCGTGATGATGCGGCCCCGGCTGGTGTAGTCTTCCGGGTTCGCGCTGGCCACGATGACCACGTCCAGGGGCAGACGGATCTTGTATCCCTTGATCTGGACGTCCTTCTCCTCCATGAGGTTGAAGAGCCCCACCTGCACCTTCTCCGTGAGGTCCGGCAGCTCGTTGACCGCGAAGACGCCGCGGTTCGTGCGTGGGATGAGGCCGTAGTGGATCGTCTCCTCGTCCGCGAGGTAGCGTCCTTCCGCGACCTTGATGGGGTCGATCTCGCCGATGAGGTCCGCGATGGAAACGTCCGGCGTGGCCAGCTTCTCGCCGTAGCGCTCCTCCCGGTCGATCCACTCAATCTCCAGTTGGTCGCCCTTCTCGGCCAGCTTGCGCCGACACGGGGCGCAGATGACGTTGAAGGGATCGCAGTTGATCTCGCAGCCCTTCACCTTCGGGACCGTTTCGTCCAGCAACATGGTGAGGCCGCGGATGATGCGCGACTTGGCCTGGCCCCGCTCCCCGAGAAACACCATGTGATGGCCCGACAGGATCGCGTTCTCGATCTCCGGAATCACGGTCCCGTCGTAGCCCACGATTCCAGGAAGCATCCGGTCCCCGGACTTGAGAAGATTCATGAGGTTGTTGCGCATCTCGTCGCGCACCGATCGCACGGCCATACCGCTGCTTTTCAATTCGTCCAGGGTTTTGATGGATTCCACTCCAGTTCCTCCTAACAGCCGTCCTCGGCAGCCGGGCTCTGGTTGACGCGCAGGCGGAGCTCCTTGCCGACCTTGAAAAACGGGACCCTCTTGGAAGACACGGATACGATCTCGCCGGTCTTGGGATTACGTCCGTCCCGGGCCCTGCGGTGCTTGACCACGAAACTGCCGAAGCCCCGGATCTCGATCCGCTCCTCGCGCTGCAGAGCCGCTATCAAAGAGTCGAAGACGGAGTTGACGATCACCTCCGCATCGAAACGCGACAGGTGGGGAAACCGTTCGTTGATTTCTTCGATGAGGTCTCGCTTAGTCATGCAAGTTCCCCGAAAGTCGTGTTTGACGCCGCTATTCCGTATCCTTGTCGCCGTCTTCCGTCGTCGCCTCGGACCGGCCTTCCCGGTCCAGCTTCAACTCCTCGTTCAGGATGGTCTCGAACGAGAACCGTCCCGCCTCCTTCTCCCGCTTGAGATAGCTTTCCAGCTCTTCTCTCTCTTCCGACCGCTTCAGGGCGCGGATGCTCAGCCCGATCTTCCGTTCCTGGAGGTCGATGTTGACCACCTCCGCCTCGACGACGTCGCCCACCAGGTAGAGACTCGAAGGTTTGTCGACGTGCTCCGTGCTCAGTTGGGACACGTGGATCAACCCCTCCACGCCTTCGGCCACGCGTACGAAGACGCCGAAGTCCAGCACCCTGACGATCTCGCCCGTGATGCGGGTGCCGGCAGGGTTCTCCCGGACCACGCGTTCCCACGGGTCCATGCCCAACTGCTTCACTCCCAGTGAGAACCGCTCCACCTGCGGATCGACGCCCAGGACCTTGGCCTCGACGACGTCACCCTTCTTGTACAACTCGGAGGGGTGCTTGATCTTCTTGGTCCAGTCGAGGTCGGAGATGTGGATCAAGCCGTCGATGCCCTCCTCGACGCCGACGAACACGCCGAAGTCGGTGATGTTGCGCACCGGACCCTTGACGATGCTGCCCTCGGGGTACTTCTCCTTCGCCAGGAACCACGGGTTCGGCAGCACCTGACGCAGCCCCAGCGAGATGCGCCGGCGGCCTGGATCCACGTTCAGGACCATGGCCTCGACGGTCTCGCCCACCTGGACCACCTTCGAGGGATGCGACAGCTTCTTCGCCCACGACATTTCCGAGACGTGGATCAGCCCCTCGACCCCCTTCTCCAGCTCCACGAAGGCGCCGTAATCCGTCAGGCCCACCACCTTGCCGGTGATCTTGGAGTCCACGGGATACCGCTCGGCCACCGATTCCCAGGGGTCCGGGGTGATCTGCTTCATGCCCAGCGAGATCCGTTCCCGTTCCTTGTCGAACTTGAGCACCACCACACGGATGGTCTCCCCGATGCTCAGCAGGTCGCTCGGGTGGTTGACGCGCCCCCACGACATGTCGGTGATGTGCAGGATGCCGTCGATGCCGCCCACGTCGACGAAAGCGCCGTAATCCGTGATGTTCTTGACGATGCCCTCCAGGATCACCCCCTCGTCGAGCACGGCGAGGGTCTCCTTCTTGAGCACTTCCCGTTCCTTCTCGAGCAGCACCTTGCGGGACACCACGACGTTGTCGCGCATCCTGTTGTACTTGAGGATCGTGAAGCGGTCGCGTTTGCCCACGAACTGGTCGAGGTTCCGGGTCGGCCGGATGTCAACGTGCGAGCCGGGGAGAAATCCGTCCACGCCCACGTCAACCTTGAATCCACCCTTGACCCTCGCGACGATGATCCCTTCGATGGGCGTCACCTGCTCGTAGGCCTGCTCGATCCGGTCCCAGACCTTGATGCTCTCCGCCTTCTGGCGGGAGAGCACGATCTCGCCGCGGTCCCCCTCGGGGGATTCGAAGAAGACGTCCACATCGTCGCCGACGTTCACCTGCAGCGTCCCCTCTCGACCCTGGAACTCCTGCACCGAAATACGGCCCTCGGTCTTGTAGCCCACGTCCACCACCACGTGGGTAGGGTTGATATCGACTATCTTGCCGGTGACCACACCGCCAGGCCGCACGGCCTGCAGGCTTTCCTCGAACAAAGATTCGAAGTCGTCCTCGGCAGTCGAAGTTTCCTGGTCCTTGTTAGCCTCACCTTCCGTCATGAAACAGTTCTCCCATCCTCATTTGATTTCGCATCGATTTCCCGCAGTATCCTGTCCACCACGGCCGACGCCGACAGTGTCGTCGAGTCGATCCGCAACGCGTCGTCCGCCTGCCGCAACGGCGCCACCGCCCGCTCCTTGTCCCGCCGGTCGCGACGCATGACGTCGGCCAGGGTTGCTTCCAGGGTCAGCCCCGCTTCCCGGCCTGCCAGCTCCTTGAACCGCCGCCGCGCCCGTGTCTCGGGCGAAGCATCCAGGTATATCTTCACGTCGGCGTCGGGGAAAACCACCGTCCCCATGTCGCGCCCTTCAGCCACGATGCAGCCGCCGCGGCCCATGGCGCGCTGGAGATCCGCCATGCGGCGCCTGACGATGCCCATTCCGGACACCCGCGACGCCATCTGGCCGACCTCCGCCGTGCGAATCGCCCCGCTCACGTCCGCGCCGTCCAGCATCACCGACGGCGAGGCGGCATCGGCCCCCAGGTCCACCTCCGTGCTTTCGAGGATTTCTTCCAAGGCGCTCTCGTCGCCCGGATCGACGCCCTGGCGCATGACCTTCCAGGCCAGCGCCCGATACATGGCACCGGTGTCCATATAGCGGTAGCCGAGACGCTTCGCCACGGCCTTGGCGACGGTGCTCTTGCCCGCGCCGGCCGGGCCGTCAATGGCCACGATCAACTATCCTATCCTCACTTCGCATCCGGCACAACCGCCAAATGAACCCGCCGGTTCGTTAACCACCGATCTTTTCAAGACTTTCGAAGAAGCCGGGGAACGATACCTTGACGCATTCCTCGCCCGACAGCACGATCCCGCCCCTGGCCGAGAGGCCGGCCACCGCCAACGCCATGGCCACCCGATGGTCGCCATGGCTCTCGACGGACGCGCCCTCGAGCTTCCCGCCGCCTTCAACCGAGACATCGTCCCCGTTCACTTCCATTCGCACGCCCATCTTCGAGAGCTCGCGGCTCATCGTGGCGATGCGGTCGGACTCCTTGAAGCGCAGCTCGCCGACGTCGCGAAACAGGGTCGACCCGCCGGCCAACGCCGCCGCCACGAACAACACGGGATACTCGTCGATGGTGCGGGGCGCCAGCTCGGGCGGAACCTCGGTTCCCCGCAGCTCGCCGCCCCTGACCCGGAAGTCGGCCACCGGCTCGCCGGCCTCCTCCCAGGCGCGCGTGACCTCGATGTCCGCGCCCATGGCCCTCAGCACCTCGATCACGCCGCCGCGCGTGGGATTGCAGCCCACGCGCAGGATGGACACGTCCGACCCCGGCATGACGGCCGCGGCCACCATCAGGAACGCGGCCGACGAGACATCGCCCGGCACCCTGAGCCGCGTGCCCGAAAGCTCCTGCCCGCCCCGGACCACCACCTCCCGGCCGTTGCTCTCCACGGAGGCGCCGAACCCCCGCGCCATGATCTCGGTGTGGTCCCGGGAGCGGTACGGCTCCTCGAACCGGGTCGCCCCTTGCGCCTGCAGGCCCGCCAGCAGCACGGCCGACTTGACCTGGGCGCTGGCCACCGGCGAGCTGTAGTCGACGCCGTGGAGCGGCTGGCCGTGAATCTCCAGCGGCGCGCGGCCGTCGTTGCCGGTCACCCGCGCCCCCATACGCGTCAACGGCTCGACCACCCGCTTCATGGGCCGGCTACGGAGTGAGCCGTCGCCGTCCAGCGTGACGTCGAAGGGTCTTCCCGCCAGCAGTCCCGTAAGCAACCGCATGGTGGTGCCGGAGTTTCCGCAGTCGACCGTCTCCGGCGGCGCCTGCAGCCCGTCCCAGCCCTTGCCCTCGATGCACAGGGTGCCGGCCTCGCGCCGGAACCGCACGCCCATGCTCCTGAAGGCCGCCACGGTGCTGGAGTTGTCGGCGCCGGCCGACATGTTGTCTATGCGCGTCTCGCCCCGGGCCACCGACCCCATGATCACGGCGCGGTGTCCGACGGACTTGTCCCCCGGCACTTCCAACTCGCCCCGGAGGGGCCCCGATACCTGTTCCACTCTGACCGTCATCCCCTACTCGATCCTCTTCCGGGTCGCCAGGGCCCGCTCGAACTCCCGCTCCAGCCGCGGCCCGTCGTTCCGGCGTATGCAGTCCATGAAGCGCTCGATCCCCCGGGCGTGTTCCTGAAGGCCCTTCAGCACGGCTTCGCGGTTGAGCAGGCAGATGTCGCGCCACAGTTCCGGGCGCCCGGCGGCGATGCGGGTGGTGTCCTTGAACCCCGAGCCGCAGTATCCGGCCAGGTCCAACGAGCCGACCCGCGTGCTTTCCAGGGCGTTCACCAGGGCCGACGCCGCCACGTGGGGAAGATGGCTGACCACGCCCAGAACGCGGTCGTGGAGCGCCGCGTCCATCAACTCGACCTTGGCGCCCGCGCGGCGCCAGAACGTCCGCAACCTCTTCACCGCGCCGGGATCGCTCTTCCTGGTGGGCGTAATGATGCAGCGGCGGCGGACGAACAGGTCGGCCCGGGCCGCATCGGGGCCCCACTGGTCGCTGCCGGCTATGGGATGAGCGCCCACGAAAGGAGGCCCTCCCTTCAACAGCCGCTCCATGTCCGCCACCACCCGGCGTTTCACGCTGCCGACGTCGCTGATGAGACACCCCGGGTGGAGGCGAGGCAGGAAGGAACGGGTCAGCGGCGCGATGGCGCTCACCGGCGTGGCCAGCACCAGGAAGTCCGTGTCCTCGGGAAAGTCCTCCGCCCGCAGGAAGTATCGGTCCAGAATGCCGATCTTCTTCCCCCGCCGCAGCGTCTTCTCGTTCCGCCCGTAACCCACCACCCGCTCCACCAGCCCCCGCTCCCTGGCGGCCAGTGCCAGGGAGCCGCCGATGAGGCCCACCCCCGCGATGACCATGGTCCGGAACATCAGACGGCCGCGCCTCCTTCAAGGATCTGCGAGAGGCCATCCAGGAACTTGCGGTTCTCGTCCGGGGTCCCCACGGTCACCCGCACGTGGTCGGGAAACTCCGGGCCCACCGGCCGCACGATGACTCCCCGGCGCAGCAGCTCCTCGAAGACGTGGCCGGCCCGGCCCGCCCGCACCAGGATGAAGTTGGCCTGGCTCGGCACCCACTGGACTCCGAGGGCCGTCAGGCGTTCCGTCAGGAAAGCCAGCCCCTCGCGGTTGAGATCCAGGCTCCGGCGGAGGTGCTCGGCGTCTTCCACCGCCGCCGCCGCCGCCCACTGGGCCGCGGCGTTGACGTTGAAGGGTTCCCTCACCTGGTTCATCATCGCCACCACCTCGGTCGGGGCGATGCCGTAGCCGACGCGGAGACCCGCGAGTCCGTAGACCTTGGAGAAAGTCCTGATGGTCAGCACCGTCCGGTCCTCCCGGCGGTCGTCGAGGGAATCGGGATAGTCCGGGTCGGTGGCATACTCGAAGTAAGCCTCGTCCGCCACCACCAGCACCTCGGGACCCACTCGTTCGAGGAACTCCTCCCACTCCGGCCGCCGGTAGATGGTGCCGGTAGGGTTGTTGGGGTTGGCCAGGAAGACCAGGCGGGTCCTGGGAGTCAGCGCACGGGCCATGGCTTCCAGATCGTAGCCGTAGTCCTTCAGGGGCACCTTGCGGACCGCCGCGCCCATGGCATCCAGCGCAAGGCCGTAGGCCACGAAGGAGCCTTGGGAGATCAGCGCTTCATCCCCCGGGCGCAGGAACGTCCGCACCGCCAGCTCGATGAGCTCATTGGAGCCGTTGCCGAAGATCAGCCGCTTGGGCTCGACGCCCAGCCCGGCCGCCAGGGCGTTCCGCAGGTGGAAGCAGCCGCCGTCCGGATAGAGGTGCAACTCCTCCAGCCGGTCCCGCAACGCGGCCACGGCCTTGGGGGACGGACCCAGGGAGTTCTCGTTGGACGCCAGCTTGGCCGACCCCTGAATGCCGTATTCCCGTTCCACCTCGTCGATGGGCTTGCCGGGCACGTACGGCACGATGCGGCGAATATAGTCCGGAACCTTTTCGACGATGCTCATAGGCTGCAGGGATAGGATCCGAGGACCTTCAGGAAGACACAGCTCTCGGCGAGCTGGTCCAGGGCGCGCTTGACCCGCGGTTCCTGCCGATGGCCCCTGAAATCGATGAAGAAAACATACTCCCACGCCTTCTGGCGGGACGGCCGCGACTCGATCTTGGTGAGGTTGATGTTGTGCTTCGCGAAGGGCGCCAGCATGTCGTGAAGCACGCCGACGCGGTCCTTGGCCGCGAAGACGATGCTGGTCTTATCGTGTCCCGTGGCCGACGGCAGATCGTTGCCGATGACGAAGAAGCGCGTGATGTTGTCGTGATTGTCGGCGATGTTGGCCTGGACGATCTTGAGCCCGTACACCTCGCCGGCCAGGCGGCTGGAGACGGCCGCCACCTCCCGGTCCGAACGTGCCTCCTTGGCGGCCTGGGCCGTGCTGGACACCTCCTCCACCACGGCGCCGGCGTAGTGGGCGGCGATCCAACGCCGGCACTGGCCCAACGCATGCGAGTGGGAGAGGATACGCTTGACGTCCTTCGCCCGGCCGGACCGGGACAGCAGGCAGAGCTCGATGTCGACGCTGACCTCGCCGCAGATCTGAACGTCCGCGTCCTGGAGCAGATCGAGGGTGTGGGTCACCACGCCTTCGGTGGAGTTCTCGATGGGCACCACCCCGTAGTCCACGTTGCCCGCGCTCGCCTCGCGGAAGACGTCGTCGATGGTGGGCTCGGGAGAGTACTGGACGGTGCTGCCGAAATGGCGCTGCGCGGCCATGTGGGTGAAGGTCGCCTCTGGGCCGAAGAACGCCACCTTCATCTCCCCCTCGATGCCGCGGCAGGCGGACAGGATCTCCCGGTAGACGGCGCGAATCGACGCCGCCGGCAAAGGCCCTCCGTTGGCGGCGGACACCCGCCGGTAAATGGCCTGCTCGCGACTCGCTACGTAGACGGGCCTTCCCGCGCGGTTCTTCTGTTGTCCGATTTTCAGGGCAAGGGATGCCCTCTCGTTGAGGAGCGCTACGATCCTGGAGTCAACTTCGTCGATCTTTTTCCGGAAGGCATCTACCGATTCTCTGCGGCGCAATGAAAACCTCGAGGGGATGGACTGCGAACGAAAGGCTACGTTAGCTGAACTCCCGTGCAATTGCAACTCCGCGTCACCACAGGCTTTTGCTCCTCACCCGGAGCCCGACGCCAGGCCTCCGGGGCATGTCGATGCCGGAGAGCGAACATGATACCTTGCGGTAGCGGCGGACCGTCCATGCAAACCCAGACCCAGGCCTACCTGTACGCCGCCGTCACGGTGCTCTTCTGGTCCACGGTGGCGACGGCCTTCAAGCTCTCCCTGCGCCATGTCGGCCCCGACGTACTGGTGTTCTACTCCTCGGCGGTATCCGTCGCCGTCCTGTTCTCCATCACCCTGGCCACCGGACGGCTCGGGCAGCTCCGGGCATGGAACATCGGCGACATCCGCACGTCGTTTTGCCTCGGTCTCCTGAACCCCTTCCTCTACTACCTCGTCCTCTTCAAGGCCTATGACCTCCTGCCCGCGCAGGAGGCGCTGACGCTGAACTTCACCTGGCCCATGGTGCTGGCGCTGTTCTCCATCCTCTTGCTCCGCCAGCCCATCGGCTCGCGCGGCATCGCCGCCATGGCCATCAGCTTTGCCGGCGTGGCCTTCATCGCCACCCGGGGACACCCTCTCGCGCTCGACCTGGCGAATCCGCTTGGGGTGGCGCTGGCGCTGGGAAGCACGGTGATCTGGACGCTCTACTGGATCTACGGGGTCAAGGACGGCCGCGACCCGGTCACGCGCCTGCTGGTCAACTTCGTGTTCGGATGCGGCTTCTCGGCCGGTTTCCTGTGGCTCGCGGGCACCCTCGAGGTGCCGAGCCCGGCGGGGCTGGCCGGAGCCCTTTACATCGGCACGTTCGAGATGGGCATCGCCTTCGTCGCCTGGCTCCGGGCCCTCAAGCTGTCCCGCACCACGGCCCAGGTGGGCCAACTGATCTACCTGACACCGTTCCTGTCGCTGCTGGTGATCGCGCTGTGGGTGGGAGAGCCCATCTACCCCAGCACCGTGGCCGGGCTGGCGTTGATTGTCGGAGGGATCGTGCTTCAGCGCCGGTCCGGTTGACCCGTACGGCTCCGCCTTTCACTTCAGAAGCGGGAAAGACCAGGGGCTCATCTCCTCCGCGGTCCGACCCAGCGCGTCCCAGTCCTGGAGGCGGTCCCAAGCGGACTCCGCCGCCTCCTGGGCCTGCCGCCGCAGGGACTCGATGTCCACTCCGGGTATCCGCCCCTCCTCCATCCGCACCTCGCCGTCGACGATGACCGTCCGGACGTCGTCGCCGATGCCGCATTCCACCAAGCTCTTGATAGGATCACGCACCGGCCCGTACCTCAGCGTGCCCCTTCCGGAAATGTCCACGATGATGATGTCGGCACGGGCACCCGGCGCCAGCCGGCCGAGATCGTCGCGCCCGAGCGCACGGGCGCCGCCCAGAGTGGCGGCCTCGAACACGTCGGCGGCGGTGGCCGCGCGCAGGTTGCGCCCGATGACCTTGCCGAAGTACGACGCCACCCGCATCTGCATCATGAAGTCCCGCGGGTAGGTGTCGCTCCCCAGGGCGATGTTGACGCCGGCCTTGCGGTACCGTTCCCAGGAGTCGAGGCACCGGCCCCGGCGGGCGATGTTGACCGGGCAGTGGGAGATGGACGCGCCGTATTCGCCCATGAGCTCCACGTCCCGGCCGCCCGCGAAGTTCAACTGGGGGTTCTCGGCCACCAGGTTTCCGTGGCCGATGGTGAGGTCGGGGCCCAGAAGGCCCACGGACTCCAGCAGCTCCACCGGGGTCATGCGGTGCTCCGTCACCAGTTCGTAGAACTCGATGACGTTGTAGGCCGCGTGGGTCGATATCGGCACCTTGAGCTCGTCCGCCGCCTTCCGCGTCGCCCGCAGCAGGTCCGGCGTGCAGGTCTCGGCTTCCCGCGGTATCAGGATGCCCCGGACCCGGTCGCCGCAACTGCCCTCCACCCTCTTGATGAAGTCCACGGCGCCCTCGAACTCCCGCCAGCCCGCGGCCTCGTCCAGCGCGCGCTTGAGCCGCCCCTTGTCGTCGGCCACCCAGCGGCCGGAGTCGAAGCCGGGGCCCAGGTAGGCCCGGGCGCCGAGCCGGTCCACTTCCTTGAGCAGCCCTTCCTGCACCCGGAGCTGGCTGCCGATCTCCATGAACGTGGTGACGCCGTTGCGCAGCAACTCGGCCACGGTGAAGGTGGCGTGCAGGTCCGTGCCCTCGGTGGCGCCGGCCTGGTCCGGCCTCGTGTAGCGGGGATCGCCCGCCGGCCGTGTCCCCTCCCGGGGCACGCTGATCTCCAGGAACGGCTGGCCGAAATAGTCCGGCCGCCCGGTGTCCGTGATCAGCCGGTGCGAGGCCCGGTGGCCGCCGTGGACGTGCATGTCGATGAAACCCGGCGCCACCAGCATGCCGCCGGCGTCGATCTCACGGTCCACGTCCCCGTCGAAGCCGGCGCCCACGTGCAGGATGACCCCGTCCTCGAACACCACCACGCCGTCGCGCAGCAGCGCGTGGGTTTCGCCCTGAAAACCGACGATCCAGCCGCCGCGAATCAATGTGCGCATTTCACCTCACCGTCGGGGGAGACCTTGAGCCCGTCCCTAACCCGGTTCCTCCCCGAAGGGCAGCTCGGTTCCCAAACCCTTTTCCCGGGCCAAGCGGTAGACCCAGCTGGCGATGCCTACGTCGAGGATGCCCATGCCGGGAGACTCGTAGAGGATGATCTCGTCGTCGCTCCCGCGTCCGGGCTTCTTTCCGGACACCACGTCGCAGAACTCCGCCACCACGTCGTCCTTCGAGAACTTGCCGCTGGCCAGCAGCGAAGGAAACGGCTTTCGCGGCGGGCTGTCACCCAGCACCTGGTCGGTGCCGGAGAGAAACACACGCGAGCCTAGCGCCGTGGCTTCGTCGAACTCGCCGGGGGCGAGGGACATGACCAGGGTCCCCGGCTCCAGCCATTCGCCCTCGAACACGATGGTGTTGCCGGAGGTCGCCAGCAGCATGATGTCCGTGTCCCGGACCGCTTCCCGGCCGGACTCTACCGCCACCACCTCGATGCCCAGAACCTCCGTCATCTCTTCACGGAACCGCCGCCGGTTCTCCGCGCTGCGGCTGTAGGCCTTGACGCGCCGGATGTCGCGCACCGCGCAGCAGGCCTGGACGAAGCCCTTGGCGTAGCGTCCGGTGCCGATGACCCCCAGGGTCTGCGCATCCGCGCGCGACAGGTACTTGGCCGCCACGCCGTAAGGAGACGCGGTGCGGATGGCATGCAGATAATAGTCCGAGATGATGGCCGACATCTCCATGTCTTCCCAGTTGAACAGGCAGATGACCTCGGACCGGTTGGTTCCCTGGTATCCCGAGTAGACACGCACCGCCGCGTAACCCAGTTCCGGCGCCATGCCCGGAAGGATGCGGATGTTGTGCCAGAGATGCCCCGGGTGATCGGGGTGTTCCATGGTCAGGCGCTTGAGATGAAACGTGCTGCCCTCGGACTGCTGGCGCAGCACTTCCTCGATGACCGCCACCGCCTCTCCGTACGAGTGCCGGCCCTCGATGGCCTTGAGAACGTCTTGTTCGGTGAGAAACAGCATGATGGAGTGGTGGGTGGGCGCGCGGATCGTCAGTCGAGGCCGTAGAGCCGCGCCGCGTTCCCGCCCAGCACCGCCTCCTTCTGCTCTTGCGTCAGGTCGTCCCGCTTCAACAGTTCGTCGATCTCGTGCCGGCAGGTGGCGGCGTCGAAGATCTCGTGGGGGAAGTCGCTGGCGAACAGGAAGGGCTCGGCGCCGGCCTGCTGCACCGCGAAGGCAAGCCCGGCGTCGTCGCAATCGAAGCCTACGAAGATCCGCCCCTCCCGGACATGGCGCTTGAAATGCTCACTGGCCTTTTCGCCCGGCGCCGGGCCGGGTACGGGGTTCCCCGCCAGGTCGATCTGGAGGTGCCCCTCGTTATACGAGCGGTCGAGCCGGTCCATGAAGAACGGCACCCAGGTGGCGCCCCCTTCCAGAAAACCCACCCGCAGCCCCGGGAAGCGCTCGAAGATACCGTGGCTCAGCATCGCCGCGGCCTGCACCATGACCCCGAACGGATGGCCGAGGGCGTGCACCGGATAGTAGACGCTGAAGCCGTCGAGCCCCAGGTGATGGTGCGCCCCGCCATGCACGGTGAGACAGCAGCCGAGCTTCTCCGCTTCTTCGTAGATCGGCCAGTAGGCCTTGGCGCCCAGGTGGCCCTTGATGCCCTCGCCGTTGGACGGCAGCATGGCGCCCACCATGCCCAGTTCCCGGACACAGCGGCGCAGCTCCGCTACCGCCGCCTCTTCGTCCTGTATCGGAATCAGGCCCACGCCCTTGAGGCGCGGGGTGGTGCTGGTGAAACGGTCATGCAGCCAGTTGTTGTAGGCCCGGCAGGCGGCGATGGCCCACTCCACCGACACCATGCGCCCGACCCCCAGCCCGGCGCTGGGGTAGAGCACGCTCCAGGCGATGCCGGTCTCTTCGATGAACTCCAGCCACTCCTTGGGGCCCGGCGCGGTCTTCATGCTTCCGCCGACGTACTTGGGTACCCGGTTCTTCATCAGGTAGCGGAAGTGGAGGTGGTCGAACACCGGAAACAACTGGCTGAACTGGTTCCCCTCGGGCATGTACCTGGCGATCTCCTCGCCGAAGAAATAGTCGTTGATGTGGCCGTCCGCGTCGTTGATGGTTGGCATCAGCCCTTCTCCTTTCGACCCCACAGGCTGTTATCGCAGCCCTCGATGGCTGTCAACGAGCCGGTAGCGCCCCTCCGCGTCCTGGTCGATGTCCCCGGCCGCGTGCAGCTCGCCCATGGCCCGGGCCACCGACTGGAGACCAGCTCCCGGAACGCTGTCCGCGATCTCGCTGAAGTACAGGGAGCGGCCGGCCAGCAATCCGCGTATGGCCGCCGCGGCATCCTCGACGCCGACGTTGCTCCCGTCCTCGGGCGCCCCCTCGCCAGCCTCCGCTTCGCCCAGGTAGGCGCCCAGGTCCAGCTCATCCGCGTGGGGATAGGTGATGCGCTGGTACCGCGCCTTGGGGACGCCGTCGGGAATGGTGGCGTCGATGCCGCACTTGGCGGTGGTGGGGATGCCTTCCGACAGCGGCAGGCTCGGGTCCAGTGGCTTGGAGCGGGCGTCCGAGAGGATGGTGATGTCGCGGTCGGCCTGCACCCGGGTGGCCATGGCCCATTCCACCTCCATGGGGTCGTAGACGTCGATCTCGTCATCCACGATCACCACGTGCTTGAGGTCCGCCACCGACAGCGCCGCCATGATGGCGTTCTGGGGATCGCCGGGCTGCTTCCGGATGGCGATCACGGCGTGCCAGTGACAGCAGCCTCCCGGCGTGACGTTCACCGCGGTCACCGTCACCCCGGCCGCGTCGAGGACCCGCTTGAGCACCGCCTGGAAACCGTGCTCCTTGATCCAGATGTTCTCCCAGGGCATGTGCAGCGCGTAGTAGATGGCGTCCTCGCGGCGCGAGACGGCCTTCACCCGCACGTGGGGGTTGTAGTGCACGTCGCCCATGAGGCGCGTCATCTCGCCAAACCGCCCCTCCTGCCGGGTCCAGCCCGTGGGCAGGATCTCCGCCTCCAGCACGATCTCCGCGTCGGCCAGGCAGGGCGCGTCGATGGTCCGGCAGGCGCCCAGGCGCACCGGTCGTCCCAGCATGCCGCCGGCGATGGCCAGCTCGTTTCGCCCCAGGGGCGCCTTGTAGAGGGACGCCATCAGCTCCACCGGGTGGGTGCCGATGTTGATGGAGATGGGCAGCGGCGCGTTGGCCGCCAGGGCCTTCTCCGCCAGTCTGCGCAGGTTGTTCGGCGTGACGATGTCGATGCCGGTGAGGGCACGTTCCTTTATCTGGAAACGGTACGTGCCGGCGTTCAGGCCGTATTCGGGATCGTGGGCCAGGGTGACGCCGGCCGTAATCGTCGGGCCGCCGTCGAACTCGGAGAAGACCGGCACCGGCAGGTCGAAGAGGTCCACCGCGGCCCCTTCCCGATGCCAACTCCTCGCGCCGCCATCGCCGACTTCGATGGGATCGATGGGATGATCGAGGGCGTGGCCGAGCCGCCGCTCCATCTGCGCGTAGTCGCAACCGGCCGACAGGGCGATGCGCCCGCGGTCGTTCAACAGCCCCGAAACCACCGGCATCTCGTAGCCGCGCACCGTGTGGAACAACAGCGCCGTGGACGCCTGGTCCACCAGCGCGGCGATGTGCCGGACGTCCACGGGCTTGTGGATGTCGACGAGTTGGCCGGCGTCCCGCAGATCGTCCAGGAAAGTCCGGAAAGTCTCCATCCGCTCACCCGGTCAACTTGCTCATGAGCCGGCGCGCGCGCTCCACCGCGCCGGGCTCGATGGAGAGGGTCGAGGCGAAGTCGCCCAGCGGCTTGGTGGCGTCGATGCCCATCTTCGCGGTGACGGCGTCGGTGGCCGACGGGTCCAGCAATGTCCCCATGGCCTCGTCGATGATGAAGACGTCCCTGTTGGCCTGCATCCGGGTGGCGATGGCCCACAACACCTGTTCCTCGTCGAAGATGTCGACGTCGTCATCCACCACCACCACCAGCTTGACGTAGTGGTCGGCGCCCATGACGCTGAAGATGGCCTGCTTCCCCTGCCCCTCGGCGGTCTTGCGCAGGGACACGTAGCAGTGGAAGCTGCCGATGCCGGACCGCACCGGCACGTGCACCGCCTTGAGGTTGGGAATGGTCTTCCCCAGCACGTTGGTGAACTCCACCTCCCGGGGCATGGACAGGCAGCGGCAATGCTCCATGCTGTCGCCGCCGTTGATGTCCTGGTAGACGGCGCCGTTGCGGTAGTGCAGCGCGGTGGCCTCGAAGACGTTCTCGGTGCTCCGGCTCGAAGCGTACCCCGTGAACTCCCCGAACGGCCCTTCCTTCTCTCGAACGTCCTTGAGGATCCGCCCCTCGATGACGATCTCCGACCACCGGGGCACGTTGACGTCCACGGTGGCGCAAGGCGTCAACTCCAGGGGTTCGCCCAGCAACCCTCCCTGCAGCGCGAACTTCTCCGTTCCCGCCGGCGGCAAGGTCAAGGCGCCCAGGGAGATCAGCGGGTGCACGCCGATGCAGACCGCGGCTTCCAGGGACTCGCCCTTCTCCTCCGCGCGCCGGAAGTACTCGAACATGCGCCGCCGGGAGTGCAGGCTCACGCCCAGCTTGCGCGGCCCCTTGAGCTGCATGCGATGGAACCCCACCGTGCTCATGTCCGACTGCGGGTCCCGCGCCACTACCAGCCCGGCGGTGACATAGGGGCCGCCGTCCTGCTCGAAATGGGTCAGAATGGGGAGCTGTCCCAGGTCCACCGACTCGCCCAGCCGGCTGTTCTCCCGGAAGGGAGCATCCTTCAATACCTTGGGTGGCACGGGTCGCTGGATCCGCTCCTTGAACTCGTGCACCAACCCTTCTTCCGAAGCGCCGAAGGCCCAGGCCAGCCGCGGACGGTGGGCCAGCACGTTGGCCGCCATGGTGAACTCGCTCCCGGTGATGTTCCGGAACATCACCGCCGGACACGACGGCAGCCGCTCCGCCTCCATGGTCAGGGCCGTGGCCTCGAACTCCCTGGACACCGGCTCCTCGACCTCGAGGAACTGCTCGGGGCATTCGTTCTTCAATCGCTTCAAGAAACTCTGTAGATCCTGTGGCACTCCATTCTCCTTACCTGACCGTCACCACGCGGCATTTCCCCGCTCCACCCCTCCTGGATTCCCGCTTTCGCGGGAATGACGATGTTAGGGGTTCCGTCTGGCTCCTGGGGCACGGTTCACGACACCCTTCTCGCTACCGCGTCGATAGAGCATTCGAGCGGCTCCGGCGGATCGACGGCCTGCAACGCCGCGTCGACGTCCTTGAGACCGTGGCCCGTGGAGAGGACCACGACGCGCTCGCCGGACGGGACCTCGCCCTGGTCCGCCAGCTTCACGAGCGCCGCCACCGCCGACGCCGCGGCCGGCTCCGCGAACAGTCCGGCGGTCTTGCCCAGCAGCGCCATGGCCTCGAGGATCTCGCCGTCGGACACGCTTACCGCGCACCCGCCGGAAGCCTTCAGGTCCTGCACCGCCATCACCCCGTTCCGCGGCAACGCGACGCTGATGCTGTCCGCCAGGGTGTCTTCCACCACGGCACGGATGGTGCCGTCGCCGTCGAAGGCCTGCTTGATGGATTGGGAGCCCTCGGCC
Source organism: Candidatus Binatia bacterium (assembly GCA_951813575.1). Lineage (GTDB taxonomy): Bacteria > Desulfobacterota > Binatia > UBA9968 > JAJDTQ01 > JAJDTQ01. The sequence continues at coordinate 569,889 of OX638375.1, forward strand.
TGGGCCGCCACCAGCCGCGGCAGGCGGGAGATCCACCCCACCCGGTAGAGATCGGTGAACCCTTTCCATACGCCGCTCAGGATACAGCCGTCGCCGGTGGCGACGATGACCGTGTCCGGCGGCTCCCAGCCGAGCTGCTCGGCGATCTCCAGCGCCACGGTCTTCTTCCCCTCCACCGTGTAGGGATTGTAGCCGGTGTTGCGGTTGTACCACCCGAAACGGTCGCTGGCCTCGACGCAGAGGCTGAAGGCTTCGGAATAGGTGCCACGGACGGAGAGCACGTCCGCCCCGAAGATCAGAAGCTGCGCGACCTTGGCCCGGGGCGCGGTTTCGGGCACGAAGATATGGCACGGCAGCTCCAGGGCCGCGGAAAGGCACGCCAGCGACGCGCCGGCGTTGCCGGTGGATGCGGCGGCGAACTCCCGGCGCCCCAGCTCCCGCCCCTTGAGCAGCACCAGGGAACTGGCCCGGTCCTTCAGCGAGGCGGACGGGTTGGCGGTATCATCCTTGATCCAGAGGCGCTCCAGGCCCAGGGCCTTTCTCAGGCCGGGCACCGGATAGAGCGGCGTCCCTCCCACCGCCAGCGGGAACTCGACCCGGCCGGCGGCCAGCGGCAGCAGCGGCAGATAGCGCCAGTGGTCCCGGAACGGCAGGTTGGCCATGCCGTCGCGGCCGGCCGACGCCCGGATCCGGTCATAGTCGTACGACACCCGCAGGGTGCCGAGCTCGCCGCATTGGGGGCAACTGTATTGGCTGGGACCTTCCCGGTACACGGCGCTGCAGAGGACGCAGGTCAGGCTTTCGGGAAGAGGCATCGCGAGGGCATTGCGACGTCACCGCACGATGTGCAGGTTCCGGCGCGCCAGATTGGCCTTGTCTTCTTCACGAATGGGGTGCTCCCGGTCGGGGATCTCGGTGGTCTGGTCCTTTCCGAACAGCGGCGTGGAGAAGTAGCGCATGCCGGTGTCGTTGATCATGGTGACGATCATCTTCGTGGACGGCAACGCCGCCGACAGCTTGTTGGCCGCGGCCACGTTGCAGCCGGACGAGATGCCGCACAAGACCCCCTCTTCCCGGGCCAGGCGCCGGGCCATGGCGATGGAGTCCTCGGAGGAGACGGTCACCACGCCGTCCACGTAGTCCAGGTCCAGGTTCTCCGGGATGAAGCCGTCGCCGATGCCCTCGATGGCGTGGGGCCCCCAGGTGCCGCCCGACAGGATCGGACACTCCGCCGGCTCCACGGCGTAAATCTTCGCGTCCGGGTTTTGCTCCTTCAGGTACTTGCCGACGCCGGACACGGTGCCGCCGCTGCCCTGGGAGGCCACGAACACGTCCACCTGCCCCTCGGTCTGGTGCCAGATCTCGGGCCCGGTGGTCTCGTAGTGGGCGGCGATGTTGTCCCGGTTGGCGAACTGGCCGGGTTCCCAGTAGCGGTCCGGCTCGGCGTGCTTCAATTCCTCCACCTTCTCCAGGCACAGGTCCACGTCGCTCTCCGCCCCGGGGGTCAGCACCAGCTCCGCGCCGTAGGCGCGCATGGAGGCCTTGCGCTCCTCGCTCATGCCCTCGGGCATCACCACCACCACCGGGTAGCCGCACACCGCGCCGATCATGGAGGTGGCGATGCCGGTGCTGCCGGTGGAGGCTTCCAGGATGGTCATGCCGGGCTTGAGGTCTCCCCGCTCCTCCGCGCTCCGCACCATGCGCCGCAGGATCCGGTCCTTGAGGCTCGACGACGGGTTCATGAACTCGAGCTTGCCGCACAACCCCTGCGGTCCCGCTGCCACCTTGCGCAGCCGGAGCAGCGGCGTCAGGCCCGCCGCCTCGGTGATGTCTTCCGCGATCCGTCCCCGGGATGCCCAGTCCGTCATGGTTGTGCTCTCTCCTGTCCGGGCCGATGCCGCGTCAGAGGCCCAGCATCGCCCGGGGGTTGTCGACGATGAGCTTCTCCACGTTCCTGGGAGAGACTCCCTTTTCGTAGAGCCCCTGAGCATAGAGCCACAACGCCTCCGGGGGCAGCGGGTTGTGGGACTGGCCGGTGTCGCTCATGACCAGGCAGTTGTCGAAGCCCATGGAGTCCATGATGCCCTTGGTGAACTCCAGGTTCACGTACGCCCACATGGGCGAGATGGTGCAGTAGCCGAACTCGCCGATGGCGCCGTAGCGCATCATCTGCTTCAGGAAGTCCAGGTTCATGCCCGCGGGTACCCGGAAGTAGGGGTGGGTGATGAGGATCTTCTTCACCCCGCGCTCGTGGGCCGCCTTCACCAGCAGCTCGATCTCGGCGAGGGAGAGGTGCGCGGTGCCGAGGATGGCGTCGTGCTTGGCGATGAGCTCCAGCACCACCAGGGCCTCGTTCACCACCTTGCCGTCCTTGACCGCGGAGATGGGGTCGCCCCACACGAAGTCCGAGCCGCTGGTCTGGGTGTCGTAGCTGCCCCGGGCGCCGTGGATATCCACGTGATGGGCGGCGTCGATGGTGGGCATCCAGACCTCCTTGGCGCCCAGCCGGAGGGCCACCTCGGCCGCGGCCGGGTTGATGCCGCCGACGAACTGGTTCATCACCACGCCGCCGAACACCTTGATGTCCGGGAACTCCTTCTGGATCAGGTAGGCCCGGCTCACCGTGCTCTCGTGGTGGCACTTCAGCACGATGGCCGCCATCCCCGCCTCCGAGGCGGCCTTCACGGCCTCCCGGTCATCCACCCGCCGCTGGAACACGCACGGATACGAGTGTACGTGCAGGTCCACGGCGCCGTCGAGCTTCATGAATTCCATCGGGTTTCCTCCTCAACCCATGCCCACCAGCTCCACGTCCAGTTGCCGGCCCACGGCTTCGAGGGCGGCCTGGTTGCTGGTGACGATGGGCATGTCGTACAGCCTCTTCAGATCCGGCAGCGTCGCCACCGCCTGGTAGTTGGTGCAGGAGATGAACAGGGCGTCCACCGGTGGCCGGGCGCCCAGCTTCTCCCGGGCGAAGGCCAGGATCTCCGGCGGCTCCACCAGCGCCAGGTTGAAGTTGACGCTGATCCCCATGCCGTGGATCGAAGCCACCTCGATGCCGTCGTCCTCCACGCTGGCCTTGATTCGGACGTTGAGATCCTCGATATAGGGCGTGAGCACGGCCACCCGCCGGGCATTGAGCGACATGAGCTTGCGCCGCACCGACTCGATGACGCTGACGGTGGGCTTGCCGGCGACGTCCGAGATGCGGCGGCACAGCTCGGCGTCGTAGGCATTGCCCCGCAGCGCACCGGCGCTGGTGCAGCCGAACACCATCAGGTCCGGCTTGGCGGTGGCCACGTCGGCGGCCGCCGGCACGCAGTGCTCGTCGAGCATCTCCTCCTCGCCCTTGACCGTGGTGGCCTCCATATACATCCGGCCGGTGTGGACGGTGGCCGACGCCGGCAGGTGACGGTAGAAATCCACCTCCATGACCGTGTTCGACGAAGGGACGAGCAGTCCTACGCGTTGACCCAATTCGTTGCCTCCCGTTTCAGTCTTCTTCGAACTCGCCGCGGGCCCTGGCCTCCTGGATGGCGAAGAAGACCCGTTCCGGCGTGATGGGAGTCTCGGTGATGCGAATGCCGATGGCGTCGTAGATGGCGTTGAGGATGGCCGGCGTCGTGGGGATGGTGGCCGGCTCGGCCACGCCCTTGGCGCCGAACGGACCCCTGGGATCGGGCACCTCCACGATCTCGCACTCGATGTCGGGCACGTCCATGGACGTGGGCACGAGATAGAACGCCAGTGATGCCGTGCGCGGCACGCCGTTCTCCAGGATGTGCTGTTCGTAGAGGGCGTAGCCCAGGCCCATGGTGGCGCCGCCCTCGATCTGCCCCTCCACCGCCACCGGGTTGATGGCCTTGCCGGCGTCGGTGGCCGACACCAGCTTGGTCAACCGGATGCGGCCGGTCTCGGTGTCCACTTCCACCTCGGCCAACTGGGTCGCCCAGCCGTAGGTGGCGTAGGCGTCGCCCTGGGAGGTCTCCGGGTCCACGTCCTGGGTCGTGTTGTCGTGCCAGCCCCAGGCGGCCGCCCGGCGTCCGTGGAAGTGGAGCTGATGCGCCACCTTGCCCACCGAAACCAGCGGCCGGTCGGTGCCGGTTTCGCACACCTCGCCCCGGCGCACGTGCAGGTTCTCCTTCGGACATTCCAGCATGCGCGAGGCCATGTCCAGGATCTGCCCGCGCAGCTCCTGGGCCGCGTTCTGCACCGCCACGCCCTGGACGAAGGTGGCGCGGCTGCCCGACGTGGGCCCCGCGTCCGGCGTGCTGCCGGTATCGGCGGCCACCACGCGGATCTGGTCGGGCTCGATGCCGAGCTCCTCCGCGGCCACCTGGGTCACCACGGTCATGACCCCCTGGCCCATGTCGCACGCGCCCGAGTAGACCGTGGTGGTGCCGTCCTCGGCCATCTCGATCTCGGCCGAGCCGATGTCGGCCCGGCTGAAACCGTAGCCGATGCCGTAGTACATGGAGCCGATGCCCAAGCCTTTTCTTGTTGCCATGGCCGTTCAGCTCACAAGCCTCACGCGTGAGGCCGGTTGAAGCGCAGGTCGTGGGCGCTCATGTAGTCCTTGATCCGCTGCAGCGTCGCCTCGATGCCGCAGCCCTCGTTCATCAACTGTCCGGTGGAGGAGGCGAGCCCCGGCTTGAGGCAGTTCTTGATCCGGAACTCCAGCGGCGACATGCCGAGCCGGTGGGCCAACTGGTCCATCTGCGACTCGTGGGCCACCGCCGCCTGCATCACCCCGAAGCCTCTCATGGCACCGGAGACGAGATTGTTGGTGTAGAGCGTGTAGGTGTCCACCCGGATGTTGGGCACGTCATAGGGGCCGGTGGCGTGGATGCCCGCCTTCTTGATCACGTAGGCGCCGAGGGAGACGCCCGCGCCGGTGTCGCCGTAGATGTCCCCGTCCAGGAACGTCAGCAGTCCGTCCTTGCGGGCGCCGGTGCGGAAGTTCATGGCCATGGGGTGGCGCTTGGTGTTGGCGATGAGGGACTCTTCCCGGGTGTAGACCAGGCGCACGGGCCGGCGCGTCTTCAGCGCCAGCAGGCCCACGTGGATCTCCGCCGTGATGTCGTCCTTGCGTCCGAAGCCGCCGCCGATGGGGGCCTGGATCACCCGTACCTTGTTCATGGCCAGATCCAGGGCCGGGGCGATCTGACGCCGGTCCCGATAGGGGTACTGGGTCCCCACCAGGATGTTCAGCACGCCGGAGGGATCGACATAGGCCAGGCCCGCCTCCGGCTCCATGGGGACGTGATCCATGCGATGGGTGTGGTAGGCGTTCTCCACGATTACGTCCGACTCCTCGATACCCTTCTCCAGGTCGCCCTTGCGCACGGTCGTGTGCTGGAACACGTTGCCGCCCTCGTGGATCGCCGGCGCCATCGGGTCCAGGGCGTCCTCGTAGGTCAGAATGGGGCGCAGGGGCTCGAGATCCACCTTGATCTTCGCCACCGCCTCCTCGGCGGCTTCCTCGTCCTCGGCCGCCACCAGCGCCAGGGCGTCGCCCGCGGACCGCACCTTGTCGTCGGCCAGCGCCCGCTGGTCCGGCACGGCCAAACCGTAACGGTTGGTTCCGGGCACGTCCGACGCGGTGAGCACCGCCGCCACCCCCGGCACCCGGGCGGCATCCTTGGTGTCGATGTTCCGGATCACCCCGTGGGGCGCTCCCGCCCACAGGATCTTGGCATGGAGCATGCCGGGCACCACCATGTCGCCCACGTATTCGGTGGCCCCCAGCGCCTTCTCCAGCGCGTCGGGCTTGGTGACGTTCTTGCCGATCCAGTGATATGCGCCGGTCGTCTCCGGGGACGTGTCTTCGCTCATGACGCCGCCCTCCCAACCTCTTCCGCGGCCGCTCGGACCGCCTTGACGATCTTGCCGTATCCCGTGCAGCGGCAGATGTTTCCGGAAATGGCGAAGCGGATCTCCTCGTCGGTGGGATGCGGATTCTCCTGGAGCAGCGCGTAGGCGCTCATGATCATTCCGGGAGTGCAGTAGCCGCACTGGACGCCGCCCTGCTCCACCATCTGTCGTTGCACCGGGTGGGGAGTCCCGTCTCCGGCCAACGCTTCGATGGTGACGATATCCCGGCCCACGGCGTCCGGAACCAGCACCAGGCAGGACACCACCGGCCGGCCGTTCAGCAACACCGTGCACGAGCCACATTCGGCCTCGTTGCAGCCCTTCTTGCTGCCGGTGAGCCGGAGGTTCTCCCGCAGCACGTCCAGCAACGACTCGTGGGGCTCGGCCTCGGTTTCCCTGGTTTCCCCGTTCACCCGTAGTGCGTAGCGTTGTCTCATACCGTTTCCGTCTCGGAGCGGGCCCGGGCCCGCTCCATTGCCTGCCGCAGCACGCGTCTCACCAGAATCCCCACCAGTTCCCTGCGGTAGGCCGCCGACCCGCGGATGTCGTCGATGGGTTGGCATTCGTCCATGGCCGCACGGCCCGCCCGCGCCACCACATCGGGCGTCAACTCCTTCTCCAGCACGAACTCCTCGGCCCTGAGAGCCCGCACGGGCGTGGGCGCCACCGCGCCCAGCGCGATCCGCGCCGCCGCCACCCTTTCGCCGGCCGCATCCAGCGTCACCGCCGCCGCCGCGCTGGCGATGGCGATGTCCATGGCCGACCGCGGCGTGAAGCGCTCGAAGGCGTCGCCGGTGCAGGGGGCCGGCTCCGGCACCTCCACCGCGAGAAGCAGTCCGCCCGTACCCAGCACCGACGCGCCAGGCCCTTCGAAGAAATTCTCCACCGGCACCGTTTCCAGCCGGGACTCAGGGGTACGCACGCTGGCCGTCGCTCCCAACGCCACCAGCGGCGGCGCCGTGTCCGCCGACGGCGAGGCGTTGCACAGGTTGCCGCCCACGCTGGCGATGTTCCTCAACTGCAGCGACCCCACCACCCGAAGCGCCTCGGTGATGGAGGGGAAACGCTCGCCCACGGCGGCCGCGGTCTCAAGGTCGCGCATGGGCGTGCAGGCCCCGAGCCGAAGCCCCTCGCCGGGCTCGCGCGCCCAGCCCCAAAGCTCCGGGATCCGCTTCAGGTTCACCAGGCCCTGGGTGCGGACCACCCGACGGCGCAACTGTATGACGATGTCGGTGCCGCCGGCAAGCGGTTTACGGGCGCCCTTTCCCTCCCGCAGCAACTCGCCCGCTTCTTCCAGCGTGGCCGGCTCGAAATAGTCAAACCGCATGTGCTCCCCTTGGCGTCCTTCAGGTCAACTTGGGAATCACGTCGGAGGCGATCCTCTCCAACTGCTCCGGCTGGTAGCGGTAGGGGATCAGGATGATCCGGTCAACGCCGGCGTCCACATGGGCCTGGAGCTGCTCCGCGCACTCGTCGGCGGTGCCGCGGATGGCGTGGTCGATGGTGGAGTCGCTCCACTTGGCGATGTCCCACTCGGTGGTGAGCCAGTGGCGCATGGGTTCGTCCGCCGCCTCCCTGGAGGGGCCCACGTAGATGGCGAGCTGGTTGGTGGCGGTCAGCTTCGACGGGTCGCGGCCGGCCTTCTCCGCCGCGTCCAGGACCTTGGCCCAGCTCTTGGAGAAGCCCTCCGGCGTGTAGAAGTAGGTGAGCCAGCCGTCCCCCTTGCGGCCCGCCCGGCGCAGCACCCGGTCGATGTAGCCGCCGATGAGGATGGGCGGATGGGGCTTCTGGACCGGCTTGGGCAGAAGCACCGCCGACCGGAGATTCAGCTCGTCCACCTGCTCGGTCACCATTTCCTCGGTCCAGAGCCGCACCAGCAGGTCGAGGTTGCGCTCGAAGATGCGGCCGCGGTCCTTGAAGGAGATGCCGACGGCGTCGAACTCCCGGGCGTACCAGCCCGAGGCCGCCCCAAGCAGCAGGCGCCCGCCCGAGATCTGGTCCAGACTGGCCAGGACCTTGGCGGTCACCACCGGGTTGCGGAGCGGCAGCACCATCACCCCGGTGCCCAGCCGGATGCGCTCCGTGCGGACGGCGATGGCGGTGAGGATGGTCAGCGAGTCCAGCACCGGGAAGCTCGGGTCCACCCCCAACAGGACGTGGTCCCAGGCCCAGAGCGACTCGAAGCCCAACTCCTCGGCGCGCTGGGAATAACGTATCAACCCGTCCACGTCCGGGGTCTCCCCCGGACCGACGAAATTGCGAATGGCGACTCCAAACTGTACCGGCATGAATGATGGCTCCGTCAATGTTTCGGACACGGGCGGGATTGAAACCCGCCCCCACGGCACCCTGTTCGCCGTGCCACGAGTCCGGACTACCCGAGAAAGTTCCTCTCCGGGTCGATGCGGCGCAAGGTCTCCAACTCCTCTTCACTGGGCGGCTCGGTGACCGGCAGGCGGTCCGGCACCGGCAACTCGAACCCGGTATTGTCCAGCACCTCCCGGACGGTGACGCCCGGGTGGAGGCTTTCCAGCCGCAGGCGCCGGGTCTCGTCGTCGAACGCCAGCGTGCCCAGATGGGTCACGATGCGGCTGACGGTGCCGAACAGCAGCCCCGCCTTGCGGCGCGAGTCTCCGCCCGCCAGGAATCCCGGACTGGTGACGAAATCCACCCGGGGCACGAACCGGCGCCGTTCGTGCATGGTCACCACCATGACCTTGCGGCACAGCGAGATGATGTCGTTGGCGCCGCCACTCCCGGGCAGCCGCACCTTGGGACGCTCGTAGGCGCCGATGACGCTCGAGTTGAGGTTCCCGTGACAGTCGATCTGCGCGCCGCCGACGAATCCCACGTCGAGAAAACCCCGCTGCGCGAACAGGAACGTGTCGGTGATGCCCGGCAGCATCTGCGCCCTGGGCGCGGTGCGCATCTCGTTGGTGGAGTACGGCAACCGTCCCGGCACCATCTGCGGCCCCATGCTGCCGCCTTCCACCACGATGACGAGCTCGGGGGCGCGGGTCTTCTGCGCCAGCACCGCGGACACCAGCGGTACGCCCACCCCGGCGAACACGGAGGTCACGCCCGCGAGCTGGCGGGCGGCGACCACGGCCAACAGCTCCGTGGCGGAGTAGCTCATCGCGGCCCCAGCAGCTCTTCGGCGCAACGTCTCTGCCGCGCCAGCGCCTCTTCGCCGAACAGCGCCAGGTACTCCTCGTGACCCGAGACCCCGTAGACGTAGCGGTCGAGATAGTCGTTGATGGCGCCGGTGCCTTGGGCCTTGACGGCGTCGGTGTAGGCCTCGAAGTGGGCGAAGTCGGCTTCGTACAAGCCGTAGCACTCGTGCGGGAAGGAGCCGTAGGGCATCTCCACCACCGCGTCCACCACGAGCCCCGGAATCACCGTGCGGTCCGGCCGGTTGCGCACCTCCTCCTCGTCGATGATCTCTTCGGCGGTGACGATGACCGTGGCGGCGGCCTTGGCGATATCCGTGTCCATGTGCGGGTAGCCGTCGATCTGACAGTTACCGAAGCGGTCGGCCCGGTGCACGTGGATCAGCGCCACCTCGGGGAACAGGGCGGGCACGAGACACAGCGTCTCCCCCGTGAACGGGCACTCCATGGTCCTGGTGTCGGTGACCCCCATCAGATCCGAGCCGAGCATCGTCAGGGTGGGCAGGAACGGGACGCCCATGGCGCCGGCGCGGTAACGGAGGCCGAGGCCCAGGTGGCTCCACTCCTCGAACCGGATGCGTCCGCCTTCCACTTCCTCGCGGAGCTTGATGGAGAGGCCCCAGGGCAGCGCGATGTCGAACCAGCTCGTCATCAGCCCATCCACCGCCTTGGCGGCCATGAACAACTCGCCCTCGTAGCACATCAGGTTGCGCGACAGGGTCAGGCCGCGTCTGTGCTGGCGCAGCACCTCCATCAACGCCGCCAGCGGACTGCGCGAGAAGAGACACCCTCCGATGGCGATATGATCGCCATCCCGGACCCTTTGTACGGCCTGTGCCAGGGTGGTGAGCTTTTCACCGGTGGATTGGGGCTTGGCCTCGAGCCTCCGCCGGGCCTCGACGAAATCGGCGGATTTCATGATGTCCAAAGGCTGCTAACACTAAACCCCTATCCAGTCAACTCCGCCCCGGTGACGAAGCGGAGGCACATCTTGCCGATGGCGTCGGTCCGGGCCGCGTGCATCCAATGGAGGCTCGGGTCGGCGCGAAACCAGGTCAACTGGCGTTTGGCCAGCCGGCGGGTCGCCTGCTGCATGGACGACAGCGCGTCGCTCCGGCTCAGCTCTCCCGCCAGGCATTGCACCGCCTGCCGGTAGCCGACGCTCTGAAGGCTGCGGAGACCCGGCCCATAGCCCCTGTCCAGGAGCCCCCGGACCTCGTCCAGCAGCCCGGTCCCCATCATTTCCGCGCACCGGCGGTCGATCCGTTCGTACAGCTCCGAGCGGGGCCGTTCCAGTCCCACCCCCAGCACCTCGAAGGGCCGGTCGCCGAACCCGTGCTCCCGCTGCCATTGGCTCAGCGGCTTTCCGGTGCCCTCGAAGACCTCCAGCGCGCGTATGATCCGGACCTTGTCGTGGCCGTGGATCCGTCCGGCCGCGTCGGGGTCCACGCGCCGCAGACGCTCGAAGAGATGCCCCGGCCCCTGCTCCGCCGCGGCCTGCTCCAGGGCGGCCCGGAGATCCGCGTCCCGCGGCGGGCCGGCGAAGAGGCCCCGGGCCAGGGCCTTGACGTACAGGCCGGTGCCGCCCGCCACCAGCACGTTCCGGCCGCGGGCCCGAATGCCCTCCATGGCCGTCAGCGCGCGCTCCCGGAACTGCGAGGCATCGAAGTCCTCGTCCGGGTCCACCACGTCCAGCAGGTGATGCGGCCGCTCCCGCCGCTGGGCCGGCGTCGGCTTGGCGGTGCCGATGTCCATGTAGCGATGGACCTGCATGGAGTCGGCGCTGACGATCTCCGCGTCGAGTCGGGACGCGAGGGCCAGCGCCACGTCGGTCTTGCCGACGCCGGTGGGACCCACGATGAAGACGACCCTGGGCCTGCTCACGGGACACCCGTCAGGCGCGCCGGAACATCCGCTCCAACTGCGAGCGGCTGAACCGGACCATCACGGGGCGTCCGTGGGGGCACTGTGTGGCGAATTCGGTCTCGTCGAGATTCCGGAGGAGCGCCTCCATCTCTTCCTTCTCCAGTGTCCGGTTGGCCCGGATCACGCCGTGGCACGCGATGGACATGAGACGCTCGTGGAAGCCATGGTGCAGCTCCCCCGACCGGCCCGTCTCCGCCAGCTCACTGATCATCGCGCGCACCGCGTCCCGGTAGTCGCCCTCGGCCAGGAGGGCCGGCACCGCTCTCAGCGAAAAAGTGTTGCGTCCGAACGGCTCCAAGGTGAATCCCGCCCGCTCCAGCGCGCCGAGCTGCTCTTCGAGCACCAACGCCTCGGTGACCGGAAGCTCCAGGACCTGCGGCATCAGCAGTTCCTGCCTCTCGATCCTGCCTTGTTCGAGGTCCCGGCGCATGCGCTCGAAGGCGACGCGCTCGTGCGCGGCGTGCTGATCGATGAGCACCATGCCCGGGGCGCCGTGGCAGAGGATGTAGCATCCCAGCACCTGTCCCACGACCGTGAGCGAGGAGAACGTCCCCGGCCCTTCGGACACCTGGACGTCGGCGGCCGGAGGTCCGGCAAGAGGCAAACCCGGCGCGGGGCCGCCGGCGCCGGGGCGGGCATGAGGCGGCAGGCCCGGGTGCATGCCCGGGACGCCGTACCCCGGCAACGGCTCACGGACTCCCGCCCCTTCATCCGCGGTCGCGCGCCCCGAAGCGGAGTCGGACGCGAACGGCGTGTTTCCCTGGGCGGCGGCCTTCAGACTTCCCCGCACGGCTGCCAGAACCGTCTCGTAGACTTCGTTCTGGCGGCGGAAGCGCACCTCCGTCTTGGCCGGATGGACATTGACGTCCACGTAATCCGAAGGCATCTCCAGGTAGAGTAGCACCGCCGGGAACCGTCCCTTCATCAGCAAGGTATCGTAGGCCTGGAGCATGGCGTGGTTCAGCAGCCTGTCCCGTACGAACCGGCGGTTGACGAACGTCAGCATGTACCGGGAGTTGCCGAAGGACTTGGGCGCCTGGCTCGCGAAACCGGTGCACCGGAGCGATTCGCGGTTGAGAGCGAGCGGCGCCAGGTCGCTGCCGGCGTCGCCGAACACCTGCCGCACCCGGTCCTCGAGCCGGGGCGTGGCCAGGTATTCCGCCAGTCTCTTGCCCCCGTGGTGCAGGCGGAAATGCACCGACGGATGCGCCAGCGCCGCGCGGTTCACCACGTCGCTGACATACCGGATCTCGGTGCGTGGAGACTTCATGAACTTCAGCCTGGCCGGTACGTGGTAGAAAAGGTCTCGCACCTCGACGGTGGTGCCCCCGGGACAGCCCGCGGCCACGGGAGTTCCCCTGCGACCGTTCTCGACACGGTACCGGCACCCGGTCTCCCGAGACCCCGGGCGCGACACCATCTCCACCACCGCAACCGAAGCGATGCTGGGGAGCGCCTCGCCCCGAAAGCCCATGCTGGCGATGTTCGCGAGGTCCGCCTCGCTTCGGATCTTGCTGGTGGAATGCCGCTCGAAGGCCAGCGCAACGTCCTCGAACGGCACTCCTTCGCCGTCGTCGCTCACCCTGATGAGCGCGGTGCCGTTGCCCTCCACCAGCACGGATATCTCGCCGGCCCCGGCATCGAGCGCATTGTCCAACAGCTCCTTGACGACGGACGCCGGCCGCTCCACCACCTCGCCGGCGGCGATTCGATCGATCAGGTTGTCCGGGAGCAGCGCGATCTTCATGGAACTTCCTGACGGCCCTCCGTAGGATTCCCGCGGGCGGCGATACCCGCCGCGAAGCCCTTCGACATTAACCGGTGCGCTCCATGACCGTCAACACGCCGCACGCGGTTCTTCTGTTGACACCCCGAACCCGCCGTGGATAAGCTCCCGCCCATGGAAAAGCCGCCCGCGGCGCACGGAGTCCCCGGACACCCCTACCCTTCGGGCCCCAATCGGAGCCTTCGATGGGCGCTGTTCGGGATCTTCCTGCTGCTACCCGTCCAGGGCCTCGCCGCCTCCGAGCCGGCGGTCCGCATGGAGGTGCGGCATGTCGTGGTGGACCCCACGCACCGCACCCCCGTGGTGATACTGACCGGTGCCGGCCGGGTGTTGCCCATATGGATCGGCGCGGCGGAAGCGAGAGCCATCAGCCGCGCGCTTGAGGGCGTGCCTCTTTCCAGGCCGGATACCCACGACCTGATCGGCAACTTGCTGGACGGACTGGACGCCGAACCGGAGCGGGTCACCATAACGGAAATCCGGGACAACACCTATTTCGCCGTCATCACCGTCAAGGCGGGCGACCGCGCCATCACCGTGGACTCGCGCCCGAGCGACGCCATCGCGGTGGCGTTGCGTACCGGCACGCCCATCTACGCGACAACCGAGGTCCTGGAACGGGCTGTCAAACTCGAAGAACGGGAGTTTCCGGCGCGTGACGGAGTTACACGGCTGTTGGGCATGCACCTGCAGGACCTGACGGAGGAACTGGCCCGGCTGTTCGACACCCGACGGCACGAAGGGGTCCTGGTCGCCCATGTGGAACGCGACGGCGCCGCTTCACGGCTTGGTTTCCGGCGCGGCGACGTCATCACCGGGGTGGATCGGGAAAACGTGAGGAACACGCGCGAGTTGAAGCGAATACTCCACTCGGGCTCGGGGACCCGGCCACGGATGCTCCACATACAAAGAGACGGCGAGCCCGTCACCATTGTGGTGGACCCGCCGTCTCGGGAGAAACGCTAGCGGCGCGCGGCTATGAACCGGCCCCGTTGCTGCTGAACAGCACCTTGCCCCACTTCTTCGCGGTGGCATCCAGCACTTCCGGACTCGATTCCGCCACCGGCGGGAACTCGCTCATCCACTCGTAGGGGCGGCACGCGTCGATAATCGCGCGGGAATTGAAACCCTTCTTCGTAGGATGCACGATCGGATCGAGGGGTCCGCTCCAGGCCCGCCGGATGATGTCGATATCCGCGTCCGGGTCCGAGCGCGTGGCCATGGCCCAGATCACGTCGTCGGTGTTGGAAGGATCGATATCGTCGTCCACCACGATGACGTAGCGTCCGAGGTACGCCCCCGCGTGGCACTGAGAGGCCACCACGGCGGCCTGACGCGCGTGTCCGGGATAGCGCTGCTTGATGGAGACCACCATGACGAGGCGGCTGCCTCCGGCCACCATCAACCAGACGCCCTTCACGTCCGGCACCCCCGCCTTCTCCATCTCGTCCCAGATCAGCGCGGAGCGCAGATACGACCGGTACCAGCCGAGCTCGGCGGGCGGCCTCCCCGGCGGCGAGCCGAGGATGATGGGATCGTTCCTGTGGTACATCCGCTTGATCTTCACGATGGGCTCGTTCCGCTCCGCGCTGGCGTAGTAGCCGGTCCACTCACCGAACGGCCCCTCCACGCGATCCTCGCCGAAGACCACGTCGCCTTCCACGACGATCTCGGCGTTGGCGGGAACCATCAGCCCGGAATACGGCGCCTTGACGACTTCCAGGGGCTCCCCTCGAAGACCGCCGATGAAGTCATACTCAGGCACGCCGTAAGGCACTTCGATGCTGCCGCCGAGAAAAACCAGCGGGTCGTGGCCGAAGGACATGGCCATCTTGAAGGATTCTCCGGTGGACTGGTACTTGTCCCGGTGTATCCGCCCGTGCTTGCCCGGAGAGATGTAGAAACCCACCGTGTCGGAGTCGTGGACCATGACCCGATACGTGCCCCAGTTGGTCCAGCCTTCGTCACGGTCGGCGGTGATGTCGATGCTTCCGGTACCGATGTAACGGCCGCCGTCCCGCTCATGCCACCTGGGCGTGGGGAACTTGAGGAGATCGATGTTGCCCTCCTCGAAGACGTTCTCGAACACGGGACCGTCCTTCAGCACCTTCGCGGGAATGGGCTTGATCTTCTTGTAGTGTTCGCGCCACGTATTGACGAACTCCATCTTGCTGTCGCCGGGCGGCAGGTTGAGCGTCAAACCGATACGTTTCCGTGAACTGAGCGAGTTGGACAGGACACGGTAGCCCTTGGGGTGGTCCTTGATCTCGTCGAACAGAACCGCCGGGCCGTCTTCCTTGCGCATGACCATCTCGGTAATGGCGCCGATCTCGAGATCCCAGTCACAGCCCTTCAGCGTCTTGAGCTCGCCCAACGCGTCCGCTTTCTCGATCCACTCGCGGCAATCATTGAATTGCATCGTTAACCTCCACTTACTGGCTTGTATTGACTTGTATCGACCGGGTGGAACTGGTCCATCGACCCGGTTTCACGCCTTCTGGTACCGGCCCCTGCCGGTGCGCTGGATCCGGCCTTCCCTGGACCACCGCACGACCACCTGCCGAAGGTAGGCCCGGGGCTTCTCCTGGGCGGTCTTGTCGGCGCCCAGGGTGTCCAGCGTGAACTCGGCGGGCAGGCTCTCGAAGATCCCGTTCCAGTCGATCATCGAACCCCGCGGCCCCCGTTTCTGGCCGCCGCGAGGACCGCGCGGCCGCCCGGCACGCCCGCCCCTCTGGGGACTTCCCTCCAGCATCCCGTAAATCTGTTCATGACGCTTGATTTCGTCGCGCAACGCGGCGACGCGATCCGTGGCCGCGGCCAGATCCTTCTTCAAACGATCGATCTGCCGCTTGACGCTGACTCTCAAGTCCAGGACCATTTTGCTCCTCCCTGAATGATTGGGTATCGTTAGCATGGTACCATTCAAAAGACAATTGGACACGTCGTAGAGACCTGGCGCGTCACTGCATGCGGATCGTACGAACCAACTCATGGCCGGCACCAAGATAAAGACCTCGTACGAACTCGAAGCCATCGTCGGCGAGGCACGTTCGACGGGACGGCGCGTGGTCTTCACCAACGGTTGCTTCGACGTGTTCCACCGGGGCCATCTCGCGCTTCTTCGGGAGGCCCGGGGGCTCGGAGACCTCCTGATCGTGGCCGTCAACAGCGACGCGTCGGTACGGGCCCTCAAGGGCCCCGACCGCCCCATCCATCCCCGGGACGACCGCATGGAGCTGCTTGCCGCCCTGGAGATGGTGGACTACGTAACCTGCTTCGCAAACGCGGATCCCTGTGATATCATTTGCCGATTGAAACCGGACGTGCTCGTGAAGGGCGACGACTGGAGCCGGGAGGCACTGGCGGAAGGAGACGCGGTGGAGCGAAACGGCGGCAAGGTCGTGATCGTGCCACGCGTACCGGACTATTCCTCCACCGAACTCATTGAAAGGATACGAAGACAGTAGCCATGGCTAGAAAATGCACCATTTGCGGCAAGGGGCCCTCGGTCGGCAACAACGTCAGTCACGCGAACAACAAGACCAGACGCCGCTGGCTCCCGAATCTCCAGCAGGTCCGGGCACGCGTGAAGGGCGCGGTGCGGCACATTCGTGTCTGTACGCGTTGCATACGGTCGGGAAAGGTCGAGAAGGTCGCCTGAATCCCGCCCGGGCGCACGCCGACGGTTTCCCCGGCTAACCCTGAACCCGATTCGCCTTGTAGACCCCCTTCACCCTGGAAATATCCTGCAACACCTGACGGAGTTGATCGGAACTTGCGATCATGATCTCGAAGGTGTTGACGGCCTTGTCGTCGAACGTTCTTATATGCGCACGAGCGATATTCACACCCGCCTCGGAGATCGCCGAGCTGATGGCCGCCAACAGGCCCGGCTCGTCGGCGCAGCCCACTTCGATCTTCACGGCCCGGGGCATTTGCGCATCCTCTGACCAGTTCACCTCCACCTTTCGCTCGGGATCGTTGTCCAGCCCCGTGGGACAACTCGCCACGTGCACGGTGACGCCTCGCCCTCGGGTGATGAATCCGGCGATGTCCTCGCCGGGCAACGGATGGCAGCAACGTGCGAACCGGACCAGCACGTCCTCGATGCCCTTCACCCGGACGCCGCGGTCCCTGGAGCCCACCAGCCGGAAGAGGCGCTCCAGTCCGCCCTCGAGCTGCTTCTTGTCGCCCTCGATCCTGTCCGCCGGAACCAGCTTGGCCAGGACCTGCCGCGACATCACCTTGCCGTAACCGAGGCCGGCCAGCAATCCTTCCTCGTTCTTGACCCCGAGCTCCCGTCCCAGGGTCTCGAGCGTCCCCTCCTCCTGAAGGTCCTGAAAATCCAGCCCGTGGCGGCCGAAATCCGCTTCCAGGAGCTCACGTCCCAGGGCCACGCTCCGCTCCCGCTGCTGCGACGCCATCCAGGCCCGTATCCGGGACCGGGCGCGGGGGGTCTTGACCACCTTCAGCCAGTCGCGGCTCGGCGTCTGCTCCTGGGTGGTGATGATCTCCACGGTATCGCCGCTCCGCAGGATGTACTTGAAGGGCATCAGCCTTCCGTTCACCCGCGCGCCCGAGCAATGCTGGCCGATGTCGGAATGGATCCGGTAGGCGAAATCGATGACCGTGGCCCCCTTGGGAAAGCTTTGCAGATCGCCGTTGGGCGTGAACGCGTATACCTCGTCGGGGAAAAGGTCCTCCTTGATGCTGTGCAGGAACTCCTGGGGGTCCGAGAGGTTCTGTTGCCATTCGAGGAGCTGCCGGAGCCATGCGAAGCGCTGCATGTCCGTCACCTGCAGGTCCTTCTCCTTCTTGTAGCGCCAGTGCGAAGCGATGCCCTCCTCCGCCACCCGATGCATGTCCTGGGTGCGGATCTGGATCTCGATGCGCTGGGCATTGGGGCCGATGACGGTGGTGTGCAGGGACTGGTACATGTTGGGCTTGGCCAGCGCAATGTAATCCTTGAACCGGCCCGGCACCGGCCGCCACTTCGCGTGAACGACGCCGAGGGACTCGTAGCACTCCCGCACGGTGTCCACGACAATGCGAAAACCCACCAGGTCGTAAACCTGGCTGAAGTCCAGGCTCTGGTTCTCCATCTTGCGGAAGATGCTGTAGAAATGCTTGGGCCTGCCGCCCACCTCGGCGTCGATGCCCTCTTCCGCCAGCGCCTTGCTCAGACGGGAGATCACGTCATTGGTGTACTTCTCGCGGTGCTTTCGCTTCTGCGCCACGTTGCTCTTCAACTGCGCGTAGATCTCCGGGCGGATGTGCTTGAGGGCCAGGTCCTCGAGCTCGCTCTTGATCCAGTATATTCCCAGCCTGTGGGCGATGGGCGCGTAGATGTCCAGCGTTTCCTGGGCGATGCGCCGCTGCTTCTCCGAGGAAAGATACTGCAGCGTGCGCATGTTGTGGGTACGGTCGGCCAGCTTGATGAGGACCACGCGGATGTCCTTGGCCATGGCCATGATCATCTTGCGGAAATTCTCGGCCTGCTTTTCCTCGTGGCTGGTGAAGTCCACGCGGCTCAGCTTGGTCACTCCGTCCACCAGCGCCGCGACTTCTTCGCCGAACGCCGACTCGATCTCCGGCAGCGTGGCCAGCGTGTCCTCCACCGTATCGTGGAGCATCCCGCCGATGATGCTTGGAAGGTCGAGCTTCAAGTCCGTCAGCAGGCCCGCCACGGCCAGGGGATGGGTCAGGTAAGGCTCGCCGGACAGGCGCTTCTGTCCTTCGTGCACGCGCGACGAGAACTCGTAGGCATGACGCAACGGCTCCACGTCGGCCCCGGGCTGGTATTGCAGCACCTTGTCCACCAGTTCGCCGATGGCGCTGCCCGCGCCCGCGCGTTTCGGCCGGCGCCGGGGCCTTACTTCTGTTTCGGAATGTACCTGCACACCTTGAGCCTTTCAGCCGCGATGATGGCGGCGAGCCGCCTCACCGCCTCTTTCACGTCACGGTTGAGGATAAAGTAATCATACCCCTGAATTTCCTGAATTTCATGCCTGGCGTTACGCCAGCGCTGCTCGATCGTCTTCCGCGCGTCCGTGCCCCGGGCCGCCAGGCGCCGGCGCAACTCGTCGAGAGACGGCGGCAGCACGAATATGGACACGGCGCTGAGGAAGTGTTGCTTGATCTGACGCGCCCCCTGGACATCGATGTCCAGCAGCACGTCCCGGCCGCGTCGAAGCTGACGTTCAAGCAGCCGCCGGGGGGTGCCGTACAGCTTCCCGTGGACCTCCGCCCATTCGGCGAACTCTCCCGCCGCGAGCATTCGTTTGAACACCGCCTCCGACACGAAGTGATAGTCCTTGCCGGGAATCTCCCCGGCCCGCGGCGCCCGTGTCGTGCAGGACACCGACAGGCTCATGTCCGGACAGTTGCTCAGGACCTTCCGGGTCAACGTCGTCTTGCCCGCCCCGGACGGCGCCGATACGATGAACACGATCCCGGGGCCGCGTTTGGTAAAGCTTCGAATCGAGACCGTCATTCTACGTTCTGGACCTGTTCCCGGATCTTCTCCACGCCTTCCTTGCCCCCGAGCACCAGCCGGACCACTTCCAGCTGCGGCGCCTTGGCGCCGATGGTGGTGAGCTCCCGCTGAACTTCCTGGAGCAGGAAGTCGATCTTCTTGCCCACGGGCTCCCGCTCCCGCATCAGGCCGGAGAGCATCTCCACGTGGCTCCTCAACCTCACCACTTCCTCGTTGATGCTGCCCTTGAAGGTGCCGCTCCCCGCCTCGCCCACGGGATTGGCGGCCGCGCCCTGTTCCTGCAGCCGCTGATCGATGGCCCCGGCGCACCGTCCCAGGCTACGGGCCAGCCGGCCCAACTGGCGGGCCTCGGCCCCCATGTCATGCTTGAGGTTACGTCCCTCCCGGTCCCGGGATCGTGTCAGGTTCTTCAGGGCCGCCTCGAACGCCCGCAGCACCAGCCGCTTCTCGCTGCCCTCGACATGGTCCGGCTCCTTGAACTGGAAGAGATCGGGCAACCGTGGCACCAGTTGAAGGTCGATGTCGCCCTGGAGCCGAAACCGCTTCTTGATACGTTGCAGGGCTTCACAGTACTGCTCCATGAGGGCGTCGTCCACCTCCAGACGGTAGCCCCGCCCCTTGAGCGGCGTCCGGTCGACATAGACATCCGCGCGGCCGCGGTGGATCTTCGTCCGCGCCTGCTCGCGCAACTCGTCCTCAAGGCCCAGATAGAGCTTCGGCACGCGCAGATGAATGTCCGCGTGCCGGTGATTGACGCTGCGGATCTGCACGGAGACCTTGACCTGCCTATCCTGGAGGATCGCCTGACCAAAGCCGGTCATGCTTCTCATACGCCCCCCTCGCCCAAGAGCCCGCGTATCGCCGATCGAAGTTGCCTCAGGTCGGCGGGCACCGTGCCTCGCCGGCCAACCACCGTGCCGGCAGCCAGATTCCCCAGTATCGCCGTCTCCTCGTAGGAGCCGCCGCCCGCCAACGCCAACGCGCACGTCGCCGCCACCGTGTCTCCGGCGCCGGTCACGTCGAACACCTGACGCGCCGCCGTGGGAAAACTGCGGGTCGCGCCGTCCCGGCGAAAGAGGCTCATGCCGTCCTGACCGAGCGTAACCAGAATCGCCTCGCAACGCCACTTCTCCAGCAGCCTGTCGGCAGCCCTTCGCAACGATGCCGTGCTGCCGATGACGATGCCGGACGCCTCCGCCGCTTCCGCCTTGTTGGGCGTGATCAGCGTGACGTCCCGGTAGCGTTCGTAATTTTCCCGCCTGGGATCCACCACCGCGAGGACCCCCTGACTCCTTGCCAGGCGGCCGACCATATCCAGCAACCGGGGGCCTATATTCCCCTGGCCGTAGTCCGACACCACGATGCCGTCCACCCGGGAGGCGTGTTGTTCCACGAAACGGCGCAACCGCCCCGCCGCCGGACGGGGAAGCGTC
This sequence comes from Candidatus Binatia bacterium, assembly GCA_951813575.1. Lineage (GTDB taxonomy): Bacteria > Desulfobacterota > Binatia > UBA9968 > JAJDTQ01 > JAJDTQ01. The sequence goes on from OX638375.1 coordinate 590,574, forward strand.
TTCGGGTTGTCGTAGTCGAGACGCAGCAACTGCTGGAGGCCCGGGCGGCCCATGATTCGGTTCTTTTCGGTGGTACGCACCCCCGGATCGGGGAAGATTCCTTGCGCGAGAGCCCCGGCGCCGCTCAGACCGGCGGCAAGCCACCGTCCCGCGTCGTCGTCTCCCACCACGGAACAGACCACCGCCTGTCCGCCGAGGCTCCGGATGTTGGCCGCCACGTTCGCCGCTCCCCCGAGGCGGAGTTCTTCGGACGCCACCCGGACCACCGGCACCGGCGCCTCCCGGGAGATCCTGTCGACGTCGCCCCAGACGAAGCGATCGAGGATCACGTCGCCCACCACCAACAACCGGCGTTTGGAAAAACCCCGGACCAGACCGGCGAGGCGCCTTGCGGATACCGGCGGAGCCCCCCTCACAGCCATGGCCGGGGGTTCAGGGCGCCTGTGTGGCCGGCGGCTGTGTGGCCGGCGGCTGCAGGGCCTGTAGCGACCGCTCGAGCTGGCGCAGCGACTCGCCGAAAGCGGCCCAGTCCCCGGCCCGAAGGGACTCCACGGAACGCCGATAATGCTCCAGCGCCCGCCCGGCCGGATCTCCCGTGTCTTCTCCGGCGGCCGCGGCCTGAACCGCCGGCGACGCCGCCGCCGTGTCCTCCACGGTGTCGCCGAACAGCTCATGCAGCGCGTCCTCGAGATTCTCTCTCATGGCAATGCGGTTGCCGAACACCGCCACCACCCGCTTGAGCTCCGGCAGGGAGCCCTGATCCGCCGCCAGGTAGAGCGACTGCACGTAAAGCAGCGAGTCCTGGATGGGAATCGCCAGCAGGCTGCCGCGGATCACGTGGGAACCGCGCTGGCCCCAGAGGCTCAACTGCTGCGAGATGAACGCGTCCTGGTCGATACGGGCGTCCACCTGCTTGGGGCCGTAGACGAGCCTGGCCTTGGGGAAGTTGAGCGCCAGCAGCTTGCCGTAGTGGGTCCCGTCGCTCCGGGCGGCGAGCCATGCGCGCATGTTGTCGCGATTGTTGGGGGTGAAGGGCAGGAGCAGGACGAACTCCTCCTTGTCCTCTCCGGGCAGGCGCATGATGGTGTAGTAGGGCTCCACCTCCTGCTCTTCCTCGTCCACCTGGCGCGTGGGAATGCTCAGCAGGTCCTCCTTGTTGTAGAAGACCTGCGGATCCTGCATGTGGTAGGTGGCGTACATCCGCGCCTGCACCTTGAACAGGTCCTGGGGGTAGCGGACGTGGGAGCGCAACGCCTCCGGCATCGCCTCCATGGACTTGAACAGGCCCGGAAACCCCTTGGAATAGGCCTGCACCACCGGGTCGCCGGCGTCGGCGATGTAGAAATCCACGCTGCCGTTGTAGGCGTCCACCACCGTCTTCACCGAGTTCCGGATGTAGTTGCCGACTCCCTCCCTGGGCTCGGAATACGGATAGCGGTCCGAGGTGGTGTAGCCGTCGATGATCCAGAACAGCCGGCCCTCCGGGGTGACCACCAGGTACGGATCCTCGTCGAAGGTCAGGAACGGCGCCAGCTTCTGCACCCGGTCCTGTATCTTGCGGTAGTAGAGAATGCGGCTTTCCGGCGTGATGTCGTTGGACAGGGAGATCCGCAGGGTCGCGAAACGGGCCGAATACAAGAGCTTGCGCCAGAACGACCCCAACAGCACGCCGCCCTCGCCCTCGTAGGTGGTGTAGATGTTCTGGTCGCCGGACGGATAGTCCAGCTCCTGCGCCAGCGTCTTCACGAACACGTAGTCGTTGGCCACCTCGCCGAAGTAGATCTCCGGCCGGGTCACCTTGATGAAACCCTCGGACACCGGCGGGATGTCCTTGACGAAGAACTCGGGCAGCCCCTCCTTGCTGATCTGGTTCACGGGGCTGTACACCACCCCGTAGCCGTGGGTGTACACCAGGTGCTCGTTGATCCAGATGCGGCTCGGCAATTGCTCGTGGGACAGCTCACGGGCCGAGAGCATCACCTGGCGGTAGTTGCCGTCGATCTCGTAGCGGTCGTTGTCCACGTCGACGAACTCGTAGTAGGTGCGGATCTGCTGGAGTTGGGCGTAGGTGGACAACAGCGGCATGTAGTTCCACAGCCGGATGTTCTTCACCGTGGCGTCATTCTTCTGAAGGTCCTCCGCCGTCAACACCTCGTTGACCGGAAACTCCTGGGCCTCCACCCGGTCCAGGCCGTAGGCGTGGCGCGTGGAGCGGATGTTGCGCTGGATGTAGGGCGTCTCGGCCACCAGCTCGTTGGGGACCACGTGGAACTGCTGCAGGAAGGAGGGATAGGCGAACATGCCGACGGCGTGGACCACCGCCAGCGCCCCGAGGCCGATGAAGAGATACCTGAGGCCCGGCCGGCGCATCTGAAAAAGACACACCGCGGCCGCCACCACCGCCAGCACGGCCAGCACCCGGAGCGCCGGAAGCCGGGCGTGGATGTCCGTGTAGCCGGCGCCGAACACCACCCCATTGTGCGAGTACATCAGCTTGTAGGCGTCCAGCAGGTAACCCCCGCTCTGGACCAGCAACAGCAACGCCAGCAGTATCGACAGGTGGATCTTGGCGGCGCCGTGGACGGAAAGTCCCTCCTCCCCGTACTGGATGCCGCCGTACAGCAGATAGATGAAAGCCGTGGCCACGAGCACGAGCCCGAGGGACACCAGAAACCACCGGTAGATCGCATCGAGACCCGGAAGCCGGAAGAGATAGAAGCCGATGTCCTTGCCCAGCAGCGGGTCCTGGATGCCGAAGGGGGTGCCGTTGAAGTACAGCAGCGCCGACTCCCAGTGCATCGCCGCCTGCGGCGCGGCCAGAAATCCCAGCACCAGGGCCACCGGCAGCAGCAGCCGCCGGATCAGGGGATCCAGCTCCTCGGGTCCGGGCACCTCCGGGTTCGTGCTCTTGAGCGGTAGCACGCCTTCGCGGATGCGCGCCGCGAGCTTGATGTTGACGTAGACGAGCGCAAAGAACAGCACGCCCGAGATCACTCCCAGCAGGACCTTGATCCAGAGGGTCTTGGTGAACACGCCCGAATAGCCGATCTCACCGAACCAGAGATAGTCCGTGTAGAGATAGATGGCCTCGCCGAAGAGCGAGAACAGGAGAAACGCGCCGAGCAGGATCAGGCCGATGGATTTTCGCATGGAATCCTCTTCACGTCCGGGCGGACCATGCATCCGCGCATGACCCGCCGGCTTTGATGCAAACCGTTAAAACGCACCCTTGTGGGAGTACTCGATCTCCGGACCGGTGATGAACTCCAGCAAGGCCGCCTTGCCCTCCTCCGTCGCCCGCCGTGCCCGGACGATGGCGGGGCCCACGGCCGCGGGGTCCTCCACCCGCTCCGCCCAGCCGCCCATGGCCCGGGCCATATCGGCGTAGTTGCCGCCGAGATCCCTGGTGCCGTAACGCTCGTGGGACAGCGCCATGTGGCGGGTCTCCACCGCCATGGTGGAGTTGTTGAGCACGATGGTCAATATGGGCAGGTTCGAACGCACCGCGGTCTCGAAGTCCAGGCCCGTCATGCCGAAGGCGGCGTCCCCCATGAAGTTGACCACGAATTTCCCGGGCGCCGCCAGCTTGGCCCCCAGGTTCAAACCCAGTCCGGTGCCCAGACCGTGGGACTTGCCCCATCCCAGGTAGGACCGCGGCCCGGCCGACCGGTAGAACGGCATGAGCTGGTCCCTCGGGCTTCCGGAATCGTGGGTGACGATGGCTTCCGCCGGGTCCACCGCGTCCATGAACTCGCGAATCACCCGGTAGGGGTTGATGGGCACCTCGTCGGAAGTCAGTTTCGGGTTCCATTCCCGCAGCCATTCCCCCCTCATGTCGGCGATCTTCGCCGCGGGAGACCGCCCGGCGCGCGAGCCGCCGTCCAGCAACTCCGTGACGGCTTCCACGAACTGCCGCAGCACGAGCCTGGCGTCGCCGACGATGGGATGGTCGACGTGGTAGTTCTTGCCGATGTCGATGGGATCATCCGTGGCCTGTATGAACGTCTTCCCCGGCGGCATGGGGGTGGTCATGGGGTGGCGGGTCAGACTCGTGCCCACTCCGAAGACCAGGTCGGCCTGCTTGAGGAAGTGGTACACCGGCCGGTTCATGACGCCCGAGGCGCTGCCCAGTGACAGCGGATGTGTTTCCGGAAAAGCGCTCTTGCCGCCCATGGTGGTCATGACGGGGATGCCCGTGAGCTCGGCCAGCTCCAGCAGCTCAGGCGCCGCCTCGGCGTACAGCACGCCCTGGCCGGCATGAATCACCGGATCCCGCGCCTCGAGCAACGCCCCGGCCGCGGCCATGACGTCCCGTGGATCGGCCTCCGAGACCGTGGCCTTGACCGGCCGGTAGCCGTCGAGCACGGCGGGGTCGAGTTGCTCGCCGGCCACGTCGGCCGGGATCTCCACCATTACCGGCCCCGGGCGCCCCATCTTGAGCCTGGCGAAGGCGCGCCTCATGGTGTCGACGACCCGGTCGGCCGTGGTGACCTGCTCCACGAACTTGGTGATGGGAGCGTAGTTCTTCAACGAGCTGAACTGGGGGAACACGCCTTCACGCTCCCGCGTATGTCCCAGGGGAAGGAGCAGCACCGGCACCGCGTCGGAGTATGCCGTGGCCACGCCGGCATAGGCGTTCTCCGCGCCGGGCCCGAACTGCATGGCGAAAACGCCCGGGGGCCGGCCGTTGTTGACCCTGCTGTAACCGTCGGCGATGCCCACGCCCACCCGCTCCTGGCGGCAGATGACGGGGCGGATGCCGCTCTCCGCCGCCGCCTCGATCAGGGTCGAGGTGGGGAACGAGCTCAAGTAGTCAACTCCCTCACGCCTAAGGATATGGGCGATCACGTCCACCGTTCTCATGGTCTCGACTGCTCCCTCCCGCCGTGTCCGGGAACCGGCCCCGGCGGTTTCATGCTCTTGCTCAAACGAAAATCCGGACGGCGCGCACAGGTCACTAGTGGCCTGTAACATGCAATTGTGTACCAAGATGCGCAGGATTTTTTGTTGTCGGCAAGGCGCGACGACGAGCAGTGGCGGGCACCACGCGAGGAGGAGCAACGCAGCCTACAGCAAAAAGGACAAGCAGATTGGTACGCAATTGCATTTTACAGGCCACTAGAGTGTGCGCAGGGCGAACTCACGGCACAGGGCTTCCCACGTACCGAGCTCGCCCAGGGTCCGCAGGGTCGCCAAGGTCGGCGGAATCACGGCCATACGCCCCCGCTCGGCGCGCAGGAGCGCCTCCTCCGGGGTGATCCAGAGGCTTTCCGTCACCTCCTCGGAAACGTCCAACGGCACCTGGCCTTCCGGGATGGGGGCCAGGAAGAACCGCGTATCGAACCGCATGGCATACCGCTCCGGGGTGGTCCGGTGGTAGAAGTAGACCGGGCTGCCGACGTCGCAGCAAAGCCCCTCCGACGCCAGCAGTTCGGCAAAGCCCACGTCGCCGCTCAGCAGGGCGGTGCGCCTGGCCGCCACCCTTTCCTGCGTGTCCGCTCCCACCGCCACGCCGCCGTCCTGGCCCACGCACAGCAGCACTCCCACCTCCTCGTACAGCTCCCGGATGGCCGCCACCCAATGCGCCATCGCATCCTCGGCGCTCATCTCATCCCCCAGCCGGCTCCTGGCCTCGTCGGGAGAGAGGCCCTGGCAGCGCTCCAGCATGGCGGGAGAGGCATCGGCGCGCTTGACGCTGCCGCCGGGAAAGACGAAGAACCCCCCCAGGAAACGCATCTCCCGGGGCCGGCGCGTCATGAAGATCTCGAATGCGTCGCTCGCCGGCCGTGCCAGGACGATGGTGGACGCCTTTCTGGGAACGACCTTATCCGGCATGGACCCTCAGCATGATTCTCGGGGACGGAACCCGCGCGCGGACCGCGTCAGCCTGCTTGCCCCCGCAGCCTTTCCAGCAGGTCTTCGAAGGATCTCCGGTTGATGACCCGGTTGAACTGGGCGCGATAGTTGTTGACCAGGCTGATGTCCTCGATGACGACGTCGTAGATGCGCCATTTGGCGGGTTCCCCAACGCGGTGCATGCGGTAGTCCACCTTGAACCGGCGTCCGTCTCGGTCCGCGATCTCGGTTTCGACCCGGGCGAAACGGTCATCGATCTCCTCCCCCACCACCTTCGTCCGCTGCCCGTTGTAGGCGGAAATACGGTTCGTGTAGGTCCGTTCCAGCAGTCCGGTGAAGAGGCGCGTGAACTCCTCCCGGTGCTCGGGAGTACGGCGGCGCCAGTGGGAGCCCAGTGAACGGCGGGCCATCTCGGCGAAGTCGAAGACCGGCAGGACGACGGCCCGAAGGCGTTCCACCTTCGCCTCCTCTCCCAGATTCGCGTCGCCGAGAATCGCAACGCTTTGCCGCAACACCGCGTCGACTTCCCGTCCGGGGCCCTCCGCGGCCGAAACCGTCCCCGCCAGCCAGCCGATGACCACCACGATCACACCGAGCCACGCGCGGCCGGAGCGGAGGGACGGGTTCTTCCTCTTCCTGGATGTCTGGTTCATGGCAGCTGGTTTCCTGTCTCACTAACCCAATCAATCTAGCCTAATCATCCTCAGGAATCCAAACCGCCGGCGCGGATCACGCAAGACGCACGGCCTTGGAGAAATCGTAGTCCGCGGGGACATCGCCCTCGAACTCCCACGCCACGCGCGTGCCGGCCCGATCCGGGCCCATGTGCCGCTCCAGGAACCGGAACAACAGCGTCCACGCCGCTTCAGCCGATTCCGGGCGGTAGCGTCCGGGCATGGTGTCGTTGAGCCAGCCGTGCGGCGCGTCCCTGAAAATACGGATGGAATAGCTCTTCCAGGAGTCCTCCAGCGCCCGCCGGAACCGCAGCACGTCATCCACCGAGATGATGTGGTCGCTGTCGCCGAACACCCCCAGCACCGGGCACGACAACCGCTGGATGAACTCGCCCACCGGCGTCGGGCGCTCCTCGTGAGGCTCCCAATCACGCTGGTAGATGCCGCCGTAGAACACCAACGCGCACCGGAGGTCGTCCCGGTGGGCCGCGGCCAGCAGCGGCTGCCTCCCGGTCTGGCACACCCCCATCACCGCGATGCGGTCGCCGTCCACATGGTCCAGGCTCCGCAGATAGGCGATGCACTCGTCCAGGTCCACCAACGCCTCGTCGTCGCGGATGCCCACGCCCACGTCTCCGCGGGCCAGCGCCTCCCTATCCCCGGTGAACCGTGAAAACATGTCGGGAGCCAGGGCCACGTACCCGTTGGCGGCCAGGCGCTCGGCGATGTCCGTCGTGTGCTCCACGACGCCGTAACGCTCGTGAAGCTGAACCACCGCCGGGTAGCGGCCGTCTTCGGGGGCTCTCGCCAGATAGCCCTTCTTCCCCGGAGCGAACTCCACTTCCGAAATCATGTCCGACCCTCCTTCAGGACCCTGCGACAAGCGGCTCAAGCACTTTGCCGGAAACGTAACAGATCGAGCCGGATGAAGCGACGACAGCGCCACTGGTCCGCCCCCGGAATTTGCGGTAGTTTCCTGTGAGGCCCGCAACGCCGGCGCACATTTCAGGAGGCACCCTTGACGCATATCACCCGCATCGAAGCGCGCGTCCTGAACGCGTCACTCAAGGCTCCGTTCACCATCGCCGGGGCGCGGCTGGACACGGTGCGCAACGTCGCCGTCCGGCTCGACCTCGCCGGGGGCGCAAGCGGCTGGGGGGAGATTCCCATCCTGCCCACGGTCACCCCGGAAGACCAGACAACGGCGCTGGAAGCCTCCCGGCGGGCGGCACGGGAATGGACCGGCCGGGACGCCCTGCGCTGGCGTCCGCTGGTGGACGCCCTTTCCGGCGCCCTCCCGGGAGCGCCGACGGTACGAGCCGGCCTGGAGATGGCGCTCTTCGACGCCCTGGCGCGCCACTGGGACATCCCGCTGTTCGCATTCTTCGGGGGCGCCGCCGACCGCATCGTCACCGACATCACGATCCCCATCTGCGGGCCGGAGGACGCCCGCCGGCTTGCGGCCGAGTACCGCGGCCTCGGATTCACGACCCTCAAGACCAAGGTCGGCGCCGACGTTGACGCCGATGTCGAGCGCGTCAGGGCCATCCGCGAGGGCCATCCCACGAGCGACCTCATCCTCGACGGCAACGAGGGTTATGACGTGGCGCAGACCCTCGCGTTCCTGAAGACCCTCCGCCGCAAGGGTCTCGAACCGGCCCTCCTGGAGCAGCCCGTGCCGCGGGAGGACCGTGACGGCCAGGCCCGCCTGGTGCGCGAAGCGGGCGTTCCCGTGGCCGCGGACGAATCCTGCCGCTCGTCCGAGGACGCCGCCCGCATCGCCCGGGACCGTCTCGCCCACGTCGTCAACATCAAGCTGGCCAAGTGCGGCGTGGCCCAGGCCCTGGAGATCATCGCCATCGCCCGCGCCTCCGGCCTCGGACTCATGATCGGCGGCATGGTGGAAACCCGGCTGGCCATGGGGTTCAGCGCGCATCTGGCGGCGGGCACGGGCGCCTTCCAGTGGATCGACCTCGACACCCCCATGCTGCTGGCCGACGACCCGGTGCTCCACGGGTACACGGTCGACGGACCCCGCTACCACCTCGGGCACATCACCGCCGGCCACGGCGGCGAGCTCGCGGCATGGTAGCACCCCGGCCAGCCATCATCGTTCACGGCGGCGCCGGCCGCGGCTCCGGCGAGTGGCGCGAGGCGCGGCTCGCCGGATGCCTGAAGGCCGCCGCCATCGGCTGGACGGCCCTCGAATCCGGACGGACGGCGCTGGACGCGGTCGGAGAGGCGGTGGCGGCGCTGGAGGACGATCCTCTGTTCAACGCCGGCACCGGGTCTTCGCTGAACCGGGCCGGCGAGGTGGAGATGGATGCGGCACTGATGTCGGACACCCTGGAGGCCGGAGCGGTGGCCTCGGTCGCCGGCATCAGGAATCCCATACGGCTGGCGCGGAAGATTCTGGAGGACGGGCGTCACGTGCTGCTGACGGGCCGGGGAGCATGCGACTTCGCACGGCAGGCCGGTATACCGTTGGTACCGCCCGAAACCCTGGTGACCCAGGCCCAGCACGAACGCTGGAAGCAAGACCATGGCACGGTGGGCTGCGTGGCGGTGGACCGCGAGGGCCACCTGGCCGCCGGCACCTCCACCGGGGGCACGCCGCGGAAGCTCCCCGGCCGGGTCGGCGACACGCCGCTGATCGGCTGCGGCACCTACGGCAACGGCGACGGGGCGGCTTCGTGCACCGGCCAGGGAGAGGCGATCATCAAGGTGGTGCTGGCCAAGACCTCGGTGGACCAGTTGACCTCGGGACTGGCCCCCATGGAGGCGGCCCGACAGGCCGTCGCACTGCTGGCGCGGCGGACCGGCGGACAGGCCGGGGTCATTCTGGTGGACCGCCTGGGCGTCGTCGGCTACGCCCACAACACGGAAGAGATGCCCCTCTGCCACATCATCGGGGGAGAAGAGCCAGTCACGGTGTTCTAGGTTTCCGGTAAGGTTCAACGACGGGAACGCGTCAGCCCCAGACTTCGAAGCCGGGCCAGGAGGAACTCGGGCGTGATCGGCTTGCTCAACACTTCACGCACCGCCGCTCCGGCCTCGCCGGGTTCCGCGGCCCGGGCCAGGAGGGACTCCAACTCCACCTCGGTTTCCGCCCATTGCCTGATGGGATAGAGCACGTCCATGGCCGCCGCCCGCAGCTCATACCGGTCCCGGAACGCGCCCGTGGCGGCGACGAAGTTCCGCGCCACCTCGGGAAGCGCGTCCTCCCAGGACGATTCGCTTCCGACGCCGCTCCGCACGGCGCTGGACGACTGGTCCTTGAGATGGGCGGGAAGCACCAGCGGGCGGACCCGGTCCCGGTAGGGACGATTCTCGGGCTGTTCCAGCAAGGCCGCCAGGTCCTCGCCGCCCCAGTCCTCCCGATTGGCGCCGATCAGCCGCGCGCGGGCGAACAGTGCGTCCAGCGCGCGGTCACGGTCCTGGTAGTACCTGGGGTCGAAGATCTGGAGCACCTTGTCCATGCCGACGATGAACCAGAGCTCCACGCCGCGGCCGCAACAGGCCTGGAACGCCGGCGCCTGCTCGGCGTAAAGGCCGCGGTTGACGACCGCGACGGCCGACCAGGGGCGACCCCGCCCCATCAGAGACAGCAACAGCAACCGATCCTCGCGGATCAGGCCTTCCAGCCGTTCCTTGTCGACGATGACGCTACTCAGGGAGAATACGACGTGGTCCAGGTCGAACCGCCGCCGGGCCTCGACCGCCAGTTCCAGATGGGCAATGGTGGGCGGATTGAAGGAGCCCGGCAGTATGCCTACCCGGCCGCCGTCGATGCGCTCCGGCCCGCCCACCAGGACGGCCTCGGGCGCATCGGCGGCCTCGATGCTCTCAAGCGCCTGCCGGAACCGGAACAGACGCGTCAGATCGAAAAAGTCCTGCTGCGACAGGCTCTCCTATTTCCAGATATTGGGGCTCTCTTCCTCGGGAAAATACACGTCGCAAAAAGGACAGTGAAACTCCATTCCGGACCCCAGCATGTGCGGGTTCACGACGAACTTTTCACTGCATTTCGGACACGTCACTTCAACAGCCTGACCCATGAAGCTTTCCTTTCACCAGTGGCCTGTAACTTGCGACTCGACAACAACCTTACAGTCCACTAGGACCAATAAGTGGTGCGGTCTATGGGAATGTGGGAGAGGATCTCTCCCGGTATGAAATCCTCGATCTTGATCCTTTGCATGGCCTCGTCCGGCACCTTCGACACCGGGGAGAACGGCCGGTCCAGCGGCCGCGTGGCATCCACGATCATGCCGGACGTCTTGATCTCGTCCACCAGCGACGGGTCCAGGAAGTTGCCGCGGAAGAGCGGCTTCAGGATCGACACCTGACGGTGCGGCTGCACCCGTGTCGCCAGGGCCCACAGGATATCCGTGGAGTCATAGACGTTGATGTCGTCGTCGAAGACGAAGACGTTCTTGGTATGGTCGAAGGTCAGTGCCGCGGCCGCCGCCCGGCCGGGATCGCCTTCGGACATCTTCTTCATGGAGATGAACACGTTGTAGTGGGCGTGCCGGCCCATCTTGCACACCGCCGTCACCCCCGGCACCGCCTCGCGGCAACGCCGCAGGTACGCGCCCTCCCGCGGCAGGTCCATCCAGGGCTTGTCGCCTTCCGGCGTGATGATGGACTGGAACATGGCGCCCTTGCGCCAGTTCATGGCCGTGACCTTGTAGTCCACGCAAGTGGTGTAGCGCTGCGGCCCGAGATAGCCCGGAGCCTCACCGAAGGGACCTTCCACGACGCGCTTGTTGGGTTGCAGCAGGCCTTCGATGACCAGCTCGGCGTCCGCGGGTATGAGGAAGTTGTCGCCCCAGGTGGAGGACGGCGTGAGCCGCAGGGGCTCCTGCATGTAGCCGCCGATAATCTCGAACTCACTCACCTCGAAGGGGCCGCTGTAGCAGGCACCCATGTGGTAGGCCGGGTGGTGCCCCAGGACCGTGGCCACGGGACACTCCATGTTGTTGTCCTCGTAGTCCCTGAAGATCTTCCACAGGTGGCGCGGCGAGGCGTACAACGCCGTGCTCTGGGGCGACTTGATCTCCATCCGATGGTACGAGCAGTTGTAGATTCCGGAGGTCCGTTCCTTGGTGATGGTGGACATGACGATGTAGGGGCCGCCGTCCATGTAGTGATGCCGCATGATGGGAATCTGATAGATATCCACGTCCTTGCCGCTCTGGACGTTCTCCATGACGGGAGCCTGGTCGCGTTCGATGACCACCGGGGCGATGCGGTGCTCCTCGAGCTCCAGACAGCGGTCGGTCATGGCCTCCCGGCTCATGCTCCTGTCCATCCCGAGAGCGACCTGGGTCTTGCCCTGCGAGATCTCGCAGTTCATGGTCAGCTTGATGTCGGACGGCTTCCCGTGAAGGTCCAACGGGTTGTCGAAAACCAGGATGGGAAACTTTCTCTCCGCATCGAGGTGCTTGATGAGCGCGCTCACGTCGTAATGAGCCGGATCCACCTGCTTGGTCACGTGGACCACCTCGTTGGGAATCTCTCGCCGGCAGTCTTCCAGAAACGATCCCAGGCTCTTGGGCATGTATCACCTCTCTCCTAAAGTGTTGGATTCTCGGTGCTGGATTTCCGAAGATTCCGGGTTCTTAACCGAAGCACCGGAGGTTGTCAAATCGGCACCCGGGCCGGCATTTGTGGTTGACATGCGGAGTGCCCCCGAAATAGAAGAACAGTGGACCAACCCAGGAAGGAGCACCCAATGAACCAACGTTACGCATCCCTTGCGGCCGTAGTCGCGGCCCTGTGCATCATTCTCGGCGCCGCAACCCAGGGAGCCGCCGAGACCTCTTTCAAAGGCAAGACCGTCGCCATCCTGATCCCCTACTCCGTGGGCGGCGCCGCGGACATCATGGCGCGCCAGATGCTTCCGTTCATCGGCAAGCAGATTCCGGGCAACCCCACCACCATCATCAAGAACATGCCCGGCGGCGGCGGCATCGTGGGCGAGAACTGGGTGTACAACTCCGCGCCCGCCGACGGCACCATCATCGGGCAGTTTTCCACCTCGGTGACCGACACCATCTTCAAGCCCGGTAAGGTCAAGTTCGAGCTCGCCAAGCTCCAGTGGCTGGGCGGCGTGCGGGAGACCACCGTCACCTTCGTCAGCAAGGAGCTGGGCATCACCAAGGGCACCGAGCTGGGCGCGGTCAAGAAGAAGCTCTTCTTCGGCACCACGTCGATCCAGAGCCCGCGCTCCATGATCCCGCGGCTGCTCCTGAAGATCCTGGGCAAGGACCACAAGCTGGTGACGGGCTATGGCAGCAGCGGCGACATGCGCGCGGCCATCCGCCGGGGCGAGCTGAACATGACCAATGACAGCCAGAGCGGCTACTTCGCCGCGGTGCTGCCGATGGTGGAGGAGGGCGCGGTGGTGCCCATCGCCCAGGAAGGCACCGTGCAGGACGGCAAGATCGTCCGCGACCCGCGCCTGCCGGACCTGCCGACCTATTACGAGATCGTCCTGGAGCTCAAGGGCGAGTCCATCCGGAAGGACCCCAATTACCGGGCCATGGAGCTGCTGGCCTACCTCGGCGGCGTCCGCCGCGGCTGGGTCTACGCGGCCCGGGTCCCCAAGGACGTCTTCAACACCATGGCGGCCAGCTTCGACCGGTTCCTGAAGGACAAGGAGATGATCGCCCACTTCAAGAAGGCCATCGGCTTCCAGCTCGTGTCGCTGAACGCGTCCGCGGCCCAGTCCATCATCGACAAGGTGGTGGAGATCCAGAAGCGCGATCCCGAAGCCCTGGAGATCCTGAAGGCCATGGCCAAGAAGCCCTGAACCGGGTCGCGGCCCTCGGCCGGGTGCTGCCCGCCCCGCGGGGATCCTTCGTTGCCGGCAAGGCGCGACCATCCCTAGGGGCGGGCATCACCGGATCCCCTTATCGTGAACCTCAAACGTAGCCTGAGCTGGCTCGTCTTTCTGGCGGTCCTCGCGGTGTGGATCTTCCTGGCCCAAGGCATGGCCGGAAAGATCGGCGCCGCCTCGCTGGAAGGGTTCGTCCGGGTCTTCTCCTGGCCCGCGTTCGGCTACCTGCTGCTGGGCAACCTCATCGGATTCGCGGTGGGCATGCTGCCGGGTCTCGGCGGACCCGTCACCATGGCCCTCATGCTGGGATTCGCGTTCCAGCTCAAGATGGACGCGGTGGAAGCGTTTTCCTTCCTGCTCGGAATGATGGCCGTCACCGCCACCACCGGCGACATCACCTCCATCCTCTTCGGCATCCCGGGCGAAGGGTCGACAGCCTCCACCATCGTGGAAGGCCACCCCATGGCCAAGAAAGGCGAAGCCGGCCGGGCCCTGGGCGCCTCGCTCATGAGCTCGCTCATGGGGGCGCTCATCGGCGCCGGCGCCATCGCCGTGGCCATCCCCGTCGTGACGCCCCTGGTGCTGGCCCTGGGCACCCCGGAGTTCTTCATGCTCACGGTGGCCGGGGTGACCTTCGTGGGCGCCCTGAGCGGCGGCAGCGTGATCAAGGGGCTGGCCGCCGGGGGCCTGGGCTTCATCTTCTCGCTGGTGGGGCTGGACATGCAGACCGCCACCGAACGCTTTACCTTCGGCACCATGTACCTGTGGGGGGGCGGCGAAACCGGCGGCGCCGGCATCGGACTGGTGCCGGCCACGGTGGGGCTGTTCGCCATCCCCGAGATCATCGACCTGGCCACCAAGGGCGGCAGCATCGCCCAGGCTCACGTCGGACGCCTGGGCGGCGTGCTCCAGGGCGTCAAGGACGCGCTGCGGCACTGGTGGCTGGTGGCCCGGTGCAGCGCCATGGGCACCTACATCGGCATCATCCCGGGCATGGGCGGGCCCGTGTCCCAGTGGGTGGCCTACGCCCACGCCATGCAGTCCTCGGGCAAGCACGACCAGGTGGGCACCGGCGTCATCGAAGGCGTCGTGGGCCCCGGCGCGGCCAACAACTCGACCCTCGGGGGCGCGCTCATCCCCACCATCGCCTTCGGCATCCCCGGCAACGTCACCACGGCCATCCTGCTGGGAGCCTTCCTTGTCCTGGGCCTCCGTCCGGGCACTTCCATGCTGACCAAGGACCTGGACGTCACCTTCTCGCTGGTATGGGTGCTGGTGGTGTCCAACGTCATCACGGTGTCGGTCTGTTTCCTGTTCCTGAACCAGTTGGCGCGGCTCACGCGCATCAAGGGAACGCTGCTGATCCCGCCGCTGTTGCTGTTCATCTACCTGGGCTCCTACACCCACACCAACAGCTTCGGCGACATCATCATCACCCTGATCTTCGGCGCCCTGGGCTGGCTCATGGTGGTGTTCGACTGGTCCAGGCCGGCGCTGTTGCTGGGGCTGGTGCTGGGGCGGCTGGCGGACAACTACCTGTGGATCACCTACTCCCGCTACGACTTCGGCTTCCTCGCGCGCCCGGGGGTGCTGATCATCCTGTGCGTGATTCTGGCCAGCATCGCCTTTCCGGTGATACGCGACCGCCGCCGCCAGCGGGCGGCCGGGAACGCGCCATGAGCTCCCGGCGACTCTCCATCGCCTTCACCGGCGGATTGTTCGTGATGATGGCCTGGGCGCTGTGGGAAGCCGCTGGATGGGAGCTGCAGGCCAGCCTCATGGCCTGGCTCATCGGCCTGCCCACGGCGGCGCTGCTGGCGGTCCAGCTTGGGCGGGAGCTCCTGGGGCGGGCGGAGCGGGCGGTCCCGGCCGGAGAAGACGAGCCAGGACTCCTGGACCCCTCGCTGGTGGAGCGGGAGGTCGAGCCGCTGGACCCGGCCGAGGAACGGCGCCGCACCGCCAATATCATCGCCTGGATCCTCGGCTTCGCCGCCGCCATCTGGCTGGTGGGCTTCCAGTTGGGGATCGGGCTGGCGACGCTGCTCTATCTCAAGAGCGCCGGCGAGAGGTGGCCCACCGTCATCGGCATCACCGTGGGGGTCCTGGCCGGGGTCGTGCTGGTGTTCGACTGCGGCATGCACATCTTCTTTGCCGAAGGCAAGCTCTTCACCTGGACCGGCCTGACCGCCACCCCGCTTTTCAACAGCTTCTGCTACCAGGTCACGAGCCCCTTCAAGGGCTGAGTCTCGTCCACGCCGCCAAACGCAAAAGGCCGGGACACCGTCCCGGCCTTTTGCCCTCGACCCCGTCGCGTCCCTACAGCCCGTAGAGCGCCCGGCCGTTGTCGCTCAGGATCTTCCGCTTCTGTTCCTCGGAAATGGTGTCGTTGCCGTTGAAGATCGTGAACGCGTCCACCTCGCTGGAGGCGTCGGTGTGGCCGTAGTCCGTGCCGATGACGATGTTGTCGTCTCCCGCGTACTTGAGGACGTAGGGGAAGTCGTCGTCGGTCTGGGCCGACACGTAGATGTTGAACGCCTTCATGGGGTCCCTGGGATATTCCGCCGTCCCGGACCTGCGGATGGTCTCGTTCACCACCCACGGCACCCACTGGGCCGAGGACTCGATGAATCCCCAGCGCAGGTCCGGAAACACCTTGGGCACCTCGCTCATCATCACCGTGAAGCACTGGGAGACCGTGGGAATGCGGAACACCGGCAGCCCGCCGCCGCTGTCGTAGCGGGGCCGGAACTGCGTCGCCATCCGCGGGCTGCCGATGGCGATATGGATGCCCATCATCATGTCGAGGCGCTGGGCCTCGTCGAAGATCGGGTAGAAATATGGATCCACCAGGTGCCGGTCGCCTTCGAAGGGACGGAGGCACACTCCCACGGCGCCGTTCTCCCGGGCGAAGCGGATCTGCTCGAGCGCTTCGTTCATGGTCATGGCCGGCACCACGCAGATCCACCGGAGGCGTCCGCCGCCCTGCTTCCACACGTCCGCCATCCAGCGATTCCAGCTCCCGCACAGGGCGATCTCCGCGTCGGCGTGGTCCGTCACCTGCTCGATCCACATGGTGTTGTACAGGATCTGGACGTCGATGCCGAGCTCGTCCAGGTGATCGAGGCGCAACTGCACGTCGCGGAGCTCCCGGGCGTCCTGGGGCGTCTGCATCTGCCGGCCGGCCTTGGCCGACACCTCGTCGAGCTGCTGCTCGCTCAGGCTCTGGAACCGGAAACCCAGCACCCTGCCGTCCAGCACCCAGTACTGCGTGGTCAAGTCCTCGGGGTTGCCGAAAAGCCGGGGACGAAACTTCTTCTCCGAAGCATCCAGATAGTCCCACGTGGATTCGGTCTCCACCACGTGGGCGTCCGAGTCCACTACCATGTGCGTTCCGTTGCCGGACATTGCCGTTCTCCTTTTCGGGTTATTGGATGCCGTAAAGCTCCATCGGATTGTCGCTCAGAATCTTCCGCTTGGCCTCGTCTTCCACCGTGGGGTCGGCCTTGAACTTGGTGATGGCATCCACCTCGCTGGACGAATCGGTGTGGCCGTAGTCGGTGCCGATGACGAGGTTGTCCTCCCCCGCGTACTTGAGCACGAACGGGAAATCGTCATCGGTCTGGGCGGTGACGTACACCTTGTACTCCTTGAAGGGATTGTCGGGATACTCCGCCTTGCCGGAGCGGCGTTTCGCTTCGTTGACGATCCAGGGCACCCACTGGGCCGACGACTCGATGAAGCCCCAGCGAAGGTCCGGGAAGACCCGCGGCACCTCGCTCATGATCAGCGACAGGCAGGTGACCACCGTGGGGACCCGGAACGGCGCGAAGCCGCCGGTCTTGTCGTACCGGGGCCGGAAATGCGAGATCAGCCCGGAGCTGCCGTTGGCGATGTGCACGCCGATGGCCATGTCCAGCTCCGAGGCCAGCTCGAAAACCGGATAGAAGTAAGGGTCCACCAGGTGCCGGTCGCCTTCGTAGGGCCGCATGCACACCGCCACCGCGCCGTGCTCCCGCGCGAAACGGATCTGCGGCAACGCCTCGTTCAGATCCATGGCGGGTATGACGCAGGACCACCGCAGCCTCCCCTGCCCCGCCTTCCAGACGTCGGCCATCCAGCGGTTCCAGGCCAGGCAAAGCGCGGCCTCGGCGTCCGCGCGATCCGCCACCCGCTCGATCCAGAGGGTGTTGTGCATGACCTGGACGTCCACCCCCAGCTCGTCGAGCTGGGCCAGGCGCAGGCCCACGTCATCGAGCTCGCGGGAGGCCTGGGGCGTGGTGAACCGGCGGCCGGCCTTGTCCGACAGATCGTCGAGCTGCTGTTCGCTCAGGGTGGCGAAACGCGCTCCCCGTATCTTTCCGTCCAGCACCCAGTACTGCTTGTCCATGTCGGCGGCGCCGAACAACACCGGCCTGAACTTCCTGTCGGCGCCTTCGAGGTAGTCCCAGGTGCGTTCCGTCTCGATCACGTGGGCGTCGGCGTCCACCACCAAGGGGTGCCCGTTCTCTGCCATGTTTGTCTCCTCGGCCGATTTCACCTAGACTCGTGGACGGTATCTTTACTATCCCGCACAAACAGCACTAGTAACCGGCCCGGGGATTCGGTGTCAAGAAGTGCGGGGCCGCGCCGGCGTCGGCGCGCATGCGGCAACCCGGTGCGAAATATCCTGATCATCACCCTCATCGTCCTCTTGCTCGCGCTCGTCTCGGCGTTCGTCGTCAGCGCATCCGGAGCGTGGAACAAGGACTGGCGCACCGCCAGCCGCGAGAGCTCGGGCATCGCCCCGGACCCCGCCCGCACGCCGGAGGCCGTGGTGCAGCTCTATGCCGCGCGGGCGTTCAACTGGCGCGGCATCTTCGGCGTGCACACGTGGATCGCCACGAAGGAACCCGAGGCGTCCGCTTACGTGGTCTACCAGGTGGTGGGCTGGCGCTTGTACCGCGGACTGCCCGTGGTGGTGGTGCAGGAAGACATTCCCGACCGGCTGTGGTTCGACAGCCGTCCCAAGATCATGGCGGATCTCCGGGGAGCGGCGGCCGAGCGCGCGATTCCGGGCATACGCGCGGCCGCCCGGAGCTACCCGTATCCGAATTCCTACCGGCTGTGGCCCGGCCCCAACAGCAACACCTTCACCGCCTACGTGGCCCGCCACGTCCCGGAGCTCGCGGCGGCGCTTCCGTCCAACGCCGTCGGCAAGGACTACCTCGACGAGGGGCAGTTCGTTGCCCGGACCCCGAGCGGCACCGGATGGCAGTTCTCCCTCTACGGCCTGCTGGGCGCGGCGGTGGGGATCCAGGAGGGGGTTGAGATCAATCTGCTCGGGCTGGTGTTCGGGCTCGACGTGGCCCGGCCCGCGCTCAAGCTTCCCCTGGTGGACCGTATCGGGGTCAGCAGGGACCTGGCGGAAGAATAGGCGAACCCGCAGCGTCCACGTTCATGTCGCCCCAATTCCTCGCCCTGGTGACCTCGTTCTTCTACGCCGGCTGCTTTCTGGCCACCCGGCGGGGACTGGTGTACTCGACGCCGAGCACCGCCGCCTACGTGGCGCTGGCCGTCAACACCACCATCCTGTGGACGATCGTCTTCCTCACCGGCGGCATTCCCGACATCCCCTGGGTGGCGACCCTCTGCTTCGTGGCCGGCGGCTGGATCCAGCTCGGCACGCGCCTGTTCGCCTATCACGGCGTGGCCCGCCTCGGCGCCAGCGTCACCAGCACCGTGCAGTCCACCAATCCCCTCTTCGGCACCGCGCTGGCCGTGCTCTTCCTGCACGAGACGGTCACACCCTTGCTGCTTTCCGGGACCGGAGCCGTGGTGCTGGGCATCGTCCTGCTTTCGTGGCACCCGCAGCAGCAGAAGACCTACCGGACGTGGGAGCTGCTCTTCCCGCTGGCCGCCGCCCTGACGGCGGGAGTGAACCACCCGATCCGCCGCTACGGGCTGACCATCGCCAACGAGCCGCTGTTTCTCAGCGCGGTGATGGGCGCGGCCGCGCTGAGCCCGTTGCTGCTCAACCTGTTCAGCCGCCGGGCCAGGGAAAGCATCGTGTTCGACCGGCGGGCCATGCCCTATTTCCTGGTCACGGGAGTGTTCGAGGCGGTGGGCATCTGGGCGCTGGTGGCGGCGCTGGGCATCGGCAACGTGGTGGTGGTGGGCCCCATCGTGTGCGTCGCGCCCCTGTGGGTGCTGCTGGGCACCGTGCTGTTCTCCCGGGACATCGAGCAGGTGACGCTCCGTACCGGCATCGCCACGCTGTTCGTGATCGCTGGCATCGTGGTCATCTACCTGGCGTGAACCGACGCGGTTTGCGCGCTCCGGTTACAGGCAGGAGCCACCGGCCGACTACGCCAGCACCTTCTCCCGGAGCCAGCCGGACAGGTCGGCGAGGCTCCGGGAGGTGATCTCGTGCCCCATGTCGTATTCGGTGTAGTCCACCGGGACCTGCAGCTTCTCGAGCAGCGTGATGGAGTGCTGGGCGCGCGCCAGCTCGATGAGCTCGTCGCGGTTGCCGTGATGCACCAGGGTCGGCAGCGAGTCCACCCGGTCGGCCACGCCCAGAGCGCTCAGCGTGCCCTCCCGCAGCCACGAGCTCAGGATGCACATGCCCGCGAAACGGTCCGGTTCGGGAAGTCCGAGGCTGTAGGCCATGCCGCCGCCCTGGCTGAAACCCAGCAGGGCGAGCTTGCGGACTCCCAGGGGATAGCGCTCGGCGCACTGGTCCACGAACGTCCGGAGCCGGTCGCGTGCGGAGAGGAAGGCGGCGGTGTCGATGTCGCCGCCCAGGGACATGGGGAACCAGGCGTAGCCGGTCATGCCCGGACCCAATTCCACTTCCAGCGGCGCCTGCGGACAGATGACCCGGAACACGCCGCCGCACAGATGTGGCGCCAGGCCCAGCAGGTCCATGGCGTTGGCGCCCCGGCCGTGCAGCGCCAGGATCGTCGGATGAGGCCCCTCTCCCTCGGGTTCGTACACGCAGTGAAGCAGTTCCATGCTCACTCCATGACCGCCCGCAGGTCCTGGACGTAGTCCTCGAACGCCGCGTCCATGGTGTATTGCGGCTCCCAGCCCAGGTATTGCTTGGCCCTGGATATATCCAGCGGCGAGCTGGCGGACACCGCCGGCGGGCTGCCGGGAATCACTTCCACCTCCAGCTTGGGGAACTGCCGCTCCGCCGCGGCCACGAGGTCGTCGAAGGTCGTCACTGCGCCGACGCCGATGTTGAAGGTGGTCTTCTCGGGCATCGCCACCGTGGCCGCCAGATCCACGGCCCGTCCCATGTCCTTGGCGTAGACGTACTCGAAGGTCATGGTCTGGGCCTGGGGGATCCTCGCCACCTCGCCGCGGATGCCCGCCTCCAGCAGCATCTGCACCTTCTCGCCGCCGCCGGAGCCGCCCCAGAAGTGCCCGAGCCCGTAGGCGTTGGCCAGCCGCAGCGTCAGCAGCTCGAAGCCGTAAAGCCGCTGGTACGCCTCGGCCATCAACTCCTTGGTGGCCTTGGAGTTGCCGTAGCCGGCGCCCGGGCCCCGGGGCATATCCTCGTGGGTGGGTTCATTGGTGGCACGCCGCCGGTCATAGGCGCCGAAGGTGCTGATCAGCACGAAACGCTTGACCCCGGTGAGCCGCGCGGCCTCCAGCACGTTGATGGTCCCCATCACGTTGATCTGGAGGCCGCTGTAGAGCGACTCCTCCACCCGCCCGCCGATGAGCCCGGCGGTGTGGACCACGGTCTCCGGCCGGTAGCGCTGCATCGCCTCGGTCAGCGCCGGCAGGTCCCGGATGTCCTTCTGCACCACCTCCACGTCCGCCGTCCCGAGCTTCCGGTGCAAATACTCCGTGCGCGGCATGAAGTCGTAGAAGACCAGCTTCTCGCCGCGCTTCAGAGCGTGTTGCGCGTACGATGTGCCGACGAGGCCCACTCCGGTCACCAGTGTTGTTCCCATGATCGCCTGTCTCCCTTGAATGAATTCCCGGATTGTGCGGCTATCCGGCTACCGGTGAACATCCATAGCCGACTTGGGTTTCATCGGCAACCGGGGCCGGCGCCGTCCGCCCCATATTGACTCGCCCGGACCCAAGCCGGTATTGTCGAACGGTGAGAATCACCGAAGCGATATTCATCACGTTTCTGTTGATTTCACCCGCAAACCTCATGGCCGATCAGACAGACCCACGGCTGGATGTCCTCTTCAACCGGCTACAGACCACCGACGACGCCAGCGATGCGGCCGCGGCGTCCCAACTGATATGGGCCATCTGGCATCAGTCCGACGACGACCGGCTGAACGAGCTCATGCGGCGGGGCCTGGCGCAGATGTCCACCGGCGAGTACGCCGATGCCGTGGCCACCTTCAGCGAAATGATCCAGCTCGACGCCGGATTCGCCGAAGCGTGGAACAAACGGGCCACGGTCTACTATCTGATGGGGGAATACGGCTCGTCGGTGAAAGACATCGATCGCACCCTCGAGCTGGAGCCGCGCCACTTCGGCGCGCTCTCCGGCCTGGGCCTGATCATGATGGCGCTGGAGAACGAGGAAGCCGCCATCGCGGCCTTCGAGGCAACCCTGGCCGTCAACCCCTTCGCCGCCGGCGCGGAGCAGAACCTCGAGGCGCTGCGGGCGCTACAGAAAAAGCGTTCGCTTTAGAGTCTACCCCCTGAGCCGCGGCATCACGCTCTCCGCCAGCATTTCGATGGCTTCTTCGTAGTCCGGGCCGAGCTTGGCGAAGGCGATCTCGTCGAACCCCATCTCCCGGGCCTGCCCGGCCAGTTCCACCACCTGCTCGGCCACCTCGACCGGGGTGCCGGCGACGTAGTAGGACAGCACCATCTGCTCGGTCACGAGGCTCGCGGCTTCCTCGATGGTGGCGCCCTGGGCGAAGGCGTCCTTCAGGTCGAGCACCTTCCGCCGTTCCACGCCGAGCCGGGCGTACTCCTCGGGGGTGAACCCGAGGGACTCCCACTGGGGAATCGAGTGGGCCACCTGGCGTTTGGGAAACTCGAGGGCCGCGTCCCGGTCGCGGGAAACCGAGACGTTGAGCTCCACCATCTTGCGCAGGGTCTTGTCGGGATCGACGCTGCGGGCGCCGGCCTCGGCCATTTCGTGCATTCCCTTGAGCCGGCCCGCCCGCAGCATGGGAATGAAGGTCCCCGAGCTGATCAGGCCGTCCATCACCTGGCCGCCCATGCGCAGCGAACGGGGGCCGTTGCCGCCCGAATAGATCACCACCGGAGACCCGGGCGAGAACGCCAGCTCGAACTTGCCGGCGGGATTGAAGTGGAAGTGCTCGCACAGCACCGGGAAGTCCCGGTAAACAACGCGCTCGCCGGCCAGCGCCCGCGACACGAACACGGCCAGCTCCCGGACCAGCGCCAGGGGCCTGTGCATGGCCACGTGCTGCGGGGTCTGGGTGAGAGAGCCGCGCGCCAGCCCGAAGCCTACCTCGCGCCCTTCGCTCAGCTCGGACAGGGTCGCCAGCGAGTCCACCACCTCCACCGGGTGGTGGAAATAGGGCACCAGCACGGCCGTGCCGACGCCGATGGGGACGCGCGCGGCGATGGCCGAGAGCACCACCACCTGGCTCCGGTAGCGCGCGTTGTCGTTCAGCCAGATCCGCTGGAAGCCGCGTTCGTGGGCGAGCGCGGCCAGCTCCACGAACTGGTTGACCGTGTAGTGGTTCGCCAGATGGGTGACGAACTGGAGGCTCAGCCTGCCGTCAAATGACGCCATGGGGATGCGTTCTCTCCGCCGTGTCCTACCCCTTCAACCGCGGCATCACGCTGTCCGCGAGCATGTTGATGGCTTCTTCGTAGTCCGGGCCGAGCTTGGCGAAAGCGATCTCGTCGTAGCCCAGGTCCTGGGCCTGTTGCGAGAGCTCGACGATCTGGTCCGCCACCTCCTCCGGGCGCCCGGCGACGTAGTAGTTCAGCACCATCTCCTCGGTCACCATCTTGGCGGCCTCCTCGATGGTGATCCCTTGTGCGAACGCCTCCTTGAGCTCCAGCACCTTCTCCCGCTCCACCCCCAGGCGGTCGTACTCCTCCGGGGTGAACTTCAACGCTTCCCATTGCAGGATCGAATGGGACACCTGGCGCTTGGGGAACTCGATGGCCGCGTCACGGTCCCGGGAAACCGAGACGTTGAGCTCCACCATCTTGCGCAGTTTCTTCTTGGGATCCGCGCTGCGGGCGCCGGCCTCGGCCATCTCGTGCATCTCCTTCAACCGGCCCGCCCGCAGCATGGGGATGAACGTCCCGGAGCTGATGAGCCCATCCATGACCCTGCCGCCCATGCGCAGCGACTGGGGACCGTTGCCCCCGGTATAGATCACCACCGGGGACCTGGGCTTGAACGCCAGCTCGAAGCTGTTCGCGGAGTTGAGGTGGAAGTACTCGCAGAGCACGGGGAAGTCGCCGTACGGGACGCGCGCGCCGGCCAGCGCCCGCTTTGCGAACACGGCCAGCTCCCGCACCAGCGCAATGGGCCGGTGCACCTCCACGTTCTGGGGGGTTTGCGCCAGATCGCCCCGGGCCAGCCCGAAACCGATCTCTCGCCCTTCGGTCAACTCGGACAGGGCCGCCAGCGAGTCCACCACCTCGATGGGATGGTGAAGATACGGCACCAGGATCGCCGTGCCGATGCCGATGGGTACGCGGGCCGCGATGGCGGAAAGCACCACCACCTGACTGCGGTACCGTGCGTTGTCGTTGACCCAGATGCGCTCGAACCCGCGCCGGTGCGCCAGGCCGGCCAGATCCACGAGCTGGTTCACCGTGTACTGGTTCGCCAGGTGGATAACGAATTGAAGCCCGAGCTTGCCCTTGAATGCCGCCATAACCCTCCCCCGTGAGTCGTCCCGGTGTTCAAACCCATCCATTGTTGTTCTTCTTCACGAGTCACGTCAAACAGGTGTCTTGTCCGCGGCCGCGGTGCCGGAAGGGAAGGAAGGCGGCCGGGGACGCGGGAGGAGGGGTCCGTCCCCGACCGTGTTGAGGGGTTGCTGGCAGCAATTTCGTCGCTATCATCCGAGAATTTCATTTGTGTTAAGTTGGCTTGAACGTCCAGAGAAAGTGAGGAATCGTGACCCCTACCCTGACGCTCGCGGCTCTCGGACTGCTGCAGGGGCTTACCGAGTTTCTCCCGGTCAGCAGCTCCGGCCATCTGGTCATCCTCCAGGCCTGGCTTCCGGGGTTCCAGGAACCGGGGGTGCTGTTCCATTCCACCGTGCACCTGGCGACCCTCGGCGCCGTGCTCGTGTACTTCCGGCGGGACGTGACCGCGCTCGGCCAGGCCACGGTCCGGCCGTCGCGAGCAGACCCCGCCACGGTCCGTCTCCTGTGGCTTGTCATCATCGGCACGGTTCCCACGGCGCTGATCGGCTTCTTCCTCAAGGAGTTGCTCGAAGACCTCTTCACCAGCGTTCCCACCGCCGCGAGCATGCTCCTGGTGACCGGAGCCCTGCTCCTCGCCACGGACCGTGCCGGCGAACGGACCGGCGGCATCGAGAGGATGAGCCTCACTCGAGCCGTGATCATCGGGGTCGTCCAGGGCGCGGCCATCATCCCTGGCATCTCCCGGTCGGGCGCCACCGTGGCCGCCGGCGTGTTCTGCGGGCTCGAGCGCGGGCTCGCCCTGCGCTATTCCTTCCTGCTCTCGATCCCCGCCATTCTGGGAGCCTTCGTGTTGCAGTTGGCCACACACGGGCTCGACGGCGCGCTGGCGGTGAACAAGCTCGGCTACGGGTCGGCTTTCGTCGCCGCCTTCGCGCTGGGCTACGTCAGCATCGGCGTGCTGTTGAAGGTGCTGCTCTCACGCAGGCTCACATGGTTCGCCTGCTACTGCTGGGGCCTGGGACTGGCGGTGCTGGCGGCTACGTACTAGGTAGCGCCCTTCGACTTCGCGACGCCACGCTCAGGACGAACGGAGAAAGGCTATCACAACCGTTCGTCCTGAGCGTAGCGAAGTCGAAGGGCGCCGTTTGAATTCTCGGACAGGCTCCTGGAGCCCTCCTAGAGCCCTTTGGCCTGCTCCAGGAAGGGCTCGAGCCGCTGGACGGCGGTGACGCCGTTTCCGGTGACCGCATCCAACCGCAACACGATGCGCCGCATCCCCGCGGCCCGGTACCGGCCCATGTCGTCCAGCGTGGGGAAACCGCCGGCGTTCGGCGTCAGCAGTACGGAGAACTCGATCTTTTCGGGGTTCCGTCCAATTTCGCGCGCGGCGCGGCGCACGCTGGCCACGGCGTCGGCGGCCTGGTCCACCGGAAGATCGCCCGGGCACCAGCCGTTGGCGTAGCGGGCCACCCGGGCCGGCGCGTAGCGGGGATCGTGAATCCCCAGGTACACCGGGGGATGGGGCTTCTGCACCGGCTTGGGGAACACCCGGACGGGCGGGAAACGGACGAATTCGCCGTCATAGGCGGCTTCATCCCGGGTCCACAGCGCCTTCAGCGCCTCGACCCCCTCGCGCAGCATCCGCCAACGGCGCTTGAACGGTACGCCCAGGATCTCGGCTTCTTCCGGGAACCAGCCGGCGCCCACGCCCATGATGAACCGGCCGCCGCTGTGGAGATCCAGTGTGGCGGCCGCCTTGGCCGTGGCGATGACGTTGCGTTGCGGCAGGATGCAGATGCCGGTGGCCACGCGCAGGCGCTCCGTGGCCTGGGCGGCCATGGCCGCGCCGATGAAGGGATCGGGCAGGTGGGCGAAGGACTCGGGGACGCTCCCGTCGGGCGTGCGCTTGTACCGGGATTCGTAGTGCACCGGAATGAGCATGTGCTCCGGGAACCACAGGGACTCGAAGCCCAGCCCCTCCGCCTCCCTGGCGATGTCGCCTACCGGACCCGACTGCTCCGTCGAAAAGAGGGAAAGACCCAGCTCCATGATGCATCCCGCCTCTACGTTCGTTGTCTTCCGTTGCCGTAACCGCTATATCGCAGCCTGACCGAAGCGGCCCCACGGGCCGCGCGGACCGTATTCCGTCACAGGAGAATAACATGCCCGAACCGCCCGCCGGAACCCAGGCCTTCACCCGCGGGCTCGGGGGTGAAGAAACCCTCGTGCCCATCGGTTGG
Organism: Candidatus Binatia bacterium; assembly: GCA_951813575.1. Classification (GTDB taxonomy): domain Bacteria; phylum Desulfobacterota; class Binatia; order UBA9968; family JAJDTQ01; genus JAJDTQ01. The sequence continues at coordinate 617,021 of OX638375.1, forward strand.
AATGACTGGCTCGCCATGCCGTCGCCCGATGACGACGGCGCCTACTCCGTCACCGAGGTGGTGGAGCGCTACCGGCGCAACGGCTACGAGTGGGACATGCACGGCTCGCTCTACAGGCCCGCGCGGGAGCGGGACGACCGGCCGGCCTTCGTGGTGTTCCACGGCGGCGGCGCCAACGAGAAGGTCATGGACGTGACCCCGGACGGCCGCCCGGGACTCGCCCGCAGGCTGGCGGCCCAGGGCTTCACGGTCCTGGCCCTGAGCTATCCGGGCCTCTGGCCCCGGGGCGGAGAATGGGACAAGCCCATCGGCGAGCGGGTACCCGTCTATCTGCTCGACACGGACACCGGCGAGGAAGAGCTCCAGGACCGCCTGCTCAAGTGCACGTTCAACGTCATCCTCCAGGGGGCCGGACAACTGACGGACCGGCATCTTCGCGGGCGGCGCCTCATCACCTTCGGCCACTCCACCGGGGGGCCCATGGCGGCGCACCTCACCCGGTTCACCGAGGAAGCGGAGGTCATCGGCGTGGTCGGCTGGGGCAGCGGCGGTCCCGACGGCTGGCGCAGGGAGTGGCGGGAGGCAACCGGCATGGAATCTCCCAAGCCCTACGGGCTCGCGCAGATATCCCGGCGCACGGTGGAGGCGTACCGGAAGTCCCACTACGAGGATCTGCCGGAGTTGACCCCCTGGGGCCGTATGGAGGATTTCTTCCGCCTCACGGAGAAGACCCGCCCCCAGATCAAGATCGGGCTGCGGGACAACCAGCACAACGTCTTCCCCGAACGGCTGGAGGAATACGTCCGGGTCACCGGCCTGCCGCGGGAGGAGTACTTCGACCACCTGCAGGACCCGCCCCCGGAATGGCTCGCCAACCTCAGCGTGCTGCTCATGGTCGGCGAGAACGACCACGGCCACTGGATCGGCGGGCAAAGCCTCGGTGACAAGCGCGAGATGTTCATGGCCGGCAAGTACGGGGCCGCCGGGGCGAAAATTCACGTGGGGCTGGTGCCCAAGTACACCCACATGGGCCACTGGGCGCTCTACAACGAGAAGATCGCCTACGCTTGGCTCTGGGCGCTGAAGACCGGGTACTTCGACTAGCCGCCGCCTGCCACGCCGGAACTTCGGGAGGTCCCATGCCCTTGCTTCGCGTCAACGACACCGAACTGTACTACGAGGTCCACGGTCAGGGAGAGCCCTTTCTCTTTCTCAGCGAGACCCACTGCGACGGAGAGGTGTGGAAGATCCACCAGGTGCCGGAATTCTCCAGGGACCACCGGGTCATCGTCATGGACTACCGCGGCACCGGCCGGTCCGGAAAGCCGTCTGTCCCCTATTCCACGCAGATGTTCGCGGACGACGCCATGGCGTTGCTGGACCATCTGAAGGCCCCCGCGGCCATCGTCTGCGGCCACTCCATGGGAGGCCGGGTGGCTCAGATCATGGCCCTGGACCATCCCTCACGGGTCAAGGCCTTGATACTGGCCTCCACGGGGGCATCGTTTCCCGACACCAAGGGCATCCCGCTGAAAATCGCCACCGAGATGGTAGAATGGGGCTATGAGAAGTACGTCCGCGACCACTCCATCCTGGTGGGCTTCACGGACGAGTTCGCCGCGCGGCATCCCGACCGGGTCGAGAACTACCTGCGTGTCCGCATGGCCAACATGGGACCGGTGGAGTTCTACTTCCGCCATCTGCTGGCAAGGCAGGGCCACGACACCAGCGGCCGTCTCGGCGAGATCCGGACCCCTGCCCTGATTCTCGTGGGAGAGGACGACCGCAACGTCACCAGCGACATGAACCACCGCACCTCCTCGGAGATCCTGGGAAACGGCATACCGGGGGCCGAGCTCGTGGTGCTGCCGGGAGAACGGCACAGCTACTTCTTCGCGAATCCGGACGCCGCCCACGCCGCCGTAAGGACCTTTCTGAGGCGGGTCGACCGCTAGTCACTGAAAAGTCGGCCGCGAAATTTCCCCACCCCAGGTCTTGACACGACATTGGCAAATGCGGCATGCGGTTCCGTGGAAAACGAAAACCGTGGGATTTGCGAAGATTCGAGACAGTTCCAACCGGAGGCGGTCCCCGGTACGGTCACCGTGAGGAGCCAATGGGACGAAGCGTACGACCCAGGATTCTGATAGCGGACAGCTATGTCAGTCACGCGAAGACGCTGTCACGGCATCTGCGTGAGCTGTCGTCCGCCATCGAGGTGCTCAACGTCGCCGACGGCCGCGAGGCGCTGGCGATCACCGCGGAACAGGACGTGCACCTCTTCCTCGTAAACGGCTTTCTGAAGGGCCCCCTCAACGGCTTCGAGCTCTGCCGCGCGGTTCGAAGACTGGACGCGCACCAGCATACGCCGGTCATCCTGATGATGTCGGGCCACCTCATCCATGACCACAGCAGAGGCCTGGCCGCGGGGGTGGACCTCTTCCTCCACGCTCCGGTGGAGAAACAGGAGTTGTGGCGGATGGTTGTGCTCTTGCTCAACGAAGCCTCCCAGAAAAGAAAACGCGACGCGACGGCTGAGGACGAGGTTGAAGTGGAAGTCATCGAGTTCAAACCGGCCGTACGGATCCTGCACTGACGAGAGACGGCACGACCGTCCCTACACTCCCAACAGCTCGTTGATCTCGGCCAGTTCCGTGGACGTCAGCTCCCATTCGGGCGCCTTGGCGTTGTCCTGGACTTGCGTCAGCCGGGTGGCGCCGGAAATGACCGAGCAGACCCGCGGCTGGGCCAGCAGCCAGCACTGCGCCAGCTCGTTCATCCCTCGTCCCCGGGCCTCGGCCCACGCCGTCAGGCGCTCCACGATGTCGTAGTTGGAGCCGGTCATGTACCTCTGCACGTAAGGTGCGCTCTCGCCGCGTGAACCGGGCGGCGGTTTCTCGCCCCTGACGTACTTGCCGGTGAGGAAGCCGCCGGCCAGCGGGAAATAGGGAACGAACCCCACGCCGTGCGCCCGGCAATAGGGAAGCACCTCCCGCTCCACGTCTCTTTCCAGCATGTGGTAGTGGGACTGCATCACGGCGAAGGCCGTCCAGCCCCGGAACTCCGCCAGGACGTTGGCGTGGGCCAGTTGCCACGATGCGAAGTCCGACCCGCCGATGTACCGCACCTTCCCCTGCCGGATCAGGTCGTCCAGCGCCCGCAGGGTCTCCTCGATGGGAGTCGCGTCGTCCCACCGGTGGATGTAGTAGACGTCGATGTGGTCGGTCCGGAGCCGGCGGAGACTCCCCTCCACGGCGTTCATGAGATGGTAACGCGACGTGCCGCGGTCGTTGGCGCCCTCGCCCGTCGGGAAAAAGAACTTGGTGGCCACCACGAAACGGTCCCGGCGGCCCTTCAGGGCGTTGCCCAGCGTTTCCTCGGAACGGCCTCCCTGATAGCTGTTGGACGTGTCGATGAAATTGACGCCGAGGTCCACGGCCGCGTCGATGATGGCGGACACCGCATCCTGTGGCACAGCCGGCGAGCCGAACCGATTGGTCCCTAGGCCGATGGCGGAAACGCGGACCCCCGACGTTCCGAGCTGTCGATACTCCACTGGGAACCTCCCTTTGAAATTGGGTGACGTGAGGTTTACCAGATCGGTCCGGGAGGCGCGACCGAGCCCATGGGAATGGTACGTTCGACCGCCTCGTTTGACCGCCTCTTCGGCGAGGTGCTAGTTTCCACGCCTCAACCAAACGAACCCGGGAGGCAATCATGCAGTGGGACATGGAAGGCGACAGCGCATTCGTAACCGGCGGCGGCAGCGGCATCGGCCAAGCCATCGCGCTCAAGCTGGGGGAGCAGGGAGTCAAGGTCGCCGTGGCCGACGTCGACCCGGCCAAGGCGGAGGGGACGGCCTCGAGGATCAAGGCAGGCGGCGGCGCCGCCCTGCCCCTGGAGCTGGACGTCACCCGCTCGGATCAGGTCAATGACGCCGTCGCCAGGGCCCACGCCGAGTTCGGCAGCCTTGCCTACCTCATGAACGTGGCCGGAATCTCACAGCAGAAACCCGTGCACGAGATCACCGACGCGGACTGGGCCCGCATGATCGACGTCCACCTGAACGGCACCTTCTACTGCATACGCGCGGCGCTGCCGCTGATGATGGAGGCGCGCTTCGGCGTCATCGCCAGCCTGTCCTCCATGCATGGGCTGAAGGGCCAGGAGTGGGCGTCCCACTACTCCGCGGCCAAAGCCGGCATCGCCGCCCTCACCAAGGCGGTGGCCCGCGAGGTGTCCGAGTACGGCATCCGCATCAACGCGCTGGCGCCGGGGCCCATCGACACGCCCATGTGGCGCCGCGGCCTCACCGGTGAAGCCCTGGAGAAGCGCAAGTCGGACCGCTCCAAGCTCGTCCCCATGGGTCGGCTGGGCGAGCCGAGCGAAGTAGCCGATCTGGCGGTCTTCCTGCTGAGCCCGGCCAGCAGCTACATGACCGGACAGGTGGTGGGAGTGAACGGCGGCGAATTGATGCCGTGAGGCGGCGTCTACGCCGCCCGTCAGCCATCGCCGAACAGCGACAACTGATCGGTTCGGACCCGGAACGAAGCCGTCGACAGATTCCATGACCGGCGAGTCAGGCCCAGCTTCCGGCAACTGGCCTGGAACAGCGAATCCACCTGCTCGGCGAAGATCCCCTGCCCCTTCATGCGGGTCTTGAAGCCGGAGTCGTTGAGCCTCCCGCCGCGGACCTCCCTGATGCGGTTCAGCACCTTCTCCTTGCGGTCGGGGAAGTGCTCTTCCAGCCATTGCTCGAACAGGTCCTTGACGGCGAACGGAAGGCGGAGGAGCGAGTAGCCGGCGCATTTCGCGCCGGCTTCCGCCGCGGCGGCCAGGATCGCCGGCATCTCATGGTCCGTCAAGGCGGGAATCACCGGCGCCACCAGAACGCCCACCGGGATGCCCGCCTCGACCAAGGCGCGGATGGCGTCGAGGCGCAAGCGAGGCTGGGAGGTCCGGGGCTCCATGCGGCCGCAGAGATCCCCGTCCAGGGTGGTCACCGAGATGAACACCACGGCCGCGTCCCGGGCCGCCAGTTCCCGCAACAGGTCCGCGTCCCGCGTCACCAGATGGTTCTTGGTGACGATGGCCACCGGGTTCCGGTACTCCGCGAGCACTTTCAGGCAACCCCGGGTGAGCTCCAGGCGCCGCTCCACGGGCTGATAGGGATCGGTGACGCCGCACAGCGCTATCACCTGGGGCTTCCATCGCGGCGACGCCAGCTCTTTCCTCAGAAGCTTCGGCGCCTCTTCCTTCACCAGGATCCTGGACTCGAAGTCCAGGCCGGCGGAGAAGCCCAAGTACTCGTGGGTGGGACGGGCGTAACAGTAGATGCAGCCGTGCTCGCAACCCCGGTACGGATTGACGCTGGCCTCGAAGCCCACATCGGGGCTGTCGTTGTACGCAATGATGGACCGGGACGTATCCTTCAGCAGTTGGGTGGAGGGTCCCGCGACGGTGCCGTCCGGCACGAAGGCGAGGGGCTCGAAACGGTTCCGGGGGTTGTAGCTGCTCCCGCGCCCGCCGATTCCGGTCCTCGATTCGGTCATGGTCCCCCAACGGCTCGCGGCGCCGGGAACCGCCTCACTTGATACGCCACTGTTTTCGCGCAGCCTCGGTGGAAGCGCACGGAGCGAGCTCCAGACCACGGGACATGAACGGCCCCGCGCTCCTGCTTGCGGCGCCCGCCGCGAGACAAAGGGCCCGGTCGGCCCCGGGACGGAACTCCATCGTCTCGCCGTCGTAGTCGAAGTCCTGGGCGGCCGAGTCCTTCGAGCAATCCACCAGCCCCAGCGAGACGCCCGTGGCTGCCGGCTCCGTCAGCGTGGCGCACTTGCCGGCATAGGTGGCCGAAGCGATGCGCCGCGCTTCCTTGTCGTAGCGGAACTGCACGTCCCCGCCCCGCGGCTTGCAGGAGTGCGCGTGCAGCCTCTCGCCGAACCCTCGCCCCACGGTATCGATGCACCACCCGAGCTTGTCCTGCTCGTCGAGATTGTCCGCCAGGTAGATCACCGGCGCCGGCGTCTGCAGGTCTGGCGGCGCCGAATAGGCTGCTGTCGGAATCGACAGCAGCAGAAACACAGCCCACAAGGACACCGTGACGGCTGACGCCGCAGCATCGAAACGGCCCAGGCGCGCGGGACGCCTGTTCGCGGCATCGACAAGGGTCGTCGTTTCCATGTTCCTCTTCTCCCGTCTTCCTCACGCGCCGAGACGGCACCCTGGACAGTTTCGCGCACACGGCGATCGCCGCGCCTCCGATCGAGGAGCGGCCGGTTGCCGAGACCCCAGAATTATCAGGAAAGGCCGGTTCCCGCCAAGATACGGCCCGCGCTACCTTGTTCTCCCCATTGGACTCGCGCCGGTTCCCAATACCTTCCCGGTCCTGGCTGAATTGCATCCCCCGCCAAAAAGTGCCATGAATGACCGCCGAAACCATGAGGCGTTTTCACTACCTCGCTCCGCGCCGCCTCGACGAGGCCCTTTCCTTGCTGACCCCGGACGCCGTTCCCCTGGCCGGAGGTACGGATCTCTTTCTCAGGATGGAGCGCCGGCAGACGCAGCCGGACGCCGTGGTCGACCTCAAACGGATTCCGGACATGGACCGGATCGAGCCTTCGGACGGCGGGCTTCGCATCGGCGCCCTGGCCCCGATGGAGTCCCTGGCCGCCTCTTCCCTCATCGTCAACGGCTACCGCGCCCTGGCCGAGTCCGCGAGAGTGGTGGGCTCGATCCAGACCCGCAACCGCGCCACCATCGGCGGCAATCTGGCCAACGCCTCCCCGGCCGCCGACACCGCGACTCCGCTGCTGGCACTCGGGGCGACGGCGGAAGCCGGCCGTGTGGACGGAAGCCGGGAGCTGCCGTTGGAGCAACTGTTCCTCGGCCCCGGCAGGACCGCTTTGGAAAGCGGCGAGCTCTTGACGGCGGTCCGCATCCCCGCCATGCCCGGCCGGACCGGCAGCTCGTTCCAACGCTGCGTCCGCACCGCCATGGACATCGCGGTGGTGAACTGCGCGGCGTTCGTGAAGCTGGACGAGGACGGCGCCGTCGAGGACGCACGCATCGCGCTGGGAGCCGTGGGGCCGACGCCGCTCCGGGCGTTGTCGGCCGAGAGCTGTCTCCAAGGCCGCCGCTTCGACGCGGACGCTGCCGCGGAAGCGGCGGAATGCGCCGCCCATGACGCCCGGCCCATCGACGACGTCCGCGCCAGCGCCGACTATCGGAAGGATATGGTCCGGGTGCTCACGCGACGGGCCGTCGAGAACGCGTTTCAACGCGCGCGAGGCGAGGCCTGATGACCGCGGAACCCATCCGGATCACGGTAACCGTTAACGGCGAGTCCTTCCGGGAGGAAGTACCAGCCACCCGTTCGCTGCTGGACTTCCTGCGCGACGACCTGGGCCTCACCGGCACAAAGGAGGGCTGCAGCGAGGGGGAGTGCGGCGCCTGCGCGGTAATCCTCGACGGGCGTCTGGTGGACGCCTGCCTGATCTTCGCCGCGGAAGCGGACGGACGGAGCGTCGAGACCGTGGAGGGGCTGGCGGACGGCGAGGAGCTGCACCCGCTGCAAAGGACGTTCGCGGCCGCGGGCGCGGCCCAATGCGGCTACTGCACCCCGGGCATGCTCATGGCCTGCAAGTCCCTGCTGGACCGGAACCCCTCGCCCACGCGCGAGGAGGTCACCCACGGCATTGCCGGCAACCTGTGCCGCTGCACCGGCTACGGCACCATCATCCAGGCGGTCATGGAGGCGGCGAAGGAATCATGAAAGTCGTCGGTCAGGAGCTTCCCAGGGTCGAGATTCTCGAAAAGGTGACCGGGCAGTCGGTGTTCGGTGCCGACGTCTCACCGGCAGGCCGGGTCCTTCACGGCAAGATGGTGCGGAGCCCCCACCCCCACGCCCGCATCACCGCCGTCCGCACCGAGGGGGCGGAGCGGCTGCCGGGCGTCAGGGCCGTGGTCACCGCGGCCGACCTGCCGCCCGTCCACTACGGCAACTTCGTCCGCGACGAAGAGTACTTCGCCCGCACCAAGGTCCGTTACGTCGGCGACCGGATCGCGGCGGTGGCGGCGGTGGACGAGGAGACCGCGGAGGAAGCCGCGCGGCTCATCGAGGTGGATTACCAGGTGCTTCCTGCGGTCACCTCGGGGCCGGAGGCCATGGCGCCGGAAGCACCGGTGATTCACGAGGACCATGCCGACTATTGGGCACAACCGAGCGTGGAGAACCGCCGCGGCAACGTGTGCGGCCACAAGCAGATCATGCGCGGCGACCCGGAGCGCGGCTTCGCCGAGGCGGACCGGATCTTCGAGCACCGCTTTCACGTGCCCATGGTGCACCAGACCTACATCGAGCCCCACACCGTGCTGGCGCAATTCGACGCCTCCGGCAAGGCCACCGTGTGGGTCCCCACCCAGGCCCAGTTCCCGCTGCGGGCCGCCATCGCGCAGATCCTGCGCATGCCCATGACCAAGGTCCGCGTGATCCCCACCGAGATCGGCGGCGGCTTCGGCGGCAAGATCTCGCCCACCATCGAACCGGCGGCGGTGGCGCTGGCCCGCAAGGCCCGGCAGCCGGTCCGCATCGTCATGACCCGCGGCGAGGACTTCCAGGGCAGCAACCCCAGGCACCCGTTTCACCTGCGCTACAAGACCGGCGTGAGGCTCGACGGCACCATCACGGCCCGGGAAATCGAGCTGGTTCTGGGGACCGGGTACTCGGCCGGTTCCGGGGTGATGATCAGCCAGGGGGCGGCGGTGCGGGCGCCGGGCCCCTACCGCATCCCCAACCTCAGGATCGACAGCTACTGCGTCTACACCAACACCCCCACCTGCGGGGCCTACCGGGGTCCGGCCGGTCCGCAGCTCACGTTCGCCTCCGAGTCCCAGATCGACATCATCGCCCGCGAGCTGGGCATCGACCCGGTGGAGATGCGTCTCCGGAACGCGTTCGAGGACGGCGACGAGACGCCCGCGGGCGCCCGGCTCGAGGACGTGCACGCCAGGGAGACGCTCCGCAAGGCGGCGGACGTCATGAACGAACGGCCGAGGCCTGCCGGAGAGAACATCGGCCGGGGGTTGGCCGTGGCCCACTGGCTCGTGGGCGGCATGGCATCCAGCGCCGGCGTCAAGCTGAACGAGGACGGCACCATCGGGATCCTCACCGGCGTGGTGGACCTGAGCGGCGCCAGCACCTCCCTGGCGCAGATCGCGGCGGAGGTGCTGGGAGTGTCTCTCGACGATGTGCACGTGCGCACCGCGGATACCGACTTCGCGCCCCATTCCACCATCAGCGCCGGCAGCCAGGCCCTCAAGAGCATGGGCAGCGCGGTGCTGCTGGCGGCCCGGGAAGTGAAGAGGCAGATCCAGCAAGTGGCCGCGGACAAGCTTGAAGCCGACCTCGGCGACCTGGAGCTGGACGACAACAAGGTTTTCGTCAAGGGCAGCCCGGAACGCGCGGTTTCACTGCGCGAGGTGGGCCATCTGGCCCTGGAGCACGAGCGCGGCCCCATCGTCAGCACGCAGTCCGTGTCCCGACTCGTCCCCCACCCCGCGGTGGCGGCCCACGCGGCCGAGGTGGCCGTGGACCCGGAGACGGGCCATGTACGCATCCTTCGCTACGTGGCGGTTCAGGATGTCGGCACGGCGGTCAATCCCCTGTCGGTACGGGGGCAGATCGAGGGCGGGGTCATGCAGGGGCTGGGGCAGGCGCTGAGCGAAGCCTGCACCTTCACCGACGGAAAAATGGACAATCCCAACCTGCTGGACTACAAGATCTTCAGCGCGCTGGACGCCCCGGCCGTGGAGACGCACCTGATCCAGCACCCCTGCGCCTCGGGCCCGCTGGGCGCCAAGGGCGTGGGCGAGCCGCCCATCATTCCGCCGCCCGCCGTCATCGCCAACGCGGTCGCCGACGCCGTCGGAGTCCGCATCCACGACCTCCCCATCACGCCGGAGAAGATCGTCCGGGCGTTGAAGGCCCGGCGACAACCGTAGCGGCGATCCGGAACCCGTTGCGCGGGAAGCCGCGCCATCCGCGCACGAGGGCATGGCCCCCGAGCATGGTCCGGAAAGAGAGTATGTCGTCTGTGGTTTGGAGGCCGCGGGCGCGGCCTCCGTCTCAGAGCCCGAGTAGCGAGTCGATCCGCTCCTGATCGAAGCCGACCACTGCCTCCCCGTCGATGATGACCACGGGCGTGCTCTGGAACCCCCGCGCCAGCAGGTCCTTCAGGGCCTCCTGGTCCTCGCGAATGTTCTTCTCAACGAAATCGACGCCTTTTTGAGAAAGATACTCCTTCTCTCGATGACAAGGCGGTCAACCGGGCTGCGTGAACAGGACGATGGATTCTGCCATGTGTGCCTCCGTGTCTGGTTTCATAGCACCGGCGCGGGCATTTCTCAACGAGCGTCTTGACATAGCGGCGCCACTTCTGTAGCCAAGGGGCTCGGTGCAGAGCCACCGACAACACCAGAAACGGAGGGACATCCATGACACGCAAGGGTTTACGTTCCCTGGCCGCGGCCATCATCCTGGGATCCGCCGTGTTCGCGGGTACCGCGGCACACGCCGAGGACTTCTACAAGAACAAGACGTTTCGCTTCATCGTGGGTTTCTCGCCCGGTGGCGGCTATGACACCTACACGCGGCTGATCGCCCGCTACTTCGGCAAGTACGTCCCCGGCAACCCCACCACGCTGGTGCAGAACATGACCGGGGCCGGCAGCCTGATCTCCGCCACCTACATCGGCAAGCGCGGCAAGCCCGACGGGCTCTCCGGCGCGGTCTTCAACAACTCCCTCATCGTACAGAGCGCCTTGGGCGACAAGAAGGCCGGCGCGGTGCCTTTCGACAAGATGGAGTGGGTGGGCGCCCCCAGCAGGGGCGAGATCGTGTGCATGATGATGGCCTTCTCCGGCAAGACGACCTGGAAGGACGTCATCAATTCCAAGGAGCCCATCAAGATAGGCGCCACCCGGGCCGGCTCCACCGGCCACGACATCCCGGCGATCCTGAACAAGGCCATGGGCACCAAGTTCAAGATCGTCACCGGGTACCGAGGGACGGCCACCATACGGCTGGCGCTGGAGGGCCGCGAGGTCGACGGCTTCTGCTCACAGTGGGAGTCCATGCGGGTCACCGCCCGGAGCATGCTGGACGCCGAGGGCGAACAAAAGCTCGTGCCCTTCGTCATCGACAGCCACACCTACCCGGATCCGGAGATTAAAAACATCCCGCTGTTCAAGGACGTGCTGAACAAGGAAGCCCTCGAACTCTACAACTCGTGGGCGTTCCAGATGGCGTTCCAGCGCATGCTGGCGCTGCCACCGGGCACCCCCAAGGACAGGCTGGAGATCCTGCGGACGGCCTATGCGAAGACCCTGAAGGACCCCCAGATGCTGGCCGAAGCCAAGAAGTCCAAGATCCTGATCACCCCTGTCTCGGGTGCCGAGGTGGAGAAGCTCGTGGACGGGATCATCAACATGCCGCCGCACGTTAGAGAAAGCCTGTCCTTTCTGGTCAGGAAGTAGTCAAGAGCGGTCACGGGGCAAACAACACCGGGGGTGGAGGACGCTTCGGCTCCTCTAACCCCCTTTCCCCCACCCCTTCAGCAACTCGGCTTTCAGCACCTTCCCGGTCGCCCCCTTGGGCAACTCAGGCACGAAGCGGATGTGCCGCGGGTACTTGAAGCGGGCGAGCCGATCCTGGCAGTAGGCGGCAAGGGTGCCCGCTCCCGGGTTTGCACCCGCCTTCGCCACCACGAAAGCCGCCACTTCCTCGCCCAGTTCCGGGTGCGGCACCCCCACCACCGCGGCCTCGGCAACATCCGGGTGCTCGGCCAGCACCGCCTCGACTTCCTGGGGAAAGACCGAATAGCCGCCCCGGAGGATACGTTCCCTGAGGCGCCCGGTGATCTCCACGAACCCGTCGGCGGAGACCCGGGCGAGATCACCGGTCCGGAACCAACCGTCCTCCAGCACCGGCGCGGCATCGTTCCAGTACCCTTGCAGCGCGGCCGGGGTCCTGATCCAGAGCTCCCCCACGTCCCTCTCCCCGGACTCTACGCCCTCGTCCGCCACCACCCGGACGTCGACGCCCGGAACCGCGCGCCCGATGCATTCCGGCCGGTCCTCCGCCTCCGACGCCAGATACGAGATGGGCCGGAACAACTCGGTCATGCCGTAACCCCGGAGGATGCGATGGCCGGCGCGCCCGCGCCATTCCGACGCCAGATCCCAGGGGCACGGCGCGGCGCCGGACACCGACAGCCGCAGCGAAGACAGGTCGGCGCCGGCGAACTCCGGCGCGCTCAACAGCCGCCGGAACATGGTGGCCACACCCAGGAAAAGGGTCACGCGGCGCTCCTCCATGGCCGCAAGGACCTGGTCGGGTACGAACCCTCCAGCGAGAACCACTTGGGCGCCCCTGAGCAGCGGGGCCAGGAGCGAACCGTTGAGCCCGAAGGAATGGGGCAGCGGCAGCACCGACAGCACCACGTCCTCCGACGTCACCGCCATCATCTCCGCCCATGAGCGGTTTGCAAAGGTCAGCGCCGAGTGGCTGAACACCGCGCCCTTGGGCCGGCCGGTGCTGCCGGAGCTGTAGCCGAAGTGGGCTGGCGCGTCAGCCTCCGTCGCCGTGTCCCAGACACCCTCCCGCGGCTCCACGCGTTCGACCACCACGGCCGGGGCCACGTCCGCGAGGATGGCATCCCGCTCCTCGGGCTTCAACAGCGGGCTCAGCGGAACGGCGGTGGCGCCGAGCTTCCAGATACCCAGCATCGCCACCACGAAAGTCCAGTGGTTGGGCAGCACCAGCGCGACCCGATCTCCCGGCCCGACGTTGCCCTCCACCAGTTCCCGCGCGAATCCGGCAGCGCGTTGTTGCAGCGCACGGTAGGTCAGGGTCGCGTCGGGACAGAGCAACGCGGGTTTTTCCGGGAAGCGCGCCGCGGTCTCTTCCAGGAGGCAGACGAAATTCCGCGTCGAAGAGGTCAATTACAGCCCCAGCTTGTCGAGGTCGATACGTTCCAGAACTTCCCGGGGAATGCGGTTGCGCGGCGTGTACTCGGCCAGGGAAGGCTTGGCGGTGGCGTCGACGCCCCACTTGGCGGTGTAGCCGTCGGAATCCGTAGACGGGTCCAGGTCCGATCCCCGGGTGTTGGAGATCACCGTAATGTCGCGGTCCGCCTGACACCGGGTGCCCAAGGCCCAGGCTACCTCCCGGTCGTCGAAGATGTCGACGTCGTGGTCCACCACCACCACGCGCTTGATGTACATGTCGGCGCCCAGCACCGCCAGGATGGCGTTCTTGGCCTGCCCCGGAACCCGCTGATTAATGGCGACGTAGCAACTGTAAGGCGCGGGCACGCGCACCGCGGCCACCGACGGGACGATGGCGCGCACCGCCCGGTAGAGGTTCGCCTCCATGGGAATGGTGGACAGCAACAGGTGGTCCACCTGGGCCACGGCGATGTCGTGGAAGAGTGCGTCTTCCCGCATGGTCACGGCATTGTAGCGCACCACCTCCCGCCGGCGCTCGCCCAGGCTGTAGCCGGTGAACTCGCTGAACGGCCCCTCCGGAGTCCGTTCGCCGGGCAGGATCTCCCCCTCCAGAACGATCTCCGCGTGGGCCGGCACCAGCAGGTCCGAGGTCTCGCACCGCACCAGCTCCAGCGGCTCTCCCAGGATCCCGCCCATGATGGCGCGCTCATCCTCGTCGATGGAGCCGATGGCCAAAGCCCCCAGGCCGATGGCCGGATGGACCCCGACGGCAAAGGCCACCGGCAACGCCTCGCCCCGCGCTTCCGCCTTCTGGTAGAACTCCCACAGGTGCTTGGACGCGGTGATGTGGATGGAGGTCCGGTCCTTTCCCATGATCATCAGGCGATTGTAGGCGCAGTTCCAGGTGCCGTCTTCCGGATCCTTCGCGAACGAGATGGCCGCCGTGATGTAGGGGCCGGCGTCCGCGCCGTGGTGGACGATCTGCGGCAGCGCCAGCAGGTCGACGTCCCCGCCCGTTCGCACCACCTCCTTGACCGGCCCGGCGTCCACCACCACCGGGGCCACCGGACGCTCCATGGCCTTCAGGAAGGCCCGCTGTACCTCGCCGGGCTCGGAGTTCATGGCCAGGGCCATGCGGCGCCGGCTGGCATGCAGGTTGGTCACCACCGGAAGCGCGCTGCCCTTGACGTTCTCCAACAGGAGGACCGGACGGCGGCGCCGTTCCCGCGCCAGCTTGGCCACCAGGGCGGTCACCTCGTGGAGCGGATCCACCGGAGCCGATATCCTGACCAGCTCGTCCTTCGATTCCACCAGATCGAGATAACTTCTCAAGTCCTGCGACATGGATCACCCGTTTCCATGAGAGTCGTGCGGGCGCGGTTGGAACCATCCCTCGCGCCAAAGCCACAAGTTAATTGAAAGCCTCTCGGATTTTAAGCGTCGCAGCCACGTACCCCGGCCTACCCTCTCACAATCTCCGGCTGATGACTCACCGGGAAGTTGACCGAGCGCGCGATAAAGCACATGGCATTGGCCCTTTCGTGCAGGTCCTCCGCCGTCTTCGGATCGCTCTCGTGGCTGATGGCAACGCGGGGCTTGAGAGACACGCCCGTAAATTCGCCCGAGCCGTCGGGGTAGGTCCGCATCACGCCCTCGGCCGCGTCCTCATAGGCGGTGACGACGACCTTGTTGGCCGCGCACAGGTGCAGGTACCAGAGCATGTGGCAGGCCGAGAGTGCGGCCACGAGCAGATCTTCCGGGTTGTGGCGGCTCGCATCGCCCAGATAGGCTGGATCGGCCGAGCCCTTGATCGGCGGCTTGCCCGCACAGGCAACCTCGTAGTCGCGCGTGTACGCCCTGTAGTCAACCGTGCCCCCGCCCCGGTTTCCCGTCCAGGTCACGACCGCCGCATAGGTATGTTCTTTCGCCATCTTTCCGCCCTCTGTGATAGAAAGACTCGTGGCCGAATGAATAAGGCTTTGATGTATCCAAACGGAGGAAATATGGCCATCACGGACGACACCGACGACCCTGGCTGCTGCTCCATCGACTACACCCACCACAAGGCCGTCTTCGAGCGCCGCCGGAAGATCTTCCAGGAGGACCCTTCCAAGGCGGTCACGGTGCACGAAGCGCAGATCAAACTGGTCAACGACCACCTGAAGGCGGCCAGGACCTCCGAAGGCTATACCATCTTCTGCGACGAACCGCCGTCACGCGGGGGGAGCGGCAAGGGCGCCGCCCCGCTCCAGTACTTCGTCGCCTCCATCGGCTTCTGAATGCTCAGCCAGGTGACGCAGTTGGCGTCATTCATGGACATCCGGATCGAACGCGCGGAGATGACGGTACGGGGGGAATTCGACCAGAAGGGCAAGTTCGGGTTGTCGGACGTGCCGTCGGCCTGCACCCGCCTGGTCTACCGGCTGGACCTGCAAAGCCCCGACAGCCGGGAGCGCATCGTCGAGTTCACCGAAGCCCTGGAACGGTCCTGCTACACCACCAACACCCTGCGGAACCCGGTGGAGGTGGTGCCGGAGTTGACGCTCAACGGCGTGGACGTGCCGCTGGGCTAGCCGGAGCCCTTCCCCTCCCCGCCTCTGGACCCCGGGTCAAGCCCGGGGTGACGTCATATAGGGGCCGGGGTGACGTTGCGGGTGCCGGGGTGACATTATGCGGCCGGAGTGACGTTATGCGGCCGGGGTGACGTTGCGGATGCCGCAATTGACGGATTCGGGACCTCATTGCCGAAGCTAGTGTCGTGTCCCACGTAAATGTTGACAAATCTGCTGGTCTTTTTCGTCGTCGGCTGCGTTGGTCACCCCGGGCCCCGGGTCAGGCCCGGGGCAAGCTTGACCCGGGGTCTTCCTCGCGTGGTAACCGCCACTGCTCGTCATCGCGCCTTGCCGACAACAAAAAATCCTGCGCATCTTTGTCAAAATTTACGTGGGACACGACACTAGCCCTGCTCCAGCACCCACCGGGCCACCTCGTCGTGGCGCGCGAACCAGACTCGCGAGAACCCCTTCATGTACCGGAGGATCTCGGTCAGCATGGCCGACATCATCGGCCGGCCGCCGAAGTGGGCGTGGACCGTCAGGTTGATCATCTCGGGCGCCTCCGATCGGTAGAGGAAATCGAAGGTGTCCTTGTACACGTTCAGGAAATCGCGCGGGCTGCCACGCAACACGCGGTTGTCGGCGAAATCGCTGTGGGGAATGGCCACGATGTTCCCGGACGCGGTAGACATCCGGTACGGGACGTCGGTGTCGTTGTAGTCTCCGTGCCAGACGCAGCCGGCTTCCGCCAGAAACCCCGCGGTGTGCTCGGTGGGCGTGGCCCTGGGGCTGAGCCAGCCGACGGGCCGCACTCCTGTCACGCCTTGGATGAGGTCGAAGCAGCGACCGATCACTTCCTTCTCCTCGTCCGCCGAGAGGTCGGTGAGAAAAGCATCCTGGCTGTAGGAGTGGCCGGCAACCTCGTGCCCGTTGTCGTGCAGAGCCTTGACCGCGTCAGGGAACAGCTCCACCGAGCGGCCGCTGGTGCACACGGTGGCCGGGACCTCGAATTCACGGAAGATCTTCATGAACCGCCAGACCCCGGTGCGGCCGCCGTATTCCGACCACGACACTCCCAGCCGGTCCACCACCCCCGGCTTCAACGGCGAAGACATGGGCGAGTAGGACGGCGCGTTTCCCGGCGACCAGGTCTCGAACATGGGGGTCACGAGGACCGCGACCCGGGCCCCGTCGGGCCATTTCTCGATGGTTGACAATGGATTCCCCTTCCCTTCGATTCATGCCTCCGGCGCACCGGCGCTCTCCGCCTCTTTCACAAGCTCGATGAACCGGGCCGCCAGCCTCGGACCGGTGGCCTCGTCCTCGTGCTTGAAAAACACGTAGCCGCGATCCCACTTCTGCTCGCGCACCCTCTCCGCCCACGCTCCGATGGCCTCATCCGTATAGTCCACCGCCCGCAGCCGAAGGTAGCCCCAACTGGCGGTGGACACGAACGGGACCTCGCCGTCCAGCTCGCCGTCGGCGATGCACAGCGCCGCGTCGCGCTCCCGGAGCGTGTCGAACACCTCCTCGTCAAACCACGATAGATGACGAAATTCCACCGCCACCCGCTGCTCCTCCGGCAGCGTGGCGAGAAAATCCCGCAGCCGCGGCAGGTCCAGCCGCAGGTTGGGAGGCAACTGGAACAGCACCGGGCCGAGCTTGTCTCCCAGGGACTCCAGACGCTGGAACAGGAAGGCCACGGCATCCCCCGCCTGCTTGAGGCGGGCGTGGTGCGTGATGGCCCGGGACGCCTTGACGGAAAAGGAAAAGCCCTCCGGCACCTGCTCGCGCCAGCGCGCCAGCACCGGGTCCGCGGGCATGCGGTAGAAGGTGTGGTTGATCTCCACCGTGTCGAACCGGCCGGCATAGAACGGCAGCATCTCCTTGTCCGGCAAGCCGGCGGGATAGAACTTGCCCTTCCACGGCTTGTAGGCGTAGCCGCTGGTTCCCACGAAAAGTTTCAAGGAAGATCGCTCCACAGATGCGGGTACTTGAGCCCGGATCCGGTGATCATCAGCACCACCCGCTCCTCCCTGTCCACATCGCCGCGTTCCAGGAGCCTGTGCAAGCCTGCCACGCACGCGCCGGCCTCCGGCGCCGCGAAGATCCCTTCGGCAGAACCAAGCTCCCGCACGCTTTCCAGGATCTCGGCGTCGGACACGCTCAGAGCGGTGCCGCCGCTCTTGCGCAGAATGTCCAGAATCATGAAATCCCCGATGGCCACGGGGACGCGCAGACCCGCGGCCACGGTCGCCGGTTGGACGACCGCCTCCGCCGTGTCCGCTCCGGCCGTGAACGCGTTGACGATGGGGGCGCAGCCCTCGGCCTGGACCGAGATCATGCGCGGACGCCTGGAATCGATCCATCCCAACTCTTCCATCTCGTCGAAGGCCTTCCACATGCCGATCAGGCCGGTGCCGCCACCCGTCGGGTACACCACCGCGTCCGGCAGGGTCCAGTCCATCTGTTCGGCAAGCTCGTAGGCCATGGTCTTCTTGCCCTCGACCCGATAGGGCTCCTTCAGGGTCGAGACATCGAACCACCCTTCGCTTTCCTTCTTCTCCCCGATGATACGGCCGCAATCGTTGATGAAGCCGTCCACCAGCACGACGTGGGCGCCGTACTGCATGCATTCCACGACGCTCACCCGCGACGCGTCCCGGGGCATGTAGATATGAGCCTCCAGACCGGCCTTGGCCGCGTAGGCGGCCAGCGCTCCGGACGCGTTCCCGGCCGAGGGCACCGCCAGGCGTTCCGCACCCAGCTCCTTCGCCATGGAAACGGCCGCGGTCATGCCCCGGGCCTTGAACGAGCCGGTGGGATTGAGGCCCTCGTCCTTGAGGTGGAGGCGCGGCATGCCCAACCGCCGGCCCAGCCGGCCGGCGTGGGCCAGCGGCGTCCATCCTTCCCCCAGGGTCGTGATGGCCGCGTCGTCGGCCACCGGCAGCACCTCGCGATACCGCCACAGGTTCGCCGCCCGTCCCCGGAGACTGTCACGGGTCAGCGTCACGCCGGCCCGGGCCAGGTCGTAGCGGACCAGCAGCGGGCGGCCGCATTCCCGGCAGAGGTTGTGGAGTTTCGCCCGTTCATGACGTACCCCGCAACGCGAGCATTCCAGAAACGTCACATACATAACGCACCCCCCGAGCCGCCGTTCGAGGCCCCGCCGGGCCCGACTCGCGACGGGCTAGGGATCAATGGTAGGGAGTCAATAGACGACTTTGTAGATTAGAATTATCGCTAATAGGAATATAGAACATTTGTCGCGCGTTGACAATGGGTTAGGATGCGTGGGATGCGTTCACAGCCGCGGGCTCCACACCCTCCCCGGAACGTAGATCTGGCCCTGAAACAGCTTTCGGGCGGTGCGCACCACCCCCGCCTTCTGGAGCGCAAAGTCGTCGCCCACTCCGCTCAACTCGAACGCCACGGTGATGGAGCCGCTGGGATGCTCGATCTCCACCATCTCGGAGAACCCCCCGCCGGTTTCCGCGATGCCGTCCGCGACGGTGCCTGGGACCAGCGCGCAACTCCCGACGCAGATGGCGCCGGAGACCGCGTGGGCCGCATGGCAGTCGGTGGGCACGAAGTAGCGGGAGGTCAGCGCCCCGCCCCGGCGCGGACGGGAGAGGATGCCGAACTTGGGAATGACCTTGCCGCGCACGTCCCCGAGCCCCATCTTCTCGCCGGCGACCACCCGGACGGCCTCCAGCCGCTCCAGTAGTGCCCGGTTGGCGTCCAGCTCGGCCTTGCTCTCGTCGCCCTGCACGCCCATGCTCTCGGCCGTGGCCAGCACCATGGGCATGGCGACATCCACGCAACTCACCTCGACGCACTCGATGACCTCCTTGCGCCGGCCGGTGGGGAACAGCGCTCCGGTCTTGGAGCCGATGACGTCCATGAAGTTGAGCAGGATCGGCGCCGCCGTCCCGGGAACCCCGTCGATGGCGGTGCCGCCGTCATACTCGACGCTGCCCCCCGGGGTCTCCAACACCGCCTCGATAAGGGAGTCGGTGTTGACGTTGCGGATATTCACCACCGTCCTGGGGTCGTCCGGGGACACCAGCCCGCGGTCGATGGCGAAGGGGCCGACGCCGGCCAGCATGTTGCCGCATGTAGGGCTGTAGTCAACGGAAGCCTGGCCCACCGAGACCTGGGCGAACAGGTAGTCCACGTCCGCCCAGGGATGGTCCGACGGCGAGACGATGGCGACCTTGCTGGTGAGCGTGGTGGCGCCGCCCACTCCGTCGATCTGACGCTGGTCGGGGGAACCCATGGCCGCCAGCAGCACCCGGTCGCGGATGGCATCGTCAGGGGGCAACTCGCCGGCCAGGAAATACGGCCCCCGGGAGGTGCCGCCGCGCATCATGGTGCAGGGAATCGCGGTCTGGTCCGCCATGTCAGGTTATCCTTTCCCATACGAGCGACGCCCGGCTGCCCGGTCCGCCCATCACCGGAGGCGCTGCCGTCAGCACCAGCCGGTCCCCCTCGAAGGACACCTCCCGCCGGGTGGTGGTGCCGTCAAGCCGGGAGTCCGCGGCGAATTCGATGTGGTGAAGCACCACGTCTCCCTGGAGCTCGAACTCGCCGAAGTAACTGAAGTAGTGGCCGTCGGGCCGCCGGGTGGCCGTGGCCATGTGGCCGTCGGCGGTGTATTCCATCCGACCCACCGCCGGAGCGTCCTCAACCGCTCCAGGGTTGCCGTCGGCATCGACGAAACGAAAATCGTGCAGGCGCCACGTTCCGATCATGCGTTCCCGATACGTCATGGCCTCAGGATAGCGCTTCCCACGCCGACTTCAAATCGACGGCGCCGGCGCCACGGCCTCCGGCGCCACGGCCGTCTTCACCGCCGCCGTGCCTCCGTAGTCGTCCACGATGCAATACAAGGCCGGCACGAGGAACAACACCTGGAAGGTGGACGCGGCAAGGCCGAAAGCAAGGCTGGTCACCAGAGGAATCAGGATCTGGGCCTGGAGGCTGGTCTCCGTCAGCAACGGCAGCACCCCCGCCACCGTCGTCAACGAAGTCAACAGGATGGCCCGGAAACGCTGCCGGGCCGCGCCGCATGATGCCGCGGTCGCGGACTCGCCCCGGGCCCGGCGGATCTTGATGAAGGTCACCATGACGATGGCGTTGTTGACCACGACTCCGGCCAGGGAGACGAAGCCCACAAGGCTGGGCATGGAAAGCTCGAGGCCCAGGGCAATGTGTCCGATGACCATGCCCACGAGCCCCACGGGAATGGCCGCCATGATCACCAGCGGCTCGACATAGCTGCGGAACTGAAAGCTCAACAGGAGAAAGATGGCGGCCAGCCCGACCAGGAAGTTCCGCCCGAGCGAGGATCCGGTCTCGGCCGATTCGCGCGCCTGGCCCTCCAGTTCCATGCGGATGCCCGGATGGCGCGCCAAAAGACCGGGCAGGAACCGGGAACGGGTATCGTCGATGATCTCCGCGGCGTTGGCCTTCCGCGGGTCCAGGTCCCCCTGGATGGTCACGGCGCGACGCCCGTTCACACGATGGATCCGGCTATAGCCGCGCTCGGAGCGCAACGTCGCCACCGTGTTCAACGGCACCTGCTCGCCGGCCGGCAGGGTGACGGTAAAGCGGGCCAGATCGGCAAGGCTGTCCCGGTCCCGTTCGTACAGCCGGACGTCGATCTCGTAGTCCTCCGCGCCGACCTGGAACTCCCCGGCGCGGCGGCCCTGGAAGGCCGCCCGCAGTTGCCTCGCCACCTCGGAGGCCGTCACACCCAGCGCCAGGGCGCCCTCGCGCAGGCGCACGTGCAGCTCCGGCTTGCCCAGACGCAGATCGTCCGTCAGGTCGAACACGCCGCGATACCCGTGTAGCCACTCCCGCAGCTCCGTGGCCGCAGTCTTCAACGATTCCGCGTCCTCCCCTACCAGACGTATGTCGATGGGCCTGCCCCCCGGCCCCCTCTGCGGCTCGCCGAAGGTCAGCGCCACCACGTCCGGCGGCACCCCCACCTCGGCCCGCCACCGGCTCATGATCTCGTCCAGCGACGCATAGCGGGCATCCGGATCCACGAGATCCACAGTGACGGTGGCCAGGTGCTCGCCCG
Source organism: Candidatus Binatia bacterium (assembly GCA_951813575.1). Lineage (GTDB taxonomy): Bacteria > Desulfobacterota > Binatia > UBA9968 > JAJDTQ01 > JAJDTQ01. Next base: position 638,672 of record OX638375.1, read on the forward strand.
ACTCGTTGGCTTCCCGATTGCGGTTGAACTGGATCCCGACGTTCCGCAACATGTTCGCGCCCCCCGGCCGGGTGGAGGCGTATTCTTCGTCCACCGCCCGGATCGCCGCCACCACCCGCTCCACCACCGCCTCGGTCCGGGCCAACGGCGTCCCCTGGGAAAGCAGCAGCCGCGCCTCTATGACGTTGCCCTCGATGTCGGGAAAGAGCCTGAACTTGAGCACGCCGCCGACCATCGCGGACACGGACACGAGGAACAGGCCCGCGATGACGCCCACCGTAAGGTAGCGCCAGGACACGGCCGCATCCACCAGACGCCCGACGAACCCTTCCGTGAAGCGCGCCAGGCCGGCGTCGAACAGAGCCCGCATCCTTGGAGGCGACGCGCCGCGTGCGCCGCGCAACGTCCCCAGCAGGTGGTGCGGCAGAATCAGGAACGCCTCCACCAGACTGAAGGACAAGGTCAGGATCAACACCACCGGCAGGACTCCCATCACGGCGCCGATGGTCCCCCGCAGGAACGCCAGGGCGCCGAACACGCCGATGGTGGTCAAGAACGACGCCAGCACCCCCGGGGCCACCTCCCGCGTTCCTTCCACCGCCGCGTCGATGACGGAGCGTCCGGCGCTGCGGTGGCGCGCAATGTTCTCCGCGATCACGATGGCGTCGTCCATCATCAGGCCGACGGCGATAAGCAAGGCCACCATGGTGACCATGTCGAACGAATAGCCGATGGCCGCCATGCCGGCGATGGTCCCCATGAAGGCCACCGGAAGACCCGCGGCCACCCAGAAGGAGTAGCGCAGCCCGAAGAACAGCCACATGACCAGGAACACCAGCCCGAGCCCCTGGACGCCGTTGCGCAGCAGCATGGTCAGGCGGTCCCGCACGATGGACGACACGTCGCGGGTGATCTCGAAGACCATGCCCGGCGGCGCGAGGGCCCGTTGATCCTCGAGATAGGCCCTGACGGCATCGATGACGTCCAGGGTGTCGTCGGACCGGCCCTTTTCCACGATGAGGTAGGCCGCCCGCTGGCCGTTGAAGAAATTCTTGTCCTCGGCCCGCTCGAAGCGGTCGGTGATGGTGGCGATATCCCCCAGCCGGATGACGGCGCCGCTGGCCGAGGCCACCACCACCAGTTCCTCGAACGTGCGCGGGCGGCGCCGTTCGTCATCGAAGCGGATGAGCACCGTCGAGTTCCGGGTCTCCACCGACCCCGTCGGCAGCGTCACGTTCTGGCGTTCCACGGCATCCGCCAGGTCACGGACGCTGAGGCCAAACTGGCGCATGGTGGACGCGGCGACCTCCACCCGGATCTGTCGCTGGGAAAAGCCCTGGAGCTGCACCCGGGCCACGCCCGGAATCGCCAGCAAATCGTCCTTCATGCGTTCGGCGTAGGCCTTCAGGCCCTCCGGCTGCACCGGCCCGGCCACGGCGATGGAAGCCACCAGGTCCACCCGCCCCAGTTGCCGCACCACCGGCGCCTCGGCGTCGTCCGGAAAGTCCTGAATCGCATCGACCTGGCTCTTGACGTCGTCGAGAAAACGGTCCAGGTCGGCGCCCTCCCGCATGACCAGAGTGGCAACGGCGACTCCTTCCCGGGCCTCGCACCGCGTCTCTTCCCGCTCGTCCACGCTGTCCGCGGCAATCTCGAGCTTGAGACAGATGCCCTGCTCCACGTCCGCCGCCGAGGCCCCGGGCCAAGGCACCCGCACCTCCACGGAGTCGGCCGGGATGTCCGGAAACGTCTCGCGCTTCACCGTCCCGGCAAAAACGAGGCCCAACAAGATGAACCCGATCATCAGGAGATTGGCCGCCGTGGGGTGGCCGGCGAAGTAACGGATCATGGGACGGTCACCGGACGGGCGCGACGCCCGTGGCCTCCGCCGCCAGGCTGGCCGCCGTCGCCGGGTCCGGCTCCGGCCTGAGACGCATGCCTTCGGCGGCGAAGGGCAGGTCGGAAATCACCACGCGCTGGCCCGGTTCGAGTCCCGAGCGCAGCACCACGAGATTGGCCTGGGTGAAGCTCACCTCCACGTCGCGGAACTCCAGCCGGTCCTCCCGTCCCACCACGTAGACCTGACTGCCCCGCAAGGCCGCGCGCGGAATCACCACCGCGTCGGGCCGGGGCGGGCCCCGCAACTCCACCTCGACATACATGTTCTTGACCAACGGCGGCAGACGGCCCGCCTGGGCCCGCCGGTAGGGTTGGTCCACCGCGACGATGACGCCCACCGTACGGGTACGCGGATCCACCGTGTCGCTCATCCGCGAGAAACGCGCCGGCCACTCGATGGCGACGTCGCCCGAGTGCAGGCGCACCACCGCCTGGAGCTCCTCGCGCAGCCGCGGTATGACGGCGCCCAATTGCGGCGCCGGCCCGACGCGCGACCGCAAGAGCGCCAGCACCCTGCTCATGGGCACCTGGGCCACCACCTCCGCAACGTCGAGACCGTCGGCTTCCACCAGCACCTGCCCCTTGGCGGCGAACTGGGCCTCCTCGACGTTCACCGCGGCGATGCGGCAAGTGAACGGCGCCACCACGGTGGTGCGGCTCAGGTTCCGCTTGGCCGTCTCCAACTGGGACTGGAGCCGGTCGCGTTGCGCCCGCTGCGCCGCGCGTTCGGCGGGAAGCAGCCTGACGGTGTTCCGGAGGTTCTGCACCGCCTGTTCGCTGGCGAGCACCGCGCGCTCCTCCCGGTCCGCGTCAGACTGTGACACGGCGCCGCGCCGCAGCAGCTCCCGCGTGCGTTCGAGCTGCTTGCGAGCCAGCGCCAGGTTCCGTTCCTCGATGGCCAGGGACCGTTTCGCATTCACCGCGCGCACGTCGAGCAGGGAAAGCTGGGAGTCCGCGGCGCGGATGTTGGCTTCGATCTCGGCTACCGCGTGGCGGTAGTCCGTGGGGTCGATGCGAAGAAGCTCGGTGCCGGCGACGAGAATCGCCCCCCGCCGCAGCTCCGGATGCCGGTAAACCACCGTGCCGCTGACCTCGCCCACGGCTTCCCACACCCTGCCCGGCTTGACGCTGCCGTGCCCCACCGCCCGCGGCACCACCCGCACCGACTTCCCTTCCACCACGCGCACGGCGGTCACGCGTTCCTCGGGCTCGGTCCGCACCGGCGCCTCCCGGGAACGCACCGCGTACACCACCGCCAGCACGCCGAGGCCGACGGGTATCCAGAAGAGCAGTTTCTTGAGACAGCCAACCATGCGGGACCACGAACCTCGGCCAAAGAAGACAGGCGTGCCCGGCGCCGCGATCTCATGCGGGGGCGGGCGGCCGGTGGCCGCCGCATGACTCCACCCGTCCAGCGGCCTGCAACAGTCTATCTAGATCGGCCCCAGAGGCCAAGGCAGGTCGGAAACGTAATGCTGCAGCAAACCCTCCGGAAGATCCAGGGTCATGAGCCACGAAAGGAACATCAGCATCAGGTCCGCCATGACCGTCAGCAGCACAACCCGGCTCCAACGCTCCCTCGCTTCCCGCCGCAGGAACGCCAGGAAGAACAGGTTCAGCGAGATGAAGAACCCGGCGAGGGCGGTCATCCCCAACAGCGCGAGCAGCCAGTTCAGGTAGTGCCAGATCCCCTTCTGCGGAGCCTGGTGCCCCTCGATGCCCGGGCGCTCCGCGTCTTCGTTGTACGGGGTGGGCGCGCCGGCGCTCCGCCCAATGCCGTAGAACACCAGCAGGCCGGCCACCAGCATGACCGCTGCCACGCTGACGGGGAAGACTCCTCCCAGAAGAGTGTGCCGCAGGGAGTCGGCGAGCGTGACGACGAAAAAGGCCACGACGAAGCCGGCGAACAGCAGTTGCGGCGTCAGCTTCCTGGCATGCCGCTGCGGCGCATCGGCGGCCGGCTCGCCCTGGGGCCGGTTGCGCGCGCCCACCCAGACGGAGGCGACGATGATGCCGGCGATAATCAGCACACCCGGGCGCGTAACGAAGCCCCACTCGTGGAACTGGATGGCCTGGTAGAGGTAGGTCTCCACCTGGTCGGCCAGCACGAAGCCGATGAGCATCGCCGGCCGCGACCAGCCGAACCGCTTCATGCCCACCCCCAGGAGGCCGATGGCCACCAGCGCGACGAAGTCCATGATGTCGCGGCTCGCCTGAAACGCGGCGAACGAGATCACCATGAGCATGAACGGGGCCAGCAGTTGGTAGCGGATGGTGGTCAGCCGGGCAATGGCCGGCGACAGAAACAGACACAGGCCCGCGCCCACCACGTTGGCCAGGGCAAGGCTCCAGACGATGGTGTACGTGGTGGGCAGCTCGGCCGTGAGCATCCGCGGGCTCGGCTCCAGCCCGATCAGCACCAGGCCGCCGATGAAGACCGCCATGCTGCCGCTTCCCGGGATGCCGAACAGCAGCGTCGGAATGAGCCCGCCGCCTTCCTTGGCGTTGTTGGCGGATTCCGGCGCGAGCACGCCGCGGATGTCGCCGCTGCCGAACTGCGACTTGTCCTTGGCGGTCTGCACCACGTGGCCGTAGGCGATCCAGTCCACCACCGAGCCGCCGAGCCCGGGAATGGCGCCGATGAGCGTGCCGATGCCGGCGCAGCGCAGGCACAGCCAGCGGTAGCGGATCATGTCCCGCAGGCCGTCGAGCCAACCCTTCCCCAAGGCATGGGTGCGGGAGATGGCGCCGGCGCCCCGCAGGAGGTCCACCACCTCGGGCAACGCGAAGATGCCGAGGCCCACCACCACCAGCGGGATGCCGTCGGCCAGATAGTCGACCCCGAACACGAGCCGCTCCTCGCCGGTGGCCGGGGCGCCGCCGATGGCGCCGATGACCAACCCCAGGCCGCAGGAGGCCACGCCCTTCCAGATGGAGTTGCCCGAGAGCACCCCCACCATGGAGATGCCCAGCACCGCGAGCATGAACAGCTCCGCGGTGGTGAAGAACAGGATGACGGGCCGGGCGATGAGGACGAAGAACGTGAGGATGACGGCACCGAACAGGCCGCCGAAAAGCGAGGCCGAGAACGCGGCCCCGAGCGCCCGGGCCGCCTCACCCTTGCGGGCCAATGGGAAACCGTCCAGCACCGTGGCCTGGGAAGCGCTGGAGCCCGGAATGCCCATGAGGACGGAGGTGAAGGTGTCCGAGGTGGGGATGACGGCCACCAGGCCCACCAGCATGGCCAGGGCCGACACCGGATCCATGCCGTGGAGGAACGGGATCAGCAGCGACAGGCCGACGATGCCGCCGAGCCCCGGAAAGATGCCCACCACCAGGCCCAGCAGCACGCCCACCACCAGAAAGGCCATGTGCTGGGCCTGCAGCAGGGTCGAAAAGGCTTCGATGAGCGCGTCGAGCATCTTTGTCGCACCTGTACGATTCAGCGCGCCGCCGAGAGTCGATCCTCGCCAGAGGCTCGCCGCCGGCCCCGGAGGTTCGAAACGAAAGAGGGCGGCCGTAAAGACCGGCCGCCCTCGCCGTCGAGGTCCGAGACCCGTCCGGTTGCGATCACGTCATACGGGACGCGGTCACGCGGAACGGGCCATCAGAACACCACGCTGTATTTCGTCGTCAGCCAGTTCCGCACCCACGCCTTGGCTTCGGACGGGACATCGGTGGCCGCCTTGAACTTCAACTCGGCCGCCGCGCCCGTCACCTGGTCGTAGGCGCCGATCTTCTTGTCCTTGTTGGCGATGTACTCGGGGTCCGCGAGCATCTTCCTGAACGCGTCCTGGTAGGCCTTCACCACGTCCTCGGGCGTGTCCCTGGGGACCACCACGAACTTCTGGGCGGGAAACCCCGCGGTGAAGAAAGCCTTCCACGCGTCGAACCAGGCGCCGGACGGCTTCTTGCCCTTGACCTGCTCGTAGACCTCGGCGAAGTGCGGCAGGTCCGGGAAGTTGGTGTCGCGGACCAGGTTGCCCTTGGCGTCGAGCGTGCCCCAGGACATGATCGGAATGGCGCTGCCTTCCTTCACCAGCGGCGTCACCTTGGAGAGGTAGGCCGAGGAGGTCTGGTAGTCAATGCTGGTTTCGCCGGTCATGAACGCCTTGCGGCCGGCGGAACGGCCCTTCATGCCGAACACTGCCTTTACGTTGAGCCCCAGCATCTCGAAGGCCAGCAACGGCACCAGGTCCAGCGAGGTGGCGCCCTGCGAGCCGTACTTCAGCGGCGGATTCTTCTTGACCAACCCGGCGGCCGTCTTGACGCCGAGCTTCGGGCTGATGTAGGCGACGCCGCCCGTGGCATAGGCCAGCAGCGGACGCCATTTCCCGTAATCGTACTTGACGCGCTTGTCGCTGAGCAGGAACGGGAACTGGGTGGAACCCGAAGTACCCAAAAGGTCCAGGCCGTTGGGCTTGGCGCGCTTGGCGTACAGGTTGGCGCCCTTGGTGGAACCGCCGCCCGGGACGAACTTCAACCGGATATCGGCGCCACTGTGCTTCCGCAGGAACGGCTCCACGAACCGGGCCCAGCGGCCGGAACCGCCGCCCTCGCCGAACGGAATCGTCCAGGTAACGGTCTTGCCCTTCAGGTCCGCGGCCGCGGCGTTGAACGGCGGGCACGCCAGAACCAGCGCGATGACGATGGCTGAAGCATTGAAGAAACAACGGACACGTCGGTGCATTCTGTCTGTCCTCCCCTTGGTCAACGGAGAAACCGTTGAAAATGATTCGCGACAACGTAGCGGAGGCGTCCATCCTCCGCAAGCCCTGGAGCGTGGGGATTGCCGCCGGGGGCACCGGTGGACACTCGCAACGGAAAGCTGCTAGCACTGAACGAATACCAAACCATCGGAGAACCCACATGCCGCTGATGATCGACAACCGCATCGCCGAGCAGGCGCTCAACATGAAAGACGCCATCGGCGCCATGGAGAGCGCGCTCAAGCAGCTCGCGGAAGGCGACGCCGTCTACCAGCCCCGCACCGACCTTTGGTCCCCCACCGCCACCGTCGGCGACTACTTCCGCTGGGGCTCGCTGCTGGGCGCCATCAAGGACCCGCCCGTGCTGGCGTTCCGTTTCAAGCTCGACATCATGACCTGGCAGGAATACAACGGCGCGGTCACCGAGCACTGGTTCAACGTCGAGCCGGGCAAGTACTGCGGCATCATCCTGCTGGTGGACACGCGCACCGGCGAGCTGCTGTGCATCATGAACGACGGTTACCTCCAGAGCTACCGGGTGGGCGCCACCGCCGGCGTCGGGGTCAAGCACCTCTCCCGGCCCGACTCGAAGGTGATGGGGGTGCTGGGCTCCGGCGCCATGGCGCGCACCTACGCCATGGCCACGTGCGCGGTGCGGCCCATCGAGCACGTCAAGATCTTCAGCCCCACCCAGGCCAACCGGGAGGCCTACGCGAAGAAGATGGCGGAGGTGCTGAAGATCAAGGTGACCGCGGTCAACTCGGCGCGGGAGGCCATGAGCGGCGTCGACGTCGGCGCCACCTGCACCGATTCGCGCGTTCCCCTGTTCCAGGGCGACTGGCTGCAGACCGGCATGCACGTGGTGGACGTGCGCCCGGAGGAGCTTGAAGCCGAGACCTACGAAAAGGCCGACGTGGTCATCGGCACCTCCAACCTGGGCGTCCTGAACTACGCCCTGGGCACCCAGGAGGAACGCGGCCGGCGTCCCATCGACGACAACTACATGCGGCGCTACAGGGACCGGAGCCACACCACCCTTTCCGAGGTGCTGACGGGCGAGAAGCCGGGCCGGGAGAACGAGGCCCAGACCACGTTGCACCACAACTTCTCCGCCGGCATCCAGTTCGCCGCCGTGGGATACCTGGTCTACCGCTACGCCAAGGACAACGGCCTCGGCCACGAGCTGCCGCTGGAGTGGTTCCAGCAGGATATCCGAAACTGACGGGCCACCAACGGGTTGATGAACATGCGCAGGATTCGTTGCCGCCCTCCGGACGGCGCTTCCCTCTCGAGGATCGAGGGCGTGATCCCGCGCCCATGACGCAACTCCTGCCCCAGGCCATCGGTCTGCTGACGGCGTGGACCTACGGCATCAGCATCATCTCGGCCCGCCGGGGCCTGCAGTACTCCAACGCCAGCACGGTCACCCTGCTCTCGCTGATCTCGCAGACCGTGATCCTGTGGACCCTGGTGGGGGTCTTCACGGGGGTCCCGGACGTGGGCCGGGGCTTTCTCGTTGCGGCGGTGACGGTGGGGTTCCTGATGCCCGTGTTGCGCTGGCTCACCTACACCGGCATCTCGAAGATCGGCGCGGCCCGGGGCACGGCGCTGCGCTCCACGCATCCCCTCTTCAGCGCCCTGCTGGCGCTGACGTTCCTGGGTGAAACCGCCACCGCGCCCCTGCTCACCGGAATCGTCCTGGTGGTGGCGGGCATCGTGCTGATCTCCTGGCGGGAGGAGCAGAGGCTCTCCACCGCGCGCTGGTGGCACGGCGCCTATTCCATCTCCGGGGCCTTTACCGCGGCCGTCGTCCACAACATCGCCCGCTTCTCGCTCAAGTCGGCGGGCTACCCCATCCTGTTCGCGGCCATCGTCGGGGTGGTGTCCCTGGTGACCTTCGCGGCCTTCCTGTTGTTGCCGCGCGGGTTCGGCCGGCCGGTGTGGGACCGGCGCGCCATGAAACCGTTCCTGACGGCCGCCGTCCTGGAGAACGTGGGCTTTCTCCTGTTCAACACGGCCCTCAGCGTGGGGCCGGTGGTCATCGTGACGCCCATGGTGGCCACCCAGCCCATGTGGGTGCTGGTCTTCACCGTGGTCTTCCTCCGCAGCATCGAGATGGTAACGCTCAGGACGGTAAGCGGCAGTGTCGGTGTGGTGGCCGGGACCCTCGCCATCACCCTCGGAGGCGCTCCCGGATGACCGGCGGCGCGTGCAGCGGGTTCGGAGGGGCGCGATGACCGTGGCCGACGGCGACTCCTGGCTCGGACCGCGCGTGCTGCGCAACTTCCTGCTGCTGTACGGCAGCACGTTCTTTTCCGGGCTTGGCTGGGGCATGGTCCTGCCCACCATCCCGGTGCTGGCCGTCTCCTTCGACATATCCCTGGGGGCCGCCGCCCAAACCGTCACGGCCTGGGCGGCGGGCCGCTTCGTGGGCACTCCCGTGAGCGGCATCATGCTCGACCGCACCGGACCGCGGGTGATGATGGTGGCAGGCGCCGCCGTCACCAGCGCGGCCGCCGTCGCGGCGTTTGCGAGTCCCGCTTTCGGCTGGTTGCTGCTGGCCCTTTTCGTCATCGGCGCGGCCGACGCCGTGTGGAACCTCGGGCGCGAGGTGGCGGGCATCGACCTGACTTCCCAGAACCAGCGGGGACGGGTCATGAGCGGGTTCCACGGCGTCCACAACGGCGGACTCACCCTGGGGCCCCTGGTGGGCGGCTTCCTCACCGTGTCGGCGGGTTATCGTTCGGTGTTCGTCGCCTACGCCGTGTTTGCCGCGCTCACCGTCTTCCTGGCCCTGGCCGTGGACCGGCCCGCCCGCGGGGGCGGCGGCGCGCCGCGGCCAGCCATCAGAACCGGCTTCAAGGGCCTGCGTCACTGGGCGGGACGCCTCACGGCGCTGTACCACGAGGTGGCGCCGCCGCTCCGGCGCACCTACCTGATCCTCGTCGTCGCCACCTGCGCCAGCCTGATGTTCCGCCTCACCCTGCAGAGCATGCTGCCGCTCTACGCCGGCGGGCAGCTCGGCTTCAGCCCGGTGGAGGTGGGCGCGCTCTTCTCCATCTCCGGGGTGGTGGTTTTCTTCATGATCGTGCCCGCGGGGTTCGTGCTCGACAAGGTGGGCAGGAAGTGGGCGACGGTGCCCAGCAACGTGATTCCGGCGGTGGTCTTCCTGCTCATCCCGCTGACCGACACCTTTTTCCAGCTCGCATCCCTGATGGCGCTGATGGGGGTCGCCAGCGGGCTTTCCCTGGGCTGTCTCGCCACCTCCACCTACGACGTGGCGCCGCGACACGCGCGGGGGCGCCTCCAGGCCATGCGCCGCACCCTGGCCGACCTGTTGGGGCTGGGGGCGCCCGCGGGCGGGGGCATGCTCGCCAACGCCTTCAACCCGGGCATCCCGTTCCTCGCCCTGACTCCGATCCTGTGGCTGTCGGCGGTGCTGCTGGCGTTCGTGGCCAAGGAGACGCTGGAACGCTGAGCCGTGGAAGGATGGGCGGACGGCGGCGGATTGTTGCCCGTCCGGCGGACCTGAACGTTCCGCGCCCTGAAGGGCGCTCCGTCTAATCGGATTTCGACTCGTCCGGGCCAGGGTCGGACCGGGGCGACACGTCGAGTTGCTCGCGGAAGCGCTCGGTGGCGGCCCATGCCGCCTCGTACTGCCCCTGGTCGATGCGGCCCCGCATCAGTTCCACCCGCAGCAGCAGGAAATAGGTCTGGATGACGTCCTGGCGGCAGTACTCGTGGATTTCATCGAGCCGGCCCGCCTCCCAATAATCCTGCACCATGGAGCCGTCGATGTCCCCCTTGCCGCGCAGGCCGATGAGCCTGCACAGGAGATCGAAGCCGCCGCGGATGCGGTTGACGCCGTGGTTGCCGATGAAGTCGTAGAGGTCGTAGTGGCCCTCTTCCGAGTACCGGTAGCGGTGCCCGAAGCGCTGGTTGAAGTAGCGCGGCGCCCGGCAGCCGTACTTGAGGGCGTGCAGCTCCAGCACCGGGAGGTCGAAGTTGCGCCCGTTGAACGACACCAGGGTGCCGTTGAAGCGCTCCACCCGCTCCCAGAAGTCGCGGACGATGGCCTCCTCGCTGTAATCGTCGGCGCACAGGGTCTCGACGCTGGCCAGGACGCCGTCGGCGTTGACGATGCCCACGGCGATGGAGACCGGGACGTGGAAGGAGATGGGGAGGAAATCGCTGCCGGTCTCGGCCACGCGTTCGGAGCGGAGCCGCTCGTAGGCCTGCCGGTCGGAAATGTCCTCCCTGGGAGAGCGGACCGACTTGACCAACGCCTTGTCGATGCGGGTCTCGATGTCGAAGACGGCGTAAGTCATGGCGCTCGGCGAGGGGCGGCGGTCCCCGTCGCTCCTAGTCCGGCCGCACCAGCAGCACCCGGTTGGCCGGCAACTCCAGGGGCAGACGCTCCCAGGACTCGCCTTCGTCCTCGGAGACCAGGATGTCGCCCTTCCCCTTCTGGGCCGAATCGCTGGAACGCCCGCGCGACACCGCGCCGAGCCCGGCGTAGACGCGTTTCGGCTCGCCGGGGCATTGGGCCAGCGCCCAGACCATCTGCAACATGTGGTCCGGCAGGCCCCGGCCGACGCCCACGCGCTCCCAGCTCGAGGCCAGGTCGCGGCTGCGGAAGACCGCCCCCTGGGCCTTCTCGGGCCGGTCCCAGTAGCCCGGCGACTTGTCGGCCGTGGCCACCAGCATCACCGGCGGGTCCCCGGGCAGGAAGACGAAGTCGTGGAAGTAGTCCCGGGTCATGCCGCTTTCCGCCCGCTCCCAGCCCGCGCCCGGTTCGTCGCTGCGGAAGAAGCCCCGGGCCGTGGCCACGAACATGGGCCCCGTTCCCTCGGGCGTGTGGCTGATGTGGTGGATGTCGAGATAGTCGATGCCGCCGCTCACGTCCTCGAAGGACGCGCCACGGTCGAAGGTCCGCACGATGCCGCCGTGCTCCAGGCAGACGTAGACCACGCTGGGGTTGTCCGGCGAGACGAAGATGTGACGGACGTGCTCCCGGTGAGGGGGCCGCGGATAGGTCCACTTGGCGCGCACCTCCGACGGCAGCTCCTGCAGGGCGGTCAGCTCTTCCCAGCTCTCGCCTCCATCCTCGCTTCGGTGAAGATGGATGGGCTCGGTGCCCACGTAGACCACATCCGGATCGGAAGGGTCCACGGTCACGGCCCGGATGTTGCCGGAGAAAACCATGCGCCAGCTCTGCCCCCCGTCGTCGCTGCGGCAGAGCCCTTCCCCGGCCACGCTGGCATATACGGACTCGGGCCTCTGCGCGGGGCCGTCGATGGCGTCCACCGTGCCGGGAGGGAGTTCGACGTCCAGCTCCTCCCAGGCATTTCCCTTGCGGCGCCAGACTTGCAGACCTTCCTGTGTCCCCGCCATTATCCGTTCAGCCATTGCCGTTCCCCCCGGTTATCCATATCACGGCGCCAACCCCGGATGACCCCTGCGGCTCATCCCGACCTACGGGATTACACTATTCCGTCATCCCGGGCTACCACTCCGTCATCCCGGCTCCCACACCCCGTCATCCCGGGCTTGACCCGGGATCCAGGCGGGGTGGGGTCGGAGACGAGCCTGAACGGGATCGCCGTAGCGCTTTGAGGGGCCGCACAAGGTTCATGAGACGCCCACCGGCTCAGCCCCCAATCCTGGATCCCGGGTCAAGCCCGGGATGACGGCGTGGAGGGCTGGGATGACGGAAGTGGTGGAGCCGGATGACGGAAGTGGCGGACGGTGCGGTTACGGCTTGGCAGTCAGGTCCTCGATGGCGGCCATCACTTCGACGTAGGTGCCGCAGCGGCAAATGTTCCCTGAAAGATAGTCGCGCACTTCGGCTTCGTCGGGTTTCGCGTTCTCGTTCAGGAGGCCCTTGACGGCCATGATCATGCCGGGGGTGCAGAAGCCGCACTGGAACGCCTGGTGGTCCAGGAACGCCTGCTGCACCGGGTCCAGGTTGCCGGCCTGGCCGAGCCCCTCGATGGTCAGGACCTCCTTGCCCTCGGCGTTGCTGGCCAGCATCAGGCAGGAGCTCACGGGCTTGCCGTCCACCAGCACGGTGCAGGAGCCGCACACGCCGACGCTGCAGCCCTCGCGGGTACCCTTGAGCCGCAGGTCGTCGCGCAGCACCTCCAGCAGGGTCTGGTTGGACTTGACCGAAAGCTCGCGCTCGCGCCCGTTGACGTTGGCGTTGATGAGGTGTCGCATGGCGTCTTCCTGTCTTGCTACCTCGTGCTCGCTTCACGCTCGGCCAGAGCCGCCACGATCCGCTCCGGCCGGAGCGGCAGCTCGGTGACATTGAGGCCTCCCAGGGCGTTGGCCACCGCATTCCCGATGGCCGGGACGACGGCCGGTATGACCGCCTCCCCCACCCCCTTGGCCCCGAAGGGGCCTTCCGGGTGCGGGGTCTCCACCAGCAGCGACTGGAACCGTTCCGGGTGGTCCTGCATGGAGGGCAGCATGTATTCCAGGAGCGTGCCGTTCACCGGCTGTCCCTGCTCGAACACCATCTCCTCGAAGAACGCCGCTCCGAGGGCCTCCAGCATGGAACCCTCGTTCTGGAGCCAGCACTGGAGCGGGTTGATGGCCTTGCCCACGTCCACCGAGGTGGCGACGTTGAGGACCCGCACCTTGCCGGTCTCCACGTCCACTTCCACCTCCGCGCCGCAGGCCGAGAAGAACCAGAAGGCCGCGGCCTTGCCCTTGCCGGTCTTGGGATCCAGCCCGCCCTTGACCTGGAAGTTGGAGCTGCCGAAGATGCTGCCGACGGAATCGCCGTATTTCACCCGCAGCAGTTGCGGCACCGTGAGGCCCCGGTCGGGCACGCCCTTGACCCGCACCCCGTCGGCGCCGAGCTCCAGGTCCGCCTTGTCCACCTCCAGCCCTTGGGCGCCGGCTTCCAGCAGTTGCTCGCGCACCTCCTCGGCCGCCCGGAGCGCGGCGTTGCCCATGTGGAAGGTGGTGCGGCTCGAGCTGGTGGACTTGTCGTAGGGGGTCACGTCCGTGTCCGGGGCGGACACCGTGACCCGCTCCACCGGCATGCCGAGCCGGTCGGCCACGATCTGCGCCAGACAGGTGCGCACTCCCTGCCCCATCTCCGTGCTGCTGGTCAGGAGCATCACCGAGCCGTCGCCGTTGAGCCGCACGCTGGCGGCGGACGCCGTGGGCGTGGTGGTGCTCTTCATGATCACCGCGAGGCCCTTGCCCCGCCGGAGCGATCCTTCACGGGCGCCGTTGCTCTGTTCCTCCCGCCCGCGCCAGCCAATGCCCGAGGCCACCTGCCGGAGGCAGTCCGAGATGCCCACCGACACCAGCGACTCCCCGGTGACGAAGACATCCCCCTCCTGGAGCAGGTTCTTGAGCCGGAGCTCCACCGGGTCCATGCCGAGGTGACGCGCGATGCGGTCCATCTCCGATTCGTAGGCCCAGGCCACGTGCGGCACGCCCACGCCGCGGTAAGGGCCGGCGGGCGGCAGGTTCGTGTAGACCGCGTACGTGGTCAGCCGGCGGTTGGGCACCCGGTACGGTCCGCTGGCCACGTAGGAGCCGGTCTTGGCGTTGGCGGGCCCGGAAAGCGCGTAGGCGCCCAGGTCGTAGAAGACATCCACCTCCCGCGCCACCAGGCGGCCGTCGCGCTTGAAGCCGGTCTTCATCCGCACGAACGCGCCGTAGCGCCGCCCGGTGAGGAACACCTCCTCCCGGGTAAGCACCCACTGGACCGGCCGGCCCGCCTTGCGCGCCAGGAGCGCGGTCACCGGCTCCAGCCGGGCATGGGTCTTGCCACCGTAGCCGCCGCCCACGTGCGGCACCACCACCCGGACGCCGCTCTCGGGAATGTTGAAGATCCGCGCCAACTGCTCCTGGAGCCCCACCGCGTTCTGGCACGGCGTATGCACCAGCAGCCGGCCGGGCGACTCCCACACCGCCGTGGCCACGTGGGGCTCGATGTGGCCGTGCTGCACCGGCGGCATGCGGTAGGTGTTCTCGAAGATCTCGTCGGCCTCGGCGAAGCCGGCGTCCACGTCGCCGTCCCCGGCCCGGAACACGCTGCAGACGTTGCCGCCGGCGTTCAGGTTGAGCTGCTCCCGGAAGATGGCCGCCTGGGTCTCGAAGCGCTCTTCGTGGATGATGGGGGCGCCGGCCCGGGCGGATTCCACCACGTCGAAGACCGCGGGCAGGGGCTCGTATTCCACCTCGATGAGCTCCACCGCCTCCTCCGCGATCTCCCGCTCCTCCGCCGCCACCGCCACCACGATGTCGCCGACGCAGCGCACCCGGTCCATGGCCAGCACCGGCTGGTCCTCCACCACCGCGCCGTAGTAGGGGTTCAAGCCTTCCAGGTCATCACGGGTCACGATAGCGATGACGCCGGGCAGGGCCGCGGCCTTGCTCACGTCGATGCCGACGAGCTTCGCGTGGGGGTGGGGACTGCGCAGCGCCTTGGCATGGAGCATGCCCGCCAGCTCGATGTCGGCGGTGTACTGGGCGGCGCCGCGGACCTTGGCGTCGCCGTCCACCCGCGGGGTGCTGCTCCCGACCGCGCTCATGAGCCGGCTTCCGCCCACGCCGCGGCCATTGCCCGGCGGCCCAGGACCCTCACCAGGTGGCGCTTGTACTCCGCGGAACCGCGGAGGTCGGGAATGGGATCGATTTCCTCCGCCGCCCGATCCGCCATCGCCTCCAACGCCGCCTCGGCCGGATCGGCCTCGCACAGGAGCAACGGCCGCGACGCCACCGCCCCCACCGCAAGCCGCGCCTCCACCGGGCGGTCCCCGTCCAGCCGCACCAGCGCGGTGATGCCCGCGCACGGCCGCTCCTCAGAGGAGCCGGTGGTGAACTTGAGATAGCCGCCCACCAGCCGTCCTTCCACGGGCGGAACCGTCACCGCCGTGACCATCTCGCCCGGCTCCAGCGCCGTCTCGTAGGTGCCCAGAAGGAAGTCCGCCAGCTTCAGGGCGCGCGTGCCCCCGGCGCCGCTGAGCTCCACCTCGGCGCCGAGCGCCACCAGCACCCCCGGCGGGTCCGACTGGTGGTCCCCGTGCGCCAGATTGCCGCCGATCGTGGCCAGGTGCCGGATGCGGATGTTGGCCACCTGGTGGCAGGCCTCGGCCAGCACCGGCAAATGCTCCCGCACCACCTGGGAGGTCTCCACCTCGTGGATGGTCGCCATGGCCTCGATGCGTACGGCCCCGCCGGCGTCCCGGCGGATGGCGTTAGCTCCCTCAAGCTTCTTGAGATTTACAAGGGAACGGGGCCGGAGGAGGCCCTGCTTGACGAGGATGAGGAGGGCCGTCCCGCCGCTGACCGGACGAACATCTTCGCCGGCGGCAAGCATCCCGCACGCCTCGGGGATTGTCTTGGGTTCCAGTAGATCGAAGTCGCGCATGATCCCTCGTAGCGTGCATAACACCGCGCCGGAACCATTACAATGAATCCGTCAGGCCGCGTCCCCCTGCCTCCGAAACAGCCCCGCCACTCCCACGCCGATCACGAACGAAATCAGCCCCAGGGCGATGAACCCCCAGTGGAAGCCCAGGTCGGCAACCAGGATGCCGGCGAGGAGGGGGCCGATCATGCGGCCGAAGGAGGTGCCGCCGCGGATGAGTCCCAGGGCGACGCCCTTGCTCGAGTCGTCGGCGACTTGAAGGGCGAGGGTGGTGGAGCCGACGTTGGAGAGTCCGAAGCCGGCGGTCATCAGGCACAGCGGCAGCAGCAACGCGATGTAGCCGTGGCCGAAGATCTGAAGGACGAAGGCCGGCACGGTCACGAAGACCCCCAGGAGAATCACCGTGCGGGTGCCGATTCGGTCCGAGAGCCAGCCGCCCCCCAGCCTCCCGGCGGTGTCGGTCAGGCGGGAGATGCTCACCATGGTGCCGATGATGTCGAGGGACAGGCCCCGCCGCACCGCCAGGAACGGAAAGGCGATGCGGGTGACGCCGATGAGGCAGAGGAAAGACTGGAAGATGGCGAGGGTGGCGCCGAGAAAGCCGGGCTGTGCGAGCAGGCCCGTGCCCACCCGCCACAGCGGCAGCGGACTGCGCTCCACCGGCTTTTCCGTGCGGTGTCCCCGGGCCAGCAGGATGAAGACCAGGCTGACGCTCTGAGGAACCGCCACCACCAGGAACAGCTTGTCGAGCCCCCACCACTCGCCCACGAAACCGCCCATGGTGGGGCCCAGGGCGAAGCCGAGCCCCAGCGCCGCCGCCACCTGTCCCTGAGCCTTTCCTTGCTGGTCGGGCGTGGACTGCACGAACACGATGCGCCGGATGGCGAGGCTGAACATGGCCTCGGTGAGGCCCAGGATGGTGAAGGCCACGAGGAAAACGGTCAGGCTGTCCTCGAAAGCATAACCCAGAAGCGCCGTGACCACCGCGATGACCACCGACGCCAGCAACAGGAAGCTCGACCGGAAGTAGGACGCCAGCGTGCCCGACACCACGTCGGAGCACAGG
Source organism: Candidatus Binatia bacterium (assembly GCA_951813575.1). Lineage (GTDB taxonomy): Bacteria > Desulfobacterota > Binatia > UBA9968 > JAJDTQ01 > JAJDTQ01. The sequence goes on from OX638375.1 coordinate 655,743, forward strand.
GCGCCGACGCCGTTGACCAGAAGGGGCATGCCCACCACCGCCAACGGAAATCCCCTGGCGTCCATGTAGAACGGCGCCAGCATGGAGGCGCCGATGGCGCCCGAGGCCATGCAGATGGCGGACAGCGAATAGAGCAGGTTGGATGAGATTCCGATCCGCAAGCGCATCATTCCTTGCCGGCCGCCGCGTCCGTTCCCGGCGCCATCGTTCCCCACCCTGGCAACCGCCCGATGACCACCAGGCCGAGCGCAAGGAAGGGCAGCGGCAGCAGCCACAGCATGGCGCCCCTTTGCGCGGCCACGAACTCCACCGTACCCGCGCCCTCCATGAGAGACACGGCCAGTCCGATGCCCAGGGCTCCCGCCCCCGGGCCGCACGCCGAAAGCAGGCCGCCGGCCAGGCCGTAGTGTTCGCGGGGGGCCAGGGCGAACACGGTCTTTTGATGGGCGGGCAGGAAGACCCCCACGCCGATCCCCACCAGAGCGAGGGCCAGCAACACCATGGCCGGACTCGATCCGTCTTGCAAGCCGGCGTAGCCCACGATCCCGGCCGCGCCCGCCACGAGCCCCACCGCCACCAGTACCCAGGGCTCCATGCGATCCGACAGACGCCCGCTCACGGGCGAGCACACCGCGGCCACCACCGGCAGCGTCGTGAGGATGAGCCCGAGATGGAGCGGCGTCACCTCCAGCACGTTGCGCATGTACAGCGGCGACAGCATGAAGATGGGAAAATAGGCCGCCGAGAACAGCACCATGGTCAGGAACGCGAGCACCAGAGGGATGTTTGTCATCACCGGCAGCGGTATCAAGGGCCGCCGGGCCCGGAACTGGCGCAGCACGAAGGCCGCCATGGCGGCGCCCCCGAGGACGAACCACCAGGCGATGAAGGGCGAGCGCCAGCCGCTGTTGGCTCCGAGGCTCAGCCCCACCAGGAACGACGGGTATCCCAGGATCAACGCCGCCGCTCCCGGGTAGTCGAAGGGCTCGGGGCTCCGCTGGTCCCTGTCGCGAAGCATGAGCCACACGGCGACGCTCACCGCCAGGCCGATCACGGCGTTGGCCAGGAAGACCGCGCGCCAACCCGCCAGGTGGATGAAGAAGCCGCCGAGGGCCGGCCCGGTAACCCGTCCGATCCCGGCCGCCGACAAAAGGATGCCCAGGGCCCACCCGGTCCGTTCCGGCCGCGACACCGCGGCCGTGATGGCCGTGGACATGGGCATGGCCATGGCGAGACCCGCGGTCATGACCACGCGACAGGCGATCAGTTGAGCGAAGGTCTGTGAAGCGGCGGCCAGCGCCGCGCCCGCGCCGTAGAGCGTCACCCCGGCCTTGTAGAGCCGGTTGCGGCCCAGCATGTCGCCGGCCCGCCCCAGGCACAGGGCCACGCTGGAGGACAGCACCAGCCCCATGGTGGCGATCCACTGCACCGCCGACAGGCTGTTGCCGAACTCGGCCTGGATGCTGGGGATGGCGACGTTGATGCTGCCGTAGCTGTTGAAGAACAGGAAGGTACCCGCCGACAGGACGCTCAGGACCCGGATCTCACGGGCTCGTGCTTGCGGAAAGGAAGGGATGCGCACGAATGGTTCTCGGAGAGAAGGAGGTCCGCCGGCGCATCCGTCAGTCGTCCTGGACAACCCCCTTGACCACGTAGTCACCGGACTTCTCGTCCGGCTCGAGGTCCAGGAGCCGCAGGGTCTGGGCCTCCTCCAGCAGCTTTCCGAAGGAGCGGAAGCCGTGATAGCGCTCGTTGAACCCGGGCTTGCGCCGCTTCAGGGCCTGCTTGACCATGGAGCCCCAGATCGTATCCTTCTCGCCGCGCTCGTCGAAGAGGTGGGTGACGGTCTCGACCACCAGGTCCAGGGCCTCCTGGGCCTCTTTCTTCACTTCCTTCTCCTCTACCTTCTCTTCCGCCGGCGCCTTGTCCTCCGCCGACGCGGCCGCCGTCTTGCGCGGCGTCCGTGCCGCCGCCTTGGCGCGCTTGGCACCGCCCCGGCGCCTGGAGTCGCGCGCCAGGTCGTCGTAGTAGATGAACTCGTCGCAGTTGGCGATCAGCAGGTCGGAGGTGGAGTTCTTCACGCCCACGCCGATGACCACCTTGTTGTTCTCGCGAAGCTTGCTGACCAGCGCGGAGAAATCGGAGTCGCCGCTGATGATCACGAAGGTGTCCACGTGGGACTTGGTGTAGCAGAGGTCCAGCGCGTCCACGACCATGCGGATGTCCGCGGAGTTCTTGCCCGACTGGCGCACGTGGGGGATCTCGATCATCTCGAAGGAGGCCTCGTGCATGGCAGGCTTGTACTCGCGGTAACGCTCCCAGTCGCAGTACGCCTTCTTCACCACGATCTTGCCCTTGACCAGCAGCCGGTCCAGGACCTTCCGCATGTCGAAATCGGCGTAGCGGGCGTCCCGGACGCCGATGGCGATGTTCTCGAAGTCGCAATAGAGCGCCAGGTTTTCGGTTGGCGCCATGTTCTCATTCTGTGATTGTGTCATGTTCTCATTCTGTGTCTGTGGTTAGTGTGCCTGTGGTTATGCCTACCCCTTCACGACGTTCACCGGCGAGCCGTCGAGATAGCCCCGGACAGCGGCCAGGTAGCCGTCGAAGTAGGCGCCGTAGTTGGCCTCCTCCACGTACCCGAGATGCGGCGTGACGACGGTGTTGCCGCAGCTCCGGAGCGGGTGGTCGAGAGGCAAGGGTTCGGTATCGTAGACATCCAGGCCCGCGCCGGCGATGGTCCCGCGCTCCAGCGCTTCCACCAGCGCCTTCTCGTCGACGATGGGCCCCCTGGAAGTGTTGACGAGCACCGCCGTGGGCTTCATCGTCGCCAGCTCGGCGGCGCCGAGCAGGCCCCGGGTGCGGTCGCTCAGCACCAGGTGGATGGTGAGGATGTCGGACCGCGACAGCAGCTCCTCCTTGCTGACCCGGGTCGCTCCGACCTCGCGGCATCGTTCCGCGGTGAGGTTCTGGCTCCACGCGATGACGTCCATCTCGAACGCGAGCCCCACCCGGGCCACCCGGGCCCCCAGCTTGCCCAGGCCCGCCACTCCCAGGGTCTTGCCCAGGAGCCCGCCTCCCACGGTCTCCTGCCACCGGCCTTCGCGCGTGGCCCGGTCCTCCCGCGGGATGTGCCGGAGCAGCCCGATGATGAGGCCCCATGCCAGCTCCGCGGTGGGGCCGCCCACGCTGGGAGTGCCGCAGACCGTCACGCCCCGTTCCGCGGCCGCGGTCATGTCGATGGACGCGTTTCTCATGCCGCTGGTCACGAGCAGCCTGAGGTTGGGCAGCCGCTCCAGGAGGCCGCGCCGGAACGGCGTCCGTTCCCGCATGACGCAGACGACCTCGAAACCCCGCAGCCGGTCGGCCAGTGCGTCCTCGTCGGTCAAGTGGTCGTGGAAGACCTTGATTTCCAGGTTGTCCGGCACGTCCCTGCGGGCAATCAGGGGCTCGGCGATATTCTGATAGTCATCCAGGATGGCGGCCTGTACCTTGCTCATGGGGTTGCCTTTCGCGGGCGCGGTCCCGCTTCGGCTGCCGCGGCCGGCAGCGCGAAGCGTGCGTGGGACGTGCGGGGTCCCGGTGTCTCAAAGATCCAGGTCACGGAGGATCGCGCGGCAGGGAGCGCCGTCCGCGCCGGCGATGCAGACGGGAAAGCAGATCAACTCGTAGCGCCCCGGCCGGATCCCGGTGAGGTCTACGCCCTCCAGCAGCGCGAGTCCGTGGTCCAGAAAAGCCCGGTGCACCGGCACCTGCTCGTCCGCGTGGGCCACCGAGAGGTAGTCCAGGCCCACGAGCCTGTAGCCCTTGGCCACCAGCGCTTCGGCCGCTCCGACGGAGAACGCGGTGAAGTCCGGATCGTACTCCGCCCGCCGCAGAAGCTCCGAGTTGCGGGTCTTGAACAGGATGCGCTCTCCGGGCGGAACCGCCGCCACGTGGTCCTCGGTGATGTAGCGGCCTGAAGCCACCTCGTGCACCAGGGCCGGCCCGATGAACAGATCCAGCGGCAACTGGTCGATGGCCGCTCCGTCGGGCACGAAGTGAAACGGGGCATCCATGTGCGTGCCGCTGTGGACGCTCATGTTGACGCTCGACGAGTTGTTGTGGTCGCCCCGCTGCATGCGCCTCCGGTCCAGCAACTCGAACGGCGCCGAGGTGACCCAGCGGGCGGTCTCGGGGCTCAATCGAAGCGAGATGTCGTAAAAACCCATGTCGTATCAGAGGTCTCGGCAGAGCGCGGACTGAGGCACCTCGGCGCAGAATTCCGCCAGCCTTTCCCGTTCGGTCGGATTACCCTGGACCGCCGCGGGCCCCGGGGTGGCTCCCTGCTGCGGCGCCTCCGCCACGGCGGACGGCTTCCCGAACTCTTTCTGCAACTCGTCCAGACGCGCCGCCAGTTCGGCGTAGCGCCGCTGCGCCACGTTCTGGCTCTCCTGCAAGGCCAGGAACAACTGTTTCCAGTTCTCTTGGTCGCGTGCCGTTCGTTCTCTGGCGGTTTGAACGCGATTCTCGTCTGCCTTCAGAATACGCCGCTCCAATCCGGCCAGTGCCTCGGCGGGCCCCTCCGTGGACGGCTTGGCCAGGTTTTTTCCCAAGGCGTTCAACTGGTTGGTGAGCGTCCTCCGGTTCTTGTTCAGAACCGTCGTCAGTTCCTTCCGGCCCTTGGCCTCGCTACGGCTCAACTCCTCCTTGAGGCCCTCCCGCAACGCCGCCCAGCCCTTCTCCCTCTGTTCCTGGAGCTGCGCGACCCACTTCTTCAACTCCTGCTGGAAGACTTCCCGCTGAGCCGCGGTAAGCGTAGCCGTGAGCTTCCCCTCCAGCGCGCCGGCGCGCGTTCTCTCATCCGGCTCCGACGTGACCGCGCTGCCCAGCAGCTCCATCGTCTCCCGCACTCTCGCGAGATGCCCTTCGGTCTCGACGAGCGCAATCACCATCTCCCTGAGCTTCTTCTCGTCATCCGCGGCCATCCGGTCGAAGGCGGACTGGAGGTTACGGGTCTGCAACGCCGTGTAACCCATGGCAACGGTGGCCACCACGAGGGCCACCACTGCGAGCGCTTTACCGAACTGTGAACTCATGGGTCTCGCTCAGATGGCGGCGGTTCGAACGCCGGGCTCGCGCCGCCGGACCGATTCAGTTGCCCGCGGCCTCGATTCGGCCGAGAGTCTCCGGGCTGAGCTGGGGACGCACGAAGGCCTGATAGATGGACTCGTTCTGAAGCCACATGATGTCCACGCGCGTCCGCACCGCGGCCCGCATTTCTTCCTGAAGCCCCCCGTCCATGATGTGTTCCTTGATCACGTCCACGATGAAGTCACCATGCCCCTCGTCATGATACTCGTGGGCGCGAAAGAAGGCCAGGGATTCCGAGGGTATCCAGGTATAGTGCGTTTCCAGGGCCTGGCGCTCCTCCCCCATCCGCCTGGGGCCTTCGCCCTCGAAGACGAGGCCGGTGCCGATGGCGACGGCCCAGTGACTCTGCTGGACCAGTTGCACGTACATCTCCAGCCCCGCCTTGATTCCCGGCAAGGGCTCGTAGCCGTGCAGATCCTCGCGCGCAATGCCGAGCCCCTCGCCGAAGCGGGTCCACAGCTCGGCATGGCTGGGATACTTTCCGCCGAAGAGATCCTCGCCCTCTTCCTCCACCATGTTTTCCAGCAACATGCGCCGCAATGCCTGGATCGGGCACTTCTGGTAACGGATGCCGAAGAAGCGATGGATATTGCGGAACTCGTGAAACTGGTTCCTGGCCCACCCCTGCAACTGCTCCCGGGTGAGATCACCGCCCAGGAGCAGCTTGCGCAAGGGATGGACGGGGTACCGGCCGCGCAGCACACGGCGGAGATCTTCGATCAGCCCTTCCGGTCCAAGGACCTCCATACGTGTGTTCTCCTGTGTCTCCCGCCGCCGGCGCGGCGGGGGCTACTGGCCTTGGACGAAGAGTTCCTGCCTCCTCACCTGGCCGGGGAAGACGTCCTTGCACTCGCCCTGTTCCAGCACCACCTTGCCGTTGACCACCACCGCGGCGATTCCGGGCGGATGCCGGTGGATCTCATCCTCGTCGAGCTTGGCCGGCATGCGCTTGCTGGCCAGGTCGTCGATCTTGTCGGGGTCGAACACCGTGACGTCGGCCGGCAGGCCGGTCTTGAGGATCCCGCGGTTCATACGCAGCTTGGCGGCGGGATGGCCGGTTACCTTTTGGACCGCCTCCTCGAGGTTGAAGAGCTTCTTGTCGCGGCGCCAGTAGCCCAGCACCCGGGTGGGCGCGCCGTGCCAGAAGAACCGGTCCAGATGCGCGCCCGCGTCCGTGCCGATGAGCCCTTCGGTGGTCTTGATCATCTCGGCCAGGAGATCCTGGTGCCCGTTGGCGAAACCCTGGTAGTAGAGCCTGGACTGGAGGCCGTCCTCCAGCCATGTGTCGAAGAAGGCGTCCACCTCCGACTTGCCGCCGGCGGCCGCGATCTCCGGGACGTTCTGCCCTTCGCGGGACTTGAGGTCCTCGCGCTCCATCCCGTCGAAGTAGACGCCGCCCCATCCGAGCCATTCGGGATACGCGGGCTCGCCCGCGTTCTCACGCCGCTGCTCGTCCAGCCTGCGCCGCACCTCGGGATCCTGGAGCTTCCGCGGCAGCTCCTTCCGGTCGCCCTTGATCTCCTCCCAGAGCGGCAGGCCGTCCAGGATGAAGCAGTCGTCGAGGTTGAAGCGCCGGATGTGCGAGTAAGGGATGACCACGCCGTAGATGTCCTTGCCCCTCTCCCTGGCCTCCTTCATGAGCTCGATGGCCCGCACGCCGTCGTCCTTCTCCCCGGGCCTTACCCGGAACTCGTTGCCGATCATGGGCACGTTGATCTTCTCGACCAGCTCGGGGAAGCCGCTCTCGGGCTTCAGCAGGTTGCCGAAGCCGTTGAACTGGAAACAGCCGCCGTACTCGCCCGCCACGTTGGCCAGGGCCGCCATCTCTTCCTGGGTCGCCAGGGTGCTGGGAGTGCCGGCATGGATCGCCGGGCCGCCGCGGGGACTGGACGAGAAGCCGATGCCGCCCGCCTCCATGCCCTCCCGGACCATCTGCTTCATGCTCTCCAGCTCCTCAGGGGTGGACTCGCGCTTGTAGGCCGCCTCGCCCATGACCATCAGCCGCACCGGGGAGTGCGGCACCAGGGCGGCCACGTTCACGCCCACCCGGCCCTCGAGATAGTCGAGGTATTCCGGGAAGGTCGTCCATTTCCAATCGTTGTCGTTGACGTAGTCGTCGAGCACCCGGCGCAGATAGGCGATCAGCACGTCCCGCGGCTCGCCCTTGGGGGGCACCGGCGCGATGGAGGCGCCGCAGTCGCCGATGACGATGGAGGTCACGCCGTAGTTGACCACGGGATTGCCGTGGGGATACTGCACGATGAAAAGGTCCATGTGGGTGTGGGAATCGATGAAGCCCGGCGCCACCACCTGCCCGCGGGCGTCGACCTCGGTCGACCCGGATCCCACGTCCTTTCCGATAGCGGCGATGGTTCCTCCGTCGATCGCCACGTCCGCCTCGAAACCGGGACTGCCGGTGCCGTCGACCACGAGCCCGTTCTTGACAACCAGATCATGCGCCATGCTTCTTCCCCCTTTTTTCGGGTCCGGAATTCGTGTCTGCCGTTCCGATTCCCCTAGTTAGACCGAAAGTCTCCGCCACGTCAAGGAAAGCAGCGGGGCGCCGAAACGCTGCCGCGGACCCCGTACACGGAGTTGCAGCCGGCTCCGGCCCAGCCTCTGCTGGACGGTCTCCTCCCTTTTGACTAGACTTCCGGCGTGACCCATCTGACGACAGACGTTCTGGTGGTCGGCGCCGGCGGAGCGGGCATGTACGCGGCCATCGCCGCGGCCAGGAACGATGCATCCGCGCTGCTGCTGGACAAGTCGCTGGTAGGCCGCGGCGGCGCCACCATCATAGCCCAGATGACCGTTGCCGCCGCCATCGGCCACGAAGAGCCAGACCACTGGACCGATCACCTCCAGGACACCCTGGCCGCCGGCCGGGAGCTCTGCGACGAGGGGCTGGCCCGGCTGCTGTGCGAGAACGGCCCCGCCCGGATCTTCGAGATGGACGGCTGGGGAGCCCACTGGGCGCGCGGAGCCGACGACCGCATCCGCCAGGTCAAGGCGCCGGGACACGGCCGCGCCCGTTGCTGCTACGTGGACTTCCTGAACACCGGACCGGGCGTGGCGGGGACCCTGCGGCGGCAGGTGAGCACCCTGGACCCGGTGCGCCGCGTGAGCAACATCGCGGTCACCGACATCGTGGTGCACGACGGCCGCGCCGTGGGCGCGGTGGGCCTGGACGTGGTGTCCGGGAACGTCGTCACCTTCGCCGCCAAGGCCGTGGTGCTGGCGGCGGGCGGCCTCACCAAGATCTATCGCCGCAACAGCGCGTCCACCAACATGGGCGGCGAAGCGTACGCGCTGGCCCTTTGGGCCGGCGCCGAGCTCATCGACATGGAGTTCGTCCAGTTCTTCCCCATCGCCCATCTGGCGCCGCGCCTGGTGGGCATGGACCCCATCATGTGGGACCCGTTCCGCTACAAGCTCGGGGGACGGCTGCTGAACGGCGACTTCGAAGAGTTCATGCACCGGTACGGCGGCCAAGACAGCGGCACCTACACCACCGTGCGCGACCAGGCCTCCTACGCCATCCTGAAGGAAGTCGAAGCAGGCCGCGGCTCCCCCCACGGCGGCGTGTACCTGGACTTCCGCCACGTCCCCGACGCGACCCTCAGGGGCGCCTTCGGCCCGGTCATCGACCGGCTGGCGCACAACGGCATCGATCTCACCCAAACGCCGGTGGAAGTGGCGCCGACAGCCCACTATCACATGGGCGGCATCCGCGTGAACGGCCGCATGGAGACATGCGTTCCCGGCCTCTACGGCGCCGGCGAAGCGGTGGGCGGCGCCAACGGCGCCAACCGGCTGTCGGGCAATGCCATCACCGAGGCGCTGGTGTTCGGCGAATGCGCCGGCCGGGAGGCCGCCGCCGCCGTCGCCGGCACCCCGCATGGATGGACTGCGCGGGCCGCCGAGGGCGCGGTAGAGCGCCTCAACGGGGCTCTGGGCGCCACAGACGACAGCGGCATACCGGCCAACGTGCTGCAACAGAGACTGCAGACCGTCATGTGGGAAAACGCCGGGTCCTTCCGTACGGCGGATCAGCTCGGCCGGGCGCTCGACGGCATCCGCGAGATACGCGAGGCCCCGGTGGCCGTGCGCCCGACCGGGAGCTACAACCTGGACATCCAGGACCGCCTTGAGCTCAGGGCCATGCTGACCACCGCCGAGTCGGTGGTGCGGGCCGCCCTGGGCCGCGGCGAGAGCCGCGGGGCGCACCAGCGTCTGGACTTCCCGGAAAGCGACGAACGGCTCGTGGGCAACCAGGTGATCGAGATGCGGGACGGGGAACTGACGGCCCGCTGGCCCGCCGGGGCGGGCCGTTGAATCATCTCGAACGGGGATTTTGAATGACGGGCGAAGACGATCCAACCACGGGCGTGATGACGGAGATCCGGGTGTGGCGCGGCCGCGCCGCGGACGAAGGCCGCTACGACGTGTACCGGGTTCCGTACGAAGAAGGCATGTCGGTGCTCGACGCGCTGGTGTGGGTCCGCGGCCACGTGGACTCGAGCCTCGCCGTCCGCTACGGGTGCGTCAACGCCAATGCCTGCAAGACCTGCATGGCGCTGGTGGACGGACAGGTGGCGTACATGTGCACCGCCCGCCTGACCCCCGCCGGGGGCAAGGTCGAGCCGCTGCCCAAACGGCCGCTTATCCGGGACCTGGTGACCGACACCGTGCCCGACGACGAGAAGCTCGATCCGTCGGGGCGCCGGGAATGAACCGCATGGACGAGAACGCCTTCGACCTGGTGGTCATCGGCAGCGGCCCCGCCGGCCAAAAGGGCGCCATCGCCGCCGCCAAGATGGGCAAACGGGTCGCCGTCGTCGACCGCAACGACATGATCGGCGGCGTGTGTCTTCACGCCGGCACCATCCCCAGCAAAACCCTGCGTCTGGCGGTGCTCTACCTCACGGGCTTCCAACAGAAGTCGTTCTACGGACAGGCCTACTCCCCGAGGTCCCACGTGACGGCCGACGACTTGATGTTCCGGGTCCGCACCGTGGTCGAGCGGGAACAGGCCACAGTGACCGATCAGCTCCAGCGCAACGATGTGACCCTGGTGAATGGCTGGGCACGGTTCGTGGATACCCATACGCTTCAGACGGACAGCGGCCGGCAAGTCCGGGGAGATCACATCCTCATCGCCTGCGGCACGCGTTCCGCGCGGGACCCCGCCATTCCCTACGACGGACGCAAGATCATGCTGGCCGAGGACTTCGGACGCGGCGACCGCGAGAAGATCCCCCGGAGCGTGATCGTGGTGGGGGCCGGCGTCATCGGCCTCGAGTACGCGTCCATGCTCTCCGCCCTGGGCGTGCGCGTGACCCTCATCGAATCCCGGGACACCATGCTGGACTTCGTCGACAAGGAGATCATCGAGGCGCTCCGGTACCACATGCGCCGCCGCGACGCCATTTTCCGGCTGGGCGAGAAAGTGGTCGGGGTGCGGGTGCAGGAGAACGGGCTGGTGCGGGCCGAACTGGAAAGCGGCAAGCGGGTCACCGGCGACGCCCTGCTCTACACCGTGGGCAGGCAGTCCAACGCCGACCAGCTACAGCTCGACCGGATCGGCATCGCCACCGACCCGCGCGGCCGCATCGCGGTCAACGGGCACTTCCAGACGGGCCACCCGCACATCTACGCGGTGGGCGACTGCATCGGCTTTCCGGCGCTGGCGTCCACCTCCATGGAGCAGGGCCGCCTCGCGAGCACGCACATGTTCGACGGGCCGTCCCTGGAATCCGCGCCCTTCTTCCCTTACGGCATCTACACCATCCCGGAAATTTCCATGGTGGGAAAGACGGAGCAGGAACTCACCGAGGAACGCGTCCCCTACGAGGTGGGCAAGTGCCTCTACGAAGACGTCGCCAAGGCCCAGATGGTGGGCGACCGCGCCGGCATGCTCAAGCTGATCTTCGACCCCGACACCCTGAAGCTCCTCAGCGTCCACGCCATCGGCGACGAAGCCACCGAGATCATCCACATCGGGCACGCCGTCATCGCCCTCGGCGGCACCATGGAATACTTCCGCGACAACGTCTTCAACTACCCCACCTTCGCCGAAGCCTACAAGGTGGCGGCCTACGACGGGTTCAACAAGATCGCGGGGGTGGGGTAGGCGGCCGAACCAAGCCATGGTCGGCCTCCTTGCAGTATCTCTCGTTCTTGTACCAACTCGCCAACCATTGTCACATCACCTCCAGGTCTGCAGGCCCTCTTCGGGCGTTTCGCACGGTTAGACATTGGAGTTGCGAACGGGTCCGTTTTCCCAATCTGAAACCCACCAGCAAGTCTATTTCGCTGAGGCTGCCGATAGATCTTCTCGAACGGATCAAGACCGCAGCCAACAAGCGGGACGTGCCCTATCAGTCGCTCATCAAGATCTGGCTGGCGGAAAAGGTGGACGGGCGTTAGGACAGGCTGGCTCTGTCGGCGGCATGAAAGGCGGTGCGGGTGGGGGCTCGCAGGCCCCTTCCCTGGATCCCGGGTCAAGCCCGGGATGACGCCGTAGTTGGCTCGGGGCGACGCCGTAGTTGGCTCGGGGCGACGCCGTGGTTGGCTCGGGATTACTGTGATTGGCCAGGGGACGTTCTGGGCGGTCCGGGATCATGGAGCTACGTAAACCGCGGGATGATCTCGGTGCCGAGGCGCTCGAGCTGGTCGTGGACGGCTTCCGGGGGGCAGGCGGGGCGGGCGACGAACTTGGAGGCGCCGGCGTCGATGAAACGTTGGATGGCGTCGGTGATGTCCTGGGCGGTTCCCAGGGCGGAGGTTTCGGCGAAGTCCACGTCGGTGCGGTTGCGGAGGGCGTAGGGCCGGGCGATGGCGGCGGCTTCCGCGGAATCCCCGGCGAAGCAGAAGTTGAAAAGCACTCCGAAGTGGTCGTCGTCGATCCGGCGGCCGTAGTCGGCGGCGTACTTCCGGATGCGCGCGATGGCGGTCTCCACTTCCGAGGGGATCATCTGCGAGGCCAGCCAGCCGTCGGCCAGGCGGGCGGTGCGCCGGAAGGCGGGGCCGCTCCGTCCTCCTACCCAGATGGGCGGGTCCGCCTGGGCGGGCCGGGGGGCGATGGAGACATCCTCGAGCTGGTAGTACTGTCCCTGGAAACTGACGCCGTTGCCGGACCACAACGCGCGCAGCAGGTGGACCATTTCCTCGGTGCGCCCGGCCCGCTCCGAGCGGTGGATGCCGCAGGCCTGAAGCTCGGTGTCGTCGTCGCGCCCGAGGCCCACGGCCAGCAGCAGGCGACCGCCGGAGAGGAAGTCCAGGGTGGCGAGCTCCTTGGCCAGCACGGTGGGGTTTCTGAGCGGGAGGGCCATCACGCTGGTGCCGAATTTCATCTTGCGGGTACGCGCGGCGACGCAGGAGAGGGCGACCACGGGCTCCAGGCTCAGGGCTTCGGACACCACCCGGTCGCTCAGCCACAGCGAGTCGATGGCCAGGTCTTCCGCCAGGTCCACGGCCCTCCAGAACCCTTCCGGGTCCGCTTCGCCGAATGGCCAGCCGGTAAAGCCGATGCCGATGCCGATTCCCATGTCACCTCCCTGCCCGAAGAGCCGATACGAAACCCTACCAGATCGTGCCGCCGGCCATCCACCGCGCGGGACGTTCACGGCTCCACGGTCGCGGGGCCTTGAGCGGCGAGTTTGACGGATGGAGGCGTGGATATTATTGAAATGAGGCTTCGGGCCGTACACCGCCCCGTAAACAAACTACAACCGGAAAGACGAACTGCCTATGGAACCCATTGCGTGGCTGACTCTCATCATCTTCTCACTGGCGATCATCGCGGTCCTGACCAACGTCATCGAGCCCGCCGTGGCGGCCCTTCTGGGGGTGGCGATCATGGTGTGGGCCGGGATCATGACGGAGACGGACGCGTTCCTGTTCGTGGACTGGAACGTGATGGCGATCCTCGTGAGCGTGTGGATCATTGCCGGCTACTTCGGCAAGTCGGGAGTTCCGGAGCTCCTGTCGGCCAAGGCCATGCAGTGGTCCGGAGGCCACTACGGAATGCTCGTGATCATCCTGTCGCTGCTGGCGGGGATGCTGTCCATCGTGGTGGACAACGTGGTGGTGATCCTGATGCTGGCGCCGGTGGCCATACCGGTGGTGCGGCAGCTCGGCTTCCCGTTGACGCCCGTGGTGCTGATGATCGGCTTCAGCGCCAACTTCATGGGGACGGCGCTGCTGCTGGGAGACCTGCCGCCCCAGATGCTGCACAGCGTGTCGGGAGCGGAGTTCCTGGACTTCATCTGGCAGCACGGCCGGCCCTCGTCCTTTCCCATCCTGATGGTCACCTTCGCCATCACCCTGGGCTTCATGTACGTCTACGGGTTCCGCACTGCCGGGGTCGGTGCCGGCGGCGGCTCGGCGCCCGCGGATACGCACATGGAGATCCCGAGGCTGGCGGACCCGCTGCTGGCGTGGCTGGTCATCGGCGGCTTCAGCGCCACCATCGTAGCCATGGCGTTCCGCGAGGTCCTCGACGTGAAGCTCGGCTTCATCGCCATGACCGGCGCGCTGCTGTTGATCGCTGTGGTGGAGACGCTGGGCGAGCGGCTCAAGAACAAGCCCGACTTCGAGGAGATCCTCCAGGAGCTGGACTGGCGCGCGGTGTTCTTCTACATCGCGCTGTTCGCGCTGGTGGGCGGGCTCGAGAAGACCGGCATCCTGCACGACCTGGCCGAACTGCTCAATCCGATCTTCGCCGAAAGCGTCACGCTCGGCACCACCCTGCTCTACTGGGTCACTATCCCCATCGTCGGCGTGGTGGAGCATGACGCCTACATCCTGACATTCCTCTACACCATCCGGGACCTCGGTCAGCAGGGAATCGACCCCTGGCCGCTGTGGTGGATGCTGGTGTGGTCGGGGACCCTCGGCAGCAACTTCACCGTGGCCGGCGCGCCCGCGCTCTACGTGGCCCTCAACATCTGCGAGCGTGAAGAGCAGCGGAAGATTCCGCTACGGGAGTTCCTGAGCTGGAGCGTGCCGTTCACCCTCGTGGCGAGCGTCATCTGCTACGTGTTCGGGATGCTGATCTGGGTGCTGTAGCGGCACGGCCGTCACCGGAAAGCTCCGGGCGCCTCCTCGTCATCCCGGCCACATCCTCGTCGTCCCGGGCCATCCGCCCTGTCGTCCCCGGCCACCTCCTCGTCATCCCCGGCCACCCTACCGTCATCCCGGCCACCCTGCCGTCATCCCGGGCTTGACCCGGGATCCAGAGGGGTCGGGCGGGGAGAGGCCGAGGCGCGACAAGGCGAGAGGCCCCACCCGTCCCCGCCCCTGGACCCCGGGTCAAGCCCGGGGTGACGTGGAGGTGGCCGGGATGATGAGGAGGTGGCCGAGGTGACGTGGAGGTGGCCGAGGTGACGTGGAGGTGGCCGAGGTGACGGCAGGGTGGCCTGTGGTGACGAATGGTCCGACGCGGGAGGATAACCCGGGGTGACCGCAGCGTGGGTCCTGGTCAATATCGGGGTGCCGGGAGCGCGAATTCCGTGTCACCCGGAATGACGGAGCGGGCGTTGGAGACGGTGGCCTTTACGAGTCGATGGACGTGCCGCGGTACTTGTCCTTGAGCTCGTCCATAACCGTGCCCTTCCAGAATTTCACCCCCACCTGATAGCCGGCGCGGCCGATCATGTGCGCCGACACGGGCGCCGTGAGGAAGACGAAGAGCGTGATGGCCAGGACCCGGACGGTGACGCCGATGTCGGGGAAGTAAAACGCCACCGAAACCATCAGGAAGAACACGCCGAGGGTTGGCGGCTTGGTGGCGGTCTGCATCCGGGTGAGCAGATCCGGCATGCGCAGGATGCCCAGGCACCCCAGGAACATGAAGGCGGTGCCGATGATCATGAACGCGCCGCAGATGATTTCAGTCACCATGGTGTGCCCATTTCTCGATGTAGCGGGAGAACGTGACCGTTCCCAGGAAAGCCACCAACGCCAGGACGATGGCAACGTCCAGGTAGACCGGCTCGTTGTAGGCAATGGAGTAGAGAGCCGCGATGCCGACGCCCACGGTGGTCAGCAGGTCCAGCGCCACCAGCCGGTCCGGGATGTTGGGACCGCGCAGCAGGCGGATGAAAGCCAGCACGATGCCGATGCTCAGGACCGCGAGCAGAATGAAAGCCAGGTTCGTCATCGCAGCAACTCCATGACGCTCTTCTCGAATCCGTCCTTGATGGACCGGCGCAGTTCCTCGGCGTCGTCCACGTACATGGCGTGAATGTAGAGCACCCGCCGGTCGTCCGACACGTCGAGGCTCAAGGTGCCGGGGGTCAGGGTGATGAGGTTCGCCAGCAGGGTGATCTCGGCGTCGGTCTCCGCGTCCAGGGGGATCGCCACCACGCCGGGCTTCATGTTGTGCGAAGGGGTCATCACCTCGTAGGCGATGCGCAGGTTCGCCAGCAGGAGCTCCCAGGCGAACAGCGTGCCCAGCCGCAGACCCTGCCACAGCTTCTCGAAGTACCGGGAGGGCCGCAGGAGCCGCCGCACCGCGTAGAGGATCAGGAAGCCGAAGACAAAGCCGACGGCGAGGGTGAGAGCCGTCACCTCTCCCATCAACGCGGCCCAGCTCACCGCCAGCATGATGTTCCACAGGAGAACGGTCATGATCCCCCCCTCGCTCCAAGCACCGCCCGGATGTACGACTCCGGGTTCAACAACTGCTCGCCGGCCTGTTGCGCCAGCGCGAAGAAAGGTCCCGCCGCCACGCCCATGACCACGGCCAGGACGGCAAGGGTCACGATGGGACCGAGCAGGAGCGCCATGCCGCCGCCCGGCGCTTTGACCGCGGTGCCGTCCGGAAGGGGCTTCCAGAACGCCTCCGCCCAGATCTTGGTCATGGAGAAGAGCGTCAGCAGGCTCACCCCCAGCGCCGCCGCCACCAGCACGAACTGCTCGATTCCGAGCCCGGCCTTGATCAGCACCAGCTTGCCGAAGAAGCCGGAAAGGGGCGGCACCCCCGCCAGCGACAACGCCGACAGCAGGAACAGCATCCCGATCCACGGATGGGCGCGGTAGAGCCCGCCCAGCTTCTTGAGGTCGTAGGTACCGTGCAGGCGATGCGAGACGCCGCTCACCAGGAACAGGTTGGTCTTGACGAAGATGTTGTGGACGATGAAGAACACCGTGCCGGCCAGGGCCAGGGGGGTGAAGAAGCCGAGGCCCATGACCATGTAGCCGATCTGGCTCACGATGTGGAAGGACAGCAGCCGGCGGAACTCGTACTGGGCCACGGCGCCCAGGACGCCGGTCACCATGGTGATGCCGCCGGCCCACAGAATGATCGTGTGCGTGTAGTCGACGTTGTTAAGGAACAGCAGCGTGAAGACGCGGATCAGCGCGTACACGCCCACCTTGGTCAACAGCCCGCCGAAGATGGCCGAGACCGCCACCGGCGGCGTGTGGTAGGAGGCCGGCAGCCAGAAGAACAACGGGAAGATGGCCCCCTTGATGCCGAAGGCCACCAGGAACAGGATGGCGAGGGTGGTCACCAGGCCCGGTTGGGCCACGTCCCCGAGGCGTTGCGAAAGGTCGGCCATGTTGAGGGAGCCGGCCATGGCGTAGAGGATGCCCACCGCCGCCAGGAAGAACGCCGACGCCACCAGGTTGAGGGTGACGTACTTGATGGCGCCTTCGAGTTGCGCCCGCTCGCCTCCCAGCGCCAGCAGCACGAAGGAGGAGATCAGCAGCACCTCGAACCACACGAACAGGTTGAAGATGTCGCCGGTCAGGAAGGCGCCGGACACGCCCATGATGAGGATATTGAACAGCGGATAGTAGCCCCAGGCTTCCCGGGCGCGGTCCATGGTGCCCAGCGAATAGACGACGATCACCAGCGTTACCACGCCGGTGGTGGCCACCATGACGGCGCTGAACATGTCGGCCACCAGGGTGATGCCGAAGGGGGCGATCCAGGCGCCCTTCTGCACCGCCTGGATTCCCTCCGAGGCGACCCGCTCCAGCAACACGACGGCGACCGCGAGGTAGACGATGCTGCCCGCCAGGGTGAGGATCCGTTGAGCGGCCACGTAGCGCCACACCACCACGCAACTCGCCCCCACCAGCAACGGAAGCAGGATGGGCAGGACGATAAGCGAGTTCACGTGTCCGTTGCCTTCATGTCGTCGAGGTCGTCCGTGCCCACGGTCTGATACGCGCGGTACGCCAGCACCATGGCGAAGGCCTGCACGCCGAAGCTGATGACGATGGCCGTCAGGATCAACGCCTGGGGCAACGGATCCGCCACCGTTCCGGTAATGGCCTTCTCTCCGAAGGGGATCACCGGAGGCACCGCGCGGGTGAGGCCCGCGGCGGTGAACACCAGCAGGCTCGCGCCGTGGGCCAGCAGCGCTAGCCCGATGATGAGCTTCACGATGCTCCGGCGCATGAGCATGTAGACGCCGGAGGCATAGAGTACGCCGATGACGATGGCGAGCAGGGCTTCCATCAGTCGTCCTCCTCCACTTCCTCGGCCAGGCTCATGATGACGATGAGCACGACCCCCACCACCGTCAGGTAGACGCCGATGTCGAAGAGCAGCGGCGTGCCCAGGTGAAGGTCGAGGCCCAGGATGTAGACGTGCGCCCACTGGCCGGTCATGAACGGCTGGCCCTTGAACATGGACCAGACCCCGCTCAGGGCCGCGGCCAGGAGGCCCCAGGCGATGATGGTCTGGGCCCGGCAAGGCAGGAACCGTCGCATGGAGCGCACATCGTAGGCGATGGCGTAGAGGGTCAGCGCCGCCGCCAGCACCAGCCCGCCGACGAAGCCGCCGCCGGGGTCGTTGTGTCCCCGGAGCAGCAGGAAGATGGAGAACTGGAACAGCAGGATCAGCAGGAACCGGCTGGCCGTCCTGAGAATCAGCGAGTTCACGAGCCCCCTCCCTTGCCGAGCCTCAACCGGATCAGCGAATAGACGCCGATGCCGGCCACCGCCAGCACCGTGATCTCGCCCAGCGTGTCGAAGCCCCTGAAGTCCACCAGGATCACGTTCACGATGTTCCGGCCCTGTCCCATGAGGTACGAGTTCTGCGAAAAGTAGGTGGAGATGGTGGGATGCCACTGCACGGAGGTCGCCACCAGCACTAGCAGCGTGAACAGCGCGCCCACGGCCGTGCCGATGGCCACGTGCCGCAGGATCACGCCGCGGGTGGAGAACCGCTTGAACGGCGGCATGTAGTAGAACACGAACACGAACAGGATGAGCGACAGGGTCTCGATGAGGAACTGCGTCATGGCCAGGTCGGGAGCGCCGTACAGGACGAAGAACAGCGCCACGCTGTAGCCCACCACCCCGAGCGCCATGACCGCGCGCAGGAACGTCTGCGCCCGCACCGTGGCGATGGAAGCCACCAGCGTCACGACGCCCAGCACCCACTCGTGGATGCCGATGTCGCCCCAGTTGAACTCGATGACGCCGACGTCCGCCTGGGCGAGGACGGTGTACCAGGCGAGCACCGCGGTGACCGTCATGATGGTGCCGAGGTAGAGTCGCAGGTAGCCGTTCTGAAGCACCCGGGTCTGGCCCGCCGCCGACCAGTTGAGGAAGCGTAGCCACAGCGCGTACCAGTGGGACGGGCCGCGCCGGACCGCGGGCAGGGCGAACTCCGTGACCTTCTGCAACCTGTCAACGTTCAGGTAGACCAGCACGCCGAGGGCGAAGGTCACCAGGCTCAGCACCAGCAGCGGATTGAACCCGTGCCACAGTGCCAGGTGCATGTGCACTTCCTTGCCCAGCACGGACCCGGCGGCGGCCGACAGCAGCTTCTCGGGAAGCGCCGGCATCAGCCCGAACAGCACGCTCAAACACCCCAGGAACACAGGCCCCAGCCACATGGTCCAGGGCGGGTCGTGGGGGTGCTTCGGCGTGTGCGTCTCCTCCCCGGAGAACGGCCGGATGCCCGCCAGCCAGGCCACCGCGAACAGCAGCATGCTGGTGAGGACCCCCACCACGGTCACCAGCATGTTGTCGTGGGTCAGCGCCTCGTACAGCGCCTCCTTGCCGACGAAGCCGAAGAACGGCGGCAACCCCGCCATGGAAAGGGCTCCGATGGCGGCGCCGGCGCAGATGATGGGCATGGTCTTCCGCAGCCCGCCGAGCTGCCGGACGTCGCGGGTGCCGGTCTCGTGGTCGATGGACCCGGCCACCAGGAAGAGAGCCGCCTTGTATAGGACGTGGGCCATGAGAAAGACCATGGCCGCCTGGATGGCCAGCTTGTTGCCCAGGCCGATGAGCATGGTGAGGGTGCCCAGCACGCTCACCGTGGAGTAGGCCAGGATCTTCTTCAGGTCGGTCTGGTAGAGCGCCTGGTACGCGCTCACCAGCATGGTGGCGGCGCCGAAGCCGGTCACCACGTAGAGCCAGATGTCGCTGCCGCCCAGCACCGGGCTGAACCGCGCCAGCAGGTAGACGCCGGCCTTCACCATGGTGGCGGAGTGAAGGTACGCGCTCACCGGCGTGGGCGCCTCCATGGCCGACGGCAGCCAGAAATGGAACGGCACCTGGGCCGACTTCGTAAAGGCGCCGGCGAAGACCAGCGCCAGCACCAGCGGATAGAGATGGTGGCCGTGCAGCGCGGCGTTGTCCGAAGCCAGGGCCGATATCTCGAAGCTGCCGCCGATCTGACCCATGAGCAGCACGCCCGCCATGAGCGCCAGGCCGCCCGTGCCCGTCACCAGCAGCGCCTGCAGCGCGGCCGCCCGGGCGGTATCCTTGTCGTGCTCGAAGCCGATGAGGAAATACGACGTGATGCTGGTGAGCTCCCAGAACACGAACAGCGCGATGAGGTTGTCGGACAGGACCACACCCAGCATGGACGCCATGAACATCAGGATGAAGAGATAGAAGCGGGGCAGCGACGGGTGGCCGTGGAGGTAGCTGCCGGCGTAGGTGATGATCAGCGTCCCCACCACCGTGATGGCCAGCGCGAACAGGAGGCCCAGGCCGTCCAGGTTGAAGGAGAGCTCAAGCCCCATGGCCGGGACCCAGGGATAGGTGACCCGCACCGCCTCACCGGCCACCACGCCTTCCATGTGGCTCAGGAAATAGAGCGCCAGCGCCGCCGGGAACAGCGAGAACACGCACCCCGCCCACCGGGGGCTCAGCCGGTACAATGACGGCGCCAGCAGGGCCAGGACGAAACCGGAGAGGACAGCGACAATCATCGAGATGGATCCAGGGGCTTTCCGGGACGCGTCAGGACGTCCATACCCCGTCCGGGTCGTACTTTCGCACGGCCAGGAGCTCTTCCCGGGACGGCGCCGGGGTCTGGGTGACGTCCGGGGCCAGGCTCAGGGGCCAATCCGTCTCCTCCCGGATCTCTTCCACCGTTACGCCGGGGTGATACGACTCGATCTGCATCTCCCGCGTCGCCGGATCGAAGGAGAAGATGCCGAGGCTGCTGATGGTGCGGCTCGGCCCTCCGCCCGCGAGACCGCGCTGTTCGCGCCAGCCGGCGCCGTCGCCATACCCCGGGGAGGTGATGTACCGGACCCGGGGGACGAAACGCCGCCGTTCATGGTTCATGATGATGACGCACCGGCCCGCCAGGGTGGCGATGTCCGCGGCGCCGCCGCTGCCCGGCAGCCGCAGCCGCCGGCCGTCGTCGCCGACCCAGTGGGTGTTCAGGTTGCCGTGACGGTCCACCTCGGCGCCGCCGATGAAGCCCATCTCCACCCGCCCGCTCTGGAGCAGGCTCATGACCTCGATGAGGCCGCAGCAAAACAGCGCGCCGGCGACGTTGGGCGGGTCGCTCATGGTGAAGATCGGCTCCAGCGCCGGCCAGTCCCGCACCACCCCGCTCTCGAAGATGCCGATGGCGTTGGGCGCGTGCAACTCCTTGGCCACGGCGAACCCCAACAACGGCAGCCGCATTCCCACGAAGACGCGCTCGCCGTCGCGAATCTCGCGGGCCGCCGCAATGACCATGAGCTCTCGCCGCGTGTAAACCATGGGTTCAGTAACGGAAGGGTCGCGATGCCTCCACCGCCTCCTCCGCCGACGCCGTTCCGTTCCGGGTAGCATTCCCGGCGCCTCGATTCAATGGGCGCCCTCCCCTTGGCCGGCGGAGTACCACCGGGCGGCGGCGACCGGGCGGTCACATGCCATAGCTCACCGGCGCCGCCATGTGGTTGCCGTCCGGCTCGAGGTCCGCCACCCGCTCGCTCCCGAGGCGCTCCAGATAGCCGTCAGGCCCATCCACTCCCAGCACCCACTGGTCCAGCCATTCGTCGAATCCGGCCCGCTCCCGGGACTGCGCGTGATAGTCGAAGTAGAAGCGATCGTCGCGGCGGCTGTACCCCTGGGTCGGCGACGGGTGGGAGCCCAGCGGCACACAGCACACGGCCGCCACCAGGAACCCCGGCACCAGCGTCCGGTTGGGGTCGCTCAGGATCACCTCGTGGGGAACGATCTCCTCGCAGGTCAGCACCACCTTCTGCGCCGCCATGGCGGCGTCCTGGGTGACCCCCAGGTTGCCCCACACATGGGCGTTGCCTTCAGCGTCGGCGCGCTGGACGTGCAGTATGGCCACGTCCGGCTGCACCGCCCGCACCGCCAGCAGACTCTCCCCGGTGAACGGACAGACCACGCCGGCAAACGCGTCCTCTTCCCGGAAGTCGCTGCCCATGAGCGTCCGCGTGGGCAGATAGGGTACGCCCATGGCCGCCGCCTTGAGGCCCAGCGCCATGGAGAAGTTGGAGTGGTTCTCCACCGCCAAAGGCCCCGGCTCCTGCCGTTCCACCGCCCGCCGGTAGTTGTGCCCGAGGCCCGCCGCCACGTTGCCCACCCACGCGCCGCACACCTTGGCGGCGCAGCCCGCGCCGATGAGCTGGTCGAACTGCATGTCCGAAATGGTGGTCATCAGCGTGAGGCCGCGCTTGCGCTGACGGATGATCTCGTAGCCGGCGGCAAAGGGAATGAGGGACTCGAGGGCGGCCCCCATGAAGACGGACATGCCGTCCTCGACCTCCTCCGCAACGGCGTCTCGAAGGCTCCGGAGCTTCGGCATGGCAGAAGGTTCTAACGGGTTGCCCCCCGTGAAGCAAGCCACGGAGCCGTGCCGACGCTCCCGGTTCACAGTTTGACTGCCCGGAGTCCAGGCGGATATATAGCCGCTTGGAGGCACTCATGCGCTACGGATTTGTCATCGACCAGAATCGCTGCATCGGCTGCCACGCCTGCACCGTGGCTTGCAAGGACGAGCACGAGGTGCCCGTGGGGGTGAACCGCACCTGGGTCAAGTACATCGAGAAAGGCGCGTTCCCGGCCACCAGCCGTCACTTCGCGGTGCTCCGGTGCAACCATTGCGATGACGCCCCGTGCATCGAGATCTGCCCCACGGTGGCGCTCTACCGGAGCCCCAACGGCATCGTCGACTTCGACAACGACCGTTGCATCGGCTGCAAGTCGTGCATGCAGGCGTGCCCCTACGACGCCCTGTACATCGACCCCGACCACAACACCGCGGCCAAGTGCAACTTCTGCGCGCACCGGGTGGAGCTCGGGTTGCAGCCCGCCTGCGAGGTGGTCTGTCCCACCCAGGCGATCATGTCCGGCGACCTCGACGACCCGGAAAGCCCCATCGCCCGCACCGTGGCCACCCGCAAGGTCTCCCTCAGGAAGCCCCACAAGGGCACCCATCCGAAGCTCTTCTACGTGGGCGTGGAGGAAGACACGCTGCAGCCCACCATGACGGAGACCGGCGACACCCACTTCTGGTCCGACAAGTACCCCGGCGAAGACCTCTACGCCCTTTCTACCTCCAGACACGGCAACCCGGTTCCGGGCGGCGCCCGCGAGGTCTACGACGTGCCGCACCCGCGGCCCTGGGGACCGAAGATCGCCGCCTACCTGTGGACCAAGTCCATTGGCGCCGGGGTCCTCCTGGTGGCGGCGTTGCTGATGGCGCTGGGGCGCATCCAGGACGGGCCGGTGCTGAACGTCGTGAGCCCGCTCATCGCGCTGGTCTTCACCGTGCTCACCACCGGCCTGCTGGTCTTCGACCTCAAGCGGCCCGACCGCTTCTACTACCTGTTGACCAAACCCAACCCGCGCTCCTGGCTCGTGCTGGGAGGCTACATCCTCATGGCCTATTCCGTGACCAGCGTCTTGTGGCTGGCCTACGGTATCGGAGCCGGCGCCATGCCGGGATGGGTGGTGGCGGCCTGCGTCGTCTTCGGCATCGGCTCCGCGGGCTACACCGCGTTCCTCTTCGCCCAGGCCAAGGGGCGGGACCTTTGGCAGAGTCCGCTCTTCTTCTGGCACCTCCTGGCCCAGGCGGTCAGCGCCGGAGCGGCGACGCTGATCCTGGTGGGCCTGGTAGCCGGCCTCGACGGGCCGGTCATGGCGACCATCGGCACCCTGCTGATGGTCTCGCTGATCGTCACCGGCGGCCTGGTGCTCGGGGAGGTGTCGCTGACGCCCATCAGCGAGGACGTGCGGCGCGCCACCGAGCTGCTCACCTGCGGCCCGCTCCGCGAGAAGTTCTGGGGGCTGTTCATGGCCGTGGGCATCGTTCTGCCGGTGATCTTCCTGATCTGGGCCGGAGCGCAGGCGGACGCCGCCTGGTTCCTGCACCCGTTGTCCGCATTGCTGGCGCTGGCCGGGCTCTGGGTGTTCGAGACCTTGTGGGTCGAGGCCGGACAAGCCGTGCCGCTCAGCTAGTCATTCAGCGCCATGACGGGCACGGGCGGATTCAAGGATGCCCGGACGACAGCCACGCCCGGATGCAGCAAGAAGGGACTCTCCCCGATGAAAAACGAACCGCAACCGCTGAGCCCCGACGCCGCCAACCTCGAGCCGCCGCAGGGAGGACTCCGGAGCTTTCCGCCCCGCGAGCGCTGGTCGGACTGGACCGAGTACGACGCCGCCGCCTGGCCGAAGAAGGTGGAGCGTCACTACGACCTCATCCCCACCATCTGCTTCAACTGCGAGGCCGGCTGCGGCCTGCTGGCCTACGTGGACAAGGAAACGGGGAAGATACGCAAGTTCGAGGGCAACCCGGAGCACCCCGGCAGCCGCGGGCGGAACTGCGCCAAGGGACCCGCCACCATCAACCAGGTGAATGACCCCGAGCGCATCCTCTACCCCATGAAACGGGTGGGAAAACGCGGCGGCGGTCAATGGGAACGGGTGAGCTGGGACGAGGTGCTGGACGACATGGCCGCCCGGATCCGCAAGGCCATCGAGGAAGACCGCCGCAACGAGATCATGTACCACGTGGGCCGCCCCGGACATGAGCTCCTCTACCACCAGCGCATCATGCACGCCTGGGGCATCGACGCCCACAACAGCCATACCAACGTGTGCTCCGCCGGCGCCCGGACGGGCTACGCCTTCTGGTGCGGCATCGACCGCCCGTCGCCCGATCATGCCAACTCGCGCTTCATGCTGCTCTTGAGCTCGCACCTGGAGACCGGGCACTACTTCAATCCCCACGCCCAGCGCATCATCGAGGCCAAGGAGCGAGGCGCCAAGGTCTGCGTCATCGACACCCGGCTGTCGAACACCGCCTCGAAGGCCGACTACTGGATGCCCACCTGGCCCGGCACCGAAGCGGCCGTGCTGCTGGCCATCTGCAACGTGCTGCTCCAGGAGGACCTGTACGACCGCGAGTTCGTCAGGAAGTGGGTCAACTGGGAGCGGTTCCTGCGCCAGGAGCATCCGGACGCGCCGCAGACCTTCGAGCAGTTCGAGGTGGAACTGAAAACCCTTTACGGGCAGTACACGCCGGAGTTCGCCGCGGAGGAGTCCGGGGTGGACGCGGCCATGATCGTGGAGGTGGCTCACGAAGTGGCACGGGCGGGCTCGGCCCTGTCCACCCACGTGTGGCGCAACGCCGCCGCCGGCAACCTGGGCGGCTGGGAAGTGGCGCGGGCGCTGGAGTTCCTGGTGGTGCTCATGGGCGCGGTCGGCACTCCCGGCGGCACCGCCCCCAACGCCTGGAACAAGTTCATCCCTGCCCCGCCCATGATGCCGCCCCCGGCCAAGGTGTGGAACACGCTGATGTACCCGCCGGAGTACCCGCTGGCCTTCTTCGAGATGAGCTTCCTGCTGCCGCACCTGGTGAAGGAGGGCCGTGGCAAGCTGGCGATGTATTTCACCCGGGTCTACAACCCGGTCTGGACCAACCCCGACGGCATGAGCTGGATCGAGATGCTCAGCGACGAGGCCAAGGTGGAGCGCCACGCCTGCCTGACGCCGACCTGGAGCGAGACCGCCTGGTTCGCGGACTACGTGCTGCCCATGGGGCTGGCGTCGGAGCGCCACGACCTCATGAGCCAGGAGACCCATTCGGCCCGCTGGATCGGCTTTCGCCAGCCGGTGCAGCGGGTGGCCCTGGAACGGCAGGGCAAGAGCTTCGAAACCACCTGGGAGGCGCATGCCGAAGCCGGGCTGGGAGAAGTGTGGGAAGAGGACGAGTTCTGGATCGAGCTTTCCTGGCGCATCGACCCCGACGGCTCCCTTGGCATCCGCAAGTACTTCGAGTCGCCGTACCGGCCGGGGGAGAAGCTCACCGTGCACGAGTACTACCAGTGGATGTTCGAGAACAGCGTGCCGGGACTGCCGGAGGCGGCGGCCAAGGAAGACATCTCGCCGCTGGAATACATGCGCAGGTACGGCGCCTTCCTGGTGGCGGAGAACATCTACAGCAGCCATGCCACCGAGATCAAGGAAGCGGACATGGCCGAAGCCACGGTGGACCCGGTCACCAAGGTGGTCTCCAAGGGCGGCGCGGTGATCGGGGTGGAGGTGGACGGCAAAGGCCACGCCGGCTTTCCCACGCCTTCGCGCAAGCTCGAGTTCTATTCCGAGACCCTGAAGGACTGGAAATACCCCGAGCACCGGTTTCCGGGATACATCAAGAGCCACGTGCACCCCTCCAACATCGACGCCGCCAAGGGCGAGATGCTGCTGCTCCCCACCTTCCGGCTGCCGACCCTGATCCACAGCCGCTCGGGCAACGCCAAGTGGCTCTACGAGATCTCCCACAAGAATCCGGTGTGGCTGCATCCCCGGGACGCCCGGCGGCTGGAGGTGGACACCGGCGATCTCGTCAAGGTCCACACCGAGATCGGCTACTTCGTGGACCGGGTGTGGGTCACCGAGGGGATCCGGCCCGGCGTGGTGGCATGCTCGCACCACCTCGGGCGCTGGCGGCTCCAGGAGGAGACCGGCGGCGGCCGCTTCGCCACCGCGCTGGTGAACCTGGAGCAGGTGGAGCCGGGGCAGTGGATGATGCGCCAGATCCACGGCGTCCGGCCCTTCGAGAGCGACGACAAGGACTCCGGGCGGGTGTGGTGGCAGGAAGCCGGGGTGCACCAGAACCTGACCTTCCCGGTGCAGCCCGACAACATCAGCGGACAGCACTGCTGGCACCAGAAGGTGCGGGTGGAACGGCCCGGGGATGACGACCGCTACGGCGACATCTTCGTGGACACCAACAAGTCCCACGAGGTGTACAAGCGCTGGCTCAAGCTCACCCGGCCGGCTCCCGGACCGGGCAACCTGCGCCGTCCTCTGTGGCTGTTGCGCGCCTACAAGCCGGCGCCGGAGGCGTACGAGTTCAAGGAGTGAGCCCGGAAGAAACCGGCGACCGAGCGCGTTTCCTTAGGGAAATCAGCCCGTTCGCCTTGACAGACTCTACGCTTAACCGTTAAGAACCTCGGCTGATATCGGCCCATGGGGGTATCGGCCGATTCCCTCCGATGGCGCACCCGAAATCCACGAAGACTCACGAACCAGGAGCATAATGTGTTTGAAGCAATGGCGGACGGGCTGACCGCGCTGCTGAGCGTGGAACGGTTTCTCTTCATGATGTTCGGCGTCGTGGTGGGAATGGCGCTGGGAGCCATTCCCGGGCTGGGAGGCGTCGTCGGTCTCGCCCTTTTGCTGCCGTTCACGTTCGACATGGACCCCACCGCGGCCATCGCCATGCTGGTGGCCCTTTCCTCGGTGCCGGTGACCACCGACACCATCCCCTCGGTGCTGTTCGCCGTGCCCGGAACCGTCGGCTCCCAGGCCACCATCCTGGACGGCCATCCCATGGCCCGGAAGGGCGAGGCCGGCCGCGCCTTCGGCGCCGCCTACTTCTCCTCCCTGCTGGGCGGGGTCATCGGCGCCGTCATCCTGGGGATGCTGATCCCCATCCTGAAGCCGCTGGTGCTGCTGTTCGCCGCCCCCGAGCTCTTCTCGCTGGGGATCATGGGCATCTCCATGGTAGCCATCCTGAGCGGCCGGGTGCCCCTCAAGGGCATCGTCGCCGGCGGCATGGGGCTGCTCTTGTCGATGATCGGCATCGACAAGCAGGAAGGGCTGCTGCGGTGGACCTTCGATTCACTCTACCTGTTCGACGGCCTGAACATCATTGTGGTGAGCCTGGGGATCTTTGCGCTGCCCGAGCTCGCCGACATGGTGATCGAGGGCAAGCAGATCAGCAGCGTGCCCAAACAGGCCATGAAGGGAGTGGGACACGGCATCCGGGACGTGTTCGCCAACTGGTGGCTGATGCTCCGTTGCGCCTTCCTGGGAACCTGGGTGGGGATCATTCCGGGGCTGGGCTCGGCGGTGGTGGACTGGCTGGCCTACGGACATGCCAAGTCCACCTGCAAGGACGCGGCCTTCACCTTCGGCACCGGCGACGTCCGGGGCGTCATCGCCCCGGAGAGCGCCAACAACGCCAAGCAGGGCGGCGCGCTGGTGCCCACGCTGGCCTTCGGCATCCCCGGCAGCGCCTCCATGGCGCTCCTGATCGGCGCCTTCATGATCCACGGGCTGCAACCCGGCCCCTCCATGCTGAACGAGCACCTGGACCTCACCTACTCCATCGTCTGGAGCACGGCCATCGCCAACATCATGGCCACGGTCATCGCACTGTGCTTCACCAACCAGCTCGCCAAGATCTCGTCCGTGCGGATCAACATCCTGGCGCCGCTGGTGACGGTGGTGGTGTTCCTGGCCGCCTACCAGGCCACGGCAAGCATCTTCGACCTCGTGACGGTGCTGCTCTTCGGGCTGCTGGGTTGGATCATGAAGCGGTGCGGCTGGCCCCGGCCGCCGCTGCTGCTGGGGTTCCTGCTGGGCGGGCTCATCGAGCGGTACCTGTTCATCTCGGTCCGCGCCTACGGCGCCTCCTTCCTCGTCCGGCCGCTGGTGCTGGTGGTCCTGGCGGTCACCATTGCGACCATCTACTACAGCGTCAAGCAGGAACGGAAGGTCCGGCAGCTCACCGGAGACACGGGAGAGGGAGAGTAGCCATGCGCATCACACCGTCTCTCGTGTTCACGCTGTTCGTGGCCGTGGTGGCCGCCGCCATGGTCGTCACCTCCAAGGACTGGCCTCTGGGGACCGGCCTGTTTCCCCGCTCCGTCGGCGTGCCGGTCCTGGTGATGGCGCTGATCCAACTCGTCATGGACGCCTACCGCACCCTCAAGACAACCGCCAGCCAGGAGCGGGAAACCGGCGACCTGCAGGTGGACTGGACCATGTCCGCCGCCGAGGTGGCGGCCCGGGGCCTGGCCTTTGCCGGGTGGCTCCTCGGCATGTTCTTCGGCATCCTACTGCTGGGCTTCTTCATCACGGTGCCGGTGTTCACCCTGCTGTATCTCAAGTACCAGGCCAAGGAAGGCTGGAACCTGACCCTGTGGCTCACCGCCATCATGCTCGTGTTCTTCGTCGGCGTGTTCGACCAGATCCTGCACATCCACTGGCTCGAGCCCGTCATTTCCGGTCCCGAGAATTTCCTCAAGAGCCTGATGCCTTGGCTGGGGTGACCGCGGCTCCACGAACCTCTCCGTCCGGAAACAAAGAAGGGCGCCAGGGATATCCCCGGCGCCCTTCCTACAACAACGTACGGTCCGGAGTCGGCGCGACTACTTACCGCCCTTGGGGTTGAAGATCTGCGCCACGATGGCCTTGTCCTCCGGCGAGGCGGCTATCGAATCCTTCCACATCCTCTGGAGATCCGCGCCGTTCGTGGGGTTGACGGGCCGCTTGAGCTTCTTGGCCTCGGCCAGGAATTTCGGGTCCTTCATGGTCGCGTCGAAGGCCTTGCGCACGAGCGCTACCCGGTCCGCCGGCACTCCCGGCGGCATGGTGTAGGGACGCCCGTAGCGCGAGAGCAGGAAGGTGGCCCGCACGAGATTCTTCTGCTTCTCGGTCTTCGCCAATTCCTCGAGCAAGGGAGCGTCGGGGAACTCGGGAGCCTTCTTCCCTTCCACCGTGCCGGTCTGGGCGAGCATGACGAGCTCCCCGGCCTTCCACATGTCGCCGAGCTGGTCCAGGAACGACGAGGTGACGTTGCCGGAGGTGTCCACCTCGCCCTGCCGCAGCGCCAGGCTGTACTGGCGCGCGCCGGGATAGCCGAACACGTACTCGAACAGCTTCTTGCCGCGCAGCTTCTCGAGGATGTTCCCCATCACGAACCCGCCCGACTGATTGCCGCTGATGCCGACCCGGGCCAGCTTGCCCGACTTCTCGATGTCGTCCAACGATTTGAACCGGTCCTTCCGGCTGTAGAACAGGCCGTTCTCGATGACGATGACGCCGATGGCGTTCATCTTGTTGAAGTCGAACTGGCCGCCACGTTTCTTGTCACCCACCACCTGCCAGTTCCACACCCCCCAGTTGATCTGCTCCATGACGGTGCCGTCGCGCCGCGCCTTGTTGTAGAGATAGCTCGCCGCCCGGACGCCTCCCGCGCCCGGCATGTTCTGGACGATGACCGTCGGGTTCCCGGGAATGTTTCTGCCGATATGGCGGGCCAGCAGCCGCGAGTACGTATCGTTGCCGCCGCCGGGCGATGACGAGACGATCAGGCGGATTTTCTTGCCCTGGTAGAAGTCCGCCGCCCCGGCCGAACCGGCTCCGAACAGGAACAGCACGAGCATCACGAGACTCAATACAGTCTTCATTGGTTACCTCCCAGGCTGTTGACGAAAATGACGGAAACTCCAAGTGTAAGGTCAACTACATGCATCAGGCACCAGGAAAAGGCAAGATGAAAACGGTCCGCCCCGGGCCGCGCGTCGCGGAGTACCGCGGCGAAAGGTACCATTGCTGCAGCGAAGCCAAGGCTCCAAAGACAAAGGGCGCCGGGGATAGGATGTCCCCGGCGCCCTCCGCTACGGCACCCCCGCAGTCCGGGCAGGTGCTACTTCTTGCCGGGGGGGTTGAAGATCTGCTTGACGATGGCCTTGTCTTCCGGTGAAGCGCCCAGCGAATCCTTCCACATCTTCTGAAGAGCCGGACCGCTCGTCGGCCTCACGGGCCGCTTCAGCTTCTTGGCCTCCGCCAGGAACTTCGGGTCCTTCATGGTGTCGTCGAAGGCCTTGCGCACGAGCGCCACGCGGTCCGCCGGCACTCCGGGGGGCATGGCGTACGGACGTCCGTAGCGCGAGAGCAGGAAGGTGGCCCGCACCAGATTCTTCTGCTTCTCGGTCTTGGCCATGTCCTCGAGCAACGGCGCGTCGGGGAACTCCGGACTCTTCTTGCCCTCCACCGTGCCGGTCTGGGCGAGCATGATGATGTCCCCCGCCTTCCACATGTCCCCGAGCTGATCCAGGAACGACGAGGTCACGTTGCCGGAGACGTCCACCTCACCCTGGCGGAACGCGAGGCTGTACTGGCGCGCGCCGGGATAGCCGAAGACGTACTCGAACAGCTTTTCGCCGCGCAGCTTCTCGACGATGTTCCCGAGCACGAACCCGCTGGACTGGTTGCCGCTGATGCCGACCCGGGCCAGCTTGCCCGACTTCTTGATTTCATCCAGCGTCTTGAACCGGTCCTTGCGGCTGTAGAGCAGGCCGTTCTCGATGACGATCACGCCGATGGCCTGCATCTTGTTGAAATCGAACTGGCTGCCACGAGCCTTGTCACCCACCACCTGCCAGTTCCACACGCCCCAGTTGATCTGCTCCATGACGGTGCCGTCACGCCTCGCCTTGTTGTAGATGTAGCTGGCCGCCCGGACGCCGCCGGCTCCCGGCATGTTCTGAACGATGATCGTCGGGTTTCCGGGAATATGCGTCCCGATATGGCGCGCCAGCAGCCGCGAGTACGTGTCGTTGCCGCCGCCGGGCGATGACGAAACGATCAGCCGGATCTTCTTGCCGTCGTAGAAGTCGGCCGCCCCTGCCGAGCCTGCTCCGAACAGGAACAGCACAAGCGTCGCCAGACCCAATACTGCCTTCATTGTTACCTCCAGGTTTTCTGCCGATGTTCGAGCCCCCTACCCTACGGGGCCCCACCCAGACCGTTCACCCGATGCCCCGTTCGGAACTCGAATGCACTGGTTCGGGCTTCCCGATATGAGCCGGGCATTATAGGGAGCCGCCCGTGACCCTGTCAACAAGACCTGTCCGAGCCTTAACGAGAAAGGCGCCGGGAACTGCCGTTCCCGACGCCTTTGCTTGCCGCGGCCCGGTCCGGCACTACGATTCGCCGAATATCTCCTTGAAGATGGCCAAGTTCTCTGGGGACGCGTTGAGGACGTTCTTCCAGAGCTGCTGGAGTTTTGCGCCGGTGGACGGAATGATAACCCGCTTGATCCTCTTGGCCTCGGCCAGGAACTTCGGGTCCTTCATGGTCGCGTCAAAGGCATCGCGCATGATCTGGACACGATCCTTGGGCACACCGGGGGGAAGCGCATACGGACGGCCGTAGTGGGTGAGATCGAAGGCGACCTTTATCACCTCACGGTGCGCATCGGTCTTGGCGTATTCCAGCAACGTGGGCGTATCCGGGAACTCCTTGGTCCTGCCGCCATCAGGCGTCGGTGCCTGCGCCAGCATGGCGACCTTGCCTTCGTCCCACATGTCGCCGAGCTGGTCGGCGAACGAGCCCGGGGTGTTTCCGGACGACTGGACCTCGCCCTGGCGAAACGCGAGACTGTACTGCCGCGCTCCCGGGTAACCGAAGACATAGTCGAAGATCTTCCTGCCTTCGATCACCTCCATCACCTTGCCCATGGTATAGCCCAGGGACTGACGTCCGCTGTTCCCACTGGTGATCAGCTTCTTGGAAGCCAGCACGGACTTCCAATCGGGAAACTCGGCCTTGCGGGTGAAGAGGATGGCGCTCTCGATGGCGGCGACGCCGACGGCGTTGATCTTGTTGAAGTCGAATCGCGCCCGCTTGGACCCGACCACTTGGTGGAACCACACGCCCCAGTTGATCTGCTCCAACACCGTGCCGTCCCGCTTGGCCTTCCGGTAAAGGTAGTCCGCGGCCATGATGCCGCCGGCGCCGGGCATGTTCTGGACGATGACGGAGGGATTGCCCGGAATGTGCCGGGGAATGTGCCGCGCAATGAGCCGGGAGTAGGTGTCATTGCCGCCGCCGGGCGACGACGAGACGATCAGGCGGATCTTCTTGCCCTTGTAGAAATCATCCGCGCCATGAAGCGGGCCGGATATCATGGCAGCCAGAAGCAAGGCCGTCATGGCCATGAATAGTCTCATCGGTACCTCCTGAGAGAGTTGGTTGTTTCAGCCCAAGTCCGTAGGTCTCCGGGCCGTTACCGAATCGCGGGATTATAGGGTTGGAGTCCACGCCTGTCAAGTTCGGCCCCACGGCGAGGTGTGCACACCGGGCTGGACAACCATCCGGCTAAAGCCGATACTGTAATGGCCGTACCCGTTTACGCACGGAATCCGCCATGAGTTACCGTTTTCCCACGAGCGCTTTGCTGGTTCTAACGCTGGGCTGGATGTGCACCGCACCGGATGCGGACGCGGGGAAGGCAAAGGTTCAGCCGCTGGCAGCCGCCGACGTTCTGGCAGCCTGCCTCGACGAGCATCGTGGGTGGCCGGCGCGTGTGGAAGCCTGCCGCACGGCCGCCCGACAGGGAGACCCGGAGGCGCAATACAACCTCGGCCTCATGCATGCCCGTGGCCGCGTGGTCGATTGGGACTATGTTGAGGCTGCGAAGTGGTTGCGTCTCGCCGCCAATCAGGGTCACGCCACCGCTCAGGAAGAACTCGGCTTCATGTACTACAAGGGCCAAGGGACACCCCGGAACTATGCCGAAGCCGCGCGCTGGTTCCTTCTCGCCGCCGACCAGGGAAACGCCAAGGCTCAGAATGTTCTCGGAAACATGTACTACCGTGGCAAGGGGGTGGCCCGGGACTACGCCGAGGCCTACCGCTGGTTCCGCCCGGCAGCCCGTCAAAGGAACGCTTCGGCCCAGAGGAATCTCGCCATCCTGTACCGTACCGGCAGGGGGGTGCCCCGGAACCATAGCGAGGCCGCGCGTTGGTTCCGCCTTGCCGCGGAGCAGGGAGACGTCGTTTCCCAGATGAATCTCGGCATCTTGTACTACAAGGGCCTGGGGCTGACCCAGAACTACACCGAAGCCTTGCGCTGGTTCCGCCTGGCTGCCCGAGGAGGAAACGCCCAGGCCCAGAGGAATCTGGGCGCCATGTATCATTCGGGCAAGGGGGTGACCAAGAACTATGCCGAAGCGATGCGCTGGTTCCGCCTGGCTGCCGACCAGGGACACCACACCGCTCAGGCCCTAGTGGGCTCCATGTACGAGAAAGGCCGAGGAGTGCCCAAGGATTACGCAGAGGCGATTCGCTGGTACCGGCTTGCCGCCCGTGGAGGGAACGCCTTGGGGCAAGCGCAACTCGCCACCATGTACGCCACCGGCCGCGGAGTCCCAAAGGATCTGGTACACGCCTACATGTGGCTCGACTTCGCTGCCTCGGGCGGGTCGAAGAGATGGCGCACGACGCGCGACAAGCTCGGGGCGGCCCTTACGCCGGAACAGGTGGAAGCGGCACGGCGCAGGGCCCGTGAATGGACCGAGAAACATGGCAAGGGCAAGGGAAAACAACGGCCATGAGACGCGTCGTCCTGTTGTTGCTGGCGACCCTGTCCTTGGCCGGGTGCGGGGAAACGGAAGATCCGGCGACCCATCCGGGACGCGAACTTGCCCCGGTTGATCTCCGCCAGGACGTTCTACACCAGGAACTACGATCGCTGGCTGCACAAGGTTTCGCCCGACGGGGAGAAGGTCGCCTGGATCCAGCCTGTCAAGGGTAAGCTCACGCTTCGCGTCCGCGTGCTGGCCAACGACTACATCGTGACGATAGACCATCCGTTGCCCGTCACGGGGTTCAACTGGGCGCTGGACAGCAGGCACCTGCTGTTCGCCGGGCGCGTCGGGACCCGAAGGAACCAGCACCTGTTCCTGGCCGACGTCGACGACTACAGAGAAAACCCGCGCAACCTGACTCCCTACGAGGGGGTCAACGTCTTGTGGTATCTCAACTTGCCGGACAAACCCGGCACGATATTGGTCCACATGAATCTAAATACCGGGGTCGATTACGACCTGTACGAAATCGACCTGGCGACCGGCGCCAACAAGTTCGCGGGAGATCTTGACGGAAGCGCTGCTCGCTGGATATTCAGCCGCACCGGCGAGCCCGTGGCCCGGGTCTGGAATGACCCGGACAGCGGGTGGCTGCTCACGGCTTCCTCCGGTGGCAACGTAGTCTTGACGGGCGAACTCTTGGACGAAATCCACCTGTCTCAGCTTGTCCCTGACGGCAGTCCTACGGTCTACCTGCGGACCGATGGAGGACAAATCAGCATCGGTGCCGTGGCGCTGGACCTCGACACCCACGAACAGACTCTCCTCTTCGGACGCCCCGACACGGACATCACCCGTTTCTGGGTAGACGCTTACGAATACGAGCCGCTCGGACTCCAGTATCACGACGGGTTCCCACGCTATCACTTCTTCGACCGGGAGTTGCAGGCGGATCTGGAGAATCTTCTTGGAGCCGATCCCGTTTCCTACGACCTGTCCAGTATGAGCCTCGACCGTACGCGCCTAACGGTCGCGGCGTTGACCGACCGTATGGCCGGGTCGGTCTATTTGGCCGACCGACGTTCGGGGGAAAAGGAGCTTCTGCTGGCGCATCCGCTGAACGAACACGAAGAGATCCTTTCACGCACCCGCCCCTTTCGCTTCGAGGCGCGAGACGGGCTCCCCATCACCGGGTATCTGACCATACCCCAGGGGACCGACGGCAAGCGCCTGCCCATGGTGCTCAAGGTTCACGGCGGCCCCTGGGCGCGGGACTTCTGGAAGTTCGACCGGGACACACAGTTCCTTGCCAACCGCGGCTACGCCGTGCTCGAAGTGAACTTCAGGGGATCCGCCGGTTTCGGCAAGGCGTTCAAGGAAAAAGGCCGCAGGGAGTTCGGCCGCAAGATGCAGTACGACCTGCTGGACGCCGTGGACTGGGCGGTTGCCGAGGGCTACGCCGATCCCGAGAAGGTTGCGATCTTCGGCTACAGCTACGGGGGTTATGCGGCCCTCTCGGGGCTTACGGGGACACCCCGGAAATTCGCTGCCGGGATCGGCGTCATGGCGCCCTCCGATCTGGCCCTTCATGTGAGCACCATTCCGACCTACGCACGAAGACAGCGGAACGTATGGCTCCATTTCGTGGGCGATCCGAACGATCCCGACGACTCGAAGGAACTGGCGGAACGCTCACCCATTACCCACGCCCACCGTATCGAGCGACCGCTGCTGATGGTTCACGGGGCCCTGGACGTCCGGGTCTCGAAGCGGAACTCCGACCTGTTCGTGGAGAAGCTCCGCGAGAAGGACATCCCCGTGGAATACCTGGTGTTCCCGGACGAAGGCCACGGCATCCGCAAGGCAAAAAACCGCGTCAAGTTCGCGAAGCGTCTGGAAACCTTCCTCGCGGAACACCTGGGCGGGCGGGCCGTGCGCGAGATCGAGCGCTAGTCCGTCAGCTTGACACCCCCCGTCTTTTCCAATAAGCGCTCTCGTAGACGGGAGTGGCTTTCACGGGATACGGACCCGGCCACGCCTGAATACCCACCATGGCAGAGATCGTTCTGGCGCTGGCGACTTCCCACACCCCACAGTTGAGCATCGCCGACTGGCGCCTGCTGCAGGTCAAGGACGAGACCGACCCGCGCCTGGACTATCCGGGACTGGTGGCCGCGGCGAGGGCGGACATCGGCCGGGAGACCACGGCCGAGAGATTCCGGGAGCGCTACGAGGCGTGTCAGAGCGCGCTCAGGGTCCTCGGCAAAAAACTGTCCGAGGCCCAGCCGGAAGTGGTCGTAACCCTGGGTGACGACCAGCACGAGCAGTTCCTGGACGACAACATGCCGACCTTCGCGGTCTACCACGGGGCGGAACTGCCGGTCCCTCCGCGCACGGGAGCCATGCCGGAGTGGAAGAAGGCCGAGCAGCGGGGTTGGGCCGAGACTGCGCCGGCATACGCCAATCACACGGAGCTGGCCGAGCATCTCATCGCCTGGCTCTCCGACCACGAGTTCGATATCGCGCGCACCAACCGCTTGCGCGAAGGCATCGGCCACGCGTTCAGCTTCCTCTACCGGCGGCTCCTGCCCGGCGGGAGGCTGCCCATGGTGCCGGTGATGGTCAACACGTACTACCCGCCGAACCAGCCCACGCCCGGGCGCTGCTACGCTCTGGGACAATGCATCCGGGAGGCCATCGAATCCTGGGACTCCGACGCCCGGGTGGCCGTCATGGCCTCCGGCGGCCTGAGCCACTTCGTGGTGGACGAGGACATCGACCGGACCACGCTGAAAGCGCTGGCGGAAAAGGACGCGGACGGACTCCGCTCGCTTCCGCGGGAGAAGCTCAGGAGCGGCACCTCCGAGATCCTCAACTGGGTGGCCCTGGGCGGCGCGGCGGAGTCCATGGAGATGACGCTGGTGGACTACGTCCCGGGATACCGGTCTCCGGCCGGCACGGGCTGCGGCATGGGCTTCGCCTACTGGACCTAGCCACACCCGGCTCGCACGAAAGACCCATGTCCGGTGAAAGAAACATCGTCGAACGCCTCTCCCGTCTCGACACCTGCGCCGTGTCCGACGCCCTGGACCGGCTCGGCCTGCGCGGCGCCACCACCGGCGTGGGCCCGGTCTGGCCATGCCCGCGGATCTGCGGACGCGCCGTCACCATGAAGCTGAAACCCGCCGGGCTGGACCAGTCGAAACAGCACCTGGGGACCGGCGCCATCGAAGCCGCCGGGACCGGCGACATCATCGTCATCGACAATGCCGGACGGCCGATCTCTGCATGGGGCGGGCTGCTGTCCCTGGCAGCGAAGCAGAGAGGCGTGGCAGGCGTCATCGTGGACGGCGCCTGCCGGGACGTGGACGAGAGCCGCGAGCTCGGTTTTCCGGTCTACGCCAGGAGCGCCGCGCCCATGACCGCCCGGGGGCGCATCCTGGAGCAGTCCTGCAACGAGGAGATCCAGTTCTCCGGCGTGCAGGTGCATCCCGGAAACCTGGTCATCGCCGACGGCAGCGGCATCGTATTCATCCCGCGCTCGAAGGAAGCGGAAGTGCTGGCGGAGGCCGCGAAGATCGCCCACCGGGAGAGCCTGATGGCCGCGGAGATCCGCAAGGGCCGCGCCGTCAGCGAGGTGATGGGCCTGAGCTACGAGTCCATGCTCAAGGACGGAGGCAAGCAATAGGCCTCCCGCATCCCCCCTCCGACGACGCCTTCCGGAAGCAGGCTCCTGCCGTGCTGCTGATGGCGGTGATCTTCCTGTTGAACTTCACCGGCCGCGTCATCCTGGCGCCCCTGCTGCCGACCGTGGAGGCGGACCTGGACATCTCCCACGCCCAGGCCGGCATGTTCTTCCTGTTCGTCTCCGCCGGATACCTGACCGCCATGTCCGGGGCCGGGTACGTGTCGGCGCGGTTGACGCATCACCGGACCATCGTGCTGTCCTTCGCGCTGCTGGGCCTGGCGACCCTCGGGGTGGCCCAGGCCTCCACCCTGGCCGGCATGCAACTCGGGCTCTTCACCATGGGCCTCGGCGCCGGGCTCTACCTGCCGTCGGCCATCGCCACCATCACCTCCTTGGTCACCCGGCCGCACTGGGGCAAGGCCATCTCCATCCACGAACTGGCGCCCAACACGAGCTTCGTCGTGGTGCCGTTGCTCGGGGAACTGCTTCTCCGAAGCCTCTCCTGGCGGGCCATCCTGTTCTACTTCGGCCTCGTCAACTTCCTGGCCAGCGGGCTCTACGCCGTTTTCGGCCGCGGCGGCAAGTTCGCCGGCGAGCCTCCCGCGCTGGCCGTGATCAAACGGTTCCTCAAGGATCCCATGCTGTGGGCCGTCCTGATGCTGTTCGTCCTGGGCGTGGCCATCACCCTGGGAGTCTTCACCATGCTGCCGCTCTACCTGGTATCGGACCGGGAACTGAGCGAGGGCTGGGCCAACACCCTGGTCGGGCTCTCCCGGGTCGCCTGTCCGCTTCTGGCTCTGGTGGCAGGTTGGTGCGCGGACCGCTTCGGCGTCCGCCGGACCCTTTCGGTCACCCTGGCCCTGAGCGGAATCACCACCGCGCTGATCGGCCTGGTGCCGGATAGCTGGCTCACGGTGGCGGTCTTCATGCAGCCCATGGTGGCGGTGGGTTTTTTCCCGGCGGGCTTCACCGCCCTTTCGACTCTGGGCGATGCCCAGACCCGCGGCACGGCCGTGTCCCTGGTGGTACCCGTGGCCTTCGTCATCGGCGGTGGAGTCACTCCCTGGCTCCTGGGCCTGAGCGGCGACCTGGGCGCCTTCGGCCTGGGTTTCGTCGGGGTCGGCGTCGTGACGTTGGCGGGCGCCGGGGTGGCGCTGCTTTACAGGGCCCGGCATTCGGCTTGAAGCCGGCCGGTTTCCGGCTTGTGGCGGCCGTCATCCCGGGAACATCTTGACATAAGATGGTGATGGCATCATGACGTCTATTATGCGGACAACCTTGACCATAGATGATGACATTGCGGACTACCTGAAGGCGCAGAGCCGGCTTCACGACAAACCGTTCAAGCAGGTGGTCAATGATGTGTTGCGGCGCGGCATGACCCCCAGGCTCCGACCGACCCAACCACGCCGATTCCGCGTCGTGCCCAACGCAAGCGCACTCGCGCCCGGCATCGACCCGCGGAGACTCAATCGGGTCAACGACCAACTCGAGGCAGACGAGTTCGCCGGACAAGGCATGCCGTGATCATTCCTCAGCCGCTCTCCCGGCATACGCTGGCGTAGTCCCCTTTCGCGAAGGAACACCCTATGAACCACTCTATCGGATACAAGCGCGAAGAGCCCGCGGAGCAACCGCCCTACCTCCATCCGGAATACCGCTCCACGGCCCTGAGGGCGCCCGAGCGGCCGCTGGTGCCGTTGCCCCACACGTTGTCGGAGATCACCGGGCCGGTGTACGGCCACGAGAAGGTCGGGCCCCTGGACCACGATCTGACCCGGCAGCACGACGGGGAGCCGCTGGGAGAACGCATCATCGTTTTCGGCCGGGTCATGGACACGGACGGACGGCCGCTTCCCGACGCGCTCATGGAGATCTGGCAGGCCAACTCGGCGGGGCGTTACCGCCACGAGATCGACAACCACCCTGCCCCGCTCGACCCCAACTTCAGCGGCGGCGGCCGGTGCGTCACCGACGCGGAAGGCCGCTACCGCTTCGTGTCCATCAAGCCCGCCGCCTACCCCTGGGGCAACGACGCCAACGCGTGGCGTCCGGCGCACATCCATTTCTCGCTC
The DNA here is from genome assembly GCA_951813575.1 of Candidatus Binatia bacterium. Lineage (GTDB taxonomy): Bacteria > Desulfobacterota > Binatia > UBA9968 > JAJDTQ01 > JAJDTQ01. The sequence continues at coordinate 695,482 of OX638375.1, forward strand.
TTCGGCGCGGCCTTCGCCACCCGGCTGATCACCCAGATGTATTTCCCGGGCGATCCGCTGCTCGCCGTCGACCCGATCTTCAACTCGATTCCTGACGCTGCAGCGAGGGAGCGGCTGGTATGCAGGCTCGACCTGGATCACACGGAGCCGGAATGGGCCCTGGCCTACGAGTTCGACATCGTGCTTCGGGGGCGGAACGCCACCCCCTTGGAGGGCTGAGGGCATGTCGGCGCGACGCGGAACCACCCCCTCCCAGACCATCGGTCCGTTTCACCGCATCATGGTGCCGTGGGAAGGCGCCGCCGAGCTGGTGGCGCCGGGCGACCCCGACGCCATCCGTATCGAGGGGCGGATCCTCGACGGCGCGGGACAGCCCGTGGACGACTCCGTCGTGGAGATCTGGCAGGCCAACGTCCACGGCCGCTACGCCCATGTGGAGGATACCCGCGAGGTGCCGCTGGTGGCGGGATTCGACGGCTTCGGCCGCGCCATCACGGACGGCGACGGCCGGTTCACCATCGTCACGGTGAAACCCGGCTGCGTCCCCGGAAACGGCGACACCGTGCAGGCACCGCACATGTCACTGTCCGTGTTCGCCCGCGGGCTGCTGAAGCATCTGGTGACGCGGATCTATTTCCCGGACGAGGCCGCCGCCAACGAGAACGACCCGGTGCTGCTGTCCATCGAGGATGTCGGCCGGCGCGAAACGCTCGTAGCCGTCAGGCAGGAAGGTGAAGGGACGCCGCCCGTCTACGAGTTCGACATCCACCTGCAGGGTGCCAGAGAAACCGTCTTCTTCGACGTCTAGGACGTCTACGCGGCAGTGGAATGCCCGCAAGGGGCGACCGGCCGGTCGCCCCTACACGAGCCTCCTTGCGCCATCGCGCCGATGCGTTACTTCTTCTTGGCCATCCCCGCCCGCTGGTCCACGCCGGTTTCGGCGTAACCAGGCTCCACCAGCGCGTTGATGACGTAGCGGCCGCCCTTGCCCACCACCTTGGCGCCGCGTTCCAGGGCGGCCGCCAACTCCTCGGAGGTCGACACGGGGGCGTCGCCGTCGAAGCCCTGTGCCTTGCCCATGGCGATGAGGTCCACCGGCGGGTCATCGAGACGCTGTCCGATCCAGCGGTTCTGCACCGGCCGCTTGCGCATCACCGCCACCCGCTCCTGGTGCATCTCGTCGTTGTAGTAGGAACGGTTGTCGGCGATGACCACCAGCAGCGGCAGGTCCATGTGGGTGGCGGTCCACAGGGCGTTGCAGCCCATCAGGTAGTCGCCGTCGCCCAGTACCCCCACCACCAGCCGGCCCTTGCCCTTGAGCGCCAGCGCCGTACCCACCGCGTGGCCGGGACCGCTGCCCACGCCGCCGCCGCCGTCATTGCCCATGAAGGACAACGGACCGGTGAACTCCGAGCCTTCGCCTGAGAAACCGATGGGCAGACGCGCGAACGTCACGGGCTTGTCGCGGGCGAACTCGCGCACGGTCAGCGCCATGTCCATGACAGTCATGGGGACGCCCTGCTTGGGCCGGGCCTTGCCGGTGGGCGTGCGGGTCCAGTGGGTGATGTTCTTCAAACCCGCCGCCGCGGCGCGCTTGCGGCCGAAGCCGTCCAAGAGCTGTTCCACGAAAGTGTCCGGGGTCGACGCCACCGGGATGTCCACCGCCGGAAGCGCCTGGTGATCCATGCTCCAGCCGTTGGTACGGTAGGTGTCCATGGAACAATGGATGATGGTCTTGTCGGGCGGTGACTGGGTCTGCGACGCTCCCAGGCAACCCCGGAGATAGCCCGCCAGGTCCAGAAAGTCGAGGCTCAGGATGACGTCGGCCTTCTTGACCAGCGCCGTCGCCTGCTTGGACGGCCGCAGTCCCGGCGGGGCCAAGTGCAACGCGTGCGTGGTCGGGAAGGACGACGGGTCGTTGGAGCTCGTCAACACCGGCGCGTTCAGGGCCTCCGCCAACTGGACCCGGCGTTCCCAGTCCGCCTTGCTCCGGGACACGCGTCCCATGAGGATCACCGGAAACTTCGCCTTCTTGAGCAGCGCCCGGACCCGCTTCACCGTAGCCGCCGGCGCGCACGGCGGATCGGCGGGTGCGAAACGGGACGCATCCGGGATCAGCACCTCCTCGGCGAGGGCCTCCTCCTGAAGACCGACGTCGAGGCAGACGTAGGTGGGGCCGCAGGGCGCCGTCCGTGCCATCTGGTTGGCCCTGAGCACGGACTCCACCGCCGCCTGCGGCGAGGCCGGCTGGTCGTCCCACTTGGTGTAGTTCCGGATGATAGCGCCCTGGTCCGCGGCGGTGTGGATCCAGTCGATCCACGGGCGCCGCTTGTGGGCGTCCACCGGCCCGGTAGCGCCGAAGATCACCATCGGCGTGCGGTCGCACCAGGCGTTGAAGATGGTCATGGTGGCGTGCATCAGCCCCACGTTGGAGTGGAGCGCCACCGCCATGGGCTCGTCCGTGGCCTTGGCGTAGCCGTCGGCGATGGACACCGCGTGCTCCTCGTGCAGGCAGGTGACCATCTGCGGGTTCTCGTTGCCCAGAAAGTTCACCAGGCTGTCGTGGAATCCCCGGTAGCTCGCTCCGGGGACCAGCGCGATGTACTTGAGGTCCAGCTCGCGGGTCACCGCCGCCACCACGTCGCTGCCCCATCTCATCTTCGGCTGGCCGATGTCCGCGGGTCGATGCTTGAGTGCGGTGCTGTTGTTGCGTCTTGCCACTGTGTATTCCCCCTTGTGTGTTGGTTAAGTGCGGCCTTTCATCATCAGTCTTTGCCCGCGAAATTGTCAAGGCGATCGGCCACGCCGGCGCCCCGACCCTCTTCCCGCAGCAGGTTCTTCTGCACCTTGGAGCTGGGCGTCTTGGGAAGCTCCGGCCGGTAGTCAAGATACCGCGGGACCTTGAACGGCGCCAAGTGCTCGGCGCAGAACTCCCAGAGCGCCTCGGGAGGCAGGCCCTCGGGAGAAGCCCCGCCGGCCAGCACAATGCACGCCTTGACCTCTTCCTGCCGGATGGGATCGGCCACCGCCACCACCGCGGACTCGGCGATGAGCGGATGGGAGTTGAGGACCCGCTCCACCTCGGCCGAGGCAATGTTCTCCCCGCTCCGCTTGATCATGTCTTTCTTGCGGTCGACGAAATAGAGGAACCCGTCCTCGTCCAGGTAGCCGAGATCGCCGGTGCGGAGCCAGCCGTCCCGGAGCGATGCCTCCGTCGCTTCGGCGTTCTTGTAGTAGCCCATCATAACCGCGGGGCTCCGCTTGACGATCTCGCCGAGCCGGCCGGGCGCGCAGATCTTCCCTTCCTCGTCATGGATGCGCAGCCGGTGCACCTCGGGGGCAATGGCCACGCCGCAACTGCCCAGCTTTCGTGTCGACGTATCCAGCGGCCCGAGAACGCTCAACAGATCCTCGGTGAGGCTGTAGGACGGGACCGCCGTGACGCCGAAACGCCGCTCGAACTCCAGGTGGACGTCCGGGGGCAGCAGCGCGATCACCTGCCTCAGGGGCGTGTCCGCGTCCGCCGGGTCCGGCGGCAGGTTCAACAGGATACGCGGGATGGTCTGCATGATGCTCGACGTCGTGACGCCGTGGGTTCTGACGTCGTCCCAGAAACGGGAGGCGCTGAAGCGCTCCTTCAGCACCACCGCCCCGCCCACGGACATCATGGCGATGGTCATGTGGCACAACGCGTTCACGTGGAACAGCGGCATCACCACCAGCACCCGGTCGTCCTGCGTCCATCCCAGCGCCCGCGCCCGGTGGCTCGGGGCGAAGGCGAAGGCGTCGTGCTTCAGCATGACGCCCTTGGGGCGGTCGGTGGTACCAGAAGTGTAGATGATGGAGGCAAGGTCGTCGGAGGACACTTCCGTGAGCTCCGGCGTGGGGCCGGCCGGACGGACGAACGAATCCCACCCCAAGGCGCCGTCCCCACTGCCGGAATCAAGCGTGACCACGTGCTCCAGCCCTGGACAGTGGTCGCGGATGGAATCGATCACGGGCATGAACGCTTGCGTGGTCAACAGGTAGCGCGCTTCGGAGTGGGCTAGGAGGTACTGTAGCTCGTCCGCCGTCTGGGCCGTGTTGAGGGGAACGAACACCCCGCCGGTGCGGGCCATGGCGAACACCGCCCAGAGGAACTCCGGGCGGTTGGGAAGCAGGAGCGCGACCCTGTCTCCCGGGCGGAGGGAGAACGCCGCGAAAGCCCGCGCCACCCGCTCCACCTCGCCCGCGAACCCGGCATAGCTCCAGCGCCTGTCCTCGTGGATGAGGCACAGTGCATCGGGCCTCTTTTCGACCTGGTCCGACAGCAACTCGTGTATGGTCGCGTAAGCCGGCATGGATGGGCCTGACCATAGATGAAGGGCTCCCCTGTTTCAATTGCGGGCGGGCTGCCAACCCGTCATCCCGGACCCCGGGGTCAAACCTGCCCCGGACTTGACCCGGGGCCCGAGGCAAGCTTGATCCGGGTCCGGAGCCGGAACGCCTGGATGCCGGGTCAAGCCCGGCATGACGTGGCGGGAGGGCCGGGTCAAGGCTGGAATGACTATTGGGCCGCACCGCCCCACCTGTCACCCCCGCACTCCTGTCCGTCACCCCGGGCTTGACCCCGGATCGAGTCCGGGGCAGGCCCGGGGTCCAGAGGAGGGCGCCTGGGGGCCGGGTCAAGGCCGCGATAACGGGGCGGGGTTTGCCGGGCATCTTGACACTCCGGCGCGTACGCTGTTTACACCACTACATGCACTGTCCCGGAATACCGGCCGCCTGAAAGGATGACCATGGACGAATCGTTGCAGACCCTCCGGCGCAAGATCGCACTGGGGACCCGCATCCTCGCCAGCCAGGGATGCCTGGGCGACATACTCGGGCACCTGTCGGCGCGGATTCCAGGCACCGACGAGATGTTCATGCGCCTGCTCGGGGACGAGGAGAAGGGGCTTCTCTACAGTGACGTGCGCCACGTCCGCCGGCTGGGCTTCGACCGCACCGTGGAGCAGGTGGACGGATACCGGGTGCCGCTGGAGCTGCCGATCCACGGCGAGCTCTACAAGGCGCGCCCGGAGGCACAGGTCGTCCTCCACGCCCACCCGTACCACTGCCTCATCGCCACCATCGCAGGCCTGGAGCTGCGGCCCATCTATGGCTCCTACGATCCCCTGATCCTGAGCAGGGCCATGCAGGGGATCCCGGTCTATCCCAGGTCGGTCCTCATCGACAGCCCGGAGCTGGCGGCCGAGTTCATCTCGGCCATGGGTGACAGCGACTGCTGCCTCATGCGCGGGCACGGCCTCACCGTCATCGGACCCACCGTGGAAGCCGTGACCCTGCTGGCGCTCCGCCTGGAGATGCTGGCGAAGATCACCCTGGACGCCACCCGCGCTACCGGCGGGCGCGCGCTGGAGCCGCTCCCCCAGGCGGACCTCGACGCCTTCGCCTTCGTGGTGAAGCAGGGCCTTCAGGCCGCGGTGTCGAAAGTCTACGAGTGGACCTGGAACCACTATGTGCAGCGCATCGCCGACACGGTGGGGCTCCCGGCCGAGGACGAGTAAGGGCGGGCTTCAAGTCGGCCCGTGTCCGTGGCGCGTACCGGTCACGACTCCGGCGAAACGACCCTGACTTCGTCGGTGATCTCGAAGCGCATCAGATCCTCGCCCATCACCAGCTCTCCCGAGTAGCCTGCCTTCGTGCGTTCGACGATCTCCCGGCGCTCGATGCCGTAGGAGACCACGTGGGTGAAGGCCGCCACCTTGGGCTTGACCTGGGAGAAGACCGAAGCGGCCTCTTCCGGCGAGGTGTGGTGGCCGATGATGTGGGCGAGCCGCTCGGAGCGCTGCAGCTCCCGGGGTGGGGCGGCGGCGACCTCGTGCACCAGCAGGTCAACGCCGCGAGAGAACTCGATGAGGTTCCCGCTGTAGCGGGTGTCGCCGGAAAGGACCGCGGACCGCCCGGCGTAGTCGATGCGGTAGCCGAAGGCCGGCTTGATGGGCGTGTGGTCCACATCGAAGACGGTGATCCTCAATCCGTCCTCCTCGTAGACAAAGCCCTGCTCGATGTCTTCCGCAATCACCTCGACGCCGCCGGGGTCGAGCTTCTCGTCCACGTCACGGCGCAGGTGGATGTCGAACTCGAAGGCCTCCGCCAGCTTGGACATCATCCGGCGGGTACCTTCCGGCCCCCAAACGCGCAGTGGTTCGTTGCCGCGTCCGAAGATCCACGGCGTCAGCCAGAAATCCGGAATGCCGACGATATGGTCCGAGTGAAGGTGGGTAAGAAACAGGTACTTGAGCTCGCCCAGGGGAACGCCGGCTTCATCCAGGCGTTGCAGCGTACACCGGCCGCAATCGAAGACGAACCGCTTGCCGGCGGCTTCCACCAGGGCCGCCGGCCCCGTGCGCCCAGGCTGGGGCTTGGGCCGGCCGGTTCCCAGGAGCGTCACCCGGAGCGCGTCGGGCTCTTCTTGCTTAAGGGCCACGGTCACGAATTCGCGGTGTCTTCCAGGAGGAGCAGCCCCATCCCCGTCAACATGGGCGCGTAGTAGTTCTCGTGCACCAGCCGCACCTCGGACGACATGGCGCCGCGCATGCCCAGCCACATGATCATCTCCACCGCCTCGGCGCCGCCCTGCACCATGTAGTCGTGGTGCGACAGCTCCACCAGTTCGTCCGGCCGGGTCACGATTCGGTCCATGAAGCGCCGGTCCCACTCCTCGTTGCGGAAACCGAAGCGCTCGCCGTGGAGCTGGTGCGACAAGCCGCCGGTGCCGAGCACGGCCACGCGGATGTCCCTGGGATAGCTCTCCACGGCCAGGCGCAAGGCCTGTCCCAGCTTCCACAGACGGCGGGCCGTGGGCAGCGGGTGCTGCACCACGTTGACCGCCACCGGCACCACCCTGATGTCCCAGCGGGGCTCGTGGGACCAGAGCATCGGCAACGGCGTGAGCAGCCCGTGGTCCACGGACAACTCCTGGCACACGGTCATGTCGAACTCACTCTCCCGTATCAGCGACTCGGCCATGTGCCAAGAGAACTCGGGGTCGCCGGGAACCGGCGCCAGCGGCCGCGGGCCCCAGCCTTCGTCCGCTGGCGCGTAGCTCTCCGCCACGCCCATGGCGAAGGTCGGGTACTTGTCGAAGAAGAAGTCCGAGCCGTGGTCGTTGTAGATGAAAATCGCCACGTCGATCCGGGCCTCCCGGAGCCACTCCATGGCCGGCCGGTAGCCGTCGAACAGCGGCTTCCACTCGGGAGCTTCCTGTTTACCCTGGTCGAAGGCCGCGCCCGCGGCAGGCACGTGCGACGATCCGATGCCGGCTATGATCTTTCCCATCTACCTGGCTCCCTGGACCTTGCGCGTGTTGAGGAATTCCTCCAGCGTCTCCCCGCGGAACGCGGCGCCGATGTGCTGCAGGCTGTCGCCCGTCACCGAGCCCATCTTGTACATGAAGTAAATGTTGGCGCCGCCCTCCCGCGCCAGCGCCAGCCAGTCCTTCTCGCGTATCCTGCCCTTCTCCCAATCAGACAGGCCGAAGCGGTCCATCAGCGCCTCCGCGTCCTCCTTGAAGGCGGCGCGGTTCTCGGCCCTGTTGAGGGAGAAGAAGAACTTGTTGAGACGGTAGCCCCTGCGCGAGTGGGCGCCGTCGAACACGTAAGTGCCCTCGATCCGCTCCGGGTCTGCCTGTGTCTCGCTCATACCGCATCCTCCAGAAAGAGTGTTCCGCACGAGTGCCACACCGAGCTTAAAATGCCTGGACCCCCCGGTCAACTCGCGATTCCCGACACGCGCGATTTGACAGGCGCGGGATACGGTTGATACTTGATGGGCACCGAAACCAACGGAGAACCGAACCTATGCCGGGACCTCATTTCGAAGACGTGGCCGTCGCCAACGGCGCGGAAGCCTTTCTGGCGCAGATCAACGCCAACCCCGACGTGGACTACATCTTCGCCAACACCGGCACGGACCACGGTCCGATCCTGGAGGCGCTGGCCAAGATGCACCGGAGCGAGTCCAAGGGAGCGGAGATCGTCGTGGTGCCCCACGAGCAGGCGGCGGTGTCCATGGCCCACGGCTACTACTGCGCTTCCGGCAAGCCCCAGGTGGTGCTGGTGCACACCCTGCCGGGCACCGCCAACGGCCTCGGCGGCCTCATGAACGCCAAGGCGTGCCAGGTGCCGCTGCTGTTCGTCGCGGGAAGGACTCCGGTCACCGAAGGCGAGGTGGCGGGGGGCAAGAGCCGCCATATCCACTGGCGCCAGGAATCCCGGGACCAGGGCGGCATCGTACGCGAGTTCGTCAAGTGGGATTTCGAGAACCGCGCCAACGAGCAACTCGGCGCCATCGTGCCCCGAGCCTTCAAGATCGCCATGGCCGAGCCCCGGGGTCCGGTGTACCTGTCGCTGCCGCGGGAGTGGCTCTACGAGTCCATGGAGAGCACCCGGGTGTCGGCGGATGTGTTCAAGCCGCCCACCAAGTACCAGACGCCCATGGAGGACCTCGCGCAGGCGGCGGAGATCCTCGCCGCGGCCGCCGACCCCGTCATCGTGACGCGCTACGTCGGACGGAACCCTGCGGCGGTGCAACCGCTGGTGGAGCTGGCCGACCTGCTGGCGATTCCCGTGGTCCAACACCCGCAGTCGCCGTACATGAACTTCCCGTCGAGCCACCCGTGTCATGCCGGCCACGACATCGACAGCCACATCCAACAGGCGGACGTGGTGTTTCTCATCGACATCGACGTGCCGTGGACGCCGGCCAACCGGGACAAGCTGCGTCCCGAGGCAACCGTGCTGCAACTGGAGGTGGACCCGCTGTTCTCCTCCATTCCAGTGTGGGGCTTTCCGGTGGATCAGGCCATGACCGGGGCCGCCGACGTCACCCTGCCGGCGCTCAATGGAATGATCCGGCAGGCGCTCGATGGTTCGGACGCGTTACGGAAAACAGTGGAGGAGCGACGTCACACGGTCAAGACCGCGCATGACCAGACGCGGGCGGAGCTGGCCGCGCGCATCGAGAAGGTGAAGGACGAGCGGCCCATCCATCCCCTTTGGCTGTCCCGCTGCATCGCCGACGTGGTGGACGAGAAGACCATCGTCATGGGAGAAGCGGTGACCTCGCCCCTGGGGCCGGTGCTCGGACTGGAACGGCCGGGATCGTTCTTCGACCAGGCGCCGGCCGGCCATCTGGGATGGGGTATGGGGGCCGCCATCGGCGCCAAGCTGGCGGCGCCGGACCACACGGTGATCGCCTGCGAGGGCGACGGCTCCTACATGTTCTGCGTACCCACGGCGTGCCACTTCACCGCGCAGAAGTACCAGGTGCCATTCCTGACCGTCATTTACAACAACCAAGCCTGGAACGCGACGCTCAGCACCGTGCGCGAGCTCTACCCCGACGGCGTCGCCCACCAGACCCGGAACTTCCCGGGCACGGACCTGACGCCGTCGCCGCAATTCGAGCTGACCGCCCAGGCGTGCGGCGCCTACGCCGAGCGGGTGGACGATCCCGGGGACCTGCCCGGCGCGCTGAAGCGCGGCCTCAAGGCCGTCAAGGAAGAGGGGCGCCAGGCCCTGTTGAACGTCATCTGCCGCAACCCCGCCGGCTGAGTCGCCGCTCTACCGGAAAGGAGGAAACCATGGTTTGCAGAATTTTGTGGGGCAAGCTTCGACCCGGAAAATGGGATGAGTACGAGCGGTTCTACAACGAGGTCGTGGTTCCGGGCACGGCAAAAATGCCGGGCTTTCGCGGGCGTCAACTGCTCCGAAGCTCCGAGAACCCGGACGAAGGAATCTCTCTCACCTTCTGGGAGACGACACAGGAAATGGAGCAATACGTCAAGAGCGAGACCCGGGCCAACATCGCCAAGGGCGCCGAGAACATGTACACCGGCGAGTACTGGGTCAAGGACTTCGAGGTGAAATCGCTGTCACTCCTGTCGCTGGGCAACGTGTGAACCTGGTGGAACATGAAACGCATCGGACTGATATCACCCAACATCAGTGAGGAGTTTCTCACCGACGTCTACCGGATCCTGCCGCCGGACATCACGGTGGAGGGACGCGGGCTCCGGGTGCGCGAGTTCACCGACCAGGAGTTCGCCCGGGCCGAGAGCGAGTTCTTCGGCCTGGTCCGGGAGCTGACCGAGTACTCCCTCGACTTCCTCATGGTCACCGGCGAGCTGTTCCTGTCCTACAAGGGACCCGGCTCGGACCGCCAACTCCTTGAGGCGGTGGGCGAGGTCACCCCGGTGCCTGCATCCACGGTGCTGACGTCGGTGACGGACGCCTGCCGCGAACTGGGGCTGAAGCGCGTGGTCATGGCGACCCCTTTCCCCGAGGACCAGGATACCCGGCTGATCCATTTCCTCGAACACGATCAGATCCACGTCAAGGCCTTTCGTGGTTTGGCCTGCGAGAACTCGAGGCAGATATGGGCGCTGCCGGCGGAGTCGGGCCTCGAGGTGGCGCGCCCGCTGCTGAAAGAAAACCCGGATGTCGACGGCCTCTACATGCCCTGCAACAAGTGGCGGATCACCCCCATCATCGAGCAGTTGGAGCAGGAGTTCGGCAAGCCCGTGGTCACCAACACCCAGGCCTGGATCTGGACGGCGCTAAGGGCGATGAAGCTGGACCAGCCGGTGGAAGGTTACGGGAGGCTGCTGGCTCGGCTTTGAGCTGGAGCCTCATGCATGAGTCCAGACAGTCTTTTCACGGTAGGCAGCGGCGTAATGGAACCGCTTGAGTCACGCGGAAGGAAGGACAACGACTGATCATCGAGGCTGTCGAGCCGAAGTCACTGCTGGCCGTGCTCGAGACGCTCCAGCCGCTAGACGAGGAATTTCCGCCAATCCTCGAATTGCCCGTCAAACCCGTCGAACTTTGACGGGTTACCTACTGGATACCAACATTGTCTCGGACTTGGTGCGCAACCCGGGAGGCCGCGTTGCACAACGCATTCGCGAAGTCGGCGAGGTGCAGATCTGTACCAGCATCATCGTCGCCTCGGAGCTCCGCTACGGGGCGGCAACGACGGGATCGGCCCGGCTATCCGCACAACTTGACACGATCCTCCGTAGCCTTGAAGTTCTGCCGTTCGAAGCGCCCGCGGACAACGTCTACGCCCTGCTGCGCACACGCCCGGAAAGCGCGGGTCAAGTGATAGGCGGGAATGACCTGCTCACCGCCGCTCAGGGGACCAGCCTGGGGCACACAGTTGTCACGGCCAATGAACGCGAGTTTGGCCGTATCGACGATCTGAAGACCGAGAACTGGCTGGCGGGTTAGCCCGGAGCCTGTACTCGCGGCAGCGCGATGCGTTGTACCGAGTGGCGGGGGGAAGGCTCGGTTGCCGCGCAAGACAATCACGGGTTTCTGGAGGCGCTTCTCCTCACAAAAACCGTCCATCATGAACGTCGCCTTTATCCCTACCTGTCCAAAAAGTCACCTCCGAACACAAGGGCTGACAGTTGACATTATCGCGGAAAACGTCGTTAATGCCGGTCAGCAAACCCGTGTGCCACGTTCCGTAGGCCCACGCAGGAGGACACCATGCCGATCTCCTGGATCCCACCGTTTGTGGCGATAGTCGTCTTGTTTTGGACGTTCACCGGAGCACCGCCGGACACGTATGGCCAGTTGGGCGGGACACCGGCCCTTGAGTCAGCGGAGGCGTCGCTGGAACTGAACCGCTCGGAGCGGCGGCGGATACAGCGGGGTCTTGCGGCGGACGGTTTCGACCCGGGGCCCGCCGACGGCCTGTTCGGTCGGGGCACGCGAGAGGCGATTCGCAAGTGGCAGGAATCACGCGGGGAGGGCGCGACCGGCTACCTGAACGCCGATACGGCGAGGGCGCTACTGGCCGCAGGAAAGCCGCAGTCCGGGAGCGCTAAGGGAGGTGCGCCGGATCCGAGCAAGGAGATTCTGCGCGACAAGTATATTATGGGTCTGAGCAAGGCACTGAAGAAAGACGACTATCCCAAGGCGCTGGAGCTCATCGGCAAGCTCGAAAAGATCGGTAACGATCTGCCGCCCTCGATCGAATATTTTCGCGGCGAAGCCTACTTTCATACCGGACGCTACGTGGACGCCCGACAGGCATTGAATCGTTATTTCGCGAAGACCGGCAGGAAGGGGCGTTACTACAAGAAATCCTTGGAGTTCATGCTAGTCGCTGAAGAGAAAATACTCACCGACAGGGACAAACACGGCAACACGTGGCTTGCGCGTGTTATAGCGAAAGGTCGTTATGAGGCTGCGAGGGAGTTCATTGCCCTTGGTGCGGATGTGAATGCGAAGAGCAAACGAGGATATACGCCGCTGCATTCTGCGGCATCGAAGAACGCTACCGCGGTGGCCGTCCTACTCCTCAAGCATGGTGCGGATGTGAATGCGAAGAGCAAACGAGGATATACGCCGCTGCATTCTGCGGCATCGAAGAACGCTACCGCGGTGGCCGTCCTACTCCTCAAGCACGGTGCCGACGTGAACGCGAAGAACAAAGACGGGTCTTCGCCGTTGCATCACGCGGCATGGAAGACCGCCCGCGACCTGGCCGTGCTGCTGCTCAAGCACGGTGCCGACGTGAACGCGAAGAACAAATACGGGTCTTCGCCGTTGCATCGCGCGGCAGGGTCGAACGCCCGCGACGTGGCCGCGCTGCTGCTCAAGCACGGTGCCGACGTGAACGCGAAGAACAAAGACGGGAGGTCGCCGTTGCATCGCGCGGCAGGGTCGAACGCCCGCGACGTGGCCGCGCTGCTGCTCAAGCACGGTGCCGACGTGAACGCGAAGGACAAATACGGGAGGCCGCCGTTGAATTTAGCGATCGGGGGAGGGAATGACGTGTTTAGCACTGCCGTGGCTAGGCTGCTGCTTGAGCAAGGCGCCGATGTGAATGCGATATTGTGCATTACGTGGTTTACTGGGGAAAAAAAGGCATTTCTACGCCGGTACGGATGGAGATGCTGAGACAGGTGACTTCGAAGGAGCATTAGCATCATGAAGCGAACCGGAAAGATGATGCTCTCCGAATGCGGAGCGACAAAAACGCTGTTTCGCTTCTTTTTGGTTCTGGTTTTTCTGCTGCTTGCCAATAATATCCAGGTGCAAAGTGGTGAACTTGACGGCATCTTGAAGTCCATCGATCCTGGGGACCAAAAGGCAGTGAACGACGACTTTCTAAAGGAAACTGGTCGCTCCGGCGTCACCTCGATCGATCTTGCCCTTCCGGGAGAAGGAAATGGATCCGGGTTTGACGCCATGGGTGAGCTCGATTCCATACCGAGATTCCGAAAGGAGAAGAAAATTGCTGAAAAGGAGAAGGAAATCACCGAGGCGAAGACCTATGACGCCCGCATGGAGAGCGAATGTTGGTGCGTATTCAATCCATGTCTTGTCCTTGAGGCGAAGCTAAGAGACGACCTGTCAGTAGAGGCGAAGCGGCTGGCAAAACGACGTGCAGCGGCTTATGACAAACGGGCCAAGGCCAAGGCGGCAATATGTCGCCGTTGGAAGGAAGATGGGGGCAGCAGTGTCGAAGTGATTTATCGTCAATTGGAAGTGTTGACAGTCCAGCGCGACGAAGAGCGAGTGATAGAAGAACGGTTGAAACAGCAACGGATCGTTGACGAAAACCGCAAACGCGAAGCACAGATCGCGGAGAAAGCGAAGATCGCGACGGTTAAGGCCGAACGCGAGCGGCTTCGGCAAGAGGCTGTGGCCAAGCATCGAGAACGTGATGAAGCCAGGAAGTTGGACCGATGCCGAGCGCAATGGGACAAGGGCCGCAACCCTTGTGGTTGTGGGCATTTGGCAGAAGCGCCGGGCTGGGTCCAAAGCTCAAGAACCTGCGAAAAATGACATGATACCGTGGCTCGGTTCATGGATTTGGAGGGATGTAGAGCCTGGAACGACGGGCGAACTCAACTAAGACGTCAAGGCGTCCGGGAATGGCTTCGTCCAGACAGGCGACGACAGAGACCGTCGCCGGCTGTTTCTAGGCAACAGTCGTCGCATGCGGAGATGCCACACGTGTCCGTCTAGAAGGCGTTCGTCTCGATTGCAATTGCCTACCGTCAGCCTCTAGGCAACATGCTCCTTCAGCCACCCGTCTAGGGCGTCGATCATGAAGGCCTCGCAGCCGGCGTAGAAGTGGTCGGCGCCGGACACGATGATGCAGGTGGAGTTGTCGGGCCCCGCCGATTCGTTCAGCTCCCGCGCCAACTCGCGGAAATAGGCGGCTTCGATCTCTCCTGCAGTGATCAGTAGCGGACAGCCCAGCCTTGCCGCATGCGGGCGCACGTCGTTGGTCTCGTGGCGGCCGTACTTTCTCACGTAGGTCCTGTAGGTGAACGGCCCCATGGCGCCGCTGGCGGGCGCCCACAGGAACTCCTCCCCTTCCCCTCCGGCCACCCGGTTTTCGGCGTCGGCCATGCGCGCCTCGAACTCCGGGTCCTCCACCTGGCGGGCGGAATAGAACTGCCTGGGCGCGGAGCACGAGATCACTCCGACAACGTCGTCGCGCCGGCGGGTGCCCTGGTAGTAGATGGACTTGACCGAACCCAGGCTGTGCCCCACGAGCACGAAGCGGGCGTAGCCCTCCTGCTTCATCCGGTCGATGGCGGCGTCGATGTCCAGCACGCAGTCCTCGAAGTTCTCGTAGGTGGCGCCTCGGAACGCCGTGAGGTCCCCGCCCCGGGCAATCCAGTCATGTCCGCGGCAGTTGATGGAGAAGGCATTGTGGCCGCGGCCGGCCAGCGCGTCGGCGAATACCGGCAGCGGGCCGGTGTAGAAGCTCATGGCCACCCCGTGAATCATCACCAGCGCCACGTCGGGGCGCGGTGATGCATCGGCGCGAAACAAGGCTCCGTGCAGCGTCTCCTGGTCCGCGGTCACGAATGAAAGCAACTCGGCTTTTCCCGCCATGAATCTCCCCTCTCTATTTCCCCTGTCGCCCCGCGCGGGCCGGTCCCGGCACGCCCCCGCTTCGGTCAACACCTCAAAAGTGCATGTTGAGGGTTGCGAAAAAGGTGCGTCCCCAGCCAGCGGCGCGCGGCCCGTCGGTCACAGAGGGATTCGCGGTGTTCGTGGAGAGCTTCGCGTCGGTGACGTTGTACACGCCTGCGGTCAAGCGCATGTTTTCGAGCCCTAGCGGCTCTTTCCAATCGAGCGTCACGTCGTGGCCGATCCAGGAATTGAACCGTCCGTCGCGGCTCTCGATCTCGTCGCGGTAGTTCAGGGCCCAGAAGGCGGTGAGGTTGCCGCGCCCGACCGAGGGCACGATGCGCACGGCGTTGCGCGGGAGCGGGTACGGCCGCTTCTCGCCTGCGATGTCCTCCTCGCTGCTGGTGACGTAGCGCCAGAACCCGCGTATTGCGACAAAGCCCCAGCCGGTCTCCACGCGGCCTCCGAACCGGGTGTTGACGCCCGAGACCTCGGTCTCGACGATGTTCGCGAAGCTCTCGTGGATGGTGATGTCTCCGGCCGCGCGCTCGATGCACCTGCTGCCGCCGCCCGACGGGCACTCGGGGTGGTTAAGCATCGCCCAAGTGGCGTCGTGCAGGCCCGGCAAATCCGAGGTCGTGAGCCAGTACCAGTCGGCGATGAGGTAGAACGGCCCCCTGCGGGCCTCCGCGCCAATGGAGCGCCTCTCCGATCCCGACGGTTTGAGCTCTGTATTGCCGCTCGTGCGGCGTGTCACCTGCCGGTAATTCTCCGTGTCGCACGTGCGCGGCGGCGACCCGCTCTCCGGGACGCAACGGACATAGGGGTGGTCCTGCGACGCGGTGCTGTGCAGGTGGTGCATGGAGGGCGCCTCGTCGCCCGTGCTCCACGAGGCGCGCAGCGTTACGATGTCGCTCGGACGATACTCAGCCCCGAGGCGCCACGCGCGCAGCCCGCCGACGTCATCGTACTCATCGGCCCGTGCCGCGGCTCTCAGGTCCACGGTGTCGGCTAGAGGCAGGGACACCTCGGCGAAGGCTCCCGCCGCATCGCGCTCGCCGGAGTAGCTGGCGCCGCCCGAACCGAGCACCCCGTTTACGTCGCGGGTCCGGCCGTCTCCCGCCCGGAACGCCAGCAGCCTGTGAGACTCCGCGTCGCCGATTTCCACACCCGCAGTCCATGCCGCCCCCCGCCCGCCGATGCTCGGACCGGCGCCCTGGAGCGCGAAACGCGCGCCCAGATACCTCGCGCCGATGTCTTCCTCCTGGCGTAGGCTGCTTTTCTCGATCGCGCTCAGGTGGTCCTCTTCGACCGACAGCGGATTGGCCAGATTGTACCGTCCGTCCACGATCTCCTGCCTGATGGTCTCGGCATCCACGAAGGTATCGCCCGACACCGAGCCGTCGAACCTCCAGGCGCTGATGCGGGCGTCGTAGCCGAGGCCTTCGGCGAGCCGGCCCTTGACGCTTGCCGAGACGTCGTACTCCTCGGTGCTCGTCTTCCAGTCTCGGTTGCCATGGCCGATGAAGCGGTGCCCGACCGAGAAGATGTCCTCCGGGTCGTCTGTCGTCGCCTGGAACGGCCGGTCGGCGTTGCCCGCCGATGCGTTGATTGCGGTGAGCAGGCTCTCGCTCGGGACAACGGAGAAGACACCGACCGACGGTGCGTAGCGGGCCGCCGAGCGTGCGTGCGTGACGTTTGCGTCCACATGGAGCTCGGCGCGCTCTCCGAGCGGGTGGCTCAGGTTCAGGATTGCGTTCCTCTGGTCGTAGCTCGCGCTGTCCCACCAGACGTTGCCGTAGGCGAACCCGCAGCCCTTGTCGCCCAAGTCGGAGTCGATCCCGGGCGGGTCGCTCAGCGGGCCGGTGTAGCCGCTCGCCCGGTCGCACGTGCCGAGCGGGACGGCTCGCAGCTCGCGCTCGCTCGTGTCGAAGACGTAGACGGTGTTGCCGCCAACGCTCACGTTCTTGGCCTCGGCGAAGCTCCCACCCTCCGCCCACTCCGAGCGGCTGTGCTCGCGGGTGCTGCCGGGGATCTCCTCGCGATAGAGGATGTCGACGCCGACGGTCAAGTGTCCGCCGTCGCCGACCGCGCCGCCCCATACGACGCTGCCCTGTCGCGCGTCCCCGCCGTCTCGGCTCGGCATCCGAGCGACGGTGCGCACGTCGAAGCCATCCAGATCCTTCCTCAGCACGAGGTTGAATGCGCCACGTACCGCGGCGTGGCCGCCGAGCGTCCCCAGGCTCTCGGCTCTAAGCACCTCGATGCGCTCGACCGCCGAGAGCGGGAGAGAGTCCAGATTGTGCGCGGTCGTCGCGTACGGCCGCCCGTTCACCAGAATGAGCAGGTTGCGCCCTCCGGTGAAGAAGTAGCGGATGATGCCCGTATCGAGCATCTCGCCAAACGTCTGGGCGCCGGAACGCTCGATGAAGCTGCGGTCGTACTCGGCGATGATCTGTGGGG
This sequence comes from Candidatus Binatia bacterium, assembly GCA_951813575.1. Taxonomy (GTDB): domain Bacteria; phylum Desulfobacterota; class Binatia; order UBA9968; family JAJDTQ01; genus JAJDTQ01. Next base: position 712,878 of record OX638375.1, read on the forward strand.
CTGGCGCCAGCCCGTCGCCATGGACTTGGCCCGCCGCGAACATGGTGAATACTGCGAATGCTGCAAGTACTTTTCTCATCGTAGATTTCCCCGGATCGTTCGTGATGTGAGGATTGACTCTATGCCGGTCGCTGTAACTTCCGGTGGTTACAGATTCCAGTTTGTCGGACCCACGCTGCGGGGTCAAGTTTGAAACCCGCCCGCCTACGTTCCCTCGGCGGGCGTCGGCGCGGCGGCTTCGAGCCACTTTGCAATGGCCTCGCCGTCGCGCTCCAGCCACAACGCGTTGGAGCGGATCCGCTCCAGCGACTGGCGTACCGTCCGCGCCGCGGCGGGCGCGGGATGCGACTCGAAGAACTCCTCCACTTCCCGGGCCTTGTCCAGGGTGGTGAAGTCCTCGGTGGTGATGGATATGATGCGGGCGATGATGAACCCGCCCTGGCCGTAACGGCGGTCGAACTCGGCCCACTTGTCCCGCAGAAAATCCCACGCCAGATCCCGTCCCAACGGGTTCATGGCCACGCCGGCCACGGCCAGCGGGGTGTCCTGTCCGCGCACCTCGTCGGAGAGCGAGAAGTCAAGCGTCCGCCGAAGCACGGCCGGGTCGGTGCCGCATCCCAACGCCCGCAGGCAACGGTTCTTCTCTTCGTGAAGCTCGGCTTCACGGTAGATCCCCAGCACCGCCTCGTACCCCTCCACGCCCCGGCTCTCCACCACCTGGCCATAGACCGCCGCCCGCAGGTCCGGCGCCACCGGCGTGCCGTCCCGGACCCCCTCGTCGAAACGGCGCAAAGCTTCGGCGTTGACCGCCGGGTCGCCGTAGCGCCCCAGGAGGCCGATCACCATGGGCCGCAGCAGCTTCGTGAGATGGCTCTCGTCAGGCCGGGCGTCCCACCCCAGAGTCCCGTAAATGGTCTGGTACAGGCTCCGGGCGAAAGCGCGGAAGGACGGATGACAGGACTGGTCGGACAACAGGATGTCGTAGGCCCGGAGATTCTCCGAGAGGTCGGCCCACACCGTGTAGTGCGTCTCGTTGCCATAGGCCGGCGCCAGGGCCAGGGGCCGGACCGCATCCAGATAACCCGCCCGGGCCAGGGCGAACGCGTCGTTCTCCAACCCGAGCCGGTCCGTGGCCGAGGCGAGATCACCAGCCTCCACCGCCCCGGCCAGCCGGTCCCACAGCTCGGCATTGTAGGTACTGCGGTAGAAGCCGGTCTGGTCCGGATTGACCTTCAGCCAGCCCGCCGTGCCTCCGTCGACGCCGATGCTCGCCCGCTCATCCTCGACCACCCGGAACCTGTCCTCGCCCCCTCCCGTCCGTATGCCCAGGGGAACCGACCAGCGGCTGGCGTCGTCCCTGTCCGGAACGCCGCTCAGGAAGAACCGTGTCTGCCGCAGCTCCACCTCTCCCTGCTTCATGTCCACGGACAACAGCGGGTATCCCGTCTGCTTGGTCCAGGTGTCCATGATCCGCTTCACCGGCTGCCCGGACTCCTCCGCCAGGGCCTGCCACAGGTCCTCGGTGGTGGCGTTGGCGTACTGATGCCGCCCGAGGTAACGCTGCAGCCCGCGGCGGAACGGCTCAGGGCCCAGATAGGCGGCCAGCATCCGGATCACCGAGGCGCCCTTGCTGTAGCTGATGCCGTCGAAGATCTCGCTGATCTGCTTGGGGTCCCGCACCTCCACCTCGATGGGGTGCGAGCTCTTGAGCCCGTCCAGGGACAGGGCGCGGCCGAAGTCGGTAAAGACGAACTGCGTCCACATGTCCCATTCGGGGAACAGGTGGTCCACCGCCATAAACTCGATCCACGAGGCGAATCCCTCGTTGAGCCACAGGTGCGTCCACCACTCCATGGTGACGAGGTTGCCGAACCACTGGTGGGCCAGCTCGTGGGCCACGATGATGGCCACCCGCTGACGCGTCCCCGCCGACGACTCCTCCGGGTCCACGAGAATCGCGGTCTCCCGGTAGGTCACCGCGCCCCAGTTCTCCATCGCCCCGGCGGCGAAGTCCGGAATCGCCAACAGGTCCATCTTGGGCAACGGGTAGGCGATGGCGAAGTACTCGTGGAAGAACGACAGCGTCCGGGCCGCCACGTCCAGGGCGAAACGCCCCTGCTCCCGCCTTCCCACCGGGGTATAGACCCGCACGGTCACGCCTTCGGTCGTCTGCGTCTCCACGTAGTCGAACTCGCCGACGATGAACGCCAGCAGATACGTCGACATCACCGGGGTCTCGGCGAAGCGCACGGTCTTGAGGCCGTCGTCCCCCGTCTCGATCTCGCTCGGCGGCATGTTCGAGACCGCCACCCGGTCCTCCGGCACTACCAGCGTCACCTTGAACACGGCCTTTTGCGCCGGCTCGTCCCAGCACGGGAACGCGCGCCGGGCGTCCGTGGCCTCGAACTGGGTCACGGCCATAATCCGCTCTTCGCCTTCCACACGGTAGACGCTCCGGTAGAAGCCGTGCATCTTGTCGTTCAGTTGCCCGGTGAACTCGACGGCCAGCCGCGCCGGACCCGGCCGCAGCTCTTCGCCGAATACGAACACGACGGTCTCATCTTCTTCGTTGGCCTCGATGCGCTCGGGCTCGAGCGACTCCCCGTCCCGCTCCAGCACCACCGAGTGGAGCTCCAGCTCGGCAGCGTGCAGCACCACCCGACGGGTGGCCGATTTCACCTCGACCTCCACGGCTTCGCTACCGCTGAAGGTAAACCGCTCGAGGTCCGGCTTGAGGGTTATGTCATAACGTTTCGGGCACACGTCCCCGGGCAACAGCACCCGTTCCAGTTCAGCCATTCGTGTTCTCCGTAAAATTCGACAAACTTGCAATCCGTCAAGGACGGCGTCCTTCGACTTCGTTCCGCTGCGCTCCACTACGCTCAGGACGAACGGTGGTGGAACGGTCCATTCTTCGTTCGTCCCGAGCCCTTCGACAAGCTTGGGACGGACGGAGGGAGGGAGGTCGTTTCGATCTCCGTTCGTCCTGAGCGTAGTGGAGCGTCAGCGGAACGAAGCCGAAGGACGCCAACCACCGTCACACCGGCCAGCCGTGCTGCGACAGGTCGATGAGGTTGCCGTCCGGGTCCTGCACGCGGTACTCCGATTCGCGGTTGGGCGGCCGCTTCCGCACATCGTCGGCCGCGCCCATGCGATCCGACAAGGGCTTCACGGCCTGGATGTCCTCCACCTCGAAGCCGATGTGGTTGAGCCCGCTCTCCAGCGGATGTCCTTCCGACTGCTCTTCCGGACCCTTGGGGATGATGGCGAGGTTGACGTGCCCGTCCGAAAGGTAGGTGGCGGTGCCGATGCCCTTGACGACCTTGAGCCCGAAGACGTTGGTGTAGTACTCCACCAGCTTCTCCTTGTCGTCCGTGAGGATGGCGATGTGACGAATCCGAGCCATGTCGATCTCCTCGTTACGCGGTCATGAAAGGGGCGCCGGTGCTGCTTGCACCGACGCCTACAGGTGCTTCTTGAAGAAGTCCGTGGTCCGCTTCCAGGCCGTCTCCGCCGCCGCCTTGTCGTAGTTGCCGCTGTCGGCATTGGCGAAGGCATGCCCCGCGTTGGGGTAGATGAAGACCATGTGGTCGCCCTTCAGCGTCTTGAGCTTCGCCTGGAACTCACGGACGTTGTCCACCTTGATGCCCCGGTCCGTCTCGCCGAAATGTCCCAGGATGGTGGCGCGCATCCGGCTGAGGTCGTCCTTGGGGTTGAAGCGGCCGTAGTAGATCACCGACGCCTTGACCCCGAGATCGTTCTTGGCCATCTGGTAGGACCAGCCGCCGCCGAAACACCAGCCCACCGATGCGATGCGGTTCGCATCCACCTCGCCGTCGAGCCCCTTGAGGTAGGCCACCGCCTGCTTCAGGTTGGCGAAGGCCGACTCGGGATCCTTGCGCACTCCCCCGGCCAGCTTGCGGGCTCCGTCAGGGGTCGTCGCCATCCCGCCGTTGTAGAGATCCACCGCCAGCGCCACGTAGCCCAGCTCGGCAAACCGCCGCGCGTTCTCCCGGATGTTGTCGTTCAGGCCCCACCACTCATGGATCAGGATCAGCGCGGGACGCGCCTTCTTGTCCGCGGGTTTGGCGAGGTAGCCCTTGGCCTTGGCGTTGCCCTGGTCATAGGCCACGTCTCCGGAGGTGATCTTCATGGACTGCGCGTAGGCGGCGCCGGCCGCGACCTGGCACGCCAGCAGTGCGACCATCACCCAAAGGAATGCGTTCCGAGTTCTCATGTTCCTTCTCCCTTGCGCGGAGCGGAAGGCATCAACCCTCCGACTCGTGTTTCCAGGCAACGTTTCCATTCACGATGACGCCTTCGACCCGAGTGGCCGCCTCGAACGGCGGCCCGGAAAGGACCACGACATCCGCGTCCTTGCCTTGCTCCAGACTTCCTACCTGTCCGTCAATGCCCATGATCCGGGCGGAATTCACGGTCAGCGCCTTCAAGGCCTCGTCCGGACCGACCCCGTGGTCCACCGCCGTCATCCCCTGCATCCGGTGATTCTGGATGGGGATCACCGGGTGATCGGTGGAGAAGGCCGTGAGCACGCCGTTCTCGATGAGTATCCGGGGCGAATCCAGGCTGCGCCCTGATTGCTCGAGGTTGCCGCGGGTCTTGAGCCAGGGCCCGTGCACGACGCCGACCCCTGCCCGCGACAGCTCCGCGGCTACCTTGTGCCCGTCGGTGCCGTGCTCGATGATCAGATCGAGGTCGAACTCCTGCGCGATCCGGATGGCCGTGATCATGTCATCGGCGCGGTGGGCGTGGGCCCGGAGGGGGATCTGCTTTCTCACCACCGGAACCATGGCCTCCAGCCGCAGGTTCCGCGGCCCCTTGCCGTTGGCGGCGTAGTGCTGGGCACTGACCAGCCCCTCCCGCAGGATGGCGGCAATGCCCATCCGTGTCATGGGGCTCTTCTTGAGGGCGCCGTACACGCCCTTGGGGCGCTCGCCGAAGGCAATCTTCATGCCCACCGGCGCCTTGACCAGCATCTCTTCAACGGTCCGCCCCACCACCTTGACGGCCGCGGGCTGACCGCAGATGACATTGTAGCTTCCGGGCATGACCCCCACCGTGGTAACGCCGGCCATGAGCGCATCCCGGAAAGCGATGTCCTCGGGATTGATGGCATCCAGCGCGCGAAGGTGCGGGACCACCGGATCCCCCACTTCGTCTTCGTCGCTCTGATTGGCCCCGACGCCATCCTGACACAGGCCGAGGTGGGTGTGGGCGTCGATCATCCCCGGAATGAGAACCTTGCCGCGCGCGTCCCAGACCTGGGCGTCCTCGGGCACTCCGACATCGGCTCCGACGGCTGCGATAGTCCGCCCGTCGGTCAACAGCGTTCCGTCCTGTATCACGCCGTCGGATGCGGTCATGATGCAGGCGCCGGTCAAAGCCAGCCGCATGGATTCCTCCTGTTCACGGGCGCTGGAAACGGTCTATCCGCTGCGTTCATGGACGAGGCGTCCGTCCACGTAGGTCCGGTCGACCTCGATGTCCCGTATCGCCGTGGGCGCCACGCCGAGAATGTCCTCCGAGAGGAGCGCCAGATCCGCCCTCTTGCCCTCCTCCAGCGAACCGGTCCGGCCTTCGTCGAACGACGTATAGGCGCAGTTGTAGGTATAGATCCGGATGGCCTGCAACACGCTCACGCCCTCGTCGGCGTTGAGCACCTCGCCGCCCTCCTCGGGTCCGAAGCGGTGGTTCACCAGGATGTCGATGCCCTGCAACGGGTTGTACATGCCCACCGGCCAGTCGGAGCCGCCGGAGATGATCACGCCCCGGTCGGTCAGCGACTTGAAGGGAAACGCGTAGCGCGCCCGCTCGCCCCACTGGCCGTGGATTCCCTCGCTCCCGATGCTCTCCAGGATCGGCGGCTGCGTGTTCCAGATGACGCCCAGCTCCGCCATACGGTCCATCACCCGCGGGTTCCAGAGGTAGGCGTGCTCGAGCCGGTGGCGCAGATCGTGGGCCGCCACCTGCTCGCGGCCGTGGGCGATGGCTTCCAGCGACCGGTGGATGCCGTGGTCGCCGTGGCAGATGAGCCCGGCCTGCCAGTCGCTGGCCTGGCACTGCGCCATGAAGTCGTTGATCACTTCCTGGGTGAGCCGGAAGCTGCCGAGCTTCTTCCCCGTGGGGTCGTTGCTGTAGGGCTCGAACAGGGCGGCGGTCTGGCCGATGACGCCGCCGTCGATGCCGACCTGAAGCGCCCCGAGCTTGAGCCACTCGGTGCCGAAGTTGGTGGCGAACCCGGTCTCGAAGATCTTCCCGGCGGCGCCTTCGAGGTCCCAACCTTCGCCGTGCACCGGATACGGGCCCATGACCACGCCCAGACTCGGCGGCGCCTGGCGGTGCAACCGCTGCCACGCCACCGTGTCCATGCGGTTGCGGATGGCCGCCTCGAACGCCGTGGTGACGCCGTAGCGGTTGAGCTCGCCGGCCATCCAGCTATATCCGTCCATCAGCTCGTTGACGTCCCACTTGGGCAGGGTCGGCATGATGAACACGGTGCGGGTGTTGTCCCACATGGGGCCCAGGGGACGGTCCTGGTCGTCCCGTTCCATGGGGCCGCCGGGGGGGTCCGGGGTATCGTCCTGGACGCCCATTCGCCGCAACCCCATGGTGTTGAAGGTCCACCCCATGGATTCCCGGTTGGAGATGCCCACCGGGTGGTCGGGCGACACCGGATCGAGGTCGAAACGGTTGGGATTGCGCCGGTCGGTAAGCCGCGTCGCCTGAAAGCCCCGGCCCAGGATCCAGTCGCCCGGCTTGACCTGCGCGGCCCGCTCCTCGATCGCGGCCACGATGTCCGCGATGGACGGACAGGCGGCGTAAGTGCAGTCCACCCAATGGCGCTGGGGGCCGTTGGTCATGTGGATGTGGTTGTCGATGAAACCGGGGGTCAGGGCGCGCCCCTTGAGATCCACCACCTCGGTGTCGCGTCCGACGGTCTGCTCGACGTAGGCGCGGTCGCCCACCCGCAGGATGTTCCCGCCGCGCACCGCCAGCGCCTCCGCCACCTCGTCGCGCGGGTTGACCGTCACGATGGGCCCGCCGACAAAGACGATGTCGGCCGTGGAAACCGGTGTCGACACGTTGGATTCTGCCATGAAACACCCCCCGGATAGGCGTGAAAGACCCTACGCCAAGCCTGAATCGACAATAACCGCTCCCCGGTGTATGCGCAAGCTGAGGCCCGGGCAGGGTCCCGTCTTCCTCCCGCGACGCAACACCAGGTTAGCGTCCTTCGACTTCGCTTCGCGAAGCCTGTCCTGAGCTTTGTCGAAGGGCTCGGGACGAACGGTCCTAAGGGATATCGGACAGATTTCTACCGGCGCGTGGGATCGAAGAAATCCCTCAGCCCGTCGCCGAGTATGTTGAACCCCAGGATCAGGAGCGTGATGGCCATTCCGGGGAAGAAGGCAGCCCAGGGGGCGCGTTCGACGTAGCCGTAGGCGCCGGTGAGCATGGCGCCCCAGGAGGGCGCGGGAGGCGGGTGGCCGACGCCGAGGAAGCTCAGGGACGACTCCGCGAGGATGGCGTAGGAGAAGGATAACGCGAACTGCACCAGCAACGGCGCGACCACGTTGGGAGCGATGTGGCTGCGGATGATGCGCGGGTGGGTGCCTCCGAGGACCTGGGCGGCCTCGACGAAGGGCTGCGCCTTGATCGCCAGGGTCGCTCCGCGCGCGACCCGGGCGAAGTGCGGCGCCTGCACCACGCAAAGGGCGATGATGACCGGCACCGACGGCGGCATCCCTCCGCCCGTGAGGAACGCGGCCACCGCGACGGCCAGCAGGATCGTCGGGAAGGCGAAGACGAGGTCGATGAGCATGGTGACCCCGCGGTCCAGCAGGCCGCCGAAATAGCCCCCGAGCACCCCGATGAACATGCCCACCACCGCGGCGCCCGTGGCCGAGAGCACCCCCACGACAAAGGCGATCCGGGCGCCGTAGATGACCCGGCTGAGCACGTCCCGTCCGAATTCGTCGGTGCCGAACCAGTGAGCGATGTCCGGTCCGGTCAGCCGCGACCCGGCGCCCATGTCGAGCGGGTCATAGGGTGCCAGCACGTCGGCGAACAGCGCCGCCAGAAGATACATGACGATAACCGCCGCGCCCACCACGGCCGGCCGGTGGCGGACGAACCGGCGCCACGCCCGCCCCGGCCCTTCACGACGGCGCGCCGCCGGCTGCCACGTACCGGTAGTGTTCGCGGCTTCCGCCACGGGGTCAGTATCCTCCCTCTCCCGGCCTCTTCTTTACACGCGGGGGCATTGCATTCCCTAATCGTACCGCACGCGCGGATCCAGTAGTCCATAGCCGAGGTCCGCCAGCGTATTGATGATCACGTAACTGCCGGCGATGACGATCATCGTGGCCTGAAGCACCGGGTAGTCCCGGCTGAGCACGGCCTCCACCGCATATTGGCCGATGCCCGGAATGGCGAAGATCTGTTCGATGATGAGCGAGCCGCCAAGCAGCTTGCCGGTCTCCGTACCGATCAACGTCAACACGGGGATGAAGGCGTTCCTGAGAGCGTGCCTGGAGAACACGCGGCGCTCGCGTACTCCCTTGGCGCGGGCCGTCCGGATGTAGTCATGGCCGAGCACGTCCAGCATGGCCGAACGAGCCATCCGCATCACCGCCGCCGCCATGGTCGTGCCCAGGGCGAGGGACGGCAGCATCAGCGAGCGCGTACTCTCGATGGGGTCTTCGAACAAGGATGTGTAGCCGACGGAAGGAAGGATGTTGAGGTAGACCGCAAAGACCAGCACCAGCAGCGTGGCCAGCCAGAAATGGGGCATCGCCAACCCGAGGATCCCGGTGGTGGTGACCAGCCCGTCGACCTTCCCGTTGGGATATCGCGAGGCAATGACCCCCAGGGTCACCCCGAAGATAACGCTCCACGTCCCCGCCATGAACGAGAGGTGCAAGGTCACCGGGAGACGCGCGAAGATTTCGTCCGCGATGGGGTATCCGGAGACGATGGAGCGTCCGAAATCGAGCTGCAGCACGCGCCCGATCCATTCCACGTACTGGACCACGATCGGGCGGTCCAGACCCCAGAGCGCGCGGATCTCTTCGATGCGCCCGGAGCTCATGTACAGGCCGTAGATGAAGTCCACGGCGTCGCCGGGCACCAGGCGGATCATGTAGAACACCACCACCGAGATCCCGAACTGCACCAGCAGCAGGGAAATCAGCTTCTGCGCGATGTATCGACTCACCGGAACCCCGTCTCTACGCGCAAGAGATGCGCAGGTTTACGGAGGGACGCCGTGACGGCCGGAACACCGGACGGCCAGCCCCCGACAGGCCTTCACGTCGGGGACCAGCCGCCGGCAGGTATCCTGCTTCCCTACTTGTCCAGCCATACCTCGCGGAACGAGTACTGGCTGGCGTTCGGAAAGGCGGTGTAACCCTTGACATAGTTGCGCATGGCCTGGAAACGGTCGAAGGCCACCAGGAACACCCAAGGCTGCTGTTCGGCCAGACGCTTCATGGCGACCCGGTAGGCTGCCTTGCGGTCCGGGATGGTGGTGGCCACCACGCCCTTGGCCAGCAGCTTGTCGAATTCCGGGTCACAGAACCGGCTGTTGTTGTAGCTGCCCTTGCAGGTGAACAGCGGCGACAGGGCGCCGTCGGGGTCGACGAAGTCCGAGCCCCACCAACGGATCGGATACATATGGAAGTTGCCCGTCCGCCAGTTACGTTGGGAGGTGGCGCTGTCCGAAGCCTTGATCTCGACCCGGATACCGACTTTCTTGAGCTCGGATTGCACGACCGCGGCGAACGGCGCGTGGTAGGAGGTGGTGCCGATGTCGATGGTGACATCGAAACCGTCGGGGTAGCCGGCCTCCGCCAGCAGCTTCTTCGCCTTCTCGCGATCGAGGCTGTAGTACTTGTCGTCATTTCCCGCCCAGTAGGGTGGAATCAACGGCGGCCCCCAGAGCGGCTGCGCAAAACCGTCGAAGCCCTTCTCCACCATCTCGTTGCGGTCGATGGCGTAGGCCAGCGCCTGACGCACGCGCACGTCGTTCAACGGCTTCTTGCTGACGTTGAGGGAGATGTTGACGAAGCTGATGTTGGGCCCGCCGGTCACTTTGATCTTGGAGTCGCGCTTGAGGGCGTTGACGTCCTTGGGCGGCAGCGGCTCGATGTAGTCCACCTGGCCCGCCCGCAGCGCGTTGGTGCGCGCGGTCTGATCGACGAGGGGAATGAAGTGGAGCTCGTCCAGCAACGGCACCGACTTGTCGTAGTAGTTCGGGTTCTTGACCAGCACCAGGCGCCGGCCCTTGATTTGCTCCTTGAACATGTAGGGGCCGGTCCCCATCATGCCGTCCTTCAGGCCCACCGGCATCGGCTTGACCGCCTCCTTGGCCACCATGGCCATGGCCGGCAGCGAAAGGTTCGTCACGATGGCCGCGTCGGGCCGCTTCAGCTTCAGCACCAGCTTGTACTTGGAGGGGGTCTCGATGGAGTCGATGGAAGCGATGGTGCTGGCGTAGCCCGCGGGGACGTTGGGATCCAGAATACGCTTCAGCGAGTATGCGGCATCTGCCGAGGTGAACTCCCGTCCGTTGTGGAACTTCACGCCCTCACGCAGGGTGAACTCGAGCTCGGTCGGCGACTTGAACTCCCATTTCGTCGCCAGGTCCGGCCTCGGCTGGATGTCGGTGCCGGCGCGCACCAGCCCCGAGTAGACGTTCTGCATGATGTTGATGTCCCAGCCCACGCGCGTGGTGTGAGGATCGAGGTCGTTCACGTCACGCTCGCCGCCCAGGCGCAGGATGCCGCCGGATTTCGCCGCCGAGGCCTGGGTCGCGAAGACGCAGAAAATGACCAGGACCGCGCCGATGGCAAGTGCCAAAGACCACCGCTTCGGCGAGGAATCAGAACAACCTAACCTTCGAATCAGGTTCGCCCGTTTCATCGTGGCTTCCTCCTTGGCGGCTTCCACCGACTATCCAAGGCACAGGGTGGAACCCCCGCCTGTTACGTCGGCGCCTTCCGGCGCTGGCTCGAACCGACCGTTTCGGGTATCCCGTCTCGGACGCGATACTCGCACAAGCTTTCGCGGAGTGTCAAGGTTGCACGGGTGAGCCCAACGATGTAAGGGCGGGGATGTCTGGTGCGTAGGCGTAGCGATGAGACGCCCGTCGGAACTCACGGCAGGGGCCCTGTCGGAGGGAGGAGACTCATGGCAAGCAGCACGTGGCGAGATGCGAATCTCGTGTTCGTCAACGGACGCGTGATCACGGTGAACCAGCAGGACGACGTCGCCGAGGCGGTGGCAGTGGCGGGGAACCGCATCGTCCGGGTGGGCTCCAACGAGTCCGTCAAGGCGCTGGCGGGCAACGGAACCCGGGTGGTGGACCTGGGCGGACGCGCCCTGACCCCGGGGTTCGTGGAAAACCACATGCACATCATCAACGCGGTGGAGGACCGGAAGTGGGTCAATGTGACCCCCGAGGTCGCCTCCTCCATGGACGAGATCGCCGCGGCGGTGAAGAAGCGCGTGGACGAGACCCCCGCCGGCGAGTTGATCGTGGGCTGGGGCTTCGACCACCACCGGCTACCGGAGCGGCGCTACCCCACGCGCCGCGACCTCGACCCGGTCTCCCCCAACCACCCGGTGCTGCTGCGCCAGCGCGAGTCCATGAGCTGGACCGCCAATACCGCGGCCCTGCGCCGCATGGGCATCGAGGACGACACCCCGGACCCCCCCGGCGGACCCATGCTCCGGGACGATCAGGGGGCGCCGTTGGGGCCCATGTGGGACAACTGCCGGGTGGTGTACATCTTCCCCGCCATCACGCCCCCGACGCTGGAAGAGCTCGCGGAGGGTTACGGGTGGGCGTGCCAATACCTCAACGGGCTCGGGGTCACCAGCGTGGACGAGGCGTCCATCCGGAACGAACAGGAGACGCACGCGTGGCAGCTTCTGCGCGCCCGGGGCGGCCTCACCGCCCGGATCTACCTCAACATCTATCCGGTCTACGGCACCCAGTGGGACGTGGAGACGGCGGCCTACCAGATCTTCCGCTCGGGCATGCGCACCGGCTTCGGCGACGACTGGCTCCGTCTCGGGCCCGCGGTCATAGGCATCGACGGCGGCGTGCAGGGACAGACGGCGGCGCTCTTCGAGCCCTATTCCAACGACCCCGAAGGAAAGTTTCGCGGCAGTTTTCGCTGCTCACAGGAAATGGCGGACGAGTTCTGCCTCGAAGCCCACAAGGCCGGCTTCCAGATCGCCGCCATCCCCCACGGCGACCACGGCATCACCGTCACCCTGGACGCCATCGAAAAGGCCCAGCGCGCCTACCCGCGCCCGGACCCGCGCCATCGCCTGGAGCACGCCTACCTGTGGAACGCCGAACTCCTCGACCGCGCCGCCAGCCTCGGCGTCATCTACAACGCCCAGCCGCCGATCCTGGAGGTGCTGGGCGAGGCCTGCACCCTTGAGCCCTGGGGGGTGGAGCGCTCGCGCTACGCCTTTCCCATGAAGTCGCTGCTGAACCGCGGGGTGATCTCCTCGGGCGGCTCCGACATGCCCATCGTCACCGCGAACCCCATGGTGGGCATCGACTGCCTGGTGAGCCGGCGCCTGGACCCGAGCCCGGGCGGCACGGTGCTGAACCCCGACGAGCGTCTGACCGTCATGGAGGCGCTGCGGATATACACCTACAACGGCGCCTACGCGCACTTCGAGGAGACCGCGAAGGGCTCCATCGAGGAAGGCAAGCTCGCCGACCTGGCCGTGCTCTCCCGGGACATCCTGACGGCGCCCGCGGAGGAGATCCGGCACATCGGCGTGGACATGACAGTGGTAGACGGCAAGGTGGTGCACGAGGACGGGTAGGAGCCTGTCCGCTCATCCCGAGGCGGTGTCGATCCGGCGAGGCAGGGACGGTCAAATCAGGGCGTGTCAAGACACCATCCGAGAGAGGCAACAGCCCCCCAAATCGTCATTCCCGCGGAAGCGGGAATCCAGGGGTGGGGAGGGCACGGCGGACGACAGACATGGGGACACACATGGACGATCTTCAGAAAAAGGTGCTGGCCGAGATCCGTGAGGAAGAGCTCGTGACCATGGCCATGGACCTGGTGAGCATTTTCAGTCCTCCCGGCGCCGAGGCACCCGCCGGCGACTATCTCGCCGGGCGCCTGGCGGAGCTGGGCATGCGCGTCCAGCTTCAGGAGGTGGAACCCGGACGCAACAACGTGGTGGGCCGGCTGCCCGGCAGCAAGGGCTCGCCCACGCTGCTCTTCAGCGGACACTTCGACACCAGCACCACCGGACGCGAGGCCGAGGCGTGGGGCAGCGGCTATACCCCCGACATCGTGGGCGGCGGGGTGGCCAACGCCACCACCGCCGACGGGTGGATCCACGGCCTCGGCGCCAGCAACATGAAGGGCGCGTTCGCCGCCTACTGGGGCGCGGTGCGGGCGCTGCAGCGGGCCGGCGTGGAGCTGGCCGGCGACATCCTCGTGACCGGCGTGGTGGGCGAGACCGAAAAGGCGCCGGTGGACCAGTACCAAGGGGCGGAGTTCCGCGGCGGCAAGGTGGGCTCGCGTTTCCTGGTGACCCACGGCGTCGCCGCCGACTACGCCGTCATCGGCGAGCCCACCGGCATGCGCCTGCAGATCGGCGAAACCGGCTACTGCTTCGTCAAGATCACGGTCTACGGCAGGTCCCAGCACACCTGGTCCAAGGAACACGGCATCGACCCCATCGAGAAGATGATGCGCGTCTTCACCGCCCTCCAGGCGTGGGAGCCCACGTTTCGGGAACGGCATCCCCATCCCTTCATGGAGCCCCGCATCGGCATCGGCGCCATCCAGGGCGGACACCCCTACAAGCCCTCCAAGTGTCCGGCGCCCTTCTGCAACCTCTACGTGGACGTGCGCGTGGTGCCGGGGCAAAGCTTCCTGGAGGTGAAGCAGGAGATCGAGGCGGTGCTGGACGGGCTCAAGGCCGACGATCCCGAGTTGCAAACGGAGGTGGAACTGTACCTCACGGGCAACGGCTTCGAGCTCGAGCGCGACGAACCGCTGGTGCAGGCCATGGCGCGCGCCCACCAGGACGTCTACGGCGAGCCCGTCCCCTTTGCCGCGCCCAACCGCTATGCCGTCTCCAGCGACGCCGGCCCCATGTTCGAGTACGGCATCCGGGGCCTGACCTATGGCCCCGGCGGCATCTCCACCGGCGGCCAGTTCGCCAACTACGATCCGGCCCATCAGCACAGCGAAGTGCTGAAGATCGAGCACCTGGTCAAGGCCACGGGCGTGTATGCCCTGGCCGCCATGGAGCTGTGTGGCACCATGGCGTAGCACGGCGCGGCGGAGACCTCGTCGGAGGAACGGAACATGGAACCCCTCATCGGGTATTCGGCCCTGATCGAGCGCCCTCCCCTGCGCTGGCCGGACGGCGCGCGGGTGGCGTTGTGGATCCAGATGAACCTGGAGCATTTCGAGATCGACGGCCCGGGAATGACCCTGCCGCCGAGCCGCTCGCCCGGCCCCATCCCCGACCCCAAGAACGCCGGCTGGCGCGACTACGGCGCGCGGGTGGGCATATGGCGCCTCATGGAGATGCTGGACCGGCACCGCCTTCGCACCACCGCGCCCACCAACGACCAGGTGTGCGACTACTATCCCGAGATTATCCGTGAAGCGGTGCGGCGCGACTGGGAGCTCATGGGCCACGGGTTCAACAACTCGCACACCCTGGGGGGCCTGTCGCGCGAGGACGAGCGCGCGGTGATTCAGGCCAGTGTGGCGAAGCTTTCCGCCGCGGCCGGACGGCCCACCAAGGGCTGGCTCGGCCCCGGCCTGGTGGAGACCTTCAACACCCTCGACCTGCTGGCCGAAGCCGGCATCGAGTACGTCTCCGACTGGTGCAACGACGACCAGCCCTATCCCATCGAGGTGAGCAGCGGCCGCCTCGTCGGCGTGCCCTATTGCATGGAGATCAACGACGTCTACGCCTTCGTCGGCGCCGGCATGAACGCCGAGAGCTTCTACCAGATGATGTGCGACCAGTTCGACGTGCTGTACGCCGAAGGCGCGCACACCGGACGCATTTACGGCCTCTGCCTGCATCCGTTCATCGGCGGCCAGGCGCACCGCGCCAAGTGGATCGCCAAGGGCCTGGAATACATCCTGGGCCACGACGGCGTGTGGGCCGCAACCGCCGAAGAGATCTCCGACTGGTACTATCGGCACTACTACGAGGACGCGCTGGCGCAACTGCGGGCGCGGAGCGGCGCCGGTTAGTCTTTCGGATATTTGCGTCCTTCGAAAACCGTTCGCCCTGAGCGTAGCGAAGCGCAGTCCAAGGACGCCATTGATCGAAGGGAGGGAAGCCGTGGCACTTCGAGAAATCAGTTCCGTTCCGGTCCCAGGGGGCCAGGGAGCCACGTGCACCGTGCAGGCCGGCCAGTACGTGCGGGTCGTCGACGTCGAGGGCGGCCAGGTGGCCGACTTCAACGCCTGGACCCTGCCGGACTACCAGGAACAATTCTGGTCCGGACGCACCCGGATCGTGGAGGGGGCGCACCTCTCCACCGGCAACCGCCTGTTCTCCTCGCCCAACATGGAGGTGCTGTTCACCATCACGGACGACACCGTGAAGCGCGTCGACTCGCCCTTGGGCGCCATCTCCCACGATCTCATCTATGCGCGCTGCAGCTCGGGCCTGTGGAAGCTCCGCGGCGTCGACAACGCCCCCAACTGCCAGGACAACCTCGTGCACGCCATCGAATCCTACGGACTCACCGCGCACAACGTCCACGATGCCTTCAACATCTTCATGAAGACCGGCATAGGCAAGGATGACCGCCTGTTCGAGGAACCCGCCGAGTCGGTGGCCGGCGACTACCTGGAACTGCGGGCGGAGAAGGATTGCCTGGTAGCCGTGTCGTCGTGTCCGGGGCGGGGCAACCGCTTTCCCGACTGGAATAGCCGGCCGTTGCTGCTGCAGGTGTTGGCGGAGGAATGACGAGGAGGGACGTTATAGCCCCAAGGCTTTCTCAAGATCGTGATGGACGAATGCCGAAGCCATGCGGTCGACCTCTCGTGGCTGGACGTTCAACCGGGCCGCCACGCCAGTCGGACACCGCCGTCGCAACCTCAATGGCGATAGTTCTCGCATCCGATGCGTTGATCCCATAGCAGAAAACCGGGAACCAATAGAGGATCGAACGGTGCAGACGACGACAGGGAAGCCTTCACGCTATCCGTGGGTAGGGGATTGGCGTTGTGCGGTGGCGCGCCCGGAGGGAGTCGAACCCCCAACCTCCAGATCCGTAGTCTGGCGCTCTATCCAATTGAGCTACGGGCGCAAACTGTCGGGGAGAACCGAAAGAAACTAACCACACTGACCGGGAAACCGCAATGCCTCCCCGGCAACGCCGCCCATGCCGTCAGGTGGCCGTAGGCGCGGGTGCACAGCGCGGAGTTAGCACTGCGGTTCGACGGAGACCGCCGCGGGAACGCGGTTCCGGACTCGAAGCCGGGGCGGCGACTGAGCGCGAAGGAGCGGAATGAGGCGAGCGTGTGCATGGCGCGGTGGGGCGTCCGACGCGGGCGGGCCATCGTACCGCCATCCGCACCGGCGGACGATGAAGTGCGGTGCTGGGTGCGCCGGGTCGTACGCGAGGCTCGCGACGAAAGACGCGCGCGGTCGCGCTGATGGAGCCTGTCGCGTGTTGATGGCTACGCAAAGGCGCCGAAATCTGGCGAACACAAGATATGGGGGTTGACATCCTGGAACGGCGTGTTCTCGCAAACCGGGCCAGTCATGGCCGGAAGCCGGCTTCCGGCCATGAACACCCGATGTATCAGGAGATTGCGTCAGGTCACCCGAAGGGCCGGAGCACAGCGGAGGAGCCGCGAAGCGGCTTGACGTGGGCAACCTCCTGATGCCCAGCCCCACATCTTGTGGTTTCAGACGTTCCTTGTTCGCCACTTATGCGCGGATCTACGCCGCCGTTAACATCGCGGCCCGGTCGCTGGTACGCGGCCCGCAAGCGGCCCCAAGCCTTGACTTTCTACGCCCGTCCAGTCCAATGGCGCAGTGCGATGCGTGGGGCTGCGGCGTCGCGTGCCCGTCGGCGGAAAGGCTCGACCATACACGGCGGCGAGGGCCGCCTTCGAAGGTTGGAGCGGCGGGGTGGCGGTTCCGCGCGGGGGTCGGGACATGAGGAGTGGCTCAATGGAAAATGTGAAACGGTTGCAACAAAGTACTTGCGCGGCGCTGCTGACGTTCCTAGTGATAGCAATTCCCATCGAATCGCATGCGTGGAGCCGCTATCACGAAGCGCGATTTTCCACCGATTGGACAGTTTACTATAGAATACAAGATGAAACCAAGTATAAGAATACAATGGTGCAATTTCGCTTTTGGAATCGCACACATGCTAGTAGACGCTTCGAGATACACGACATAAGAGTGCGTTGCGAAGATCGTTCTATCGATACTGTACCAACGATGGGCACTTACCGTGTAAAGCCAAACGGAAAGTACCGCACCTTGGCGTACACTGCATGTGGCAGGGGCAAAGGGGACATCATAAAGGTGCTTGATTTCGACGTAGAGATAGACTGACAACTCGTTGAACAATTCGTGCGTTGGGCGCCCCGGGCGGCTACCGTGTTCTGAGACGGAGTGCGGGTGCACCAACAGGTGGCCGGACTACGGGCCAACATCCGTGATCCCGTCGGCAGAGGCCCCGGCGCGCATCAGTAATGTTTAGGTTTTCAGTTCAACATTTCGTGAGTTCGTCGTTTGAATCGGCGATGTGGTTGGGGAGACGTCGAGCGCCCGCGGCTTGCGTAATACGTTGGTGCCCTTCGACAGTGACCTCGGCGGACTCCAGACGCCGCACCAAGAGGCGTAGAGTCGTCTCGTGGAGAGATGGAGATTCTCTCCCCCTGCAAACTGTACGGGGCAGCGACCCGATCAGGCTTGGCGCTTCCGGCTCGAATCAAATCGTGGCGCGGCCGGTCTCGGAGTCCTCGATACGCGCGCGCCATCCTTCGGATACGGTACCGCAACCGCGTGGATTCAGAGCGATCGGGTAACCGCCAACACGTACCTCCGTGCTCCGGTTCAGGGCTTGCCGAAGATCCGGATAGCGGTGCCGAAAACGGGCGCGTCGCCCGCCGGTGCCGCAGCGACCCTCACCACCTGAGAGCGACGGCAGCACGCCCGAATACGGCGTGATGCTGCGGGGCGCGATCTGAGGTGGTCCCGGAAAATCGGACAGGTTGCTAAGGTGTATTCCACCGACTGAAGGAGGGATACCGATGACAGCACGGCGACGATTTACGGGAGAGTTCAAGGCCAAGGTAGCGCTGGAGGGGCTGCGCGGAGACAAGACGATCCAGGAGATCGCTGTGCGGCACAAGGTCCATCCGAACCAGGTGAGGGCGTGGAAGCAGCGAGCGGTGGAGGGGATGAAGGAGGTCTTCACGAAGGGGGCGGAGCGGACGAGGGGCGACCACGAGAGGGAGATTCGGGACCTGCACGCGAAGATCGGAGAGTTGACGGTGGAGCGGGATTATTTGGCCAAAGGGCTCAAGTGGTGAGCCGGGAGAAGCGCCGGGGGATGATCGAGCCCGGCCATCCCAAGCTCAGCTTGAGCCGTCAATGCCATCTGCTTCGAGTGAGTCGATCCTCCGTGTACCACCGGCCCAAGGGCGAGAGCGCGGAGAATCTGGCGCTGATGCGCCGGATCGATGAGCTGTTCCTGGAGTACCCCTTCTACGGCAGCCGCCAGATGGTCCGCCATCTGTGGCGGGAGCGAGTCCGAGTGGCTCGTCACCGGGTGCGGCGTCTGATGCGCCTGATGGGGCTCCAGGCCATCTGCCAGGCGCCGCGGACCACCCGACGCGTCGCCATCGAACGGCCCAATCACGTGTGGACCGCAGATATAACCTACATCCCGGTCCGGAAGGGCTTCCTGTACCTGGTGGCGGTCATGGACTGGGCCACCCGCCGGGTGCTCTCCTGGCGGCTGTCGAACACCCTCGATGCCCGCTTCTGTACAGACGCCCTCTCAGAGGCTCTGGAACGCTACGGCCCTCCCGAGATCTTCAACACCGACCAGGGCAGCCAGTTCACCAGCCTGGAGTTCACCTCCGTGCTCAAGGACGCCGGCATTGCCATCTCCATGGACGGAAGGGGCCGGTGCATGGACAACATCTTCATCGAGCGCCTGTGGCGCTCGCTGAAGTACGAGGCTGTCTACCTGCACGAGCTCTCGGACGGCTTCGCGGCCCTGCGGGTCATCGCCCGGTGGGTGGCCTTCTACAACAACCAAAGGCCTCATTCCGCCCTCGCCGGCTCCACCCCACAGGAGGCCTACGAACGAGGACTCCAGAGGCAGGCCGGACCTCACACCCCGCCCGCCCCTCTGCCAGTTCCATCCGAACACGAAGACGTGATAAACGGGACCTTGGCGGCATGATCGAACGTCTGGAATACACCTTGACTCCGCCGCCTCCCTGTCCTACAAACCAGGACCACCTCACCACGGGGACTCTCCCCAGGCACCAAACTGACATGCTGACATGAGTACGCTTGCAAACACTGGATCTTGATTGAACGGGGTTACATATCGATTACGGCTTAAATGAAATATTCATAACATATTGATAAACAACTAAACCTTAACGCAGAAAAGACCCGCAGATCATTATGCGTATTAGCCGGACAGGACACTGGTGAAGGAAGAGTGGCGGAGAGAGAGGGATTCGAACCCTCGGTACCCTTTTGGGGTACACACGCTTAGCAGGCGTGCGCCTTCGACCGCTCGGCCATCTCTCCAATGACGCGCGACGTACGAAAAAATATGGCACAGACCGCCCGTGCGGTCAAACTTCCGGCACGACGTATCTCACAACACCCTGTCTTCCTTGCTTTACATTTTTCGGGACGGCGGTGATATTGAATTGCGGGATGAGGCGCGGGGCCTGCGGCATGAGGCGAAGGCAGGGTGGTATCGAAGTCCTTGACCAAGCCAAGATTTGACAATTCAGGACCGCCCCAGTAACAAGTGCCGAAACCCGTTAAGGGAACGGCTCGCTGAAATTGAACCCCCCGCAACTTCGCCTGGAAATCCGGAACTCCATGCCCCATATCCGAACACGTTTCGCTCCCAGCCCTACCGGCTACCTGCACATCGGCGGCGCGCGTACGGCGCTTTTCAACTACCTCTACGCCCGGCATTGCGGCGGAAAGTTCGTCCTGCGCATCGAGGACACGGACCGCAAGCGGTCGACGCCGGAGGCCATCGACGCCATCCTCTGGAGCATGGAGTGGCTGCAACTGGAGTGGGACGAGGGACCGTTCTATCAGACCGAGAGGATGGATCTCTATCGGGAGCGCATCCAGGCGCTGCTGAACGCAGGGGACGCCTATCCTTGCGTGTGCACACCGGAGACCCTGGACGCCAAGCGCCAGGCCGCGCTCGCCGAGAAGCGCAAACCGATGTACGACGGCACGTGCCGGCCCCCGGAACGTGCGGCGGTGCCCTTGCCCGAGGGAGTCCCCTACACCATCCGCTTCCGGTCGCCGGAGAGCGGGGCCACGGTGGTGGACGACAAGGTCAAGGGCCGGGTGGAATTCCACAACACGGAACTGGACGACCTGATCCTGGCGCGTTCGGACGGCAGCCCCACCTATAACTTCTGCGTGGTGTGCGACGACATCGACATGGGCATCACCCACATCATCCGTGGCGACGACCACCTGTCCAACACCCCGCGGCAGATGCAGCTCTACCGCGCCCTGGGCTCGGAGCCGCCCGTGTTCGCCCACGTTCCGCTGATCCTGGGCGAGGACAAGAAGCGGCTCAGCAAGCGGCACGGCGCGACGTCGGTCACGGCCTACCGGGACATGGGCTACTATCCGGACGCGCTGAACAACTACCTGGTGCGGCTCGGGTGGTCCCACGGCGACCAGGAGATCTTCGACGCCCGGGAGATGGTGGAGAAGTTCGACATCGACGCCGTGGGCAAGTCCTCGGCGGTGTTCAACCCCGAGAAGCTGCTGTGGCTCAACGCTCACTACCTCAAGGAACGGCCCATGTCCCGCCTGGCCGAGGACACGCTCCCCTACCTCGCCGCGAAGGGTTATCCGATCCCCGAAGACCGCTCGTGGCTGGAGAAGATAGTGGAGACCCTGAGGGAACGGGCCAAGTCCCTGGTGGAGCTGGTGGACATGGCGCACTACTTCCTCGCGGACACCGTGGAGATCGACGAGAAGGCCGGACGTAAGCACTTGGTTCCCGAGACCAGGAATCTACTTCAGGAAGTGTCTGTAAGACTACGAAATCTAGCTGATTTTAACGAGGACGGTATCGAGCAAGTGTTCGGCGACATCGTCGCGGAGCGGGACATCAAGCTCGGCAAGGTTGCCCAGCCGGTGCGGGTGGCGCTCACCGGCTCGACCGTGAGCCCGGGAATCTACGAGGTCATCGACGTGCTGGGTAGGGGCGCGACCCTGGCGCGGCTCGCGGCCAGCATCCGCTACATCGACACTCACT
Source organism: Candidatus Binatia bacterium (assembly GCA_951813575.1). Classification (GTDB taxonomy): domain Bacteria; phylum Desulfobacterota; class Binatia; order UBA9968; family JAJDTQ01; genus JAJDTQ01. The sequence continues at coordinate 734,443 of OX638375.1, forward strand.
CTTCAGCCGCAAAGTAGAGTCTCGCCCCTCGAGCAAAGCCGAGGAGCCCGTTTGAATCGGCTGGCTCCATCGACACCGTGGTGCCGAGTATTGTACCCTTGCGTAGAGAATCCGAGGCGGACGAGTCGAGTTGGAGGAACGCCATGCGAGAAACTCTTGTCCTGAGACCCCGCTCCATCCTCCCCTTCCTCGCGCTGTGCACCGGGTTCATGATGTGGACCGCATGGATGCCGGGCACCGCCGGCGCGCGCGACGCAACCCCCTTGGAGACCTGCGAGGCGGCCGCCGCGACGGAGATCATGCTGCAGGCCTGCCGGAAGGCGGCGGCACAGGGACACGCGGCGGGACAGTTCGGGCTCGGCGCCATCTACTACCAGGGCACCGGAGTGCGCCGAGACTATGCGGAAGCGGCCCGATGGTTCCGTCTGGCAGCGGAACAGGGGCACGCCCGCGCCAGGAATAATCTCGGCGCCTTATACGCCGACGGCCGAGGTGTGCCCAAGGACTATACCGAGGCGGCGCGCTGGTATCGCCTGGCGGCCGAACAGGGGCATGCCAGGGCCCAGGCCAACCTGGGCACCATGCATGCCAACGGCCAAGGAATGCCCAGAGACTACGCCGAGGCTTTACGGTGGTACCGGATGGCGGCCAAGCAAGGAGACCCCAAGGCACAACTCAATATCGGCACGATGTACGCCAACGGCCAGGAGGTCGCCAAGGACTATGCGGAAGCGGTACGGTGGTACCGCATGGCCGCCGAGCAAGGTTTCAGCCAGGCGCAGCACGATCTCGGCGCCATGTACTACCGGGGACGTGGGGTTGCGAAGGACTACGCGGAAGCCATGCGTTGGTACCGCATGGCCGCCGAACAGGGGCATGCCAGGGCCCAGACCGAGATCGGCGTCATGCACTCCAGGGGCCATGGAGTCACCCGGAACCACGCCGAGGCGCTACGTTGGTTTCGTCAGGCCGCGGACGGGGGAGACCCCTTGGGCCAGTTCAATCTCGGCGTCATTCACTACCAGGGTCTCGGGGTTGCGCAGAACCAGGCCGAAGCGGCGCGTTGGTTCCGGTGGGCGGCGGAGCAGGGCTTGGCGAGGGCACAATTCACCCTCGGAGGCATGTATTCCCACGGACGGGGAGTTTCCCAGGACCATGCCGAAGCGGCGCGTTGGTACCGCATGGCGGCGGAGCGGGGACACGTCGGCGCCCAGGCATTGCTGGGGGTCATGCATGTCAAGGGACAAGGGGCGCCCAAAGACTACGTGCGCGCCTACATGTGGTTCGACCTGGCCGCTTCCGCTGGGTCGGATCCCGCGCGCAAGGCCCGCGACAAACTCGGGAAAGCCCTGCCCCCGGACCAGGTCGACGAGGCGCAACGCATGTCGCGCGAAAGGTCTGGGGCCATCACGGCACGCAAGCGACGGAGGTGATCCGGCGGGCGACCCTTTGAGCAAACTCAGGATCACCGAATAAGCCGATTGAAAGCCTCGCGCGTCGGAGTTGTAAGATGCCCTGACCCTACTTCTCTCCGGTTCCGGGATACACCTCCGGGACGAAAGTCTGGTCGGCGAAGGGCGGGCGGACGTACGAGCCGGCCTCCGTGCGTTCAGGGAGCTCGATGGGCTCCTGCTCCAGATCCTGATACGGGATCATGCTCAGCAGGTGGTGGATGCAGTTCAACCGCGCGTGCTTCTTCACGTCGGCATCGACCACGTGCCAGGGAGCCTCCTTGGTGTCGGTGTAGGCGAACATCTCGTCCTTGGCCCTGGAGTAGTCGATCCAGCGGCGGCGCGACTCCAGGTCCATGGGACTCAGCTTCCAGCGTTTGTGCCTGAGCTTGAGCCGGCGCTGGAAGCGTCTTTCCTGCTCTTCGTCGGATATGGAGAACCAATACTTGACCAGGGTGATGCCGGATCGGATGAGCATGCGCTCGAACTGCGGGCAGGTACGCAGGAACTCGCGGTACTCTTCATCGTTGCAGAAGTTCATGACCCGCTCGACGCCGGCCCGGTTGTACCAGCTCCGGTCGAACAGGACCATCTCTCCGGCCGCCGGCAGGTGCGCGACGTAGCGCTGGAAGTACCATTGGGTCTGTTCGCGCTCGGTGGGCGCCGGCAGGGCCACCACCCGGCAGTTGCGAGGACTCAGGTGCTGGGTAATGCGCTTGATGACGCCGCCCTTGCCCGCGGCATCGCGGCCCTCGAACAACACCACCACCTTGAGCCCCTTCTCCTTGATCCACTCGAGCATGGTCACGAGCTCGATCTGGAGCTGGAGCAGCTCCTCCTCGTAGCGCTTGTTGTCGATCTTCCTGGGCCGATCCGCGGCCTCCTTGCCCGCCTTCCCCGCCTTGTCCTTCCGCTTCTTCGCCTTCTCCGTCTTGTTCATGTTTTTCTCCTGCTTGACGTTCAAGAGGATCTCCTGCGGTGGCCGGCAAGATAAACCATAGATCGCCCGGCCCGCAATTGGCTTATGCGACGGCACCCCGGCGCCGCCGGCGGAGCCTCTCGTGGTTCAGCACGTAGAGGCCGCCGCCGCAGACCAGCGCCATCCCGGCGTATGTCACCGCATCCGGCCAGTCGCCGAAGAACAGCACCCCCCAGAGCACCGACATGGGCAGCGCCACGTACTCGAACGGCGCCAGCGCCGCGGGCACCGAGACGCGGTATCCCTGGGACATGAGGTAGCTGGCGGTTCCGTTGAGGACGCCGATGCCGATGAAGAGCGCGCCGTCAGCGGTTGACGGGGCCGTCCAGGCCCGCAGCAGGAACGAAAGGCTCCCGCCGTCGTTGGGGGAGAACCGCCCGTCTCCCGCTACGAGCCCCATGGTGGCGCTCGCGGCGATGAAGCTCATCTGGGAATAGAAGGAGATGGTGGAGGCGCGCTCGGTGGTGCCGAGACGGCGGGTCATGATCTGCATGCACGCATAGCAGCAGGATGCGGCCAGGGGGAACAGCGCCACCAGCCGCACGGCACCTTCACCGGGACGAAGCATCACGATGACGCCCGCGAGGCCCACGCACACCGCGGCCCAGCGGCGGACGCCCACCGTTTCCCGCAGCACGAGCGCGGTCAGCGCGGTGATCAGCACCGGCGCGATGAAGAAGATCGACGTGGCCTCGGCGATGCTCATTGAGGCCAGACCGAGAAAAAACGTGCTGTTGGCGATGACCAGCAGGGTGGAACGGGTCACAATGAGGCCGACGCGGCGGGTGCGCCACAGCCGGAAGCCCCCTTCCATACGCATGGCGAACAACGTGACCGCCACCGCGCTGCTGGCGCGCACCAGGACGATCTCATGCAGCGGATAGGTCCCGCTCAGCCACTTGATGGTGGCATCCTGGAGGATGAAGAGGGTCACCGCGCTGACGACGCAGGCGATCCCGAGCATGCGATGGTCCATTGGGGGTATCACCGACTCCCGCCTTGACGCCCAGGACTGATTGATTTATCCTTGGAAATCGCACTGAGGAGTCGGCTAATTGGTAAGCCACCTGACTCTGGATCAGGCGATTGTAGGTTCGAGTCCTACCTCCTCAGCCACGGTCCCATCGTCTAGCGGTTAGGACGCTGGCCTCTCACGCCAGAAACACGGGTTCGAGTCCCGTTGGGATCACCACCCAACATCTCCTCCGCGCGGTCCGCCCGGCCGCATCGGCCTCAGCGCAAACGTTTTCCGATATAGCTTGAACCGGCATCCCGCGCCGCGGGGGGCCATACTTCCTGTTCCATGCCTTCGCCGGTGAACTGCGCGGCGAGGGTGGCGTAGGGTTCGGGCAGGTCCACCGCCACGGCGCCGGCCCAGAGTCCGTCAAGGTCGTAGAACCGCCGCACGGGCTCGTAGAAGATGTGCACGAGGACGTCGGAGAAGTCCATGAGCACCCACTGGCCCCGGGCGATCCCCTCGCTGGCAAGCGGACGCACGCCCCGCGGGCGGCCGTCTTCCTTGAGTCCTTCCGCGATACTCTGGACGTGCCGGTCGGAGCGGCCGGAACAGATGATGAAGTAGTCGGCGATGGTGGTCAGGCCGCCGACCTCCAGCAGGGCGAGGTCCTGGGCCTTCTTCTCAAGCGCGAAGCCGCAGAGCAGCAGCGCCTTATCCCTGGCTTCGAGGGCCTCGGACACTAGCACTCCGTTGGCTCGTTGTAGAGGTGTTGTTCTTTCACGTAGCGCTGCACTTCCGCAGGGACCAAATGGCGAATCGATTTCCCCTTTCCCAGCAGCTCCCGTATGGCCGAGGCGGACACGGAGACGTCGGTCAAACGCTTGAACAGGAGCTCCTTGCCGAACTCGTTCCGGAAGCCGGATCGGACCGGATCATAGCAAAACGCCTCCCGCACGACAATGGGGATCTTCTCGTACGGCAACGCGTCGCCGGACCCGGGGCGGGAGGTCACGATGACATGGGTGAGCGCCAGCAGCCCGCGCCAGTCCTTCCAGGAGCCGAGGAGCAGGAAGGCATCGAGCCCGAGGATCAGGTACAAGTCGTCCTTCGCGTCCAGTCCGGCGGCGAAATGGCGCACGGTGTCGATGGAATAGGAGGCTCCCGGGCGGGTAACCTCCACGTCGGAGACGCCCAGGCCGGGGTTGTCCGCCACCGCCAGCCGCACCATCTCCAGGCGGTGATGCGCCGCCGCCCCCGGCCGGCCGCTCCGGTGCGGCGGCACGCCGCACGGCACGAAGCGGACCTCGTCCAGAGCGTAAGCTTCCCGCACCTCCTCGGCGCTCCTCAGGTGGCCGTGGTGGATGGGGTCGAAGGTGCCGCCGAACAGGCCGAGTCGCATGGGAGGGTTCAGGTACGGACCTGGCCGTCGCCGAAAACGAAGAACTTGGTGCTGGTAAGCTCTTCCAGCCCCATGGGGCCGAAGGCGTGAATCTTGCTGGTGCTGATGCCGATCTCCGCGCCGAGGCCCAGCTCGCCGCCGTCGTTGAAACGCGTGGAGGCGTTGACCAGCACCGCGGACGACTGGACCCGCGCCACGAAGTCCTCGGCCTTGCCGCGGTCCGCGGTGACGATGGTCTCGGTGTGGTCCGAGCCGTATTGCCGGATGTGCTCGATGGCCTCGTCCATGTCCGCCACCACCCGCACCGCCAGCACCAGGTCCAGGTATTCCTCGTGCCAGTCCGCCTCGCCGGCCGAGGCCACGCCGTTCACCAGCGCCCGGGTCTTCTCGCAACCCCGCACCTCCACGCCACACTCTCTCAGCTTGCCGATGACCGCGGGCAGGAACCGCGGCGCCACCGCCTCGTGGACCAGCAGGGTCTCCATGGCGTTGCACACCGAGGGACGCTGGACCTTGGCGTTGAGGGAGATGCGCTCCGCCATGTCCAGGTCCGCGTCGCTGTCGACGTAGACGTGGCACACCCCCTTGTAGTGCTTCACGACCGGCACCCGTGAGTTGGCCGCCACGAACCGGATGAGCTCCTCGCCGCCCCGGGGGATGACCAGGTCCACGTATTCCTCGAGCTTCAGCAGCTCATGGATCATCGCCCGGTCGGTGGAGGCCACGACCTGCACCGCGTCCTCCGGCGCCCCCACACCCACACACGCCTCCCGCAGCACGTCGCCGACGGCCTGGTTGGAGAACTTCGCCTCGCGGCCGCCCTTGAGGATGACGGCGTTGCCCGACTTGATGCACAGCGACGCGGCGTCCGCGGTGACGTTGGGGCGGGCCTCGTAGATGATGGTGATGACCCCCAGCGGGATCCGCATCCGGCCGACCTCGAGGCCGTTGGGCCGTTGCCACCTGCGGGTGACCGCCCGCACGGGATCGGGCAGAGCGACGATGTCCCGGATGCCAGCGGCCATGGCCGCCACCCGCTGGGGATTCAGCGTCAGCCGGTCGATCATCGCCTTGGAGAGCCCGTTCTCGCCCGCGGCGCCGATGTCCCGGGCGTTCTCGGCGAGCAGGAAGTCCAGGCGCGCCTCGAGGCCGTCGGCCATGGCCGCGAGGGTCCGGTTCTTCAGGTCGGTGGATAGATTGGCCAGGGCGCCGGCGGCTTCCCTGGCCCGCCGCCCGATGACGAATGCTTCCTCGGCTACTGCCATGTGACTTCCCTTTCGGCTGGTGCCCTGTTCTACAGCAGCACGAGATCGTCCCGGTGGATGATCTCGTCATAGGCCTTGTACCCCAGGATGGACTCGATCTTGCGGGAATGCGATCCCTTGATCTTACTGAGCTCCTGCGAGCTGTAGTTCACCAGGCCCCTGGCGAACTCCCGGCCGCTGTCATCCACGCACCGCACGCACTCGCCGGCGCCGAAGGAGCCGCGTATGTCCCTCACCCCCGAGGGCAGCAGGCTCTTGCCCTTGACCGTCACCGCGGCGAAGGCCCCATTGTCCACCACCACCTCCCCGGAAGGATTGAGGTTGTAGAGGATCCAGTGCTTGCGGCTGGTGAGGCGGTTCTCCTCCGGCGGCACGAGGGTACCCGACTCGCGGCTGCCATCGAACAGGCCGTTCAGCACCTCCCGCTCCCGCCCGTTGGCGATGACGGTGGGGATGCCGGCGTGGCTTGCCTGCTCCGCGGCGCAGAGCTTCGAGAACATGCCTCCCCGTCCCAACTCCGACGGCCGGGTGTCCTCGGCCGCCTTCTTGGCCGCGGCCAGGTCGGTGACCACGGGCATGAGCCTTGCTTCGTGGCTGGACCTGGGATCGCGGTCGTAGACGCCGTCCACGTCGCTCAGTATCACCAGCAGGTCCATCTCCATGAGCGTGGCCACCAGCGCGGAGAGTTGGTCGTTGTCGCCGAACTTCATCTCTTCCACCGCCACCGTGTCGTTCTCGTTGACGATGGGAATGATGTCCCAGTCCAGCAGCGTCTTGAGCGTGTGCTTGGCGTTGAGGTAGCGCTTGCGGTTGGCCAGCTCCTCGTGGGTCAGCAGCACCTGCGCCACCTGCTTCCGGTATCCGGCGAACGAGTTCTCGTACAGCGCCATGAGCCGGATCTGGCCCACCGCCGCCAGCGCCTGCTCCTGGGGAAGGTCGCTGGGGCGTCTGCTGAGCCCCAGGCGGCTGATGCCCGCGGCGATGGCGCCGGAGCTGACGATCACGAGCTTCTTTCCCTGATCGTGCAACGCCGCCAACTCGCGCACCAGGCGTCCGATACGGCGCGCGTGCAACCCGCGCTCCGAAGACAGGATGCGGCTCCCGATCTTCACCACCACCCGCTTGGCCCGGTGCACGTATTTGCGTCTCAGATCAGCCATGAGACTCCATGTTCCTGCCGTGTTCTCCAGCGGCGGTCCAGCTCCGCTCCGCCAGGCCGTCCGCGATCATGTCCCCGAGGCGGTCGAGTCCTTCTCCGGTGACCGCCGAGATGGCGCAGAAGCGGCACCCACGCGACCGGAAATGCTCCTCCAGTTCCCGTACCGGGCCTCGGTCGGGCAGCAGGTCCACCTTGTTGGCCGCCACGATCTGCGGCTTGCGCACCAGCTCCTCGTCAAACAGCTCCAGCTCCCTGTTCACGGTCTCGAAATCCGCTTTCGGATGCCTGTCGCCGGCCTCGAACACGTCCAGCACATGGACCAGCAACCCGGTGCGGGTCACGTGCTTGAGAAAGCGATGGCCCAGGCCTTCGCCGCGGTGGGCACCCTCGATGAGCCCGGGAATATCCGCCACCACGAAGCTGCCGTCGCCGTGCCGCACCACGCCCAGGTTCGGCACCAGGGTGGTGAAAGGATAGTCGGCGATCTTGGGCCGAGCCGCCGAGATCACCGATATCAGCGTGGACTTGCCGGCGTTGGGCAGCCCGATGAGGCCCACGTCCGCGAGCAGCCGGAGCTCCAGCCGAAGCTCCCGCTCTTCGCCGGGGAGGCCCGGCTGGGCGAAACGGGGTGCCTGGCGGGTGGCGCTGGCGAAGCGGCTGTTGCCCTTGCCGCCCTTGCCGCCCCGGGCCACCACCACCTCCTCCGAGAGGTCCTCGATATCCGCGATCAGCTCGTCCGTCACCACGTCCCGGATCATCGTCCCCACGGGCACCCGGATGACCCGGTCGGCGCCGTTCCTGCCGTGCTGGTCCTTGCCGCGCCCGTGCTGGCCGCGGTCGCCCCGGTACAGCCGCTGGTAGCGCAGGTCCAGCAGCGTGGACAGGTGCGGGTCCGCCACCACCCGCACGTGGCCGCCATCGCCGCCGTCGCCGCCGTCCGGACCGCCCTTGGGAACGAACTTCTCCCGGCGGAAGCTCATGCAGCCGCGCCCGCCGTCGCCGGCCTTCACCGTGATCTCAACCTCGTCGACGAACTTCATGACGCGTCTGCCCTAGTGTGGTGTCTCACACTGCCTGCAACGGACCGCGGCTGTTATGCGGCAATACCGCTTACGACAAAGCGAGGAAAGGAATACGAGGAATGGGATGCGGCGGGGCCGCAAGGATGGAGGCCCTCCACGCGCGCGATCATGCACGCGGCGGCCTCTCAGGCTGGTATGATGGCGACCCGTTTGCGCGAACGGCCCCAGCGCTTGTACTCCACCGTGCCCTCGACCAGGGCGAACAGCGTGTAGTCGCGACCCATGCCGACGTTCTTGCCCGGATGGATCCTGGTGCCCAACTGACGGACCAGGATGTTGCCCGCCTTGACGTGCTCTCCGCCATAGCGCTTGACGCCGCGCCTCTGTCCGTGACTGTCGCGACCGTTGCGTGAGCTTCCGCCTGATTTCTTGTGCGCCATCGGTTGTTCCGCCTCAAGCCTGGATTTCGGTGATTCTCAGGGTCGTCTGCATCTGGCGGTGGCCCTGTTTCCGCTTGTAGCCCTTCCGCCTCTTCTTCTTGAAGACGATGATCTTCTTGGCAAGCCCCTGCTCGACGATCTCCGCCGTGACCTGGGCCTGTTCCACCACCGGAGTGCCGATGGTCGCCTGCTCGTCATCGCCGCCGCTCACCAGCAGCACCTCGTCCAGGGTCACGGTAGCGCCGACCTCACCGCCCAGGCGCTCCACTTCCACCATCTCTCCCTCGGCCACCCGGTACTGCTTCCCGCCCGTCTTTATGACTGCATAACGTCCCATAGTTGCATGACTTTGTAATGGAGAAGCGCCCGATTGTCAAATGCTCGCGCGGTTTGGCTGGAAGCCGAAGGCGGGCGGGTTCGGGACTTGTTCGTCCAGCCTGTGTCCTACGAGCCGGCGGCTGCCACCAACCTCCGCCACGGGCTGTTCCATCATGAGAAGGGAACCGTCAGGCCGACCTCGATGAGGTGTGCCCGGGGTTCGTCCTGATGCCTCGGAAACGGGCCGTGGACGTGCCGAAGAACCTGCATCCCACGTTGATCTCCAGCCGTTTCACCGGGATCTTGATGCCGGCCATGGCCTGGGCGGATGTGCGACGTCTGCTTCATGCTGGGACCCCAAGGGGCGCCGGTTGTTGCCGCGTTCGCGGAGACCGAAGATCGTGAAGGAATCTTCAGAATCTGAACGTCACGCCCAGCTCGAAGTTGTGAGTCAGGTAATCGACCTTGACGCCGTCGAAATCTGCGTCCGTGGTGCCCAGGAGCCGGTAGCCGATGCCCAATTCCAATCTATCCACTGGATACTTGATCCCGAGCATGAACTGATAGGCGAAGGCACCGGCGCTGTCCCCCTCGGATTTGTGTTGCGCCCAACCGATGCCGGCGCCCGCGTAGGGAAGGACCGGGAGCCCTGCTTCATGGAATGCGTAGAGTGCGTTGGCCATAAGAGAAAGAGTCTTCACCGTGGCCTTCACCTTGACCTTCCTCCCCTCCACGGTGACTTCATCCGCTTGCACACTCCGATAGCCGAGTTCAAGTTCAGCTCTCAGTCCATTCCCTAGGGCGTATCCACCGGCAAGGGTAAAGCCACCGCCCGTCTTAAAACCGTACTTTCCACGGGCCCCAGTTTCGGAGACCTTAAAATTTGAGTCGCGGGGCATGACAATCGCCCCGCTGACGGATGCATAGAGGCCGGGCTCCTCGGCCGCCGCAAGTCCTGCAACCGGCAGTAACAGCACGAGCACGGCCAGTGCCACCGTAGACAATCTCCTCATGGGCTCTTCTCCTTTCTCGTTGGCCACGCCACGCCCTTCAAGCTTTGACTTCCGATTCCAAAGCCAGCCAGAGTTGCCTGCTTCTTCGGAAAACGACATCAAGGTTACGGTTAGTTATGTAATCCGTCAACCCAAAGCTAAAATGTCCCTTTGGGAGGGGGGGTAGCAGGAGCAGGCACCGGCCGCGAACCGGTTCCGATCCTGGTGGTGGACGATGACCCGCAGATGCTCCGTTACGTCCGCGAGGTACCCTCCAAGGCCGGCTACTCGCCGATCGTCACCGGTGATCATCGGGAGCTGTCCCGGATCATCAGGACCGAGAAACCCCACCTGATCGTGCTCGACCTGATACTCCCAGGCGCCGACGGCATCGAGCTCATGGAGAGCATCCCGGAAATGGCGTATGTGCCGGTCATCTTCATCTCGGCCTACGGCCGGGACGAGACCATCGCCAAGGCTTTGGAGATGGGCGCCGCGGACTACCTGGTCAAGCCCTTCTCGCCCACCGAGCTCAGGGCGAGGATCCGGGCGGCCCTGCGCAAACGAGTCCAAGCCGAACCCTTCGTACTCGGCGATCTCACCATCCACTACGAGCAGCGACGGGTGCCCGTAGCCGCCCACCCGCGCTACGTCCTGAACGAGCGCGGGGTCGGCTACCGCATGCCCTCCCTCCAAACCCCGTGGGCTGCTAGCTCCCGCTGGACGGTCCCGTCTTGAAACCCGCCCGCGTACGTTACGGCCTGACGTCCAGCAGACGGAGCTCCATGGCACAGGTGCCCTGCCACTCGTTCTCCCTCAGCCGGTAGGCAACGTCCACCTTGTCCCCCAGCCGCACCGGGAGCTTCTCGGGGGGGCCGAAGGCCACCGCGGTAACGGTGTGCCGGTCGTGCCGGAGCCGGAAACGCGACACCGTGTTGAAATCCCGGCGCTCGCATACCTCCACGCCGTGCGTTTCGAACACCGGCTCGGGATTGCCCACCCCGAAGGGGCCCAGTTGCCGCAGCTCCCGCACCAGGCCGAGGCTCAACTGCCGGAAGTCCACCTCGGCGTCGATGTCGAGGTAGGGCAGCAGGTCTTCTTCGTTCAGAAGCTCCGTCGCCGCCTCCTCGAAACGCGCCGCAAAGGGCTCGAGGTTGTCCTCCCGGATGCTCAGACCGCCGGCGTACTCGTGGCCGCCGAAACGCTCCAGCAAGTCGGCACAGCGCCGCATGGCCCGCACCATGTGGAACCCGCGGATGCTCCTTCCCGAGCCCTTGCCCTCGCCGTCCTCGAAGCCGATGACGATGGTGGGACGGTGAAACCGCTCGACGATGCGCGAGGCCACGATGCCGAGCACGCCGGGATGCCAGCCCGGGCTGCCCACCACGATGGACCAGCGGTCCTGGAGCCGCTTTTCATCGACCTGCGCCAGCGCCTCGTCCAGCACCCGCGCCTCGGTCTCCCGGCGCTCCCGGTTGTGTTCGTCCAGTTCCCGGGCGATCTCCTCCGCGGTCTCCGCGGAATCCGTGGTCAGCATCTCCACCACCTTGACCGCGGCGTCCATGCGGCCGGCGGCGTTGATCCGCGGCCCGAGCTGAAAGGCCACCGTGCCGGCGTCCACCGCGCCGGAGCGCACTCCCGCCACCTCCCTGAGGGCGACGATGCCCGGCCTGGTGGAGCTCTCCAGCTCCACCAGGCCCCGGCGCGTCAGCACCCGGTTGGTGCCGCGCAACGGCACCATGTCGGCGATGGTGCCCAGCGTCACGATGTCCAGGTGCCGCCGGATGTCGGGCACGCCGTCCGGCTCGAACCAGCCCGACTCCCGGAGACTCGCCCGCAGCCCGATGACGAGATAGAAGGCCAGTCCGGCCGCGCAGAGGCCCTTGTCGGGAAAGCCGCAGTCGGTCCGCTGGGGGTTGATGACGGCCGCGGCCGCGTCCGGCAGCCGCTCGGGCAACTGGTGGTGGTCGACGATGACCACGTCCATGCCCAGGGTCCGGGCGTACGCCACCTCGTCGGCGTTGGAGATGCCGCAGTCGACGGTGATGATGAGCGCCACCTCGCGGGAATGGAGGTGCTCGATGCCCTGCCGGCTCATGCCGTAGCCCTCTTCGATCCGGTGCGGGATGTAGAACATGGCCTCACGGCCGATCTCGCGCAGGAACGACACCAGCACGGCGGCTCCGGTGGTGCCGTCCACGTCGTAGTCGCCCCAGATGCAGATCCGTTCGCCGTCCCGCAGGGCGCGGCAGATGCGCTCCACGGCGTCGTGCATGCCCGCCAGCAGGTCGGGCGAAGGCAGGTCCGTGCTCAGGCTGGAAGAAAGAAAGCGGCGGGCCGCATCCGGCTCCGCGAAACCACGTTGCGCCAGGATACGGGCCAGCAGCAGTGGAAGCTTGAGATCCCGGGACAGGAGAGCCGCCGCGGTTTCGTCGGCCTCCTTGAGGATCCAGCGCTTCGGGGCGTCATCCAACGTACACTGCCGGCGCTATCGCCTTCGGCCTTTCTCGAAGAAGAGAATCGTGGGAGTGGCCACGAAGATGGTGGAATAGAGTCCCGCCAGGAAGCCGACGAAGAGCGTGAACGCGAAGGGCCGGATCACGCCGCCGCCCAGGACCAGCAGCGCCGTCAGCACCAGCAGCGTCGTCACCGTGGTGAGGATGGTCCGGCCGAGGGTCTCGTTGATGCTCGTGTTGATGATCTTCTCCATGGAGTCGCGCCGGTACTTGCGCATGTTCTCGCGGATGCGGTCGCAGATCACCACCGTGTCGTTGACCGAGTAGCCGGCGATGGTCAGCAGCGCGGCCACGATGGGAAGGTCCAGCTCGAAATTGGCCACCACCAGCGCCCCCAGCGTGATCAGCACGTCGTGGATCAGGGCGACGATGGCGCCCAGCCCGAAGCGCAGCTCGAACCGGATCCAGATGTACGCGCCCATCATGATGGTGGCGAAGATGACGGACAGGATGCCCCTCCGACGCAGGTCGTCGCCGACCTTGGGGCCCACCGACTCCACCCGCAGCACTTCGTAGGAACCCTGCCCGAAGCCCTGGTCGAGAACGTTGCGGATGTCCCGGCCCACGGTGTCGATCTGGGCGGTGGACTTTTCCATGCGGATGAGATACTCGCCGGCGCCGCCGCCGCCGAAGTCCTGCACCACTCCGCCCAGCGGCGACTGGTCCAGCGCGGCCCGCAGCTGTCCGATGGTCACCGCGTCCCCGAACTTCACGTGGACCATGGTGCCGCCTTCGAAATCGACCCCGAGATTCGGGCCCTTGGTGAACAACAGCAGCAGGACGCCGACGATGAGCACCGACGACAGGATGAAACCCCATCGGCGATAGCTCAAGAAGGGTATCCGGGTTCCCGGCTTGATGATTTCCATAGTCTTCGTCGTCCGTGTCGCTACACCCGGGTCCCGATTCCTAAACGGAGAGCCTGACCAGGTTCCGCCTGGTCAGGCGGTAGTCGTAGTAGATACGCGTTCCGTACACCGCGGAGATGACCGTCGTGAGGATGCCCACGCACAGGGTGACCGCGAAGCCGCGGATCGGGCCGGTGCCGAACTGAAACAGGATGACTCCGGCGAGAAAGGTGGTCAGGTTCGAGTCGAGGATGGCCGGGATGGCGCGCTCGTAGCCCGTATCCACCGCGGACCGCGGCGACTTTCCGTTCCGCACCTCTTCGCGGATGCGCTCGTTGATCAGCACGTTGGCATCCACGGCCATGCCCAGTGTCAGGATGATGCCGGCGATGCCGGGCAGGGTGAGCACCGCCTCGAAGCCCGCGAGAATCGCCATCATGAAGAAGATGTTCAGGACCAGCGCGACGTCCGCCAACACCCCCGCGCCCCGGTAATAGGCCATCATGAAGATGAGCACCAGGACGCTTCCGAGAATGAAGGAAAAGACCCCCTTCTCCACCGAGTCGCGCCCCAGGGACGGGCCCACTGTGCGCTCTTCCAGGATCTTCACCGGGGCGGGCAGCGCGCCCGCGCGGAGCACGATGGCCAGGTCACGAGCCTCCTGGAAGCTGAAGTTGCCGGTGATGGAGGCCACGCCGCCGGAGATCCGCTCGCGGATCTGCGGCGCGGAATAGACCCGGCCGTCCAGCACGATGGCCAGCAGCCGCCCGACGTTCTCCCCGGTGAGGCGGTCGAAGGCGGTGCTGCCCACGGAGTTCAGCGCCAGCTCGACGTACAGGCCCTCCAGTTGATCGCCCCGGCGGACGTTGGCGTCGGCGATGGCGTCGCCGGTCATCAACGTGCGCGCTTCCAGCAGGTAGGGGACCTTCTCGCGACGCACCCCGGACGAAGCCCTGTCCTCGTAACCGTACAGCACCTCTCGTCCCGGCGGCGCACCGGACTGCTCGGCCGCCTGCACGTCTCCGCGCTCGTCCACGAGCTTGAACTCCAGCAGCGCGGTCTTGCCGATGAGCGCCTTGGCGCGCTCCGGATCCTGGATTCCGGGCAGTTGGACGAGTATGTCGTGCTGTCCCTGGCGCTGGATGGTGGGCTCGGTGACACCGAACTGGTCGATGCGGTTGCGGATGGTTTCCAGCGTCTGATCCACCGCGAAGTCACGGATGTTCTCGAGCTCCCGGGCCACGAACGCCGCCCGCAGCTCCGCTCCGTCGGCACCGGCGCTCGAGGCCGACACCTCCAGTTGCGGGAACTCGGCGGTCAGGAGCTCACGAATGCGCTCCGTGCTGCCCTGCGGGGCCGTGACCACCAGCTCCCCGGCGCTATTGATCTCCAGGCCCTTGAACGCGATGCCGCGCTCCCTCAACTCGTCCCGGAGGGCGGTCCGCATCCGCCGCATACGGTTCTCCACCGCCTTCTCCACCTCCACTTCCAGCACGAGATGCGATCCGCCCTGAAGGTCCAGGCCGAGACGGATGCCGTTCTCGGGCAGGAACCACAGGCCGGACACGAAGCTCGGGGCCAGATAGATCCCCGCTGCCCCCAAGCAGACCACCAACAGTACCAAGCGAATGACCAGGCTTTGACGCATGCCAATTTCCCCAACTACTTTCCCTTGACTACTTTCCCTTGACCTCCTTGGCCCCGGCCGCCTTTTCTCCTCTGAAGAGTTGGGCGATATGGCTCCGGCTCACCCTGATCTTCACGTTGGGCGCCACTTCCAGGGTCAACTCGGTCTCCGTCAGCGCCTGGATCTTGCCGAACACGCCGCCCGTGGTCATGACCTCGTCGTTGCGCTTGAGTTGCGTCAGCATGTTCCGGTGGTCCTTGGCCTTGCGTTGCTGGGGTCTGATCAGGAGAAAGTAGAAGACCGCGAAAATGAGCACCAGAGGCAGCATGCTGATAAAGGTGCTGGGGCCTCCTCCGGCCTGCGCATAGGCTACGTCCCACATATTCTCTCCTCCAAGACTTCTTCAGTGTGTCGGCAACCGACGTTCCACCGCCGCCGAGGGTCGTGCGCCGCGCGGTCTCAACCGGCCGTCTCGGGAAGGTTCCACACCCCGCCCGCGACGTTGTCCAGGCTCGACCGATCCCGAATGGCCCCGCGCAACTCCGCCATCAACCGTTGATAGTAGCAGACGTTGTGCAGCGTGTTCAGATAGGCCGCCAGGATTTCGCCGGCCACGTAGAGGTGGCGAAGATAGGCACGCGAAAAATGCCGGCAACCGTAGCACGGGCAGGCTTCGTCCACGGGACGCGGGTCCCTGGCGAAGGCCGCGTTCTTGATGCTGAGCTTCCCGGTGGCGGTGTATAACGTGCCGTTCCTGGCATTCCTCGTCGGCAGAACGCAATCGAACAGATCATAGCCGGACCGCACCCCATGAATCAAGTCTTCGGGCTTTCCCAGCCCCATGAGGTAGCGCGGGCGGTCCTCCGGCAACAACCCGGCGGTGAAGCTCCCGATCTCCGCCAACAGCGCCGGCCCCTCGCCGATGCCCAACCCGCCGGCGGCGAAACCATCGAAGGGGAGGTCCCACAGGCGCGAAACGCAGTCTTCCCGCAAGTCCTTGAAGACGCCCCCCTGGACGATCCCGAACAGAGCGCTGTCACGGTTCCGGGGCGCCTCCAGCGACCGCACGGCCCAGCGAACGGTCCGATCCGTCGATTTCTTGACGTACTCCCGGTCCGCCGGGTACGGGATGCACTCGTCCAGCACCATGGCCACGTCCACACCCAACGCCTGCTGGATGCCGACCACCTTCTCGGGGCTCAGGAAATGCGACGAGCCGTCCAGATGGGAACGGAAGGCGACCCCCTCCTCGGTGATCCTGCGCATGGACGCCAGGCTCAGCACCTGGTAGCCGCCGCTGTCCGTGAGGATCGGCCGCTCCCACCCCATGAAGGCGTGCAAGCCGCCGAGGTCGCGGACCACCTCTTCCCCGGGCCGCAGGTAGAGGTGGTACGTGTTGCAGAGGACGATCTGGCTCGATACCTCCAGCAGGTCCCGGGGCGACAGCGCCTTTACCGCGCCACGGGTTCCCACCGGCATGAACGCGGGGGTCTCCACCACGCCGTGGGCCGTCTCCAGGAGGCCCGTCCTTGCCCGGCTGTCCGGGTCATTGTCGGTAACCGTGAATTTCATGGTGATGAGGCTGTCCTGCACGTAGCGGAACGAAGTCGAAGGACGGCGCGTGCCTAAAGGATGAGCATGGCGTCGCCATAGCTGTAGAACCGATATCCCTGTTCGATGGCCTCGGTGTAGGCGCGCCGTACCAGCTCCGTGCCGGCCAGCGCCGCCACCATGGCCAAGGGCGTGGAGCGCGGCAGGTGAAAGTTGGTGACGAGGGCGTCGATGCCCTGGAACCGGTAGCCGTCGGTGATGAACAGGCGGGTGATGCCGGAATCAGCCGCCATCCTACCCTTGCGCCGGACGATGCTCTCCAACGTACGGGTGGTGGTGGAGCCCACCGCCACCACGCGGCGTCCTTCCGTCCGGGCCCGACGGATTCGCGCGGCCGCGGCCTCCGTCAACGTGTACCACTCGCCGTCCATGCGGTGATGCTCCACCACCCTTTCCCGTACCGGCCGGAAAGTGCCGAGGCCGACGTGCAACGTGACGTGGACGCTGTCCACCCCGCGTGCCGCCAACTCCTCCAACAGCGCCTCGGTGAAATGGAGGCCGGCGGTGGGCGCGGCCACCGAGCCGGGCATCGATGCATAGACCGTCTGGTACCTGTCCCGGTCGCTCTTCTCGACGCCGCGGACCCGTTCGATGTAGTGGGGCAGCGGCGGCGTCCCGAGCGCGTCGAGCACCTCCCGGAAGCGTGCCGCGGGCTCGAACCGAACGCCGTACCGCCCCGCCCCGAGGTCTCCCAACACGGTCGCGGACACCCCTTGGGCAAACAGGATGCGCCCGCCCGTCCGCGGCTTCTTGGCCGCGTCCACCAGCGCGAGCCAAAGCCCGCGCGCCACGTCGAACGGCTCCACCAGCAGCACCGTCGCCCTGCCGCCGCTTTCCTTGCGTCCCTCGATACGGGCCGGGATGACCCTGGAGTTGTTGAGCACCAGCAGGTCTCCCGGCGACAGGAAGTCCCCCAGGCAGGCGAAACGGGAATGGGTGACGGCGCCCGATCGGCGCTCCAGCACCAGGAGACGCGCCGACACGCGATCTTCGGCGGGGTACGCGGAGATCAGCGATTCAGGAAGATCGTAGGCCAGTTCTTCCAGGAGCATGGCTCAGGGCGGCAGATCAGGGGCGGCGGCCGGGTACAAGTTACGCCGGCCGCTCAGGTTCCGTTGCTACGTGTCGTTTTCGTCCGCCTTCTTCAAGAAGGGCGTCAGCAGGTCTATCGGCACGGGGAAGACCATCGTGGAGTTCTTGTCGCCGGCCACCTCCTGCAGGCTTTGCAGGAACCGGAGTTGCATGGCCATGGGCTCTTTGGCGATGACCGCGGCGGCATCCTGCAGCTTCTGGGAGGCCTGGAACTCGCCGTCGGCCAGGATGATCTTCGCCCGCCGCTCCCGTTCGGCCTCGGCTTGCCGGGCCATGGCGCGCTGCATCTCCTCCGGGAGATCGATGTGCTTGAGCTCGGTCAGCACCACCTTGATGCCCCAGGGGTCGGTCTGCTCGTCGAGGATCTTCTGGAGGTCGGCGTTGATGCGTTCCCGTTCCGACAGGAGCTGGTCCAGCTCCGCCTGGCCGCATATGCTCCGCAACGTCACCTGAGCCAGTTGCGAGGTGGCGAACAGGTAGTTGGCCACCTCCCGGATGGCCCGGTTGGGATCGAGCACCCGGAAATAGAGCACCGCGTTGACCTTCACCGACACGTTGTCCCGCGTGATGACGTCCTGGGAGGGCACGTCCATGGTGACGGTCCTGAGCTCGATCCGCTCCATCTTTTCGATGAAGGGAATCACGTAGATGAGCCCCGGACCGCGGGCAGTGACCATCCGCCCCAGGCGGAAGATGACGCCGCGTTCGTATTCCTTGAGGATCTTGATGCCGCTGACGGCAAGCCCGAGGACGATGATCAGCACAATGGCGATGGGTCCGATTTCCAGCATCCGTTTCTCCTGCGCCTCCCGTCAGCTCTCCCCGGCGCGTTTGACCTTGAGTCTCATCCCGTCGTATCCGACGACCTCGATCCTGTCACCCGGCTCCAGCCGCTCCGGCCCCTCGGCGGTCCAGACCTCGCCGTGAACGAACACCTTGCCCTTGAGGTCCAGGCGCTCCCGGACCTCGCCGACCTCGCCCACAAGCCCCTCGAACCCCAGGGTTGCCTTCCGCCGCTGGGACTTGACCACGAGGACGGTCACCACCAGCACGCACGCGCTCAGGGTGCCCACCGCCGCCAAAATGATGGCGGGGTCCACCGAGAGGTCCGATCCCTCCACATCGAACAGCAGCAGGGAGCCCAGCGCCAGCGAAACCACGCCGCCGATGCCCAGCAGCCCGAAGCTTGGAATGAACGCCTCGGCCACCAGCAGACAGATCCCGAGGCCGATCAGCAACAGGCCCGCGTAGTTGATGGGCAGGACCTGGAAGGAGGCCAGCGCCAGCAACAGCGCGATGCCGCCGGCAATGCCCGGGAACAGCGCCCCCGGGTTCGAGAACTCCATGTACAGGCCGAGGATGCCCGCCATCATCAGCAGGTAGGCGACGTTGGGGTGTGCGATGATGTTGATGACCTTCTGCTTCAGCCCCATCTCGAAACGCAGGACAGTTACGCCGTTGAAATCGAGGGTGCGCTTGACGCCGCCCACGTCCGCCTCGCGCCCGCTGGCCTGCTTGAGCAGATCGCTCACGTCCGTGGCGATGATGTCGATGACACGCTTCTCCAGCGCCTCGGTATCCGTGATGGATATGCTCCGGCGCACGGCCTGGATGGCGAACTCGGTATTGCGGCCGCGCCTTTGGGCGATGGTCTCGCTGAACGAGGCGGTGAAGTTCTCGATCTTCTCGCCCATGACGCCCTTGACTTCCTGACCTCCGCCCGCCACCGGATGGGCCGCCCCGATGTTGGTGCCGGGCGCCATCGCCGCGATGTTGGCCGCCATGGTGATGAACACGCCGGCCGAGCCCGCCCCCGCTCCGCTGGGCGCCACGTAGACGATGACGGGCAACGGCGCGCTGAGCATCTCCTTGACGATGGAGCGGGTGGAGGACAGCAGTCCTCCCGGGGTGTCGAGCTGGATGATCAGCGCACGGGCGTTGCCCGCGTGGGCGCGCTGGATGCTCTCGCGTATGTAGTCGTTGACGGCCGGGTTGATGCCGCCGTCGATGACGATGAGGTTCACGTGGGAACCGGGGGCCGGCTCCGGGGTGGCGCCGCCCGCGCTTACGGCGGCCCAGGCCAGGCCCAGGAGCAGCAGCATCCCCCACACCCTCGATCCCGACCGCGTATGCATCATCCGGGCACCGCCGTTCCGAGCTCCCGCAGGACGCTCTTGATGTCTTCCCATACGAGCCGTTTGTCCGCCGGGTTCCGCAGCAGATAGGCGGGATGGAAGGTCGGCATCAGCGGGATGCCTTGGTAATCGCGCCATTGTCCGCGCAGCCGGGAAACCGGCGCGTTGGACCGCAACAGCGTCTGCGCCGCGAACCTCCCCAGCGCGACGAGCACCCGCGGCCTCACCAGCTCGATCTGCCGGATCAGGAACGGCTCGCACGACGCCACCTCGTCGGGTTCCGGGTCACGGTTGCCGGGCGGACGGCACTTGACCACGTTGGCGATATAGACGTCCTCGCGCCGCAGCCTCATGCCCTTGGTGATGATGTCGTTGAGCAACTGTCCGGCGCGTCCCACGAATGGCTCCCCCTGGCGGTCCTCGTCCGCCCCCGGCCCCTCCCCCACGAACATGACGTCGGCATCCGGGTCGCCCACGCCAAAGACGATGTGGGAGCGCCCCTGCCAAAGCCCGCAACGGCGGCAGTCGCCGAGAATGTCCCGAAGCTGCCGGAGATCCACGGACGCCCCGGCCTCGCCCTCACCGGACGCCGGCGCCGCATATTCCACCGGCGGCCGCGTGGCCGCGGGCAGCACCCGGATGCCGGCTGCCTGGTGCTGTTCGAGGCAGCTCCTGAGGGAGGTGGCCGCAACCGCCAACTGCTGCCGTAGCTCGAGCGTGCTCATGGTAACGCGAAACAGTCTCTGACTTCTGTTTACGCCAAACCGGATGGCATGGCAACGCCGCCGCCGGGCTCTGCAAGACCGTGTGGGGCTCGACGATGGGGTCAGGCGCCGCGGCGCCGGGATTGATTCTTGTACTGGAGGAACCAGTCGTGGATTCGGTCGGCCACGGCGTCCTTGCTCATGACCGGCAGCGGGGTGGCGGTGCCGTCCCGGTCCAGAAGGGTGACGGCGTTGGTGTCCACGTCGAAGCCGCTGCCTTCCTGCGTGACGTCGTTGGCCACCAGCAGATCGAGGTTCTTCCGGTGCAGCTTGGCGCGGGCGTTCT
Organism: Candidatus Binatia bacterium; assembly: GCA_951813575.1. GTDB lineage: Bacteria > Desulfobacterota > Binatia > UBA9968 > JAJDTQ01 > JAJDTQ01. The sequence goes on from OX638375.1 coordinate 755,305, forward strand.
CCATCAGGGACTCGGTCTCCGCGGCAAACCCCACGACGATCTGCTGGCGCTTGCGGGCGCCCAGCTCCGCGACGATATCCGGGTTGGGTACGAACTCGAGGCGGATGGCTTTGCCGTTCCGCTTCATCTTGGTGCCGGCGGCGGAACGCGGACGGTAGTCGGCCACCGCGGCGGCCATGAAGACCGCCGTCGCCGAGTCGAACTCGGCCAGCACGGCCTCCCGCATCTCCTCGGCCGTCACCACGGGCACCGTCCTGACGCCCTCGGGAGCGGACAACGCCGTGGGACCGCTGACCAGCGTCACCTGGGCGCCGCGCCGGGCCGCCGCCCTGGCCAGGGCGTAACCCATCTTCCCCGACGACCGGTTGGAGAAGAAGCGGACCGGATCCAGCGGCTCCCGGCTGGGCCCGGCGGTGACGACGATCCTCTCGTCCGTGAGATCCCTGGGCCGGAGCAGCCGGCGAGCCTCCTCGACGATGGCCTGCGGTTCCGGCAGACGGCCCTTGCCTTCGTAGCCGCAAGCCAGATAGCCCGAAGCCGCCTCCATGACATGGTAGCCGGCGTTCCTCAGCTTCGCGAGGTTGGCCTGTACCAACGGGTGCTCCAGCATGTGTACGTTCATGGAAGGCACCACCAGCACAGGCGCCCGCGTTGCGAGCACGACGGTGGTGAGGAGGTCGTCGGCGATTCCGGCGGCGAGCCTGGCGATGACGTTGGCCGTGGCCGGGGCGACCACCATCAGGTCGGCCCGGTCCGCGAGGTTGATGTGGCCGATCTCGGACTCCTGGGTGAGACTGAACAGATCGGTGGCCACCGGCGAACCGGAGAGGGTCTGGAAGCTCAGGGGGGTGACGAACTCGGCGGCCGCGCGGGTCATCACGACCCGGACGTCGCAGGAGTCCTGGACCAGAAGCCTTACCAGCTCCAGGGCCTTGTAGCAGGCGATTCCCCCGGTCACCCCCAGGACGATGTTCGGCTTTTCCACGGATCCGCTCCTTGATGCCCGATGGACAGAACGCCTCGCCAAAGTATCCTATTCATCGAGGGTTTTCAACATTTGGAAACTCGTGGCGCCGGATGCAACGGCGGTTCAAACGGTTGATTTCGACGGTTCGTAGTGGTATTCGGACCAAACCCTTCCGGGACCAGACACCAGACACCCATGCAAACCTTCCGGCTGTTCGTTCTGCTTCTGCTATTGCCGCTGACCATGCCCCAGCCGGCCCACGCCCAGGTCAACGGCGGGGACACGTCGGATTCCAGGGAACTGAGCACCCGGGACACGCACTATGACCCGGTGGAGTCGATCAACTACAGGGTCTTCGAGTTCAACTCGGGGTTCGACGCATTCGTGCTGAAACCCGTGGCCCAGGGCTATGACGCGGTCGTCCCGGCCCCGTTGCAGACGGGCATTCGCAATGCCGTCGACAACCTCGGCGTGATCCGGAAAGTCGTCAACAACCTGCTGCAGGGTAAGCCCCTCGCGGCCGGCCGCGAGACGGCCCGTTTCCTCATCAACACCACCCTGGGCATCGCCGGGCTCTTCGATGTGGCGGACGAGATCGGCCTGGCGCCCAGCGACCAGGACATGGGGATCACCCTGGGGCTTTACGGGGCCAGCCACGGCGCCTATCTCGTGCTGCCGCTGCTGCCGGTGACCACCGTGAGGGACGGGCTGGGGACGGTGGCGGATTCCCTGATGGATCCGCTCGCATGGCTGACGCCCTTCTATGTCCCCTTGAGCATCCGTGCCGTGGACACGGTCAACAGCCGCGCACGGAACATGGACGCGTTCGAGGAGCTGGAACGCAGCATCGACCCTTACGGCGCGCTGCGGAACGCCTATCTGCAAATCCGGCAGCACAAGCTCGAAGAGGCCAGAGCCGAGGGGCCGTAGCTCCTCGGGCCGCGGCGGGGCACGGCCGGGGCAGCCTCCGGACGTCACGAACATGGGCAAACCCTCACTCCTTTCCGGCAGGAAGATCGACCCCAGACCCATCGATGCGGCCACCACCATCGTGGACCTCATCGACGACAACTTCGTCTCCTACAACAGCGGCCGCCTCCGGGAAGCCTGTCAGCTCTTCAACGAGAAGATCCTCGCGGATGACGTGACCGTGGGGCTGAGCATCACCGGGGCGCTCACTCCGGCCGGGCTCGGCATGACCGCGTTCATCCCGCTCATCGAGAACGGCTTTGTGGACTGGATCGTCAGCACCGGCGCGAACCTCTATCACGACACGCACTTCGCCATCGGCCTTTCCATGCACCGGGGCTCCTTCGAGGCGGACGACGTGGACCTGCGGGAACAGGGCGTCGTGCGCATCTACGACATCTTCTTCGACTACGACGTGCTCATCTCCACCGACGACTTCTTTCGCGAGATCCTGAAGGCCCCGGAGTTCCAGAAAGAAATGGGAACCGCGGAGATGCACTACCGGGTGGGCCGGTACCTCGACGAGCGCGAGAAGATCCTGGGACTCGAGCGGCGCTCGCTGCTGGCCGCCGCCTACCGGTGCGGCGTGCCGGTGTACACGTCGTCGCCGGGAGACAGCTCCATCGGCATGAACGTGGCGGCCCTGGCCCTCAAGGGCAACGGCCTGCGCTTCGACGTCTCGCGCGACGTCAACGAATCCGCGGCCCTGGTGCTCGAGGCCAAGCGCGCGGGCGGACGCAGCGCGGCCGTGATCCTCGGCGGCGGATCGCCCAAGAACTTCCTGCTGCAGACCGAACCCCACATCCAGGAAGTGCTCGGGCTGGAGGAGAAGGGTTTCGACTACTTCATCCAGATCACCGACGCGCGCGTGGACACCGGCGGCCTTTCCGGAGCCACGCCCGCGGAGGCGGTGAGCTGGGGCAAGGTGGACCCGGACCAACTTCCCAACTCGGTGGTCTGCTACGTCGACAGCACCATTGCCGTGCCGTTGATGACGGCCTATGCCATCGGCAAGCGGCCGCCGCGGACCCTGAAGCGCCTCTACGACACACGCGACCAGGCCCTCGAACACATCGCCGAAGAGATACGGGAGAAGTTCGGCAACGTGCCGCTGGCCCAGCGCTGACGACACGGTTGCGTCCCGGCGGGTCCTCGCCCCGCTCACGCGTGCCACCATGCCCACGCCCCCTACCCCCAAGGCCTTCTTCAAGGTCGTGACGCCGGCGGAGGCCCTGGAGCTGCTTCGCCAGGTGTCCGCGGTGGACTCCGAAGTCGTCGACACCGTCGAGGCCCGGGGCCGCGTCCTGGCCGAGGACCTCCATTCCCGCGCCGACCTGCCCCACTTCGACCGGGCGGGCATGGACGGTTACGCCGTCCTGGCCCGGGACACCTTCGGCGCCAGCACCGGCCTGCCGGCCTACCTGACACTGGCCGGAACCGTGGAAATGGGCCGGGCAGTCACCCGCCGGCTGCTTCCCCGCGAAGCCATGTGCATCTCCACCGGCGGCATGCTGCCGCCCGGGAGCGACGCCGTGGTGATGGTCGAGCACACCGAGGAGACCGGCGACGGCGCGGTGGAGATCCACCGGGCCGCCTCGCCCTGGCTCAACGTCATACGGGTCGGCGACGACATCCGGGCCGGCGACCCGGTGTTCCCCCGCGGGCGCCGGTTGCGGGCCCACGACCTCGGCGCCCTGACCGGCATCGGCATCGCTTCGGTCCGAGTCTACCGCAAGCCGCGGGTGACCCTCGTCTCCACCGGCGACGAGATCGTTGCCGCGGACCGGGAGCCGCGTCCCGGGCAGGTGCGGAACATCAACCAGCATTCGCTGGCGGGGCTCGTGGCCGAGTGCGGAGCCGAGCTCAACGACTTGGGCGTCGTGGCCGACGACGCCGGCGACCTGCGCGCCGCCCTGGCGGCGGGACTGGACTGGGGCGACCTGGTGCTGCTGTCCGGCGGCAGCTCCATGGGCACCCGCGACATGGCGGTGGACGTGATCCGGTCGCTGCCCCAAGCGGGTATCCTCTTTCACGGCATCTCCGTCAGCCCGGGGAAACCCACCATCTACGCCCGGGCCGCGGGGAAACCCGTGCTGGGGCTCCCGGGGTATCCGGTATCCGCGCTGGTGATATTCGATCTGTTCGCGGCACCCTTGATCCGCGCCCTGTCGGGCGAAAACCCGCCGGCCGCCGGCGCGCGGCGCAACACCGTCCGGGCCGTGATGGACACCAACGTGTCGTCCCAGACCGGCCGCGAGGACTACCTGCGCGTCACCCTGGAACGACGCGGCGACGTGCTCCATGCCTCGCCGCTGCCGAGCAAGTCGGGCGCCATCTTCACCCTGGTCAAGGCCGACGGCATGGTCCGCATCGACCTCAACCGCGAAGGACTCGAACAGGGCGAGGAGGTGGAGGTGCTGCTTTTCTGATACCCTGCTCCCTGAAACCGTTCGGAGACAGGGACACGTTCGGGGACACATGGCGCGAAAACGGTACCTCAAGAAAACTCCGCTGGAGCAGGCGCGCGAGCTGTTCCTGAGCCGCGTTGACGAGACCGGCCTGGAGGACGAGACCGTGGACGTCGGCCAGGCGCTCCACCGCGTCACCGCCGAGCCGGTGTTCGCGAAGCTGTCCTCGCCGCACTACCACGGTTCCGCCATGGACGGGATCTGCGTGCGGGCGGAGGACACCTTCGGAGCCACGGAGTTCGCGCCCCGCGAGCTCCGGCTGCTCACGGACGCGGCCGAGCCGAGCCGCCGCTTCGCCTACCTGGACACCGGCCAGCCGCTGCCGCCCTGGGCCAACGCGGTGATCATGATCGAGCAGGTCCGGGAGGTCGACGAGACCACCGTGTCCATCGACCAGGCCGCCACCCCGTGGCAGAACGTGCGCCTGGTGGGCGAGGACGTGGTGGCTACCGAGTTGCTGTTGCCGCGCAGCCACCGGCTGAGGCCCTACGACCTCGGCGCCATCCTGGCGGCGGGCCACACCACGGTGCGGGTCAAGGCGCGTCCCCGGGTGGCGATCCTGCCCACCGGCGACGAGATCACCGCTCCGGGAGAGCCGGCCGCGGCCGGCCAGATCATCGATTTCAATTCCACCGTGCTGGCGGCCATGGTCACCGAGTGCGGCGGCACGCCCGTCATCTTCCCCGCCGTCCCGGACGACCCCGCGCTGTTGAAACAGGCCCTCGGCGAAGCCTTGAGGGACCATCACCTGGTGGCGCTCATCGCCGGATCGTCGGCCGGCGAGCACGACTTCACCGCCGAGGTCATCGACGACGCGGGAGAGTTGCTGGTGCACGGCATCGAGGTCATGCCCGGCAAACCCGCCGTCCTCGGGGTGGCGGCGGGCAGGCCCGTCATCGGCATCCCCGGCTACCCGGTCTCCGCAATCGTCGTCGCCCGGGAGCTCCTCCAGCCCGCCTTGCAGCGCCTTCTGGGCGCAAGCCCGGGCTCTCCCGCCCGGGTCCGCGCCGTCGCGCCCCGGAAGATCCCCTCCCGGCTGGGCCTGGAGGAGTTCGTCCGGGTCACGCTGGGGAGAGTCGCGGACAGGCTCATGGCCGTCCCGCTGGCGCGCGGCGCGGGCGTTATCAGCACCATGGTCCGGGCCGACGGCTTCCTGCGGATCCCGGGGATGGTGGAAGGCATCAACGCCGGCGAGGAGGTGGACGTCGAGCTGCTGCGCTCACCCGAAGAGGTGGAGCACACGATCCTGTGCACGGGCAGCCATGATCTCTCCATCAGCGTGCTGGAGGACCAGCTCAAGCGCCGGGACCCGCGGCTCAAGATCGCCACCGCCAACGTCGGAAGTCTCGGCGGACTCCATTCCATCCGCCGCGGCGAGACGCACATGGCGGGCACCCACCTGCTGGACCCGGCCACCGGCGCCTACAACGTCCCGGACATCGAGCGGGTGATGCCCGGGTTGCCCGTCGTCCTCGTACACTGCGTCAAGCGCCGGCAGGGGCTGCTGATCCCCCGCGGCAACCCCAAGGAACTGTCGGGCATCGCCGATCTGGGCCATCCGGGCCTGCGGTTCGTCAACCGCCAACCAGGCTCGGGTACACGGGTGCTGCTGGACTACAAGCTCGCACAACTCCACATGAATGCGAGCGCCATCCAGGGCTACGAGCACGAGGAGTTCACGCACATGGCCGTCGCCGTTGCCGTTGCCAGCGGCCTCGCGGACGTCGGCCTGGGTATTCTATCGGCCGCCGATGCCCTTGGACTGGATTTCATTCCGGTAGGCGACGAGCAATACGATCTTCTGATGCTGCGGTCGTTCTACGAGTCGCCCGCCGGGGCCACGCTGCTGGCCGTCATCCGCTCCGAGGAATTCCGGCGGGCCATGCACTCCCTCGGCGGCTACGACACCGGCGAAACGGGTGCCATCCTCTACGAGCAGGGATGACGAGTGGGACGAGAGTGGGACGGCCGGATTCGTGATGCTGGTGCCGGGAGCCGGACTTGAACCGGCACAGGCCGAGGCCCGCGGGATTTTAAGTCCCGTGTGTCTACCCATTCCACCATCCCGGCGCAACGTATTCCCATTAACTTAGCGCTATCTCTCCGTCAACAGAGTTCCCTCGTACGGCGCTCACGACTCCTGCCGGCGGCTCATGCGGGCCACCGTCCACCGCCCGCCCACCGTGAGAATCGCCAGGACCACGATGAGCGCGACTCCCAGTGCGGCGGTTTGACCCGGATCCCCGTCTTCCCAGGTGTGCCACATGACCACGGACAACAACCAGTTCTCCCGCGTAGCCAGGATCAACGGAACGGAGAAGTTTCGCAGTGAATGGGACGCCACCCAGATCCAGCCGCCGATGAACGCCGGCAACACCAGAGGGAGGACGATCCGCCGCATGAGGGTCAGCCATTTGGCGCCGGACACGTGGCTCGCCTCCTCCAGCTCGACGTGAACCTGGGCGAGGGCGGCGGTCATGCTGCGGCTCCCGAAGGCCACGTAGCTCACGGTCAGTCCCAGCACGATGATCCAGACCGTCCCGTAAAGATGCAGACTGCTCAGCGGCGGCTGAAGATACAGGAACAGGAACGCGATGGCGATGATGACCCCGGGAAGCGCGTGGGGCAGGAAGGTGACGGCATCGAGCACCGTCCTTCCCCTGAACCGTTTTCGGAGGATGACCCAGGCGACGACAAGGGAAAGCAGCATGGTCAGGGTGGCGGCGCTCAGGGCCACCACGATCGTGTTGACAGTCGCATCCAGGACGTCGCTGTCGGTAAAGATCGCCCGGTAGTGATTCAGTGTCAGATCGGACAGCAGTTCCCAGGAGGGCGTCATGTAGACCGGCAGAAGGGAGCTCCAGAACAGGACGAAGCTGGGCGCCGCGATGGTCAGGCCAAAGTACAGGAGAAATACCGACAGCGCCGCATAGCGCCATTTTCCCAGCGCCACGACCCGCGGCCGGTAGCCCTTGCCGGTGATGGTGGCGAAGCGCCCTTCCTGTCTCATGGCGTACCGGTACAAGTAGACCAGGAGAATGCTGACCAGAAGAAAGGTGGCGCCCAAAGCGGCGGACAGGCCGTACTCGGGGGGCGTATACCGCTGGGTGGTATAGAAGATGTAGGTGGGGAACACGTGAATTCGCGCCGGCAGGCCGATGATCAGCGGGACCTCCAGCGACTCGAGGTGAGTCATGAAACTGTACATGGTGGCGCCGAGGATGGCGGGGGTCAGCAGCGGGATGAAGATTCCGAAGAAGGTCCTGCGGCCGGATGCCCCGGCCACCCGGGCCGCCTCCTCCAGGCTCGGGTCCATGGCCCTGAAGGCTCCCACCATGATGAGGAAGGTGGTGGTGACGCCCCGCAACCCTTCCAGCAGGACCATGCCCCAGAGGCTGTAGATGTTCAGCGGGCCGGTGGCGGTCTCCACTCCAAAGAATCCCAGGACACTTCGCATCCAGACGTTGAACAGGCCGATCTGGGGCGACAGGAGAAACGTCCAGGACACGGCGAACAGCAGTCCCGGTATGGCCATGGGGACGAGGATCAAGCCCCAGGCGACGTTCCGGAAAGGCATGTCGGTACGTTCGGTGAGGAAGGCGAACAACGTTGCCAGGGCCACCGAGAGGGCCGTGCTGAATCCGGCCAGCAGGGCCGTGTTGAAGAACATGGAGTAGGTCTGCGGGTCCGAATAGGCGCTGGCGTAGTGTTCAAGCGTGAATCCGCCGGGATCCCAGGGGTTTCCCAGCCGAAAGCTGAAGATGATCAGGGTTGCCAGGGGTACGATCACGAGCCATACGGTCAGCAGAATGGCCAGCACGACCACGAGATGCTCTCGTGCCCACCTGAGCTTTCTCAACGCTCCATCCGAAACGGCCGATCTCGTTGTTTCCGCTTGCATCTCTTCCAGGCTTCATGTTTTCAGTCGGAAGGCGATGTCGCACAGCTCTCGCGAGGCTTCTACTACGACGGCAGAACTTCGTTCAAGAGACCCGCGTGGCGAACATTCGGAGGAGTAGCCATGGAAATTGAACACCGATACGTGGACGTTGACGGGCTCAGGACATTTTATCTGACCGCGGGGCGCGGCCATCCGGTGGTGCTGATCCACGGAGGCTCGCCGGGAGTCTGCGCCCTCGTCGCCTGGAAGCTCAACATGGAGCCGCTGGCCGCTTCGGGTCTTTGCCTGTACGCGTTCGACCAGGCCGGGTTCGGACACACCGCGAACCCCAGGGACCATTCCTTCGAGTACAGGGTCGCCCACGCGCGGGCGTTCATCGACGCACTGGGGCTGAAGCGTTTCCATCTCATCGGCAATTCCATGGGCGCCTACATCGCTGCGCGGATCGCGTTGGAGGATCCGCGGGCCAAGCGTCTGGTGCTCGTGTCGAGCGGCACGCTGGCGCCCCAAGGGTCGGCCGAAGCCGCCGCCCAGGGCAAACGGCATGCCCAGGAGCTAAGGAAATACACCCCCTCTATCGAGAACATGCGCGCCGTCACCCTGAAGACGTTTTTCCACAGCGAGCTCGTCACCGAGGATCTCGTTGCGGAGCGTTACGAGATGAGCACGGGACCCCGCTTCGAAGCCATCCAAAAGCGCTGGGCGGCGCCCCCCCACAAGTCCCTGGTGGACGAGCTTCCGAACATCCGCAACAAGACGCTCATCCTCTGGGGGAGGAACGACCACGGCGTCGCGCTGGAAAGAGGGGTCTTGCTGTTCGAGGCGCTTCCCGACGCGGAGCTCCACGTCTTCAACGAGTGCGGCCACTGGGTCTTCTGGGATCAGGCGAAACGGTTCAACAGCCTCGTCGGCGACTTCCTGTCGCAACCGGACTGACGTCTTCCGTCACGGGGGCGCGGCGGTGCGAGCACTACGCCCCCAGCACTTGGGGGCGGCCCTGGCCGTCCCGAAAGAGAACGAGGTCTTCCCCAGAAGCCGGACGAAGCTCGGCCTTTCCTTCGCGTCAGCCGAGATGCCGACGGGCCACCAGTAACGCCGGAGCAGGTCGCCCATCGGCGTGCCTGCCCCGACGCGGGTAAGGGTTTCGTTCTCTTCCCGGGTCATCGTCACCGGCCGCCGGCGCTACTTCTTCTTTTTCGGCTTGGCGGCCGGGAGTCCGAGCAACTCCTGATACTCCCGGTTGTACTCGTCCCACTTGCGTGCACACTCCGCTCCGCAAATGGCGACGTACTTCCCCTTGGCCAGGGGATGCTTCTTGGATGCCGGATCCCAGGGGAACCCGCGGTAGGCGTAGTCTTCGAGCACGCTCTGCCCGCCCGTGGTAATCCACAGAGCCCAGAGCTGCGTCGTTGCCGGCGTCTTCGACCACTTGGCGACGTACAGCCGCGTCCCGATCTCCAGAGGAACGGGATCCGGCAGGACGAACTTGACGTTCTTCACGCCCTTGTCGATCATCCGGTTGGCCGTATGATAGTTGACGCCGCAGGCCAACGGATATTCTCCGGAGGCCACCTTCCGCATGATCGTACCTTGTCCCCGGGTCAGCACGGCGCCGTTGGCAACGACCCCCTTGATCCACTTCAGAATCCACTCACGGGTCTTGGGGTCATGTTGAAACGCCTGATACTTGTTGCGCGTATCGATCAGGAACTTCCCCTTCCACATGGGGTCGAGGCAGGCGTCCCAGCTCGTGGGCTCCTTGCCTTTCGGCACCAGCGTGGGGTTCCAGGCGTTGCCCCTGGCATTGCCCGTTGTGGACAGGAAATTGCCTTCGGGGTCCATGCCCCTCGGATCCAGCTTGGGCCAGCCCGCGGGGATGTGCTTGTTGAGCTCCTCGTAGCTGAAAGGAGGCTTGACGAACGCGCCCTCCTTCCAGTACTGGGCCTGGAACTCGCTGGCGATGTGCATGATGTCGTAAGGCGGGTTCGTTCCCTGCTTGTACTGGATGAGGAACTGCCCGAAGGGTCCGATGCCCACCTCCCGCTTGTACGAGATGCTCTTGATGAACGGGTAGGCCTTGCTGAAGGCGGGGAGCACGTTCTTGGTATCCGGTTTGGGCCAGTCCAGGGACATCCTGAGCTTGCCGCCGGTCTTCGCCATCTCGGCCTTGGACGCCGCCACGAGCTGCTCGTAGGCGTTGCCGGCCCCGAATGCAGACGGCACTGCGAAGAGAAAGAGCCCGACCATTGCCAACGCACACAATCCCTGTTTGCGTATCTTCATCGTCGTTCCTCCCTTTTCCGGACCTATCTCTGGTACGCCTCCGCGTACCGGAGCACCTTGACCCCCTTGGGCGCCCGCGTGGGACCGTACGGCGTGCCGCCCTCGATGAACACGCACGCCCCCGCCGTATACAGCGTATCGCCGATCTCCACCTCCCCTTCGAGCACGTAGAACATTTCGTTGAACGGATGGCTGTGCACCGGAATGTCGGTGTCGGGCCCCCAGTGGCGGATCATCACCGAGGGGCCCCCGCCTTCCTTGTTGCTGTAGAGGTGCTTGGTCTGCCCGCGCGCGGTCTTGATCATCTCGACACTGTTCTCGTTGACGCTGTGGACCGCCATGTCCCCTACCCCCTTCAGGATGAAGTCGAGCCTTCAAGCTCCTGGCGCTCTGCCTCGGAAACCCATCGCTCGTAGGCCGTGATGACCACCCGCTGATTCTTCCCGGGATCCCGCATGACATTCTTGGGATCACGCCCGAGCCGCACGTTCTCCATCTCCCGGAGGTACATGCTCCGCAGGCGGATGATGCCGTCGTCGATGGTGGACGAGAGGTTCTCCTTCTCCCGGTCCACCCGCGGACCCAGGCTGTCCACCACCATGCCGTCCTCGATGAAGTGCAGCGGCGGGATATCGTAGCCGAGGACGGGGTTGTCCGAATCCCGGTATTCCTTGTAGGGCTCGATGAAGTCCTTGGCGGGCTTCCAGCGGGCGCTGAAAGGATCGCCTTCGTACTTGCCGGGATTGTCCGCGGGCTTGAACCGGACCCGCATGAGCAGCGTGTGGGTGTCGTCGATGGGCACGCTCCAGCGCGCCGCCGACACCGGAGTGCCGCCGGACGGACCCTTGAGGTAGCGGCCGCCGCTGCCGCCGCAGCTTATGCCCGGCATCAGCAGATGGTGCTCGCGGTAGTTGAACTCACCGGGCTTGTCCGACTTCCGGTAGGCCTTGTAGACGAGCCCCCACCGGGTCTCCTCGAACCCCAGATCGGGCTCGGTGCTGCGGATGTCCGGCCAGGCGCCGCCGTGGGTGAAGCTCGGGTGCACCGGGTCGAGGCCGTTCTCCACGCACTGGAGCCAGTTGCAGTCCTGCAAACCCTGCACGGTGACGTAGGTTTCGCCGTCTCCCACGAGAAAGTCGTAACGGGGCAGAAGCGGCGCCGGTTCGGGGCCGAGATAGGCGAACACGAGCCCGCCGAGCTCCTCCACCGGATAGGCGAGCTGGCGGATGCCGTCCTTCAGCTTGCTCTCCGGAGGCTCCCCGGGGGTTTGCAGAAGGCGGCCTTCGACGTCGTACAGCCAGCCGTGGTACCGGCATCGTACCCCGCCCGTCTCCACGTCTCCCAGGCACAGGTTCGCGCGCCGGTGCGCGCAGTAGGCCCCCAGCACCCCCACCCTGCCCTTGCCGTCCCGGAACAGCACCAGGTCTTCGCCCATGACCCTGATGAACGTGGGCCTGTCCTTCAGATGCGCCGAGATCCCCACCGGCCACCAGTACCGCCGGAGCAGCTCTCCCATGGGCGTGCCGCGCCCGGTCTGGGTGAGCGTCGCGTTTTCCTGTCGGGTCGTCATCTCCATGATGCGCCACCTCCGGTCCGCGTTCAGGTGACCCCCCTATAGGCCAGGTCGTCGCGGCCCGTCAAGGGTTCGCCGCCGCGCCCTTGCATGGCATCCGGGTCTTCGCTACCGTGGTCCGTGTCGTCCAGTCCGTCAAAGACAAGGAGGCCTTCCATGAAACGCGTGGCACACGTCGTGAACCAGTTCTTCGCCGGCATCGGCGGCGAAGAGAAGGCGGATGTCGCCGCCGGAACCCTCGAAACCCTGGCCGGGCCGTCGCGGGGGCTGCAACGGCTGCTGAAGGACGAGGCGGAGGTGGCGCTCACCATCTACTTCGGCGACAACCACTTTCACGAAGAGCCCGAGGAGGCCCGGGCCGCCCTCCTGAAGGAGATCGAGGCGGCGGACGCGGAGGTGATCGTGCTCGGGCCGGCGTTCAATGCCGGCCGCTACGGTCTGGCCTGCGTCGAGATCGGCCACATGGTCGCCACGGAGCTGGACCGCGTGTGCGTCACCGCCATGCACGAGGACAACCCGGCGGTGGACACCTACCGCCAATACCACGACCCTCGGCTTTTCCTCTTCCCCACCGCGGAGACCGCCGGCGGCATGGGCAAGGCCCTGGAGGATCTGGCGCGGTTCGTCCTCGAGCGGCTCCGGGAAGAGCCCGTGGGGGCGGCGGAGGACGAGGGCTACCTGTCCCGAGGCATCCGCATCCAGGAAGAGAGCGGCCGGACCGGAGCCGACCGCGCCCTCGACATGCTGCTCGACAAGATCGAGGGCCGGGCCTTCGCCACCGAGATTCCCATGCAGACCTGGGACCGGGTGGCGCCGGCCGCCGCGGTGAAGCAGGTGGGCAAGGCCAAGATCGCGCTGGTCACCACCAGCGGCGTGGTGCCGTGGGGGAACCCGGACGGTTTCAAGACCTTCCGCAACACCTTCTGGCGCAAGTATCCCGTGGCGGAGCTCAAGACCATGGAACCCGGCATGTGGGAAGCCGTGCACGGCGGATACAACGTGGCCAACATGAACGCGAACCCGCTGTACGGGGTTCCCCTGGACGCCCTGCGGGAGCTCCAGCAGGAAGGGAAATACGAGGACCTCTACCCCGCCTACTACGTCATCCCCGGCAACCAGGGATCGCCCGCGGCCATGCAGCGGGTGGGCCAGGAGATCGCGGCGGAGATCAAGGCCAACAGCGTGGACGCCGTGCTGTTGGTGAGCACGTGAGGCACCTGCAGTCGCAGCGGAGCTGTGATCAGTAAAGAGCTGGACCGTGCCGGAGTTCCCGTGTCGATGATCAGCGCCATGTTCCCGCTGGCGGAGCAGGTGGGCGCCAGCCGCATCGTCAAGGGCGTCAAGATTCCCCATCCCTGCGGCGACCCGAGCCTGCCGCCGGAGGTCGACGAGAAGCTGCGCAAGTCCATCGTCGAGACCGCCCTCCACGCGCTCGAGGAAGAAATCGAGGAGAGCACCGTGTTCACGCCGGAAGCGGCGTCATGAGCGCGAGCCGGCATGCCACGCCGCTGGAGCTGGCGGATTTCCCGGTGGACGACCTCCGGTTCGGCGAAAAGCTGCACTACGCCGGCCGGAGACTGGAAGTGGATGAAGCCGAGCTGGTGGAGATCGCTTCACGGGACCGCAGGATCCTCTCCGCCAGGCTCGACATCGTGCGTCCCGGCGAGCGGGTGCGGGTGACCGGGATCCGCGACGTGGTGGAGCCCAGGGTCAAGGTGGACGGCACCGGCCAGGTGTTCCCCGGTATCACCAACCCGGTGGTTCCGGTAGGCGCCGGCCGTACCCACCGGCTGTCCGGCATGACCCTCATCACCACGGCCGAATACGAGGGCACCATCCGCACCGGCACCACCGCCCAGCGAAGCGCCATCCTCGACATGTGGGGGCCGGGGGCGGAGCTCACGGGCTTCAGTCGGTTGCCGGGTCTGGTGCTGACTTTCCGGCTCCCGCCGGACCTGATCGAGGCCGAGGCCCACCAGGCGATACAGGGCGCCGAGTACAGGGTGGCGCAACGGCTTGCCGAGGCCACCGTCGCGGCCGAGCCCGCCGACGTCCACACGCACGGCGCCGCCCACGGAAACCCGCGCCTGCCCAAGACCGTGGTCATCGTGGGCTGCATCACCGAATCGGAGCATCTGCCCTCCGGCCTGGGCTACTACGGACTGCCGGTCCGCGAATCACTGAGCACCGTGGTTCATCCCAACGAACTGCTGGACGGCGCGGTCACGGGCAGCACCATGAAGACCATCGCCTACTCCCCGACCACCTGGGACTGGCAAAACCAGCCGCTGGCCCTGAGCGTGTCCCGGGAGCACGGCCGCCGGCTCGATTTCGCCGGCGTGGTGCTGCAACGCATACGCTTCGAGAGCTTCCGGGAGAAGGAAGTGGCGGCGCACAACGCGGCACAGGTGGCCCGGGCGCTGGGCGCGGAGGCGGCCCTCGTCACCTGGATCGGCTCCGGCAATGCCTTCCTGGAGGTCATGCTGACCGTGCATGCGTGTGAGCAGAAGGGGATCAAGACCGTGCTGGTCACCTACGAGTACGGCGGCAAGGACGGCGTGGACTCGCCGCTCCTGTTCTACGATGACACGGCCGATGCGGTGGTGAGCACCGGTAGCCGTGACCTTGCCCTGGAGCTGCCGCCCGCCGACCGGGTTGTCGGCGCCTACGAACGGCTCCAGGTCCTCAACTACCCCGGCGCCCCCGTGGTCTCGGCCCTCGACGCCATGAGCCTTGACGCCGTCGACGCCATTATCGGCGGCACGGACCTGTGGGGCGGCCGGAACTGGACCTGCCGGGCACACTGAGTTCATGTCCGGTCCCGTTTACGCCCACGGACCGGGCGCCGTAGAAATCAGATGTCCGATGCACGGGCGGGTTTCAAACCCGCCCGTGCCCGCATCGCGCCACCGGCCGATACAGGCTCCCGGACCGCGTCGGGGAAGGAAACACCATGCCCGTTGAAGTCATCTGTATCGACCACGTATTCATCCCCGTCCGGGACCTTGCCGCGGCCGAAGCCTTCTACGACCGGGTCATGCCGGTCCTGAGCTTCCGGAAAGGCGCGGTGTCCGACAAGGTGTCGCCACGGGCGCGTTACGACAACCACCACCTCAGCTACTGGATCGTGCTCCAGAATGATCCGGATAGTCCGGCGGAATCGCGCGCCGCCCCGGGGTCTCCGTCCCACCTGTGCTTTCGCGTGGTGGACGAGCAGGCCGTAGACCGGGCCTGCAGGGAGCTTCGGGCCGCCGGTATCGAGGCAACCGAGCCGCGGGCCTACACCCAGTACTCCCCGGACTACTACGCGACTTTCTTCTCGGATCCCGATGGATTGCTGCTGGAGGTCATCAACTTCAACGCCAGACGCCGGCGGCGCATGTTCGATTGGGACGCGGAGGGCAAAGGCTCGTAGCGCGGTCGGGAGATTCCTGTTGCCAACGACACGCCCCCCGGGATAGGAAACCGTATGAAAGCCGTGCGGATACACGAGTTCGGCGGTCTCGACAGCCTCAGGGTCGAGAAGGCGCCGACACCGGAACCCCGGGACGGCGAGGTGCTCGTGCGGATTCATGCCGCCGGCATCAATCCGGTGGACTGGAAGACCTGCGCGGGTGAAGGAGTCGCGACGCGGCTCGACGATCCGTTCCCCTTCATCCCGGGCTGGGACGTGTCGGGGGTGGTAGAGAAGCTCGGCGCCAACGTCTCCGACTTCAAGGTCGGCGACAGGGTCTGCGGGATGGTGCGCTGGCACTGGGGAGGCGGCGGTTACGCGGAATACGTCGCCGCGCCGGCCTCGGATCTGGTGGCCAAACCCGACACTCTGGACGATGCGCAGGCCGCCGGGCTGCCGCTGGCGGCCCTGACCGCATGGCAGGCCCTTTTCGACACGGCCGGCCTTCAGGCCGGCCAGACCGTGCTGATTCACGCGGCCGCCGGCGGCGTGGGACACCTCGCGGTTCAACTCGCCACGTGGAAAGGCGCCCAGGTCATCGGCACGGCTTCGGCCCGCAACCAGGCGTTCCTGCGCGAGCTTGGCGTCCACCGCATCATCGACTACAACGAGGCCCGCTTCGAAGAGGTCGCCAAGGACGTAGACGTGGTGCTGGACTGCGTCGGCGGCGATGTCCAGGAACGGTCCTGGGGCGTTCTCAAGCCCGGCGGCATGCTGGCTTCGATTCGCGGGAGACCCAGCTCGGAGCAAGCCGCGACCCGCGGGGTCCGGGCGCAGCACGTCTCGGTCCGCACCGATCCGCCGCAGCTTCACGCCATCGCCGACTTGGCCAAACAGGGGCACCTCCGGGTCCACGTCCATGATACGCTTCCACTGGACCAGGCGCGAAAGGCCCACGAGATGAGCAAAACGGGTCATGTCCGGGGCAAGCTGGCCCTGCGGGCAGGTTGATCACGGGTACGGGTGGATTTGAGACCCGCCCCTACAACGCACGAAAGGGAGGGACCAAGCCATGAGCACGAAGATCAAGCACCTGGCCATCGTCAGCGAGAACTACGCAATCGAGGAGAAGTTCTACCAGGCCGTTTTCGGCATGACGACCGCCGCGCGGGCCCGGATCGAGAGCGCTTCGGTGGTCAGCGACGGGTACGTGGGCATCAACATCAACCCGCGCCGCCCCGGGCGTCAGGGCGGGTTCGACCATTTCGGTTTCGAGGTGGACGACGTCGAGGCCGTGGCCGCGCGCATGCATGAGAAGTACCCGGAGGTGCATATCCTGAAACGGCCGAGCAATCGCCCGTTCGCCGGCCTCAGCACCCACGATCCCGCCGGGAACGTCTTCGACCTTTCCCAGGAAGGGATGGAGAACCGCACGGACGTGTACGTGGACGGCGATCGCCAGGCGGACCGCTACGTCAAGCATTTCGTGCTGCGCGCGGTGGAGCCGGAGCGGGTGGCCGGATTTTACCGGGACGTCTTCGACCTGCTGGAAACCGAGAAACCCGCGGACGATCCCAACACCTACCTGACCGACGGCCGGGTCACCCTGATCATCGCGCCCTGGAAGATCTCCGACTACGCGGGCACCGGCATCGAGCGCCCGGCACTGGACCATATCGGCTTCAAGGTGGAAAGCGTGCAGGCGGTCAAGGACCGGCTCGAAGAGCTGTCAAAGCGCAACCCCTACCTGAGTCCGGGCCCGGT
Source organism: Candidatus Binatia bacterium (assembly GCA_951813575.1). Lineage (GTDB taxonomy): Bacteria > Desulfobacterota > Binatia > UBA9968 > JAJDTQ01 > JAJDTQ01. Next base: position 772,624 of record OX638375.1, read on the forward strand.
AGGCGGGGGCTCGGAGGCGGAGGCGCGCCTGGATCTGTTCGCCAAGTGCAAGTTCGGCGAATACCAGCTCGCGGATCCCGACGGGGTGATGATCGATATCAGCGAGAGCTGACACATCACCGGGAGCGGGACGCCTTGCGCTCGACGAGGGCAGCACATCGGTTTCGGAAGGAGAAGTGACATGACACGCATTCTTTCAGGGACGATCCTGGCATTCGCTCTGTCGGCGCTGGCGGCAGCGCCGGCCCTGGCCGACGTATCCCTCGACGGCAAGACCGTGAGAGTGATCGTCGCCTCCAACGCCGGAGGCGGCACCGACCTCGCCGGCCGGCTCATCAACCGCTTCATGAAGAAGTACCTGCCCGGAAGCCCGCGCTTCGTGTACCAATACATGGGCGCGGGCGGCGGCAAGATCAAGGCGGCCAACTATCTCGCCAACCGCATCAAGCCGGACGGCTTGACCCTCATGAATACCGACTCGAGCCCGCTGCAACCCCACATCCTGCGCAGGAAGGTCGTCAAGTACGACCCGCGCAAGTTCATTCCCATCGGCGGGGTCCATCGCGGCGGCAGCGTGCTGTTCGTCCGCAAGGACGCCCACAAGCGGCTCGCCGACAAGAACGCCGCCAAGGTCAACGTCGGCGGCACCAGTGGAGCGCGGGCATGGCAGGCCATGAACGTGTGGGGCGCGGAGTTCCTGGGATGGAACCTCAAGTGGATCGTGGGCTACCCGGGCACCGGCGCGCTGGTCAAGGCCATCAGCCAGGGCGAGATAGACATCCTGGGCACGCAGAACGCCTACATCATCAACGAGCTCAAGGAAGCGGGCGTCATCGACCTCATCGCCCAGGAAGGGACCCGCGACGCCGAGGGCTACTCGCCGCGTTCGTCGTTCAAGGACGTCGCCATCTTCCCGGAGCTGATGGCGGAGAAGAACGTCGGCAAGCTGGCGATGGCGGGCTACGAGTCCTGGATGGGACCCTCCACCGTGGACAAGTGGCTGACGCTGCCTCCGAAGACCCCGCCGGAGTACGTCAAGGCCTATCGCGATGCTTTCCAGAAGGCCGTGAACGATCCCGAGTTCCTCAAGATCGCGCGCAAGCAGTTCAGCATCGACCTGACCTCCATGACCGGCAAGACGCTCGAGAAGCGCATCGTGCAGATCGTGGATGCGCCCAAGGAAGCCCTCGACTACGCGTCGAAGCTGCGCAAGAAGTACGACGTTCCCGAGCGCTGATCGTCAAGGAAACCTTGATCCATCGGCGTCCCTCGACTTCGCTTCGCTATGCTCAGAACGAACGGCTTTGTCCCGGTCGTTCTGAGCGTGGCACACGGGCACGCAGGGACGGCATGATTGCCGGCAGCCGCCGGACACCGTGATGCTTGACGCCGCCTACCAAGGCCTTCTGGGCATCCTGGAGCCTCAGGCCATGCTGTTGATGGTGGGGGGCGTCCTTTTGAGCAGCGTGTTCGCCGCGCTTCCCGGCGTCGGCGTGCTGCTCATCCTCACCGTCGTCCTGCCCTTCAGCCTGACCATGAGCCCCTACCACGCCATCGCCTTCCTGCTGGGCATGGGCGCGGTCTCCAACACGGCCAACACCTTCCCCTCGGTGCTCATCGCCGTGCCCGGCAGCGCCGGGTCCCAGGCCACCATCCTCGACGGCTACCCCATGGCCCGCAAGGGCGAGGCGAAGCGCGCCTTCGGCGCCGCGTTCATGGCGTCCGCCATCGGGGGCGTGCTGGGCGCCATCGTGCTGCTGGCGTCCCTTCCGATCCTTCGTCCGCTGGTGCTGAGCTTCGGCTCGCCGGAGTTCTTCGTGCTGGTGCTGTGGGGCCTGAGCGCCATCGGCGTCCTCAGCGGCAAGGCCCCGATCAAGGGGCTCATGGCGGCCATCCTGGGGCTCCTCATCGCCACCGTCGGGGTGGACGAGAAGACCGCCATCGAGCGCTTTTCCCTGGACACCGCCTACCTGTGGGATGGGGTCAACGTCATCCTCATCGGCCTCGGCCTCTTTGCCGTGCCCGAGCTCATCGACCTGGCCGTGCGGCGGACCAGCATCTCCGAGACGGAGAACCTCGGCAGCGGTCTCGTGGAGGGCATGAAGGACGTGTTCCGGCACTGGTGGCTGGTGGTGCGTTGCAGCGCCATCGGCGTGTGGGTGGGGGTGCTGCCGGGGCTGGGCAGCAGCGTCGCCGACTGGTTCGCCTACGCCCACGCCGTGCAGACCGAAAAACACAGCGAGCGCTTCGGCGCCGGCGACGTGCGCGGCGTCATCGCCCCCGAAAGCTCGAACAACGCCAAGGAGGGGGGCGCGCTGATTCCCACCATTGCCTTCGGCATCCCGGGCAGCACCTCCCTGGCCATCATACTGGCGGCCTTCGTCTCCGTGGGCATCCACCCGGGCAGCCGGATGCTCACGGACCAGTTGCACCTGACGCTGGCCATGGTGTGGGTGCTGGTGCTGTCCAATCTCATGGCCACCTCCCTGGCCATGGGCTTTGCCGGGACCTTTGCCCGTCTCTCGCTGCAGCCCTTCTACGTCATCGTGCCCATCACCCTGATGCTGTGCGCCTCGGCGTCGTTCGCCGCCAGCTACGCCCACGAGGATCTGTACGCGTTCCTGACTTTCTCCGCGGTCGGCTACCTCATGAAGCTGTTCGACTGGCCCCGGCCCCCGGTGCTCGTGGCCGTTGTCCTGGGCTTCCAGATGGAGACCTACCTCTGGCTCTCCATCGCCCGGTACGACTTCGCCTGGCTGCTGCGCCCTTCCGTGCTGCTGTTGCTGGCGCTGGTGGTCTTCACCCTGCTGCTGCCGGCGATCCGCAAGCGGCGTGAGCAGGCGCGGGACAATGCCCCCGCCGAAGCGCCGGACGATCCACGGCTGAGGATCGGCAACAGCCTGTTCACGCTGTGCTTCGTGGCGCTGCTGGCCTCGGCCGTGAGCCTGTCGCTGGAATGGCCGCTGCGGAGCGCGCTCATCATCTACTCCCTGGCGGGGGTCGGTATCCCGCTGGCGCTGCTGCAGATCGGCCTGGATCTCCTGCGAATCCGGCGGCACCGGACCCTCGCCGCCGCACCCGAGGCCCCGGCCGGCGCCCCGGACGTCCTGCGCCGCACCGCGGAGGTGCTGCTCTGGATCGCCGCGCTCGTGGGCGGCATCATCCTCATCGGCTTCCACGTGACCCTGCCCCTGTTCACCGCCGGCTATGCCTTCGTCTACGGCGCCCGCTGGCACGTGGCCGTGCTCTTGGGAGCGTTGGCCGAAGGCTACCTGTATCTGGTATTTGATGAGTTGCTGCATGTCTTGTGGCCCGAGCCGCTGCTGCTGTCGAGCTGGAGCTGACAAGTCGCCGCAATATCTCCGACTAGAGAAGAAACCCCGTCCGATGGCTGCCAAGAGAAGACGCACGAGCAGAAAGAAGAAGCAGGGAGGCCGCGTCTGGCTCCTGCTGCCTATCATCATACTGACCGTGCTGCTGGGGTGGCTCTATCGCGACGAGATCATGGGCCTCGCCACCTTCCGATTCAAGGGAATCGACTTCACGGGTCCCGCCGGGGAGACGCCGACCGGCGGCAAGATCCAGGAGAACGAACGGAAGGAGCTGGAGAAGATTCTCCGGAATCAATGAGTCCGGGACTCCCCTCCGCTCTCCTTCTTGGGCGGGCCTAGAGCCCGCTGGGCAGGTTGTAGAAGCGCTCGGCGTTGCCGGACAGCACCGCGGTCTTGTCCTCTTCGGTGAGCTCCTCGCTCTCGATCACCTCGCCCAGCTCTTCCTTGCAGAACTCGTTGTTCACCTCGTGGGGGAAGTCCGAGGAGTAGACCCAGGGCTTGTTCCCCACGGTCCTGATGGCGTGGGCCAAGTCGGGCTCATGGCCCTCGCAGCCCACGAAGATCCGGCCCTCCTCGATGTGCCGTTTCACGTAGTCGCTGACGGCCTCCCCTTCCTTGAGCTGCAGAAACTCGGCACGCGGATCGTGCTGGATGTGGGTCTCGTAGGAACGGTCGAAGCGCTCGAGACACATCAGCAGCCAGGCGACGCCCCCTTCCAGGAAGCCGATGCGCACGTTGGGGTACTTGTCGAAGATGCCGTTGAAGACGATGCCGCCGAAGGAGATCATCTGCCCGAAGGGGTGGCCCAGCGCGTGGACCGGGGCGTACGGGTGCAGGTCGTCCATGCCCAGGTTCTCGTGCGCGCCGCCGTGGATGCCGAGGCAGCAGCCCAGCCGGTTGGCTTCTTCGTAAATCGGCCAGTAGTACTTGTGGCCCAGATGCAACTGGATTCCCGTGGACGGCAGCATGGCGCCGCACATGCCCAGCTCCTCCACCGCCCGGCGCAACTCCTTGACCGCCTCGTCCGGCTCCTGCAACGGGATCAGCGCCACGGCCTGGAACCTCGGGCTCTTGTGGATGTAGTTCTCGGCGATCCAGTCGTTGTAGGACCGCGCCAGGTCGATGGCCCAGTCCTGGCTCACCACCTTGCCGTAGGACAGCCCCACGGTGGGATACAGGACCGTCCGATCGATGCCCACGTCTTCCAGGAACTCCACCCAGCCCTCGAAGCCCACCTGCTGGAACGAGCCCTCCGGGAGCTTGTGCGCGTTGGCGGAATGCAGGTGGTCGAGGGGCGGAAACGGGTTGGACCAGCGCATCTGCTGCTGGACCGCTTCCGGAAACCGGCTGGTAATGGCCTCCATGTCCTCCACCACGTGACCGTCGCCGTCAATGATCTGATACTTGTTCGCCATGGGTAACCCTCCCTTTTGGCCCGGTTTGTTGGCGGAGCCGGCTCCATCCCGCGGCGCAGGTGATGCCGCATCGGTTTGTTGGGGTATTAGCCCGCTCCATGAGGCTTGTCAACAAATCACCCGTGGTCCCCTGCGAGTCTGCCCGCCTTCGCGGACCGGTGGAGCCGGGGGCCCGGAACCCGTGAGCGTTGACACGTCGCCGGATGTATGCGTCAATCCCCCCATCCTCGGAAACCCTGCACCCGATCGGACACGGAAGCCATGAGTTCCAAGCCCTTGCTCCTCCTCACGTGGGCGGCGTGTTGCGCGGCGATGCTCGCCGCCTGCGCCCCCGTGAACCTGAACGAAGGCCCGGAGGAAGGTTTCACCAGCCGCATGGTCACGGTGCTGAACCGCCTTTCGGAGTCCGGCAAGAGCCGCGTCATGGAAGAGATGGGACAGACCGCCGGCAGGAGGCTCGTTTTCAGCCGCACCTCCGGCACCGTCTGGAGCGCCAGCGTAACCCAGTCCTCGAGGAACCGGGCAAGGGGCCAGGGCCGGCTAGTCCGTCGACGCATCTGGGAGAACAGGATCATCGACGCGCGATACGAGGGCGCCCACCTCGTGTTCGACTACAGAAATCCCGCGTCCAGGGTCCGGGGCACCACGGCGCGAATGCCCGCGGCGCCGGGTTACCGCGTCGCCGTCGCTTCGGTGCCGGGCGTGGCCGGATGGAAGGGCGTCGAATACTTCGTCATCAACCGCGCCGGGGGATGGTACTACTCGGTCCTCCTTTCGGACATCCGTGACAACGACGACGACGACTACATGGCCCTCGGCGTCTGGTTCTGGCTCGGCGACCTCGACAACCCCGGCGACCTCCGGAAGCCCCATGTCACCGCGGTCGCCAGCGGCAGCGATCCGTTCGAGACCCGGAACCGGGACGCTCTCAAGGGCCAAGTCACCTACGAAGGCTACGCCGCGGGTGTGTATGCGGCGAAGGAGGGGACGCCCACGTTCCGTTACTTCAAGGCCGACGTGAGGCTGACGGCGGACTTTGACGGGAAACGCGTCTGGGGCGTCATCGTGAACGGCGCCGACACGTCCACCGGCGAGGCGTTGTTCGGAAAAATGGAACTGAAGAGCGGCCCCATGCGCCCCGGTATCCGCATGCCCGCCACCACCCTCTTCCAGAGCCGGTTGGACGGCACCGTGGACGGCGTCTCTCTCGCGGGGAACTGGGGCGGCCGGTTCTTCGGCAACGGCGACCTCCCCACCGACCTGCCGACCTCCGTGGGCGGCACCTTCGGGGCTGGAAGCGCGGGTGACGCCAAGGTTACCTTCATCGGGTCCATCGCCGCGTACAGGGCCGAAGCCGGGCGGCGGAAGAACCTTGCGCCCTATGTCGTTTCCCGTTAACGCGCCCGGCGCCGACCCCGGGAACCACGGACGGTCCGGGCGCGCGCCCACGGCGGCTACGGAGCATCCATGAGCTGGCTCAACCTCGGCTCCCTCGGGGGTTTGATCGCCCTGGCCTTTCTGGCCTGGGCCGCGGGCGGTTTCAGGCGTCCCGTTCCCTGGCGCACCGTGCTCACGGCCGGAGGCCTGGTGCTCGTCCTGGGCGCGGTGGTGTTCTGGCTCCCGTGGAGCCGCACCGCCCTCGTTTGGGTCAACGACACCGTCATCACCGTCCTCAGGGCCGGAAACGAGGGCGCGCGCTTCCTGTTTGGCCCGCTGGCCCTCGACCCGGGGGAGACCACCGCCGGGGGATCGCCGTCGGTGGGCTTCATACTGGCGGCTCAGGTGCTGCCCGCGGTGGTGTTCTTCGCCTCGCTCATGGCCGCCCTCTACCACCTGCGCATCCTGCAGCCGGTGGTGAAGCTGTTCGCCCTGCTGTTCCACAGGACCATGGGCCTCTCGGGCGCGGAGTCCCTCGCCGGTTTCTACTACTACGGCCAGAAAGGGCTCCTCGGCATGTGAGCGCCGCCGCCCGCCCCCTGGCCCTTTGAGATTCAACCAACGGAGGCCCTTCAATGACGCGACCGACCGGCGCCTGGACGCCGCCCGACACCATCCCTCGTCCCGACGTGGTCAGGCTGTCCGAGGAGACCCTGGCCCTGCCCGACCTCCCGGTCACCCACCGCGAGGACATCTTCCGCATCCAGGCCCTGGAAATGGACTGGGACATCGGCACCATGACCTACGAGCCCGAGGACCCGGACCGGGTCCCCATGGCCCCGGACGGGCGACGGGCCGGCATCTTCCTGCTTCACGGCGGCACGTCCGACTACAAGTCGCTGGAGCCGGTGGCCCGGATGCTCGCCATGAAGTTCGGCTTCAAGGTCACGCTGATGACCTTTCCCGGACGCCTGTACCTGCTGGACCCCTCCCGCGACTGGCCCGGCGACACGCTGGAGCCCGACGGAACCGGGCGGACGCCGCTGTGGACCCGGGAGACCCGCATTACCCCCGACCAGTACGAGGTGGCGCGTGACGAGGCCCGGCGCGCCAGCTACGGCACCGTGATCTCGCTGGCGGCCCGGGAGGGAACCGAGTTCTACCATCGTATGGCCGGCTGGCCCGTGGCCTTCGAGGAAGCGCTGAAGGAGAGCTGCCGCCGCGAGTTCCCCGATTCCGGGTACTCGCTCTACGTCCACGGCCACTCCACCGGCGGACCCTTCGCGATGATCACGGCCCAGCGGGTGGCCAACGTCGCGGGCGTGCTGGGGTACGGCTCGTCGACCTTCGCCTACATCTACACCGCCACCACCGGCGACCGGTGGGAATTCCCGTTCAACCACCTGCGGCTGCGCACCTGGCGCGACACCGCCCGCTACCTCTACGAGGGGCTCAAGGACAAGGGCTACGGCCTGCCCATGCTGATGGAGCTGACGATGGAGAAGTGGGAGGCGTCCCGGAAACGCACCAACTTCAAGGCCGAGGACTTCGTCCACAAGAACGGCGCCGGCGCGCTGGAACAGGCCGCCCGGGTCACCGCCAAACGGCTCAAGCTGGGCGCCGCGGCGGAGAAGGAACTCGTGGCCCGGTATCTCGGCTACCTGCGGGAGCTCTCCGGCCCCGGCGCCAAGCCGGTTCCTTCCGTGCTCTCGCTCCACGGCCTGGACGACGACACCGTGACCCTCCAACGCTGCTGCGACTCACTGCCCCTGTACGCCGCCATGGACCCCGCGCCCAAGGTCGCCTGCGTCTCGCTGGGCGCCGGCATCCACACCTGGGGCCTCACCTACGAGGATCTGCCGCGCGGCATCATACCGCCGGTGTGCCGTCTCTGGCACGACGCCATCGTCGGAGGGTACTTCACGCCCTGGTCATGATCCGCCTGGACCCCGGGTCAAGCCCGGGGTGACGCAACGGTGAGCCGGGATCGCAGAGGTGACCCGGGGTTAAAGGCCACGCAGTTCGATGGCCTTTTCGCCAGCCGTGGGGTCCCCCGCCCGTCACCCCGGGCTTGACCCGGGGTCCAGAGGCCACTCGGTTCGATAGCCTTTTCTCCAATCGTGGGCTAGTCTGAAAATCGATGACCGGCACATCCCCGCAACCAGGACACAAACCCCCGTGGCTCAAGGTCCGGCTGCCTTCCGGCGCCGCCTACAACCGCCTCAAGGGCAACTTCCGCGGGCTGAAGCTCCACACGGTGTGCGAGGAGGCCCGCTGCCCCAACCTGGCCGAGTGCTGGCAGTCCGGCACCGCCACCATCATGATCCTCGGGGACGTGTGCACCCGCGGGTGCCGGTTCTGCGCCGTCAAGACCGCCAGGACCGGTACGCCGGTGGACCCCGACGAGCCCCCACGCGTGGCGGAGGCCCTGGCGCGGATGAACCTCCGCTACGTGGTCGTCACCTCCGTGGACCGGGACGACCTGGAGGACGGCGGCGCGGGGATCTTCGCCGACACCATCCGTGAGACCCGGCGCCGCTGCCCGGACCTGATCACCGAAGCGCTGATCCCGGACTTTCGCGGCGACGTCGCCGCGCTCCGGAAAGTCGTCGACGCCGCCCCTCACGTCATCGGTCAGAACATCGAGACCGTCCAACGCCTCACCCGCTACGCCCGGGACGCGCGCTGCGGCTACGAGCAAACCCTGGACGTGCTGGCCAACGTCAAGACCCTGAACTCCCGGGTCTACACCAAGAGCGCCATCCTGCTGGGACTGGGTGAAGAGGCCGACGAGGTTCTGGAAACCATGCGGGACCTGCGTGAGCGGGACGTGGACATCCTCACCCTCGGCCAGTACCTCCAGCCCACCAGGAAACACCTCCCCGTAGCCGAGTTCGTGCACCCGGACCGCTTCCGGGCCTACGAAGACCAAGGGATGCGGCTCGGCTTCCGCTACGTCGCGGCCGGCCCCATGGTGCGAAGCTCCTACCGGGCGGCGGAGTTCTTCGTCGAAAAGATGCTGGGCTCCTAGGCCGGAGCCAGCTCCGGCTCCATGGGATAGGTGGAGAGGATCTCCGCCCCGTCGGCGGTGACCCGGAGCAGGTGCTCGAGCTTCACCGGGTGGTGGTTGATCTCCAGGGCAATGATCATGTTCGCTTCCAGCGAGAGCTCGTACTCCGGCGGGTCGTAGCCTCTGAGCCACGGCGCCTCGTAGATGCACATGCCGACGCCGTGGAAGCCGTCCAGACCCGGAAGGCGGGAGGTCGACTCCTTGCCGAAGCGCTCGAACAGCGCGGTGCACGGGCCGGGCCGGACATAACCCATCGCTTCCTGCAACGTGGCGTAGGCCTCGGCGTAACGGTCCTTGTCGGCCCGGGAGGGGGTGCCGTGGCAGAAGGTCCGGGCGAAGTCGCTGTAGTAGCCGCCGGGGCCGGACACGGTGGCGTCACAGATGAGCAGGTCGCCCTCGGTCATCACCAGGTCCATGCCCATGGGCTCACGATGGGGCCGGATCGCTATCTGCGAGGAATCGAAGATCGAGATGAACTCGCTGCCCGCCTCGAAGCCCTGCTCCAGCAGGTACTCGAGCATCATGCGGCTCAGCCGCTCCTCCACCACCGGCGGCCTGCGGATGGCCTCGCGTACGAGGTCGTAGCCGCCCTCCTTGGCGCGGCTGGTCCAGCGGATGAGCTCCACCTCGTCCTGGGTCTTGACCACGCGCGACTCGCCCAGCGCCGGAAGCCCGTCCGCCACATCGAAGCCCTTGTTCCGAAGGAGATCCACGGCGCTCAGACACAGCGCGTCAATGCCGACACGCTCGCCGTTGAGACCCATGTCCGCCAGCCCGTCAACCACGAGGTCGACGAAGTGGTCGGTGGCCACCGGCGGGCGCATGCCGAACATGTAGGCCCCGAAGCCCTGGATCGACCCCCCCTTCTTGAGCCCGGCGGCGCGCTCGCTGCCCATCAGGCGCTCGTACACCACCGGCTCGCCTTCGGCCGGCACCAGCGCGAAGCGCTGCACTCCGGCGGCGCGCAGATTGAGCCACAGGACCGTGTTGGTGGCATAGCGGATGTTGAGCGGGTCGGTCAGCAGCAGCGCGCTCAGTCCCCGGGCTCGCATGATGCCCTGCAGACGGCCCAGACGCTCGGTCTTGAGCCGCTCGACATCCACCCCGAACGGCGACAGGTCAACATGGAACATGGCGGTCCCTCATTCCGGCACGGCCGGCAGGGCGTCCATCACGCCGATCATGCTGTCGCGGGTCACCAGCTTCTCCAACTCTTCGACGCTCAGGTCCTCGGTACCCGCCGGCCGCGCCGGGATCACCAGGTAGCGCATGTCCGCGGTGCTGTCGTGCACCCGCACCTCCACCTCGTCGGGCAACTCCAGGCCGAATTCCCGCATGACTCCTCTCGGATCGTTGACGGCGCGCTTGCGGTAATTGAAGCTCTTGTACCAGTCCGGCGGCCGGCCGAGGATCGGACGCGGGTAGCACGAGCACAGGGTGCACACCACCATGTGGCGCACACGGTCCGTGTTCTCCAGGATCACGAACTCGTTGAGGGTGGTGGCGTCGATGCCCATTTCCGCGCACACCTTCTTCGGGTCCGCCACAAGCCGCGCCTTGAACTCCGGCTCGGTCCAGGCAAGGGCCACCAGCCTGGCGCCGTTGGCCGGCGTCCTGGACTCGGTGAGTTCCGCCTGCTGCCGGATGTCCTCCTCGGTCACCACGCCCTTCTCGATGAGAAGGGCGCGCATTGCGTACGCCCGCTTGGCCCAGTGGCTCAGCTCATGCCGTGGGCCGGCCTCGTGTTCTTCTCCGGGACCGTGCTCGTGTGCCATTCTTCCTCCCCCGAAACTCATGGACCCGCTTGCGCGGCGGGCTCGAGCCAGTGCTCGAAGATGTCGACGAAAACCTTGTCCTGGCTGGCGGCGTCGTAGCCGTCCCACACGTCCTTCTGGCGGAAGCCCACCAGGTAGAGCCGGACCCGCGGCAGGCCGTCGCCGCCGTGGCCCAGGGATTCCGGGTTGCGGAACTCGCCGTAGCAGCGCTCCACCCACCCGGTCTTGCCCTTGATGTAGAACGGCGTGCGCACGTGGCCCGCCTTGAAGTGGGACTTTACTCGGACCGCCTCGCCGTCCCGGAAACCCTCCTCCCCGTTCACGGCTCGCCCCACTTCTCTTCCAGCTCCGCCACCTTCCGGTCGATCTCTTCCCGGGTCATGAACCCCTTCTCCACCAGAATCGTCTCCAGACTGGCGATCCAGCGCTCGTAGTAGCTGAGGGACAGGTACGCCTTCGAATCCATTTCCTCGCGCGCCCGCCGGGTCTCGTCGGTGCGCTTGATGCCCTTGACCCCGGCCACCTGGTTCAGGGCGTCCGCGAGAATCTCCCAGTCGTCCAACTGGTGTTGCGAACGGTCGATGGGCCCCGCCTCGGGGTCCCCGCCCATGTCATGAGTGCTGCGCATGGCGTCCTCCGTGGATTTCAGCAATACGGAAACGGCGTCGGGGTGTCAAGCAAGCGGCCGGCGGTATCCGCCATGGTGGGCCACCATTCCTCCGTCCCCGGGTACCCCTCCCTGTCATCCCGGTGCCCCTCTCCGTCATCCCGGTGCCCCTCTCCGTCACCCCGGTGCCCCTCTCCGTCACCCCGGTGCCCCTCTCCGTCACCCCGGTGCCCCTCTCCGTCACCCCGGTGTCCCCCTCCGTCACTTGGGTGTCCCCCTCCGTCACCCCGGTGTCCCCCTCCGTCACCCCGGGCTTGACCCGGGGTCCAGAGGCGGTGGCCGGGTATGCTGCGAGCCCGCCACCTCTCCCCGCCTGGACCCCGGATCGAGCAGTCGGCGTGACAATGCGAGGGGCCGCGGGGGGTTCACATTTCTTTTTTGGCGCCCGCGCGTGTAGGATGCTGGTCCACATGCCGGACGAGCACTCGATGGCCTTTTCGCCGGCGACTCGCCTCTCGACCCGGGCAGTAGACCCATGAGCACACTTCCACCACGCTCCGAAATCACCCTCGTCCTGGGCGGCGCCCGCGCGGGCAAGAGCGCGTTCGCCGAAGGGCTGGCGAGCGCCTGGAAACAACCCGTCTACGTGGCCACCGCCGTCGTCACCGACGACGAGATGGCCGAGCGCATCGCGCTGCACCGGGCCCGGCGCGGCGCGGACTGGCGCACCGTCGAGGAGCCCGTGGAGCTGGCGGCCGCCATACGGCGGGAGAGTGCGCCCGGAACCTGCCTTCTGGTGGACTGCCTCACCGTCTGGATCGGCAATCTCATGCACCACGGCCGCGACGTCGACGCCGCCCGGGAAGCGCTGCTGGAATCCCTCGCCGCGGCGGCAGGGCCGGTGGTGCTGGTGGCCAACGAGGTGGGGCTCGGCATCGTGCCGGACAACGCCATGGCGCGGGCCTTCCGGGACCACGCCGGCCGGGTGAACCAGGCCGTGGCCCGGGCCGCGGGACGCGTCTACTTCGTGGCGGCGGGCATCCCCATGACCCTCAAGGGGACGGACCCGGACTCATGAGCGCCCGGGCGCTCATGTTCCAGGGAACGGCCTCGGACGCCGGCAAGTCGTTGGTGACGGCCGGCCTTTGCCGCCTGCTGGCGCGGCGCGGCCACGCCGTGCGGCCGTTCAAGCCCCAGAACATGTCCAACAACGCCGCGGTGACCCCCGACGGCGGGGAGATCGGCCGGGCGCAGGCCTTGCAGGCCCGGGCCTGCGGGGTGACGCCTTCGGTGGACATGAACCCGGTCCTGCTCAAGCCCCAGGCCGACGTCGGAGCGCAAGTGGTGGTCCACGGCAGGGTCCGCGGCAACTACGACGCCCAAGACTTCCAGGACGTGAAGCAGGAGTTGATGCCGGCGGTGCTGGAGAGCTTCGAGCGCCTGCGGGCCGGGGCGGACTTCGTGCTGGTGGAGGGCGCCGGCAGCGCTGCCGAGGTCAACCTGCGCGCCCACGACATCGCCAACATGGGCTTCGCCGCTGCTGCCCGGGTGCCGGTGGTGCTGGTGGCCGACATCGACCGGGGCGGCGTCATCGCCAACCTGGTGGGCACCTGGGAACTGTTGCCCGGCCGTGAGCGCGGGCTGCTGCGCGGATACCTGATCAACCGCTTCCGCGGCGACGCCGCGCTGTTCGCGGACGGCCTGAGCGCCATCACGGCCCGCACCGGCCTGCCGTCCTTCGGCATCGTCCCCTATCTGGCCGCCGCCCTGCGCCTGCCGCAGGAAGATGCCCTGTCGCTCGACAACCGCCGGCCGGTATCGGGCGCCGGAGAATTCCGCATCGCCGTTCCCCGGCTCCCGCACATTGCCAACTTCGACGACTTCGATCCGCTGATGGCCGAGCCGGCGGTGCGTCTGGAAATGGTGCCGCCCGGCCGCCCGCTGCCCGGCGATGCCGACCTGGTCATCCTGCCGGGCTCCAAGGCCACCATCGCCGACCTGCGCGCCTTCAAGCGCGAGGGCTGGGACATCGACCTCGAGGCCCACCGGCGCCGGGGCGGTGCGATCCTGGGCATCTGCGCCGGCTACCAGATGCTCGGACGGACCGTGGCTGACCCCCAGGGCATCGAGGGACCGCCGGGCTCGGAGCCGGGCCTGGGGTTCCTGGACCATGAAACCGTGCTCACCGCCGGCAAGACGCTCCGACAAATCAACGGCACCGGCAAGACGGTCGGCGCCGCCTTCACGGGTTATGAGATGCACGTCGGCGAAACCACGAGCGGCGGGAGCGGACGGCCGTTTCTCGCCCCCGACGGCCCGGGACACGACCCTGGCAGCGTGTCCCGGAACGGGCGGGTCATCGGCTGCTACGTCCACGGGCTCCTGGCCGGAGACGCATTCCGGCGGGAATTCCTCCGGTCGCTGGGGGTCGCCGGCGGGTTCGGTCCGGCCTACGAGACCGCCGTGGACGAGGCCCTGGACGGGGTGGCCGACGCGTTCGAGGAGCACATCGACATCGACCGGTTGCTGGCCGTTGCCTACTAGTGGCCTGTACGCAGCCGACGGCAAAAAGACCGGCAGATTGGTTTCGATCGGGACGGTACAGGCCACTAGACCGGCCTGCCAGGAACCGGACCGGCTCGGAGACTACACGGCGAGCGCGCACGGCACCGCTATCAACACCGCCAGGAGCAGACAAGCGCCCAGGTAGACGCGCAGTCCCCGCCGGATATCGGCCGCCGTGGCCTCCACGGCGGCCTCGCCCAGCCACGGATCGTCGGCCGCCACCCCCCGGTACCGGCGCGGTCCCGCCAGACGGAGCCCCAGCGCGCCGGCCATGGCCCCCTCCGGATAGCCCGCGTTGACCGAGCGGTGGGTGCCGCCGTCCCGCCACATGACCCGCAGGGCAACCGCCATGCGCCTCCGCTGGATCCCGGACATCGCCAGGAGGATTCCGGCGACCCGTGCGGGCACCCAGTTGGCCAGGTCGTCCAGACGGGCCGCCGCCCACCCGAAGTCGCGATGGCGGCGGTCGAGATGACCGATCATGCTGTCGGCGGTGTTGAGGGCCTTGTATGCCGCGATGCCCGGCAGGCCGAGGATCAGCCCCCAGAGGACCGGCGCCGCCACCCCGTCGCCGAAGTTCTCGGCAAGCGATTCGACGGCGCTCCGGGCGACGCCGTGGGCATCCAGCGACTCGGGATCACGCCCGACGATGTGCGATACCGCATGCTTGCCGGCTTCAAGGCCGTCACACTCCAGCGCCCGCGCAACGTCGGCCACGTGGCGGTAGAGGCTGTTCTGTGCGATCAGCGCAGAGACCAGGAGCGCCTCCACCCAGAACCCGCCCCACAAGCGGCTCAACCCGACGCTGGCCAACCCTCCCAGCGCTCCGAACGCCGCCACCACGGCGAGGGTTGAAGCCGCGCCCGCGAGACGGCGTGCCGGCGCGCCGAAGGCGGATCGATTCAGACGACGGTCGCAGAACGACAACACCCCGCCCATGACCACCGTGGGATGCGGAAGCACCCGGTAGAGCCGGCGCGGATCCCCGATGACCGCGTCGAACAGCATCGCCGCCAGCATCAGACATGCGGTGCCGGACAGCTCCATGGTTCAACGGACGACGGCGGGGACGGACGCTGCAGATGTTACCTTCAACGCCGCCGAAAGCCGGTGCAGGGCATCTCGTGAAGGCGGCAGGCCCACTCTGAGCCATCGTGGATGGCGCTCGAAGCAACGGACCAGTATTCCGTCCTCGCCAAGGCGGCGATACAGGTCGTGGGCCGCCTGCGTCTCCACCAGCCGGAACAGGTCGGTGCCGCCCAGGACCGTCAGGCCGGCTTCCGCGAGCACGGCATCGAGGTCACGCCGCATGGCCTCCAGCCGGGCACGGGTTTCGGCGATCCAATCGGCATCGGACAGCGCCCGTCTGCCGATGTCCAGGGCGGGCCCGGAAACGGCCCACGGCCCCAGCCGGCGCGCCAGGGAGCCCACCAGCCCGGACGGGCCGGCAGCGAAGCCGAGCCGCAGGCCGGGCAGGCCGAAGAACTTGCCGAACGAGCGCATGACCAACGTATTGGGAAGAGACGGAGACGACGCCAGGCTTACCCCCGGCGCGACGTCCGCGAAGGTTTCGTCGACCACGAGCCACCCGCACCGTCCTGCCAGTGCCCCGGCGGCATCGGAGAGCACGCTCCGGTCCGTGACGCGGCCGTCGGGATTGTTGGGGTTGACCACCACCGCAACGTCGGCATCGCGACACTCTTCTAGGGCGCCGATCTCGTCCACTTGGTGGCCAAGCCGGCGCCATGCCACCGCATGTTCCTCGTAGGTGGGCGACACGACGGTGACCCTGGACCGGGGCCGCATGGTGGGCAGTATCTGGAACAGCGCCTGACTTCCCGGAGCCGCCGCCACACCGTTGGCCGGCGGGATGCCGTAGGCGTGCCGCGCCGCCTCCAGCAACGCCTCCATGGCATCCTGCTGCGGCAGGCGTGTGAGGGTTTCCGGACCGATGGCTCCTTGGGGATACGGCCAGGGGTTGATCCCGGTGGAGAGATCGAGCCACCCCGACGGCGGCTCGCCGAACGTCCGCCGTGCGGCGGAGAGATCACCGCCGTGCGTGGGTTGAACGGAACTCACACCCACGGCTTCGCCTCGTCCGGCCCGGAAATCGCGCCGCCCCCCGCCCAGGGCGGCTCGATGCAAATCCGGCCGCCGTAGTCGACGCGGCTCGTCCACGC
Organism: Candidatus Binatia bacterium; assembly: GCA_951813575.1. Lineage (GTDB taxonomy): Bacteria > Desulfobacterota > Binatia > UBA9968 > JAJDTQ01 > JAJDTQ01. The sequence continues at coordinate 788,945 of OX638375.1, forward strand.
GTCCGCGTGGCCGGCCCGGGCGCGGGCCGCCTTGATGACGCCGGCATGGGTCACCCACACATGCGGCACGCCGCTGCCCGCGTAGTCGGCCAGGGCCGCACCCACCCGCTCGTACACCATCCGGACGCTCTCGCCCCCGTGGGGCCGGGCGTCCAGGAAGTCCGCCGCCCATGCGTCCAGCTCCGCCCTTTCGATGGCGCCCCACGCCATGCCCTGCCAACGACCGAAGTCCATCTCCCGAAGCCTGTCGTCCACCAGCGGCTCAAGATCCCGGGAGGCGCCGATCCGTTCCGCCAGCCGCAGACAGCGGCGCAAGGGGCTCGTCACCAACCGCTTCGCGACGGGCAGCGCCGCGATGACGCGCGCCGCCTCCGCGCCGAACGTCGGCGCCACGTCCACGTCCGTGACGCCGTAGCAGATCCCGTCCGGGGCCGCGGGCCGCGTATGGCGAATCAGGAACAAGCGCATGATGTCGGACCGAGCCTCCTCACCCCGAGCGACCGGTGACGGCGGACGGGTCAGAGCAATGCCACGACGCCGAGATAGAGCCCGATCTCGCTGGTTTGCTGCACCGCTCCGAGACAGTCACCGGTATAGCCGCCGAGCTTGCGCTCATACAAAGCGCGCATCACGAGATGGCCGGCGCCGAGCCCCGCAAGCCCCGCCACCACCACCGCCGGCGAGCTTGCGAGCCACAGCCCGCCCACCGCCGCAGCGCCGACGCCCAGGGCCAGCGCCAAGTCGCCGGGCGCCACGCCGGCCGCCACCGGCGTGGCCGTGCCGGCCTCCCGGACGTAGTCGCCGCCGGCGGCGGCCAGCACCGCGGAGGCCCGGCTGGCCGCATGGGCGGCCACCAGGAGCCACGGTATGGTGGCGGCCGGCGCGGCGCCCAGAGCCAACACCTTGGCGGCCAGCATCAGTCCGAGGCCTGCCACGCCGTAGGTACCCAGCCGGCTGTCGCGCATGATCTCCAGCGCCTGCTCGCGGCCTGGGCCCCCGCCCAGTCCGTCACAAACATCGGCGAACCCGTCCTCATGAAATGCTCCTGTGGCCAGCAGCGACGCGGCGGTGGCGAGCACCACCGCCAGGGTCACCGGGAACACCAGGTGCGCGAGCCAGAACGCCCCTCCCACCGCCCCGCCCAGCAGGAGTCCCACCAGCGGATAGTATCGGGTCGCGGCGGTAAGACGCGCCTCGGTGTAGAGGTCCGGGAAGGGGATCGGGCAGCGCGTAAGAAACTGCACCGCCAGGAGGAACACCGCGACTTCTTCGCGCGCCCGTCCCATCACCCCGGCCCGCTCACGCCCGCGCTCTCGAAGCTCGCCATATCCGAAAGCATGGCGGCCGCGCACCGGAGCACGGGCCACGCCAGCAGCGCGCCGGTGCCCTCCCCGAGGCGCATCTCGAGGTCCAGCAGGGGGCGCGCGTCAAGGGCCGCCAGCACCACGCCGTGGCCGTGCTCGGCGGACCGGTGGGCGAAGACCAGGTAGTCCCGAAGGGCCGGCGCCATCCGCACCGCCGCCAGCGCGGCCACGCCGGCGATGAAGCCGTCCACCAGCACCACCGCCCCGGCCCGGGCCGCGCCGGCCATGGCCCCGGCCATCATCACCATCTCGAAGCCGCCGTACTCCCACAACGCGTCGACGGGATCGAGGCGGGCCGCGGTGCGGCCGGCCGCGCGTTCCAGGATCGCGTGCTTGCGGGCCATGCCGGCATCGTCCAGCCCGGCGCCCCGCCCGACCAGGGAGTCCAATCCGGCGCCCGTCAACTTGTGGGCCACCAGCGTGGCCGAGGAGGTGTTGCCGATGCCCATCTCGCCAAAGGCCGCGGCGTCGGCGCCGGCCGCGGCGCCCAGAGCCTCACCGGCCCGCAGCGCGGCTTCGCATTGCGCGGCCGTCATGGCGGCCTCCACCGCCGAGTTGCGCGTGCCCGCGGCGATGCGCCGCGAGATCAGTCCGGACGCTTCCAATGGATCGCCGGCCACGCCGGCGTCCACCACCTGGAGATACACCCCGTTGGTCCGGGCGAACACGTTGGCGGCGGCACCGCCGGCAAGAAAATTTTCCACCATCTGCCGGGTCACGGCCTGGGGATAGGCCGAGACGCCCTCCCCCGTGATGCCGTGGTCGCCGGCGAAGAGGGTCAGGCGGCAGCTCCGGAGCCGCGGCGTCAGGGTGTCCTGGATGCGGGCAATCTGCATGGCCACGGTCTCCACCACGCCGAGAGCTCCCAGCGGCTTGGTCTTGGCGTCGACGGCCCCCTGAATCGCCGGGTCGAGGGCGCGGGAGACGGGCGGGACGTGGAGCACGGTCACCTTAGGGTCCGCGTGAAGGCGGCGCTTCCGCGAGGGGCGGGCCGCAAACGTGCGGGGAGCATCAGCCGAGCCGGTCCCCGGCCAGCTTCGCGCCCTCCACCCGCGCCCGGACCTTGGCGAAGGCGGTATCCCGGGCGGTGGAGACGTCGTCGCCGAACGGCGAGAACCCGCAGTCATCGGTGCAGCCGAGCCCGTCGGTGCCCAGATGCTCCGCGGCTTCGAGAATCCGCTCGCAAACTTCCCGGGCGCTCTCGACCCGCGGGTCGATGGGGTCGGTGACGCCGATGAAGACCATCTGGCCGGAACGCCGCTCCCGGGCGATGATGTCCAGCACGCGGGGACGATCGCTTTCGCTGGCCATCTGAACGAAAAACCGGCCCGCGTTGATGGCGAAGAGATCGGGCAGCAACTCGGCGTAATCGACGTCCGCGGAGTGGGTGGAGTCCTGGTCGCCGCCGGGACAGGTATGGACCCCGATACGGCCCCGTTCCGCGTCCGAGAACCGATCGAGCACCGCGTTGTTGAGTTCCACGAAAGCCCGCAGCAACCCCCGTGACGGGTCCAGCTTGCAGCACAGGCGCCCCTCGGTGAAGTCGATCTGGACGCTGTCGGCGCCGGCGTCGAGGGCCGAGCGGATGTCCTTCTCGCACTCGTTCACGAGATCGGCGATGAAGGCGTCGCGCGGATAGCCGTCGATGCCGTCCTGCGGATAGATGAGGCTGATGGCCGAAGGAGCGATGACGGCCTGCTTCACCGGCCGGCCGGCATGCCGCTTCGCTGCGGTTACATAGCCGCCGGAATAGGTGGTGTAGCGGAACGGACCGGCGGTGAGACGGGGCAGTTGCCGCGTGTGGCCGTCCTCGAACGGGATGACGACGCCGTCCGGAGCCAAGGTGTCGAGTCCCGCCAGCGGATAGGTGGCGAAGCTCGGCTTGGACTGCTCGCCGTCGGTGATGACCGGCGACCCGGTGGCCTCCATCGCCGCCACGGTCTCCGCCACGGCCCGGTCCATGGCCTCGGCGAGGCCGGCGTCGTCGAGCCGCCCGGCGCCATGCGCGGTCATGGCGTCGATGAGATAGCCGGGGCGCGGGATGCTGCCGATGGGTTCGGTCGGGATGATCATGTGCCTGTTTCCTTTCAGGATGAGGGCGAGCGCACGCCGCCAAGGTGCCGCGAGTCTAGCGAATGTCGCTATACAGAACAAACCATCGAGCGCACCGCTCTCCAACTTGACGGCCGGCATTGCCCGGCGTAGGTTCCACGACTATCTCGAATGTCGCGCCGGCAAGGCCCGGCGGATGAACCTATGCGAAAGGGAGAGCGTAAGTTGTACCCATGGCCCTTCCCGCGGACGCCGGGGGCAAGCGCCAGCGCGAGGGCGACGACGGCCCTCGCGCTGGCGCTTGCCGTGTGCGCCCTTCTCACCGCCTGCCGGCAGCCCCCGGCCGCGGGCTCCACGGCGCGCCGCGTCGTCAGCCTGGACTACTGCGCCGATCAGTACGTGCTCGGGCTTGCCCACCGCCGTGACATCCTGGCGGTGTCGCCGGACGCCGGCGCCGGGTTCTCCTACATGCGCGCCGCCGCGGCCGGGCTGCCGACGGTCCGGCCGCGGGCGGAAGACGTCCTGCTGCTCGAGCCGGACCTGGTGGTGCGCTCCTACGGCGGCGGTCCCAACGCCCGGGGTTTCTTCGAACGCGCCGGGGTGCCGGTGTTGCAGATCGGGTTCGCCGACGACATCGACGGCGCGCGTTCGGTGATCCGGCACGCCGCCCGGGGGCTCGGCGTGCCGGAACGGGGCGAAACGCTCATCGGGGAGATGGACGCACGGCTCCGCGAGGCACGGCTCCACGCTTCCGGCACGCGAGCGCTCTACGTGACGCCGGCGGGTTACACCGCCGGCCCGGGTACCCTGGTGCACGAGCTGCTGGCGGCCGCGGGGCTCGAAAACTTCCAGTCCCGGCGCGGCTGGCGGCCGATTCCGCTGGAGCGTCTGGCCTACGAAACCCCGGACCTGGCGGCCGAGGCCACCTTCGGAGAGGGCACCAACCATGACGACGCATGGACTCCGTTCCGCCATCCGGTGGCCCGGCGCACCATGGCGTCGGTCCCGGCGGCGCTTCTGGACGGCGCCACCACGTCGTGCGGCGGCTGGTTCGTGGCCGACGCGGTAGAGGCCCTGGCGGCGCTCCGCCCGAACACCCCGGCGCCGGAGCCCGTGGCCGGCGGCGAGGAGGGAGCGGCCTCGCTCCGGGAATCACCGCGTGACTGACCGCGGCGTTCTCATCACGCTGGCGGCGGCCGTGCTGGCGGCCCTGGCCGCGGCGTGCCTGGTGGGCTCCACCCCGCTGGGACTCGACCGGGTCCTTTCCGCCCTGGCGGGAGGGGCGTCGGCCGGCGACCGCGTGGTGGTGTGGGAGATCCGGCTGCCGCGCGCGGTGGCGGCGCTGGTGGTGGGTGCGGCGCTGGGGACGTCGGGCGCGGCGTTGCAGGGGCTCCTGCGAAATCCCCTGGCTGAGCCCGGGGTTCTGGGGGTATCCGCCACCGCCGCCCTCGGCGCCACCTTCGTCATCTACTACGGGCTCGCCAACACCCAGGCGTTCGCCTTGCCCCTGGCCGCCATTGCCGGGGCCCTGGCCGCCACCGCCCTGCTGACGGTGGCGGCCGTGCGCGTGGGCTCGGTGGTGACCCTGATCCTGGTGGGGGTCGGGCTTTCCAGCTTCGCGGGCGCGCTGATGGCGTTGTTGATGAATCTGGCCCCGCACCCGTTCTCCCTTTCCGACATGCTGAACTGGATGCTGGGAACCGTGGCCAACCGGAGCTTCGACGATCTCGTGCCGCCGGCGCCGTTCCTGCTGGCCGGTCTGGCGATCCTCTTCGCCGGACGGCGCGGCCTCTCGGCCCTGACCCTGGGCGAGGAAGGGGCGGCGGCCGTGGGGGTGGACCTGCCCCGGACCCGGCGGCTGGTGGTGGTGGGTGCGGGCCTGGCCACCGGGGCGGCGGTGGCCATTGCCGGCGCCATCGGCTTCGTCGGCATCGTCGCGCCGCACCTGGTACGGCCGCTGGTGAACCACGATCCCGCCCGCACGCTGGTGCCGTCGGCCTTGCTGGCGGGGCTGCTGCTGGTGCTGGCGGACATCGGCGTACGGGTGGCGCCCACCGACACGGAGCTCAAGCTCGGGGTGGTGGCGGCGTTGCTGGGGGCGCCGGTCTTCGTGTGGATCGCCGCGAGGAGGCGGACGAGCAGTGGCTGAGCTTTCGGTGCAGGACGTCGATGTGACGCTGGGACGGCACGAAGTGCTGCGCGGAGCGTCGGTACGGGTGCGTCCGGGTGAGCTGGTGACCCTGCTCGGTCCCAACGGTGCCGGCAAGACCATGCTGCTTCGGTCCGTCCTGGGCGTGGTTGATCGCGGCCGGGGCAAGGTGCGCGCGGGAGGCGACGACCCGGCCCGCCTGCCCGCGGCGGAGCGGGCCCGGCGCGTAGCCTACCTGCCGCAGTCGAGGCCGCTGGCGTGGCCCGTGAGGGTGCGGGACGTGGTGGCCCTCGGACGGTTCGCCCACGGCGTCTCGTCCGGACGGCCGCGGGGCGAGGATGCCGCGGCGGTGGAACGCGCGCTTTCCGCGTGCGATCTCCAGGCCCTCGCCGACCGCCCTTGCGATACACTCTCGGGCGGGGAGCTGTGCCGTGCCCACGTGGCGCGGGCCATGGCCGCGGAAGCGCCGATCCTGCTCGCCGACGAGCCCACCGAAGCCCTGGACCCGCTCCACGAACATCAGGTCATGAGCCTGATCCGCGGCTACGCCGACGCCGGCAACGCCGCGTTGGTGGTGCTGCACGAGGCCGCCCTGGCTGCGCGTTTCGCCGACCGGCTGGCGTGGCTCCACGGGGGGCGCATCGTCGCGGACGGACCGCCGGAGACGACGCTGACGCCGGCGCGCATGGCCGAGGTCTACGGGGTAAGGGCCGGCGTCCGGCGCATCGACGGCGACTGGAGCGTATCCATCGCCGGCCCGGCCTGAGGACACGCGCGCGCCTTGACACCCCGCGGGGGTGCACGTACATGGAAGAAAACCGCACCAGAAGGGAGTCGTAATGAGCACTTTGATTACCGGCGTCGGCCTCGTGGGCACGGCCTTCGCCCAACGCGCCCTGCAGCGGGGCGAGAAGATCGTGTTTTTCGACATGGCGCCCAGGATGGACTTCCTGGAACGGAAGCTGGGCAAGACCGACGTCACCGTCATCAAGGGAGACATCCGGGACCTGCCGGCGCTCATCGACGCCATGCAGACCCACAAGGTGGAGACCGTGCTGCACACCGCCGGTCTCATCGGCGGCGCGGTGGCCAACCCGGTCTACAGCGGGCTTCAGATCAACGTCATGGGAACGGTCAACGTAGCCGAGGCCGTGCGCCTCACCGGCGTCAAGCGGCTGATCCAGATCAGCACCATGGGCGTGTACAACCGCCGCATGGAAGGCGACGATCCCATCGGGGAAGGGTTCCACCGGGGCGACGGCGACGCCTACGGCAACTCCAAGGTGGCCAAGGAGCTCATGGTGGAGGCCTACCAGCGGCTCTACGGCTTCGAGTTGATCGTGCTGCGGCTGGCCAACGTGTTCGGCTTCGGGCATTTCGCTGGCGGCTCCGCCGGCGGCGAGATGCTCCAGAGCCTGGTGGAAGCCGGCATCAAGGGCGGCGTGGCCAACATCCCGCAGGAATCGACGCGCGACTTCGAGTACGTCTACTTCAAGGACGTGGGCCGGGCCATCGAGCTGGCGGCCACCGTACCCGCACCCGCCGAGACCACCTTCAACATCGGCACCGGCGTGGTCATCAAGTTCGACGACCTGGTGGACATGGTGCAGGGGCTGCTGCCGAAGCTGGAGGTGGAGATCATCCCCGGCAAGCCGCCGCGCTCCTCGAAGCAACCCATGGTCACGACCCGGGCCAGGGAACTCCTCGGTTGGGAGCCGGAGTACAGCGTGGAGGACGGCTTCAAGGACTACATCGAGGACATCAAATCCGCGCTGTGAGCTGATGTCCCTCTCCGCGGTGAGGCCTTGCCGCCTTGACAAGGCCTCACCGCACGGCTAGTGTTCCGTTCCGACGGGCGGCCTCTCGGCCGCCCGGTCTTCAGGTCCCTTACGGGATAACAGGGAAACCGGTTGAAATCCGGTGCGGTCCCGCCACTGTAAGTGGGAACCCTTGCCAGCGTGCCACTGTTCCCCACCCGGGAATGGGAAGGCGGCAAGGCGGTCGAAACGGCCAGCCCGCGAGCCAGGAGACCTACCTGAAGACCGAAAGCAACCATGCTCTCCGAGGAGAGAGAGGGGGTCTCGCCATCCGTCGCCTTCTTTACTGCCTGTTGGGCTCGACGCTTTTCCACGGCGCGCTGATCTGGGCGCCTCTCCCCATGAACGCCGGAAGCGCGGGGGAGGATGCCCTCCGACCGGTGCGGGTCGAGCTCGTGGACGCGCCCCGGTCCGAGGCTCCGAGGCAGGTCGCCCGACAACCCGTTCTGACCGAAAGACCCAAGGCGGCCTCACCGGCCAAGGCCACGAAGACACCTCCGAAGCCCAAACGGCCGCGGGCTCCGGCCCGGCCCGTGATCCGGGTCGCGAAGGCCGTGCCCACGGCGTCGAAACGAGTCCACCCGACCCCCGCCCGGACGCGGCCGGAACAGCCCCGGCCCGAACCGGCGCCATCCCCGGAACCGACGGGGTCCGCAAAACCCCCCGAGGACAGCCGCCCCGTGAACGCCGCCGCTCCGGCGTGGGAACCGGCCGCCGGGAACCGCGGAAACGTAGGCGCGGTGACGGAAGAGCATCTCACCCGGGGCCTCGCGAAAAAGACATCCCCCGACCGCGGCCTTGCGCCCGGCGCCGGCTTCAGCCCGGCCCGTTACGCGCGGACCGTGCCTCCCCGGTATCCGGGCAAGGCGCGCCGGGCCGGATGGGAAGGCACGACGGTGATCAAGGTGCGGGTGGACCCCAAGGGGGCTCCGGACCGGGTCGCGGTGGACCGGACATCGGGCTTCGACATTCTCGACGCCGCCGCCGTGAAGGCGGTCCGACGCTGGAAATTCCATCCCGCGCGGCGCGGCCTCGACGCCGTGCCGAGTTGGGTCCGTATCCCGGTGGCGTTCAAGCTGAAGGAGGACAAGCGATAGACCACGAGTGAACCGATCCTGAGTCGACCAAGACCTGAGGCCTGAAGACGGATGCCAGGGAAAGGGGTGCGAATCCCCTGCTGCCCCGCAACTGTAACGGCTACGAAAACCGCAACTCGAGCCACTGCCCGTCCGGCGGGTGGGAAGGCGCGGTGAGTAGGCCGGCAGCCGACACGGACTGCCAGAAAGCCCAAGCCAGGAGACCTGTCCCTCTTCCATCCACAATCCGCCTTCGCGGGAAAGGAAGATTGCCATGAAGTTTCTCACCACGGGTGCCGTCACTCTTTTCGTCCTGCTGACCCTCCGGGCCGGCACCGCCAGCGCCCAGACGGCCGGCACGGGGCAACCGCCGCCAAGGCCGGCGGCCGGCGAAGAAATCGAACAACTCCCGGAGATCGTGGTGTCGGCAAGCCGCGTACCGCTGGAAGCCAAGGCCGTGGGCAGCGCGGTCACGGTGATCACCGCCGAGGAGATCGAACGCAAGCAGGCGCGAGTGGTGTCCGACCTGCTCCGGGAGGTGCCGGGGGTAGCGGTGCACCGGTCGGGTCCCCTGGGCACCCAGACGGCGGTGCGGATACGCGGCGGCGAGACGGGACACACCCTCGTGATCATCGACGGAGTCAAGGTAAACGATCCGGCCGACGGCAATGCCACGTACAACTTCGGCCACCTGCTGACCTCGAATGTCGAACGAATCGAAGTCCTGCGCGGACCGCAGAGCGGACTCTACGGCAGCGACGCCATTGGCGGGGTGATCAACATCGTCACCCGGAAGGGTCGCGGCCCCGCAACGGCGCGCCTTGGCGTGGAAGGCGGATCATTCGGAACAGCCAACATCATGACCGGCTTCCAAGGCGGGGGCGAAGGCTACCATTTCTCTCTGAGTGCCACGGGTTACAGGACTTCCGGAATTTCGATTGCCCCGGGACCGGAGAAGGATGGCTATCGGAACCAAACCTACAATGCCAGATTCGGCCTCGAATTGATGGAGGACCTGGAGCTGGAACTAACCGGCCGCTACGTGAGAACCAAACTGGAAACGGACGGTCAAAGCAGTTTCGGGGGAGCCACACCCGACGACGGCGACGAGACGGACGGGGACCGATGGACCGGCCGGACCCAACTGAAGTACGGCCTGTTCGACGGCGCATGGAGTCATGCAGCAGGGGTAACCACCGTCCGGATGAAACGGGACTTCTTCGACGACAGCGCCGGCAGTCACAACAGGTTCGACGGCAGGAGGTTGCATGTCGACTACGAGACCAACGTCTTCTTTGACACCCCGGCCGGGATCGAAGCGACCCATGCCGTGACTTTCCTGACCGAACGCGGGAAGGATTCCCACGTCACCGGCGACACCAGACCCAACTTTACGAACCAGAGCTATTCGGGCGAGTACCAGATGGGGGTCGCGGACAGGCTCTTCTTGTCCGGCGGCGTTCGCCACGATGACAACGAGCGCTTCAAGAACACCTCCACCTACCGGCTGACGGCCGCGTACTTGCATACCGCCAGCGGGACGCGACTACACGGCAGCTACGGCACCGGGGTCAAGAACCCCACCCTGTCGCACTCCTTCCAACGGTTCGGCCGGCTCGGTCCGAACCCCGACGTGCAGCCGGAGAAAAGCAAGGGTTGGGATATCGGGGTCGAGCAAGACCTCCTCGAAGGTCGCCTCTCGACGGATCTGACGTACTTCAACAGCCGGCCGACGGATCTGATCTACTGGAATGACGCCGGCACCACCGACTTCAACGACGACTTCTACGACAACCTGGAAGGCACCTCCAGGATTCGCGGCGTGGAGTTCAGCGTCAAGGCCAAGCCGGCGGAGGGAGTGAGCCTGGCCGCCCAGTACACCTACACCGACGCAAAGGACGCACAAGGCCGGCCCCTCAGACGGCGGGCCAAGCATATCGCCAGCGCCAACGCCGGTTACGACCTTCTCAACGGCCGGGCCGCCATCGACCTGGGCATCGACTACAACGGCAAGCAGGTGGACCAGTACCATAGCCCCAAGGTGCCGTCCTATGTCCTCGTGAATCTGGCGGGCAAGTACAGCGTCACCAAGGGGGTCGAGTTCTTCGGGCGGATCGAGAACCTCTTGGACAAGGACTACTATGAACTCCGTTCTTTCGAGATGCGGGAATTCCAGACCACGGGCATCGGCTTCTTCGCCGGCATTCGGGGAACCTTCGAGCTGCCCAGGTAACCGTCACTCGGCCAGCAGCGGGACGATGCGGCGTTCCTTGGCGCGCACCAAGCCGCGGCCGGTGATGCGGAGTTCCGGGAGGGTGACGAAGGTCAGGAAACAGAGGGCGTAGAGCGGCTTCGAAAACGTGCTGCCCCGCTCTCTCAGGGCCTGCTGCACGGCGGCGAGCTTCTCGCCCACGTCGTGCCAGGGTTCCAGGGAGAAGAGGCCGCCGATGGGAAACGGGATCTCTTCGAGGACGCGGCCCTTGTCCACCAGGGCAACGCCGCCGCCGGATTCCAGCAGGAGATTGGCGCAGTAGGCCATGTCGTAGTCGCTTGAGCCCGCTACCAGCAGCGTATACTCGTCGAGGTTGACGGTGGTGCCCACCGCGCCGATGTCCGCTCCCAGGCCCCGGATGAAGCCGAAGGCGGGGCTGAAACCTTCCCGGCGGTCGAACACCGCCACCTTGAGGAGATCGTTCTCCACGTCCGCCGGAATGACCCCGCCCGCGCAAGCCACCTCGACGACTCGTTCCCGGGTGATGGTCTGGTTGACGAGATCCATCACCCGGACGCGGGCGCGGGAGTCCTCGCAGCGGATCCTCATGTCGTCGGCCGCCACCGGCAGGCGGAAGGCGGTCTTGAGCCCCATGCCGTCGGGAAAGGGAGGCGGGACGGCATCCACTGTGGACTCGCCGTCCTCGGCCAGGAGCTCGCCGCCGATGAACGTGGCGCCCACGCTCACGGTTTCCAAGTCGTCCAGCAGCACGAAGTCGGCGAAGCGTCCGGGCGCCAGGCCGCCGATGTCCTGTTCGAGGCCCGAGTACGTCGCCGGGTGCAGCGTAGCGGCCTGGATGGCCCTCGCCGGGGCGAGCCCGCATTCCACGGCCCGCCGGATCACGTGGTCCATGTGGCCGTGCGCGGCCACGTCGTCGGGAGCCATGCCGTCGGTCACGAGGATCAGCCGGCCGGTGTCCACGCCGGCCGCGAGCAGCGGCTTGAGGGTGGCTTCCAGGTCCTGGCGGAAGGAACCCTCCCGCAGCATGGTCCAGTAGCCCAGCCTCAGCCGTGCCAGTGCGTCCTCACCGCTGATGGGCTCGTGGCACGACGACACCGAGGCGGCGGCGATGGCGTTGAGGCGGCGGTCCCGGGCCCCGGCGGTGTGGCCGTGGACGATCTTGCCCCGGCCGAGGGTCATGTCGATGCGCGCCAGCAGGTCCGGGTCCCCCTGCACCAGCCGGAGCCAGGAGACCACCTCGCCGAGCCCCAGCACGCGGGGATCCTCCAGGGTTTCCGCCACCTCCCGGTCGGAGAGTGATTCGGTGCGGCACAACAGCGGGTCCTGGGGCGCCGCCATGGAGATCAAGGTGTAGACCCGGAGCGGGTGGGCCGCCACCTCGTCCAGGAAGAGCCGCATGCCGGCGAGGCCGAAGGCCACGGTGTGCTCGTCACAGGAGGCCATGAGCGCGGTGGTGCCCCGGGGCGCGTAGGCCTGCAACAGCTCGAACGGGCGGCAGAAGTGGCCGATGTGGGTGTGGGCGTCGATGAAGCCGGGGGCGATCCACCGGCCCCGGGCGTCGACGACCCGGGTCTCCTCGCCCCGCGTGTGGTCTGCGCCGGGGCCCACGTAACAGATCCGGCCGCCGCTCACGGCCATCTCCAGGCCGTCCAGCACCTCGCCGGTGTAGACGTTGACCAGTCGCCCGCCGGTCACCACCTGGTCGGCCTTGACCTCGCCCATGCTGGCCCGGATCAGTCGCTCGATGGTCTCTCTGTTTTTCTCCATGGACCTTGCTTCAGGTTGAGCCGTTGCCGTAACATGGCCGCGTGACGAACCTGGTGCTGCGCAACATCGGCAAGCGTTTCGGGCCGGTGACCGCCGTGGACGGCTTCGACCTCGCCGTGGACCAGGGGGAGTTCCTGGTCATCATCGGCGAGAGCGGCTGCGGCAAGACCACGCTGCTGCGCATCATCGCCGGACTGGAGACCCCGGACACCGGCGAGGTCCTCATCGGCGGCGTGCCGGTGAACGACGTGCCGCCCGGTCGCCGGGACGTGCAGCTCATCTTCCAGAGCTACGCGCTTTGGCCCCACATGCGCGTGTTCGAGGACCGCAAGTACGCCAACCTCACCCTGCCGCTGCGGATCCGCAAGTGGTCGGTGGGGGCCATCCGCGAGCTCATCCGGCCCCTGGCCAAGGCCCTCAACATCGAGGAGCAGCTGTTCGACCGCAAGCCCCCGGAGCTGTCCGCGGGCCAGCAGCAACGGGTGGCCCTGGCCCGGGCCATGACCACGTATCCGCGGATCATGCTGATGGACGAACCCCTCAGCAATCTCGACCCGCCCAACCGCCGCCGGGTCCGGGCAGAGATCCGCGCGTTCCACAAGGAACAGCGCCTCACCACCCTTTTCGTCACCCACAACCTGGAGGACGCGCTGGAACTGGGCGACCGCATCGCGCTCATGCACGAGGGACGCCTGGAGCAGGTGGGAACGGCCGAGAGCCTCATGCGGCACCCCGCCAACGAGTACGTCAGCGACTACTTCCGCGTCCGGCCCTCCTACGGCGTACCCTTCCAATAGTCCGCGAGAAACGCCTCAGATCTTGAACGCCTCGCGGGTGTTGGACGCGTAGAGGCTCTCCAGGTCCACGGGGTTCTTGATCACGCCTTGCTCCAGCAAATAGGAGTGAAAGGTCTCCAAAGTCTTGCGGTTGCTCTCGAAGCCGTAGGGCCAGTAGTCCTCGCCCATGAGGTCCACCGTCTCCTCGTACTCGAACAGGTACCAGAGTTGGTGCGTGCGCAGCACGTTGGTGTCGTAGATCTGCGACACGCACAGGTCCTTGGCCTGGCAGAACGCCTTGTAGAGGTTCTGGGTCACCCACGGGTGCGCCTCGTGGATCTCCCGGCGCACCACGATGCAGTGCATGATGGGGAACAGGCCGGTGCGGCGGAAGTAGTCCATCTCCGCGGCGCGGCAGTCCTCGAAAAGGCGGGTGATGCCCGGGGCCCGCCGCACGAAGCAGGACGGCATGCGCGCGGACACCAAGGCGTCGATGTCGCCCTTCTCCAGCATGTCGTCGAGGGTCCGCTCTTCCTCGGTGTCGATCTCCACCCCGGCCGGAGCGTCGAAGGGCACCCGGTCCTTGCGTCCCGGCTGCTCAACCCCGCCCTGGATCCAGTGAACGTCCTTCGCTTCCACGCCGTAGTCGTGCTGGAGCATCCCCCGGACCCACACGGACGCCGTCATGGTGTACTCGGGCACGCCCACGCGCCGTCCCTTGAGGTCCTCGGGCTTCTTGATGCCGGACGCCGTGTTCACGAAGATGCAGCGGTGGCGGAACATGCGGGAGGGGAACACCGGGATGGCGATGAACGGCTGGTGGCCGCGGGAGGCGTCCACGTGGTACGCGCCCATGGACATCTCGGCGGCGTCGAACTCCTGGAAATGGAGCATGCGCCAGAAGATCTCCTCCACCGGCAGCGCCACGTAGTTAAGATCGATGCCCTCGGGCTTCACCAACCCGTCCTTCAGCGCCCGGGTGCGGTCATAGTCCTCACATGCCAGCGTCAGCTCGATGTTCCCCATCATTCCTCCGAAATCACCTTTTTGCGCGGCCCCTTCTCTGGATCCCGAATCAAGCCTGCCCCGGGCCTGACCCGGGGTCCGGGACGACGTTTCTACAGTTTCGCGAGGCTCGCCTCCATGCGGTCCATGGCCTCCTCGATGTTCTCGTAGGAGTTGGAGTAGGCCAGCCGGATGTATCCTTCGCCGTAGCGGCCGAAGGCGCTGCCGGGCACGGTGGCCACGTAGGCGTCTTCCAGCAGGTGCATGGCCACATCCTCGGACGACCGGCCCAGGGCGCCGATGTCGGGGAAGGCATAGAAGGCGCCTTCCGGCACCGCGCACTCGATGCCCTTCATGGCCCTGAGCCGCCGCAGGATAAGCTCACGGCGCCGGGCGAATTCCAGACGCATCTCTTCCACGCAGCCCTGCGGCCCCTCGTAGGCGGCCGCGGCACCGTACTGGCCGAACGAGGTGGCGCACAGCACCGTATACTGGTGAACGCGGATGAGTACGTCCATGAGGTTCCGGGGCGCGGCGATATAGCCCAGGCGCCAGCCGGTCATGGAGTAGCTCTTGGAAAAGCCGTTCACCACCAGCGTGCGCTCGCGCATGCCCGGCAGGATTCCGATGCTGTGGTGCTCGGCGCCGTCGTACAGCAGCTTCTCGTAGATCTCGTCGGACAGCACCAGCAGGTCATGCTCCCGGGCCAGCGCCGCCAGCGCCTCCAGACGGCCCCGGTCGAGCACCGCGCCGGTGGGGTTGTGGGGGCTCATCACCACCATCATGCGGGTGCGCGGCGTCACCAGGCGCGCCACGTCGTCCGCGTCCATGCGAAAATCGTTTTCCGCCCGGAGCGGCACGCTCACCGGCACGCCCCCGCCCAAGGTGACGCAATGGAAGTAGTTGAGCCAGGACGGGTCCGGCACCAGCACCTCGTCACCCTTGTCGATGAACGCCATGACGGCCATGAACACCGCCTCGTTGGCGCCGATGGTGACGGCGATCTCCCCGTTCTCGTCGAAGTCCAGCCCGTTGTCCGAGCGGAGCTTGGCGGCGATGGCGCGGGTGATCTCCGGCACGCCGTAGTTGGAGGTGTAGTGGACCTTGCCTTCGTCCAGCGCCTTTTGGGCCGCCGCCTTGATGTGGCCCGGTGTGTCGAAATCGGGGCGGCCGATCTCCAGGTGGATCACCGGCTTCCCCTCTCCCTCGAGCTCCCACGCCCGTGCCATCATCTTCCGAATGCCCGAGAACGGCACCCCCTCCATCCGCCGTGCTTGCCGCGTCATCATTCGCCTTGGGTCAGGAAGCGGAGGCGGACAGCGCCTCGTCCACCAGCGCCACGAACTCCCTGGACTTGGCCACCAGACCGTCATGGCCCTCCCTGGCCAGCACGTCGGCCAGAAAGGCGCTGCCCAGGACGATGCCGGTGACGCCCAAGGTCGCGTATTCCGAGACGTTGTCCTGGTTGACGCCGCCCGAGACCATGAACCGTGCTTCGGGGAAGGGTCCCAACATCTGCCGGATGAAGTGCGGCCCGCCGGCGGTGTCCGCCGGAAAGATCTTCACCAGGTCGGCGCCGGCGCGCAACGCCCGTACGATTTCCGTCGGCGTCGCCCCGGCGGGGATCGACGCCACCCCAGCCTCGCGGCAAAGCGGCACCAGGTCCAGCTCCAGGCTGGGCGAGACGATGAAGCGCGCGCCCGCCTCGATGCCCGTGTGGGCCTGTTCCTCGGACAGCACGGTGCCGGCGCCCACGTGCACCTGGCCCTCGCCTGCCAGCGTCCGGATGACCTCCGCCGCCCCGGGGACGGTGAAGGTCACCTCCACGAACCGCACGCCGGCCTCGCCCACGGCCCGGGCGGTGGCCAGGGCCTCCTCCGCGGTCCTGGAACGGATCACCGCCACCAGGCGGTGCGCCTGCATGGCGGTCATCAACTCCGTCTTGGTCATGGAAGGTCCCTGCTCAGCTCAGGCTCAGCCCGCCGTCCACCAGCAGGGTCTGGCCGGTGACGAAATCGCCGCCGGTGATCAGGCCCAGGATGGCGCCCGCCACCTCTTCCGGCTTCCCCACCCGCTTGAGCGGATAGTTGGCGGAGGCGCGGTCGATGATGTCCTCGTAGTCCGCGCCGTAGTGGTCGCGCATCCACTGGGTGTCCGTGAACGCGGGCGCCACGGCGTTGACCCGGATCTCGGGCCCCAGGGCCACGGCAAGGCCGCGGGTCAGGTAGATGAGCCCGGCCTTGGCGGTGCCGTAGGCCAGCGACGACATGGTGGAAGGGGCGATAACGCCCGAGATGGAAGACACGTTGACGATCATGCCGCCGGCGGCTTTCAGGTGCGGCGCCGCCGCCCTGGCGCACCGGTAGGCGCCCTTCACGTTGACGTCGAGGGTCATGTCCCAGATCTCGTCGGTCAACGCCTCCATGTCCGTGATCGGCACCCAGCGGGTGATGCCGGCGTTGTTCACCAGGACGTCCAGGCGCCCGAACCGCTCCACCGTCCGATCCACCATGCCGCGCACGTGGCCGTCGTCCCTCACGTCCCCGTGCACGCACAGCGCCTCGGTGCCCAGCTCCCGCACCTCCGCCGCCAGGCCCTCCGCCTGGTCCTTGGCAGACCGGTAGTTGATGGCCACCCCCGCCGCTCCGGCCCGCGCCAGCTCCAGGACCGTCGCCCGGCCGATGCCGGTGGCCGCCCCGGTGACGAGGGCGATGCGTTCGGAAAGAATCACGCGTTCTCCCGCAACTCCCGCGTCGCAGCCTCGTCGATCACCCATTGCTCGGGCAGCCGCACCTTCTCGTCGTCCCGGCCGGTGAAGCGCACCACCACGCCGTAGTCCCGGGCGGCGGCCTCGGGGGTAATGTAGCCGTAGACCACGTCCGCGCGGACGCGTTCGGGATCGCGTTGGAAGGGCTCGCCGTAGCCGCCCCCGCCGGGATGGTTCAACTGGACGCTGCGGTCGCCGCCCAGATGGGTCTGGGCCTTGGGATTGGGGCGCTCGCCGCCGTCGAGGATGAACTCGCCGGGGAGCCCCGGACCGCCGCCCATGATTCCGGGGGCGGCGTAACGGGTGCGGTCGAGGATGCCGTTGACGCTCCACTGGCCGTGGGCGCGGTTGGCGAACTCGGTGAACTGGCCGAGGCCGCCGCGCCAGGTGCCGGCGCCGCCGGAGTCCACCCTGAGCTCGCGCCGGCGCATGACCAGCGGCGACAGGCTCTCGATGACCTCCGCGGGCACGCCCGCCACGCCGCTGGGGAAACCCACGGCGCTGAGCCCGTCCTTGGTGGGGCGCGCACCGGTGCCGCCCACCTGGAACACCGTGAGATTGAACGAGGGGTCCTGCCCGCGCCACACGCTGAGCCAGATGGGGTCGGCGCTGGGCGCCATGAGCTTTCCCGGAAGCGCCTTGGCCAGCGCGGTGAACACCGCGGTGGGCACGAAGTGCCCCACGGTCTGCCGCGCCGCCACCGGCGCTGGTTCGTTGGCGTTCAGGATGCTCCCCTCCGGGGCGCTCACGTGCACCGGCCGGAAGCTGCCCTCGTTGTGGGGCACGTCGGGGTAGATGGCTGCCTTGGCCGCGAAGCTGGCGTAGGCGTGGGTGTAGTTCATCACCACGTTGATGCCGCGGTGGCTCTGGGGCGACGAGCCGGTGAAGTCGATGAAGATCTCGTCTCCCCGCACCTCCAGCCGGGTCTTGATGTAGATCGGCTCCTCGAAGCCGTCGCTCCAGGTCTCCCCTTCCCACGCGCCGTCCTCGAGCTCCGCGATGGCCGCGCGCACGGCCCTCTCGGAGCGGCTGATGATCTCCTCGGCCACGGGATCGAAGCTGTCCAGCTCGAACTCGTCCATGGTCTCGATGAGCGCCCGGCCGCCGGCGTCGTTGCAGGCGGACTGGGCGTAGAAGTCACTGACTACCTCGTGAGGCAGCCGGACGTTGGCGCGGATCATCTTGAGCAGGATGGGGTCCGGCTCGCCCGCGTGAAACAGCTTCATGATGGGGATCCGGAGCCCCTCCTCGTACACCTCCCGTGCCTCCGCGGAGAGGATGCGGCCGCCGATGTCGGCGGCGTGGCAGGTGTTGGCGAAGAACGCCACGAGTTGCCCGGCCCGGAAGATCGGCGTGGTGATGGTGATGTCGTTGACGTGTCCGGCGGTCTGCCACGGGTCGTTGGTGATGAGCACGTCTCCCGGAACCAGCGTTTCCGCCGGGAACTCCCGCAGGAAGTGTCCCATGGACGTGGCCATGGCGTTGATATGGCCCGGCGTGCCGCTCACGGACTGGGCCACCATGCGGCCCTTGGTGTCGAAGAGGCCGCAGGCCAGGTCCTGGCTCTCCCGCACGATGGTGCTGAAGGCCGTGCGCATGAGCGCATCCTGCTGCTCGTTGGCCACCGACAGGAGCCGGTTCCAGATGACCTCGAGGGTCACGGGATCGATGACGGTCTTACTCATAGTCGAACTCTACGATCACGTTCAGATTATCGTCAACCCGGGCATGGCTGCGGGCGGTCACCACCAGGGTGGACTCCCGCTCCTCCACGATGGCGGGCCCCGGGAAGGTCATTCCCGGCGTCAGGGCGTAACGGTCGTAGACCGCGGTATCGACGAACCGTCCCCGGCCCGCGGAGTACACCGGGCGCGTGCCCTTCTGCGCCTTGGCCCCCACGGCCCTGGTACCCCGGGTCGAGAAGTTCAGCGGCTGCTCCGGCCCCCTGGCCACCACGCGCCAGTTGATCACCTCCACCACCACGTCCGGAACCGTCCGCCCGTACATGCGCTCGTAGGTGCGCTCGAAGGCCTCGGTGATGGCGTCGAGATGGCTTGCGTCGAGGACGCCGTCGGGAATGGGCACCGACACCTCATGGCCCTGCCCGGTGTAGCGCATGTCCGCGGTCCGTTCGTAGACGATATCGTCCGGCGCCAGTCCCGACTGCTCCAGGATGGCGCGTCCCTCGGCGCACATGCCGTCGAACATCCCGTTCACGAAGGACCAGTCCAGCTCGTCCAGCAGGCTGTAGGCGCTGCGCACGAAGTCGAAGGCCAGGGGCGCCGCCAGGAGCCCGAAGGTCGAGCCCACGCCCGCCCCCATGGGCGAGATGAGCGTGGGCAGGTGCAGCAGCTCGGCCACGTGGCAGCCGTGCACCGGACCGGCGCCGCCGAAGGCGTACATGGGCAGCTCCCGCGGGTCCTTGCCGCGTTCCCCCAGGTGTGCCCGGGCGGCGTTGGCCATGTTCTCGTTGACGATCTGGTGGATGCCCCAGGCCACCTGCTCCACCCGCATGCCGAGTTTCGCGGCGAGGCCGCCAAGGGCGGTGCGCGCGGCCTCCACGTCGAGCTTCATCTCGCCGCCGAGGAAGTAGTCGGGATCGAAGTAGCCGAGGATCAGGTTGGCGTCGGTGACCGTGGCGCCCGTGCCGCCGCGGCCGTAGCAGGCCGGCCCCGGCTCCGCCCCGGCGCTGTCGGGCCCCACCTTGAGCAGTCCCAGCGCGTCCACCCGGGCGATGCTGCCGCCGCCGGCGCCGATCTCGATCATGTCGATGACCGGAATCTTGATGGGCAGTCCGCTGCCCTTGCGGAAGCGGTAGACCCGGTCCACCTCGAACTCCCGGGCCTTGAGAGGGTAGCCGTTCTCCACGGCGCAGAGCTTGGCGGTGGTGCCGCCCATGTCGAAGGAGAGGAGGTCGGGATAGCCGGCGCGCTGTCCCAGCGCGGCGGCGGCCAGCGCCCCGGCCGCCGGTCCCGATTCGAGCATGCGTACGGGGAACCGGGCGGCCGTCTCCGGGGTGCCGATGCCACCGCTGGAGAGCATCACGAAGAAACTGCCGGTGAACTCAAGGCCGTTCAGGCGCTGCTGCAACTCCTGGAGATAGGCTGCCACGCGCTCCTGCACGTAGACGTTGGCGGTGGTGGTGCTGGTGCGCTGGAACTCGCGGATCTCGGGCACCACGTCGGCGCTCACCGACACGCGGACCTCGGGCGCCACCTCCGCGATGAGCTCCCGTGTCCGCAGTTCGTGGGCGGCGTTGCGAAAGCTGTTCAGATAGCACACCGCCACCGCCCGGACGCCCTTGGCCCGAAGCTCGGCTACCAGGCTCCGCACGAAGTCCTCGTCCAGCGGCTTGAGCACGGTTCCGTCCGCGGCCACCCGCTCCGGCACGTCGAAGCGCAGGTAGCGCGGCACCAGCGGCCTGGGCAGCTCGAGATCGAGATCATAGAGCTCGTAGCGGTGCTCGCGGCCGATCTCCAGCGCGTCCCGGAAACCTTCGGTGGTGAGGAGCGCGGTGAGAGCGCCCTTGCGCTCGATCAGCGCATTGGTGACCAGCGTGGTGCCGTGCACCACCGTCCCCTGCCGGGCGCGGTCCACGATACCTGCTTCCAGGCCCTCGCGCATGGCCGCTTCCACCGCCACGCTCGGGTCCGCGTGGGTGGTCAGGGTCTTTCCGATGAAGGACGTGCCGTCATCCGCGACCAGGAGCAGATCGGTGAAGGTTCCGCCGATGTCAACGCCTACACGATACATGGGTTACCGCCGCCGTGGGAGAAGCCGCCACGTGGATGGCCACGGGCGAGTTCGAAACCCGCCCCTACTGGGCGAACAGGTCCATCAAGGCATCGGTCTGGTCGGCCGCGGCCGGCCGCAGGAGCGGGATCTTGACGCCGGCATCACGGTACTGCTGCACCCGGGCCTTGACCTCGTCGGGGGTGCCGCTGGCCGTCATGCCCTCCACGTAGGAATCGGGGATGGCCTTGATGAGGGCCTCCATGCCGCCCTCGGCATGGGCCTTCTCGAAGGTCGGGATGTCCTCCTCGTGGATGTAGGGCTCGCCCACGCGCATCTTGGGACGGGCGATGAACGGAAGCTGGATGGGGTCGAGCTTGGTGGCCACCTCCCAGCGGATGGCGTCCAGGGCCTTCTGGTGGTTGTCGGCGATGGAGCAGTTGATCAACTGGGCGACTTCGAACTTGGAGAAATCACGTCCCGCCTCCTCGGCCGCGTCCTTGATGATCTTCAGGGCGTTGGCGGTGTACTCGGGCGAGCAGACCGCGTTCAGCACCACGCCGTCGCCGATCTGGCCGGCGAGCTTCAGCCCGGGCCGGGCCGTGGCCGGGATGTAGAGCGGGATGTGGGTGCGGAGCGGCTTCCAGCCGATGCCGACGTTCTTGAACTTCACGAACTGTCCCTCGTAGTCCACCTTCTCGCCGGTGAAGAGCAGCCGCATGGACTCGATGTACTCCTTGAGCACTTGAGGGGGATCCTGGTGCTCCATGGCGTGGACCCGGGCGTGGCTTCGCGTACAGGCGCCCGGCGCCAGGGTGATGCGCCCGCCGGTCATCTCGTCCAGGGTCATCAGCGACTGGGCCATGCAGATGGGGGTGCGCAGGCGGACGATCTGGGTGGCCCCCAGCGTCACCTTCGAGGTGGCCAGCCCCATGGCCGACATGGCCGACACCGAGTCGCGCATGAGCTCGATGGTCTCGGAGAAGAAGCCCATCTCGAAGCCCTTTTCCTCCGCGCGCCGCATGAGATCGGCGATTTCCCGGACGTTGGTGAACTTTCCGTATCCAAGTGCGAAACCGACTCTGGCCATGACCACTCCTGACTTGTTGAACGCAACCGCTCCCGGTCCTTCATGTCCCGGTGAGCGTGCCCGTGCGCGGCAAAGACGATACGCCGCTACCGACGACCCGACGGTCCTGCGCTTCGAGCTCCGGTTGATTCAGAGAAAAGCGGGCGGGTGTTGCGGTGTGCCTGAAGAAAAAATGATTTGTATCCGACCGGTTGCGGTTCGTCAAGGAACGAGCCCGTACTCGCATCGGCCCGCCGCCCGTTGCGGTGCATCCCGCATTGACCGGTCAAAGCGCTGGAACGAAACTGTCTTCCAGCGCCATCTCGATGGCCTTCTTGTAAGGGAGCACCGTCACCTTTCCGACCTTCAGAACCCGTTCGCCGCGATACACGCCGAAAGCATGCCCGATGTCACCGGTCTGCAACAGGACATTCAATCCCTTGTTGAATTTCTCTTGCCAGACATTGGACGACTTGATTTCAAAGCCCGCGGCCCGCTCCCCCCTCTTCCAGATCAGGTCCACTTCGTTGCCTGCTTCCGTGCGCCAGTAGAAGAACTGCGCGCCGTGGGACCGCCACGCGTTGAGCGCCCTGAACTCATTCAGAACGAAGGCTTCGAACAAGGCGCCGGTCTCGACCGCCGAGGGTTCGTCCCGGTGCCTCCCCATCAGGGCACGCTGCACGCCGCCATCGAACAGGTAGAACTTGGGGCGAGCCACCTCCTTGACCTTGGCCTTGTTGCGGTAGGCGGGCAGGTACCAGCCCAGCAAGGTGTCTTCCAGAATGCCGAAATAGCCTTGGACGGTGGACCTGGCGACGCCCACATCCCGGGCGATATTGGCGATGTTCAGCAACTGCCCGCTCATCATGCCGGCGACTGACAGAAACCGGTAAAAGCTGTCAAGGTCCCTGACCAGAGCTTCCTGCTGAATCTCTTCCTTCAAATAGGCCTCGACGTAGGCGTCCAGGAACTCGACCTTGTCGGTCCGGGAGACCGAGGTCACGCTCAAGGGCAACTGTCCGTAACGCAGAGCGTCCGGCAGGCTGAAGTCCTCGCGGACTTCAAGCATGCTCAGTGGAAACATCCGTTTCAAAAGGGCGCGGCCCGCAAGCATGTTGGCATGGGACCGCTTGAGCTTCCGGGCGCTGGACCCGGACAGAGCAAACCGATAGCCCTGTCCGCTCTCGAATAGGAGGGCATGCACTTCATCGAGCAACTCCGGCAGCTTCTGCACCTCGTCGATAGTGATCCAGGGCCGCCGGTTGGGCAAAGCGGCTGCTTCCTGGGCGAGAAGGGAGGGGTCCCGCTTGTATCGAAGATACTCGCCGGACTTGAGGAGATTGATGCTCAGGTCTGCATGACCGAGACGTTGCTCCAGCCACACGGATTTCCCGGTGCCACGCGGGCCGAACAGGAAGAAACTCTTTTCGGGCAGATCGAGTATTCTGGAGTACATGTCGGTGATTCCGTTATTTTTACGGTAAGAGTGACGAAACAATCGACGCTTGTCAACCCGCCGGTGAAACCCTTGATCATCGGCACTAGACAATCGGGGAAGACCCGCTCCGGGAAAGCCGCGCCAACGCCCTCTGACCCCCAGCTTACAGTCTTGGTCTGCACCCTGGCGCACTGGCGCGTTGCGGCGCACGCCTCGATTACGTAAGCTGACCTCACGATGGTGGGGCTGGACATCGACGGCGTGCTGGCGGACTTTCTCTCTCCCTTCCTCCTTCGTCTGGAAAAACGCATCGGCAAGGGGCCGATCCCGGCGGAGTCACTCCGGAGCGTACGCCTGTCGGCGCATCCCGTACTGACCGAGGAAGCGGTAAGGGAGTGCGCCGACGCCGTGCGGCGGGACCCCGATTTCTGGGACGGGTTGGATTCGCTCCTCGGCCCCGAACACTGGCGGCGGCTGGAGCACCTGAGCCAAAGCGGACAGCTCTCGTTCATCACGCACCGGACAGGCCACGAGAGTTGGGACATCCACGCGGTCACCTCCGGATGGTTCCGGCGGCACGGCATCACGAACCCCGATGTGCATCTGGTCGAAAAGGAGAAATCGGCGGTGGTGGAGCGGCTTGGAGTGATGTTGTTCGTCGACGACAACTACGAGAACTGTCAGGATGTGGCCGAGCATACCGAAGCCCGGGTGCTGATGCCGCACCACCCCTACAACCGCGATTTTTCACACCCCGGCGTAACCCGGGTCATGCATTTCAACGAGGTGTTCGCGGAGATCGAGCACTGCCTGGACCTCCGCGCACCCACCTCGGTTTGAGGAGGCTCATCATGTACGGTTGGCGCGCACGTGTAGGCCATGTGGCCCCGTCCCGAGGGGACACCCTCGTCTACGAGTTCTATCGCATGCTGCCCGCGGGCTTTCAGTTGCTCAACAGCACCGGCACCATCCGGCAACTGGTGGACGCCGACTTCGAGCGGCAGCTCGAGCGTATAGAGGAGGCGGCGCTGGACCTGGTGGACAACGGCTGCGACGTGATCATCCTCGGCGGTTCACCGCTCTTCACCAAGCTGGGGCACGGCAGCGACATCGAGATGGGGCGGCGGCTGACCGAGAAAACCGGGGTCCCCATCACCGCCGGGATTACCGGCGAGGTCGAGGCCCTCAAGGCCATGGGGCTGCACCGCCTGGTGGTGGCCACTCCCCACGAAGACGACCTGAACGCCCGCATGAAGGCCTTTCTCGAGGCATCCGGTTTCGAGGTGCTCCAGATAGAGGGTTACGGAGTGCGCAAGAACTCCGCCATCTCGGACCTGCCGGTGCACGCCTCCTACAAGATCGCCAAGCGCCTCTACGAAAAGGCCCCCGAAGCGGACGGCATCTTCATCCCCTGCCCCCGCTGGCCCACCATCGAGGACGTGGAGCTTCTGGAGCACGAGATCGGCAAGCCCGTGGTGACCAGTTGCCAGGCTTACATCTGGTATGCGCTCAAGCTGATCCGGATCAGGGAGGCGGTGGCGGGCTACGGCCGGCTCATGGGCAGCCTGGCGGCGTGACGCCGTCGGTGGACATCCACGCCCACCCGGGCCGTTTTCACCGGGACAATACGGGCGTGGAGCAACGTGTCCTGGAAATGGTCCGGGGCGGCCTCGGCACCAGCTTCTTCTGCGTAAGCACCGACCGGGCCGTGATCCGGCGGGACCGGCAAACCGGCAGGATCCGGGCGCAACGGCCGTTCGAGCCGGGAGAATCGTATCGCGACACCTACGCCCGTTTCGCCGTGCTCGACCCGTGGTTTGACCAGGGCCGTCTCCTGCGAGTGCTGAGTCCGGCCGACGTCCTGCGCGCCAAGCGCATACGCCGGCCCGGCGCCCTGCTCGCCGCGGAAGGCGCCGATTTCCTGGAAGAGCGCATCGACCGCGTCCGGGAGGCCCACGAGCGGGGGATCCGCTCGATTCAGCTCGTCCACTACAACATCAACGCCGTCGCCGACATCCAGACCGAGGAGCCCCGGCACCACGGCCTCACCCCTTTCGGCGCTCAGGTCATCAGGGAAATGAACGGGGTCGGCATAATCGTCGACGTGGCCCACGCCACTGAGCAGGTCACCCGGGACGTGGTGGACATCACTACGAAGCCGATCATACTCAGCCACACGGCGCTGCGCCGCACGCAGCGCAAGTACACCCGCTACATCTACGCCGACCACGCGCGCCTCATAGCCTCCACCGGCGGCGTGATCGGCGTCTGGCCCGCGGGACGGGGCGGCCTGGAACGGTGGACCCGGCGTTTCCGGAAGCTCGCGGAGCTCGTCGGCCCCGAGCATCTCGCCGTGGGCACGGATATGGACGGCCTGCGCAACACCGTCTTCGACGACTATGGCGAACTCCCGGAACTCGCGGCCGCATTGCTGGCCGCCGGGTTCTCCAAGAGCGAAGCCGCCGGCATCCTGGGCGGGAACTTCATGCGGGTGTTTCGCGCCGTTGCCCGGGACAAGTGACGGTGATCGCCAACCATTAGGCACGGAAGTCATCGATGAAAGCCCGGATGATCAACACGGCGTTCGTCTCCATCCTCCTGTTGGGTGCGTTCGGCCCATGGTTCAACTACGCCCAGGACATTTCACCCCTGGAACAACCTGGGGTTCACGCGAGAATCTTTGAAAGACTGGAGAGCAAGATTGCTGCCTGCGAACCCGCGACTGCGACTGGTGTACAGCGTTGTGTTCTCGACGCCATATGGCGAACGGCAGACGTAAGCGCCGACGGGAATATCGGCGCCGCCGAGATCAATCGCTTGTTTCGTATAGTCGCGGGCGGAACAGCATACCAGAACTATGTAACCTCCTATCGCGACGCCGAAACGAACCCACGAAGCAGCCGTTCCCCTAAACAGCCAGAGAACGAAGAACTGGACGCTGTAGTCGTGGCGGGTTCAATCGGCGCGATCGTGACACCAGGGCTGATCGCCAACTTCGACTACAACGGCGACGGCATGCTTTCCCGGACTGAGGTTCTTGGAGACACGGACTTTGCCAATTTGGTGTCCGAGTTGGAGGAACAACGAAAACGTCTGCCCCGGGGCGGCCTCGAAGCCCTCTGGCGGTGGAAACGCGAGACTTTGGGGACAAGGAGCCGGGACAGACAGCGAGGGGACGCGGCGGAACGCCGTGGGGAGAAAGACACAAGCACGGAATTGGAGAGATTGGCCGAGTTCTGTGCCGAAGTGCCGCAATCGGCACTCTGTCTCGATCTGGGGAAAGGACAGGTCCCGACAGGACGGCGCGGGGCAGAAGAATCACCGACCGAGCGGGAGAGGCTGGCTGAGTTCTGCGCTGAAGTACCGCAATCCGTCCTTTGCCGTGATCTCTGATTGGCTACCGTCTCTGAAGCGCCTTGCGCGACTCCGCGTCAGCTCAAAGTGTCAGCCAAGTCCGCATCGACAATCCGCCGATCTTGCGTCAGAAGAGTGACCCCAAGAACGCGGGCGGTTGCCACGAGGATCCTGTCCGCCGGATCCCTGTGAAACGAGTCGGGCAACGCCGCCACTTCTGCCGCAACCGCTGGAGAGATGCCTTGCCGACGCACCAAGGGAGGCGCTACGGCCTTATCCAGCCACTCCCGCAAAGGAATCGCCAAGCGGATGCGCCCCAGAGAGTACAATGTCGCCACCTCCCAAAGCGAGATATCCGACACCAACAGGGGCGACTCCGGATCTGCTGACGTGATCACCTCATGTTGAGCGGCGGAGAGCCGACCCAGATCATCGAGCCACCAGAGCAACACGTGGGTATCCAGCAACGCCCTCATCGCCGGAGGGCCTCCCAGTCCTCCTCCGGCAGAACCGGCCCGATGACATCACCAATGAAGGTGACGGTGCCGGCCAACTCTGCCTGCGGATACTTGGTCTTGGCGACACTGGCAGGCACAAGCTCGGCCACGGGACGCCCGTGTTTCAGAATGACAACGCTCTCGCCCGTGGCGTGTACCTGGTCGAGGATCGCCAGACACCGGGCCTTGAAATCGGATGCATTCATGGTTTCCATATGACTAGGCTATATGACCAGTCATATGGAATCAAGGGGAATTTGATCGGAGGTTAGAATTCCAACTTGTAGAACCGCAGCGCATTGCCGCCCAGAAGCGCGTCCCTTTCTTCCTGCGTGATGGCGTCGTTGCTCTTGATGGCGTCGACCCGTCCCCAGTCCATGTCGCTGTGGGGGTAGTCGCTGGCGTACATGAGCGAGGCGGCGCCCACCTGGTCGATGACGGCCCTCAGGTTCTCGTCGTCTTCGAAGCCCGAGAGTATCCGTCCGGTGAGGATGTCCTCCATGGGTTCGCGGATGGTCTCCGGCAGGGTGTAGGGCGCCCTGCCCCAGTTGCCCTCGTGGCGGCCGTCGCCGCGGGGTCCCCGGACGTGCTCGATGTGCTTGCCGACCCACCAGGCCCAGTAGGGAAACCACGTCGCCCCGATCTCCAGGAAGGCGCACCGGAGGTTGGGATAACGGGCCATGATGCCCATGCGCACCACCGACATCATGCCCACCATCATGGAGAACGGCATGGCGGTGACGTGGGTGGAGAAGAAGTCGGTGAAGCAGTCGGCCCAAGGCGTGTCGTGCATGCCGGTGACCGCGTGGAAGCCGATGGGCGTGTCGAGCTCGTTCACCGCGGCGAAGAACGGCTCGTATTCGGGGTCGTGCAGAGGCCGGTTGCCGACCATTCCGGGCAGCAGCACGCCGGCCAGTCCCAACTCCCCCACCGCCCTTCTCGCCTCTTCCGCCGCCCCGGCCGGATCCTGGATCGGCACCATGGCGATGGCGTTCAGCCGCCTGCTGGCCTGGGAGCACTGCTCGGCCACGTAGTTGTTGTAGGCGCGGCACACGGCGCCGGCCAGCTCCGCGTTCTCAAGGTCGAACACCCAGACGAGCGCCGTCGGAAAGACCACCTGGTAGTCCACCCCCATGAGATCGAGGTCCTCGATACGTCCGGGGATGTCATCCAGGGAGTTGTCCCGGGCCTTCATCTGCTTGTGCCGCGGCGTGGGATAGTTGAACCCGCCGCCGCCCACGCCCCTGGAGAAGGGAATACGGGGCACCACGCGCCCCTCGGCCACCCACCGGCCCTGGTCCCGGGGCTCGCCCGGCATGTCGATGACCCGGGGCCGAAGCGGATGGAACTCCTTCTCGATGTAGCGGTCGAACAGGTCGAAAGGCTCGTGCAGATGGCCGTCGGAGTCGATGGTCAACATGTTACCTCCCGGATGGCCCTCGAGGTCCGGGGGCCTGGCGTCGAGGATGAGGAGGCGCGTGCGCGCGCCCGGCAGGTCAACCGATTCCGGCAAACGTCAGGCGCCGAATTTTTCCCATTGCTCGGGGCTGAAGGTCTTGAGCGAAAGCGCGTGGATGCGTTCGTCGCCAAGCTCGTCCTTGAGCGCCTCGTAGACCATCTTGTGCTGGTCGATGAGGCCCTTGCCGGCGAAGGAATCGTGCACGATGACCACCTGGTAGTGGTCTCCGCCGCCGGTAAGATCCTTGATCATCGGCACCATGCAACCCGGGAAAACCCGCCCCAGCGTGTCCTCGATCTCTTGTGGCTGAATCATAGGGCTGGGATTAGCACAAAACGGGGGAGCGGACCACCGAAGACGGTGGGGTGGCCCACCCACCCCGCGCCCATGGACCCCGGCTCAAGGCCGGGGTGACGTGGGGGAACGCCGGGGTGCGTGGGGGAACGCCGGGGTGACGTGGGGGAAGGCCGGGGTGCGTGGGGGAAGGCCGGGGTGCGTGGGGGAAGGCCGGGGTGCGTGGGGGAAGGCCGGGGTGCGTGGGGGAAGGCCGGGGTGCGTGGGGGAAGGCCGGGGTGCGTGGGGGAAGGCCGGGGTGCGTGGGGGAAGGCCGGGGTGCGTGGGGGAAGGCCGGGAGGACGGCGATGGACGCGATCAGCGTGTCTCACGCCTGCACGTCGTAGTCGTCCCGGCACTGCTGGATCATGGCCCGCATGTCGGCCCGCAGCTCCTCGTTGGTGGGCCGGCCCACGTAGTACCAGCCGTTGTAGATGCGATGGACCGTGAGATCGGGCAGCAGCGAGAAGGCGTAAGGGATCGCGATGGTCCCGTGCTTCTTGTCCGAGGTGTCGACGAGGTCCAGGGCCTCGATGGCCTTGTGCTCGTGGTCGCTCAGGAACGGGAACGTCGCCCCGAGACCGTTTCTGAGCGCCCCGTTCACCTGCGGCGGGTCCACGCTGACGACGGCGACACGGCAATAGGCAGAGGGAAGCTCCTCCTGCAGGGTGACCAGGTGGCGCAACTGCACCACGCATTTCCCTCACCAATAGCCTCGATAGAACACCACGATGAGGGGGAACCTGCCCTCGGTGATCCCCGACAATGCCGCTTCCTGGCCCGTGTGGTCCTTGAGGGCCAGATCCGGGAACGTCGCGCCGACGGTTTGATTCATGACTAGCCTCCTTTGAATATCGAGATGTCAGTCCGCTACGGCGCCGGCATGGCCCAGCGCGCCAGATCCGATTCCGCCAGTTCCGCGCCGAGCCCGGCAACCTCCGGAACCGACAGCCTTCCTGCCCGCAGGTCCAGCGGGCGCGCCACCACGTCGCCGCCCATCTTGAGCGGGCCCACGGACTCGCAGCCGTCCATGATGTTGGCGCAGCTCGCGGCCACGTGAATCTCCGCGAGCGTATTGATGGAGAGGCCGAACCCATGGCCGATGACGCACCGGATGCCGGCGGCCTCGGCCATGTGGACCATGCGGACGGTGCGGGTGATGCCGCCCTGCTTCATCACCTTCACCTTGACGATGTCCGCGGCCTCCTTCCGGATGACCTCCACCAGGGTCTCCGGCCCGACGATGGCCTCGTCCGCCATCACCGGGATGTCGATCCGGCGGCGCACCCGCGCCAGGCCCTCGTAGTCGACGCGGGACACCGGCTGCTCCAGCAGCGCCACGTCCAGCGGCGCCAGCGCCTTTGCCAGGCGAACGGCGTCATCGACGCCGTAGGCCTCGTTGGCGTCCACCCGGAGGCTCAAGCTGCCCGCCACCGCGCTGCGCACCGCCGCCACCCGGTCGCGGTCCGCCTCGACGCCCGAGCCCAGCTTGATCTTCACCGAGCGGAAACCGGCGTCGCGCCAACTCAGGGCCTCCGCTGCCGCCGCGTCCGGCTCCAGCAGGCCGATCCAGCCGTTGAGGCGCACTTCGTCCTTGAGCCTGCCGCCCAGCAGCGAGTGCACCGGCTGGTCCAGCGCCTTGCCCTTGAGGTCGAAGAGGGCCATCTCCAGGGCGGCCTTGGCGTCCAGGTGCCGCGGAAGGCAGCGGTCCATCAGATCCAACGCCGCCGACAGGTTCAACGGATCGCCGCCGGTGAGACTCGGCGCCAGCGTCCGCACCGCCTTCAGAGTCTCGCCGAAGCTCTCCTCCGAGTGACCGGGATCCGGATCGACGTTGCCCAGCCCGGTGATGCCCTCATCGGTGCGGACGCGCACCACGATGCTGTCCTGCCGGGTCTTGGTGTCGTGGGCGTTGCGAAAAACCCCTTTCAGAGGAATCTGCAACGGATGGATATCGATGCGGGTGATCTTCATGACAACCGGCCGCCGCCGCACGCGCAATCCACCTCCCGGAAAGCGCTTTGCCTTGCACGCGGTCGCAAGCTACTGAATGATACCCACAACCACCCGGTTTATCGAACGGTCAGGGAGGGAAAGCGAATGACTAGCGCTTCGCGGTTGCGGGAGGCAATGGCCGAGGACGGCTGCCTTGCCGTTCCGGGCGTTCACGACGGCTTGACGGCGCTGCTCGCGGAGCAGGCCGGCTTCCGGGTGGCCCTGCTCGGTGGCAACGCCGTCACGGCCAGCGTGCTGGGCCTCCCGGACCTGGGGTTCCTGTCCGCCGATGCGCTCATCGCGCACGTGCGGAACATCTGCCACGTGCTGCGCATCCCCCTCGTTGTGGACGCCGACACGGGTTTCGGCGGCCCTCTTCAGGTGCACCGCACCGTCGCCGCGCTGGAGCGGGCGGGCGCGGCGGCTATACAAATCGAGGACCAGGTGCCGGCCAAGAAATGCGGACTGCTTGAGGGCGGACATCCGCTGGTGACCGCAACGGAGATGGCGGAGAAGGTCCGGGCCGCGGCCGCCGCAAGGACCGACACGGACACCGTCATCGTGGCCCGCACCCTGGCCTACTCCTCGGGTGGCCTCGACGAAGCCATCCGGCGCGGCCGGGTTTACCACGAAGCCGGCGCCGACGCGGTCTTCGTGCAGGTTCCGGGCGCGCTGGAGGAGCTCCGCGAGATCCGTCGCGGCATCCCGGGTCCGCTGGTGGTCAACATGGACGAAGCCATCCCGGCGTGCGCCCTGGAGGTCGGCGAAGCCGCCGCCGAGGGTTACAAGATGGCGCTGTTCCCGGGCACCGTCCGTTACTCACTGGTGAAGGCGGTCGGCGACGCCCTCGCCGTCCTGCGCCGGGAAGGAACCACCCGAAGCCGCCGGGACCGCCTGGCGTCCCTGGCCGAGTATCACGCCGTGCTGCGCATGGACGAGTTCCTGGAACTGGAGGGGTCGCTGACGAAGCCCTCCTAGGCGTGTGCCGACTCTCCTGCCCACTCCGCCTGGATTCCCGCTTTCGCGGGAATGACGAATACCGGCCATCAGGCCCGTATGTCCTCCAGGAACAACTCCGTGGGTATCTCCCGGCCGAGCCCCTGCTCACGCGCGCGTTCGTACACCGCTCCGGTGATGGCGCTGAACTGCGGCCCGATGGCGCCGATGTTCATGAACCAGGTGGTCTGCTCCGGGCTGGTGCGTCCCGGGATGCGGCCGCTCATGAGGTCCGGCAGCTTGGGGATGTCCACGACCTCCGGCGTGAGATCCACTCGGGGCACGAGCGCCCGTTCCTCTTCCTGGCCCGCTACATAACCGAGGTAGCCGCCCCGGGCGTAGAACGCCTCGGGCGGGAGCTTCTCCAGGTACGGCGTGGCGTCGCCGGGACGCACCGCCACGTCCACCGCGTGGAGGAACCCCGGCTCCAACGAGTTCCGGTTCACGTCGATGACGTGCATGCCGGGTTCCAGCCAGTCGATGAAGAACACCGGCTCGATGGCGGAAGCGCAGCAACACACGATGTCGGCGCCCCGCACCGCGCTCCGCCCGTCCGAAGCCACCACCGCCTCGATTTCATGCCGTGCCTGCATCTCCTCCGCGTACTGCCGGGCATTGGCCGGGTTGAGGCTGAACACCGTGACCTTGGTGATGCGCCTTACGCGGCAAAGAGCGTCGAGGTAGCTCCGGGCCATGCCGCCGGAGCCGATCATCGCCACGGTATGACTGTCCTCCCGCGCCAGGTACTTGGCGCCGAGCCCGGCACCCGCCCCCACGCGGTCGTGCTGCAACCGGCCGTCGTTCATCATGGCCACGGGGGTGGCGTCGCGGGTGCTGAAGAGCAGCAGCAGTCCGCACCAGGTGCCGGGCTCGCGGGCGTACTTGTTCTCCCGCCGGTGGCCGTGCACCATGGGCCAACTCACCATGTCGGAGATGATGCGGATACAGGCATAGCCGTCTTTCCGGCTGCCCCCCACCATGAGCGCGAGCCGGTGGTACGGCGCTTCCTGGCCGGAAGGCACGTACATGTCCATGCGCCCCATGCCGACGGCGTCGCCCCGGGCCAGCTCGTGGAAGAGCCCCTCCAGGGAGTCCAGGCAAAGCGGCATGTCGATGACGCGGGCCACATCGTCGTTGTTCAGGAACAGCATGGGCTCTCCTCGTGTTCTTCCCGGATGCCGGGACTGTTTTCCACCGGCCCTCGGTCGCGTATACTGTCGGGACGTGTCGTCGGCCCCGGGACGCCGCACGGCAATCGGGCCGCCGGAAGGAGAACAGTCATGCCCCTATATGAATTCCAGTGCAAGGGCTGCGGCCACGAGTTCGAGGACCTGGTCCTGGGCTCCGCCCGCCCGGCCTGTCCGTCCTGCAGCAGCCAACAGCTCGAGCGGCTGCTGTCGGTGTTCGCGGTCAACGGCGCGGCGGACGATCCGCTGCCCGCCGCCGGCGCATGCGGAAGCTGCGGCGACCCCAGGGGTCCGGGAGCCTGCTCCATGAACTGACACGCGGGAACCGCGTGCCCCGGAAATTGCATGATTGCGCAAAACCGTGTAGAATCCCGGTAACGAACTGACACCTTATCCAGAGTGGTGGAGGGACAGGCCCGTTGAAGCCACAGCAACCGTGTTCCCGAAGGGAGCGCAGGTGCTAATTCCGGCCCGTAAGGGACAGATAAGGTGAGGAGAAAACCTCTTCTCATCTTGGAAGAGGTTTTTTTTCGTTTGGAGTTTCGTTCCAACCATGCGCCTGAGCCCTGAGCAAGTCGAGCGGTACAGCCGCCAGATCATGATCCCCGACGTCGGCGGCGGCGGGCAGATCCGCCTGCGCCAGGCGAGCGTGCTGGTGGTGGGCGCCGGCGGCCTGGGAAGCCCCGCCGCGTTCTACCTGGCCGCCGCCGGCATCGGGAGGCTCGGCATCGTGGACGGCGACACGGTGGACCTGTCCAACCTTCAGCGGCAGATCCTCCACACCACGGCCGACCGGGGCCACCGCAAGGTGGAATCGGCGCGGTCACGGCTGGCGGAACTCAACGCGGAGGTGGACGTGGCCGTCCACGACGTGCGCTTGACCGACGAGAACGCCGCGGAGCTCATGGAGCCCTACGACTTCATCATCGACGGCAGCGACAACTTCGACACCAAGTTCCTCGTCAACGACGTCGCCGTGTCGCTGGGCAAACCCTTCTCTCACGCGGGGATCGTCCGTCTCCAGGGGCAGACCATGACCGTGGTGCCGCCGGAGAGCGCCTGTTACCGCTGCCTGTTCGAGGAACCGCCGGCGCCGGGTGAGGTCCTCGGCTGCCAGCAGGCCGGCATCCTCGGCGCGGTGGCCGGAACCATCGGTTCCATCCAGGCCACGGAGGCCATCAAGTACATCGTCGGCCTCGAGGAGCACCTGCTGGTGAACCGCCTGCTCACCTACGACGCCAAGACCATGGAAATACGCAACGTACCGGTGCCGCCGAACCCCCGCTGCAAGGCCTGTGGCGCCCCCGCGGGTTCGCCGGCCTCCCAAAGGAGTCACGCATGAGCTTCGTCCAGGGACTGAAATGCCGGGAGTGCAAACGGGAGTATCCCATCGCGCCCCTCCACGTGTGCGAGGACTGCTTCGGCCCCCTCGAGGTGGAATACGACTATGACGGTATCCGCCAGAGCGTCAGCCGGGAGAAGATTGCCTCGCGCGCACACAACCTGTGGCGTTACCGGGAGCTTCTGCCCATCGAGGAAGAGCCCAGGGTGGGCCTCTACTCGGGGTTTACCCCGCTCATTCGCGCCCGCCGCCTGGGCGAGGCGCTGGGCGTCGAGGAGATCTACCTCAAGGACGACTCGGTGAACCACCCGACCTTCTCCTACAAGGACCGGGTGGTGTCGGTGGCCATCTCCAAGGCCATCGAGTTCGGCTACGAGACGGTCTCGTGCGCATCCACCGGGAACCTTGCCAACTCGGTGTCGGCCCACGCCGCCAGCGCCGGGCTCAACTGCTACGTCTTCATTCCCGAAGGGCTGGAAGAAGGGAAGATCGTCGGTTCGGCCATCTACGGCCCGCGCACCATCGCCATCAAGGGGACCTACGACGACGTCAACCGCCTGTGCAGCGAGATCGGCGACAAGTACCAGTGGGCCTTCGTCAACGTGAACCTCAGGCCCTACTACTCCGAGGGGGCCAAGACCCACGCCTTCGAGGTCGCCGAGCAGTTGGGATGGAAGCTGCCGCGGCACATCGTCGTGGGCTCCGCCGGCGGAACCATCCTTCCCAAGCTGGCGAAGGGCTTCAAGGAACTGCGTGAAGTGGGGCTGGTGGGCCGGGATGAGCCGTGCAGCATCTACTCGGCCCAGGCCGCGGGCTGCTCCCCCATCATCGACGCCCTGAAGAAAGGCACGGATGTCGTGGATCCGGTCAAGCCCAACACCATCGCCACCTCCATCGCCATCGGCAATCCTGCCGACGGCTACTACGTCATCCAGGCCGTCAAGGAATCCGGCGGATGGGGCGAGAACGTCACGGACGACGAGATCCTCGACGGCATCAAGCTGCTCGCCTCCACGGAGGGCATCTTCACCGAGCCGGCCGGCGGCACGGAAATTGCGGTGACAAGGAAACTGATCGAGCAGGGCCGGATTCCCCGGGACGAGTCCATCGTAGTCTCCATTACAGGGAACGGCTACAAGACGATCGAAACGGTGGCGCACATCATCGACCGGCCCTACAGCATCGACGCGGCCCTGGGCACCTTCGACGCACTTTACGACGAGCTGTCGCAGGGGTCATCCGAAAAGGCGCGGGCGGGGTGACCGGGTCCCCCGAATCCCCGTGTTGAAAAGGTCGCAGACCGGATTTATCCTAGACTGGAAAGGGAGGTCCTTTCATGAGTGTTCGCGTACGTGTCCCTACCCCCTTGAGGAAGTTCACCCAGGGATCGGATGAGGTCGACGCCAACGGCGCCACCGTCTCGGCCATGCTGGACGACCTCGAACAGAACCACCCCGGCATCAAGGAACGCATCATGGACGAGAACGGCAAGGTTCGCCGGTTCGTGAACGTCTACGTCAACGGAGACGACATCCGCTTCCTCAAGAACGTGGATACCGCGTTGAAGGACGGGGACAGCATATCCATCGTGCCGGCCATCGCCGGAGGCATGTAACCGCTTGCTCACCGCTCTGAGACAGAACACCCCGCCGCCGGCGCGGGCGCTCAGGAAAGCCGGGGCCGTCACCGAACTGGTGGGCGACACCCCCCTGGTCCGGATCGGGCGGGTCGCCCGCGGCCTCGCTCCCGGAGTGCGCATTCTGGCGAAGCTCGAAGGGTTCAACCCCGGCGGCTCGGTGAAGGACCGGCCCGCGCTCAGAATGATCCAGGAGGGGATCCGCACCGGCCTCCTCAAACCCGGCCAGACCATCATCGACTCGACGTCGGGCAACACCGGCATCGCCATTGCCATGGTGGGCGCGGCGCTGGGCTACGGCGTCCGCCTGGTGCTGCCGTCCAACGTCAGCGAGGAACGCAAGGGCATCATCCGCTTCTTCGGCGCGGACATCGTCTACAGCGACCCCCTCGAAGGCTCCGACGGCGCCATCCGTCTCTGCCGCAAGATGGTCGGCGAGGACACGGGGACGTATTTCAAGCCCGATCAATACTTCAACCCCATGAACAGCCGGGCCCACTACGAGACCACCGGCCCGGAGATCTATCGGCAGACCGAGGGCACGGTCACCCACTTCGTCGCCGGCATCGGCACCGGCGGCACCGTGATGGGCACCGGGCGGTTCCTCAAGGAGCATGACCCCCGGATCGCGGTCATCGGAGTGGAGCCGGACGCACCGCTGCACGGACTCGAGGGATTGAAGCACATGGCCAGCTCCATCGTCCCGGGGATCTACCACGAGGAAGAGCTGGACCTCAAAGTTCCGGTGTCCACGGAGGCTGCCTACGACATGGTCTATCGCCTCAGCCAGGAAGAGGGGCTGCTGGTGGGGCAATCCTCCGGGGCCGCCATGGTCGCGACCTTGCAAGTCGCCCGGCAACTCACCCACGGCACGGTGGTGACGGTGTTTCCCGACTTCGGGAGCCGCTACCTGACCACGAACATGTGGACGAGCTGGAAGGAAAACCTGGATGTCGGCGACCTGGAATTCTCCATATGATCATCCGCTGTCCCAACTGTTCCACCACCTATAAGGTGAGCGGCAGCGTCTTCGACGCGCCCCAGCCCACCTTCCGTTGCACTCGCTGCAAGCACGTCTTCATGGTCCAGGTGCACTTGCAGTTGACCGAAGAGGAATCGCCGGCAGCCGTTGAGCGGGCGGAGCAGCAAACGGCCGAGACTTCCGGGACCGACGACCGGAACGATGTCGCCGACGGGCCGGATGCCCCGCCCGACGAAGAAGCCTGGGAGGATGCCGTTGCGGAGGATGACGTCGTCCCGCCCGCGGCGGACACGGCACCGGACGCCTCGGAACCGCCCCCGGAGGCCATCGAGGCCGCCGACGAGTTCCCGGCCCCGGACCGGGCCGGCATCGATGTAGACGAAGAAGACGCCGGCGACACGGCGCCTTCCTACCGTGGCTTCGAGATAGACACCCCGGAAACGGAACTTGCGGAAGCGGGGACGACGGACCCGGTGGAGGAGACCCCGGCCGAAGACGCGGATTCCCCGGTCGGTGACAAGCGGCAGCCGGACTTCGAGATCGCGGAGGACTTCCTGTTGCCTCCCACGCGGGAGGCGCCGCCGCCGGGGAGGCCGCTAGGGGATTCCAGAGGCTCGATCGTGCCGCTGGCGAGCCTCTTGTGCCTCGCCGTGCTCGCCTTCGTTCTGGTAGCGCTGATCTATCAGGCCAATCCGCAGCCCCTGGATTCCCTGATACGGCGGATCCCGTGGTACGGCAGCGCCGTCTTCGACAACCGGCACTTCAAGCAGACGCTGGTTGTCGAGTCGCTGGCATCGGGGGTCCATCCCGTCCTGAACCAGACCGAGGTCTTCATCGTTTCCGGGAAGCTCACAAACCGCAACGACCGAAGCGTCCACAAGGTAAGGATCGAGGCGCGGCTCTTCGACGCGGAAGGGAAACAGATAGGTCAGCAGGTCACGTTCGTGGGAAACGCCATCTCCGCCAAGATCATCCAGGACATGACGTTTCGCGAGATCTCGCTGCTCCAGAGCCTCAAGCCCCAGAGCAACTACCGGATCGGGCCCGACGGTTCGGCGAACTTCACGATCGTCTTTCCGAAACCCAAGACGGCGGTGGAGTCCTTCAGTTGCCGGGTGGTCTCGGCCGAGGCCGCCGCCTAGTGACTCAGCGGCCTGTTGGAGGGGTCATTCCTTCTTGGGACCCTCGCCTTCGCCCTTGTCGGTCTCGGTCACGTCGATCTCGTCCGGCTCGTGCAGCGACTTGCGAAAGCTCTTGATCCCCTTGCCCAGCCCCGAGCCGAGCTCCGGCAGCCTTCGGCTGAACAGCACCAGGATGATCACCAGAATTATCAGAAGTTCCCAGATTCCAAGACCAAACATGACGGGGATCCCCTCGTGTCGTTCGGGTCGCCTGAGTCACGGAACAACGCCCCGATTCTAGCCCAAAAGCCGGCCGATTGACAGGCGCCGCCACCTTCACGCGTAGGCGGACACGGGCGCGCAGGTGCAGACCAGGTTCCTGTCGCCGTAGGCATTGTCCACCCGCCCCACCGGGACCCAGAACTTGCGCTGCCGCACCCACTCCCGCGGAAACGCCGCCTTGTCACGCGAGTACGGGTGTTGCCAGTCCTCCGAGAGCAGGTGGAGGGCGCTGTGGGGCGCGTTCTTGAGCACGTTGTCCTGCGCGTCCGCAGCGCCCGTCTCGATCTCGCGGATCTCCTGGCGGATGGCGAGCATGGCGTCGCAGAAACGGTCCAGCTCCTCACGCGATTCGCTCTCCGTGGGCTCGATCATCAACGTGCCCGCCACCGGCCAGGACATGGTCGGCGCGTGGAAGCCGTAGTCCATGAGGCGCTTGGCCACGTCCTCCACGGTCACGCCGGCCGAGGCCTTGAAGGGACGCACGTCGACGATGCATTCGTGCGCAACCATGCCGTTCTTGCCGCGGTAGAGGATCCGGTATTCGCCCGAAAGCCGGTGCGCGATGTAGTTGCCGTTGAGCACCGCTACCTGGGTGGCCCGGGTCAGGCCCTCGGCGCCCATCATGGCGATGTAGGCCCAGGAGATGGGCAGGATGCCGGCGCTGCCCCAGGGGGCGGAGGACACCGCGGTGATGCCCTCCGCGGGGCCGCTTTCCGGCACCACGCCGTGGGACGGGAGAAACTTCGCGAGATGCTCCCCCACGGCCAGGGGGCCGACACCCGGCCCGCCGCCCCCGTGCGGAATGCAGAACGTCTTGTGCAGATTCAGGTGGCACACGTCCGGACCGATGGTTCCGGGCCGGCACAGGCCCACGAGCGCGTTCAGGTTGGCGCCGTCCAGGTAGACCTGGCCGCCCCGCTCGTGGACGATGCCGCAGATGTCCCGGATACCTTCCTCGAACACGCCGTGGGTCGACGGGTAGGTGACCATCAGCGCGGCGAGACGGCCGCCGACCCCGTCGGCCTTGGCCCGCAGGTCGTCGAGGTCGATGTTGCCGTCGTCATCACAGTCCACCACCACCACGCTCATGCCCGCCAGCACCGCGCTGGCCGGATTCGTGCCGTGTGCGGAGCTGGGAATGAGGCACACGTCGCGCTCCGCCTGCCCGTTGGCCGCGTGGTACTTCCGGATCACCAGCAGCCCCGAGTACTCTCCCTGGGAACCGGCGTTCGGCTGCACCGACACGCCGGCAAACCCGGTGATGGCGGACAGCCACTCCTGGAGCCGGGCGATGAGCGCGCGGTAGCCCCGGGTCTGGTCCGCGGGCGCGAAGGGGTGCATGCGGGCGAACTCCGGCCAAGTCACGGGGATCATCTCGGCGGTGGCATTGAGCTTCATGGTGCACGAACCCAACGGAATCATGGACTGAACCAGGCTCAGGTCCCTGGCCTGAAGCTGCGCCATGTAGCGCAGCATCTGGGTCTCGGAATGGTGCTGGTTGAACACTTCCGCCTCCAGGAAGCCGCTGCCGCGGACGTACTCCTGGGGGAGCCGCGACTGCCCGCCTGTCTCCGGGTCCCCGTCCTCCGCCGGGACGCCGAAAGTCCGCAGGAGGTCCCGGACGTCGTCCTCGCCGGTGGTCTCGTCCAGCGAGACGTGCAACTGCCCGTCGGACGGCCGTCCAAGATTGATGCCCCGTTCCGCGGCCGCTCGCTGGATCTCGCCGGCCCGCCCGGCGCCGACGTCGATGCGGAGAGTGTCGAAGAAGCGGTCGGCGGCGAGGGCGAAGCCGGCCCCCTCCAACCGAGCCGCCAGCCGCGCCGTGCGGCGGTGAACCCGCTCGGCAATGTTCCGGAGACCCGACGGGCCGTGATAGACGGCGTACATGGACGCCATCACCGCCAGCAGCACCTGCGCGGTGCAGATGTTGCTGGTGGCCTTCTCGCGGCGGATGTGCTGCTCGCGGGTCTGCAACGCAAGCCGCAGAGCCCGCTGTCCCTGGGCGTCCTTGGAGACGCCCACCAGACGCCCGGGCATCATGCGCTTGTACGCGTCCCGGGTGGCCAGAAAACCGGCGTGGGGACCGCCGAATCCCATGGGCACGCCAAAACGCTGGGCGCTGCCCACGACGATATCCGCGCCGATCTCCCCCGGCGGCGCCAGCAGGCACAGGCTCAGCAGATCGGTGGCCACGATGCTTACCATCCCGCGCTCCCGGCACCGGCGGATGAACCCGGCGAGGTCGGGAATGGCCCCGCTTGCAGCCGGGTACTGGATGAATCCGGCGAACGCGTCGTCCGGCGGCTCCGGGCCCTCGGCATCCGTCGCCACCCGCACGCCGATGGGCGCCGCGCGGGTGCCCATCACTTCGAGCGTCTGCGGGAACGCATCCTCGCACACGAACAGCTTGCTCCGCCCCTGCTTCTCCAAGTTGTAGGCCAGGAACACGGCTTCGGCGGCCGCGGTCCCTTCGTCCAGCAGGGAAGAGTTGGCGATGTCCATGGCCGTGAGGTCTGTGACCATGGTCTGGAAGTTCAACAGGGCCTCGAGGCGGCCCTGGGAGATCTCCGGCTGATAGGGCGTGTAGGCGGTGTACCAGCCCGGATTCTCAAGGATGTTTCTCAGGATGACGGCGGGCGTGTAGCAATCGTAGTAGCCCATGCCGATGTAGGACCGGGCCGGCCGGTTGGCCCCGGCCAGGTCCCGGGCCTCGCGCAGGAGTTGTTCTTCGGTCAGGGGCGGGGGCAGGTCGAGGGTGCCGGAAAACCGAATGCTCTCCGGCACCGCACGTTCCACCAAGTCTTCCAGGGAGTCCAGGCCCAGAACGGCGAGCATCTCCCGGACCTCCGCCGCGCTCGGGCCGATGTGCCGCGACGAAAACAGCTCTCGAAACGAATTCCTGTGATCTGTCTGGTCCACGGCGTGATCCTCAACGGCAGTCAAGCGCCGTCGTCATCATCCTGCTGGCCTTCGCAATACTCCGTGTACTCCTCTGGCGTCATCAGGTCGTCCAACTCGTCGGCGTCCGACAGGGTGACCTTGATGATCCAGCCTTCTCCGTAGGGGTCTTCGTTGATGAGCTCCGGCGTATCCGGCAGCGCGTCATTGACCTCGGTCACCGTGCCGCTGACCGGGGCGTAGAGATCCGATACCGCCTTCACCGATTCCACCGCGCCGAAGGGATCGTCCTTGCTGATCTTCTCGCCCAACTCCGGCACCTCCACGTAGACCACGTCGCCCAGCTCGTTCTGCGCGAAGTCCGAGATGCCGATAACCCCGGTGTCGCCGGCCTCCACCGACACCCACTCGTGCTCTCGCGAATACTTCAGACCCTTCGGGTACTCCATCTCTTCCTCCTTGGCGGTCTGTGGGCCGTCGTGGACACGCCCGCCCCCGGCGCACGTCCGGCTAGCGGACGAAGGGCAACCGGACGGTGCGGGCCGGAACCCGGCGGCGGCGGATCTCCACCTGCACCTCCGTGTCGAGAGCCGCCGCGTCCGTCGACACGTACCCCAGGGCTATGGCCTTCCCCAGGGTCGGGGAGAGCGTACCGCTGGTCACCCGTCCGACCTCGCGGTCATCGTGAAAGACCGGATAGCCCTCGCGGGCGATGCCCGCCTCCTCCATCTCCAGGCCCACCAGGCGGCGGCGCAACGGCTCCTTCCGGGACAGCACGTCGGACCCGAGGAACGGCCCCTTGTCGAGCTTCGTGACCCACCCGAGCCGGGCCTCCGGCGGCGTCGTGGTGTCGTCGAGCTCGTGGCCGTACAGCGGGAACCCTTTTTCGAGCCGGAGCGTGTCCCTGGCCCCCAGCCCGGCAGGCTCTACCTCGCCGGTACCCACCAAGGCGTCCCACAACCGGCCTCCGCCGTCCGCCGGGCAATAGAGCTCGAAGCCGTCCTCCCCGGTGTATCCGGTGCGGGAAACGATGCAGGGAACCCCGTCCACCTCCGCCGCCACGAAGCTGAACGCCTTGACGGCCGAGAGCTCTGCCGCGGTGAACCGCTGGAGGATACTCTCCGCCTCCGGCCCCTGAAGCGCCAGCAGCGCATAGGAGTCGCTCACGTCGCGCACCGTCACGTCGTCGTCGCCCGCGTGGCTTGCCAGCCAGTCGAAGTCGACGGCCCGCCGGGAGGCGTTGACGCACAGCAAGTACCGCTCGGCCTCCAGCCTGAAGATCACCAGATCGTCGATGACGCCAGCCCGCTCGTTCAACAGCAGCGTGTACTGCGCCTGCGAAGGGCTCAGCCGCTCGACGTCGTTGGTGGTGACCCTTTGGCAGAACCGGGAGGCGCCGGGACCCGACGCCTCGATCTCTCCCATGTGGCTCACGTCGAAGAGCCCGGCCCGGGAGCGCACCGCGGCGTGCTCCGCCTGGATGCCCCGGTACTGGACCGGCATGTCCCATCCCGCGAACTCCACCATGCGGGCTCCGAGAGCCTTGTGGCGGGCGTGGAGGGGAGTCCTCCTGGGTCTCTGCGGTTGCGTTTCTCCGGCCACGGCCACTGGTCCTTCGTGTCCTACTCCAGGGATCGCTGCGCCGACAGCAGCGTGTTGGAAAGCAGCATGCAAATGGTCATGGGCCCGACGCCTCCGGGCACCGGGGAGATCCACGACGCCCGCTCCCGGGCCGACTCGAACTCGACGTCGCCCGCCAGCTTGCCGGTGGGCAGCCGATTGATTCCCACGTCGATCACCACCGCGCCGGGCTTGATCCATTCGCCGCGAATGGCATGCGCCTTGCCGACCGCCGCCACCACCACGTCCGCCCGGCCCACCTCCGCGCCCAGGTCCGCGGTGCGCGAGTGGCAAAGCGTCACGGTGGCATGCCGCTCAAGCAGCATCAGCGCCACCGGCTTGCCGACGATGTTGCTGCGGCCCACCACCACGGCCGTCTTGCCCTTGAGCTCGCAGCCCACCGAATCCAGCAGCCTCATGATCCCCAGGGGCGTGCAGGGCCGGAACCCGGTGCCGCCGGAGAGCAGCAGCCCCTGGTTCACCGGGTGAAAGCCGTCCACGTCCTTGTCCGGAGAAACCGCCTCCAGGATCCGGTCGGTGGCGATGGAGTCGGGCAGGGGCAGCTGCACCAGAATGCCGTGTATGGCGGGGTCCTGGTTGAGGCGTTCGATCAGGTCCAGGAGCTCGTGCTGGGTCACCGACGCGGGAAGAAGGTGCTCCACCGAGCGAATGCCCGCCTCCGTGCACGCCTTCTCCTTGTTCCGTACGTACAGGCGCGACGCCGGGTCTTCCCCCACCAGCACCACGCCCAACCCGGGCACGACGCCGTGATCGTTGCGGAGGCGCTCCGTGTCCCTCCGCACCTCCTCGCGCACCTGTTTCGCCACCGCCTTGCCGTCGATCATCATCGTGTCGCCGCTCCGATCCTGCTCCTGAATC
This sequence comes from Candidatus Binatia bacterium, assembly GCA_951813575.1. Classification (GTDB taxonomy): domain Bacteria; phylum Desulfobacterota; class Binatia; order UBA9968; family JAJDTQ01; genus JAJDTQ01. Next base: position 832,771 of record OX638375.1, read on the forward strand.
CCGGTTAACACGCCCGGAGTACGAGGTCAATAAATGACCACGGAGAGCAGGCGGACGATGCCAGCTTGACACTCCGATAGTGCTCACGTACCAATAAATCAATGGTCGTAGGCGTCCCAAAGGAGTTGAAAACCGACGAAAACAGGGTCGCGCTGACGCCCGCGGGAGCGGCGGCGTTCATCGCCCACGGCCATCAGGTGCTGGTGGAACGCAACGCCGGCAGAGGCAGCCATATTCCCAACCGTGCCTACACCGCCACCGGGGCCACGGTGGTGGATCGCGTCGGGGACGTGTGGGACGGTTCCGACCTCGTCATGAAGGTCAAGGAGCCGGTACCGGAAGAGTTCGCCCGCCTGAGGCCCGGGCTCGCGCTCTTCACCTACCTCCACCTCGCCGCCCAACCCGAGCTCACCCAAGCGCTGTGCGAGAAGGACGTCGCCGCCATCGGCTACGAGACCATCGCGCTCGACGACGGCACGCTGCCGCTCCTGACTCCCATGAGCGAGATCGCCGGGCGGCTGTCCCTGCAAGTGGGGGCCTGGTGCCTGCAGGCGGAGACCGGCGGCAGAGGAGTGCTGCTGGGAGGCGCCTCGGGGGTCCGCCCGGGAAAGGTGGTGGTGCTGGGAGCGGGCACGGTGGGAGCCTCGGCGTGCCAGGTCGCGGCCGGCATGGGCGCCGACGTCAGCGTGCTGGACGTCAACCCCGCCCGGCTGCGGTATATCCACGACATTCTCGGCGGACGCCTGACCACCCTCATGTCCAATCAGGCCAACCTGGAGGAGGAGATCGCCGACGCGGACCTGCTCATCGGCTCCGTGCTCATCACCGGGGACAGAACGCCGATGCTGCTGGAGCGGGACCGGATCAAGCGTATGAAGCGCGGCGCGGCCATCGTCGACGTTTCCATCGACCAGGGAGGGTTCGCCGAAACCTCCCGGCCCACCACGCACCGCGATCCCATCTACGTCGACGAGCGGGTGGTGCATTATTGCGTCACCAACATGCCCGCGCTGGTGCCGCACACGGCCACCCACGCGCTGACCAACGCCACGCTGTCCTACGGCCTCGCCATCGCGGACAAGGGCCTGCAGCGCGCGATGCAGGAGATGCGGCCGCTGGCGCGGGGACTCAACGTCCACCGCGGACGGGTCACCCACGCCGGCGTTGCCAGCGCCCTGAAGGTCCCCCTGACGCCGGTGGACGAGGCCCTCTGCGCATGAGGCTGGTAACCCGACCCGACTTCGACGGTATCGTCTGCGGCGCCCTCATCACCGCCGTGGAGGACATCGATTCGTACCTCTTCGTGGAACCCAAGTTCATGCAGGACGGCGCCGTCGACATCCGCCCCGGGGACGTCATCGCCAACCTCCCCTATCACCCGGCATGCACCCTTTGGTTCGACCACCATTTCACCAACGAGGCGTCGGGTTTCCATCGCCCCATCGTCCCGGGCCGGGGCGGCTTCCGCCTGGCCCCGAGCGCGGCCCGCGTGGTGTACGAATACTATTCGCAGGCGCCCAGCGCTTCCCCCACCCTCTACGCCGACGGCCTGCGCATGATGCGCACCGACCGCATCACCACGCTGCTGGAGGATACGGACAAGATCGACGGCGGCACCCTGACACGGGACGACGTGCTCGACCCCGCGGGCTACGTGCTGATCTCCATGACCATCTACGGCAAGGAAAGCGCCGAGGAGCCCTACTGGCGCCGGCTCATCGACCTGATCCGCGACCGCTCCCTGGAGGAGGTGGTGGACGACCCGGAGGTGGACCGGCGTTGCCGGCGTATCCTCGGCCTGCAGGAACGGCTGCGCCGGCAACTGCTGGAGCGCGTCGAGCTCCGGGGAAACGTGATCTTCCTGGACCTCAGGGACACCGAGGACCTGACCGACGCCAACCGGTTCCTGCTCTACACGCTCTTCCCCGACGGAAACATCTCCATGAAGGTCTCCCGGGACTCTCAGCGTGCCGACACCACCGCCATCTCGGTGGGCTACAACATCTTCAACACCACCTCCACGGTCAACGTCGGCGAGCTCTTGACTCACTACGGCGGCGGCGGTCACCGGGTGGTGGGATCCTGCAGGGTGCCGGATGGGCGGGCGGGACAGGCCATCGAGGCGATCCTGCGCCACATCGCGGAGCCGGCATCGTAGAGTTCGTCATGTCCGATCCCTCTTCGAACGCCCCGAGAGTGGTGAACATCGACGCGGCTCTCGCCGAGCTCGCCGAGGTCAACTCGGAGATCCGGCACCGGAGATGCTTCGAAGGCGACGGCTTCGACGTCGGACTGGTCTCCTTCAACGCCACCACGGCCGCCGACCCGAAGCAGATCGTACACGACGACAAGGACGTGGTCTGTCACGTGCTCCGGGGACGCGGCCGTCTGCGCATCGCCGGTTCGGTCACGCAGCTCCGGCCCGGCATGCTGTGTCATATTCCCAGGAGCGTCCCCCACGACTTCGCGGCCGAAGGGGACGAGCTGATCCTGTGCTATTCTCTCATCACCACAAGGTCGTAGCGGCCGCGTGCATGCTGGCCCTTCTCTTCACGGCTGCCTGCTCGCGTACGCAGGCGCCGGACCCGCGCTACGTGCAACCCGCGAACCTGCTCGAGATCATCAACGAGTTTCAACGGCTGTCGCAAGAGGACGTCTACCGATTCGACACCCCCAAGGACGTCACCGGGACCAACGTCCTGAAGGCGACGCTATTGAGGCTGGACGACTTCGAGCGCAAGCACGGGAACGGGTACAAGGACATCGTCGAGTTCACCCGCGCCAGCGCGTACGAGCGTCTCGGACACTACGACCGCGCCGTCCGCCGCTACGAGGCCGTGGTCCGGGCCGGCGGGGAGCTGGCGGAGCCGGCAAGGCGCCAGCTCGACGCGCTGAAAACGTTCCGGCGCATCGCCGGCGCGGCCCTTCCGAAAGACGATTCGTTCAAGTATATCGAGGCGTTGGACGATGTGTGGGTGGCATGGCACGCGTTGATCCGGCAACACAAGGGAACGCCGCTGGCGTTTCTGGCGCGGGTGGAGGCGGAACGCACCGACCGCGCCAAGGTAGCGTTCGTGGAACTCAACCGACACCGGCTGAACGGCGGCAACGAGCTCGTGATCGCGGGCTACGGCGAGCTCCTGTCCAGGCATGCACAGAGCAAGAACTACCATCGCCACCAACTGGACTTCGCCGACTATTACGTGACCCTGGCCAAGGAGTATTCCATCCGGAACGACCCGGAGGGCCTCGATTTCGAAATGGAAACCTTCGAGGAACTGGCGCGGTCCGCCATGGAGCTCTACGCGGAAGTGGCCCAGCAGGACGGCGCACCGGAGAAGCTTGAAGCCAACGGCAAGATCGAGGCTTTGAAGGGCCTGATGCAGGGGATAAGGAGACGGAACCAATGAAGTACGGCACATGGCTGCTCTGTATCCTCCTGGCACTGCCGGTTTCCGCCGCCGCGCAGCCATCCGGGGTTCCCATCGAGCGAATACTGGATCCGACGCGGGACTTCGACCCGTTCGAGAAAGCCGTTACGGCCGAGAAATACTTTCCCGACGAGATCGAGCGGCGCACGCGCCGGGCCATGATCGACAGCCTGCTCCGGCGGACCGGGCAACTTCCCGCGCACGCCCGCTTTCTCAAAGAGGCGGACGAGGAGCGGGCGGCACGGGGCGCCGAGCCAACCGGACTGACCGGACTGGTGAAAGGGCTCTTGCCCGGCGATTCCGCCGACCAGGAGGAAGAGAAGGCCCTGGCGACAACCTTCCCCGGCGCCGCGAGGAATCTGGAACAGGCGGAGGAATTGCTGGCCGAGAACGATGTCGGCCGATGGAGCGGGTTCCTGAACCGGCTGCTGGGGGCCATGGACCTCTTCCGGCTGGCTTCGGGCTCGTACGTAGCCGCCGCCTTCGAGACCGCCTACGTGGAGGTACAGCGGACGCGGACGCCGCACATGCCGGAGGCCGAGCGCAAGGCCCTGGTACTGTACCAACGCTTCCTGGACCGGTTCCCCGACCACCCGAGAAGCGCCGAGGTGGCGGAGACGGCGACGGCCCTTCAAACGAAGAAAAGGGACACCTGGGTACATCGACAACTGGAACAGGCCGACAAGGCGCTCGACGACGGCAGGGTCGAGGAGGCGGAGTTGCACGCCCGTCTCGCCACGGTGGCGGATCCCGAGGCGGAAGGCGTGGTGGAACGGTTCCTGGAGATCGACGCGGCCCGTGAGACCGAAAGGGAGAACCGGGTCGAACTGCTCTCGGTGGCGGAAGGCGACAACCTGTCCGGCGCCACGCCGGAACAACGGAACGACATCCGGGCGTTGCTCTACGCCCTGGTCAGAAGGGATCCCGCGGAGACCGAAAAACAAGCGAGCGTCATGGCGGAACGATACGCGGACGAAACCCTCGGGACTCTGGCCAAGGACTCCCGGGCCGTGGCCCTGGAGCTCGAAGGACGGCACGAGGACGCGAAACAGATGCTGACCGAGATCGCGAGGAGCGCGCCCTCGTCGCGGGAGCGAGAGCGGGCGGATACCCTGCTGAACAACCCGGAGTACAACATGCTGCGGGTCCTCGACCGCGCCCGCTCGGGGCATCGCATGGACCAGGTGCGGTTTGTCCTGTTCGGAGAAAACTTCCTGGAGAAGAACGCCCTCATCGGAGCGGCGCCGGTCATTTCACAGGGCGTCGCCGGGGCCGCCACCCTGGGCACCGCCAACGTCCTGATGGTGACCAGCAACCTGTTGGAGCTTCTCAGCGGCAATCCGGTGTCGAACCAGACGGTGATCGACACCGCCGCGGGCTATGTCCGGGCCCGTCCCGGCTCCGAGAAGTCCGGGGATGTCTACCAGGTGCTGGGGGAAGCCTACGAAAGCAAGGGACACCCCCACAAGGCGCTGCACTACTACCGGTTGTCCGGCAATGTTCCGGCGGAAGAAATTCAGGAACTCGAGGAAAGGGCCGGGCAAAGCTTGTTGACGGCCGCCGAACGGACGGGCAAGAAGGCGCGGCAACGGACCCTGTACGCCACGATTCTACAATATTACCCCGACACCCCGGCCGGAGAGGAGGCCAGGGGGAAGCTGGCCGAGCTGGCCGCCCCGGAGAGCCGGGGCCTGAGGCTCAGCAAACAGTTCCTCACCGAGAACCCGCAACTCTACGGGGTCCGGGGCCTGGGACTCAAGGCCACGCTCTTCGACGGCAACGTCCACAACATGGAGCTGGCGGACGCCGGCCTCAACATCCTCGGCCGCAACACCGTCCTGCTGCACTACGACACCCCGCAGGGGACGCGCACCCTCACCCGCTCCGTAGCACGGGAGCGGATCGACAACCTGGTAGTCCTGCTGCGCGACAGGCACTACGAGTTCGCCAAGCTGGGCGCCGCGAGCGACTTGGGCGGCGCCGAAAACTTCCGGTCCCGTCTGATGCGGTTCGAGGTCCCGGACCGTCACCGGGACTCCGACGATCTGGCGTTCATCCGGCGGACCGGCCGCGGCGCGGACCCGGAATCGCCGGTCCTGGACCACGAGCTGTTGAGCAAGAAGGAGACCGACCCCCACGGACTGCCCGTCGTGCAGGGCAGCGTCACGACCTCCGGAATCAGCATGCGCACGGATGCGCCGAAGTCCTTTCTCGCCGACGAGCTGGTCATCGGCAACGACGCCGTCAGCCCCTACGCCGGCGTGCGGACGCCGGTCCCGTTCGTGACGGAGTACATCCCCATGGACTTCCTGTTCCGGGCGCGTTCCGGACTGCCGTCCCTGACGCCCCAAATTCGCAAGCCCAAGACGTTGGTGGACGACGAGCACCTCTACCGCTGATCCCCTTCACAAAGGAGGAAACCATGAGAAAAGTGCTGCAACCCCAGAGCATACCCGATCCGCGGCCGCGTTACTCGCAAGGCATCATCGCCGAGGGGAAACGCCTGCTCTTCATCGCCGGCCAGACCGCCGTGGACGCCGACGGCAACATCGTCGGCAAGGGCGACGCCGCGGTCCAGGCCGAGCAGGTCCTCAAGAACATGAAGTCCGTCCTCGATGAGGCGGGGGCCGGCTTCGGCGACATCGTCAAGATCACCACCTACATCACCGACCCGCGGTTCCGGGACGACCTGAACCCGGCGCGGCTCAAGTACATGGGCGACAACCCGCCCGCCAGCACCCTGGTGGTGGCGGCCGGGCTGGCCAATCCCGATTTTCTGGTGGAGATCGAGGCGATCGTGGTGCTGCCGGACTGACCGGCGAAGACCACGCGGCAAGAATCGGCTACGGCTTGACGATCAGGGACGGCTCTTCCGCCGCCTCCTGCTTCTCCTGGGCCTTGTGCAGGCCGAGGCTCCGCATCACCAGGGCTTCCAGCAACGGAACCCCGAGGCTTCCGAGGTCGCCGCGGCGGATGGCCGAGGCGATCGCGAGCACCGCCCTCGCCTTCTCTTCCTGACCCGACACGTGCAGGTGGAGCGCGGCGTCCTCGAGACGTCCCTCGAACACCGGGCGCGTTTCCTCCCCGAGGACGATTCCCTCGACGGCCTCCCGGACGATGCCGCGGTACCGTTCTTCCTTTTGCATCGGGTTGAGGACGATACGGCTCTGCTCGGTATCCTCGAGGCGCTCCAGAAAAGGCTCCAGCAAGTCCTTCTCCACGAACCAGGTGCGGAACTCCGGTTCCTCCAGGAGCTTCTCCGAAGTCTCGGACGGCGCCATGGACTCGACGCCGTCGTCGGCCACGAGGTCGAAGACCGGGTGGGACCGCCGAGTGGGCCTGGCGGCGGTCAAATGAGTCCGCAGCCGGGGATAGTCGGCCACCCCCTCCCCCGGGGACTCAGTGACTTTCTGATAGGCCTCGTGCACCAGCCAGTCCGCGTACTCCCAGGGCACGGGGGTCATGGAGACCTGGAGCTGGGCCCTCATGTCCTCCATCATCTGGCGCAGTTCCTTGCGGCGGATGACGTTACCCCCCAGTCTTTCGAGGCCGCGGCGGTCATTGACGGCGGCCTGCATCACCATAAGCCCGCCGCCGGGCTGCGGCCGCGTCAGGATCACCATGCGCGAGCCCGCCCCGGTTACGGACGACAGGTACCCCTCGATCTCCGGCGCCAGGCTGAAGTTCGCTCCGGCCTCCGCCGGGCGGGATTCCTCGGGCCCGGCGGGCACGAGCCCACCCTGGGCCAGCTTGAACAGGGACCGGCGGACTTCCCGCCGGATCTCCTTGCTCCCCGCCCGTTGCTCCAGGTCCTTGAGCGCCGCCACCGCGGCCGCGTCCCGGATACGCCCCAGGACATGGGCCACGGCCGCTGAAACCGCCGGCTCGGCTCCGAACCGCCGGACCAGCGGCTCCACCATGGTCGCATCCGGTGAGTCGATCTCCAGCCCCTCGCTACGAAGCGTCCCCAGACCGCTCCGGAGGGTCTTGTCTCGGGTGTTCTGCCTGGCCATCGTGTTACTCTTGCCATACGGCAGCGGGTTTTCCAACGAAGCGCGAGGTCCGCAACGGAAACAGGCTCCAAATCGCCTCGCGGCGCAAGATCCCGCGGGCCGGCTCCATCCACGTCGTCCCGGAACCTGAACGGTTGACTTGTCCGCCCCCGCCCGCTAATTCAGATGGGAATCGGCGAGCACAAAGCAGCCCCCCGTTACAGAGTCCTTTCCCCGCTCGAAGCCGGCATTTCGGGATGCGAAGCGGCCTCGCCGTGCGGCCACCGCCGGCTGCGGAAGGCGCGATGCCGCCGACCGAGGAACGTATTTTCAGGAGGCATACTTATGGCAGACGGCACCATTGACCAGACCACCGAAGGCGGCATCTCGCTCATCGAGATCAACCATCCGCCGGTCAATTCCTACACTCACGAGATGCTGCGGGAGCTCGATGACGCGCTGCTGAAGGCGCGCTTCGACGACGACACCCACGTGATCGTGATCACCGGCAAGGGAGAGAAATTCTTTTCCGCCGGCGCCGACATCAACATGCTCGGGACCCAGAACCTGTCCTACAAGTCCAACTTCGCGCTGCACGGCCACGAGGTGCTGATGCGCATGGAGAACACGCCCAAGCTGGTGATCGCGGCCCTCAACGGCCACGCCATCGGCGGCGGCCTCGAGATCTCCATGGCGACGGACATCCGCATCGGCAAGAAGGACGGCGGCCGCATGGGGCTGGCCGAGGTGAACCTCGGGGTCATGCCGGGCATGGGCGGCACCCAGCGGCTACCGCGCCTGGTGGGCCGGGCCAAGGCCCTGGAGCTGTGCGCCACGGGCAAGCAGGTGGCCTTCGAGGAGGCCATGGACATGGGGCTCCTGCACTACATCTACGAGCGCGACACCTTCCTGCAGGACGTCATGGACTACGCCAAGCAGTTCGTTCCCCCCAACAAGGCCAGCATGGCCGTAGGCAAGATCAAGCGCGCGGTCCACGCCGGCATCGAAACCTCCCTGCCGGAGGGTCTGGCGTTCGAGCGGGAGGTGCTCGCCCAGACCTTCGCCAGCGAGGACGGGAACGAGGGCGTGACCGCCTACCTGGAAAAGCGGACGGCCAAGTTCAAGGGCCAGTAGACGAAAGAGACGGTTCAAGGCCCCGGCTGCCGCATCGCGGCGCGGCCGGGGCTTTGTGCGAAACATCCCATCAGGTTCACAATCCGGAGGTATCGAATGTCCAAGCTGTTGATCGGCGGTGAGCTCGTCGACGCCGTGAAGAAGGAAACCTACGAAGTACGCAACCCCGCCACCGGCCAGGTGGTGGACCACGCCGCCAAGGGCTCGGAAGAGGATGTCCGGCAAGCCGTGGACGCCGCGGAGACGGCCTTCAAGGAGTGGTCCGACACCACCCCCGAAGACCGCGGCAAGGCGCTGGAGAGCGCCTGCGAGCTGATCCAGGAGCGCAGCAAGGACATCGCGGCGTTGCTGACCCAGGAGCAGGGCAAGACCCTGTTCGAGGCGGGCCTGGAAATCCACCACCTGATCCACGGCCTGGAGTTCTACGCCGGCCTCGCCTCCAAGGTGCGCGGCTCCCACGTGCCGCTGCCGCAGAAGAACGCCTACGGCATGGTGGTGCGCCAGCCCATCGGCGTGTGCGGCGCCATCGTGCCGTGGAACTTCCCGCTGACCCTCATGGGCACCAAGGTGGGCCCGGCGCTGGCGGCCGGCAACACCATCATCGTGAAGCCCGCCTCCACCACGCCGTTGGCCACGGCGCTGTGCATGGAGCTGATCGGCCAGGCCACCTACGCCGGCGGCAAGAAGAGCCTGCCGGCGGGCACGGTGAACTACGTCAGCGGCCCGGGCGGCTCGGTGGGCGAGGAGCTCCTGAGCAACCCCCGCATCCGCCGTATCGCCTTCACCGGCTCCACTCCCATCGGGCGTCACGTCATGGAGGTGGCCGGCAGAGAGATCAAGCGGGTGACCCTGGAACTCGGCGGCAGCGACCCCATGATCGTCATGGAGGACGCCAACGTCGACATGGCGGTGAAGATGGCCGACATCGGACGGTACTTCAACTGCGGCCAGATGTGCCTGGGCGTGAAACGCCTGTTCGTGCACGAATCCGTTGCCGATGACTTCGTCGACAAGCTGGCGGCGGGCCTCCAGAAGAAGGCGGTGGGAGACGGCATGAAGAAGGAAAGCCGCATGGGACCGCTCCACGTCGACTACCAGCGCACCGAGGTAGAGGAGCAGGTGGAGGACGCCAAGGCGCGGGGCGCCAAGGCGGTGGCCGGCGGTGCCCGGCCGGAGGGCGACGAGTTCAAGAACGGCCACTTCTACCTGCCGACGCTGCTCACGGGCGTGCCCGACGACGCCCGCATCGCCACCGAGGAGTGCTTCGGACCGGCGTTGCCCGTGTTCACCTTCAAGGACATCGACGAGGCCATCGAGCGCGCCAACGCCTCCGAGTTCGGCCTGGGCTCGTCCATCTGGACCAGCAACATGAACTACGCCAACAAGGCCATCGACAGGCTCGAGGCGGGCAACGTGTGGGTCAACTCGCTCCACTACGGCTACGACGAGCTGCCCTTCGGCGGCGTCAAGTCCAGCGGCGTGGGACGCGAGCACGGGCCCGAGGCGCTGGACTACTACCTGGAGCCCAAGGGCGTGGTGGTGGTCAACGTATAGGAATGCAGACCCGACGCCATGAACGGGTGCCACTGTGAAGCGGTGGCACCCGTTTTCGTATTGACACAGGCGGCCGATGCAAGCGCCCGGAAATCTGTTCGATTCTCGACCGGCCAGCAAGAACCTGCGTCCGCTGCGCCAACTCGTCCGGTACCTGAAGCCCTACCCCTGGCTGCTTGCCCTCACCGTCCTCGCCCTGCTCGCCGCCGCGGTGACGACGCTGGTCCTTCCCATAGCGGCCCGGCAGATCCTGGAGATCGGCTTCACCGAAGAGAACCGGGCGCTCATAGGCCGGCACTTCCAGTTCCTGCTCGGGGTCATCGCGGTGCTGGCGGTGGCCTCCGGCGGCCGTTTCTACTTCGTCGCCCGGATCGGCGAGCGGGTCGTGGCGGACATCCGCAAACAGATCCACGGCCACGTGCTGGCCATGAACCCCACATTCTTCGAGGTGACCCGCACCGGAGAGATCCTGTCGCGTCTCACCACCGACACGACGCTGATCCAGACGGTGATCGGTTCCGGCGCCTCCATGGCGTTGCGCAACCTGCTGATCTTCGTGGGCGGGTTCATCATGCTGATCGTCACCAGCCCGCAGCTCATGGGCGCGGTGCTGGTGCTGATTCCCCTGGTGCTGCTGCCGATCCTGGTACTGGGACGAAGGGTGCGGCGGCTGTCCCGGCTGAGCCAGGACCGCGTGGCCGACACCAGCGCCCTCGCCGGCGAGAACCTCGACGCGGTGGAGACGGTCCAGGCATTCACCCAGGAGCGCGCCGAGAAGGACCGTTTCGGCGCCGCCACGGAGGCGGCGTACGATACCGCGCTGGTGCGAATCCGCAACCGGGCGTTATTGATCTTTCTGGTGATCGCCCTCATGTTCGGCGGCGTCGTGGGGGTGCTCTGGCTGGGGGCGGACGCAGTGCTGAGCGGCCGCATGTCCGCCGGCGTCCTGGTCCAGTTCGTGTTCTACGCGATTTTCGTGGCCGGCTCGGCCGCGAGCTTGAGCCAGGTATGGGGCGAGGTGCAACGGGCCGCCGGCGCCGCCGAGCGCCTGATGGAACTGCTGGAGGCGCGACCCGCCATCACCGCGCCTTCGAAACCGCGGCTGCTGCCGGTACCGGCCGCGGGGAACGTCGACCTCGAAGCGGTGGAGTTCCGCTACCCTTCCCGGCCCGACGAGCGCGCCCTGGACGGCTTTTCGCTCGCCATCGAACCGGGCGAGACCGTAGCCCTCGTAGGTCCTTCGGGAGCCGGCAAGAGCACGGTCTTCAAGCTGCTGCTGCGGTTCTACGACCCGGGCGGCGGGTGCATCCGGCTGGATGGCGTGGATTTGCGGCACGCGGATCCTCAGGCGTTGCGGAGCCGCATCGGGCTGGTGCCCCAGGAAACCGCCATATTCGCCGCCAACGCCAGGGAGAACATCCGCTACGGCCGCCCCGAGGCCCTGGACACCGAGGTGGTCGCGGCCGCCCGGGCCGCCTTCGCCGATGACTTCATCCGGGACCTGCCCGACCGCTACGACACCTTCCTGGGCGAGAAGGGCATGCGGCTCTCCATCGGCCAGCGCCAGCGCATCGCCATCGCCCGGGCGATTCTCCGGGACCCGGCGGTGATGCTGCTGGACGAGGCCACCAGCTCCCTGGACGCCGAGAGCGAACACCTGGTGCACGAGGCCCTGGAGCGCCTCATGGCGGACCGCACCACACTCATCATCGCCCATCGCCTGGCCACCGTGCTCAAGGCCGACCGCATCGTGGTCATGGACCGGGGCCGCATCGTCGCCACCGGCACCCACGAGCATCTGATGAGCGCCGGCGGCCTCTACGCCCGGCTGGCCTCGCTGCAGTTCGCACCGGAGGCGTAGTGTCCAGTCCGGTTCCGGCGCCCGCCACAGAAGAACCGCCCCGGATTCCCGGCCAAGCCCCCCCAAGGAGGACACCTCATGGACCAGCGTCTCAGCATCGTCACCCTGGGTGTAGACGATCTGCCCCGCGCACGCGCGTTCTACGAGGCGCTCGGCTGGCGCGTCGCCAACGAGGAGAACGCCGGTTCCATCGTCTGCTTCACCCTCAACGGCATCGGTTTCGCCCTCTATCCCCGCGACCGGCTCGCCGAGGACATCGGCCTACAGGGCGGCAGCGGCGCCGTCACCGGTGCGGTGACCCTGGCCTACAATGTCCGCGCCCGCGAGGACGTGGCCACGGTGCTCGACGAAGCCGAGGGCGCCGGCGGAACGATCGTCAAGGCGGCACAGGATGTCTTCTGGGGCGGCCACTCAGGCTACTTCAAGGATCCCGACGGACATCTGTGGGAAGTCGCCTGGAACCCGTTCTCGCCGCTCGACGACGACGGAAACTTCACCTGGTAGGCGACCGTCCCATTGGTCCGGCGGGCGGCTATCACGGGCAGTGATGCAATCGATCGGCCAGCCGTCTGCGTAGTGGACAAAGCTACTCCCCCATCTGCGCGTCCCCAAAGAACACAGTCGATCCCTGAATCTGCATCGGTGGTTTGATAAAAGATCCCCGTAGAAAGTCATTGTGATCGATAAATTAAAGGGTTCTTTCATCACAATCCCGCACATTCGGCGCCAGTTGTGCTGGAAGTCATGCTGAAACGGCGAGAGATTGCTTACCTCGAGGAATGGGCCGCCCGGCGGGGCCGCAAACCGTTGGTGATCCGTGGCGCCCGGCAAGTGGGTAAGTCAACGCTGGTGCGCGAGTTCGCCAGGACCGCGGGCAGGCCGCTGGTCACGGTCGACTTCGGGCGCAACCCGGAATTGCGCCAGGCGTTCACCGTTCGGGACCCGGCGCGGATTCTCTCCACGCTCGCGTTGCTCACCGGTCAAACCATTGCGCCCGGAACCCACCTGTTGTTTCTCGACGAGATTCAAGCGGCCCCGGAAGCGCTGACGGCACTGCGATACTTCTACGAGGAAGCCCCCGAACTGCATGTCGTGGCAGCGGGTTCGCTCGTGGAGTTCGCCCTCGCCGACACCCGGTTCTCGATGCCCGTAGGCCGGGTCGAGTATCTACACCTGGGTCCGCTGGCCTTCGAGGACTTCCTGGACGCCATGGGGCGCCCGGAACTGTCCGCCCATCTGCGCGCCATCCCGTTGTCCGATCTCACGGATGCCTTTCCTGACGCAGTGCATCAACGGTACGTCGACCTGCTGCGGGAATACTGGATTGTGGGGGGTCTTCCGGAGGCCGTCTCGGTCTATGCACAGGGGCAAGAGACCGCGGAGGGCGGTTTTCCACAGCTCGCCCGCATCCAGCAGCGCATGATGGCCACCTATCGAGACGACCACGGCAGTTCCCGGGACCGGCTGCGCATGGTGTTCGACAGTCTGCCGGGGCTGGTCGGACGCAAATTCAAATACGTCGGGGGCAGCCGGGATCACCGCGCCGCGGAGCTGGCGGACGCGCTGCAACTGCTGTGCATGGCGCGAATCGCCTACAAGGTCTGCCGCACCGCGGCCAACGGCGTGCCGCTGGCAGCGGAAATGAACGAACGCCATTTCAAGTGCTTGTTCATGGACGTCGGCCTGGCATGCGCTGCGCTGCATCTGGACCTGCTCGACCTTGGCAGGCACGACTTGACGCTGGTGAACGCCGGCGCCATGGCCGAGCAGTTCATCGGCCAACACCTGCTCTACAGCGGCCCTGCCTATGAGACTCCGGCGCTGTACTACTGGGCGCGGGAGACCAGGAGCGCCGCCGCCGAAGTGGACTACCTGATGACCTTGGGTGCGCATGTCGTTCCCGTCGAGGTCAAGGCAGGCGCCACCGGTTCGCTGAAGTCGCTGCACCAGTTCCTGAAGGAAAAGGGCAGCGCGTTCGGGCTACGCTTCAACGCCGCCGCGCCGAGCCTGCTTCACGATTCAACAAGGCTGCCGAACGGCGATGCCCTCGACTATCATCTGCTGTCGCTGCCCCTCTACCTGGTCGGCCAAGCGCGGCGGCTGGCGGGAGAATTTCGGCGGAGGTGAGGCGATGTCCTCTTCCACGGTCCCGAGAGGATGACACGTGGATGGCGTTGGCGTCGCCGAGGAGTCGGGACGGCTAGCACTCCTCGATGGCGCGGAACACCGCGTCGCGGACCTTGTCGTAGTCGGCGGGCACGTCGATGGGGGTGTTGGGGTGGCGGGACGCCACTTCCCCGAGGTTCCCCTCGTGGTACTTGATCTTGAACTCCGGGAACTTGAGGCCGTTGGCGGTGGAGATGACCACCACGTGGTCATGCGCTTTGATGACACCCTGGTCCACCAGCTTGAACAGCGCGGCCAGGGCCACGCCGGTATGCGGGCAGTTGAACAGGCCGGTGCGGTCGGCGCGGGCGACGGCGTCGGCCAGCTCGTCCTCGCTGGCCTGCTCCACCACGCCGCCGAAGTACTGGAGCGTGCGGATGGCCTTCTCGATGCTCACCGGATTGCCGATCTGGATGGCGCTGGCCAGGGTCGGCTGGGCCTGCACCGGCTCGAACTCGTCGAAGCCCTTGAGATAGCTGAGATAGAGCGGGTTGGCCCGCTCGGCCTGGGCGCAGGCGATGCGCGGCAGCTTGGAGATCATGCCCAGGTCGTGCATCAGCTTGAACCCCTTGCCCAGGGCGCTGACGTTGCCCAGGTTGCCCCCGGGGATGACCACCCAGTCCGGCACCTGCCAGTCGAACTGCTGCGCCAGCTCCATGCTCACGGTCTTCTGGCCCTCCACCCGGAGCGAGTTCATGGAGTTGGGAAGAGGCAGTTCCTCGACCACCTGTTCGAGGAAGGTGCGCGTCGAAGCAGCGGTTTCCGCGGGAACACGCCGACCACTTGGTACCGCGAACAGTCATCGATAGCTGTGTATTGATGCAGGCCCGCGCGAATTTTGCGGACATTCATCTGAATCCGATTCGCCCGGAACCGGCCGGCAGTAACAGTTTCACCTCTTGCGAACCAGTTTCGAACGCTTGAAGCCGTTCAGGCCATGCCGACAGGACCTTGTGGAATGGTGCCCACGGAAAAGCGGTTGTCGTGTAGCCGATGAAGCTCGTTCCGCAGCCGCTTGATGCCGAGTTGACGGCGATGCATTCCTCTTCGGTGGCGAACACCCGCCGCCACGGCGAGTCGTGAGGACGCCGGCTGCGATCCGTGGGAACCGCAATACCCTCCGCCTGATAGGGTCGTCACCACTTCCGAAGGGTCGGACGGGCAACGCCACAGTGCCGACAGATAAGGCCCGGGTCACCCGTCTGTTCATACATGCGCGCACCCACGTCAAGCCGTGCTGAACGTGTCATGGAAGCCTCCTACATGGTCGTGTACGCAGCTCGCGGCGCCGTTTCAATCAGCAAGGCGTTGAAGCCATGTAGGTAGACTACAAAGATGATACACGAGAGTCATTCAATCTCGACAATGGCCTGCCACTTTGCCGGGATCTCCACAATCCGCGACGATTGCACGTTGTCGGTTACCTTTACTTCTTCGATCCAGTCTTCCGCTTCTTTTCGAGTATCGAACTCACGGGACACAGTTGACACTACAGCCCTCCTATCCTAGCGTTCAGTAGATCTTCTCTTCGAATCACGAGTCGATATCGTGTTTCTCTAGAATCAACCGTCGTTGTTCGGCAAGGTCCGGGCAGTAGACTATCTCCCAATTCGTCATATCGCTGCCGAACTCGGACTCGACTATCGATTTCAGGGTATTCTTGTTTTTCTCGTTCTTTTTTAGCCAAGTCATGATCACCTTCGACGCATCGTCAGGCTTCTTCTCACAATCAACATTGCGGATACTTAGAGCGCTATTCGCTTCTTTGGTAAAGGCCCTTTGAATGTCCGCCCGCTCGGCTAGCTTCTCAGCGGCATCGCCGGTGGCGAAGAACTGAGACACGCCGGCTCCCGTACCCATAAAGCTTTTGTTGGCGATATTCAGGTCGAACGCCGCAAGGACGGAGAGGTAAATGTCCTCGCTCTGGTCGGCAGGTTTTGGACGCTTAGTTTGGGGCGCCTTCTCGAATGTCTTGGTGGCAGCCGTGACCTGATTCCCTTCGGTCCCGATTGGAATCAGCGAAAATTCCTGGCGTTTGTAACCGAACCCAAAGGCTGGTGCTTCCGTGGAGAAGGTCGCCTTCAGCCCGAAATTGGTGCCCGTTCCGAAGAACATGATCTGACGTTGTCCGTTCAGAGGCTTTTCGCTCCATTTCGCAGTTCTGCCTGAGACTAGACGAGCTGCGTCCCCAGTGGCATAGACTTGGCTGACCTTCGGATCGATGATCGACAAGTTTGATTCCAGCCGCGCGATCACTGGCGGCACACCACCATTCTCATAGCCGGGTCCAACGTAACCTTCGTAGCGTTCGTAACCAATATTCGCGCTCTGCGACTTCGAGTCGGCATCAATGCCAATCTGTGTCCTAGTCAGGAAGAGCACGCGGTTCGGGTCGCCGCCACATCCGGCTAATATGACCATGGCCACTACCAAAACAGGCAGGAGTCTTGAATTCATAGCCGATTCACCTTTCCCATGGTCTCCATCAACCAAGTCTCAGGATAGCTGGTCCGATTTGCACGAGTGGAAGCACTGCGTATCCGGGAACAGAACAACACCGACTTGGCCATGGCTAGTCGTTTCCAATACGTCCAAGGATCACAACGGCGTTGCGCTCTATCGTAAGCAGCATCGAACGAGAATAGCCGACGATGAGTTCTATACCCTGTGGTTGCTGTGCAAAACCCAAACCGAATAACTTAGAGTTACCGAGTACGCCAACGTGTGGGGTCGCGGCGTTGGTCCGTAGGACTGTTACATCGACTAAACCGAGAAACCCTTTGCCGTTCGCAGGAAGCTCACGCTCGATCGCATAGCCCCGCTCGATCACGGCTGACCCTTGCCGGGTGTATAAGGGCAGTTGTTTCGACGCCGAACTTGGCCCAAAATCACGCAGCAACCCGAGTATCCCTTCGTAGTAGCCTATCGCCAGTTCTGGATTTGTGTGCACAGTATTCAGCGTTAGCCCAACGGCTCGTACGGTTACGACATTTCCCGTCAAACCGCTTGATTTGCCTGCCGAACTCACCTGCACGTCGGCTAGGCCCACGACCCGGCGGCTAGCATCAGGACCCAAATGAATTACTGTACAAGCGGGCAGGCTACATGCGATTGCAACGATCTTCACAATGGCGGACCCAGTTGCAAACAACCCTTGATTTCTCATGCTTAAGTCCCAAACTCACACTATCAGGCGCACACTTTATTGATCAACCGATTCAATTAAGGATGGCCCAACAACTAAGCCTGGGAGATCCTGATCATGGAGAAGAAGGTATCAGGGGCAGGAGGACTCCTCGATGGCGCGGAACACCGCGTCGCGGACCTTGTCGTAGTCGGCGGGCACGTCGATGGGGGTGTTGGGGTGGCGGGACGCCACTTCCCCGAGGTTCCCCTCGTGGTACTTGATCTTGAACTCCGGGAACTTGAGGCCGTTGGCGGTGGAGATGACCACCACGCGGTCATGCGCTTTGATGACACCCTGGTCCACCAGCTTGAACAGCGCGGCCAGGGCCACGCCGGTATGCGGGCAGTTGAACAGGCCGGTGCGGTCGGCGCGGGCGACGGCGTCGGCCAGCTCGTCCTCGCTGGCCTGCTCCACCACGCCGCCGAAGTACTGGAGCGTGCGGATGGCCTTCTCGATGCTCACCGGATTGCCGATCTGGATGGCGCTGGCCAGGGTCGGCTGGGCCTGCACCGGCTCGAACTCGTCGAAGCCCTTGAGATAGCTGAGATAGAGCGGGTTGGCCCGCTCGGCCTGGGCGCAGGCGATGCGCGGCAGCTTGGAGATCATGCCCAGGTCGTGCATCAGCTTGAACCCCTTGCCCAGGGCGCTGACGTTGCCCAGGTTGCCCCCGGGGATGACCACCCAGTCCGGCACCTGCCAGTCGAACTGCTGCGCCAGCTCCATGCTCACGGTCTTCTGGCCCTCCACCCGGAGCGAGTTCATGGAGTTGGCGAGGTAGATGTTGTGACGGGTGCAGAACTCCCGCACCAGCTCCATGCAGCCGTCGAAGTCGGTGTCGATGGCCAGGGTGACGGCGCCGTGGGCGATGGGCTGGATGAGTTGCGCCGTGGAAACCTTGTTCCTGGGCAGGAACACGACGGCGCGGATGTCCGCCACCGCGCAGTAGGCCGCCAGGGCCGCGGAGGTGTCGCCGGTGGACGCGCATGCCACGGCAGGAATCTCCACCCCTTCCGAGATCATCTGGCGCACCATGGACACCAGCACGGTCATGCCCAGGTCCTTGAAGGAGCCGGTATGGCTGTTGCCGCACAGCTTGACCCAGAGCTCGGGCAGGCCGATCTCCTTGCCCAGCCGCTCGGCCCAGAAGAGGTTGCTGCCGCCCTCCAGGGTCGACACCACGTTGGCGTCTTCCACGTCGGGGCAGACCATCTCGCGCTTGCCCCAGACGGAGCTGCCGTAGGGCCAATGGTTGCCCATCAGGCGCCGGTCGAAGAGATCCTTCCAGTATGCGGGCGACTTCTTGCGGAGGAGATCCAGGTCATGGCGCACCTCCAGGAGATTGCCGCATTTCGGGCATGCGTAGATGATCTCCTTGAGGCTGTAACGCCCCGGACAGCCGGCGATGCACTCGAACCACGCCCGGTAGGGATCGGGTGGAACCGCCTGGATTTCTCGCGCCTGCATGGCTCGTCCTCTACTCCCAACGTAGGCCCGACACAAGCCCTTGTGGGCCCGCCTACTGCCGGATGGCCGCGTTCTGCTCCGCGCTGGGAAACACGAGGGATTTAATGACTACGGGCACCGCCCCGGAAGAGGGGATCAGGGCGCCGACGTCGATGTAGTCGAACTCCTGCAACACGATGCCGTCCACCGAGATGATAGGCTTGTCGAGCTTCATCTCTTCCTTGAAGTGGAGCCCCAGGATGCCGCCGATGTCACCGTCGTTGACCAGGATGAGCGGGTGCCCCTTGTCCAGCACCGGCTTGAGACCCTCCACCACCGCCCCGCAGAAGCCCTGCAGACGCGCAAAGGTGGCGGACCCCTCCCAGTGGAACGCCAGCGCCACCGGCTGGCGGCCTGCCTGCAGGTCGAGGCGCCGGAGCGCATTGTCGATGGCGCCGATGATCTTGGCCGGATCGATGTCGTCGTCCCACTCGAAGTCGACGCTGATCACCGGCACGTTCCGGACCGGCACCGCGTCCGGCGGCGAGATGAAGATGGTGCTGCCGCTGACCTGGATGGTGTACTGGGACGCGCCGATGACGGTGGCGCGGATGCGCGCCGAGGGCTCCAGAATCGGAACTCCCAAGCCTTCCACCCGCTGGCGGATCTCCCGGCCCAGCATCGCGCCCATGTCGCCGAAGCCGTTGCCGGCGTGGCCGTAGATGAACTCGGAGACGCCGCCCGAGAAAGTAACCGCGTCGATCTTGCCCCGGTACGAAAGCGGCGGCAGCCGCAGCAGATCGCGGGTCTCCTCGGTGAGGTCCTGCTGGTTGACCACCTCGAACAGGCGGTCCGCCATCTCCGAAGCGATGGCCTGAAGGGTGTCCTCGTTCATGAGCTGGCCCAGCTCCAGCTCGACGCCCACCTTGCCGCCGTGGCGCCGGCCGGCCTCTTCCACCCGCACCACCGCATTGCCTCCGTCCATGGCCAGGAGCCGCGCGCCCACGTCGATGGCGGTGACCTCGCGCACCCGACCGCCCGCGCACACCGCGATCTTGCTGGTGCCGCCGCCCACGTCGATGTTCAGCACCACCGCGTCTTCCCGGCCGGAGCGGGCCACTGCCCCGGAGCCGTGGGCCGCCATGGTGGTCTCGAGCCCATCCCCCGCGGTTACCGAGACGAACCGCCCGGCCTCCTCGGCGAACAGATCCGCGATGGCGCGGGAGTTGCGCCGCCGCACCGCCACTCCGGTCAGGATCAAGGCGCCGGTGTCGACGTCCTCCCGCTTGAGTTGCGCATGCCCGTACTGTTCGTTGATGAAGTGCCCCAGGCGCTCCACGTCGATGGTCAGATCGTCGGTGTAGGGGGTGAGCAGAATCTCCGATTCGCTCAGCACCGTCCGCTTCTTGACGACGTAGCGGGTGCCTTCCTGGCTCAGCTCGAGGCGCGAGAACACCAGGTGGGAGGTGGACGAACCGATGTCCACGCCCACGCTGGTGAGCTTGATCTCGTCTTCGTCAACGATGTGTCTGCCGGAACCGGTGAAACCGAGCGATCCTGCGTCCGCCACGAGTAGTACCTAGGCTTCCGGCTTGTAGATCTCGGCAGGCATCTTGGACTTCATCCCCTCCTTGCCCAGAGTCTCTTCGAACTCCTTGCGCAGGAACGGATCCTCGTCCCGGTAGGCGATGGCGGTGCCGCCGTCCTTGATCTCGATGGCGCCGTAGTCGATGGCCTTCTCGCCCGGCCGGCCGCGCTCGCGTCCGGGGGCGTTGGGGCCGAACCACGCGGACAGGCGCAACGGCTCCGAGCTCACGCCGAAGTGGGCATGGAACCAGTTGCCGCCCATGGGGGCCGCGCTCACCATGCCGACGGGCTCGTAGTCCTGCCGCCGCACCCCTTCCGCCTTGCCGTCCTTCCACGGCGTGGGACCCAGGGTGGAGGGCCAGGTGTAGGTGTAGCCCTTGCCCTTGACGCAGATGAGCACCGCGGCGGAGCCGTGGGCGTGGGCCTTGGAGTACCGGCCGGTCTCGTGCTGGCCGATCCACAGGTAGAAGCTGTTGCCCACCATGTGCGGCTCGATGCGCCGGTAGCCGGGGGAGCGGCGGTTGTCCAGCGGCAGCTCGCAGGTGACGATGTCCGGGATGATGTTGGTCTGGCGCATGGCCAGCCCACGCACCGGATCCGGCTCGATCTCCTCATTGGGCTTGTAGTAGTCCGCGGTCTCCTTGTAGCGGTCGGTGAACGTGTAGGGACAGTTGAAGATGAAGTCCGTGTTGTTGAACAGGTTCATGATGTTGGGGGCGGTGGTGCCCGCCAGCAGCAGCGCCGGGCTGGAGGTGGCGTTGACGATCCGGTGCGTGGCGTTCATCGGGATGGCGAACAGCGAACCCTGCTGCCACTCGAAGGTGTGCTTCTTGTCACTGCCTTCCGCCCAGACCTCCGTGGTGCCGCGACCCTCGACCACGAAGTACTGCTCCTCGTACAGGTGCTTCTCGGCGTTCAGTGCCCCGGCCCCGGGAACCTCGACGACATAGGAACCCCAGAGACCCTCCGTCCCCAGGAGCTGGATAAAGCTGGCGTTTCCGCCCAGACGCTTCCACATCTTCCTGGGCAGGTTCTGGACCTTCTCCACGCCGATGTCCCGATAGATGGGGATCTCCTGCTCTTCCATGAAAGAATCGTAAGGGGTGTTGGGCCGAAGAAACTTCCCGTAGCCCGCCTTCTGCATCTCGCCCGTGGGCTCCTGCCATTTCTCTTTTCCGTTGTCAGCCATAGCGATGCCTCCCTGAAATGTATGGTGAACTCATTCTCTGACTCTGTTTGGTGAGTCACTCAATATAGCCAATCGCGTTCCGAGCGTCCAGGGTCGGGGTGGGGTGTCAGCGCAAGCGAGTCTCCCCGCGAGCCAAGTTTGAGGAGCTCCGTCCCGGTTTGGCACCGGTTCATCGAGGACTCATCCGGACATCGCGGCTCAAGGGGTCGCGTGCCCCTCGAAGGGGTTAAAGTACCGAGCACCCGTCGGGGCAATGTGCTTCACGTTGCGCGTCACTACGACGAGATCGTTTTCCAAAGCAGTGGCGGCGATCAGCCCATCGACATCGGGCACTGGGTCAGGGATGCCGAGACGACCCCAACGGTCCGCTACCGCTCGATCCACCTCCAGGATGCGGTCCGTGAAACTGCGGAGGATATCATCCATCCAGCGGCCCAAGGCAATGGCTGCCTTCGGGTCTCGACGACGGACGCGTTCGATGCCGTGCCGCAATTCGCCCAACGTCAGGACACTCAGGAAAATTTCCCGTGGCTCGTGGTTCCGGAACCAATCGACGACGAGAGGATTGGCTCGCTGGCGCTTTCGAAGTTCGGAGATCACATTTGTGTCGATGAGATAGCTCATAGCTCAACACGGCGCGGGCCGGTTCGCGGACGGTCGAAATCGCTGTCTTCGCCCACCTCGGGCATGGCCAGCAGATGTTCGATGAACTTCGCCGGTTCCTTGGACAGCCAAGCTTCAACTTCCCGTAGTCCCCTTTCAGACAGCTCCCAGCGACCCCGTGGTGAATCGTCCCGGAGATACCCATCCTTCTTCAAAACGTTCCTCGCCCAGCAAGCGGCGTTCCACCATCTCGGATCGCCGGTTGATACGGTCTGGTAGTCACCGGACCGTAAGCGAGGTTCAAGGCGCTCCTTCAGGGTTGGACGCAATTCGCCCACTGGCGCACCGCCACCCAACTCATACAGCACCTCCATCAGCGGTCGCCGGAACTCCTTCTCGGGCAACTTGTCTTCGGACCTCCCGCGGGAAGACCGCTGGACAGTTTCGGACTTCGGTGGAACAGGAGTACTACGCGGTGCCCGCAAAGTCTGTTCCGCGGCGTTGAGTACCTTGACGAAGGCCGACTCCGTTGTATCTTCCAGTGGTTCAGCCCACTTCTTAAGCCGCTCCATCGTTTCGTTCGAGATACGGATAACAGGCATTCAGCACCTCCCTTTGTTACCTTGTAACAATACAAGGAATGCGGACGCATCGCAAACGTGCGTAGGCTAGCACGTGACGGGTGAGGTGGTCCCGGAAAATCGGACAGGTTGCCAAGGTGTATTCCACCGACCGAGGGAGGGATACGCGATGAGCACACGACGACGGTTCAGCGGGGACTTCAAGGTGAAGGTTGCCCTGGAGGCACTGCGCGGGGACAAGACGATCCAGGAGATCGCCACGCGGCACAAGATCCATCCGAACCTGGCGGAGACTGCTTCCGACAGTCAGTGTCTCAGGAATCACCCGCCATCGTCACCACGATATTGCCCACATGGCGCTTGGCGATGAACGCCTGCTGAGCGGCGACCAGTTCGCGCAAGGGGTAGGTCGCCGCCAACGCGGGCTTGATCTCGCCGTGCTCGATGTAGTCCACGAGGTCCGCGAAGACACCAGGTGGAGGTACGGTGGCGCCAGTGAAGACGAGATCCCGCAGGTAGAACTCCCTCAGGTCGAACCGGACCACGGGGCCGGCGATGGCGCCGGCGCAGCTATAACGGCCGCCACGGCTCAGAACCGAGATCAACCGGTGCCAGAGTGGACCGCCCACCACGTCCGCCACCACGGTCACCTCGTCGGCGCCGGTGGCCGTCCTGAGGGCCGCCTTCAGGTCTTCGGGGGCGCGCGGCAGCACATGGTCGGCGCCCAGGGCCTTGACCGGTTGGGCCTTGTCTTCGCCGCAGAGCGCGACGGTCTCGGCACCCCGGCGCCGGGCGAGCTGGATGAGGGCGGAGCCGACGCCGCCGGAGGCGCCGGAGATCAGGACGCGGTCATCCTCCCCTACCCCGGCACGGTTCAGCATGTACTCCGCGGTCAGGTAGGACGTGGCAAAGGTCGCCAGCTCGGCATCCGAGAGATCGCTGTCTATCGCATGGATGTTCCGGACGTCGGCCACCGTGTAGTCGGCGAAACCGCCGTCGCACTCGGAGCCGAAGTAACCACACTTCTCTCGGTCGAGCGGGTCATTCCAGTCGCGCAGCCAAGGGTCCACCAGCACTCGCCTGTCCAGGAGCGCGGCGTCGCAACCGGTGCCAAGGGCAACCACCCGTCCGCAAACGTCCGCGCCCTGAATGCGGGGAAAGGTGATGGGCTGGCTGCCCCAGGTCGCATCGGCATCATCCGCCTCCTCGAATGACTCGCCCGTGGTGCCATCGGAGACGCCGGCAGAGTACCACGCCGTGCGGGTATTGACGTCGGTGTTGTTCAACCCGCAGGCACCGACCCGGATGAGGGCCTGACCGGGTCCCGGACAGGGCTTCGGCCAGTCTTCCCGAAAGCTCAGCCGGTCGAGGCCGCCATGGCCCGTCAGCACCACCGCTCGCATGGTTGGTCCTTCCTATGCTCCCAGGTTCGTCAATTGCTGAAGGCTCGACCAACCATAGGCGACCTCGGTCACTTCGATTCCTCCAACGTCGACGGCCTTTTCTCCTATCCGCCGCGCACCCAGGGTTTCGTAGAACCCGCGTGAAGGGTTGTCCGCCAAGACCCATAGCAGCATGGAATCAATGTCTTGCTCCACAAGCCGTCGGACGACAGCCGCGGTGAGACGGCTGCCGATGCCCCGACGCTGGCATTGCGCCAAGACATAGATCGCGTACAACTCGCCCTTGTAGGCGAGGTCTCCACCACGCTCCGGGCCGCCTGATGAGAATCCGACGATGCGGCCCTCTTCGTCTTCCGCTACGCAAATGAAGCTGCTTCTGCTTGGGGCGGACAGAGCTCTGCTCCAGAACTGTTCCCTCTCCACGTATGAAAGCGATGCCAGGAAATCGGACGGCAGAATTCCAGCGTAGGTAGTGCGCCAGCTATCGACATGGACTCTTGCGATGGCGGCGGCGTCGACCGCGTGCGCCTCTCTGATGAGCATAACCCCGTGGACAGTCCCGCGTCAGGATCAGTCGAAGCAGTCCAACCCCGCTGCCGCGACCCCCACCCTGGCGATGTCTTCGTCCTCGTCGGAGCTGCCGCCGCTCACGCCCACGGCCCCCACCACGTCGTCGCCGTCGCGGATCAGCAGGCCGCCGGCGGCGGGAACGACCTTGCCGTCGGCCAGTGCGGTGAGGGCGGCGAGGAAGGTCGGGCGCTCGTTGAGGCGGTCGGCGATGGAGCGGCTGGAGCCGCCCATGCCCAGGGAGCCCCAGGCCTTGCCGATGGCGACCTGGGGGCGCAGGATGCTGGCGCCGTCCTCGCGCTTCAGGGCCTTGAGATGGCCGCCGTCGTCGAGCACGGCCACGCACATGGGCCTGAGTTCCAGCTTGCGGGCCTGGGCCAGGGTCTCGTCGACGATGATCGTTGCCTGTTCAAGGCTCAGTCTTGCGCTGCTGCGTGCCAAGGGTCTCCTCCTTGTTCTCCGTTTCCGGCGCGTCCGTTGCGCCGGCCTCTGTCACAACCTCGCCGCGACGGGTCTCCACCTGCAGCGGCGGCTGTCCCTGCTTGGTCTCGCCCCAGTAGACGGTGCGGTGCGGGAAGGGTATCTCGATGTTGCGCTCGTCGAACGCTTTCTTGAGACGCCGGTTGTACTCGCGGCCGATCCGCCACTGCTGGACCGGCCGGGTCTTGAGCCGCGCGCGCACGATCACCGCGGAATCCTCGAACCGGTCCACGCCCATGATCTCGATGGGTTCCAGCATGTCCCGGCGATACTGCGGGTCCTGGCGCATGGACTCGTCCACTTCCTTCATCACCGCCACCACCTCGTCGGTGTCCTCGCGGTACCCCACTCCCACGTCCATCAGGTAGCGGGAGTAGTCCTTGGTCATGTTCTCCACGTGCTCGATGGTGCTGTTGGGCACGAAGTGCACGTTGCCGCTCAGGTCGCGGATGCGCACGGACCGCAGGGTGACCTTCTCCACCGTGCCGGTGACTCCGCCGACGTCCACCACGTCGCCGGCGCCCACGCTGCCCTCGGTGAGGATGAAGAGGCCGTTGATGATGTCCTTGATCAGCGACTGGGCGGCGAAACCCACCGCCAAACCGAATATCCCGATGCCCGCCAGCAGCGGACCGACCTCGATGCCGGCAAGTTGCAGGATCAGGAGGAGGCCCAGCAGGAACACCACCAGCTTGACGGCCGTCTGGGCCAAGGGCGCAAGGGTCTGAAGCTTTCTGCCGGCCTCCTGGCTGCCTACCCGGTCCAGGACCCTGGGGCGCAGGAGCGACTGGACGGTGACGTTGCTGAGCCGCACCAGGGCCAGACCGGCCGCCACCACCAACACGATCAGCGCCCCCCTCACCAGCACCGTGGCGCCCGCGGGGGTGCCGAGAAACTCCGCCACCGAGACGCCCCATATCTCCAGCACCACGGCCGCGGCCAGGAGCCACAGCGGCAGGTCCACCAGCGCCCGCAACAGGCCGTTGCGCCCGCCGCCGGCCGCCTCCTTCCCTGCTTCCGGGGCGCCCAGCCTCACCGCGGCCTTTTCCCAGACCGCGCGGACCGCGCCCTTCACGTAGAAAGAGACCAGCAGCACCGCCAGCGCCAGGAGCCCGGTCCCCATGATCCTCTGCCAGACGAACTGCGACGCGTACTGGTATCCGGCGAGATTCAGGGCGATGACGCCGACGAGCACCGCCGCCACCAAGAGATGCGCCAGGGGCCACACCGACCACAGGAAGCCCTCCTGCGAACGGCTGACGCGGAGGGCCGCCGCCATGACCGCGCTCCTCCGGCTGCATCCGACCGCCGCCAGCGCCAGCACCAACAGGGCGAAGGCGATCATCAGGAGCCGCGCCAGCGCGAGGCTCGCCCCCACGTCGTCTCCGGGAGCGTTCAGCAGCACGTAACGGGGTATCAGCAGCACGAACGCGGCGACGCATACCGCCAGGACCGCCCCCCGAAGCCATCGGCCGGCTTCCGGGGCCAACCCCCAACGACGCTCGCCATGGCCGTCCGGACGGAAGACCGCCTCGCCGAAGAGTCCCGCCCACAAGACCAGCGCGGCGAGCTGCAGGGCCCCGGCCAGGGCCGGACCGAGGGAGTCGTTCTGGGACAACCCCAACTGCGGCAGGGCCAGGACGGCGAGGACGATGTAGACCGGCCACACCGCGGCGTGGACGGCCAGCAGCAACGCCACGCGATGCGCCGGCACCTCGAGCCCGCGGGCCCGGTGGCGGGTGAGCCGCCCCCGGAGGAACCGGCTTGCTCTCACGGCCAGCCACGGCATCAGGCCGAGAACCAGCACGGCCGCGGCCCACGGCCAGGACGAGCCGGAGAACCGGATCTCGGCCATCTGCCGTTCCCGGAGAAGCCACCCGTAGACACGCGTCAGCAGGCCGACGCCGCCGTCCACCGCCTGGCCGAAGAGCGCCCAGTTGGGCGGGAACAGCCCCAGGGGCTCGCGGTTCCGCAGCCACAGCATCCGGTCCAGGACCAGCGTGTACAGGCTCTGCAACTGATCTTCCCGCCGGCGCTTGAGATCCAACAAGCGGGCGGCGCGGTCCGCCAACTCGGAGAGGACGCGCTCCTGCGCCTGCAATGCCTCCTTGCGGTCCTCGATGAGGCTGTCGAGACGGGATCTCACGGCCGGCGACGGCTGCCCTTCCGCCGCCAGCGCCCGCGCGTAATCCCTGGCTTCGGCATCCACCCGGAACAGCAGCGTGCCCAGCTCGAACAGTGTCTGCCGGTACTCTCGAAGCCGCCGGCCCAAAGGCTCTTGATCGGCGGACAGCGCGGGACTCCGTTGCGCCCGATGACGGAATTTCTCGAGCTCCACCTTGATGTGACGGGCCACCCAGTCCCCCGCGCCGTAGCGCTCCACCAGGTCGACGAGACGTTCCTTGTTGCGGATATCCTGGGCCGTGAGGCGTTCCTGCTCGGCAAGCTCCCTGCCCACGCTCGCCAGCTGCCGGCGACGCGCCAGGGTGTCCTTCTGCACCTTCAGCACATCGATCTCCAGGGTCATGAGCAGGCTCTCGACCCGTGACAGGGTCTCGGTCAGGCGCCTCTCGAGGATCGCGAGACGATCGTCGAGCACCTCTTCCTCGAAATCGATGCTTACGGCAACGTCCGGCACGGGACGCGGGGCGGGTGCGGCGGCGGGAGGCGTCAGCGTGGGGGAATGATCCGGCGCGGCTTGCGGCTCCCCGGCGGACTGGGCCTCCTGGCGTGCAGGCGGTTCTTCAGCCGGCCGGTCAGCCCGCGGGAGCGCCGCCGGGTCCGACGCTCCGGGAGGCGTCTGGCCGAAGCCCGCCGAGGCGAACAGCGCCAACGCAGCCATCGCCACAAGAACGGTCCAGCCCGCGGGCAGAATTTTTCGACTCATTCCGGTTCTCTCGGAGAGAGGGGTGACACAAGGATCCCGCGAGGCGGCCGCGCCCCGCTCCTCGCGCCCCATCCCTCGATCTGCTAGCTACTGTGTCTTGTTTCTTACTTCACCACTCGCCCACGATTCAAGATGACACCCCGCGGCAACGCCCTGCTCCTGGCCACCGCCCTGCTCGTCACCTTCACGACCGGGACCGCCAGCCGCATCTTCGCCATCTCGCTGCCCACCGTGGCCGCCGGCCTGCAGACCGACATGGTGGGCATCTCGTGGGCGCTGATCTCCTTCCAGTTGGCCACCGCTTCGCTGTCCCTGGTCTTCGGGCGCGTGGGAGACGTGTATGGACGCCAGACCGTCTACATCTGGGGCATCGTGCTGTTCACCGCAAGCTCGCTGTTGTGCGGCCTCTCCGGCGACATCCTGCAGCTCATCGTCTACCGCGTTCTCCAGGGCGTCGGCGCCGCCATGATGCAGGCCCAGGGCCGCGCCCTGGCCATGGACGCGTCCACCGAGGAGTCCAGGGGACGCGTGCAGGGATACATGACCACGGCGCACCACGGCGGCTTTCTGATCGGCCCGGGCCTGGGCGGGTTCATCATCCAGTACATCCACTGGCGCGGCGTCTTCTTCTTCCTGGTCCCCCTGGGAGCCGTCGCCACCGCCCTGGGGTTGGGCTTCCGGCGGCGCCGGGGGAGCGACGCGACCGCACGCTCCGGCAACGGACGCCCGGCCATCGACTATCTCGGCGCCGGGCTGCTGGTGGCCGTCACCCTGGCGTTGATGGCGATCCTCGACCGCCAGGTCATGGAAGCCCTCGCTCCGGTCTGGCGTGCCGGCGCGGTTACGGCAGTCGCGGCATTGGCTGCCGGGTTCCTGTGGCGCGAAAGCCGGGCCCCGAGCCCCATCCTCAGCCTGGGGCTCTTCCGGATCCGGATGTTCGCCTTCAGCACCGTAGCGATGCTGCTGATCTCCATCGTCAACACCCTGCACGTCTACCTGGTGCCGTTCTACCTGCAGGACGTGTTGACGCTGACCCCCTCGTTCATGGGCATCCTGTTCCTCAGCGCGCCGATCTTCACCGCGGGGCTGTCGCCGGTGGCCGGCATCCTCTCGGACAAGATGGGGCCGAAGATACCCGCCACCGCGGGCGCCGTGCTGTTCGCCGGGGGATCCCTCCTGGGCGTCTTCTTCGAGGCGGGCTCGCACTGGATGCTGCCGACGATGGTGCTGGCGCTGGGAGGACTGGGCAGCGCGCTCTTTTTCCCGCCCAACCACACGGCGCTGATAGCGTCCGTGCCGTTGGAGCACCGGGGCGTGGCCACCGGCACCCTCTACACCATGTTCGGCCTGGGCAACGTCTTCGGCATCACCGTGGGGAACTTCCTCATGACCCTGGCCTTCCGCATGCACTCCGGCGATCCCGACGCGCTGCCGGCGGCCGCCGACCGGGCGCACTTCGTGCTGGCCCTTCAGGACACCTTCCTGGTCACCACGGGCATCGCCCTGGCGGCGGTGGCGTGCTCGCTGTTGCGCGGGCCCAACCACCCGTCACCCCGGGCCTGACCCGGCGTCACCCCGGGCCTTGACCCGGCGTCACCCCCGGCTTGACCTGACGTCACCCCGGGCTTGACCCGACGTCACCCCGGGCTTGACCCGGGGCCGGGATGACACCCGGAAGCCCGCAATGGCGGTCCGGAGTCCCGAGTCTACAGCAGCCGCTGCGGCAGATTGACGAAGGTGCTCATCTCGGTCGGCAGCGCAGTCGCGGGCGCCTGGCACACGTGGGCCGGAGTGATCTGGTCGATGCTGGTGACGCCCAGCAGGCCCATGGCGATGACGATCTCGTTCTCCAGGAGTTGCAGGGCGCGCACCAGGCCCTCGTAACCCCCGGCGCCCAGGGCCCATCCCTGGAGCTTGCCGATGGTGACGGCCTTGGCGCCCAGGGCCACCGCCTTGAGCACGTCGGTGCCTCTCAGGAACCCGCCGTCGATGATGATCTCGGCCTTGCCGCCCACGGCCTCCGCGACTTCCGGCAGCATGTCCATGGTGCCCTGCCCGTGGTCGAGCTGGCGGCCGCCGTGGTTGGAGATGTAGATGACGTCCACGCCGTGCTTGAGGGCGATGGTTGCGTCCTCGGCGGTGGCCACGCCCTTGAGGAGGAAGGGCATCCCGCCGATCTCCTTGATGGCGTCCATGGTCTCCCAAGTGAGCTTGGCCTGCCACAGCCGGTCCTGGTTGGCAGCCTCCCGCCGCTTGCTGGGGGGCAGCCAGCGGTTCATCAACTGCCGCTCCCGGTTGCTGTAGTGGGCGGAGTCCACGGTGAGGCACAGGGCCTTGTAGCCCGACTGCTTGACCCGTCCCAGGATCTCCTCGACCCAGTCCAGGCCGCCGCGGATGTAGAGCTGGAAGATCTTGTCCGAGGGCGTGGCCGCCGCCGTCTCTTCGAGGGTGGGCTGGGTGACGGAGCTGACGAAGTTGACGGTGCCGAACTCGTTGGCGGCCTTGGCGGAGGCCACGGCGCCCTCCGGGGTGATCTGCTGAAGCGATCCGATGGGAGCCAGCATGACGGGAATGCGCAGCTTGTGGCCGAGCACGGTGGTGGAGGTGTCCACCTCGGAGACGTCCACCAGCACCCGCGGACGAAGGGCCAGCGAGTCCAGGGCCAGCCGGTTGCGGCGCATGGTGGTCTCCGACTCGCTGCCGCCGCTCAGGTAGTCCCATACGGGCTGGGGCAGGTTGCGCCGCGCGTCTACGATGATCTCCTGGTTGCTGACGTATTGCTCACTCATTGCGATTCCCTTCCGACGAACGGCGTAAAGGCGCGACGGTGGGAGTCCGCATCCGCGGCGGACTCCCACCCGTCTCGTCGATCAACTACCTCCGGCCCGCAGGGCCGGCCTGGCTGGAAACTACTTGGCGCGCTTCGGCAGAAGCTTCGGCAGAAAGTCGTTGGTATAGACGTCCTCCACCGCGGTCTTCTTCGGAAGCTTCATGTGCGTGGTGATGAGATTGTTGGTGAACACCATGCGGTCCTTGGTCATGTGGCCGATGCCCGCCTTCATGGCATGATCGGACAGCAGCGAGTCCACCGCGATGTCGAAGTGCTTCCGCGCCAGGTCCGGGCTGATGGCCGGGTTGTGCTTGATGAAGATGTCCACGGCCTCCTGCGGGTTCTCCACCGACCAGGCGATGCCCTTGTAGGTGGCCGCCAGGAAGCGTTTCACCAGGTCCGGCTTGTCCTTGAGGGTCTTCTCGTGCACGAGCAGGCCGTTGCCGTACGTGGCCATGCCGTGGTCGGCGTACAGCATGTACAGCGGCTTCTTGCCGACCTTCTTGGAGGCCGCGTCCACCGTCGGCTTCTCGGTGTAGAAAATCAGGATGGCGTCCACCCGTCCGGCCAGGAGGCTCGGCGTGGTGGCCGGCACCGTCATGTTGACCCAGGTGACCTTCTTGTTGTCGAACTTGTTGATGTTGGCGAAGGCCGGAAAGATGACCCGCGAGGCATTGGCCTCGGGCGAGCCGATCTTCTTCCCTTCGAGGTCGGACGGCTTGGTGATCTTGTTTCCCACCAGCGTGGCCACGGTCTCCAGGGTCTTGTCGTGGATCATGCCGACCATCTTGAGCTCGGCGCCCCGCGACTTGGCTGCGATCATGTTGCCCACGGAGGCGAAGCCGAAGTCGTCGGTGCCCGAGGCGATGCGCTTCACGGTGTCGCCGGAGCCGAAGCCCCGGGTCATCTGCACGTCGAAGCCCGCTTCCTTCCAGAACCCCTTGTCGATGCTGGCATAGAACATGGCGTGCTTGCCGTAGGGGATCCAGTCCAGCGCGAACTTGACCTTGTCCGCGGCCGATGCGCTGCCGACGGCGAACAGGTAGACCAGGAAAATCGCAAGCGCGATGGTAATGCGTTTCATTTCGTGTACCTCCCAGAGTTATAGTTTTGTTTACGACCTCATCACAGATATTGCAGCCCGATGGTCTTTCCCACCGCCCTCACACATTCGGTGAACTCCGCCGACAGCCGCATCTCCGGGGTCCGCGGCCGCGGCAGTCCGATGTCGATGATGTCGGTGATCCGGCCCGGCCGGGGCGTCATCACCATGACCCGATCCGCCAGGAAGACCGCTTCCGGGATGCTGTGGGTGATCAGCAGGCTGGTCTTTTTCTTTTCGCTCCAGATGCGCTGGAGCTCCATGTTCATCTCGCCCCGGGTCATGGCGTCCAGGGCGCCGAAGGGCTCGTCCAGCAACAGCAGCGAGGGGTCGTGCACCAGCGCCCGGCTGATGGACGCGCGCTGCTGCATGCCGCCGGACAGCTCCCGCGGGTACTTGTCCTTGAACTCCGTGAGTCCGGTCAACTCCAGCAACTCCAGGGCCTTGGGATAGTATTCCTCCTTGGAGAGGCCGAGGATCTCCACCGGCAACAGGACGTTGTCGATGACCGTGCGCCACTGAAACAGCACCGGGGTCTGGAACACGATGCCGGTGCTGGACTTGGGTCCGGTCACCCGCGCGCCGTTCACCAGCACCTCGCCCCGGGTCTTGTCGAGCAGCCCGGCGATGATCTTCATGATGGTGGTCTTGCCGCAGCCGCTGTGACCGACCAGCGATATGAACTCCTGCTCGTGGACCTCGAACGAGGCGTCCTCCAACGCGACGATGGGGGCATCCTTGGAAGGATACACCTTGGTGAGGTTTCGGACCTCGATGGCTTTCCCGGTTTCCGTCATCGACTTCGTTCCAAACTCGATACGCCGTGATCCGGTTGGATGCTCCCCGTCCGCTTGGAGCCGGCTACATGCCGAAGCCCGTCATCTCCTGCTCATCGTCGCCGATGCTCCACGGGATCAGCCACATTTCCAGCAGCACCAGAACACCGTAAAGGACCAGGCCCAGGGCCGACAGCACGACGAGGGCCGCGAACATGAACGGCGTATTGACCTCGTAGTTGGCGACCATGACCAGGTACCCGAGGCCGGTGTTGCCGCCCACGAACTCGCCGATGATAGCGCCGATGACCGCCAGCGTGATGGCGATCTTGAGGCCGCCGAAGAAGTGCGGCAACGCGTTCGGGAGGCGGACCTTGGTGAAGACCTGCCAGTCCGAGGCCTGGAGCGACCTGACCAGGTCCAGCATCTCGGGCTGCACCATGCGCATGCCCTGGACCGTGGTGACGATGATGGGGAACCACGAGACCAGGAACGCGATGAGCACCTTGGACATCTCGCCGTAACCCACCCAGATCAGCAGCAGCGGCGCGATGGCCACCTTGGGAACGATCTGGGCCACGAGGATCAGCGGGTAGAGAAGGTTCTGAAGCAGCCGGGAGTAGACGATCATGATGGCCGAGATCACCCCCAGCACGAGCCCCATGAGGAACCCGTAGATGGTTTCTCGGAAGGTCACGAGGCAGTTCTGCATGAGGGGAAGGAACTTTTCGTAGATGGTCAGGGCCACCACCGACGGCGCGGGCAGCAGGAACTCGGAGACCGACAACAACCTCACCGACACCTCCCAAAGCAGCGTGAAGAGGATGAGACTGAAGGTTATGGTGCCGAGCTCCTTGAAACGTTCAACCATTCATTTTCCCCGCATGGCCGAAGGCTGAGGCCAATCGTTCAGCCCGCCTTCATACCACAAGTTCGGCCACAATGAACCCCAAACCGGGCGTTTTAGCGCTGGTCGCCGCCAGCGATACTGCTGCCAGCCCGACGCTACTACCCGTCGCATCAAATGATTTAGGTCAAGTCCGAGAAGTGCTGGATAATTTGGTGGGGGAAGCATCGGCCGACGCGGTTGGGTTGAGGCCGTCAGGGGCCTGATAATTCCTGATCGAGGTCCTCTCTGACGGCGCGCATCTGGCGGCGCTCGAGATCAGAGACCTTGATGGCCCTCCAGCGCTCGGCAGCACGGATCATGGCGCCGAACATGAGCTTGAGAACGGGCTTTTCGCCGAAGGCGTTGGGAATGATCTTGAGCCGTCGGCGTTCCTCCACAAACAGCCGCTCGAGGAGGTTGGTGGTCCGGATCGCACGGCGATGGGTGATGGGCATTCGGAGGTGCGCGATGCAGGCCTCGAAGTCATCCATGAAGCAGGCGGTGGCCGTGGGCAGTTCGGTCTGGTAGTGTGAGGTGGTCCCGGAAAATCGGACAGGTTGCTAAGGTGTATTCCACCGACTGAGGGAGGGATACGCAATGAGCACACGACGACGGTTCAGCGGAGACTTCAAGGCGAAGGTGGCGCTGGAGGCGCTGCGCGGGGACAAGACGATCCAGGAGATCGCGGCGCGGCACAAGGTCCACCCGAACCAAGTGAGCACCTGGAAGCAGCGGGCGGTGGAGGGGATGAAGGAGGTGTTCACGAACGGGGCGGAGCGGGCACGAGGGGACCACGAGGGGGAGATCCGGGACCTGCACGCGAAGATCGGGGAGCTGACGGTGGAGCGGGATTTTTTGGCCAAAGGGCTCAAGTGGTGAACCGGGAGGAGCGCCGGGGGATGATCGAGCCCGGCCATCCTAAGCTCAGCTTGAGCCGACAGTGCCGGCTACTTCGAGTGAGTCGATCCTCTGTGTACCACAGGCCCAAGGGCGAGAGCGCGGAGAATCTGGCGTTGATGCGCCGGATCGACAAGCTGTTCCTGGAGTACCCCTTCTACGGCAGCCGCCAGATGGCCCGCCATCTGTGGCGGGAAGGCGTCTTTGTGGGTCGTCACCGGGTGCGGCGTCTGATGCGCTTGATGGGGCTACAGGCCATCTACCAGGCGCCGCGGACCACCCGACCGCACCCCCAGCACCGGGTTTACCCCTATCGGCTCAAGGGATTGGCCATCGAGAGGCCCAATCACGTGTGGTGCGCGGACCTGACGTACATCCCCGTTCAGAAGGGCTTTCTGTACCTGGTGGCGGTCATGGACTGGGCCACCCGCCGGGTGCTCTCCTGGAGACTGTCGAACACCCTCGATGCCCGCTTCTGTGTCGAGGCCCTCTCAGAGGCTCTGGAACGCTACGGCCCTCCCGACATCTTCAACACCGACCAGGGCAGCCAGTTCACCAGCCTGGAGTTCACCTCCGTGCTCAAGGACGCCGGCGTCGCCATCTCCATGGACGGCAGGGGCCGCTGCATGGACAACATCTTCATCGAGCGCCTGTGGCGCTCCCTCAAGTATGAGGCCGTCTACCTGCACGAGATCTCTGACGGCTTCCAGGCCCAGCGGCTGATCTCTCGGTGGTTCGCCTTCTATGACCGGGCGCGCCCCCACTCCGCCTTGGGGGGCTCCACCCCGGCCGAGGTCTACGAAAAGGGAATGCTGACGCAGAGGCCGGCACAGCGCTGCAGCTCCCCTGCCTCTCTGCCGGCTCAACCGGAACAGCAGGACGTGTTAAACAGGACCCTGGCGGCATGATCGATCATCCGGAATACACCTTAACTCCGCCGCCTTCCTGTCCATGAAACCAGGACCACCTCACAGAATGACCTAGCGGATGCCGTTGACTGGGCTATTGCTGAGGGGTACGCGGACCCGGAGAAAATCGCTATCTACGGCTTCAGCTACGGCGGCTATGCGGCGCTCGTGGCTCTTACCCGGACACCCCAGAAGTTCGCGGCAGGCATCGGTGTGATGGGCCCATCCGACCTGGCCTTGCAGGTCAACCTCTTTCGGAGCAAACGGGACCGGGCCTGGTGGATCCATTTCTTCGGCAATCCGGACGATCCCGACGAACACAGGGATCTCATGGAGCGCTCACCCATCACATACGCAGAACGCGTCGAACGGCCGTTGCTGATCGTCCAAGGCGCCAGGGATACGCGAGTCCCCAAGGGCTGTCGGACCGGTTCGTCGCCAAGCTCCGGGAGAAGGGGATACCGGTCGAGTATGTGGTGTTCCCCGATGAAGGGCATCGTATCGTCAAACCCCTGAACGCGCTGAAGTTCGCATACAAGCTGGAAGGGTTTCTCGCGAAGCACCTCGGCGGGCGGGCCGAAAGGCCCGATTGACTACCCCTCTCTCACTCCTGACACATAGTCTCGTGCATCATTGGGCGCTTCCGATCGTTGCCAAGCAACGCTTTTGGCGCTACAGATGTGGTGTAACTTCGCTGAAAAGGACCACCCATGCCGGACAACGTAACGATCTTCGGGCACGACCACTGAGACTACACCGCGAGTGCCCGGCGGGACTACTCGGACCGAAACATTCCCTTCGAATACATCAACGTGCTGGACGACGAGAACGGCCTCCGGCGCATGATGGCCCTCAACAACGGCAGCCGGGAGATCCCGGTCATCGTCGAGGACGGCAGGGTCACCGTCGGCTTCGGCGGAAGCTGAGTTGTGTAGCGGCCGCGGTCGCGGCCCGCCATCATTACACGCGCCTCCTTTTCCGCCCACCCCGAGCAGAGCCATAATCTTGACCGGTAGACACGTTGGAAGGTAGCCTTGGCGCATGAAGCTCCTGAGACTAGACGCTCAGCATTATCGTAGCCTGTTCGACGTGAGCCTTGAGTTCAGCGACCTCAATCTGTTCATTGGCGCCAATGCGGCAGGCAAGAGCACGGTGCTCGACGCGCTTCGTTTTCTCCACGAGGGGGTACAAGCGCGTGACTTCCGTACCCCGGTATTCTCCCGCGGCGGGATCATACATCTCGCCTGGAAGGGCCAGGAAGCAGAAAGAATACGGCTTTCGGTAAGGCTCGAAGACGCCGGGAAGACATGGGAGTGGACAGTCCGTCTAAGTAGAGTGGGGTATGAGTTTCATGTCGAGGAACGCATCGAGGAACTGTATGCCAACTCTCCGCCAAGCCAGGTGCTGGATTCCAACAAGGGGGGTGGTTGGTGGTGGTCGGGCACGGAAAACAGACGGATCACGTTGAAGCAGGCCCCAACGGCATGTGCCCTCACCGCCGCCGCCACGGACGCGTCCTTTCCGGCCCGTGACATTGCAGATTTCGTGAGCCGGTGGGGGTTCTTCGACCCCAATCCGTTCCTGCTTCGCCACGATTGGACCGGACTGGATGCGGGACGCTTCGACCCCTATGGTCGAAACCTGGCCGAGACGCTCTATACTCTCCAAGCCTCATCGCCAGATGTCGTGAAGCGTATCTGTTCGGCGACTCGGGCCATCGTCGGGCTCCCTTCGGAAATCGAACCGCGGGAGTCCGAAGGTCGGTTCTACTTCGTGCAATCCGAGCCGGGGCTCCAGTTCACGGTACACCAGATGGGAGTTTCCAGTGGGACGTTGCGGATGCTGGCACTGATGACGGCGCTCTTCGGACAACCGGAAGCGGACTTGATGGGTATCGAGGAACCCGAGAACTATGTTCACCCCACTGCCTTGTCCTCGTTTGTGGAGCATCTCCTGAATGCGCGCGGTGGTACCTTTGTGCTCGCTATGTCGCACGACATGAATGGCTTTCGGATCGTCCAGGAAGTCGAGCAACAGCGGAGAATGGGTTGTGACCAGGAACTGGACGCGACCGTGTTGCACTTGCAGGACCAAGGTGTAACCGTGGATGAGGTCCGTATACCGCCGGGTAATGGAGCGCTCAACGTTTCGATGGCAGAGCGAATCATAAAGGCAGCGTGGCATGAATCCGTGGGCTCGTCGGCCCCGGACAAATTTGTCATTCTCGTGGATCTGGACAAGAAAACCGCCAACGAAGTGCTTGCTCCTCTTCAAGAGCAGCTTCCCGGACGCATCCCGGACGACGTCAGGGCCACGATCAAATACGCCTACGCGGAACAGACTCTCGAGGCCTGGTACTTCGCCGATGCCACGAACCTCAAAGACTACCTGGGGCACGCGCCCGGACATGTCGACACCTCGAAGCCAGACGAGAATCGAGAACCCCAAGGGCCACCTGAAACATGTGCTTGGTGACCGAGTTTACACTGCACGGACCTCTGAAGCGATCGCCATAACGCTGGACCCACAGATCATTGCCCGCCGCAGTCCCAGCTTCCGCAGCTTTCTGGAAGCAGTGGCGAACGGAGGGTCTCCGGGCGCGGAAGACTCCTGATGCATCTGCGGATGGGTTGGATTGACTTACTGGATTTGCGAAACATCCAGCCTCGAAATTGACTTGCAACGGGGTCATCGGATATTCTCCGTCTTGATCGTCGCGTGATTTCGTCAGGTCCGTTCGGAGGTTTGCCATGATCAAGCACGTCGTTCTCGTCAAGCTCAAGCCGGAGGCATCCCCCGATCAGATCGACAGGATGCTCGCGGGCTACAACTCCATGAAGGAATCCATCCCGGACCTGCTGAGCTGGTCCATGGGGGCGAACCTGCGCCGCGACGGCGACTACGACTACGCCATGGTGGCCATCTGCGAGGACGCGGAGGCCCTCCAGCGCTACGTGGACCACCCGGTGCACCGGCAGGTGGCCCAGGAGGTCGGGCGGCCCATCTTCCAGAGCCGGGAGATCGCCGACTACGAGTTCGACCCCGAGGAAGAGATGTGGGAGCCCCAGGTGCAGGAGGTGTGGACCGAGCTGCCGGACACGGTCGAGCCCGGGCACACGGCCCTGGTGGTCATCGACGTGCAGAACGACTTCTGCGCCCCCGGCGGCGCGCGCATGAAGGGAGACCTGAGCTTCGTCGAGGCCATGCGCGAGCCCCTGAAGGTGATGGTGGAAGCGGCCCGGGCCGCGGGCGTTCCGGTCATCTACACCCAGACCTCCAACGACAACGAGCACGACAACGGGCCGATCCTGGCGCGGCGCGCCCGGGTGGGGCTGGCCAACGCCAAGTACACCGTCCCTGGGACCCCGGGATGGGAAGTCTGCGACTTCGTCGCACCCGCTCCGGAGGACGTCCGGATCAAGAAGTGGCATCACAGCGGCTTCACCAACCCTAAAATGGACGCCACCCTGGGGCGGCTTGGCATCAAGACGCTGCTGTTCACCGGCGCCGCCACCAACGGATGCGTCGAGGCCACGGTGCGGGACGCGTTCGCACGGGGCTACTACAACGTGGTGCTGGAGGACTGCGTGGCGGCCTACGACGCCGAGCTGCAGCGCTATTCGCTCAAGAACATGGCCACCCACTTCGCGCTCATCAGCACGAGCCGCGAGGTCCAGCGCACGTGGGCGGAACAGGGGGCGCTGGCGGGCTAGGAGCCTGCCGATGGTAGGGGCGACCGCGGTCGCCCCCACGGGAATCCACCGGAATCCAAAGGAGATCACCATGGCCACAGCCGTAGCGGAAACTCTCGATGACGCCGTCGAAGCGAGCTTCAATTACATGGTCCACAAGGGCCCCCGGCCCATCACGACGTTCGACAAGCCCAGCCTCGGCTACCCGCACAAGGACCGGACGTACGAGACCCATCAGGCCCTGGTCCGGAACGGGCGTCAACATCCCGAGCTCTCCATCGAGCACCACGGCTTCGCCCTGCGGCCCCAGCCCACGAAGATGACCGACTTCTTCGACGAGGACGAGATACGGGCGGTCTACTATCCCGAGATGGAGGCGCTGATCAAGGAGAACACCGGAGCCTGCCGGGTACTGATCTTCGACCACACCCTGCGCTCCGGGTACGAGGAAAAGGGCGCCAAGGCGCCGGTCCAGAACGTGCACAACGACTACACCGAGTGGTCCGGCCCGGAACGGGTGCGGGACCTGTTGCCGGACGAGGCGGAGGAACTGCTCAAGAAGCGTTTCGCGGTGGTCCAGGTGTGGCGCGGCATGCTCAACCCGGTGCTGCGGGATCCCCTGGCCATGTGCGACGCCCAGAGCATCGCCACCGAGGACCTCATCCCGACGGTGCGGCCGCATCCCAACCGGCTCGGCGAGACCTACCACCTGACCTACAGCCCCGGCCACCGCTTCTACTACTTCCCGGAAATGCAGCCGGACGAGGCCATCGTGTTCAAGTGCTACGATTCGAAGACGGACGGCCGGGCGCGTTTTTCCGCCCATTCCGCCTTCGAGCACCCCAACACGGCGGAGGACGCACCGCCGCGGGAGAGCATCGAGATCCGCACCCTGGCCTTCTTCGACGAATAACGACCCGGTGGCGGGCTCACGCCCGCCGCCCTACTCCTCATCGAATCCGCGGCTGAAACGGCGGCGCCAGTAGGCGTCCAGGGCCTCGTAAAGGCCCGGGTCGGCCTTCTTGTTCTTGATGAACCAGTCCCCCAGGATGTCGATGCTGTGGTCCACGTCCAGCACCGGGTTGGAGGCGAACAGCACCATCTGGGACAACGCCTTGCGGCTGGCGTTCTTCTCCAGCGCGTTGCCCAGCCCCACCAGGAACACTTCCCGCTGATCTTCCCGGAGGCGGTTGTAAAGACTCCACAGGACGGAGGCGGCGCCGTAGCGCTCCACGTCCGTGGCGGTATCGGGGTCGAGGCCCAGGGTGATGCGGACGATGAGCCGTTCGTAGCCCCTTATGTCGTAGTATTCATACGGCATTCCAGGCGAGCTTCGGGACCGCAGGCCGTACGGAGAGGGCGATGACGACGAAACCCCGACCCGCTCAGCGCCGCTGGGTGATGGTGTCCACCAAGGCCGGTTTGCCCTGCTTGACCTGCTCGATGGCGCGGTCGAGGGCCGGCCTGAGCTCGTCGGCGTTCTCGATGGGGCCCTCGCCGTACCAGCCCATGGAGCGGGCCAGGGTGGCGAAGTCGGGGTCCGGGCCGCACAGGTCCATGCCGATGTGCGCCCGCGACGGGTCGGTGCCGCGGTTCCGGGCCATGACGATCTGGTGGTTCCAGTCGTTGTAGTAGGCGCGGTTGTTGTACATCACGATGAGCATGGGGATCTGGTACTTGGCGGCGATCCAGAGGCTGCCGGCGTCGAACATGAGGTCGCCGTCGGGCTGGAGGTCCACCACCAGCCGTCCCTTGCCCCGGTGGGCCAGGGCCACGCCCAGGGAGATGCCGATCTGTGTGCCGGTGCCCAGCTCGCGGCCGCCGTGGCGGTAGGGCTTGTCGAAGTTCCACAGCCGGCGCGCCCAGTCGTGCAGCGTGCCGGAGGTCAGCACCCAGTCCTCGTCCTTGATGGCGTCCCACACCTCCAGCGCGAGCCGCGGCACGGTCATGGGCACCGCGTCCCAGCGGTCCTCCTTCGCCTGTTTGAGCCATTCAGCCCGGATCTCGGCGTGGCGCTTGCCGACCTCTTCGGTCCTCTTCGCGATCTGCCCGGCCCGGCCCGGCGTTGCCGCGATGCGCTCCTTCAGGAGCTTCGTCAACGCCGGCGCCGCGGTCACGGGGTCCGCGGTCATGCGCTGGTGTGCGTAGAACGGCCGAGCGTAGGTCATGGCCCACTTGCTGATCTCCGTGTCGGTATAGCCGATGTCGATCCAGGTGGCGTCTTCCGGCACCATGCTCACCACCGTGCGGGTGGCGATGTCGCGCACGTGGGTGGGCTTCTCGAAGTCCGCGATGTCGAGCGTCAGCACCACGTCCGCGTCCTTGTAGCAGCCCTCGCTGTCCATGCTCAGGTTCAACGGATGCTCGCTCGGGAAGTTGAGGCGCGAGTCGCAGTCCCACACCGCTGCTCCCAGGGTCTCGGCCAGCTCCACCACGTGGTCCCAGCCGTGGGGCGGGCGGGCGGCGAAGTCCGCCACGATGACCGGCCGTTTGGCCGCGGCCAGGGTGTCCGCCGCCTTCTCCAGCGCCGTGGGGTCGGCCATGGCCTGCGCCGGCACCTGCACGTTGTCCTCCGGCGGCATGGCCACGTCGTGGTCCAGGGCCGCCTCCTGAAGGCCGGCGTCGTAGCACATGTAGATGGGCCCCTGCTTGCCGCTCATCATCACCGCATAGGCCCGGGCGAAGGCCCCGGGCACGGCGTCGATGGTGGTGGGCTGGGAGTCCCACTTGACGTAGTGGCGGATGGCCTCGCCCTGGACGCTGGCCGAATGGATCCAGTCGATGAAGGGGCGCCGCTTGGGCTCCTCCATGGGGCCGGTGGCTCCCATGATGAAGATCGGCGCCCGATCCAGATACGCGTAGTAGATGCCCATGGGCGCGTGCAGCAGCCCCACCAGGTTATGCACGATGGCGATCATCGGCTTGCCGCTGGCGCGGGCGTAGCCGTGGGCGATCTGCACCGCGATCTTCTCGTGGTTGCACAGCATCATCGGCGGGTCGTTCTCGCCGTAGTTCACCAGCGAGTCGTGCAACCCCCGGTAGCTGGCGCCGGGATTGAGCGCGATGTACTCGAACCCGTAGCGCTTGACCATGTCGACGATGATGTCCGACTGCCACTTGCGGTCCGATTTCTTGATGGCGGGCGTTTCTATCTTTTCCGCTTTGCTCATGTCGCTTTCCTCTCGTTCAGACCGGCCAGCCTCCCGTCACCCCGGGCTTGACCCGGACGTCACCCCGGGCTTGACCCGGACGTCACCCCGGGCTTGACCCGGGGTCCAGAGGCCGGGGGGAGGCGTGTCTGCTCCCCGCCCCACCCCGCCTGGATCCCGGGTCAAGCCCGGGATGACGGAGCGGTGGTCCCGGATGCCGTCCTGGGCAGCCCCGTCATCCCCTCAGGTGTTGATATCCCGGCGCCAGACGATGGGGTCCACCAGGGCCGGCTTGCCGGCCTTGACCTGCTCGATGGCCCGGCGCACCGCCGGCACCACCTCCGCGGGGTCCTCGATGGGGCCTTCGGCGTACCAGCCCATGCCCCGGGCGATGTGGGCGAAGTCGGGCGGCGGCGCCTCCAGGTCCATGCCGATGTAGGCCCGGTCGGGGTCGGTGCCGCGCTGGTGGGCCATGTGAATCTGGTGCGCCCAGTCGTTGTAGTAGGCGCGGTTGTTGTACATGACCACCAGCATGGGGATGTCGTACTTGATGGGCATCCACAGCGCGCCCAGGTCGAACATGAGGTCGCCGTCGGGCTGGAGGTCCACCACCAGCCTCCCCTGCCCCTTGTGGGCCAGCGCCACGCCGATGGACATGCCGATCTGGGTGCCGGTGCCCAGCTCCCGGCCCGGGTGCCGGTAGGGCTGGTCGAAGTCCCAGATCTTCTGGACCCAGTCCTTGAGGGTTCCCGCGGTCAGCACCCAGTCCTCGTCCTTGATCGCCTGCCACACCTCATAGGCCAGCCGGGACTCGGTCATGGGGCGCTGGTCCATCTCCGACTCCACCTGCTTCTGCCACTTGGACCACTGCTGCTCGTGCTTGTCCGCCAGCGCCTTCTTGCGCTCCGCGACGCGCTCCTTCAGCGCCGCATCGGCGTCGATGAGGGCGCCGCACGCCTGGGTGAGCGCCGGGATGGTGATGGACGTGTCCCCCATCACCCGCAGGTCCCAGTTGTTGTGCTTGTTGTAGTCGGTGGCCCACTTGCTGATCTCGATGTCGGCGAAGCCGGCGTCGACCCATTTGCAGTCCGGCGTCGTCACCACCGTGATCTCGCGGGTCTGGGTGTTGAGCTTGTGAGAACCCCGTGTCCAGTCCACCACGTCCAGCGCCATCACCAGGTCCACGCCCGCGAAGGCGTCCGGGTTGAAGCTCATGCTCAAGGGATGGCGGTTGGGGAAGCCCAGCCGCTTGCAGACGTCGAAGACCGATGCCCCGACCGTTTCGGCCAGCTCCACCGTGGGCTCATAGCCCTCCGGCATGCGCGCGGCGTACTCGGTGAGCAGCAACGGATTGTCCGCCTTCACCAGCATCTCCGCGGCCTCGGCCACCACCGCCTGCTCCGGGGCGATGCGCGACGGCACCCTGACCGCGGACGCCGGCGGGATCGTTATGTCGTCGGTGAGCGGGGTTTCCTGCAGCGCCGAGTCGTAGCACATGTAGATGGGGCCCTGGGGCTCGCTCATCATGATGGAGTAGGCCCGGGCGAAGGAGTCCGGCACGCCGTGGATGCTGCCGGGCTGATAGTCCCACTTGGTGAAGTTCCGCACCGCGTCGCCCTGGGCGAACGCCGTATGGATCCAGTCGATGAACGGGCGACGGTACTTCTCGTCCATGGGGCCGGTGGCGCCGATGACGAACACCGGGCAGCGGTCGATGTAGGCGTAGTAGACACCCATGGGCGCATGCAGGAGACCCACCACGTCATGAACGATGGCAATCATGGGCTTGCCCGACGCCTTGGCGTAGCCATGGGCGATCTGCACCGCGATCTTCTCGTGGTTGCACAGCAGCATCTCCGGGTCGTTCTCGCCGTAGTTCACCATGGAGTCGTGAAGACCCCGGTAGCTCGCCCCCGGGTTCAGGGCGACGTAGGGGATGTCGTAGAGCTTCATGAGGTCGACGATGACGTCCGACTGCCAGCGCTGCTCCGATTTCTTGATGTCCGACATGGAAATGCCTTTCCCTGACCGGGTGTTCCGAGTCTGTCAATCTTGATTCGCGACTATCGAGTGACGGTGATTCGAACGTCAGGATTCAACAATGCAAAGTCTTGCGAAGCCTAGGCGATGAAACATGGTAAGTCAATTTGACGGAGCAACTTTGACAGCGCTGAACCGAAGCAACCCGACTAGCCGGCGGCGCGCTCCAGCACTTCTTCGGCCCATTGGTTGAGACTCTTTCCGGACAGTTCAGCGGCAAGCGCGGCCTTGCGGTGAACCTCGGGGCTCACACGGAACATCACTTGCCCGGAGAACGCTTTTTGCGGTTTCTTTCCGATCCTGGCGCAGGTCTCGATGTAGTCCTCGACGGCCTCACGAAAAGCCTTTCGCAGGCCCCTGACCGTATCCGCGTGGAAGCCTACGCCATCGCGAATGCCGGCGACCCTGCCGAAGAAGATCTCGTCGCCGTCGTCATACTCGATTCGGGCCGAATAGCCCTTGTAGGTCATCGTATTGTTCATGGAGTTACTCCAATCCGT
Organism: Candidatus Binatia bacterium; assembly: GCA_951813575.1. Taxonomy (GTDB): domain Bacteria; phylum Desulfobacterota; class Binatia; order UBA9968; family JAJDTQ01; genus JAJDTQ01. The sequence continues at coordinate 877,619 of OX638375.1, forward strand.
TCCAGAAACGCGCCGGCCGCGAGGACCTGGTAGCGTTTCGCTTCCTTCGCAGGATGCGGGCGGGCGTGCCGTCCGCGAGGACGCCGCGCGGTAGCCGCGCGGGGACCTGAGCTTGTGAAGCGTACCAAGGGTTGATACGGTCGGCGTCACTTCACCGGAAGGGAGTTTCAATATGAACAGACCGGGAATCTGGCAGCTTTTCGCCGCGGTATTGCTGGGCTTTCTGGCATTCGCCGGCCATGCGGCGGCACAAGAGCAACGGGCGTTTTTCGTCGAGCCGAAGGACGGCGCGGAAGTCCGGAGCCCCTTCAAGGTCGTGATGGGCGTCGAGGGCATGACCATAAAGGCTTCCGGCGGGGTGGTGGCGGGCACCGGGCATCACCACATCCTCATCAACCAGGGCCCGATGCGCGGCGGAAAGGTGATCCCGACGGACAAGACCCACCTGCATTACGGCAAGGGGCAGACGGAAGCCAGCATCGAGCTCCCCCCGGGAGACTACACGCTGACCATGCAGTTCGCCGACGGCCTGCATCGCTCCTTCGGCAAGAAGATGGCGCACACGATCAAGATCAAGGTGCTGCCCGCCAAGTGACCGCAGAGGTGCAGGGGCGACCGGCCGGTCGCCCCTGCCGGAGATCGTCTCAACAACCTCCCGCCCGCCGGGTTTGACCCCGAGGCGGGCGTCTGACCACACTGCCCCTGGTGGAAACCGGGATCATCTACGCCATCGCCGGGGGCATCGTGTGGGGTTTCGTGCCGCCGCTGGTGAAGCGCGGGCTGGTCCACTCCGACGTCGATGCCGCCGTCACCGTCCAGCAACTCGCCATGGTGGCGTTCCTGCTGGTGGTCTGGGTGGTCGGCTGGGGCGCCGGCGGACTGCCGATTCCCCTTCCCGCCCTTGTCACCTTCGTCATTCTGGGGGCTATCGGCGCCTTCTTCGGCCGCGTCTTCCTGCTGAGAGCCATCGACCAGATCGGCGCTTCCCGGGCGCAGTCCATCAAGAACGCCTCGCCGCTGCTCACCGCCGTGATCGGCGTCACCTTCCTCGGCGAAAGCGCCACGCTGGGGACCTTCGGCGGCGTCATCGTGATCGTCGCCGGCATCCTCCTCATCACGCACACCAAGGGATCCGAGACCGAACCCGGGGCGCCCCTGGTAGGGTTCGGCAACGCCGCCCTGTCCTTCCTCTTCTACAGCCTGGGCCCGATCCTGAAGCGGCTCGGGGTGCTGCAGGGCGGCGACCCCATCGTCGGCGCGGTGATCACCCAGGTCACCGGCCTGATGTTCATCGGCCTGCTGGGCAAGACGGTGCGCATCCGCATCGTCTGGCGCGGCGTGCCGCTGGCTCCAGCCGTCTACTTCGCCGCCTCCGGCGTCGTCCACGCCATCGGCACCATCCTCACCTTCCTGGCCGTGGTCCACGCCCCGGCGGTGATCGTGGGCCCCATCTGGAACATCCAGCCCCTGGTCACATTCGCGCTGGCGCACTTCACCCTCAAGGGAATCGAGATCGTAAGGATTCAGGACGGCTTGGGGGCCGTTCTGATCGTGGGCGGGGTGTTCCTGCTGGCATGGACGTGACCCCACCGTCTGCCAGGCGGCTCAGTTCCTTGACGTACGAGCGAGGCAAGGCGGGTTCAAGACCCGCCCCTATGCGTATCTCCGTTTGAAACGATTCGCTACGAATCGTTGCGGCCTGCGACTATCAGCAAACACGCGCTCGCGCGCTTGGACGCATGAAGATTGGTTCATGACCGTGAGAAGCGTCTTCCGGTTACGGTGAAACTCTTGTGCGAGAACACACCGTGCGGTGATGGGTGATTTGAATGCCACGAAGGCCTTCTGCGGATTGAGTGGGAGAGCCAAGAAGTCTGGATCGGTGAAGTTGGTGATGCCGGACTCAGTCGTAGAGATGACGGGCCGGTCCGAGAGGGCAAGCGAATGCCCGTACTCGCGGAAATCCAGCACGCCGCGAGATGCAAACTGTGGCTGGTGGAGGTGGTTGGCGTAATCGCGGATCACGGCAGGGAACCGGCGAATCCCGAGGTCTTTGGCAAGGCCGGGATCTAACGCCTCGGCAAATTCAATCAAGGAAACGGGATCACCCGGCTCGGCCAGGGCGTCATACTCCTCGGGGTCCTCGGTGGGACTGTGAAGGATAGACTCGGACCCGACTCGCCGGATTTGATCGACGTTGTCCGGATCGCGGAGAACGAGCGAAGCCATGAAGACACAGAGGATGTAGTACTCGCGCGGAGAGAGGGTCGGGGTGGAATCAAGCAACTTGGTGACCACGTTCGCAGCGTCGCTATCGATCTGTTGCATAGTACAGACTTCGACGTGGTCGGTTCGACCGCTTATCGGGTGGGTTAACGATAACAAGTGCTGTTCATAGCCTGTCTTCTCGGGAATCAATTCAGATGCCGTCAGTTTCCCTGGCGTTGCGTGCCATGTGAACACGGTAACTTTATCGGCTCCATTGAGCCTCCGAGCCCACCGCTTCAGAAAGAACACGGGCACAACGCGATGGTCGATCGCTTGCTGTGACACCTGTTAGCCTTTGCGTGGCCTCTCCAAGATATCTCCAATAATGCACAAGATCAGCGTCGACCTCTGAGACCACAGAGCCACGGACAACCGGCAAGCCCGTTGGTCGATGCAAGTCGGCGAGGCGAGAGTCAGGAATTGACCTGGTTGATTTGCGGGACCGGTCAGCGCAAGTCGGTGCTACCCATGGGGTAGCGCTCCACTTCCCGAGCGACGCTACGCGGCACCCTCTGAAAGCCGTCGCGTCTGCTCATCCAGCGTGTGAATCGTGTCCTGGATGGTGTCGACCTCTCGCTCGTCGAGATAGGGTTCGCCACACTGGCTGCAGACCCAGGCCGGTACCGCATCGAGCGCCAGGTGATAGCCGCTGCGCTCAATATGGAAGGATGTGGTCGAGCGCGTCATCGCTCCCTTGCAGTGAATGCAGTTCATGATTTCTTCCTCGTTCGCAAGTCACTTTCCCATTCATCCGGCGAAGGAATATACGCTGTGATGACCGCGAGATAGTCTTCTTTGGGTGAGCAGACCACATGGATGTCTCGCTGCCCGTTTCCGCGGCCGTGTAACAGGCAACTATGTCCCCGCGCATCTTCAGGATAGTCCTCGATCAGTTCACCGCGCTCGACGACTTCCCGGACCTCGCTGGTCGTGATCATCCTCTCCGGCCGCGCCATCTGCCGCACCGCGGCGGCGGATCTAACCTGCTCAACGATCCCTCTCTGAACCACTGGTATGACCGTCAAGCGAGCGAAGTCAAGAGCGACTCAAGGCAGGTCCGTGCTGCCCATGAGGTAGCGGTCCACTTCCCGGGCGGCGCCGCGGCCTTCGTGGATGGCCCAGACCACCAGGCTCTGGCCGCGGCGGGCGTCGCCGGCGGCGAACACGTTCTCGACGTTGGTGGCGTACTTGCCGTATTCGGCCTGGGCGTTGGAGCGGGGGTCGCGCTCGACTTGGAGCTGGGTGAGGACCTCGTCCTCGGGGCCGGAGAATCCCATGGCCAGGAGGACCAGGTCCGCCGGCCAGTCCTTCTCGCTCCCTTCCACCGGGCTGAAGGGGGCGCCGTTGGCGGGTTTGCTCCAGTCGAGGTCGATGGTCTGCAGGGCCTTGATGCGGCCGTGTCCGTCGTCGATGAACTTCACCGTGTTGGTGTCGTAGCGCCTGGGATCGTCGCCGAAGAGCACCTTGCCCTCTTCCTGGCCGTAGTCCAGCTTGTAGACCACCGGCCACTGGGGCCACGGGTTGTTGGGTGCCCGCTCCGGCGGCGGCTTGGGAATCACGTCGAACTGCTGGAGGCTGGCGCATCCATGGCGCAACGCGGTTCCCACGCAATCGGTGCCGGTGTCGCCGCCGCCCAGCACGATGGTGTGCTTGTCCTTGGCGGAGATGTAGTTGCCGTCGGCATGGCCCGAGTCCAGCAGGCTCTTGGTGTTGGCATGGAGGAACTCCATGGCGAAGTGGATGCCATCGAGCTCGCGGCCGGGCGCGTTGCGCACGAAGTCGTTGGGCTTGGTGGCGCCGGTGCAGATCACCACCGCGTCGAACTCCCGCTGCAGGTCGTCGGCGGGGAGGTCCTTGCCGGCTTCCACGCCGGTAACGAACTCGACTCCCTCGGCCTCCATCTGGTCGAGACGCCTTCTGACCACCCTCTCCTTGTCGAGCTTCATGTTGGGAATGCCGTACATGAGGAGGCCGCCGGGGCGGTCCGCCCGTTCGTACACCGTCACCTGGTGGCCGGCGCGGTTGAGCTGCGCCGCGCAGGCCAGGCCGGCGGGGCCGGAGCCGATGACCGCCACGCGCTTTCCGGTGCGCTGAAGCGGCGGCTCGGGCACGATCCAGCCCTCTTCGAAGCCCCGGTCGACGATGGAGCACTCGATGGTCTTGATGGTGACGGGATTGTCGTTGATGCCCAGGACACAGGAGCCCTCGCAGGGGGCCGGACACACGCGGCCGGTGAACTCGGGAAAGTTGTTGGTCCTGTGCAACTGCGCCAGGGCCTCTTTCCAGTGGTCCCGGTAAACCAGGTCGTTCCAGTCCGGAATGAGGTTGTTCAGAGGGCAGCCCGAGGCGCCCGGGCCCCGTCCCATGGGGACGCCCGTATGGCAGAACGGTATGCCGCAATCCATGCAGCGGGCGCCCTGCTCCCGCAACGACTCCGCCGGCATCGGCAGGACGAACTCGTTCCAGTCCTTCAAGCGTTCGAGCGGATCGCGGCAGGACTGCTTGCCCCGCTCATATTCCATGAATCCGGTAGTTTTTCCCATAACAACCCGGTGACGTCCCCCCTGAACGTCCCCTACCCTTTACATTGAGGTGCTGTTCCGAACGGGGCAACCGCCCGCACTCGGGCGGGTTTGAACCCGCCCCTACGCCGGGGCGGACGCGGCCGTGCCCGCATCTTCGGGCATTCGGGCCTGGCGGGCGGCCATCTCCTGCAACGCCCGGCGGTAGTCCACCGGCATGACCTTCACGAACGACCCCAGCAGCTCGGACCAGTTGTCCAGCACGTATTCGCCGCGGTCGCTGCCGGTATGCCGCACGTGGGCTTCGATCAGGCGACGGACGTGGGCGATGTCTTCGTCGTCCTCCAGCGGCTCCAGGTCCACCATCTCCTGGTTGCACAGCCCGGGAAAGACGCCCTCTTCGTCGAGCACGTAGGCGACGCCGCCGCTCATGCCCGCGGCGAAGTTGCGGCCCACCGGCCCGATCACCACCACGCGCCCGCCGGTCATGTACTCGCAACCGTGGTCGCCGACGCCCTCGATGACGGTCTCGGCGCCGCTGTTGCGCACCGCGAAGCGCTCGCCGGCGCGGCCCCGGAAGAAGGCCTGGCCGCCGGTGGCGCCGTAGAGGGCCACGTTGCCGATGATGATGTTCTCGGTGGCATCGAACCCGGCGTTCTCCGGCGGGTACACCGCCATCAGTCCGCCCGACAGCCCCTTGCCGGTGTAGTCGTTGGACTCGCCTTCGAGGAGGAGCGAGACGCCCGGGGCCAGGAACGCACCGAAACTCTGTCCCGCCGAACCGAAAAGGTTCACCCGGATGGTGTCGGGCGGCAACCCCTCCTCGCCGTAGCGGCGGGACACCTCGGCGCTGAGCATGGTGCCGGCGGTGCGGTCGATGTTGTTGATCTCGTGGCGGATCATCACGGGCTTGCCCTCCTCGAGAGCTTCCGTGGCGGCCTCCATGAGGCGCTGGTCGAGCTTCTTGTCGAGGCCGTGGTCCTGGGCCTCGCTACAGTACCGCGCCACCGACGACGGCGCCTCCACCAGCGTGAGCAGCCTCGAGAAGTCGAGCCCCTTGGCCTTCCAGTGCTCGACGGCCTTGCGGGTGTCGAGGCAGTCCGTACGTCCCACCATCTCGTCCACGGTGCGAAAGCCCAGCTCCGCCATGATCTCCCGCATCTGCTCGGCGATGAACATCATGAAGCTGACCACGTGCTCGGGCTTGCCGGTGAACTGCTTGCGCAGCTCCTCGTCCTGGGTGGCGACTCCCACCGAGCAGGTGTTGAGGTGGCACTTGCGCAGCATGATGCAGCCGCTCACCACCAGCGCGGTGGTGGCGAAGCCGAACTCCTCGGCCCCCAGCATGCAGGCGATGGCCACGTCCCTGCCGGTCTTGAGCTGCCCGTCCGTCTGCACCACGATGCGGCCCCGCAGTTCGTTCTGCACCAGCACCTGCTGAGTCTCGGCCACGCCCAGCTCCCAGGGGATGCCGGCGTGCTTCATGGAGGACTCCGGCGAGGCCCCGGTGCCGCCGTCGTAGCCGCTGATGAGCACCACGTCGGCCTTGCCCTTGGAGACCCCGGCGGCCACCGTGCCCACCCCCACCTCGGCCACCAGCTTGACGTGGATGCGCGCCCGGTCGTTGGCGCACTTGAGGTCGTGGATGAGCTGGGCCAGGTCCTCGATGGAGTAGATGTCGTGATGCGGCGGCGGCGAGATGAGCCCCACTCCCGGCGTGGACTTCCGCACCCGCGCGATGGGCTCGAACACCTTGTGGCCGGGCAACTGTCCGCCCTCGCCGGGCTTGGCCCCCTGGGCCATCTTGATCTGCAGGTCGGTGCAGTTGACCAGGTAGTTGCTGGTGACCCCGAAACGCCCGGAAGCCACCTGCTTGATGGCGCTGTTGCGCCAGTCGCCGTTGTCGTCGGGGTAGTAGCGGTCCGGGTCCTCGCCGCCCTCGCCCGAGTTGCTCCGCCCGCCGATGCGGTTCATGGCGATGGCCAGGTTCTCGTGGGCCTCCTTGCTGATGGAGCCGTAGGACATGGCCCCGGTGGAGAAGCGCTTGACGATCCCCTCCGCCGGCTCGACCTCCTGGATGGGGACCGAAGGCTGCATCGGCCTGAGCTCGAACAGGCCCCGCAGCGTCCCCAGCAACCGGGTCTGGTCGTCGATCTGCCTTGCGTACTCCCGGAAGAGCTCGTAGTCGTTGGTGCGCGTGGAGGTCTGCAGCAGCGCGATGGTATGGGGGTTGAACAGGTGGTGCTCTCCGTCCTTGCGCCACTGGTAGTAGCCGCCCACGTCCAGGGTGCCGTCACTCGCCACCGCCCGCTCCGGATAGCCGTGGTGGTGGTGCTGCCGGTACTCCTGCTCGATCTCGTCGAGGCCGATGCCCTCGATGCGCGACGCCGTCCAGGTGAAGTACTTGTCGATCACCGACTGCTTCAGCCCGATGGCCTCGAAGATCTGCGCTCCGTGATAGGACTTGATGGTGGAGATGCCCATCTTGGACATGGTCTTCAGCACGCCCTTGCAAAGCGCCTTGATCAGATTGGCCCGGGCCTTTTCTCCGGCCACGTCCGCATCGTCGAGCAAACCGTCGCGGCACATCCACTCCACCGTCTCCAGCGTCAGGTACGGATTGATGGCGTTGGCGCCGTAGCCGATGAGCAGGCAGCAGTGCATGACCTCCCGGGCCTCGCCCGACTCCACCACGATGGCGGCGCTGGTCCGGAGCCCCTCCCGGATGAGGTAGTGATGGACGGCGGCGGCGGCCAGCAGGCTCGGGATCTGGACCCAATCCGGCCCCACGTCCCGGTCGGACAGGATCACTACCGTGGCGCCCCGCTCCTTGATAGCCCGGCCGGCTTCCACGCACAGCGCGTCCACGGCCTCCTCCAGGGCGCCCGGGGGAGCCGACCGCGGGAACACCGCGGGCAACGTCTCCGCCTTGAGCCCAGGCCGATCGAGGGCCTTGATGCACGCCAGCTCGCGATTGGAAAGCACCGGCCGCATGAGCTGAAGCTGGCGGCAGTGCTCGGCGGTCTCGGCAAAGAGGTCCTGCTCCGAACCGACGGATGTCCGCAGGGCCGTCACCAGTTCCTCCCGGAGGGCGTCCAGCGGAGGATTGGTCACCTGGGCGAAGAGCTGCTTGAAGTAGTGGAAGAGCAACTGGGGCCGGTCCGACAGGACCGCCAGCGGCGCGTCGTTGCCCATGGAACCCACGGGTTCCTCCCCCCGCATCGCCATGGGCCCGACGAGGATCTTGAGCTCCTCGCTGGTGTAGCCGAAGGCGCGTTGGCGTTCCGAAAGCGTTTCCGCATGGAACCCGGGTACGTCCTCGGGCTCGGGCAGGTCGTCCAGCGTCACCATCTCCCGTTGGAGCCACCGCCGGTAGGGCCGGCGTGTGCTGATCTCGTGCTTTATCTCGTCGTCGGCGATGATCCGCCCTTCCAGCGTGTCGACGAGGAGCAGGCGTCCCGGCTGCAACCGGCCCCGGACGAGAATGCGTTCGGGAGGTATATCCAGCACCCCCGCCTCCGAGGCGCCCACGATGAAGTCGTCCTTGGTGACCACGTAGCGGAAGGGCCGCAGGCCGTTCCGGTCCAGCGTGGTGCACACGCGGTCGCCGTCGCACGCCGCGATGAGGGCGGGGCCGTCCCACGGTTCCATGAGGCAGGCGTGGTAGGCGTAGAAGGCCTTCTTCTCGTCCGACATGGTCTCATGGTTTTCCCAGGCCTCCGGAATCATCATCATGAGGGCGTGGGGCAGCGAGCGGCCGGTGGAGACCAGCAGCTCCAGCGCGTTGTCGAATCCCGCGGTGTCGCTGGCCCCTTCGCGGATGATGGGGCTCAGCTTGCCCATGTCGTCGCCGAACAGCGGCGACGAGAACAGCGCCTCCCGGGCGCGCATCCAGTTCTGGTTGCCCCGGATCGTGTTGATCTCGCCATTGTGGCACAGCATCCGGTAGGGATGCGCCAGCCGCCACGAGCCCAGGGTGTTGGTGCTGTAGCGCGAGTGCACCAGGGCCAGGGCCGAGACGATGGAGTCGTCCGAGAGGTCGCGGTAGAAGGAATCCAGTTGGTCGGCCCGCAACAGGCCCTTGTAGACCACGGTCTTGCTGGACAGGCTGGAGATGTAGAAGTCGTCCCGGACTTCGGCGGCGAGGCCGGCGTCCACGGCGTTCTCGACGACCTTGCGGATGACGTAGAGCTTGCGCTCGAACTGGTCCTGGGTGGCCGTCTCCGGTCCGGCACCGATGAAGAACTGCCGGATCAGCGGCGCCACCTGGGCCGCCACCTCGCCGCACTGGGTGAAGTCCGCGGGCACGTCGCGCCATCCGAGGAACTCCTGGCCCTCGTCCCGGACGGTGTTCTCGACCACCCGCTCGCACCACCGATGCTGTTCCGCCTCCCGCGGCAGGAACACCATGCCCACGCCGTACCTGCCCGGATCGGGCAGGGAGATGCCCATGGGCCTGCAATGCCGCTGGAAGAAGGCATGGGGGATCTGGAACAGGATGCCGGCGCCGTCGCCCGTCTGCGGGTCGCATCCGCAGGCCCCACGATGCTCGAGATTGATCAGGACGTCGACGGCGTGGCGGATGATATCGTGGGACTTCCGGCCGTCGAGGTTGGCCACCACGCCCACGCCGCACGCGTCATGCTCATAAGCCGGGTCATAGAGTCCTTGGTACGTCTTCTTCATATCGAGCAGCCCTCTGCGAGACGGCCCCCGCCCGTCTCGCCGATATTCGGAACATGCCGGAATACCACAAAACAATCCGAGTTTCAGCAGCTATCACGTTTCTGTTAAGGAGACGTCCCACGGCCTGGACGGCCAAGTGTCCTGTCCCACGTAATACTTTACCGATCTGCTTGTCTTTCTTGTCGTCGGCTGCGTTGCTCTTCCTCGCGTGGTAACCGCCACTGCTCGTCATCGCGCCTTGCCGACCACAAGAAATCCTGCGCATCTCGGTAAAGTATTACGTGGGACAGGACACTAGCGTATCTCCCCGAACGCGGCACTGAGGCGGGTGGTCGGCTTGTTCCGCCGATCCCCCACAGTCTATCAATGTATGGTCCGTTTCGCCAAGTCCCTGACACACTTGCCGGACCATCGGTCCGGTTGGCCGCACCACCCCGCGGACACGGTTCCGAAATGATCGCCCGTCGGTTATAGAAGTAGGACACCCCAATCCTGGAGCACTCTCGATGAAATACGTGGGCCAATCGGTACGCAGTCTCGATGCGGATGAAAAAGTCACCGGCACCGCCGTCTACACGGCGGACCTGACCGTCCCGGGAATGAAGTTCGCCAGGGTCATCGGCAGTCCCCATGCGCACGCGCGCATCGACGGGTTCCACCTCGAAGACGCGCTCGCGGTCCCCGGCGTGCGTACCATCGTGACCCATGACAGCCTCGACTTCAGCCGGCTGGGGTGCCTCCGCACCCTCAAGCCTTACGGCCAGGCGGTGAAGGACCGGCCGGTGCTGGCCCACGGCAAGGTGCGGTTCCAGGGCGAGCCCGTGGCCATCGTGGTGGCCGACAGCGAGACCGCGGCCGTGGAGGCGGCGGCGCGGGTGGAGGTACGGTACACGCCGCTGACCCAGGTGTCGGAGATGATGTCGGCGATGGAGGGCGGCACCCTGGTGCACGACTCTGACTCCGCCTACGACCGCGAGGGCGAAAGCGACTTCGACCACGACTACGGCCGCAACAACTGCGGCGGCACCCACTTCGTCCAGGGGGACCCGGAGCGAGCCTTCCGCGAGGCCGCCCACGTCATCGAGGACCATTTCTCCTTCCCGTCGCTGTTCCACTACCCCATGGAGCCCCACTGCGCCCTGGCCACGGTGGACGACGAGTCCGTCACCGTGCACACCTCCTCCCAGGCCCCTTTTCCGGTGCGCGACGAGCTGGCGCGCATGTTCGGGCTCGAGCAGGAACAGGTGACGGTGAAGGTCCCCTACGTCGGCGGCGGCTTCGGCGCCAAGGGCCACATCGGCGTCGAGCACCTGGCGATCCTGGCGGCGGCCGCCTCCGGGGAGACGGTGCAGCTCCGCATGTCCATGGAAGAGACCGCGTTCACCGCCCGGCGCCATCCCGCCGAGATCGAGATCCGCACGGGGCTGCGCGAGGACGGCACCCTGCTGTGCCGGGAAGCGAAAATCTACCTGGACACGGGCGCCTACGCCGACTTCGGCATCCAGGTGACGCGCAAGGCGGCCTTTCGCTCCGTGGGACCCTACCGGGTGGCCCACGCCCGGGCCGACTGCTACTCGGTCTACACCAACAAGGTGCCCGCCGGCGCCTTCCGCGGCATCGGCAGCGTGCAACTCGGCTGGGCCTGCGAGGCCCACACCGACCGCATCTGCACCGAGCTCGGCTACGACCCCATTGAATTCCGCCTCAAGAACCTGCTGCGGGCCGGAGAGAAATACGTGCTCGGCGGTCCGCCGCTGGACGGCAATCCCCACGCCGCGCTGACGGCCTGCCTGGAGCTCTTCGAGAAGACCCGCCAGGCCCGCACCCCCGAGTCCCTGGCGCGGCCCGGCGAGAAGATCGGCACCGGCGTCGCCTGCGCCATCAAGGACCTCTCCACCACCCTGTACAACGCCCGGATCGTGTTCGAGGACGACGCCACCTTCACGGTGCACGCCAACGCCCCCGAGATCGGCGGCGGCGCCAAGACGGTGCTGGCCCAGACCGCGGCCGAGGCGCTCGGAGTCGGCATCGACCGGATCACCATCGCCCCCTACGACACCAGCACCACGCCCGGCGCCTCCGGCGTCTACGGCAGCCGCATCACCGTGCTCATGGGCAACGCGGTGAAGCGGGCGTCCGAGGAACTGCGGGAGCTCATGCTGCAACAGGCCGCCGCCCTGACCGACCGGGACGTCCAGGACCTTTCCCTGGACGACGGCGTATTCTCGGGCAACGGCGAGCCGGTGATGACCCTGGACGAGCTGGCGGACCGGATCACCGGCACGCTGGTGGGCCGGGGCATGGACAAGGCCCTCACCCGCGACCGCATCGACATCCGCACCTGGGAGATCAATGCCGGCATCGCGGTGATGGCGGTGGACTCGGAAACCGGCAGGGCGCGCTGCCTGACCTACGTCTCCTCGGCCGACATCGGACAGGCCATGCACCCGCTCCGGTGCGAGGGACAGGAGCAGGGCTCGATCATGTTCGGCATGGGCAACAGCCTCACCGAGGAACAGGTGTTCGACGGCGCCCTGCTGCTCAACCCCAGCGCCATCGACTACGCTTTGCCGCGGTTCCAGAACCTGCCCGCGGTGCTCGATTCCGTGCTGATCGAGAACCGGGACGGCCCCGGCCCCTTCGGCAGCAAGGGCATGGCCGAGGGCGGGCTGGCGCCGGTAGCTCCGGCCATCGCCGCCGCCTTGAGAGAGGCCGTGGGCATCGTGGTCCACGACCTGCCCATGAGCCCCGAGCGGGTATACCGGCTGATGGAGTCCGCGGGCTGATGGACGGCCCCTCCGACATCGAGTCCCGGGTGGCGGCCGCGCTCCAGGAACTCGGCCTTTCCTACGAGGTCGTCCACATCGACCCCGCCTTCGCGGATACCGCGGACTTCTGCCAGAAGTACGGCTATCCGATGGAAACCAGCGGCAACACCATCATCGTGGCCTCCAAGCGCGGCGAGAAGAAGTACTGCGCGTGCATCGTGCAGGCTTCCGCGCGGCTCGACGTGAACAAGACCGTCAAACGTGTCCAGGGCCTCGTTCGCCTCCGCCGAGGAGACCATGGAGTTGACGGGCATGATGATCGGCGGCGTCACCGCGTTCGCCCTGCCCGCGGACCTTCCGGTCTACGCCGACCCGAGCCTGCGGTACCAGGAGTACGTCATCCTCGGTTCCGGCAGCCGCTCGTCCAAGATCAAGATCTCGCCCGAGGACATCGGCAGGATACCCGGCGCGCGGTTCATCGACGGGCTGGCGATGTCGTAGGGGCGGGTTTCAAGACCGGCCGTGCCCGAATCGCGCATCGAGGACCCACGGCGCCGGGCCGCAGACCGTCAACCGTTTGGCGTTCGTGCCAAGAAGCGGTAAACTGCCGAAATGGCTCAACCACGAACCACGTTTGCCAAACGGCAGCGGGAACGCGCAAAACAGGAGAAGAAGGAGGAGAAGGCCAGGCGGCGCGCCGAACGCCGGGAACTACGGCAAGACCGGCCCGACCGCGAGGACGACGTCGATCCCGACATCGCCGACATCGTTCCTGGTCCGCAACCCCCTATCGAGGACCTCTAGTCCCGCGCCGGCCTTATCCGCCAATCTCGTCCCGGTTCGCTATCGGCGTCATCGCCGGTAGAGACGAAACGAGCAGTTGCGACCACGTCCGTTGACACGGACGCCGGATGCAGCTAAACTCCCCTATTCGAACTGTGTTCCAGCCTAATCTGCCCAACGAAGCTCTCGTCCCAAGCAATAACCCATCGCGTGCTGTGAAAGACGCATGTTCTTGCCCAATGCGGCGATCCGATTCCCAGGGTCGAAAAGACTGGTTTTCTTTTGTCTCAGCCATTGGAGGAAGAACATGAGCCAGAAATTGTACGTGGGCGGTTTGCCCTATTCCGTCACCGACGGCCAGCTCGAGGAACTGTTCGCCGAGCACGGCACTGTGGAGTCCGCAAAAGTCATCGCGGACAAGTTTACCGCCCAGTCGCGCGGCTTCGGCTTCGTGGAAATGGGCACGGGTGAAGAAGGACAGAAAGCCATCGACGCCCTCAACGGGAAGGATTTTCAGGGCCGTACGCTGACGGTCAACGAGGCACGCCCGCAGGAGAGACGGTCCGGCTTCGGCGACGGAGGCGGGGGCGGGGGCGGCGGCAACAGGCGGTCGGGTGGAGGCGGCAGACCGAGCCGCTGGTAACGCAAACCATCCACGCACCGACGATCCGGCCTGGCGGTCCCGTTCCCTTTGCGGGACGGCGACCGTCAGGTTCCCCAAACCAGGCTGAAACCGTGCACCGGCAGCCGTGAGCGGGTCCTCCCCGGGACCGACTTCCCACACAAAGAAATCCTCTATGTCAAATTCAGACGACACATCTTTCCACACATTCGGCTTGTCCGATCCCATGCTTAAGGACCTCTCCAGGGTCCGTTTCGCCACCCCCACACCCATTCAGGCAAAGGCCCTGCCCCCGGCCCTCGACGGCCGCGACGTCTTGGGCTGCGCCCAGACCGGAACCGGCAAGACCGCCGCCTTCGTCATCCCCATGGTGGAGCGGCTCGCCGGCTCGCCCGAAGGGCCGCCCCGGGGACTCATCCTGGCGCCCACGCGGGAGCTGGCGTACCAGATTCAGGAGACCATCGACGATCTCGGACGCTCGTCGCGGGTCTATGCCACCACGGTGGTGGGCGGAGCCGACGTCCAGGCGCAGCTACGCGGCCTCAAGCAGCACCCCGAAATCATCGTGGCCACGCCGGGCCGGCTGCTGGACCTCATGTGGGACGGCCACATCGACCTGAGAGAGGTGGAGGTGGTGGTGTTGGATGAGGCCGACCGCATGCTCGACATGGGGTTCGCCGATCAACTGAACCAGATCATCGACGCTCTGCCGCCCGGGCGCCAGAGCTTCCTCTATTCGGCGACCCTGCCTACGGACCTGGAGGAGCTGGTGCGCATGTCGTTGCGCGACCCGTTCCACGCCGTCGTGGCCAAGCCGGCGACCCCGGCGGACGGTGTCACCCATACCCTCCATAACACCACCCCGGGGGCCAAGACGTCGCTGCTGCTGTCCCTGCTCAAGGACGGCGACGAATCGGTGCTGGTGTTCACCCGCACCAAGAACCGCGCCGACCTCATCGCCGAGACCCTGCGGCGCAGCGGCCATCGGGCGGCAGAGATCCATGGCAACCTCTCGCTGGAACGGCGGCGGGCGTCGCTGCAGGGATTCCGGCGCGGCCGCTACCGGATCCTGGTGGCCACGGACATCGCCGCCAGGGGCCTGGACATCGACAACATCGGCCACGTCATCAACTACGACCTGCCCTACACGCCCGAGGACTACGTGCACCGCATCGGCCGCACCGCCCGGATGGCCGCGGTGGGTCGCGCCACGAGCTTCGCCACCGCCGCGGACAGCCAGTCGGTCAAGGCCATCGAATCGATCCTCGGCCAGTCGATCCCGCGGCCTTCCAGCAGTCAGCCGGACAAGAAGCGGCGCAGCCGCAAGGCAGGCCCCGATGCCCCGGAGGGCCAGCGGCAGCGCCCCGCGGCCAAGCGCCGGCGCGGCAGGAAGCGGACCGGCAACCCCACCGCCCACGCGGAGCATCAGGAGGCGGCGCCCCTACAGGCCGCCCCGGTCACCGAACAGCCCTGAAGGGCATACCCCGACAACATAGGGAAGCACGACGGGACGCTGACAAGGAGAACCGATGGAACACCCCGCATTGCCCATCAACGTCACCGTAAACGGAAAGGCTCGCGCGGCCGAGGTGGAGCCGCGGCTCCTGCTGGTCCACTTCCTGCGCGAGAACCTGGGGCTCACCGGCACCCACGTGGGCTGCGACACCAGCCAGTGCGGCGCGTGCACGGTGCACGTGGACGGCCTGGCGGTGAAGTCCTGCACGATGCTGGCGGTGCAGGCCGACGGCGCGGATGTCACCACCATCGAGGGGATGGCGGAGGGGACGGCGTTGCATCCCGTGCAGGAAGCCTTTCAGGAGCAGCACGGGCTCCAGTGCGGCTACTGCACGCCCGGCATGGTGATGACCGCCGCCCACCTGCTGGAGACCAACCCCGAGCCCGACGACGACGCCATCAAGCACGCCCTGGAAGGGAACCTGTGCCGCTGCACGGGGTACATCAACATCGTCAAGGCCATCCGTTGGGCCGCCGACCAGATGAGGGGGCAGCATGCATCCAGCTAGCTTCGGATACCACGCGCCCCGCTCCCTCGTGGAAGCCTTCGGGCTGTTGCGGGAACACGGCGAGGACGCCAAGGTGCTGGCCGGGGGACACAGCCTGCTCCCGGCCATGAAGCTCCGGCTGACCCAGCCCGAGGTCCTGGTGGATCTTCGGCACGTTTCCGGCCTGAGCGGCATCCGGGTGGACGGCGACACGCTGGTCATCGGCGCCCTGACCACCCATACCGAGGTAAGCACCGCCGAAGCCGTGCGCCGGTCGCTGCCGGGGCTGGCCGACACCGCCTCGGTCATCGGCGACCTGCAGGTGCGTAACCGGGGCACCATGGGCGGCAGCGTCGCCCATGCCGATCCGGCCGCGGACCTGCCGGTGACCCTGACGGCCCTGGACGCGTCGTTTGTCCTGACCTCGTCCGAAGGAGAGCGCACCGTGGCGGCGGACGAGTTCTTCGTGGACTTCTTCACCACCGCCCTGGAGCCCCACGAGATCCTGACCGCCATTCGGATCCCTTTGCCGCCCTCCCCTGCCCGCACGAGCTACGCCAAGCTGCCGCACCCGGCCTCCGGCTACGTGGTGGTGAGCGCGGCGGCGGCGCTGTCCGTGGACGACGCCGGCGCATGCACCGCCGCGCGGGTGGTGCTGGGCGGCGTGGCCGGTACGCCCCACCGGGCCACTGCCGCCGAAGCAGCGCTTACGGGGCAGGAACTGACGCCGGAGGTAATGACGGCGGCGGCCGCGCAAGCCGCGGACGGCATCGATCCGCACGCGGATTCCTACGCGGACGAGGACTACAAACGCCACATGGCGGTGGTCTACGCCCGGCGCGCCATCGAGGCCGCGGCGGCGCGGGCATAGTTCCTCCGCATACAACTTCGGGCTCGACGCAACGCGCGTCCAACTCGTCGAGGACCATCCATGAGCACAGAACAAAGCAACCCCGACAGCCTGATCGGCGCTTCCGTCCGGCGGGTCGAGGACCCTCCCCTCCTCACCGGCAAGGGATGCTACGTGGACGACGTGAAGCTGCCGGGCATCCTGCACGTGGCCATCCACCGGAGCACCCACCCCCACGCACGTATCCTGTCCGTCGACACCGCCGAAGCCGCGGCCATGCCGGGCGTGGAGTGCGTCCTCACCGGCGACGACATCGGCGACCTTGTGCTGCGCACGCCAATGGTGGCGCCGGGCATGAACATGCCGGACCATCCGATCCTGGCCCGCGGCGCGGTCCACGCGGTGGGCGCGCCGATTGCGGCGGTGGTGGCCGAGAGCGCCGCCGCGGCCCAGGACGCCGCGGCGTCCATCCAGGTGACTTATGACTCTCTGCCCGTCGTAACCGACGCCGAGGCCGCCCTGGAAGACGGCTCGCCGCTGGCCCACGAAGAGCTGGACACCAACTTCTGCTACTCCATGAAGCGGGAGGGGGGCGATGTCGACAAGGCGTTCGCCGAAGCGGACCACATCTGCCGCCTGCACATGAAGAGCCCGCGGGTGGTGGCCATGTCCATGGAGGCGCGGGGAGTGCTCGCGCAACCCGACCCGGCCCGGAACGAGCTGACGGTATGGCTCTCGACCCAAGGGCCGCACCGGGCCCGGGCCGATCTGGCCAACTCGCTGGGGTTCCCCGAGAACCGTATCCGGGTCATCGCGCCGGACGTCGGCGGGGGCTTCGGCAGCAAGGGCTGCGTCTACCGCGAGGACGTGCTGGTCTGCCATCTGGCACAGAAGCTGGGAAGGCCGGTCAAGTGGATGGCCACCCGCAACGAGGACTTCCTCACCACTTGCCAAGGCCGGGACCAGGCCATGACCTCGGAACTGGCCCTGAGCAAGGACGGCAAGATGCTCGGCCTGAAGGTGCGCGTGGTGGCCAACCTCGGCGCCTATCTGCACTCGGCCACGGCCGGACCGCCCCAGCGCATGCTGGTCATGGCCCCCGGCTGCTACCAGCTCCAGGACGTCCGGGTGGAGATCGTCGGGGCCTTTACCAACACCGTGCCCACCGGACCGTACCGCGGCGCCGGCCGGCCGGAATCGGTGCTCAACATCGAAAGGCTGGCGGACAAGGCCGCCCGGGACCTGGGCATGGACCCGCTGGAGCTGAGGCGCAAGAACTACATCCAGCCCGACCAGTTCCCCTACCGCACCGGCGTCGGCGTGGAATACGACTCCGGCGACTACGAGAAATCCCTCTCCGAAGCGTTGCGGCTGTCCGACTACGACCAGATGATTCGCGACCGCGACGAGGCGCGGCAACGAGGCGAACTGGTGGGCGTGGGCATCTCCACCTTTACGGAGCCCAGCGGCGGGGCCGGCTTCGAGAGCGGCGCCGTGCGGGTGGAGCGCACCGGCCAGATCACGGTGCTGACGGGTTCCAGCTCCCACGGACAGGGGCACGAAACGGTGTGGGCCCAGGTGGCCGCCGACAAACTCAAGGTGCCGATGGAAAACGTCGTGGTGCGCCACGGCGACACCACCGCCGTCCAGCAGGGCACCGGCACCTTCGGAAGCCGCAGCGCGGTCATGGGCGGCGGCGCCCTGGCTACGGCCGCAGACCGCGTGATCGCCAAGGCCAAGGCCATCGCCGGCAACCTCATGGAAGCGTCGCCGGACGACGTGGTCCAGACCGAGGGCGGCTTCGCCGTGGCCGGCGTGCCGGAAAGGAACGTGAACTGGCGCCAGGTGGCCGGTGCGGCCTACGCCAAGGGCACCCCCGCGGGAATGGACCCGGGTCTGAACGAGACCGCCTTCTTCGATCCCAACCGCGAAGCCTGGGGCTTCGGCGCCCACGTGGCGCTGGTGCGCATCGATCCGGACACCGGCGAGCTGACTATCGAGAAGCTCGTCCTGGTGGACGACATCGGCGTGGTCCTGAACCCCATGATCGTCGAGGCCCAGGTCCACGGCGGCCTGGCCCAGGGCTTGGGAGAGGCCTTGTGCGAGCACATGGTCTTCGACGAGAACGGCCAGCCCCGCACCGGCACCCTGATGGACTACGCCGTACCCCGCGCCAGCACCATGCCGCCCGTGGTGGTGGGCGAAACCGAGACCCCCAACCCTTTCAATCCCCTGGGCGTCAAGGGCGTCGGCGAAGCCGGCACCAACGGCGCACCCCCGGCCGTGGCCAACGCCGTCATGGACGCCCTCTCACCCCTGGGCATCGACCACGTCGACATGCCGTACACCGCACCGAAGCTGTGGCGGGCGATTCGGGAGGCGGGGAAGGGATAACGGTTGGACCGGTCGAACCAAGACCATCGAGTCCAAGACGAAAGAGCCGGTTGAGACGCTGAGAGCCGCGTTGGCGCGTGCCTGAGCTCTCCGATCGCTCTACGCATTGCAATCCGGTCCGCAGAACGACGCCACCGTGACCGCCCGTCGGTTGACGGCCATGTGTACGGAAACTTTCCTAAACGCTTGGGTTATGCTAACTTAAAGCTATGCCAACGGCGCTCCGTCTCGATGGCCTGCGCGTGGTCATCTACCCGAACGACCATCGGCCCGCGCATGTTCACGTAGTTGGAGCCGGGAAAGAAGCGATGTTCACGTTGCACTGCCCACATGGCCCGCCAGAGCTGCGGTCCAACTATGGTTTCGGACATCGAGAAGTGAATCGTATCAGCGAAGGACTAACCGAAACCTTGCGGACGCTTTGCGAAGAATGGAGGAAACTTCATGGCCATTTCTAAAACGGACTTCGAACGGGCCACGGCGCGGGCCCTGGAAGAGCGTGGGGCCGGCCACGTCCGAGTCGCGCGGTACAACCGGCGCAGGGGGCGCGTGATCGTGCAGCTAAGCACCGGTGTAGAAGTGACATTCCCCGTCACGTTGGCAGAAGGGCTGGCCGGCGCCTCGGCGGAGGATCTGGCAGAGATCGAGATTAGCCCGACCGGGCTGGGCCTACACTGGCCGCGACTCGATGCCGACCTCTACGTTCCGGCGTTGCTGCAAGGGATCTTTGGGTCCCGGAGTTGGATGGCGGCGCATATGGGTGCGGTCGGGGGGAAAAGCCGCTCGGCGGCAAAGACGACAGCCGCGAGGGAGAACGGCCGGAAGGGCGGGCGTCCACGCCGCTCGGCTAGTTCCGGGGCTTAACCTTGGTCTCCACCACAACCTCCCGCCTACCAGTCACACCCCGCCGAACCCCTGATCCTGCGCCTCGCCTACCAGCCACGGGTCGTTGATCTCGGTGGTGGGGGGTTCGCCCTGGAGCACGCGCGCCACTTCCCGGGCGGCGTGGGTCTGGCAGTCCACGTAGGACTCGTTGGAATTGGCGGCGGTGTGGCAGGTGACGATGACGTTGGGGAGGGTCAGGATCGGGTGGTCGGCGGGCATGGGCTCGGGGTCGGTGACGTCCAGGGCGGCGCCGGCGATCTGGCTGGTGGTGAGGGCCTCGTAGAGGGCGTCGGTGTCCACCAGGCCGCCCCGGGCGCAGTTGAGAAAATAGGCCGTGTTCTTCATGGCCACGAACTGGTCCTTGCTGAACATCTTGCGGGTGGCCGGCACCAGCGGCGCGTGCAGGCTGATGACGTCGGAGCTGCGCACCAACTCGTCGAAGGACACCAGCTTGACGCCCATGGCCTCGGCGAGTTCCGGAGCCACGTAGGGGTCCACCGCCTGGACGTTCATCTTCATGCCCTGGGCCCGGGGCGCCACCTGACGGCCCACGTTTCCCAGACCGACGAGGCCCAGTGTCTGACCGGCGATGCGGGAGACGGGGCCGCGGTAGGCGTGCAACTCAGCCGTGTGCCGGCGCCAGCGGCCCTCGCGCACGTACTGGTTCATGCGGACGAGCTTGCGGGATATGGCGATCATGAGGCCGATCATCTGCTCCGACACTTCGATGGAGTTGCAGCCGGCGGCGTTGCACACGGTGACGCCGTGTTCCCTGGCCGCGGCCAGGTCCAGCCGGTCCACGCCCACGCCGGTGCGGCAGATGACCTTGCAGCGGTCAAGCTTCTCGATGATCTCGCGGGTGAGCGGGAGGGCGCCGTGGAAGATCATGCCGTCGGCGCCCCGCCCCGCCTCCGCCAACTCCTCGTCGTTGGTGGGCCTGGCGACCACCATCTCCGCGCCGGCCTCGCGCAGGATGGGCTCGATGAGGTCGACGGGGACGTCGTTGCTGCCGCAGTAGACGACGCGGAACTTCGCCACCGTTACTGTCCCAGTCCGTACATCCGCGCCGGGTTGTCCCACAGGATCTTGCGCCGGGTCTCCTCCGACAGCTTGTCGTTGGCGCTGAGGGCGCCTACGGTCAGGTCGGGCCACTTGTCGACGCAGTCGCTGTGGGGATAGTCGGTGGCCATGGTCAGGCGGTCGTTGCCCAGGTGCTCGACGAAGCTCGGCACCAGTTCCTCGCCGGCCTCGCAGCTCACCCAGCACTGCCGGTGAAAATAGAAGCTGGGCTTCTCCGCGGTGGTCTTGGCCGAGCCGTGGGACTCGTGCTCCCAGTGCTCATCCATGCGCTCCAGCCAGAACGGCACCCAGCCGCACCCGGACTCCAGGTAGGCGACCTTCAGCGTGGGGAACTTCTCCAGGACGCCGTCGCCGCAGAAGCTCAGGCACGCCAGCATCTGCTCCATGGGATGGCAGGCCACGTGGCGGCCGAACTCGCTGTAGCGGTCGCCGCCCGCCTGCTCCAGGACCGTGCGCGCGCCCTCGTGGACGCACACGGTCACGCCCAGGTCCTGGGCCGCCTCGTAGATGGGATAGTAATCGGGGCTCGCCAGGGTGCGGCCGCAGAGCTTGTTGGGGCGCCAGAAGATCCCCACGAGACCGAGCTTCTCGCGGGCGTGCCGCAACTCCTCCACCGCCCGGGCCGGATCCTGCAGCGGCAGCAGCATGACGCCGCGGAGCCGCGACTCGTCGTGGCTGCAGTACTCCGCGAGCCAGGTGTTGTAGGCACGGCAGATGGCTTGGCTCAGTTCGGGGTCGATGTCCGAGCTCCACATGACGTAGAGGCCCATGGTGGGGAACAGCACGCTCAGGTCGATGCCCTCCCGGTCCATGTCGCGGAGGTTGGACACGGGGTCGAAACCCGTGGCGATGGCCTCGGCGAAGGTCTCGCGCCAGGACTGGTTGCTGGCGAAGATGAAGCCGTGGTCGGTGACCTCCCGGTCGGGCCGCCTGTTGGAGTCGGAGACGGGCTTGCCGTCGACGTAGCGGTTGGACTGGTTCGGTCCGGTGATCTTCACCCGTCCGTGGAACTTCTTCGGCATGTACCGGTCATACATATCCGACGGCTCCATGATGTGCCGATCCGAATCGATGACACGAAATCCGTCCTTCATGGCTGTGCTCCTTCCTCGGACGGGCGGCACGCCGCCTCGTCAGCTTGCATGACTCGTGGGAAGCGGTCCGGCGATGTCCGCCGGAGCACTGCCACTATAGATCAAAGCCCCTACCCTATCAAATGGCGAAACCGCTTGAATCCACCGCCGGAAGGCACGTCGGGCGTCAGGCAAACGGCCGCGCTTGACCGCGCCGGAGGGCGCGGCTAACATCCCCTCGACACCCACCAAGGAGGCCTATCATGGGAGTGGAACCCGGCGCGGAACTGTACGATTTCAATGAACCTTCGCCCACCGGCAAGGCTGGATTCGGCAAGTGGAAGAACCCCAAGTCGCCCTACGACCGCTTCATGGAAGACCAGGGAGTCCCCATCCACCGGGACATCGGCGTACACAAGGTCCAGGACCTGCCCATGGCGCCCTGGAAACGCCTGGGCGGACGCGGCACCGGCATCCAGCTCCTGGGCACCGAGCACCTCTGGGGCATGTACGTGGTGGAGGTCCCCGGGGCGGGCGCCCTCAACGCCGAGCGCCATCTCTACGAGGAAACCTACTACGTGGTGGAGGGACGCGGCACCACCGAAGTGTGGCACGAGAGCGAGAGCAGGAAGCAGACCTTCGAGTGGGGCCCGGGCTCGCTGTTCGGCATCCCGCTGAACGCCTGGCACCGGGTGGTCAACGCCACCTCCTCCCCGGCCATGCTGCTGGCCGCCACCACCGCCCCCAACATCCTGAACCTCGTCCGGGACGCCGAGTTCGTGATGAACTGCCCCTACGAGTTCTCCAGGCGATTCTCCGGCGAGGACGACTACTTCAAGCCGGTGGAAGAGATCCAGGCGGACCCCGTGCGCGGCCTGGCCATGCGGCTCACCAACGTCATCCCGGACATCGTCACCTGCGAGCTGCCACGGGACAACCGCCGCTCCTTCAGCTACCGCCGGGTGGAGCCGCACATGGCCGGCGCGAACTTTTACATGAAGATCGCCGAGTACGAGACCGGACAGTACTCGAAGGCCCACAAGCACAGCTCCGGCGCCATCCTGGTGTGCATCAAGGGCAAGGGATTCAGCTACACCTGGCCGGACACCCTGGGCATGCGGCCGTGGGAGGAGGGGCGCGGCGACGACGTCAAGCAGCAGACCTACGAGCCGGTGGGCATGATCAGCGCCGCGCCCATGCGGGGCGACTGGTTCCACCAGCATTTCGGCACCGACCCCGAAGGCCTGCGCCTGCTCATCTTCGACGGCCCCTACGGACCGGGCTTCCGGCGCGGCGGCGCCCCGGGCGCCCAGGCCAAGGACGTGGGAGCGGTGGACACCCGGGACGGCGGCAACGCCATCGCCTACATGGATGAGGACCCGCAGATCCGAAAGACCTACGAGGCCGAGCTGGCCGCCAGCGGCATGCAAAGCCGCATGCCCCAGTGGGCCTACGAGACGCGCACGCCGCCGGAAGGAGCGCTGGAGCCGGCAGCGGGGTTTTGAGACGGATCGCGCCGAAAGTCCGCCAAGCATCAACCCCGCGCACCACTTCCGTCATTCCCGCGCGCCCTTCCGTCATTCCCGCGCGCCCTTCCGTCATTCCCGCGAAAGCGGGAATCCAGGGGTGGAGGCGGGTGCGGCGGCTCCATATCTTCGCCCGGCCCCTCCTGGATTCGCGGGAATGACGCGGTAAGTGCGTATTGGCGTCGTGGAGTGCGGACTGTGAGAGAGTGCGGAAGGGTGCGGCTCAACCTTCCCACAAGTCGCGAAACTGCACCGCCGCCACCTGCTCGTACGCCACCGGCCCCGGCAGGTGGCCCACCGACTGGGCGAACGCGTTCAGCTTCGCCACCGCCTCCTCCGAAATGGCAGGCTCATAGAACGGCACGTCCCGCTCCACGATGCCGGTGATAAGCTCGGCCGCGTCCTTCGGGAACAGCCCCTCCCCCACCTTCGCGGCCCTGGACGGATCCGCGCGCAACGCCTTCTGCGCCTTCACGATGGCGCGGATGGCGGCCGCCGCCTGCTCGGGCTCGCGCCCGATAAAGTCATCCGTGGTGCCGAGGCCCGCGAAGGTGCAGTACCGGACCTCCGCGGGATCGTCGCCGCGTCGCACGTCCACATGGACCTTGCCGACCCCCAGCGACACCGCGGTGGCGCTGCCCATGGCGTTGGACCAGAACCCGTCGATCTGGCCGGACTCCAGGCCGCGCGCCGCATAGACGCCGAATGACACGTCCCGGGCCTCCGAGCCCGGAAGGTGCACGATGCTCACGTCGCGCTCCGGATCCAGTCCCCCGGCCGCCAGCAGCGTCTTGAACACGAGGTCCGGCCCTTCCGCCGCGGTCAGGCGCAAACCTCTGAGCGCGCCGATGTCTCCCCTCTCCACCGAAAGGTCCGCCCGTACCGTCAGAAGCCACGGCGTTCCCTGGGACAACGCCACCAGCAACTTGGCGCCGCTCCAGCCCGGAAACTCCCGCAACAGGTCGTGCACCGACCCCGCGATCATGGCGTCCGCGCTCCCCTCCCGGAGCGCCCGGGTGGCGCCAATCTGGGACACCAGCTCGATCTCCACGTCCGCGCCCTCTTCCCGGTAGAAGCCCAGCTCCTGGGCAGCCAGGGCCGGGAAACAGGTGTTGCTGACAAGGTCTACGGCGGCGATGCGCATAACGATAATCCCCCCAGACAAGCAACCGCGGGCTACGTATCCTTAACCGGCCCACGTGCTCTTCAGGCGGGCGTCACAGTCGGAATGAGTTGACGCCCGTTCTTCCGATAAACCTTGAAGTCGCTGTCCAATGTAACGACAACACCATCCGCATGCCGCTCGGCGATGCGAACGAGACAACCGTCCGCGAGCGACATGGGAACGTCGTGGTACTTTCTCATCAGGCCGGCGACGGCCGCCGACTCTTCGGCCACACGAAAAGACAGATCCAGGACGCCGCGCCGGACAAAGTCAAGCACCGCTGCCGGCCCCCCTTCGATTCCCTGGACGAGGAAGCAGGCTTCCGCGATGACAGGTTCACAGGTGAATAACGGCGCCTCCATGCGCTCCCACTGGTCCCATGCCCAGCGATGGTGCCGGTCGCGGCGGTTCAGCAACGCGACCAGTGGACCTGTGTCCAGGATGAACCTCAACGACCGAAGCTCCGCAGATAATTCTTGTTGACGGACAAATCTTCGGGTCCCGAGAGTAGGCCTGCCAGATCAGCGACCTCGGACAGAGCGGAACCCGGCCGCACTTCATGGTCAGCACGCAGGTACGAATGCAGTGCGTCACGAATCAAGGCGGACTTGCTGATACCCTTTCGCCGGGCTGCTTCCGTGAGTTGGGCCGCCAACGGATCGGACACTTTCAGGGAAACGGTGCTCATCTGACCTCCGGGTATTACTATAGTGCCTATCTAGTATTACCCTTCCTTCAGTTCCAGTCAACAAGCCCTTTACCCTCGAGACCGGCATTCCGAGCTGCCGCCTTGACGATCGCCACAGCTCTTGATCCGAGCCCCCTATGCGCCTAGGCTTCCCTAGCCCGACTTCGACGACAGCGATCATTTGGAGGAGACCCGATGACAGACCAGGATTTGTCCGACCTGACCCTCGCGGACGCATCAGCGCAAATCAGGAGCGGCGTCTTGGCGCCGGTGGAGCTCACCGAGCTCATGCTGGCCCGCATCGACCGCCTCAACCCGGAACTGGTGGCGTTCGTGACGGTGGCCCGGGAGGAGGCGCTGGCGGACGCCCGGGCGGCGGAGGCGGAGATACGTGGCGGTAAGTACCGCGGGCCGCTTCACGGCATTCCCCTGTCCATCAAGGACAACATCGCCACGAAGGGAATCCGCACCACGGCGGGGTCCAAGGTGCTGGAGGACTGCGTCCCGGATCACGACGCCACGGTGGTGGCGCGGTTGAGGGAGGCGGGGGCGGTGATCCTGGGCAAGACCAACATGCACGAGTGGGCCAACGGCGGCACCACCATCAACCCGTTCTACGGCACCACCCGAAACCCCTGGGACACGGAGAGGATCGCCGGCGGTTCCAGCGGCGGGTCGGCGGCGGGAGTGGCCGCGAGCCTGGGCCTGGGCTCTCTGGGCACGGACAATGGCGGCTCGGTGCGAAACCCGGCTTCCCTGTGCGGCATCGTCGGGCTCAAACCCACCTACGGGCGCGTCAGCCGGTTCGGCCACGTGCCCGGCGACGGCGGCTTCAGCACCAACCACGTGGGAGCGTTCAGCAAGACGGTGCGGGACTGCGCGTTGATCCTGCAGGCCATCGCGGGCCAGGATCCGAAGGATCCCAACAGCGCGGACGAGCCGGTGCCGGACTACGAGGACGGTCTCGACGCGGGCGTCGAAGGCCTCCGGGTGGGGATCGTCAAGGACTACTTCGACCGGTACATGACGCGGGCGGTCCGGGAGGCGTTCGCGGAGGCGCAGGGCCAGTTGGAGTCCCTGGGGGCCAAGCTGGTGGAGGTGGAGGTGCCGCACCTGGACGCGACGCGGGTGGCCTGGCCCTGCATCACGCGGCCGGAGAACGTGGTGGAGAACCTGCCCTACCTCACCGCCCGGCCGCGGGACTACAGCCCGCGCCTGTTGCGCCAGAACATCGGCGCGATGCTGATCCCCGCCGACGCCTACGTGACCGCCCAGCGCATCCGGCGCCTGCTGTGCCGGGAGTTCGACGAAGTGTTCGAGCAGGTGGACATCATCGCGGCGCCCACGGCGGCGGTGCCCGCGCCCACCATCGAGGAATCCGAGCGGGCGGTCATGGTGGTGGACGGCGAGGAGATCCGGCTGGAAAGCCCGGGCGTGAACTTCCGCTCGCTCTTCACCACGCCCTTCAATCTCACCGGGCTGCCGGCCCTGAGCGTCAACTGCGGGTTCTCGGCCGCCGGCCTGCCCATCGGGCTGCAGCTCGTGGGTCCGCGTTTCCAAGAAGAACGGGTGCTGCGGGCCGCCCACGCCTACGAACAGGCGGCCGGATGGTACCGGCGCAAGCCGCCGGTGGGCGGCTGAGCGGCTCGTTTCGCGGGCTGATTCCGCGCCGATACGCCCGGTGACTCAAGCCACCGAACGCATCCTCGTGGCCACGGCTTCCGATCCCAGCACGCGGTCCAGGAAGTTGACGGACAGCGGCCATGTGAGCCTGGCCAGCGCCGGATCGTAGGCGTCGCCGTCTGCCAGGGCGAAGCCGTGGCCGGCCGGCGGGAAGAAATGCCACTCGACGTCCGCGGTGCCTTCCAGGAAGGCCGCCCGAAGCTTCTCCTGCACCGGCACCGGCGCCACCCGGTCATTCCCTCCGAACAGGATCATGGACGAGCAGTGGATCTCCCGGGCGGCCTCGTTGGGATGACGCGGCCTGAGCTCGCTGGGCCCCTCTTCCCGCACGGAGGGGTAGTAGCCCAGGAACGCGGCGGTCTGGGGCGTCGCGGCGACGAAATGTATGCCGATGCGTCCGCCCATGCACAGGCCCATGACCGCTACCCGCTTCTCGTCCACGTCGTCGCGTCCGCAGAGGTATTGCCAGCCCCGGCCGATGACCTCCACGAACCGCCCGTCCGTGGTCTTCTTCTGGACGTCGTGGAAGTCGGAGAAGCCCAGCATGTCATAGAGAGCGGGCACCATGGTCGTGTACCCCGCCTCTGCGAACTCGCAGGCCATGTGCTTTATGTGGCCCGTGACTCCGTAGTGGTGATGGACGATGAGGAGCGCCGGGCCCGGCGCCGACCGTTCCGGCGAAGCGATGAAGCCGGGCACCCCGTCCTGCTCCTGCGTCAGTGCGCGAGTGATGATCTTCGACATGGTCCCCTCCTGCCAACCCTTCATTCTTTCATGACGCCATTCTGCGCAACCATTATGCCCCTTCGTGGGGTATGCGGGTCAAGCGGTCAACGGCCCGAGGCCGGGTCCTCCGAGCGGCGCGCCTGCCGCAGCCTCCGGGTCGCTTCCATGTCCGCGGCGCCCGTCTCCGGATCCACCACCACTCCGTACTGCAGCCGCGCGTTCTCCGGCGACAGCAGATCGGCGGCCACGTCGTCCAGGACGGCCTCCACCAGCCGCTCACAGGGATCGCCGTATCCACCGCCCCCGGCGGAGCGGATCTCGGCCACGTCGCCGCCGCGGGGATGGTGCATGGCGGCCCGGTGGAACTCCAGCGCTTCGCCGCTCTCCGAGTGCACCCGCACCGTCCCGGCGGCGGCCGACGAGCCGCCGGCCAGCCCGAACGGCGCGGTCTCCTCGGCGCCGCTGCCGATCTGCACCGAGAGCGCGCTGCCGTCCTCGTTGAAGCGCAGGGAGAAGAGCGCCCCGTAGCCGCCGCGCCACTTGCCCGCGCCCGCGCTGTCCGGGCGGAGCTCATAGTTCAGTATCCGGTGCGGGAAGGTCAGCTCGTAGAGCTCCGGGTCCGGCACCCGGCTGCCGCCCATGGACGACACCGGGCTGATGTGGTTCCAGCCGTCGAAGCCCTGGGTGGCGCCGCCGCCTCCCTTGGCGAAATGGAGGATGAAGGCCGCCGGCCGCCCGGTGCGCCGGTTGAGGGCGGTGCCGGCCCCCGCGTTGGTGCGCGCCCAGCCCGCCTGCACCCGTTCCGGCACCGCCTGGGACAAGGCCATCCACACGGCCTCCACGATGGTGGCGCAGGTGGCCACGGTGCACTGGGTGGTGGGAGCGCCTTCCCGGGGATTCACCAGCGACCCTTCCGGCGCAAGCACCGCCACCGGGCGCATGCAGCCCTCGTTCACGCCCACGTCGGCCGCGATGGTGGAGAAGAGCCCGATGTAGCAGGACGAAACCGTGTTGGCGTAGGAGCTGTTGTAGTAGACAGGGATCTGCGGATCCGAACCGGCGAAGTCGAAACGCAGGTCCTCCCCTTCCACCTCAAGCCGCACCCGGATGGCAGGCCGGCCGCCGGGGACGTCCTCCAGCACGTGATCGAGCTGCCGGGACGCGTGGTAGACGCCGTCGGGGACGGCGGCGATGCGCTCCCGCATCTGCGCCTCGCTCCGGTCCAGCATCTCCTCCATGGCGCCTTCGACGCTGTCGCAGCCGTACCGCTCGAGCATCTGCTCGAGCGACTTCTCGCCCACGTTGCATGCGCCCACCTGGCACTGGAGGTCGCCTTCCACCGAGCTGCGCAGGCGCACGTTCAGCAGGATGATCTCCCACACGTCCCGGTTGTAGGCGCCGCCCCGGTAGAGC
This sequence comes from Candidatus Binatia bacterium, assembly GCA_951813575.1. Lineage (GTDB taxonomy): Bacteria > Desulfobacterota > Binatia > UBA9968 > JAJDTQ01 > JAJDTQ01. The sequence continues at coordinate 906,754 of OX638375.1, forward strand.
TTCGCCGGAGGGATCCGCAGACCCTCTTCCCAGGCGGTGGCCGCGTGGGGGTTCCGTCCCGCCGCTCCTCCGCCTCCGATATCGGCATGATGGCCCCGGCTGAGGACCCAGAACCGAAGACGCCCTTCGTAGAACACGGGCTTCAACACCGAAATGTCCGGCGCGTGGTTGTTGCCGCGGTAGGGGTCGTTGAGGATCATCACGTCCCCGGGCTCCACGTCGTCGCCGAAGTGGTCGCTGACCGACTTGACCGCAAACGGGCTCGCTCCCATCAGCACCGGAATGTAGGCGGTCTGGGCCACGAGCCTGAGGCGGCGGTCGAACACCGCGGTGACGAAGTCCTTGTTCTCGGCGAAGATGGGCGAACGGGAACTGCGCAGCATGCCGGCGCCCATCTCCCGGGTGACGCCTTCGAGACGGTTGGTAATGACGGTGAGGAGGATGGGGTCCATGGTCCTACGTCCCCTGCGCCTCGGCTTGTCCGGTTTTCACTCGCGCCAGGCTCTCGGCCAGCCCGCGCTCATTCAAGTACACGAGATAGTTCCCGTAGGCGTCGCAGGTGAGCCGATACTCCGGCGTCACCACCACCGTGGTGGTCTCCTGCTCGACGATGGCGGGGCCGGCGACATCCTCGCCCGACGTCAGCAGATGGCCGTCGTAGACCGGCACCTCGCGGAACCCGTCCTCGAAGAACGCTCTGCGGCGGCCCGTCAGCGCCGTCGCCGGGGAGCCGTTTCGGGCGGACATGGGCTCGGTGTCGGCGAGCCCCCTTCCCACCACCCGCAGGTTGACGATCTCGGCGGCCGCGTCCGGCATGCTGTAGCCGTTCAACGACTCGTGTATCCGATGGAAGTCACCGGCCAGTCTCGCTACCGCGGCCTCCGTGAGCGCGGTCTCGGGCACGGGCACCTCCACCTCGCTGAACTGCCCCACGTAACGCATGTCCGCCGCGCAGCTTACCGCAATGCGGTGGCGCGGAACACCCTCGGCGAGGAGCGCTTCCACGGCCGCGCGCCGGAGGTCCCGGAAGTGCCCTTCCACCGTGTCCCGGTCGAGCCGGTCCAGGGACATCACGCAGCTCCTCACGAAATCGTGCCGCAGGTCCGACAGGAGCTGCCCGGCGGCGCACATGACCGATGCCTCCCGGGGCACCAGGATCAGGCCGATCTCCAGCTCCCGGGCGATGGCGCACGCGTGGATGGGGCCGGCGCCGCCGGCGGCCACCAGCACGAACCCCCGCGGGTCGTGGCCGCGCCGCACGGACACCTCCCGGATGGCGTCCACCATGTTGGCGTTGACCACCTGATGGGCACCGTAGGCGGCGCGCACCATGTCCATGCCCAAGGGCTCGGCCACCTGCCGCCGGAACGCCTCCCGGGCGGCGGCCTCGTCGAGCCGGAGACGTCCGCCCCAGAACCGCTCCGCGCTCAGGTAGCCGACGAGCAGGTCGGCGTCGGTCACCGTTGGCCGGACGCCGCCCCGGCCATAGCACACCGGACCGGGAGTGGAGCCCGCGCTCTCCGGTCCCACCTGCAGGAGACCCCGGTCGTCGACGGTGACGACACTGCCGCCGCCGGCGCCGATGGTGTGCACCGCCACCATGGGGAGCGCGATCCGGTGGCCCGAGATCTCCGTTTCCTTGGTGACCTCCACCTCGCCCCGATCGGCGAGGCAGACGTCGAAACTGGTCCCTCCCATGTCCGCGGTGATGGCGTTGGAGATGCCATGGAGGCCAGCGTACCAAAGCCCCGCCACCGGCCCCGCGGCAGGCCCGGACAGGATGCTCCGGACCCCGAACCGGGCGGCCGGCTCCAGGCCCATGACCCCGCCGCTGGACTGCATGACCAGCAGCCGGCCACGGAACCCGTTGTCCGCCAGGCGCCGCTCGATGGATTCGAGATAGTCCGCCAGCACCGGGGTCACGTAGGCGTTGACGGCGGTGGTGCTCAGGCGCTCGTAGAGCCTCACCTCGGGCAACACCTCGCTGGAGAGCGAGACGTGTACGTCCGGCAGCGCGTTCCGGAGGCGCGACGCCACGGCACGCTCGTGGGAGTCGTTGGCGAACGCGAACACGAATCCCACGGCGACGCTCTCCACCTCGGCCCGGCGGAGCCCGGCCACGGCTCGGTTGACGGAGCCCTCGTCCAACGCCTCCAGCACCATCCCTTGGCTGTCAACGCGCTCCGCGACCGGGTGTATCCGCTGCCTGGGGACCAGCGGCTGGGGAGGCGCCTGCTTGGGGTCGTAGAGATCGGAGCGCATGCCCCGCCGCATGTTGAGGACATCCCGAAACCCGGCGGTGGTGAGAAGCGCCGTACGAGCGCCGTTCCGGGTCAGCAGCGCGTTGGTGGCGATGGTGCTCCCGTGGATGATCCGCTCGGTGCGTTCCAGCAACTCGTCCAGAGTGAGGTCCAACTCGTCGGCCACGAGTCCGAGGCCGGCCAGCAGTGCACCGGCCAGATCGTCGGGGTCGGACAGGGTCTTGCGGAGGAGACGCTGGCCATTCCCGGACACCATCAGGTCGATGAAGGTGCCGCCGACGTCCACGCCGACCATGTATCGACCTCGGGAACCATCCATAACTATCTGATATATTTGCTTTTTATAGGGATCATGAACTATGGATCGTTAAGGGGCCCAATCGTTGGCGTAAGCATACTGTAAGCGGATTCACTCCAGTTTGCGCGCATCCTAACGCGCCTCTGTCGTACTTTCGCTCTGTCCTGGCAACTCTCCCGAAGGCCCGAGAGCGCCACCAAGCGCCTTTCAGCCCGAAAGTTACCACGGCGATACGGAAGAGAGCCAGGAAGGGTTGCTGACCTCAAGTTTGAATCCTTCAGCACGGTCACGTCAAGTCGCATCTCGCCTGCCAACAGCGAGGTATCTCGCTTGGAAACCGAGGGGACAGCAAATCGAAATCATGTTAGCGAAGAGTCACTTGACCTAAAATGCATTTAAATGCATTACACTTCGCTAGCTATGCGAGCGATCAGTGCCCTAAACTCCTTCGAGTGAGCAATGGTCGACACAATGTCGTCCTGGATCTCCATCGACGACTGTCGGGTCTCCTCGATGAAGGCCACAACACGTAAAAGCAGTTCTGTGCGAGGCTTTTTCCCGCCTTCTATCCGCGAAACAGTAGACTGCTGGGTGCCCAGGCGTTCGGCGAGTTCGCCTTGGGTAAGACCAGTATTCTGGCGTGCACGCCTCAGACGCCTCGAAAGGTTGCGGTCCTCCCATTCAGTTACTTGCATAATTATGCATATAATATACATTAGTGGTTTTGGCCAGTTAAGACGTCTCAGCGGGCGGTGGAATCTACAGTTAAAAATCAGCTCTTGGCACCTTTTCATCCAGACGACGAGGTTCTACCGGGCATACGATTCGGCCGGGAGGATGAGCTGCTCACACCTGCGTATTGGGCCATGCGTTGTGCAAGCCCGGACGCTGCCGACACCGACTTCGTGAACCGCCGTGGCACGCTTGAGGAGGAAATCGGATTCTGTCTGCTTGGTGGTTTCGGTGTGACCTTCGAGATGGCGACAGCCTTCTTTGAATGTTTGCGGACGAATGGCGCCCTCGAGAGGGGCGCTGTATTTCCGGAAGCCGCCCTTTTTGCTATGCTCAACCAGCCTACAGTTGTTCGTGGGCAGCGGCGGCGCTACCGGTTCCCGGCGCAGCGGGCTCGACGGCTTCACCGTGCAATGGCCGATCTCGCCCGGATCGAAGTCGATGAAGCCAATCCAATTAGATTTCGCGACCAGATCCAGACTTTGGAAGGCGTGGGACCGAAGACAGCTAGCTGGATCGCGAGGAACTGGTTGGACACGGATTCAGTTGCAATCCTGGATGTTCATGTCCTACGGGCGGGGTGGTTGCTCGAACTGTTCGACAGGGATCGCCGTCTTCCCCGCGATTACTTGGAGCTAGAGAGGCGATTTCTGAATTTTGCCGAAAACCTACATGTCCGAGCGTCGGTGTTGGACAGCGTCATGTGGTACGACATGCGCACCTTCGGGTCCAATCTAGCACGAACGACCCTTGCGGTTTGACCGACGTTACCCGTAGTTTTCGACGACGCTGAAAGGAGAAGGCAATGGGTGGTAGCGGGGCAGGCGGAGGATGGACGCCGGAGGGGTCCAATGGCGGCGGATCCGACCCATGCGACTTGCGGTTCCAGACCGATCTCTTTGCGCCGGTGGCTTCAGTTGTTCAGGGCCTCAGTGTGGGCGATCGCCTGGCGGTCCGGCTCATCGCGCAGAGGCAGTCCCCGAGCGTCGCTGCGTTGACGCAGTCGACAGACGACGTGGCGGGTACGATAATCGGAGCACAGCAAGTGGGGGTTCTCGTCAATTGTCTGGCGCAACAGCATGCCTATGAAGCAGAGATAACGGCGATTGCAGGATCGAAAGTGACCGTGATCGTCGCGCGGGTCTAACAGTGATTGTTGCTGGCGGGTACTATCGCGAGATCTGCGTATCACCAAAGCGTGACGAAGTCTTTGGATCTGGTGGTCGCGCTGCGTTTGCAATCGCTACAGCCGGCACCGATGTCGACTGGCACTACTATTGCCCCAAGCTTGAGCAATCCAATGTCCCGGTGGCTCTATCAAGTCCACACCTAAGGCATCATCCACGTACATCCGACGACTTAGTATCTTTTGCCTACTTTCATCCGTTGTCGGAGCCACAATATCGCCCTAGCGATCTGCCGAGATACGACGACATCGTCGTGGAGGGCGCAAACATCTTGCGCTTCGGCTTTATGGAGGGTGACGCCATTGTGCACGGCGACAAAGTAGTTTTCGATCCCCAGAGTCCGAGAAAACCGCTTTCATTCAAGGCTAATGGCTCTACAGCGAATTCGCTAGCGATCGTTCTGAACGCGCGAGAAGTAAAGGCGCTTGGGAAAGACGAGGATGAGTCACAGGCCGTGCAAAAAATTTGGGAATCGGAAAGCGCGTCGGTCGTTCTCGTCAAATCCGGTCCGCAAGGCTGCCGCGTTTATGTTGATAGCGTGCTTCAAGGGACGGTCCCACCGTATCGCACTGATCGTGTTTACAAAATCGGGTCCGGCGATATTTTTAGCGGCGCCTTTGCATACAATTGGGCGGAAAAGGGCATGCCTCCTCATGATGCTGCCGACGTTGCTTCCCGCTGCGTAGCGCGCTACTGCGACAGCCGCCAGCCAGGTGTCCTTCTTGACGACCGGACCGAGGCATTGGAGCCGATTACGGTGAATGACGAGCAGGCCAAGGTCTACATAGCCGGACCGTTCTTCACGATGTCGGAGTTGTGGCTTGTGGAGCAAGCATGCCGGGCCCTTGACAGTCTCGGCGTGTCATTTTTCTCGCCCTATCATGAGGCAGGGCTACTGTGCGACTACGCCGACGATCAGGCGCATCAGAAAGAGATCGAACGCGTTGTTGAGGCGGACCTCAAAGGTCTCGGTGAATGTAAGGCAGTTCTCGCCATTCTTGACGGGTGCGATCCTGGGACAATCTTCGAGATTGGGTGGGCAGTGAGGCACAACATTCCTGTGGTCGCGCTGTCGCAGAACCCGAAGCCAGCTGATCACACGATGATCCGCGGCTCAAAGAATTGTTCGATTTGCGACGATTTCGCGACCGCGATTTATCGGGTCGCCTGGGCGGCACAGTCAGGATGAGAGCGCTCCTGTTCTCAGGTGGCGTAGAGTCCACATGCCTTGCGGTGATGACGAAGCCGGATCTGGCTGTGACGATCGACTACGGCCAAGTCTGCGCGCAAGGAGAAATTCGCGCCGCCAAATACATTGCGTCTTTGATCGACATGTCCCACCGAGTCATCGAGGTCTCCCTTGGCCATTTGGGATCCGGTGAGATGACCGGTGTGCCGTCCGACGGTCACGCAGGATCGGTTCCCGAACATTGGCCCTTCCGCAATCAGATGCTTCTGACCGTGGCAGCTATGGCGCTCGCGAAGTGTGACCTGCGAGAATTGATCATTGGAACAGTGATCACGGATCGCGTACACAATGACGGGACGCCCATGTTCTTGAGCACCATGGAACGGCTTCTCCAGACTCAGCTTTCCCATTTCAAGCTTAACGCCCCAGCGTCGACCATAACCACCGACGAATTGGTCCTTGTATCTGGCATTGACCGCGACCTACTCGGCTGGACTTTTTCATGCCATCGAGCGAGTATAGCCTGCGGCACATGTCGAGGTTGCAACAAGTCCGTGGATTTGTTCGCCCGCCTTGCTCTCAAGGACGGCACCACATCTTCGATGGCTTCCTCGGAAGAACCTAGGTAGCCGCCTTAGTTTCATTCTCGCCAACCTCCGGGAACTTCGTGACCGGTGAGTGACCGGTGATTATCGCCTAGTATGTCCTCACTTGTAGGTTATCTTCATCCAAAGAGCGATGACACGTGCGCAGAACCAAGCTCAACGAAGCCCACGTCGTGGCGATACTGACGAAGTAGCAAGACGGGCTGCGTGTGGTCGGAGGCACGCCATCAGCGGCTCAAGTTCGACAAGTAGCGGCCGAAGTACGGCAAGCTGGACGTGTCAGAGCCGAACGGTGAAGTCCTAGACTTGCTGGAAATTGGTAGGGGGTACATCCTGGTTGTGGATTCACCAACCGGCGCCGGTAGAGGCCGGCGCCAACATGGAGGCACCCCATAGCGAAGAGAGTACCGGGACCGACGCGCACGCGCAAATCCCTTTCGGAACTGGTTGAAGGACGGCTGTCGTGTGCGGACGCGAGGGACTAGTTGGTGAAGCTTGCGACACGTCTGATCATGGAGGAGGCGTTGGACGCGGAGAGCCGCGATGCTTTGGGGCGGGCCTACTACGAGCACGGGGCGAGTCAGAGGTGGCGCAACGGCGTTCGGCCGAGGCGGCGGAAGGGGTGGTGGACTACGCGGCGCCGCAGATCACCGGGCGCGGCGGTTCCACTCGGAGATCCGGGACACCCTCAAGGGGCGCACCCAAGCGTTGGAGGACCCGGCGGTGGAGCTTTCGGCGCGCGGTCTTTCACTGCAGGACATTGAAGACGCCTTCAGAGACGAGAGCGGGTGGTCGTTGCCGTCGCGGACCGCGGTCTCGGAGGTCGGCAAGCAGCTATGGGCAGACTACTATTGACCATTGCACAATATAGTGACGCCTTTTCGTTCTCGTTGCCGCCTTCTGAGGATAGGCCGGCGTGTTCGGGTGTCACGATATTATGCGGCTCTCAATAGGAGTTCCCCAACCGCAATCTCTCGGAGCACGACATCGTCTACCTGTTCATCGACGACATCGCCGACCGCATCCGCCCTGGGCAGAAACGCGAGCCGATGCTGGAGGCCTAGTGTGGTGTCTGGTTAATTCGCGTCATAATATGCGGAGGATTTTTTGTCGTCGGCAAGGCGCGATGACGAGCAGTGGCGGGCACCACGCGAGGAAGAGCAACGCAGCCGACGGCGAAAAAGACCCGCAGATTATGATGCGAATTAACCAGACACTACACTAGGGCAACTTGCATCACTATTCGATCTTATGACTTTCTCAGGATTCAGTTTGTACACAGACGAGCGGCTGATGGACAGCAGGCGGCATCGACCGGTCAGACTGAGCCCGGGATATGGCCGGCGTCCCCGACATGGGGAGATTCGCCGAATTTGACGCTGTCTCAGGGGACTGAAGGCAAGGCAGACAAGGTCAGGGCCGACCCGGGGCTGTTTTCCACACCCTTAGCGTCGGGATTCCGGAGCGCCGGCCAAAGACAGCACCGGCCGCGGCAAGGACGATGCACAGCTCCAGAGCCGCACCGATTGGCGTCCCGGCCAGCGGGTGTTCGATGAAGCCGAACTCCATCACACGGTCCCCGTGGCTCACGAACCCCCGATCAGACGCCGCCTTCAAGCGGCCGCAGGCTGCCCGATAACCACGCCGGTGCGCGGCAGCATCAGGGCGGCGGCGAGGACACCGCCGGCCGCCACCGCCATCACCACGAAGAGGGCGCCGAAACCCCAGCTTGCGTGAATGCCCGCCACGAAGGGCAGCGTGGACGCCATGACCGAGAAGGTGACGATGTAGCGGAGGGAAAAGACGCGGCTGCGCCACTCGCTCTTGGTGATGCGGCCGATGAGCACGTCGTTGATGGGGATCTGTCCGAACACGACGAGCATGAAGCCGACCGCGACCACCAGGGCGCCCAAGCCGGTGAGCTGGTACATGACGGCGAAGAGCGCCGCCTGCAAACCCCCGACGAACGCGAACACCGTGCGCACGGAGTAGCGGTCGACGAGATATCCGACCACGAGCTGCGCCATGGCCGCGATGGCGAACACCATGAAGGCATAGCCGCCCACGGCGGTGGCGGAGCCGGCGAGGCCGTGGAGGCGCTCGTCGAAGATCTTCGGCAGCGCGAACGTGGTGCTCTGGAAGATCAGCCCGCCGATGGCGGTGGTGAACACGATGATGCAGAGCACGCGCACGAACGTCGGACGCCCGATGGACGCAACGTCGGCGGCGGGTTGCCTGTCGGCCGCCACGTCCACGGAACCGGTTGCCCGACTCCACCGTCCCGCCCACAGGAAGGCCGCGTAGACGGCCCCGAGGGCGATGGAAATCGCGCCGGGCCAGACGAACGCGTTGCGCCAGCCGCCGGTGTCGATGAGGTACCCCGTGAGCAGCGCGGCGGCGGCGACTCCGAGGTTGCCGAAGACGCCGTTGATGGCGATGGGAATACCGGTCCTGCGGCGTCCCTGTATCACCATGGCGATTCCCACGGGGTGATAGATCGCGGCGAACACGCCCATCACCAGCAGCGCCAGCGCGATCTCCACCGGTGAGTCCGCCAGCGCGGTGAGGATCGAACCTGCGCCGGTGCCGATGAAAAAGATGACGATCATCCCCGCGCGACTCCACTTGTCCCCGATCCATCCGGCCGGTATCGCGCAGATCCCGAAGGCGACGAACCCCGGCGTGGCGTACGGGATGAGCGCCGCGTAGCTCATGTCCCACTCGTGGGCCAGCCGCAACGCCGCCACCGTCGCGAAGATCAGCATGAAGAGATGATCGAGGAAATGCGCGACGTTGAGGAAGAGGAAGTTCAGGTTGTCGCGTGACATGACGGTCCCTGACTCGCTGTTTTGGCGTTGCGCTCCGCCTGCGTCCACGGCGATGCGGCTACGGTCCGGTCAGCCGTCACCCCGCAGCATGGGCTGCATGACCTGCTCGGCGAAGGCGCGGATCATGCTGGCCCGGGGCAGGCCGTCCACCGCGTAGGGACGGATGGTGATCTGGTCGATGCCGCTGTCGAACATGCGGCGGGCCGTGTCGATGCACCGGGCGGGGGTGCCGGCCAGGGCGAACTCGGGCACCACCTCGTCGGGTACGGAGTCGGCGTGGGCGGCGTTGGGGTTGAGGTGCTGGTAGTTGTCGTAGCGGCCGGTCATCCTGTCCGCCGCCGCGGCCGCCGCGGGACTCAGCCCCCAGAAGGGCTTGAGAATGCTCCGGGCCACGTGCGGGCGCACCGCGGCCACCGCCTTGGAGCCGTCCTCGGCCACGGCGGCGGATACCGAGAGAAACGTCTGGAACGGCACCTCGTCGCGGCCGCCTTCACGCCGGCCGTCGTGGATGCATTCCAGCATGCGGACCAGCATGTCCCCTTCCATGGCCACCCGGGCCATGATCACCCCGTCGCCGATGCGGCCCGCCAGCCGCAGCATCTTCGGGCCGCTGGCCGCAACCGCGATGGGCGGGCATTTCTCGGGCGCGCCGAACATCAGCCTCGTATCCTCGGAACCCGCGGGAACGCGGTCGCCCCGGCACAGCGCCCGGATCTCGTCCACCGTCTGCTCCAGCCGGGCGAGGGTGGCGGGCTTCCTCCCCATGGTGTTGACCGAGGTGAATCCGTTGCCGATGCCCAGGGTCAGCCGGCCTCCGGACAACTCCTGAAGCGTCGCGGCCGCGCTGGCGGTGACCGCGGATACCCGCGTGACCGGGTTCGTGACGCCGGTTCCCAGCAGGACCCTGGAAGTGGCCTGGGCGGCGGCGCCCAGGAGCACGTACATCTCCCGCCAGATGAGCTGGGAGTCGCCGAACCAGACCTGGTCGTAGCCCAGCTCTTCCGCCAGCGCGACCTCCTGCATCAGGGCGGAGACGTCGTAGTAGGGGTGGATCTCGACGCCGAAGGAACATTTCGCCATGGGTGGCCTCGTACTATGCGGCTGCGTACGGGAGTCGCGGTGTTCGAATCGTGGGGATGGCGGGGGCGACCGCCGGTCGCCCCCGCGGAAGTCCGCCGTAGCGCAGGCTCCTAGAGGGCATACAACCGTCTCGGATTATCGCTCAAAATCTTGTCCCCCACCCCTTCGGCGAGCACGCCCTCCTTCGCCAGCTTGGCGATGGCCTCCATGTCGTTGGAGTAGTCCGCATGGCCGTAGTCGGTGCCGACGATGATGTTGTCCTCGCCGGCGTGCTCGATGACGTAGGGCAGGTCGTCGGTGGTCTGGCAGGCCACGTAGATGCGGTTGTCCCTCAACAGGTTACCCTCCTCCAACTCACGCGGCGCGCCGCGCACCGCGGCGAACGGGCTGTCGGCGTGTTTCCGCCGAAAGGCCAGCTCCGCCGTGGTGCGGATCTGCAAGTCGTTGAGCGCGTAAGGGACCCACTGGGAGGTGGTCTCCACGAAGCACCAGCGGAGCTTCGGGAACTGGTCGGGGATGCCCTTGTAGATGAGGTTGTTGAACGCGCCCACCGCCGGCAGCTTGAAGCGCGAGAAGACGTCCTGGGCGAACAGGTCGTAGTGGTCCAGGTTGCCGCCGCCGGCATGGATGCACATGGGCATGTCGAGGTCGCTGGCCTCCTGGTAGATGGGGAAGAAGGTGTCGTCCGAGAGCAGCCGCTCCCCCTCGAAGCCGTGCATGAAGACCCCGCAGGCGCCGTTGGCCTTGCCGAAGCGGATCTCCTCGATGCAGCGGCCCGGGGACCGCACCGGCGCCAGCACCACCCAGCGGATGCGGCCGCCTCCCTGCTTCCAGATCTCCGCCAGCCAGCGGTTGTAGCCCCGGCAGAGCGCCCGCTCCACGTCGGCCCGGGCGGTCAGCGGCCGCAGGAACAGCGTGGGATAGATCACCTGGACGTCCACCGACAACTCGTCCATGTGGGCGATGCGTGCCGACACGTCGGCCAGCTCGCGGGATTCGGCGGTGGTGTTGAGGCCGATGTTGGTGTTGGGCACCACCCGCTCGTCGATACGCCAGTAGCGCAAGCCGCTGTGCTGGGAGACCAGCAGGTCGGGCGCGAAACGCTTGTCCTCCTCTTCCATGAACTCCCAGGTCTGCTCCGTCTCGATCACATGGGCGTCAGCGTCGATGAACATGGACATGTCGTTTCCTCCGATTGATTGGTTGCTCCGCGCTGTCCCCCGCCCCCCGCCTCCCCTGGACCCCGGGTCAAGCCCGGGGTGACGAAAGATCCCGGTGACAGCAGGAAGATCCCGGTGACAACTCCGTGGCCTCCAGCCCGCAGACGACATTCTCGCCCAAGACGCGCCGACAGTTCAACCCGGCCGCGTTCGCGCGTGGTCGTTCGATCTGGTAGAGATTCGACACGCCACACAGGGAGGTGGACCCATGACAGAGGAAGGTTACGCCCGGCCGGAGCTGCTGGTGGAGACGGACTGGCTGGAGCAGCACCTGGATGACCCGGACATCCGAATCGTGGACTGCGACCCCTTCGACGTCTACCGTCGCGCCCACATCAAGGGCGCCGTGGGCATACGCGTGCACCACTACATCAAGCAGCCGGGGTACGACACGGACAACCGGAAGTATCCCCTGGTGGCGCCGCCGGACACGGCCAAGGAAGTGATGGAGAGCCTGGGCATCGGCGAGGGCACGCGGGTGGTGGCCTACGACAGCAACGGTTCGTTGTGGGCCGCGCGCCTGTGGTGGGTGCTGAACTACTACGGCCATACCGAGGTCACCGTGCTCAACGGCGGCTGGAAGAAGTGGTTCGACGAGGGGCGGCCCATGACTCTGGACGTGCCGAAGCCCCAGGGCGCGGTCTTCAACCCCAAGGCCAACCCGGACCTCGTGTGCACCCTGGACTACGGGACGGCCAACGTCGACAATCCGGACGTGGTGTACCTGGACGTGCGGTCCGACGGCGAGTGGACGGGCGCCAACGACCGCGGCAACAAGCGGGCGGGCCACATCCCGGGCGCGGTGCACCTGGAGTGGCTCAACTTCCTCCAGGACAACCCCTACAAGACCCTGAAGGAGGCCGGGGAGCTGCGCGGCCTGCTGGAGCAGGCGGGGGTTCCACCCGGCAAGGAAGTGGTCACCTATTGACAGGGCGGCATCCGTGCGGCGCACGGAGTCTTCGTCCTGACACTGCTTGGCTACGAGCGGACGCGCAACTACGACGGCTCCATGGGCGAGTGGGCCAACCGCGACGACACGCCGCTCGTGCTGGAGTGAGCCTCACGCCTCACCACAGGTCGTCATGGGCCCCGAGTTTCTTGCCCTGACAGCGGCGGTGGCCTGGGGCTCCGAAGCGATCCTGGTGCGCCGGGGTTCGCGCTACGCCAGCGTGGCGCTGGCCGCGCTCATGGGGTTCGTGCTGAGCACGGTGGCGCTGTGGGGCGCCATCTGGGTCTTCTTCCCCCTGGGCCTGCTGTATACCAGGGGAACCTACTACTTCATCATCAGCGGACTGATCCAGCCCGCCATCGTCCGTTTTCTCCACTACACCGGCATCGTCCGCCTGGGCGCCTCCCGCGCCGGCCCGGTGCGCAGCGTCACGCCGCTCTTCGCCATCGCCCTGGCGTTCACGTTCCTGGGAGAACGGCCCGACGCCGGGGTCTATCTGGGGTCGTTCCTGAGCGTCGTCGGGGTCTGGCTCACCTCGAGCCGGCGGGAGGGCGAGAGCGAGTGGAAGGCGATTCACCTGGCGTACCCGCTGGGCGCGGCCTTCCTTACGGCCATCTCCCAGAACTTCCGCAAGACCGGGTTGCTGATCATGCCCAACCCGTTCGTCGCCACCGCCATCACCATCACCACCTCCCTGATCGTCTTCTCGCTCAGTCTGGTGGCCACGGGCCAGTTGCGCGCCACCTTCCAGGGGGACCGGAAGTGCCTGCCGTTCTACGGCACCGCGGCCGTCGTGTCGGCCACCGCTCAACTGCTGGGCTACATCGCCCTGAGCGAGGGGGACGTGTCGGTGGTGGTGCCGCTGATCAACACCAACCCGCTCTTCATCGTGTTCTTCAGCGCGCTGTTCCTGCGGGACCTGGAGACGGTCAACGCACGGGTGGCGGCCGGGGCGGTGCTGATCGTCACCGGGATCGTGCTCATCACCTGGCGATGAGACCGCGGCGACGGTAGTTGAAGCCGCCATTCGTGTCTTGTATCTACGTCCCATGCGCCAGGATCCGGGTGGCCCGGGCCGGCAAATGACGGATTCGAAGCAACGCCCATGACCCAGGCAGGAAGGGAAATCATCGTACGCAGGACGCCGGACCTCCGGCTGGCGGAGGAATGGGCCCTGGTGCTGGAAGCGGAGGGCCTGCGCCCGCGTCTGGTGCACACTTCCGGGGGTTGGGTCCTCTCGGTGCCCTCGCAACACCTGGAGCGGGCGGTGACGGAGCTCTGGGACTATGAGAGCGAGACCCGTACCGCCGCTCCGGAAGAGGAGGTGTGGACCGGCGAGGCGCCTCTCTACACGGGCGCGGCGGTTGCGGCGGGCCTGCTCGCGTTCTACTTCTTCGCCGCCTGGACCCACGGGACGGTGCGCTGGGTCGCCCACGGCGGAGCCTCCGCCGAGCTCATCCTCGGCGGCGAGCTGTGGCGCACGATCACCGCCCTCACCCTGCACGCCGATCTGCCCCACGTGGGCTCCAACGCCGTGGCCATGCTGTTCTTCCTGACCGCGGTGTGCCGTTCCGAGGGGCCGGGGGTCGGGGCCGCCCTGGTGCTGGGCGCGGGCGCGCTGGGGAACCTCTGCAATGCCTGGTTCTACGGCTTCGACCACATCTCGGTCGGCGCCTCCACCGCGGTCTTCGGCGCGCTCGGCGTGCTGGGGGGGACGCAGGTGGCGCGGCGGCGGCGCATCGGCGTCCGGGGACGGCGCGCCTGGGTGCCGCTGGCCGCCGGACTGGCGATCCTCGCCATGCTCGGCACCGGGGGCCAGCGGACGGACCTGTGGGCGCATTTCTGGGGATTTGCCGCGGGCGGAGCCGTGGGCGGCTTGCGGGCGGCCACCGCGGACCGGCCGGACGATGCCCCCATGCAGCTCAAGATCGGCGTTCTGGCTGCCGCGGCCGTGTTGTTGTGTTGGGTCCTCGCCCTCGGGTAAGGCAACCCGGGAGCGGTTACGGGAAGGTCGCCGCCGGCGACCGGTGCTCCACCATGAGTCAGCGGTCCTGGACCACCTTGATGCCGGCCCGCGCCAGCGCCTCGGCCACGGCCTGATGGCGGATGCCGGACTGGAACCACACCGCGGCGGGTTTCGCGGCCAGCATGTCGTCGAGATGCGGTTCGATGTCCTGGGGGCGCCGGAACACGTTCACCAAGTCCACCGCGCCGGGGATGTCCACCAGCCGGCGGTACACCGGCTTGCCGAGAATCTCCGTCACGTCCGGGTAGTACACGGGCACGGGGATCACATCGAAGCCCGCCCGGTCCATGTACCGCGGCACGTAGAACGCCGGCTGGGATGCCTGCTCCTCGGTCTTGATACCGAGGACGGCGATGCGGCGGACCGAGGCGATCAGGTCGTGAATGTCGTCGTCCCGTTCCAGGAGGTTGGCGCGGTGGTCCATTGGGTCAACGTAGCAATCGGGGAGCGGTTGTAGAAGAGGGCCGCGCACGCGTCGGACGGTGTTCCTTTCTGGACCCCGGGTCAAGCCCGGGGTGACGGATGGTTGCGGGGGTGACGGATGGTAGCAGGGGTGACGGATGGTAGCAGGGGTGACGGATGGTAGCAGGGGTGACGATGGTAGCAGGGGTGACGATGGTAGCAGGGGTGACGATGGTTGTAGGGGTGCTGTCTCGTCTGCCGTCGTGCGGGTTCCTCTTTCCGTCACCCCGGGCTTGACCCGGGGTCGAGTCCGGGGCAGGCTCCGGTGTCCAGGGGGCCGGGAGTGGTGAGGAGGTCCCGGCGGCGGGAGGCGCCTTGACAAGGAGTCCCGATGGTTGCAACCTGCCGCAGAGTTCTCCACGCGTGTCCGCAAAGAAAGGAACCATCATGGGTCTGCTGGATCAGAAAGTCGTCATCGTCACCGGAGGGGGCAACGGCATCGGCCGGGCCTATTGCCTGGGGATCGCGCGCGAGGGCGGCATCCCGGTGGCGGCGGATATCGACGGGGATGCCGCCGAGTCCGTGGCCCGGGAGGTTGCCCGAGAAGGCGGCCAGGCCCTCGGGGTGCAGACGGACGTGGCGGACTTCCCGAGCTGTCAGGCCATGGCCGAGGCCACCCTGGAAGCGTTCGGAAGGATCGACGGGCTCGTGAACAACGCCGCGGTCTTCATGAGCGTGCCGGTAACGCGCTCCGGGTTTCAGGACATCGCCGAAGACGAGTGGGACCGGGTGATGGCCGTGAACGTCAAGGGACTGTGGCTGTGCAGCCGCGCGGTGGCGCCGGCCATGCAGGAGCGCCGCCAGGGAAGCATCGTGAACATCGCCTCCAACATGGCCTACAACGGCGGCGGCGGCATGATGCATTACGTGGTGTCGAAGGCGGCGGTCGTGGGCTTCAGCCGCGTCCTCGCCCGCGAGCTGGGACCCGACAACATCCGCGTGAACACGTTGGCGCCGGGCTCCACCGCCAGCGAGCCGGAGCCCACCGAGGCCGCTCTCCAGGACTACGAGCGATCCGCGGCCAAGCGCCTGCTGCAGCGCATCGAAAAGCCGGACGACGTGGTGGGGACCGCGCTGTATCTCCTTTCCGATCTGAGCGCCTTCGTCACCGGCCAGTCCATTCTCGTGAACGGCGGCGCCAACCTGCACTGACATGTTGTCGAGGGCCTGTCAGCCGGTCCAGCGGTTGACAAACGATGCCCGTTGGTCGAATTAGAACAGTGAAACCCCCACCGCCCGGCCATGAGCGTCGGGTGTTGCGGCCGGGATGTCCCGGCCGCGTATCGTATCAAGGAGTCGCGCCATGTCCAGTCAAGAGACACTCCCGGTCATCGATGCGGATGCCCATGTGATCGAAACCGAACACACGTGGGACTATCTGGAACCGTCGGAGCAGAAGTTCCGGCCCACGCTGTTCTCGTCGCCCCAGGAGCCTACACTCCAGTACTGGGTCATCGACGAGAAGATCCGCGGGTTCCGCTTCCCCACCTACAGCGAACAGCAACTGAGGGACCTGTCGGACCAGTTCGGGCGGAACGTCGAGTCGCCCCAGGCGGCCCGGGAGCTGGACGACGTCCAGCTCAGGCTCGACCACATGGAGAAGCTGGGGGTCGACGTCCAGGTGCTCCACAACACCTTCTGGATCGAGCAGATCACCACCCGGCCCGACGTGGAAGCCGCCCTGTGCCGGAGCTGGAACCGGTGGCTGGGCGACATCTACCGGCAGAGCGAAGGCCGGCTGCGCTGGTCCTGCGTGGTGCCGGTGCTGGCACTGGACGAGGCCGCGGCGCAGATCAGGCAGGCCAAGGAGGATGGCGCGGTGGCCGTGTGCATGCGGCCCCTGGAGGGGGACCGGGACATGTGCGACCCGTACTTCTACCCCATCTACCAGCAGGCCAGTGACCTGGACCTGGCCATCGCGGTGCACATCGCCAACGGCAACCCCGCCAACTGCGACACCTACCGCCCCACCACGGCGGGCCGCTTCGCCATGTTCCGGGCGCCCACGGTCACCTCGTGCCTGGGACTCATCATGAGCGAGATTCCCCAGGTCTTCCCGGACCTCCGCTGGAGCTTCATCGAAGCGTCCTCCCAATGGGTCCCGTGGATCTACCTGGAGAGCGAGAACCGTTATCAGGCGGCCGGGCGCGAGTTCCCGAAGGACATCTTCGCCGAGTACGGCATCTACGTCACTTGCCAGACCAACGACGACATTCCCTACGTCCTCAAGTACTCGGGCGAGGGCAACCTGGTCATCGGCACCGACTACGGCCATACGGACCCGTCCAGCGAGATGGACGCCATCCTCGACCTGAAGAAGATGGACGACATCAGCCAGGAGCGGAAGGACAACATCCTGTACCACAATCCCAAAGCGCTCTACGCTCTCTAGAACCGGGGCATGGCCACCAGACGGCGCTACAACGCGGCGATACAACGGGTGAAGGGCATGCTCGAGGTGGCCTCGGGGCTGTACGAGACCTCCCTCTCCCACCAGACCCGCCGGGCGGCGGAAGGCGTGCTCCAGACCGACGCCCGGCTCGGGTACTACCTGCAGTTGTCGCTGCTGCCACGGGGCGGCCAGGTCGACTGTGTGTCCCTTTCCTTCGGCGCCGACAGCTTCCGCGAGCTCAAGATGCTCGCCGACGGCAAGATTTCCATGGCCTGGATCAACCCGTCCGCATCGGTCACCCTCGCCTACAGGGGGAAAGGGCCGCTGGAGGGACGCATGCCCCTGCGCACCATCGCGGTGTTCCCGTCCTGGGACGTCATGGGCTTCGCGGTCCACGAGTCCACCGGCGTCACCTCGCTGCAACAGATCGCCAAGGACCGCATCCCGCTGAACCTCTCCACCGGCCCCACCGGCAAGCGCAGCCTGGTGGATACGCCGGTGGCGTTTACCGTGGCGTCCATCCTCGGGGCCGCCGGCATGACGGTCGCCGACATCCGCAAGTGGGGCGGCCGGATCCAATCGGTCACGCGGCCGAGCCACCCGGACCGGCGCGCGGCCATCGAGGACGGCACGGTGAACGCGGTGTTCGACGAGGGGATCAAGAGCTGGGGGCAAACCGCGGTGGACCGGGGCTTCCGCTACCTGCCCATCGACGGGCCGGTGCTGCGGCGGCTCAAGGCCATGGGGTATCGCGGCGCCCTCCTGCCCAGGACACACTTCAAGGGCATGACCGAGGACCTTCCCACCGTCGACTTCAGCGGCTGGCCCATGGTGGTGCGCAAGGACATGGCCGACGACGTGGCGTACGCCCTCTGCGAAGCACTCGAACTGCGGCGAAAGGCCATTCCCACCGACAACTTCAAGCCCCTCGACATCGCGCAGCTCTGCGCCAACGACGAGGAGGCGCCCTACGACGTCCCCCTTCATCCGGGCGCCAGGCGGTTCTACCGGGAACGCGGGTACCTCGCATGAGCGACGGGCGGACCCCCGTCATCTCCTGAGATGGAAATGCGGCTCCCGCGCAGCCTCATCGTGCTCTTCTCCGCTGCGGTCGTGGTCATCACGTCCATCAGCATGAACGCGTTCAGCCTGTTCCTGACGCCCATCGAATCGACCTTCGGCTGGTCCCGCGCCACGGCGACGATTCCCTACGTCTTCGCCATGCTGGGCTGGGGCATCGGCGGGGTGCTGTTCGGCAAGAAGGCGGACGACCTCGGCACCCGTCCGGTGATCCTCGGCGGGATTCTCCTCATGGCCGCCGGTTTCTTCGGCATGGGGCTGTCGCAGAACCTGTGGCAGCTATGCCTGACCTTCGGGATCATGACCGGCATGGCCAAGGGCGCCTGCGGGCTGGTGATCATCTCGCTGCTGGTAGCAAAGCACTACGAGGCCGACCGCCGCGGTTTCGTGGTGAGCATCGTCCAGACGGCATCGCCCCTGAGCCCGTTCTTCCTGGCGTGGCCGCTGTCCTTCCTCATCGGCAGCTACAACTGGCGGGTGGCCGCGTTCGCGTGCGGGGTGCTGCTCCTGGTGGTGGCGTTTCCGTTCGGGTGGATCGGCGCCCGCGATCCCGCCCCCTCCTCCGCCAGCCGGCGCGAGGCCGCGACCTGGGGAAGCTGCCTCCCCTACCTGCGGGACCGCACGATGCTGCTGCTGTTCGCGGCGCGGTTCTCCTGTGGCGTGGCACTGTTCCAGAGCGTGCATCTGGTGGGCATCGCACTGAGCAAGGACTTCGACCCGGCCATCGGCCACATCGCCGTGTCCGTCTTCGGCGTCGCCGCCGCCGTCTCCGCCCTCAGCTTCGGCTGGCTGTCCGACCGCTACGGCCGCTCCCAGATGCTGGCCCTCTCCTACCTCTTCCGCGGCTTCGGCACCCTGGCCATGTCCTTCGACTTCTCGAACCCGTTGGCCTTCTACATCGTGGTGGCGCTGGCCATGGGGCCGACCTTCGGCACCATCGCGATACAGAACGTCATGTTCTTCGAGATGGTGGGCCCGCGGCTCGCGGGACTGATCATGGGCCTGAGCTTCATCGTCCACCAGGTCGGCTCCGCCGGAGGACCCTTCCTGGCGGGTGTCTACTTCGACGTTTACGGCACCTACGACGGCTTCCTGCAGATCATGAGCCTGATTCTGCTCTCGTCGGCCGTGATGATCTACATCGCCATCCGTTCGCCCGACGCCCCGCTCCCCGAGCCCGCGCGGCCCTGAGGCTGGGCCGCCGCCACACTCGAACTGGTTCCACGTCACCCGGACATAACCCGTCACTCGGACTGACCTGCGTCACCCGGACTGACCTGCGTCACCCGGGGCCCCTTTGTCGTCACCCCGGGCTTGACCCGGGGTCCAGGAGAACGGGCGGGATCGGTCAATGAAGCAGACCACGCCCCAACACCGCCCCTGGACCCCGGGTCAAGCCCGGGGTGACGTTGTGGAGAGGCGGGGGTGACGTTGTGGAGGGGCCGGGATGACGAAGGGAATCGAGCGTCAAGCGTAGTCTTGCGTGAGCAACTCCAGCAGGTGGCCGTCGGGGTCCCGGAAATAGACGCCGCGACCGCCGTTCCAGGTGTTGGTCTGCATGTCCGTGGAGCTCCTCGGCCCGCTGCCGTATTCGAGGCCGCCCTCTTTGATCCGGCCGAAGATCTCGTCGAACTCCGGCTCGCTCACCTTGAAGGCGTAGTGGTGTTGCTCCACCGTCTTGCGGTCGTCCAGATCCAGCGTGAGAGACTGGGAGGGGATCCGGACCGGCTGGAAATGCCCCAGCGGTTCCTGGTGCTCAAACCCGAATATCTGCTCGTAGAAACGTGCCGACGCTTCCTTGTCCCGGACGGGCACGATCGTGTGGTTCAGTTCGATGGCCATCGGAACCTCCTTGGCGGTAGGGAACCCACTCGTGTATATCGTACAAGACGTCGCTTCCATTCAACCCCAAGAGCCGGACTGTTGCCGCCTGACGATTTCGAGCACCCGTTGCGAACGCCCCCGATGACGCTCTCGGCGAGCTTCCCCATGTACGACTTCGAGGAGGTGCGCGGCGCCCACGAGGTCCTCTGGAACCGTATCGCGCGGAAGCTGGAAAGGGCGGGAGTCGCCGAGGATTCGCCCGCCACCGAGCTCTTGGACCTGCGCAATGCCGTATGCGTGGTCAACAGCCACCAGTCCCACTCGGGGGCGAACGCGTTGCGGGCGCCGGTCGCCCCTTTGAATCGGGGCGGCCGCTTCTTCTCGCGGATCGTCACCAGCGGTTCCCATCCGGCGAGTGTAGCCGCGGTCGCCCGGGGCGAGGCCGACCTCGCCGCCATCGACTGCGTCACGTATGCCCATCTCGAGCGCTACCGCCCCTCCCGGCTCGAAGGGACGCGCGGGCTCTGCTACACGGCGCATGCCCCCGGAATTCCCTTCGTGACGCGGGCCGGGAGCGGTCCGGATCGAATCCGGCAATTGCAGACCGCCCTCCTGGAAGCCTTCGAGGAGCCGGAGGTCCGCGCCGCCGGCGCCGCGGTGTTCATCGACGGCGTGGAGATTCTCCCACTTTCCGCTTACGACAGAATAATCGAGTTCCAACGCCTCGCCATCGCCCAAGGCTACCCAGAGCTGCGTTGAGCCAACAGTTCGTGCAGAACGCGGACCTTCACGCGCCCCGCCCGAGTATCCTCGCGGCGTTACCGCCCAGCATGGCTTCCACCTCGCTGTCGGTGAACCGGTAGCCGTGCTCCCGCGCAAGGGCGGGGAGCTGGCGGTAGATGTCCACGGTGTCCTTGAGGGACATCTGCTGGCGCATGTGGGGGAAGTCGGTGCCCCAGAGGATTCGTTCGGCGCCCAGGAAGTTGCGCATGTGGTCCAGGGCGGCGAGCGTCTCCTGGGGCTTGTCCCGCAGCTTGGACTGCCACTCGGCCAGGTCCACCACCACGTTCTCGTGGGTACGCGCGATGGTGGCGCAGTCGGCCCACCACTGGCCGCCGGCGTGGCCCATGATCATCTTCAGGCGCGGGAAGTCGACGGCCACCTGGTCGAACTCCAGCGGGTGGGTGAAACGGCTGTACAACAGCGGGTGGAAGCGCTCGCCGGAGTGATGCAGCACAGGCACGTCGTGCTTGATGCAGATCTCGTAGATCGGGTAGCAGACCCGGTCGTGGGGGAAGAAGCCGGCGGTGGCGTGCAGCTTGATGCCGTTCATGCCCCACTCGTCGATGGCTCGCTCGAACTTCTCGGGCGCGCCCGGGCGCCGCGGGTCGATGCCGTAGAAGGCGATGATCCGCTCCGGGTGACGCTCCTGGGCCTGCGCGAGGATCCAGTTCTCCTGGTCGATGGGGAAATGCGCCGTACCGAGGCGGTCGCCGTAGTCGGCTATCAGCATCGCGGACGCGTCCACGCCGGAGGCGTCCATTTCCGCGGCATGCTCTTGCGCGGTCGTTTCCCAGTCGGGCTTGGCGGGCGCCGGAGCTTCCGCGGATGCCTGCGCGTCGTAGTAGCGCTGATTCCCGCGCCAGAAATGGCGGTGTATGTCGATGACCATCATGCCTCCCTTGGTTGTGCGCGGCCGCGCCGGATGGATCCGCCGGCGTTCTGTCCGGGAGCCGAGGCTACCACCCGGGGACCTTTCGGGCAATGCGGCACCATCGGTTGACAGGATGCGCCGGAACGCCGTAGGCCGGATTGACGAAGGGTCACCCGACACGGGGCGTTTACCTGGAACGAACGGAGGCACCCATGCCTGACTGGAAGATGTTTTCCGCCGACGACCACGTCGACCTGCCGTACTTGCCGGGGGACCTGTGGACCGAGCGGGTGCCGCGCAAGTTCCGCGACCGCGTGCCCCGACTGGTGGAGAATGCGGAGGAGTGGCACTGGGAGGCTGACGGCAAGCTTTTCGGCGTCCGTTACCGGTACGACAACTACACCAGCATCCGGTTCGGAAAATCCACCGCCCCGGTAACCCAGGAACCGGGCCGGTGGCGGCCCACGACGCCGGAGCTCCGTCTCGAGGACATGGACCGGGACGGGGTGGAGTGCCAGGTGATGTACGGCGGGCTGATCTCGGGGTTTCAGTTGGAGGAACCCGAGCTGAACACCGTGAGCCTGCGGGCGTACAACGACTGGATCGCGGAGTTCTGCAGCGCCTCGCCCGAGCGCCTGATCGGACTGGGGTTCCTCCCCGTCCACGGAGTGGAGGCGGCGGTGGAGGAGTTGCACCACTGCGCGCGGCTGGGGCTCAAGGGAGTACAGTTCCAGGCCTTCGACGCCACCCGGCGCGTCTGGGACGAAGCATGGGAACCGCTGTGGAGCGCGGCGGAGGAGACCGGACTGCCGATCTCGTTCCACCAGGGCGCGGGCTTCTGGAGCACCGGCAGGACGAACATCCCTCCCGGACGCGGCGTCGATCTGATCCGGATCACGGTGGTGGCGGCGCAACTCGACGAGGTGCTGGCGTCACTGGTGCTTTCGGGTGTCCTCGAGCGGCACCCGAAGTTCCGGGCGGTGCTGGGCGAAAGCTCTCTCGGCTGGATCCCGTACATCCTCCAGAAGATGGACCAGGAGTACGCAATCCGCCCGCGCATGCGCCCCACCGGCGCCGGGGCGCTCAGGATGAAGCCGTCCGAGTACTACAAGCGGCAGATGTACGCGACGTTCCAGGAGGACGGGGTGGGGCTGAAGCTGCTGGACGAGTTGGGCGCGGACACCGTCTTATGGGCATCGGACTATCCGCACGGTGATTCGGTGTGGCCGCATTCACATGAAACGGTCGAGCACGAGATGGCCGGCATGGACGAGGCGGTGGTGCGCAAGATCACCCGGGACAATGCCAGGAGACTCTACCTGGGGGAGGCGTGAGGGCGGCCAGATTGAGCTTCAGACGGCGTGGTGCGGGGAATGATGCGCGTCCGCCGCACCCCACCCCTGGATTCCCGCTTTCGCGGGAATGACGGAGGGGGTGCGGGAATGACGGAGGGGGTGCGGGAAGACGGAAGGGGTGCGGGAATGACGGAAGGGGTGCGGGAATGACGGAGGGGGTGCGGGAAGGCGGAAGGGGTGCGGGAAGACGGAGAGGTGTGAAGATGACGACACAAACCCGCTGGCGTCAGCTCAGCGTCATCGGCGTATTCACCATCATCGAGCCGGCCATCCCGGAGGTTTTGACGGCGTTGTCGACCTCCGGCTCGTCCCAGATGGTCAGCCCTCCCCCGTCGTAGACGGCGCGGCCGTCGATCTCGATGGTCTGGTCGAAACAGGCGACGTCCACGGGATCGTGGGAGCGTCCCACATGGAAGTGCACGATCGCCGGGCTGCAGTGGGAATAGCTGTACCACTGCCCGGGGTTCTTGGCCCGGGCGATCGGCACGATGGTCTTGGGATTGACGCCGGCGTGCCAGGAGTCGATGAAACCGTCGGTGCCGCCAAGCGATTGGTGCATCAGCGGGTCGCCGCCCTGCAACGAGACCACGCGTCCATCCTTCAGCTCCAACCGCACGGATTCCGGCATTCCGCCGAAACCCGCGATATGGTCCGCCACGATCACTCCCTCCGTGGCCACTGCCACCACCGGGCTGTGCACGCCGCCGGGGAAGTTGCGGCGGGCGCGGCCGCCTTCATCCTCGACGAAATAGGCCTGTGCCACCGTGCTCTCGCGCGAGCCGAAGCTTCCCTTGACGTCGGTGCCGTTGGGGCTGGTGATGCGCCACGATTTTCCCGGCGCCGACAAGGTATCGAGGGTCGTCGCGAGCGCCCTTTGCACGGAGTAGGGAAAGCCTGCCCACTCCGAGGACATGAGCGAAACGGTCCGCGCCCGGTTCGGCACCCGCACCCGCGACTCTCCGGGGAAATGGGGGTGCAGGACCTCCCGCTTGAGCGAGGGGTAGTGGGCGAACAGCACGTCCGCCCGGTCGTAGGCGTCCAGGACGGCGGACGGAATCGCCTCGGGCCGGTCCCTGGGGATGACGGGACCGCTCACGACGCGGACGTCCGCCCCCCGTTCCCGCGCCGACTCCGTCAGCGCCTCCACCACCGCCGCGTCGGCGACCCCTTCCTCGGTGACGATGTAGACGCTCTGGCCGCGTTGGACGCTGGCGCAGGTCGCCACGCAGTTCTCGATGCCCGCTTGGAAACTCTCGGCCATGGCGCCCCTCCCGTGTTCGTTGCGCTTCCCGGGACCGCGCGCCGGCGGTCGCGGGCGGAAATGGTGGGCCCACCTGGACTCGAACCAGGGACCTACCGGTTATGAGCCGGTGGCTCTAACCAACTGAGCTATGGGCCCGAAAAGGCGTCGGGGTTGGTCGATGGAAGCGCGCCGAGGCCGCACGGGCGGCTATCCTTCCATGAAACTCTTGAGCCTCTTGCTTCTACTCGGATGGCGGAGCTTGCGCAACGCCTTGGCCTCTATCTGGCGTATGCGTTCCCGGGTGACCGAGAACTGTTGCCCGACCTCCTCCAACGTGTGATCCGACTTCTCCCCGATGCCGAAGCGCAGCCGCAGGACCTGCTCCTCGCGCGGCGTCAGGGTGGCCAGCACCTTCTTGGTCTGTTCCGAAAGGTTGAGGTTCGATACCGCGTCGGACGGCGTCGAAACCCGCTTGTCCTCGATGAAGTCGCACAGATGGCTGTCTTCGTCCTCTCCCACCGGCGTCTCGAGGGAGATGGGCTCCTTGGCGATCTTGAGCACCTTCCGGACCTTGTCCAGGGGGATCTCCATCTTGGCGGCGATCTCCTCGGGCGTGGGCTCGCGGCCGATCTCCTGGACGAGATAGCGCGAGGTCCGGATCAGCTTGTTGATGGTCTCGATCATGTGCACCGGGATGCGGATGGTGCGGGCCTGATCGGCGATGGCCCGGGTGATGGCCTGGCGGATCCACCACGTGGCGTAGGTGGAGAACTTGTACCCCCGTTGATACTCGAACTTCTCCACGGCCTTCATGAGGCCGATGTTGCCTTCCTGGATGAGGTCGAGGAACTGAAGGCCCCGGTTGGTGTACTTCTTGGCGATGCTCACCACCAGACGCAGGTTCGCCTCGATCAACTGCTTCTTGGCCTGGTCTGCCTGGATCTCCCCGGCGTGAATGGAACGCACGCGCTGGCGTATCTCCTCGCCCGACATCTCCAGGCGCCGCTCCGTTCCCTGCACCTGCTCCCTGGCCTCCCGGATGTTGTCCTGCATCTGCCTGAAGGCGTTGAGGCTCATTCGAAAGGTGCCCACCGTCTTCTGCCAGGGTTCCTTGCCGTTGCTGCCGGGTGACATTTCCAGGATTTCCTGGGCCGTGCGTCCGGTTTCCCTCTCGTAGCGCACGACACTGGAGTTCGCCGACTCGATCCGGCGCAACTCGCGCTTGAGCCGGTCCACCACCGCGTCGATCTGGAGCCGGTTGAGCCGGAGATCCTTCAGGCCGTTGAGAATCCTCGTCCGGCACCGCTTCGACTGGCGTTCCAGCGCCAGCCGGACATCCGCGGCGCAACGCTTGCGCATCTTCTGCTTGGCCAATTCGCGCTCCGCCACGACCCGACGGAGTTTGCCGATCTGGTCCAACACGCGTTGCGCGTGCGCCTCCTCTTCCTCCGTGTAGTCGCCCTCGCCGTCGACCCCCTTGACCACCTCGCCTACCCGCACCTCGCCACGCTCGAGCCTCTCTCCGATATCGAGGACGTGCTGGACCGCGGCGGAACAGGAAAGAACGTGGTGCGCCACCACCCCCTCGCCCTCTTCGATCTTCTTGGCGATCTCCACCTCTCCGTCCCGGCTGAGGAGCGACACGTTGCCCATCTCGCGCAGGTACATGCGGACCGGATCACCGGTCTTGCCCGCCATGTCGCCCTCCGCGTCGAATTCGGCCTCGCCATCCTCCGGCTCCTCGGCGGGTCCGTCCTCCGTCTGGGCGCTCAGCGCCATCCGCTGATTCGCGTCCACCACCTCGATGTCCATCTCGCCGAAGATGGACATGACGTCATCCAGTTGCTCCGGCGAGACGACGTCCGGCGACAGCATGTCGCTGACCTGATCGTAGGTCACATAGCCCTTTTCCTTGCCGAGATCGATCAGCCGCTTGACATCCTGTTCCCGCTTGACCAAGCGTGCCCGGGATGCCTCACGAGCGGTCTTGGCTGGGATGGCGTCTACAAACTCGGTCTCACGCGCTCCAACCGGCGCTCTCTTTGCACGACCTCCTGCCATTGCCGCATCCTCTCTTTCTTGACCTCATCGTCGCTGGTCTCTTCCGCGATCCGGATGGCTCTCCGCAGTTCCTGCTCGAGCCCCCTCAAGTATCGTCGTTGCAGAAAGAACAGACAGTCCGCGCTCATTCGGTCCCGCTCCTCCTCGTCGATCTCCTGTCCTTCCAGCACCAGCGCACTGATCTCCGACACGCGCTCGGGAGGCAGACCCTCGGTCAGCACGCCCACCTCGGCCTGCCCGTCCTCGAGCATCCGCCGGATCACCTCCCGCCACTTCTCCGTCACGAGCTTTTCCATCTTCTGGCCGCGCAGCGTCTCCACCACCGACGGGAACCGCAGCATCAGCGCCACCAGCACGGACTCCGCGCGGTCTTCGCCGAGGGACCCACGGTCGGCCACGCCGCGGGCCCGGCGGCCCGCATCCCCGCCGCTCGCCGGGGTTCCCGCGCCGCCGGCGTGACGCCGCAGCGACTCTTCGCGGATACCCAGGAGATCCGCCGCCCGCCGCGCCAACTGGTCCCGATCCAGGGGATTCGTCACCTTGGCGAGCATCCGGCTCACCTCGCTCGCCAAACGGCTCTTGCCGGCGAAGCTGGTCCCGTGGTTGTCCCGCAGCCAGTTCAGGTAGAAGTCCACGATCGGCACGGCCCGCTCCAGGACCTGTTCCAGCGCCGCCTTGCCCTGGGTCCGGACGAACGTGTCCGGATCCGCGCCCTCCGGCAGGAACGCCGCCTGCCCCCAGAGACCGGCCTGCTGAAAGACCTCGAAGCTCCGGGCCGCGGCGTTGCGCCCCGCCGTATCGCCGTCGAACAGCGCCACGACATTCCCGGTGTAGCGCCCCAGAAGCCGCAGATGATCCGCCGTCAGGGCCGTGCCCAGGGTGGCCACCACGTGGGTCACGTCGAACTGCGCCAGGGCCAACACGTCCAGGTAACCCTCCACCACCAACACCCGGTCGTTGGAACGGATGCCGTCCCGGGCCTGCGCCAGGCCGTAGACCTGCGAGCCCTTGTGGAAGAGCGGCGTTTCCGGGGAATTGAGGTATTTGGGTCCGCCCTCTCCGATGACCCGGCCGCCGAAGCCCGTGATCTTGCCGCCCGGCTCGGTGATGGGAAAGACGATGCGCTCGAAAAACCGGTCCCGGTAGTTGCCCGGCCTCTTCTCCGCCAACAACCCCGCCTCCGCGGCGTCCGCCGGCGCAACGCCTTCGTGCCGGAACCGGCCGGCGAGGACGTCTCCCCCGGGCGCGAAGCCGAGACGGAAGCGCCGCCACAGGGCTTCATCCACGCCGCGGTCGTTGAGGTAGGCCCTGGCCCGGGCGCCCCGGGAGGGGTCCAGCAGCAACGCGTGGTAAAGCTCCGCCGCCTTGTCGTTCAACCGGTAGAAGTCTCCGCGCCGCGTCTCGCGCCCGCCGGCGGCGGGCCCCGAGAGCACCACGCGGATACCGTACCGTTCCGCCAGCCGTTCGATGGACTCCGGGAAGGTGAGTCCGTCGTACAGCATCAGGAACTTGAAGACGTCACCGCCTGCCTGGCATCCGAAGCAGTAGAATATTCCCTTTTCCTCGTTGACGGTGAAGGACGGGGTCTTTTCGGAATGGAAGGGGCACAGCCCGGAGTAGTTCCGGCCGGCCTTCTTGAGCGTGACGTAATCGGAGACAACCTCCACGATGGAGGCCCGCGTGCGAACCTCTTGAGTGGTCTGATTCGAGATCATGCGCCGCGTTGGCGATCGCCCGCCATCGAATCCGTTCCGGATGGGCTTGGCCACGCGAGGCCGGGACCGTTCGCCGCCACCCATGCCCCGAAGCCGAACAGAGGAGCGACCAAGGCCGCCTTACCGAACTGCTGCTGGTAGTCTTGAGGAACCCACGACTGGGAGATGATGACAAAAAGCCCGATCCCGAGAAACAACGCGCCCTTGGAGCCGCCCACCAGCACCCCGCCGAGCCGGTCGAACCCGCCGAGGAACAACACCTTGGCCGACCGGTGGAGCGTGAACCCCACCCAGTTGAGGGCGATGTAGACGAGGAAGAAAAGAACCGCGAAAACCAAGCCTTTGAGGAAGAGCGGCGAATAGGGCCAGAAATCGATCCAGAGGGAGACCGGTTCGTAGTATCGTACGGACACGATAAAGCCAACCGCGAGGCCCAGCAAAGCGAATACCTCCCGGAACAGCCCCTTGACGTATCCCCTTACGGCAAACACGCAAAGGACTGCTGCCAACACTGCGTCGACGATGTTCACAACGGCCTATTCGGAGTTGTCGGTCTCCGGGACCCGGAAGAGATCCAGTGCGAACCTCCTGAGTCCCTCCCCGATCAGACTCGGCCAGTCACTGCCATTGTGTTGTGCCCGAGCTCCCGGTCGCAGTCAGCTAATACCACTGGTGGCTTCGAGCCCGCTTCATGGCACGCTTCTTGGCTGCGATGGCCTTCCTCTTCCGCTTGACGCTAGGCTTTTCGTAGTGTTCCCGCTTGCGCAACTCCGCCAGGATTCCGGCTTTCTCGCACTGTTTCTTGAAACGCCGGATGGCGCTCTCGATGGACTCGTTGTCCTTGATTCGAACCCCTGTCATAGGCTTTGTTCACTCCTTGGGTCAGTCGAACTATAGCCAATCAGTCATCCAAGTCAACCCCGTCAACGGCATTTGAATCGGGGCTCGGGACGCCCCCCGAACGGCAGTGGATGAAGAATTCCCTGTTGCCCTTGGGCCCCAGCAGCGGCGACTGGAAAACCGGCCGGCGCGTCAGCCCCAGCGCGTCCACCGCCTCCTCGATCTCGCCGATGACGCGCCGGTGTTCCTGTTCCGAACGTACCACGCCCCCCTTGCCGACCTTGCCTTTGCCCACCTCGAACTGCGGCTTGATGAGCGCCATGATGTCGAACGGCCGGGACAGCAGAACGCACACGCGCGGGAGCACCAGCCGCAGCGATATGAAGGAGACGTCCACGACGGCCAGATCCGGCCTCTCACCCAGCGCGCCGGGCTCGAGACGGCGGATATTGGTCCGTTCCAGCACGGCCACGCGGGAGTCCTGCCGAAGCCGCCACTCCAGTTGCCCGTAACCCACGTCCACGGCGTGGACACGCGCCGCGCCGTGGGCCAGGAGACAATCGGTGAAACCGCCGGTGGACGCTCCCACGTCCAGCGCCACCCGGCCCGCCGCCTCCAGGCCGTAGTGCTCCAGGGCCGCCTCGAGCTTCTCTCCTCCGCGGCTGGCGTAACGCGAGGAAGCCTTGACGCGCACCCGGGAATCGCGTCTTACCAACGCGCCCACCTTGGTGACGGGCACGTCGTCCACCAACACGGCTCCCGCCAGGATGTACCGTTGGGCCTCCTCGCGGCTCCGGCACAGCGCCGCGTCCACCAGCACACGGTCGAGACGTTCCTTGCGCGAAGCCTTTCGCGCCTCCGGCCCTTTCGCGACGGACATGACGTTCTCTCGTCGCCCGGTCCCGGCGGCCTAGTCGGGAGACTCCTCCTCCGTCCATTCCTGAAGCCTGGGGCGGCCGTCCGGGTCCTTGGTCAGCACCTCGATCCGGCGTTCGACCTCGCTCAGCTTGCGGTTGCAGGACTGGACCAGTCCCACTCCCTCTTCGAAGGTCGCCAGCGACTCTTCGAGGTTCAGTTCTCCGCTCTCGATGCGTTCCACCACGGTTTCGAGTGCCCGAAGACACTCCTCGAAGCTCTTGTCGTCATGCGCCCTGTCCTGCTCCGACATGCTGAATCCTCCCTGACGGCGACGTCGGCGGCGACCTGCGCCGGCCTACTCCTCCACCTCCTCCACCCGGCAAACGGCCCGGCCGGCCGCGAAATCCAGCTTCACTTGATTTCCCTGGCGGAGCGCGGAGGCGTCCGTGACGATGCTGCCGTCGGAAACCCGGTACACGATGCTGTAGCCGCGCCTAAGGACCGCCAGCGGGTTCACGCTTTCCAGTCGTCCCGCGAGGTGGCCCAAACGTTCCCTCAACCTTGCCACCGAATCCTCCTGGCGGCGCCACAAGCGCAGCGAGAGATCGTCCAGGCGCATCTGCCCCTGGCGCAGGCCCCGGCTGGGATCGGCCAGCCGGCCGGCCCAATGCCGCAGGCTCTCCCGCCGGCGCTCCAGCCGGCCGGCCGTGCCCCGGCGCAGGCGCCGCGCGAGCAACCCCACGTGCTCCACCAGGCCGCTTTTCTCCGGCAGGATCATCTCGGCGGCGGCCGTGGGCGTGGCCGCGCGCCAGTCCGCAACGAAGTCCGCGATGGTGACGTCGATCTCGTGTCCCACCGCCGAAACGATGGGAACCGCCGCGGCGTGCATGGCACGGGCCACCGCTTCCTCGTTGAAGGCCCAGAGGTCCTCCAGCGAGCCGCCGCCGCGGCCCACGATCATGACGTCGATCATGCCGCTCTCGTCGAGCTCCCGGATCGCCTGGGCGATTTCTTCGGCGGATCCCGGCCCCTGCACCCGCACGGGCCGAATGACGACCCGCCGATCCGGGAACCGGTCGCCGATGATGCGCAGCATGTCGCGCACGGCCGCGCCTCGAAGCGACGTGACGATCCCCACGGTCCGCGGCAGGAACGGCAGCGGCTTCTTGCGTTCCTGGTCGAACAACCCCTCCTGCAGGAGCCGCTTCTTCAACTGCTCGAACGCGACCGTCAACGCGCCCTTGCCGCGGGCTTCCATCTCCACGGCGTAGAACTGGAGCGCCCCCCGCACCGTGTACAGCCCCACGCGCCCGGAGCAGACCACCTCCATGCCATCTTCCAGCCGGAACCTCAGGCTCTCGGCGTGCCGGCGGAACAGCACCGCGGACATCTGCGACTGAGCGTCCTTGAGGGTGAAGTAGACGTGTCCGGAGGGAGGGAAACGCACGTTGGAGAGCTCGCCCGCCACCCACAGCGCACCGAGTCCCGTCTCCAGCCGATCCCGGATGATCTCGTTCAGCTCACTGACCGTAAGCACCGAGGACGGGCCGGCGTCGGGATCGCGAACGAAGGGGCGGGACATCGACGGGTCCGCCTCAGGTGGCCTTGCCCGAACCCGCAAGCCCGCGGAACATCTCCCAACCCTTGAGCAGCTCCAGCGCCCGCGCCACCTGGGGATCGTTCTTGACCCTCTGCACGACGCTGTCCGGCGGCTCGGTCTTGCCGCCCGGGGGCACCGTCGCCGGGCTTTCCCCGGGGCTCTTCCCCTGCGTCCCCTCCGCGTTCGCGGCCTGCGGAGCCGGCGTGCTTCGTTCCATGACGATGTCCGGCTGAATGCCGGTCTCGTGTATCGACCGGCCATTGGGCGTGAAATACTCCGCCGTGGTCAGCCGAAGCGCCGAACGGTCGTCCAGCGGAAGGATCGTCTGCACGGACCCCTTGCCGAAGGTCTTCGTGCCCAATACCAGCGCCCGCTTGTGGTCCTGGAGCGCCCCCGCCACGATCTCGGAGGCGCTGGCGCTCCCGCCGTTCACCAGCACCACCATCGGGAAATCGGTCCTGGAGTTGGGGCGGCTGGCGGAGAACTTCTGCTTCTGCTGGTCCAGACGGCCGTCGGTGTACACGATCAGGCCGGAGTCCAGAAAGAGGTCCGAGACGCGCACCGCCTGGCTCAGCAGGCCTCCCGGGTTGTTGCGCAGGTCGAGCACGAGACCCTTGAAAGACCCGGCGGCAGGCTGGTTCTTGATTACGGCGGCGACGAGGTTTTCGCTGGTGCGGTCCTGGAACTGCGCGATGCGCACGTAAAGGAACCCGGGCTCCAGGACGTAGGCGCGCACGCTGCTGATCTCGATGACGTCGCGGACGATGGTGAAGGTCAGGAGCTTGTCCTGGTCCTTTCGCCGCACCAGGATCGTCACGCTGGAGCCCCGGACACCCCGGAGCCGTTTGACGGCGTCGGTGAGGGTCATCTCTTCGGTGGAGTGATCGTCGATGCCGACGATCTGGTCGCCCGGCTGCACGCCGGCCCGGGAGGCCGGGGTGCCCTCGATGGGCGACACCACGGTCAGCACGCCGTTACGCATGGTGATCTCGAGTCCCAGGCCGCCGAAACGACCCTCGGTCTCGGTCTGGAGCTCCTGGTACGCGGCCTCGGTCAAGTAGCTGCTGTGGGGATCCAGCGAGGCCAGCATGCCCTTGATGGCGCCGGTGACGAGCTTCTCCGTTTCCACTTCCTTGACATAGTTCCTCTGGACGATGGCGAGGATATTGGCGAAGGTCTCCAGGCTCTGGTAGCCGGCGGACCCCACCGCGGAAACCCGCGGCACCAGCAGCCCGGCGACGAACAGCACCCACCCCAGGGCAAGGAACCAGCCCAGCACCCGGTGTTTTCCATTCCACAGCTTCATCGTATGGTTTCCTCCGGCTGATTGATTCTAGTGCCCTGGAACGCGCTCCGCAAACCGCCGGCGGCGCAAACGCGCCCGGGAGGTCCTAGGACCGGCGGAACCAGGGAACGGGGTCCACCGGCTTGCCGTTCTTCCTGACCTCGAAGTAGAGCCGGGACTGGCCGGACGCCGAGCTATCCCCCACCCAGGCGATCCGCTCGCCCCGCTCCACCCGGTCCCCGACCGCCTTGTCGAGCTTCGACAGGTGCCCGTACACCGTGTAGTGGCGCTTGCCGTGATCGATGATGAGCATCTGCCCGTAACCCGGGAGCCGATCGGCAAAGAGCACTCTGCCGCGTTCCACCGCCCGGATCTCGGCCCCCGCGGGCGCCGAGATGTCGATCCCCGGACGGTGTACGTCGACGTTCAGATCCGGGTGCTTGTGGATGCCGAAGCCGCTCACGATCCTGCCCGTCACCGGAAGTTCCAGCCCCCGGCCGGCGACCGGCAGGCCCGGCGCCGGTTTCAAGGCCGGCCCGCGGTTCTTCTCGGATCCGTCGATGATCCCCTGGAGGCGGCGGGCGGCCTGCTCCAGCTCCTTCAACGCCCGGGCCTGGAACTCGCGCTCGCGCCGCAGGCCGTCGAGGGTCTGCTGCTTGCGCGCCCGCTCCTCCTCGAGCTCGCCGCGCAGGGCCGCGACGGCGTCACGCTCCTCCGCAAGCTCCCGCCGCTTGGCCTCGATCGCCACTCGGAGGTCCAGGCTTCGGCGGAAATTGCGCGAAAGTCGCCGGATGAGCGCGTGGTCCCGGGCCAGCACGTTCTCCAGGTGCCGTTTACGTCGCATCAACTCGACAACCGAGAACTCGCCGTTGAGAAGCACGAACGGCGTCCCCGCCCGTTGCCACCGGTAGAGCGCCCGCACTCGTCCGGCGAGGGCCCGCTGCCCCTCGTCGAGGACCGCCGCGGCCTTGCCGGCCGCTCCCTCCGCCTCTTCCACATCCCGGTGGCGCTGCCGCAGACGCGAATTCAGGGTCTCGAGCCGCCTGGTCCTGCGATCCAGCGCCACGTCGATCTCGTCCAGCACCTCCAGGACCGAGGACTCCCCGCGCCGTACTCTTTCGAGCGCCGCCTGACCCTGGCGGATGCGCTGTTTCAACTCCGCCAGCTCACCGGCCTCTTCCGCCCCGGCAGGTCCGGGACACATCAGGGAGAGGCAGAGCCCGGCCACGGCCGCGATGCGGCGCCTGTTACGATTGGAATTCATGACCGTGCTCGCGAGAATCTTCCTGCGACGAGGCGTCACGCCAGGTGCCGCTTCACCGACAGCATGCTCCCGGCGGTCCCCAAAAGCCAGCCCATGAGAACGAGATGGACGTGCTGCGCGGCGCTCAGGAACACGAACTGCTCACCCGCGATCAGTGCGCCGAAAGGGGCCAGGAGGTCCGCGGTCAGCAGGGAGAACGCCGCCCGCAGCAACGCCAGGGCCAAACCGGCCCCTATCAGCCCCTGAACCATTCCCTCGATGACGAAAGGGGCCTTGATCAGGCCGTCGGGGGCCCCCACCAACTGCATGATCTCGATCTCGTCCTGCCGCGCCACGATGGCGAGCTTGATGGTGCCGACGACGATCAGGAAGGCCACCAGGAAAAGAAAACCGCCCACCACCCACTTCAGCCATTCGATGCCCGTCATGAGGAGCCGCATCTTCTCCAGCCACGTCTCCGGGTACTCCACGTCCTGGACTCCTTCCAGAGCCGCCAGACGCCGCACCAGCGCGAGCACGGCTTCGCGCGAGCGGTGACCGGACCGCAGCTCGAGGTCCACCGACGCCGGCAGCGTCCCCGGGTCCAGCCCCTCCAGGATTCCGGACTGTGATCCGAGCGTCTTTCCGAACTCTTCCCAGGCTCGCGCCTTGGAGACGTAACGCGCGGACTTCACCTCCGGGTAAGCCGCCAGTCTGGCCCGGAGGGCCTCCCCGGCGGCCGGGTCGACGCCGTCGCCCAGGTAGACGAACACCTGGATCTCGTCGCTCCAGCCCCTCACCAGCGCGCGGACATTGTCCTGAACCAGCAGGAAACCGCCGAACACGGAGAGCGTCATGGCCATGATGCCGGCGGTCAGGAGATGCGTCCAGAACAGCTCCCGCAGACTCCTGGCCACGCGGCCGGCCACGAAAACGACGTGGGTGGACTTCATGGGCTCGCGGCCGCCCCGGCCGTGTATTGCTCACCGACCAGACGCCCCTGGCGCATCATCAGCACACGGCCCTCGAAGCGCCGCAGGAGACGGTAGTCGTGGGTGGCGATAAGCACCGTGGTGCCCCGCCGCTGGATCCGGGCGAACAACCGCATGGTCTCCTCGGCCATCTCCGGATCCAGGTTTCCGGTGGGCTCGTCGGCCAGCACCAGCTCCGGATCGTTCACCAGCGCCCGGGCAATGGCCACGCGCTGCTGTTCGCCGCCCGAGAGGGCGGGCGGCAACGCCCCGTACCTGTCCTTCAACCCCAGCTCCGACAGGAGCGCAAAGGCCTTGCGGCGGCTCTGACGCCAGGAAACGCCGGTGACGTCCGCGGCCAGCGATACGTTTTCCAGCGCGTTCATGTGCGGGATCAGCTTGAAGTCCTGGAACACCAGGCCCAGCCGCCGCCTGAAGGCCGCCAGGCCCTTGCCTTTCAGGCGCGTAATATTCCGTCCGTTGACGATAACCTGGCCCTCGGTGACCGGCTCGGAACGGAACAACAGCCGCAGCAAGGTGGTCTTGCCGGCCCCGCTGGGCCCGCACAGAAACACGAATTCGCCGTCCTCCACCTGAAACCCGATATCCCTGACCCCGGTGTTGTCCGGGGGGTATAGTTTGGACACGTTGTGGAGCTGAATCATGGATATCGACGGAGTTGAGGGAGAAACGGCAAATCGATCTTGACATCGCCATCGGACGGCTGTTAACGTGGCGTAAATACGGTCAATTGTCCGATTTGGCGGGCTTTCGGCGCAGGTTATCACTAAACCGCCCCAGGAACAAAAGGGAAACCACGGAGAGAAACAGGGAGACCGGCACTATGAGGAGTTTCACGCCATGAAAATTCTGTTCGTCAATCCGCGCTTTCCGAACTCCCTGTGGCGCCTGACCGGGATAACCGACATCCTGCCGCAGCGTTGCGCCCAGACGCCGTTGGGGCTCCTCACCGTGGCCGCCCTGACGCCACCGGATTTCGACGTCGAGTTGCAGGACGAGAACGTCAAGCCGCTCCAGTTCGACACCGACGCCGACGTGGTGGCCATCTCGTGCTGGAACATCCAGTACAACCGTGCCCGGCACATCGCGCAAGCGTTCCGCAAGCAGGGAAAGATGGTGGTGGTGGGAGGCCCCTACCCTTCCCTGTGCCCCGAGCGCTTCACCGACGGGCAGTTCGACGTGGTCTTCGACGGCGAGGTCGAGATTACCTGGCCGCAGTTCTGCGACGATCTCCGGTCCGGCAGCCACCAGGCTCTCTACAAGCAGGAAGGCAACGTCGACATCACGCTGTCGCCGGTGCCGCGGGTGGATCTGGCCCCGCGGGACGACTACCTCTACTACTTCCTGCAGACCACCCGTGGCTGCCCCTTCAAGTGCGAGTTCTGCGACATCATCATCACCGACGGGCGGGTGCCGCGCACCAAGAGCGTGGACCACGTGATCAAGGAGATCGAAGCCGTGCAGTCCGTCGGCGGAATCCACGTCAGCTTCTCCGATGCCAACCTCATCGGCAACATGCGCTACGCCGAGGGGCTGCTGACCGCGGTGGCCGAGTTCGGCCGCGCCAACAAGTATCCCATCAACTTCTCCGGCGAGATGACCATCAACGTGGCGGAGAAGCCCAGGCTGCTCCAGTTGCTCCACGACGCCAACTTCACCAGCATGTTCCTGGGCATCGAGTCGCCGCGGGTGGCGAGCCTCAACGAGACCCAGAAGCGGCAGAACACCACCTCGCCGCTGATGGAGAGCATCCGCAAGATCCAGTCCCACAACATGGCGATCCTGGCGGGCATGATCGTGGGCTTCGACAACGACGACAAGGACATCTTCCGGGAACAGTTCGAGTTCCTGCAGGAGGCCGGCATCGCCTTCACCACCAGCGGCGTGCTGACCGCCATCGAGAAGACGCCCCTCTACGAGCGCATGGAGAAGGAAGGCCGGCTGATCCCCTACGACTCCGCGCAGATGAGGGGGCACGGCTCGGCGGACCTGAACTTCGTTCCCAAGCTGATGAGCATCGAGGAGGTGCAGCAGGGCTACAACTGGCTGATCCGGAGCCTCTACAAGTACGAGAATTACGGCGCGCGGCTGGCCACCGGGGTCCAGGCGTTCCGGCCCGAATATACCCGCCGTGGCCGCGGACACGTGGACCGCGAGACTCTCGGCATCCTGGCCAAGACGGTCCGGCACTACGTCTTCACCAGCGACCGCGCCCGGCGCCGCTTCTTCCTCAGGACCCTGCGGCAGATCATGTGGCCGCGCCCCAACTTCGAGAAGCTGGACTACGCCATCAGCTACATGATCTCGGAGAAACACTTCCACGACTACGTGGACAAGGCCCACGGCGACCCCGAGACGGTGGCCGACGGGCCGTTCGTGGAAAGCGCCGCGGTGGAGCAGACCTGGGGCGAGCTGAGCAAGGAATACCTGAGAAAGCTAAAACGCGAGGTCCACCCCGGCGCCATGCGCTGGGTGTGGATGCGGCGCCGGCTGCGGCACGCCGTGGCGGTGCCGGAGGCGTTCCTCAAGGACCAGGTGGGCCAACGGTTGAGCAATTTTCTGTCCGACCTCGGCATCGACGTCGTACCGGTGGCGAGCGCGGCCCTGTCACGCATCCAGGACAAGGCCGACGTGCTGGTGCTTCCCATCCTCAACAAGGTGCTGAAGGGCCGCGAGGAGCTGCAACAGGCGGTGGAGCACCTGACCGAGGAGTCCCAGAAGGAAATCAAGCGTTTCCGCAAGGTGATCCACTTCCCCATGGACCAGGGAGACGGCGCCGCCCTGGAAGCGTTCGCCCGCCTCGGCCTGCTCTACACGGGCCGGGTAGAGAGGGTGCAGCGGGCCTACGTCAGGGCCTTTCAGTAGAACAAGGAACGGTGACGGGTTCGAAACCCGTCACCGTCAATGAAACGCGCGCGAGTGTTTCCGGATCTTCTCGATCTGTTCCCGCACCGTCGCGGCGCCGTCGGAATCCGGCGCCAGTTCCAGATACCTCTCCAAGTCCGTCAGCGCGCCCGCGCCGTCCTCCAGCCGCAAACGTAAAAGGCCACGGTCCCGGATCTGATCGGGGTCGCGCGGGTTCAGGATCACGAGTTGCTCCACGACCCGGAGGCATCGCTTCAGATCCTGCCGGTTGGCGTAGATCAGCTTGATGTTGTTGAGCATTCGCTGAACGATCTGTCTGTTGGACACGGGGGAAAGGTACTCGGGCTGGACCTCCAGCCGGCCGCCGTAGAGCCTGTCCAGCAACTCCTGAAAGTCCGCCGCCGACAGGATGCGGCCGCCGTTGAAAGGGTCGACGAAGACCTCCTGGCCTTCGCAGGCCGTCTTGACCAGGAAGTGACCCGGGAAGCCCACGCCCCCGGCTTCCAGGCCCACCCGCCGAGCCACCTCCATGTAGAGCACCGACAGGGTGATGGGGATGCCGCTCTTGCGGTCCATGACCCGGTTCAGGAAGCTGTTCTCGGGATCGTAATAGTCCTCGTCGTTGCCCCGGAAACCTTCCCGCTGGAACAGCACGTATTCAACGCAGGCGAGCCGGCGATAGGCGCCTTCCTCGGCGCCGGCCGCCTCGCTCACCCACTCCGCCATCCGGTCCAGTCGGGTAAGGTACCCTTCGATATCGAGCTCGGGATACTCCGGCACGGCGATGGTCAGGGCCACCCGGGCCAGATCCATGTCGGGCTCGGAAACCGCTTCGGCAAAGGCAAGGTACCGGGCGCTCTCGTCCATATCACCTCCAGAGCGAACCGCGGCACTGCTCCGCGGGCGATCCGCCGATCCGCGTCGCGGTCTGCCTCAACGCGGATCGGAAACCACGTCCAGCACGGCCGGTAGCCTTTGCTCCTTCACCACCTTGCAGGCCCGTTCCAGCGCCGGGCCCAACTCCGCCGGCGTGCGGATCGGCCCCTCGCCCCACACCCCGAAGCACTCGGCCATCTTGGCGTAGTCCACCAGCGGATCGCTCACGTGGGTGCCGATGCCGGCGTTCTCCACCGGCCGGTTGCGGAACTCGGCCAGCTTGATGCCGTGCTCTTCCGAGTTGTAGAAGGACTGGTTGTTGTGGATGACTATCAGCAGCGGGATCTTGTGGTGCGCGGCGGTCCACAGGGCGCTGGAGGTCATCAGCAGGTCGCCGTCCGACTGGATGTCGACGCAGAACTTGTCCGTCCCCATGTGCCCCAGGGCCACGCCGATGGCGGCGCTCATGCCGTAGCCCACGCCGGCGCCGCCGCTGCGGCCCAGGTACTGACCCGGCTTGGTCCAGTCCCACAGCTTCCGCGCCCAGCCGTTGGCGCTGCCGTTGGCCAGCACCCAGTCCTCGTTCTTGATCGCCTCGCCGATCTCGTAGCCGAGGCAGGCGGTGGAGATGTCGTTGCGGGTGAGGGTCTGCCGCGCCTCCTCCTGCCAGCGGGCGCGGGCCGCGTCGTGCAC
The DNA here is from genome assembly GCA_951813575.1 of Candidatus Binatia bacterium. Lineage (GTDB taxonomy): Bacteria > Desulfobacterota > Binatia > UBA9968 > JAJDTQ01 > JAJDTQ01. The sequence continues at coordinate 946,167 of OX638375.1, forward strand.
GGCCTTGACTTCCCTGGCCCGGGCCTCGATGGCCGACTTGTCCGAGCCCATCAGCTCCCGGCACAGGCGGGTGAGCTCGGGCAGGGCGATGGCCGTATCGGCGCTGATGGGAACGTCCACCGCCTGCAGCGGTTGGACGTCCGTGGCCCAACTGTGCACCAGCATGTCGTTCAGGTTGATGTGAATGATCTTGGTTCCGGGCTGGATGACGTATCCCATCTCCCGGGTGGTGCGGTCCACGGTGGTCAGCGAGCCGTAGAGGTCCTGGACGTCCAGCCCCAGCACCACGTCGGCCTTCTTCAGGAAGTCGCCGGCGACGTTGGTCACGTCGAGCGGATGCGTGTTGGCGATGTTGTGCCGGTTGCCCTTGTCGATGACCGGAATCGCCAGCAGCTCGGCCAGCTCGGCCAGGGCCGCCACCGCCGCGGGCTTGCGGCCCATGAAGTCCGCGACGATGAGAGGCGCCTTGGCGCCCACCAGAAGCTCCGCCGCCCGCCGCATGGCCTCGGGGTTCCCCTGCACCGGGGCCTGGGGGGCGAACCGGCTCACGTCGGGTACCTCGATCTGCTTCGCCACCTCCATCTCCTGGAGGCCGGCGTCGTAGTTGATGTACACCGGCGCCGTGGGCTCGGTGACGGCAAGACGGTAACCGCGGATGAAAGATTCCGGAATGCTCTCCAGCGTGGCCGGCTGGTCGTCCCACTTGGTGTAGTCGCGCACCTGGTTGCCCTGCGTCAGCGCGGTATGGATCCAGTCGATCCAGGGGCGGCGGATGGTGGTATCCACCGGCCCCGTGCCGCCCAGGCAGATCACCGGGACGCGGTCGCACCACGCGTTGAAGATCCCCATGCTGCCGTGCTGCAGGCCCACCACGTCGTGCAGGATCGCCACCATGGGCTTGCCCGTGGCCTTGGCGTAACCGTGGGAGATGGCCACCGAGATCTCCTCGTGGCAGCAGAAGATCACCTCCGGGTGATGGTTGCCGCCGTAGTTCACGATGGAGTCATGGATGCCGCGAAAGCTCGCCCCCGGGTTGAAAGCCGTGTATTCGATATCGAACGCCTTCAGCATGTCGACGACGACGTCCGAGCCGTACTCCGCCTGCTTCTTCTCCGCCCTAGCGGCCTTTGCCATAGTGGTGTTCTCCCCTCGCTCAATGTTGCGATACGCCTTCGTGAGACGGACCTCGGCAGGGACTTCCCGCTTCCATCCGCCCCTTGACGTAGGATGCCATAGCCCCTTTGCACGGCCTGCGTCAACCGGACGTAGTTTGACACTCCCGCCGGTGTTCGGCTAGTAGTGCAACCACCGACCGCATTCCCTTCGAACGGAGCCGCACCACGAAAACCGGAGTCTTCCTGCCCATTTCAGGACGCGCAGCCACTGCCGAGACCTTGCGTCAGGCAGCCCGGAGCGCCGAGGCCTGGGGCTTCGACTCCATCTGGGCGGCGGACCGCATCATCATCCCCTGGCGCATCGACACACCTTACCCCTACGCCAACGAAGGCGCGTTCATCGTGCCGCCGGACCGTCCCTTCCTGGATTCCCTGACGTGCCTGACGTTCCTGGCGGCGTGCACCAGCCGTGTCGAGCTGGGCATCAGCGTGCTGGTGCTGCCTTACCGTCAGCCGCTGGTCTGGGGCAAGATCGCCGCGACCCTCGACCACCTGTCCGAGGGCCGCTTCATTCTGGGCGTGGGCGTGGGATGGATGGAAGAAGAGTTCCGGGCGCTGCAGGCGCCGTTCGGGGACCGGGGCCGCAGGACCGACGAGCAGCTCGAGGTACTGAGAGAAGTCCTGAGCACCGAGCATTCGAGCTTTGCCGGAGAGTTCTACCGGTTCGACGACGTCAGCTTCCTGCCCAAATCCCGAAGGCCCGAGGGCATCCCGGTCTGGATCGGCGGCGAAGGACGCCGGGCCCAGCGGCGCGCCGGACGCTACGGCGACGCCTGGTTCCCCTACTTCGTGCGCATCGGGCCCGATGAACTGGCCGCGCGGTTCGACAACGCCCGGCGACACGCCGAAGAAGCCGGGCGCTCACCGGAGAGCCTGCGGCTCAACTGCTGCCTCCCCATCGAGGTCACGCGGGAACCGGTGACGCAGGAGCCGAACCGCCTGGCCGGCACCCCGACGCAGCTCGTGGAAGCCATCGGCCGGTACCGCGAGGCGGGAGTGGAGCACCTGGCGCTCCAGTTCATGGTGCCTCGCTGGCCCGACCGACTGGAACAGATGCAGCGGTTCGCCGAGGAAACCCTGCCGCATATCTAGTGCACCGAAACCCATCCGGGACCCCTATGGCCCGCCGCCCCTTCTTTTACGGCTACGTCATCGTCGCCCTCTGCCTGTTCAACATGGTGCTGTTGCGGGGGATACTGGCCTCGTTCGCCGTCTTCAACATCGCGTTGCTGGAAACCTTCCGGTGGTCCCGCGCCGCCACCGGCACCATTGCTTCGGTGAACGGCATTTTCTACAGCTTTTCCTCGCCGCTGGTGGGCTGGGCCTACGACCGCGTGGGGCCGCGCGTCCTCATGCCCGTCGGCGGCGCCCTCATCGGCGCCGGCCTGTTGGTGTCGGGCGTTAGCGCGACCCTGTGGCACTTCTACCTCGGCTGGGGCCTGCTGGTGGGCCTCGGCATCGGCTGCATCGGCTTCGTCAGCAACACGGCCCTTCTGTCCCACTGGTTCCGGCGGCGGCGGGGCGCGGCCATCGGCGTGGCCACCATGGGACTGGGCTTCGGCATCCTGGTGGTGCCCGTGGTGCAGGCGGTGATCACCGGCTACGGTTGGCGCGCCGCCATGGTGTTGCTGGGAGTGGTGGTGCTGGCAACGGTCGTGCCCCTGAACGCCCTGTTCCAGAGACGCCGGCCCGAGGACATCGGCCAGCTTCCGGACGGCGACTCGATGGCAGCCGAGGACCAGCCTCCCGCGCCGGCGGAGGGCGTTGCCGAAGAGTTTGCGCGGGAGGTCGCGCCGGAGCGGGACTGGACGCTGAGGGACGCGTTCTGCTCGTTTCCGTTCTGGGCCATCGCCGTGGGCCACCTGGGGCTCGGCACCGGCCTTGCGCTCATGTACACCCACGCGGTCGCGCATCTCGTCCACGTCGGACTGGCGAAGCAGCTCGCCGCCAACGCCTTCAGCCTGGTGGGGGTGGCGCGGATTCCGAGCACCGCCATCTGGGGGTTCATCTCGGACCGCCTCGGGCGCGACCGCGCCTATCGCCTCGGCACCCTGTTCACTCTCGGGGGGATCGGGGTGCTCATGATCCTGAGCGCCGATGCGCCGGCGTGGTGGTTCGTGGCCTTCGCCGTCCTCTACGGCATCGGCCACAGCTCCGGCAACCCGACCTTCGGCTCCACCATCGCGGACATCTTCGGCGGCAAGAACGTCGGAACCATCTTCGGGTGGCTGGAGATCACCTTCGGCATCGGAGTGGCGGCCGGCTCGTGGTTCGGCGGCTACGCCTTCGATTGGACCGGCTCCTACCAGTACGCCTGGGTGCTGGGAATGGTATCTTTCACGGTGGCCTACCTGAGCATCCAGGTGTGCATCATGTGGAAGCGGCGCTCCCGCCACGAGACGCGGTGAGCATGAGACCGCACGCTCCCCGCCCTTTTTTCTACGGACACGTCATCCTCTCCCTCTGCTTCCTCAACTTGGTGCTGGTGGGGGGCTTCATGGCGTCGTTCGGGGTGTTCAACGTCGCGCTGCTGGAGGCGTTCCGGTGGTCGCGCGCGGCCACGGCCGCCATTGCCTCGGTAAACGGTATCGCGGTGATCGCCCTGGCGCCGCTCGTGGGGTGGGCCTACGACCGGTTGGGGCCGCGCATCATCATGCCCCTGGGCGGGCTCCTGATCGGCGCGGGGCTCGTGCTGTCGGGGAGGAGCACGGCGCTGTGGCAATTCTACCTCTGGTACGGCCTCCTGGCGGGCGTCGGCATCATCTGCCTCGACTTCGTCGGCACCACCACCCTGCTCTCCCGCTGGTTCCGGCGCCGCCGGGCCACGGCCCTCGGTTTCGCCGCCATGGGCCTGGGCGTCGGCATCGTGATCGTGCCCGGCGTGCAGTTCCTGGTCACCCACTACGGCTGGCGCGCCGCGATGGTGCTGCTGGGGCTTGGCGTGCTGGCGTCGCAGGTGCCGCTGAACGCGTTGCTCCAGCGGCGCCGGCCCGAGGATATCGGGCAGCTCCCGGACGGCGCGTCGTTCGAAGCCGAGGCACCGGGCACCGAAACCGCGGGGGCCCCGGGTCCTTCGACGCCCCCCGCGCCAGCGCGGCCCGCCGTCCACGAATGGACGCCGGCAACGGCGCTGTCTTCGTTCCCCTTCTGGTCCATGGCGCTGGGCCACCTGACGGCCGGCACCGGCTTGTCTCTCTTGAATACCCACACCGTCGCCCACCTGGTCCATGTCGGCCTGGACAAGCTCGGCGCGGCCGCGGTCTTCGGCCTGGCCGGGGTGGTGCGGATCCCCGGAACGGCTCTCTGGGGTTTCGCCTCGGACCGCATGGGGCGCGACCGTGCCTACGGCATCGCCACCGTCATGGCCCTCAGCGGCATCGGTCTGCTCATGGCCGCGGGCCCCGAGTCCCCCGCGTGGTGGTTCGTGGCCTTCGCCGTCCTCTACGGCGTCGGTCACAGCGCCGCCAACGCAACATTCGGCGCCACCCTCACGGACATTTTCTGGGGCCGGCACGTCGCCACCATCATCGGACTGCTGGAGATCTTTTACGGGTTTGGAATCGCTTTCGGACCCTGGTTCGGCGGGTTCGTGTACGACGTCACGGGCTCGTATCAATACGCCTGGATGCTGGGGTTGCTGTCGTATACGCTGGCCTACGTGAGCATTCAGTTGAGCATCACGTGGAAGCGGCGGTTTCACCCCGAGACGCGGTGAAAAGGTGGGAGACCCCAAAAGCCGCCACGCGACCCTTGCGGCCGCCACACCTCGACGGCCTTTCTTCTACGGCTACGTCATCGTCGCCATGTGCTTCCTCAACCTGGTGCTGGTGGGCGGCCTCATGGCCGGCTTCAGCGTGTTCAACGTCGCCCTGCTGGAGGCGTTCCGGTGGTCACGCGCGGGCACGGCCACCATCGCCTCGGTGAACGGACTCGCGTACAGCGTGCTGGCGCCGGTGGCGGGATGGGCTTACGACCGTCTCGGGCCGCGCATCCTCATGCCCCTGGGCTGCGCGCTCGTCGGCCTCGGGCTCGTGCTGGCGAGCCGCAGCGGCTCCCTGTGGCAGTTCTACCTCTGCTACGGCGTGCTGGCGGGGTTCGGCACCGGCTGCATCGACTTCGTCGGCACCACCGCCGTGCTGTCCCACTGGTTCCGCCGGCGCCGGGCCACGGCTATCGGCTTCGCCGCCATGGGACTCGGCGTCGGCATCGTGATCGTGCCGGGCGTGCAGATCCTCATCACCGTTTACGGCTGGCGCGGCGCCATGGCGCTTCTGGGAGCGAGCGTGCTGGTGTCGCTGGTGCCGCTGAACGCGCTGTTCCAGCGCCGGCGGCCCGAGGACATCGGGCAGCTCCCGGACGGCAACCTCCTAGAGTCCTTGGACATGCCGAACACAAGCACGGAGACCGTCAAGTCCCCGGCAAGGCCCACCACCCGCCACGACTGGACGCTGGCACAGGTCCTGTCCTCTTTTCCGTTCTGGGCCATCGCCACGGGGCACTTGGCGGTCGGCATGAGCGTGTCGCTCATGTTTACCCACACCGTGGCCCACCTGATCCACGTCGGGTTGGACAAGCTCGCCGCGGCGTCGGTCTTCAGCCTCGTGGGGGTGGCACGGATCCCCGGCACGGCCATGTGGGGTTTTGCCTCGGATCGCCTCGGCCGCGACCGAGCCTATCGCCTGGGTATCCTCATGGCCCTGGGCGGCGTCGGTTTGCTCATGGCCCTGGGCCCCGAGGCGCCGCCGTGGTGGTTCGTGGCGTTCGCCCTCCTCTACGGGCTCGGTCACAGCGCCAGCGCCCCCACCTACGCCTCCACCATCGCGGATATCTTCTGGGGCAGGAACGTCGCCACCATCGTCGGACTCCTGGAGGTCACCTTCGGCCTCGGCTTCGCACTCGGGACCTGGTTTGGCGGCTTCGCCTACGACGTCACGGGCTCCTACCGGTACGCCTGGATACTGGTGCTGCTGTCATTGGCGCTGACCTACGCGGGCATCCACGCAAGCCTGATCTGGAAGCGGCGGTTCCGGCCGGACCCTGCCTGAAGATGCGAAAGGAAGCGCGGAAAGGTTGACAGCGCGCGTTCCTTTGACTAATCTGAACGGACTCCGCTCGTGAATACAGCGCCCCCGTCCGACGAACTCCTCGACGAGTTCCTTTGCAGACTTGAGGAAGCGTGTTTCGTCATCGGCAAGTGACGATGACCACCGGGGGCCACCCTCACGCAGGGAGCCGCGAATACACCAAACGCAAATCACACAAGAGGAGTAGGAAATGGCCAAAGCAGCAAAGAAACTGGGGGCCCCGGCGGAGCAGATCCACGATCTGCGCAATGCGCTGGAGTGGCTCAAGTCCGAAGGCGACCTGATCGAGACCGACAAGGAGGTCGATCCCGACCTGGAGATCACCGCGATCCAGAAGAACCTCGACGGCGGTTGCCCGATCTTGTTCAACAACGTCAAGGACAAGCCCTACCACCGGGCGGTGACGAACCTGTTCGGCGACATGGGCGTCATCAACAAGATGTTCGGGTGGGAAAACCACACCGACCGCACCCGCAAGCTCGCCGACGCCATCAAGAACCAGATTCTGCCGGTGGAGGTAAGCTCCGAGGAGGCGCCGGTCCACGAGGAGATCATCAAGGACCCCAAGGACGTCAACGAGTACATGCTGCCCATCCGCCACACCGAGTACGAGCCGGAGTTGACGGTGGGCTCGGGCAACCGGCTCATCTCCGGCGAGCACTTCGACGGCGGCACCGACCTCGGCTACAACCGCATGAACTTCCGCTGGGGCAACGTGGCGACCTTCCAGATCTCGCCCGGATCGCACATGTGGCAGGTGGTGTCCAAGTACTACCAGGCCGACAAGCCCGTCCCCATCACCATGTGCTTCGGGGTCCCGCCTTCCTGCACGCTGCTGGCGGGCGCCGGCTTCGACTACGTGGTGCTGCCCCAGGGCTGCGACGAGCTGGGGGTGGCCGGCGCGGTGCAGGGCGCGCCGGTGCGGGTGGTCAAGGCCAAGACCGTGGACGCCCTGGCGCTGGCCGACTGCGAGGTGGTGCTGGAGGGCTACGTCAACCCGCGCGACCGCCGCTACGAGACCGAGGAATCCGAGAAGGCCGACATCCAGGGCCGTTTCCACTTCCATCCGGAGTGGGCCGGCTACATGGGCAAGGCCTACAAGGCGCCTACCTTCCACGTCACTGCGGTGACCACGCGGAAGCGCGAGGGCAAGCCCATCATCTTCCCGCTGGGCGTGCACACGCTGGACGACCACAACATCGACACCACCGTGCGCGAGGCTTGCATGTACCTCCTGTGCGAGCGCATGCAGCCCGGCATCATCCAGGACGTCAACATCCCCTACTGCATGACCGACTGGGGCGGCGCCATCATCCAGGTGAAAAAGCGCAACCGCATCGAGGAAGGCTGGCAGCGGAACTTCATGTCGGCGATACTTTCCACCTCCCAGGGTTCCCGCCTGGTGGTGGCCGCCAGCGAGGACACCGACATCTACGACATGGACGACATCATGTGGTGCATGACCACCCGGGTGAATCCCAAGACCGACATCCTGAACCCGATTCCCGGCGGGCGCGGCCAGACCTTCATGCCGGCCGAGCGCATGACCGCCGGCGACCAGCAGTGGACGGCTTCCAACACCGTGTTCGAGGGCGGCATGGGCATCGACGCCACCGTGCCGTTCGGATACGAGAGCGACTTCCTCCGTCCGGTGTACGCGGTGGAGAAGGTGGCCCTCAATGACTTCTTCAGCGACAAGGACATCGCCAACGCGAAATCCCGGATGCATGGCTGGGTGCACTCCCTGGCCCGCACCGGACGGTAACCCGCACCGGACGCAAAAGGGCGGCCTTCCTGGCCGCCCTTTTTTTCGCCCGGACACGGACCGCACGAAATGACCGACCCCGCGCGACTGGAACGGATGTCCGCGCTGCTGGAGGACCGCTACGGCGTGGCGGGACGGGAGGCGGCGGAGCGCCTGCGCCGGTGGATGAGCGGCGAGATTCCCCATGCCGCGCCCGAGGTCATCGACCGGCATCTCGAGGCCGAACACCTGCCCCTGGTGTTCGACGCCTTCAGGCAGGTGCTCCCCTTCGGCACCGGCGGACGGCGCGGTCCGGTGGGCTACGGCCCCAACCGGATGAACCCGTCGACGGTGGCCATGACCGCCCAGGGTCATTCGAACTACCTGAACGGAACTTCTCGGGAGAAGCCCCGCGCGACGGGGCCGTCCCCCGAACGGCCGCTGAGCGTGGTGGTCGCCAACGACGTCCGCGTCTTCACGGACAATGCCGGAGCGTACGGGTTCCTGGATCCGCGGCATCCCCTCATGGGGGTTTCCTCGCGCTCCCTGGCCCGGCTGGCGTGCGAGATCTACGCGGCCAACGGCATCGTCGCTTATCTGGCCGCGCCTGAAGACGACCACGCCGTCACCAGCACTCCGGAACTGTCGTGCTTCATCGTCCAACTGGGGGCCGCGGGCGGGGTCAACGTGTCGGCGTCCCACAACCCGCCGGACGACAACGGCATCAAGGTGTACGACGCCTACGGCAGCCAGCCCATCGCCCCCGAGGACCAGCGGCTGGTGGACGCCATGGAGCGGGCCACCGAGGTGCGGACAATGCCCTTCGAGGAGGGCCTCCGCTCGGGTATGATCCGCCCGCTGCCGCCGGAGCTTCACGCGGCCTATGTCGACACCTACGTGAGCCTCTACGGGAACCTCCGTCCCCCGGACCACCGAGCGCCGCTGGTCTACACACCCTTGTGCGGGTGCGGCGTGAACACGGTCAAGGAGGTGCTGGAACGGCTCGGCTTCACCCTGCTGATTCCCCCGGACCAGGGGCTGGACGGCAGCTTTGCCGCCATTCCCTTCAAGGCGCCCAACCCGGAGGTGCCCCACGCCACCGCGCCGGCCCGGGAGTTCGCCGACCGCCACGGCGTCGGCATCGTGCTGTCCAGCGATCCGGACGCCGACCGCATCGGCATGGAGGCGCGGATCGCGGACGGCTCCTGGTACCACTTCGACGGCAACCAGATCGCCGCCATCCTCTGCCACCACCTCATGCTCGACCCGGGCGGGCCCCGGCGCCGGGGCCTGGTGATGGAGACCCTGGTCACCACCAAGCTGCTGGGACGCATCGTGGGCGAAGCCGGGGACTCGTGGCTCATCGACGACCTGCGCGTGGGGTTCAAGTACGTGGCGGACGTGCTCAAGACCCTGGAGCGGTCCGGCCGCTACCGGGACGTCGTCTGCTCGCCCGGGGACCTCGTGCTCGCCGCCGAGGAGAGCCACGGCGTGGTCATGGCGCCCGGCATCCGGGACAAGGACGCCACGCCCGCGTGCATGTTCCTGGCAGCCCTCTACCAGAGGCTGCTGGACGAGGACCGGACCATGCTGGACTACTACGTCGACATGCTCCGGGAGCTGGGGAGCTATGACAACGTCAACCGCGGCATCACCCTGTCGGGGGCGGAGGGGAACCGGAGAAAGGACCGGATCATGGCCAGCCTCAGGGAAGCGCCGCCACGGGAGCTGGCCGGACAGCCGGTGCGGCGCTTCGTCGACTACTGGGACGCGGAACGCTTCGGGCCCATTGTGAGCGACACCGACCGGCTCCCCCGGAACGTGCTGCAGGCCCATACCGACCACTTCATCATCACCGTCCGGCCGTCGGGCACCGAACCCAAGCTCAAGCTGTACTGTCAGCTCCTGCCGGACGGAGAGCCCCTTGACGCCGCCGGAACCGGCCTGCTTGATGAGGTTAGAGGCAGGGCGGACCGGGTGGCGCGGTCCCTCTACAATGAGTTGCTCTCGTACATCGACGTGTCCCTCGACGAGGCGGGGTTGCTGCTCCCTGATATCATCGACCTGGACAAGAAGCAGCATTTCGCCGGCGAGACGGTGCCGCGCCTTCACGACGCCATGCGCGGCGGAGGATTCGCCGGCCTGGACCCACTGCTGGACTGGCTTCGCGCGGAAACGGGATACATGACGCCGGGGGCCGATCCCTTGCCCGCGCTGAGGCTTTCCGTCGCCCGCCTTTGCCGTGACTGGCGCGGCGAGCCCGGCATGTCCCTGGTGGAGGAACTTGGCCGCTGGGCGTCCGGCCGTTGAAAGGAGCATCGAATGAAGGACAAGATCAACGCAAGCCTGGAGATCGAGCGGGTGCAACAGGAGTGGCTCGCGGCCATGGCCGAGAAGTACCAGCTCCCGGATCCGTCCAAGGCGCTTCGGGTGGTGCTGGACCACGCGCGGACCGCGGCCGACGAGAAGGTCCTCTTCGAGACCGTCCGCTGTCTGGGTTGCGATTAGCGGGAGGAGCGCCTCGAGGGCGTCGAATCCGGCCTGCCGTCCGGGTCAGCCGGCGGCCGGAAGCGGATTGGCCAACGCCTCGCGGCGAATGGCCTCGATCTCGTCCGCTTCCTTGGGGATGGCCGCGGACAACACCTCGTGTCCCCCCTCGGTGACCAGGACATCGTCCTCGATGCGGACGCCGATGCCGCGGTAGTCGTCGCTCACCTGCTCCAGGTCTTCGGCGATGTAGAGGCCCGGTTCCACGGTGAGCACCATTCCCGGTTCCAGCGGGCGTGAGACGCCGTCCACCCGGTAGCGGCCGACGTCGTGCACGTCGAGGCCCAGCCAGTGGCCGGTCCGGTGCATGTAGAACCGGGTGTGCTCGCCCTTTTCCATGAGCTCGCCGGCCTCGCCCTCCAGAAGACCGACTTCGAGCAAGCCGTCCACCAGCACCTCGGTGGCCCGTTTGTGGACCTCCTCCATGGACGCACCGGGATGCACCGCGGCGATGCCCTCCTTCTGCGCCCGCAGCACGATCTCGTAGATCCGCCGCTGCGGGGGCGTATAGGCCGCTCCCACGGGAAACGTCCGCGTCACGTCCGAGCAGTAGCCGTCGAACTCGGCGCCGGCGTCGATGAGCACGAGGTCGCCGTCGCGCATGCGGCGGTCGTTCTGGGTGTAGTGGAGGATGGTCGCGTTGGCTCCGGACGCGACGATGGACGGATAGGCCCAACCGGACCCGCCGGCCGCGCGGAAGTGGTACTCCAGCAGCGCCTCCAGCTCGTATTCGAAGGCGCCGTCACGGACCCCCCTCATGGCCGCCACGTGGGCGCCGGCGGACGCAGCCACCGCCCGCCGCATGAGATCCAACTCGCCGGCCGACTTGAAAAGACGCATTTCGTGCAGGATCGCGGCCGGGTCCACCAGCGACACCACGCCCCGGCCGGTCCGGGCGCGCCCGGATCTGCTGTTGTCGATGAGCTCCCCTATCAAGGCGGTCATACGCTCGTCCCGGCCCGGCGCGAAGCAGACCGTGTCCGTGCGCGCCAGATGCTCCGGCAGGACCTCCCGCACCTGGTCGATGGTATAGGCGGCGTCCGCGCCGAACACCTCCCGCGCCCCATCCACCCCGTACCGCTTTCCGGTCCAGGTCTCCTTTTCCCGGTCCCGCGGCTGCACGAACAGGATGAAGCGTTCCCGCTCATGCTGCGGTGACAGGACGCAGAGGCAGTTGGGTTCCGGGAACCCGGTGAGATAGAGCAGGTCGTTGTCCTGCCGGTACCGGTACTCCACGTCGTTGGAGCGGGTGGCCTGAGGCGCCGCCGGGATGATGGCCACGCCCTCGCCCATGCTGTCCGCGAAGGCCTCCCGCCGCTTCGCATAGCTCGCCATATCCATACAGAGTTCCTTACGGGAAGGCGCCGCCGGTGGCAAGGACGGGGCCGTTTTCGGCCGCCCCTGCCGGAAAGTTGTTCTCGCTTCATGTGACCGGATCTGCTACACATTTCCGAACCGGCAGGTCTCGGAAAGCGATTCCGGGCCGGGCACGCCGGAGCAAGGAGGAATCGTCATGGCGGAGACGGTCTACAAGGACTTCAAACGCGAGGAAATGGAGTACCAGTTCAATCCCCGCACCACCGTGACCGAATATCCGCAACTGACGCTGGAGCGGGAGGCAGCCAGCGAAGCCACCCGCGCGAAGCTCAAGCATTTCCGCGACGTGCGCTACGGCGACCGCCCGCGGATGACCCTCGACATCTTCCCGGCCGGGCAGCCCGGCGCCCCGGTGCAGATCTACATCCACGGCGGCTACTGGCGCGGCGGCAGCAAGGACGCCTACAGCTTCATTGCCGAACCGTTCGTCGAGGCCGGGGCCACCATGGTGCTGCTGGAATACGACCTCTGCCCCCAGGTCACCGTGCCCGACATCATGCGCGAGACCCGCGAAGGCATCGCATGGGTCTACCGCCACATCGCCGAGTACGGCGGCGACCCGGAGCGGCTCTACCTTTCGGGGTCCTCGGCCGGCGGGCACCTCACGGCCAGGGCGCTCAGCCATCGCTGGGAGGAAGACGGCCTGCCCGAGGATATCATCAAGGCCGCCGTGGCCATCACCGGGGTTTACGACGCCGACCCCGTCTTCTACGTCTCTTCCAACGAGGACATTCGACTGACGCCGGATACCGCACGGGAGATCAGCGCCATGCTCCATCCGCCCCTGGACCGGGCTCCGTTCGTGGTGGCGGTGGGCGGGGCCGAGACCCGCGGCTGGATCGGCATGTCCAGGGACTTCTTCGCCCTTTGCCAGGAGCGGGGCCTGGACTGCAGCTATATGGAGGTCCCCGGAAAACACCACTTCTCGGTTTCCGGCCAGCTCGGAGAACGCGGCAGCCTGATGTTGCGCACGGTCTTGAACCAGATGGGGTGCTTGTCGGAGGGCGCCGCATGAGGCGTGGCCGCAGCCTGAAACCGCGCATATGGCTCCTGGGCCTGATCGTGCTATCGTCCGCCGCGCTCTGCCATGCGGAAAGGGTCTACGTCAGCGGCTACCGCGAGATCATGCTGCGCTCCGGACCCAGTGTGGAGCACCGCATCCTTGCGGTGCTGAAGACCGGCAACGAGATGGAGGCGGTGTCGGAAGAGGGCGAGTACAGCCTCGTCGTACTGCCCGACGGGCGCCAGGGCTACGTGCTCAAGAGCTTCCTGACCGGAGAAGCGCCGCCCTTGCGGCAGATTGAAGAGCTGACGGCCAAGGTAGAGGCCCAGGCCGCGGAGCTCGCGGAGCTGCGCGGCAGGAACACGGAGCTCGTGACCGACAACGAGACGCTGGCCAAGAAAAGCTCCAACGACAAGCAGCTGCTCCGACGGCTCCAACAGGAAAGCTCCGATCTGCAGCGGGACATCCGGCTGCGCTGGTTCCTGGCCGGAGCCGGGGTGCTCCTCGCCGGCTGGATCATGGGATGGACCCGCCTCCGGCTGCGGAGGAGAGCCCGCACCCGGAGCTTCACGTAGTCTCATTCACGCGATCTCGCACTAGGAGGGAAGCATGCACCCGGTACAGCTGTTCTGCTGGCACTTCATGGCCTATCCTCACCTGCCCGAGGACTTCGACGAGAAGTACGACACGGGCTGGGTGACGGTTCCCAACAGCCTGTGGGACTCGGAGAAGTCCCGCGGCCTGTTCCAGGAGTACATCGACCAGCTCGCCTACGCCGACGAGCTGGGCTTCGACGGACTCGTGCTGAACGAGCATCACCAGAACATCTACGGCCTGATGCCGTCGCCGAACCTCATTGCGGCGGCGCTGACCCAGCGCTCCAGCAAGGCCAAAATCTGCGTGCTGGGCAACCTGCTCCCGCTCCACATCAACCCGCTACGGGTCGCGGAAGAGTACGCCATGCTCGACAACATGAGCAACGGGCGCATCATCGCCGGTTTCGCCCCCGGCGGCGGTCCGGAGAACTACAACTACGACATCCCGTCGGTGACCTCGCGGGAACGCTTCTGGGAAGCCGTGGACCTGGTGGTGCGCGCCTGGACCGACGACGGCCCGTTCAACCACGAAGGCCACTACTACCCGCTGCGCTACGTCAACCCCTGGCCCAAGCCCACCCAGAAACCGCATCCTCAGATATGGATCCCGGGCTCCCGAAGCGCCTCGACCCTGACGGAGGTGGCCAAACGCGGCTACTGCTACTTCCTGTCGTCCCGGAGCCACGGCGGCGAGACCTACAAGGCCCGCGAGCAGTTCTCCAAGGTGCTGGAAGACCACGGCGACAGCTACCAGCCGTACCGCATGGGCATCCTGATGTCCGCCTACGTGAGCGAGACCGACGCCCAGGCCAAGGCGGAGTGCGAGGAGGGCGTGTGGTACTTCCTGCGCAACTGCCTCAAGGGGCACCTGCGCAAGGAAGGACGCCAGCTCACCTTCGGCGCCGGCGTACCCTACATCCCGGCCCCCGCGTGGAAGGAGTTCCTGAAGCATTCCGACCCCGAGCGCTCCATGCTCGGTGACGTCAACGACTGGGACGAGCTGGACAAGGCCCAGTCCATCGTGGTGGGAAGTCCGGAAACCGTGCACCGGAAGATCCTGGATCTCATCGAGAAGTCGCAGGTGGGCAACCTGCTGATCCAGTTCCATCTCGGCAACATGCCGGGTGAGCTGGCGCTCAAGAGCCAGCGCCTGTTCGCGACCCAGGTGGCCCCGGCGCTGCGGGAAGATTCCGCACGGGTCTTCGCCAAGGCCTACCCGAGGATGGAAGAGACCCTTGCGGCGGCCGGAGCGGAAGCATGAGCCTGCGGACTCTCGACATCAACGGCCGGAAGGTGTCGGTCCTGGAAGACGGCGCCGGCGAGCCCACCCTCTACCTCCACGGTTTCGCCGACGTGCACGCGGTCACGGAGGGCTGGATGCCCTTCCACGAGAAGCTCATGGAAAGCTGCCGGCTCTTCGCCCCAGCGCATCCGGGGTGCGCCGCATCCGACGAGATCGAGTATCTGGAGTCCGCCGAGGACCTGGTTTTCCACTACCTGGAGGTGATCGACGCCCTGGGGCTCGACCGCTTCCATCTGGTGGGGACCTGCGTCGGGGGTTGGGTCGCCGCCGAGCTCGCGGCGCGCCATCCCGAGAAGATCCGGCGGCTCGCGCTCATCGACGCCTCGGGCCTGTTCGTGTCCGGAGCGCCCATCGGCGACATCTTCATGATGTCCCACCCGGTGCGCGGCACCGACTACTCGGAGCTGCGGGCCATGCTGTTCGAAAGCGACCGCACACCGGTGGGACACGAGTTGTTCCCCGACGGCCGGGCCGAAAACATCGACGACGAGCTGCGGCGTTACCAGATGATACGCTTCACCAACCGGTTCGGCTTCAGTCCCCCCTACTTCTACAACCGCTCGCTGCGAAGCCGGCTTCACCGCATCGCGGCGCCGACCCTGGTGGTGTGGGGAGAAGCGGACCAAATGGTGCCCGTGGCGCACGGCGAGGCCTATTCCGCCGGCATCCCCGGTTCCAACGGCGTCGAGCTCGTGAAAGGCGCCGGCCACAGCCCCCAGGCCGAGGCCCCGGAGACCACGGCAGCGCTGGTCGCGGACTTTCTGAGGGGCTGACCGGGCAGCGGTCGTTGGGGTCACCTCCCGTCATTCCGGGCTTGACCCGGAATCCAGAATAGTGAATCTCCGGCGGACATCCCCACAGTGCCGCCGACGCCCATTGGTGCGCCGCCGCTCGCGGTGCCCGGTCCCGGCCTCGCGCTCCTGGACCCCGGGTCAAGCCCGGGGTGACGGGGTCAAGCCCGGAGTATCTGTGTTGGAAAACAAGGGTCAAAAAGGAGCTCCGGGACAAGCGGTCACCCAGGGGGTACCTCGGCGAGCGATGGCATGGAGCTGCAACAGGAGCTTTCGCATGACCGCCACCAGGGCCACCTTGCCGACCTTGCCCTTGCGCCTCAAGCGCCGATAGAAGGCCTTCAGTACGGGGTTGAACCGTATGGCTGCCAGGGCGGCCATGTACAAGGCCCGGCGGACCTTCTGGCGACCTCCGCGGATGGCGCGGCTGCCGTGATGCTGGCCGCTGTCGCGGGACCACGGCGCCAGGCCGGCCAGAGCGGTCATGCCCTTGGCGTCGCCTTGGCCCAGTTCCGGCAGGTGGGCCAGCAAGGCGGCCGCGGTCAGCTTTCCCACGCCGCTCACGCTCTGGTAGAGCTCCGCGCGCCGGCGCCACTGCGGGTTACCACCCACCAGGGCCTCCAAGGCCTTGTCCAAGCGCGCGATCTCCTTGCCGAGCCAGGCCACATGCCGCTCCATGGACTTCTTGCTCGCTCCCCCAAGCCCTTTCTCCAACCGATTGCGTTCCGCCACCCGTTGCTCCACCAACTGCTGCCTCCGGCCCACCACCTCCCGCAACTCCTCCTCGGCTCGGTCCCGCACCCGCTGCCCCTCCACCTCGAACACCTCCCCGTACAGCGCCAACACCTGCGCATCCAACCGGTCGGTCTTGGCCCCTTGCCCCGACGCCTGAGCAAAACTCCGCACCCGACTCGGATGCGCCCGCTGCACCGCCATCCCCTTGCCCCTCAACCCTTGAACCACCCCCCGCTCGTAGCCCCCCGTCGCCTCGCACACCACCTGCGTCACCCCCTCCGTACGAAGCCACTCGCCCAACTCCCGGATGCCCTCAGCCTCGTTCTTGAAACTCCGCACCGGACCCCCTCTCACCGATACCACCAACTCCCGCTTGCCCACGTCGATCCCTGCTATTACCTTCATGCACGCCTCCTTATCTGATAGGATTCGCGCTGTCCTCCACACTTGCTATACGGGGCTTACTCCCCCTGCATCTGTTCGGAGCGACAACTGGCATGAGGGGTGCCCCACTCCGGGTCGGTGCAGAAGTACCTATCGGCTCTTCTCACCCTGTGACGGACGGCGCGCCCCCCATGCCTCCCCTCAGATTGGCCTGTCCAAGGGGTTTCCTCAACTGAACCGCCCCGGGTTTACCGGAGACGGATTAGTGTGAGTCAGGCCACGAGGAACGACTCCTGGCACAGCCGATAGTAGGTTTTTTCGAGTTCAGCCGGCGGCCTATAGCCGATCCCTTCGAGGAGACGGCGGTGATTGAACCAGTCGACCCACTCGAGGGTGGCGAACTCGACCGCTTCGAGGTGACGCCAGGGGCCGCGTTGACGGATCACCTCGGTCTTGTACAAGCCGATGATGGACTCGGCCAGGGCGTTGTCGTAGGAATCCCCGACCCGGCCCACCGACGGCTCGATCCCGGCCTCAGCCAGACGCTCGCTATAGCGAATCGACAGGTACTGGGTGCCACGGTCGCTGTGGTGCACCAGAGCGCCCTCAGCGCCCACCGCGCGGTCATCGAGCGCCTGGTCGAGGGCGTCCAGGGCAAGCTCTGTGTGCAACGAGTCCGAGACGCGCCAGCCGACGATCCGCCGCGCGTAGGCATCGACGACGAAGGCAACATAGACGAAGCCGCGCCAGGTCGCCACGTAGGTCAAATCCGCCACCCACAACGCATTCGGCCGGCTTGCCTCGAACACCCGCCTCACCCGGTCCGCGGGTCGTGTGAGCCCGTCCGCTCCCGTCGTCGTCTTCGACCTACGACCCCGGACCGCGCCACGAAGCCCCATCTCGCCCATCAGCCGTGCCACCGTGCATCGAGCCACTACAAGGCCCTCCCGGGTGAGTTGACGCCACACCTTGCGCACCCCATACACCCCGAAGTTCTCCTCCCACACCCGCTTGATCTCCGCCCGCAACTCCGCGTCACGTCGCGTCCGGGCCGGCACCGGACTACGACCGGCCTCCCGCGCCTTGCTCTCGTAGTAGGTCGAGGGGGCGATCGGCAACTCTTGGCAGATCGGCTCGACCCCGTACGCCTCCCGGTGCGTGTCGATGAACGACACCATTACGTCCCGTGGCGGTCGAGCTCCGCCTGGGCGAAAAAAGCCGCCGCCTTGCGCAAAATCTCGTTCGCACGGCGCAACTCTCGGTTCTCCCGTTCCAGCGCCCTCAGCCGCTCATCCTCTTCGCTCTTCATCCCCGCCCCAACACCCGCTTCCCCCTCCGCACGCCGTACCCACTTGCGCAACGTCTCCGCCCCGCAGCCAAGCTTCGACGCCACCGATACGATCGCCGCCCACTCAGAATCGTGCTCCCCTCGGTGCTCCATTACCAGCCGAACCGCTCTCTCCCGTACCTCCCGTGAGTACCTCGTTGACTTATTCATATCCCTATCCTCTCAAAGAGTTAGGTCTCCGGTAAACCCGGGGCAGTTCACAACATACAGGTGACGGTGCGGGGGCCGGGGGGACGGTGCGGGGGCCGGGGGGACGATGCGGGGGCCGGGGGGACGATGCGGGGGCCGGGGGGACGATGCGGGGGCCGGGGGGACGATGCGGGGGCCGGGGGGACGATGCGGGGGCCGGGGGGACGATGCGGGGGCCGGGGGGACGATGCGGGGGCCGGGGGGACGATGCGGGGGCCGGGGGGGACGATGCGGGGGCCGGGGGGACGATGCGGGGGCCGGGGGGACGATGCGGGGGCCGGGGGGACGATGCGGGGGCCGGGGGGACGATGCGGGGGCCGGGGGGACGATGCGGGGGCCGGGGGGACGATGCGGGGGCCGGGGGGACGATGCGGGGGCCGGGGGGACGATGCGGGGGCCGGGGGGACGATGCGGGGGCCGGGGGGACGATGCGGGGGCCGGGGGGACGATGCGGGGGCCGGGGGGACGATGCGGGGGCCGGGGGGACGATGCGGGGGCCGGGGGGACGATGCGGGGGCCGGGGGGACGATGCGGGGGCCGGGGGGACGATGCGGGGGCCGGGGGGACGATGCGGGGGCCGGGGGGACGATGCGGGGGCCGGGGGGTTCGTGCGGGGGCCGTTACTGCCTGCGGGGGTCGTAGCCGAGCACGGGCCCCAGCCACCGTTCTACTTCGGTGACCGCCATGCCTTTGCGCGCGGCGTAGAGGGCCACCTGATCCTTGCCCACGGCGCTGACCGCGAAGTAGCGCGCCGCGGGATTGGCGAAGTAGAGCCCGCAGATCGATGCCGCGGGCCACATGGCGAAGTTCTCGGTCAACTCGATGCCGGTGGCGGGACGCACATCCAGCAGCTTGAACAGCGTGGGCTTCTCGGTGTGATCGGGACAGGCGGGGTAGCCCGGCGCAGGGCGGATGCCGCGGTAACGCTCCTGGACCAGGTCTTCCTGGCTGAAAAGCTCCTCCCGGCCGTAACCCCACTCGCGCCGCGCACGGGCGTGGAGGCATTCCGCGAAGGCCTCGGCCAGACGGTCCGCCAGGGCCTTGGTCATAATGGCGTTGTACTCGTCGTGATCGGTCTCGAACCGTTTGGCGAGCTCGTCGGTGCCGTGACCGGCGGTCACCGCAAAGCCGCCGATGAAATCGTCACGGCCGGAATCCCGGGGCGCCACGAAGTCCGCCAGGGCGTACTGGGGCGTGCCCTTGCGCCCCTCCTTCTGCTGGCGCAGGGTGTGGAAACGCGTCAGCTCCGCGCTCCGGGTCTCGTCCGCGTAGAGCACGATGTCGTCGCCGTCGCTGTTGGCGGGATAGAAGCCGTAGACGCCGCGGGCCTTCAGCAGCCCCTCGTCGACGATGCGGTCCAGCAACTCGCGCGCGTTGGCGAATAGCTCGCGGGCCGCGGGGCCCCGCACGGGGTCGTCCAGCAAATCCGGATAGCGGCCGCGGATCTCCCAAGTGTGGAAGAAGGGCGACCAGTCGATGTAGGGGACGAGCTCGGCCAGCGGGAAATCCCGCAGCACCCGGCCGCCGGTAAACTCGGGAACATCGACCTCGCAGGTTTCCCAGTCGATGCGGCAGCGCCGCTCCAGCGCCTCGGCATAGCTCAGGAGCCGCGTGCCCGCCCGAGTCTCGTACTCGTGCCGCATGCGTTCCTGGTCCGCCCGGTTGGCGGTATCCAGCGCGGCCCGGGCCTCCGGGTCCATGAGGTCCTGCACCACCGGCACGGCCCGCGAGGCGTCGAGGACGTGGACCGTCTCCCGGCCGTAGACCGGGGCGATCTTCACCGCGGTGTGGCGTTTGCTGGTGGTGGCGCCGCCGATGAGGAGCGGCAGCCTGAGGCCGCGCCGCTCCATCTCGCCGGCCACGTGCACCATCTCGTCCAGGGACGGCGTGATGAGGCCGCTGAGGCCCACGGCATCGGCGTTCTCCGAGACGGCGGTGTCGATGATCCGGTCCGCGGGCACCATGACGCCGAGATCGATGACCTCGTAGTTGTTGCAGCGGAGCACCACGCCCACGATGTTCTTGCCGATGTCGTGCACGTCGCCCTTGACGGTGGCGAACACGAGCTTCGCGCGCTTCATGCCGCCGCCCGACTCCCGGCTCTCGGCCTCCATCAGAGGCGTCAGGCGGGCCACCGCCTTCTTCATGACCCGGGCGCTCTTGACCACCTGGGGCAGGAACATCTTGCCCGAGCCGAAGAGGTCGCCGACCACGTTCATGCCGGCCATGAGCGGTCCCTCGATGATGTGGAGCGGGCGCTCGTAGTTCTCCAGCGCCTCGTCGACGTCGTCGTCGATGTATTCCACGATGCCCTTCACCAGGGCGTGGGAGAGCCGGCTCTCCACGGATTCCTCGCGCCAGGCCTGTTCCTCAACCGCCGAGGGGGCCGCGCCCTTGACCCGCTCCGCGAAGTCCACAAGCCGCTCGGTGGCGTCGGAGCGCCGGTTGAACAGCACGTCTTCCACCAGTTCGCGCAACTCCGCCGGGATCTCCTCGTACACCGCCAGTTGTCCGGCGTTGACGATGCCCATGTCCATGCCCGCCTGGATCGCGTGGTAGAGGAACACCGAGTGCATGGCCTCGCGGACCCGGTCGTTGCCGCGGAAGGAGAACGAGATGTTGCTGACCCCGCCGGAGATGTGGCAGCGGGGAAAGAGCGCCTTGAGCTGCCGGGCCGCCTCGATGAAGTTGACGGCGTACTCCGCGTGCTCCTCGATCCCCGTGGCCACGGTGAGGATGTTGGTGTCGAAGATGATGTCGGCCTCGTCGAAGCCGATCTCCTCGGTGAGGATGCGATGGGCGCGCCCGCACACCGTGACCCGCTCCTCCACGGTGGTGGCCTGTCTCTCTTCGTTGAAGGCCATGACGATGACCGCGGCGCCGTAGCGCTTCACCAGGCGCGCGCACTTCCGGAACTCCTCCTCCCCTTCCTTGAGGGAGATGGAGTTCACCACCGCCTTGCCCTGGACACACTTGAGCCCGGCCTCGATGACCGAGAAGTTGGAGCTGTCCAGCATGATCGGGACGCGGACGATCTCGGGCTCGGCGGCCACGTGGTTGAGGAACACCGACATGGCCTCCACGGAGTCGAGCATGCCCTCGTCCATGTTGATGTCGATGATGTTGGCGCCGCCCTCCACCTGCTCCCGGGCGATGGCCACCGCCTCCTCGTACTCGCCCTCGCGGATCAGGCGGGCGAACTTGCGGGAGCCGGCGACGTTGGTGCGCTCGCCCACCATGATGAAGTTCGTGTCCGGGCGGATCACCAGCCGTTCCAGCCCGCTCAGGTGGGTGAAGCGATCGGGCTCCGGCGCGGTCCTCGGACGAAGCCCCTTCACCCCTTCGGCCAGGGCCGCGATGTGCTCCGGCGTGGTGCCGCAGCAGCCGCCCACCAGGTTCAGCCAGCCCTCCCGCGCCCATTCGCCCAGCGCGCCGGCCAACTCCTCCGGGCCCATGTCGTAGCCGCCGAACTCGTTGGGCAAGCCCGCGTTGGGATAGGCGAACACCGGCAGCTCCGACAGCCGTGAAAGCTCTTCCACGAAGGGAGTCATCTGATGCGGCCCGAAGGCGCAGTTGATGCCCACCGCGGCCAGGTCCGCGTGGCTGATGGAAGTCAGGAACGCCTCCAGGGTCTGGCCGGAAAGCGTGCGTCCGCTCTGGTCGGTGATGGTCACCGAAGCCAGCACCGGCAACCGCAAGTCCCGCTCCCCCAGGAGCTGCCCGATGGCGAACAGGCACGCCTTCAGATTCAGGGTGTCGAAGGTCGTTTCCGGCAGCAGGAGATCGACGCCGCCGTCGACGAGGCCCCGGGCCTGATCGTAGTACGCCGCCACCAGCTCCTCGAAGGTGACCGCCCGAAAGCCCGGGTCGTTGACGTCGGGAGACATGGAGGCGGTACGGTTCGTGGGTCCCAGGGACCCTGCCACCAGCCGCGACCCGCCGTCCCCGGCGTTGAACCGGTCGACCGCGTTACGCGCCGCGGCGCCGGCGGCCCGGTTGATGTCGTAGGCCAGGTCCTCGAGAGCGTAGTCCAGCAGGGAGATGGCGTTGGCGTTGAAGGTGTTGGTCTCGACGATGTCGGCGCCGGCCTCCAGGTACTCCTGGTGGATCTTTTCGATGGCCCGAGGCTGGGTCAAGCACAGGATGTCGTTGCATCCCTTCAGCGGCTTCGGATGCTCGGCGAAGCGGGAGCCGCGAAAATCCGCCTCGCCGAGGCCGAGGGCCTGGATCCGTGTCCCCATGGCCCCATCGAACAGAACGATCCGGTCCGCCAGGAGACTCTTCAGCGGCTGCGTCGACATGTGATCCCTCAACCCTTCCCCTTCCGCGGCCGCGCCGGCTCCGGCGTAACGTAGGCGGCGGTGATGCCGCCGTCCACCACGAACTCGGCGCCGGTGACGAAGGACGAATCGTCGCCGGCCAGATACAACGCCGCCCGGGCGATCTCCCGAGCCTCTCCGAAACGCCCCATGGGGATGTGGACCAGGCGACGCTGCTGCTTCCGGGGCGTGTCGAGCACCTTCATCAGCAAGTCCGTGCGCAGCGGGCCCGGACAGAGCGCGTTGACCCGGATGTTCTCCCGGGCGTGGATCACCGCCAGTTCCCGGCTCAGGGCCACCACGCCGCCCTTGCTGGCGGTGTAGGCGAGCTGCGGGGTGGCGGCGCCCATCAGCGCAACGAACGAGGCGGTGTTGATGACGGAGCCGCCGCCCGCGCGGCGCAACGCCGGGATGCCGTGCTTGCAGCCCAGGAACACCCCCTTGAGATTCACCGACAGCGTGGCGTCCCAGACCGCTTCCGAGGTTTCCACCGCGCCGGCGTCATCGGCCAGCATGATGCCGGCGTTGTTGAACAGGACGTGGAGCGCGCCGAACTCGGCCTCCGCGGCCGCCACCATCCCGGCGCAGTCGGCGCTCCGGGACACGTCCGCGTGACAGTACACCGCCTCCCCCCCGCTCCGGTTGATACGGCCCGCCAGACGCTTTCCGGCGCGGTCATCGACATCGGCGATGACCACCCGGGCGCCCTCGCGTGCGAACAGCAGGGCGGTCTCCCGGCCGATGCCGCCGGCGCCGCCGGTGATGAGTGCCACCTTGTCCTTCAATTGCATAACCATGGCCCGGACTGGACAACTACCCCTCGTGGACCAGCGCGGAAACCCCCAAGCCCCGCTTCCCCGTCACCCCGGACTTCTCCTCCTGCATCCCGGACCCGCCTGTCACCGGACGCCCTGCGTCACCCCGGACGCCCTGCGTCACCCCGGACTTGATCCGGGGTCCAGAGGAGGGGCCGGGAAACGACGGACATGCGCCATGCCCCACCACCCCTCCTGGACCCCGGATCAAGTCCGGGGTGACGCAGGGCGTCCCGGGGTCACGCAGGGCGTCCCGGGGTCACGCAGGGCGTCCCGCGGTGACGGAGGGCGTCCGGGGTGACGGAGGGGAAGGCCACGGCACTCAACGCTCGACCGCCGCTTCGACCAGCGCATCGAACAGGCGCTGTTGTACGGGATCTTCCGCCGCGGTCAATTCGGGGTGCCACTGCACCGCGAGGAGCCATGGGTGCGACCGCATCTCCAGACCCTCGATGGTGCCGTCCGGGGCATACGCCACGACCTCGAATCCAGGCGCCGCCTGGCGAATGGCCTGATGGTGCCACGACATGCACGAGAAGTCGGTGGCTCCCAGGACGCCGGCCAGCCGTGACTCCGGCGACACGCGCACCGGGTGGGCGATGGGTTCGCGGGGCGGGGCACGATGGATCACCGTCTCCCCCACCACGTCGGGGAGGTGCTCGATCAGCGTGCCGCCCTCGGCGACATTGAGTATCTGGGTGCCGCGGCAGATGGCCAGGGTGGGGACGCCCAGATCGAACACGCGCCGGGCGAGCTCGATCTCGGAGCGGTCCCGTTCGGGCTCCACCATGTAAATGGTCTCGTGGTGGAGACCCGCGTAGAGGTCGGGGTCGAGATCGCCGCCGCCGCTGAACACCACCGCCTTGAGGAGCGGCAGGACCGCGTCCATCCGCTCCTCCCCCGGGGGCAGGAGCAACGGGATGCCGCCGCCCCGGCGCACCGCGTCCACGTACTCCGCCGGCAGAATGAACCGGTTGTGCGGACCGCGACCGTATGTGGTGATGCCGACGAACGGCGCGTTTCCTTGGCCGTCACCGCTCACGCGCATACCCCCGCCCGGCGGCCGGAACACCGCCGCGCGTGTCTTTCAGATCCTCTCGAAATACCGTTTCCTTTCCCAGTCGGTCACCGCCTCCCGGTACTTCCGCACTTCGGTGCGAAAGAAATGGGCGTAGTGCTCCACCACGTCGGCGCCGAAGCTCTCGCGGCAGAACTCGCTGGCCTCGAACAGGTTGACCGCATCCGCCAGGGCCCCCGGCACCTCCAGCAGGTCGGCGGCGGCGTAAAGGTTGCCGTCGAACGCGGGGGGCGGCTCGATCCGGCGCCGGATGCCGTCCATGCCCGCGGCCAGGGCCGCGGCATAGGCGAGGTAGGGGTTGCAGTCCGCGCCCGGCACGCGGCATTCGATGCGGCAGCCGTTGCCCTGCCCCACCGCCCGGAACCCGGCGGTGCGGTTGTCGTGGCCCCAGGCGATGCCGGTGGGCGCCCAGGACTCCGCCCGGTAGCGCTTGTACGCATTGACGGTGGGCGCGTAGAACACCATGGTCTCGGCCATGTGGGTCAGCCAGCCCCCGAGGAACCAGCGGAACACGTCGGAGAATCCGTCCTGGCCGCCGTTTCCGGCGAAGGCATTGCCGCCGTCACGCCACAGGCTCAGGTGCATGTGGCAACTCGATCCCGCCAGCTCCGACGCATACTTGGCCATGAAGGTGACGCTCAGGCCCATCTGCTCCGCCACCTCCTTGAGGCACTCCTTGTACACGCAGTGACGGTCGGCCATGGTCAGTATTTCGCCGTAGCGGACGTTGAGCTCGTGCTGGCCCGGTCCCCACTCGCCCTTGGAACCCTCCACCGGCACTCCGGAGTCCCGAAGGTGGCGTCGCACCGCGCCGTGGAAGCCTTCCTCCCGGAATCCCTGGAGCACGTGATAGTCCTCGATGTAGCCGCCCGCGGGCGCCAGGTCCTGATAGTGCTTCTCCGCCGCCTGCCGGTACGAGTCCTCGAACAGGTAGTACTCCAGCTCCGACGCCGCCATGGCCTCGAACCCCAGGGAACGAGCCCGCTGCAGTTGCCCCCGCAGCACCGAGCGGGGCGCTTCCGCTACGAGCTCGTGGGAAATGTTCTCCTTGACGTCGCACAGCACCATCGCCGTCCTGTCCTGCCAGCTCAACCGGCGCAGGGTATTCAGGTCCGGCACCAGGTGGAAGTCGCCATAGCCCCGTTTCCAGTTGGCCAGCCGGTACCCCTGGACCGGCTCCATCTCCATGTCCGCGGTCAGGAGGTAATCGCAGGCGTGGGTGCCCTCGGAAGCCACCGTGTCCAGGAAATAACCGGCGTCCAGCCGTTTGCCCAAGAGCCGGCCGTAGAGATCGGTGAAGGCCACCAGTACCGTGTCCACCTGCCCCGCGGCCACCTCTTCTTCCAGTCGGGCGATGCCGAGCATGCCGGCGGCTTCAGCCACTCCGTCTTCCTTCATCTGAATTTTCCCGGACGTCGTTACGGCGAAACATCTCCGGGCTGGAGGCCCGGATCCTTGGGGCTTTCATAGATACGTAGCCCAGGATTTGGGAAATATCCACCGACGCATCCACGCACAGGCCCGGCCGCCGCGCGCCACGCCGCCCGTTTCCCCTTGCATAACCCATGGTTGCGCCACATTCCGAGGTCGGTCCCGAGGCGCCGGAGATTCGTGATACGCCCATTCTGAAAGGGTCCTGTTGCATTGCCGGAGCCGTTGTGGCATGGACAACGGCTGTTGGCTCAAGAATGGTCTAACGACCGGAAACGTAAACTGAAGGAGGATACTATGAAACGCTTGCTCACGTTTATGATCGGTCTGGCGCTGTGCGGCACCATGACCATGGCGGCCAAGGATGCGTCTGCACAGAACTTCCTGGTTATCGGCGGCGGCTCCACGACCGGCGTCTACTACCAGGTGGCTTTGAACATCTGCAAGATCGTCAACGACAAGCTGGGCGGCCAGGGATACAACTGCATCGGCCGACCGGCGCTCGGATCGGTCTTCAACATCCGATCCATCCAGCGGGGGTTGCTGAACTACGGCGTGGCCCAGTCCGACTGGGTTTGGGCCGCGGCCAATGGCAAGAAGAACTGGGAGGGCAAACCCGACAAGGGACTGCGTACGGTCTTCACCGTCCATCCCGAGGCGGTCATGCTGGTGACCCGCAAGGATACGGGCATCAAGACCATCGCTGACCTCAAGGGCAAGCGCGTCAACATCGGCAACCCCGGATCGGGACAGCGGGGCAACGCTGAGGATGTGTTGCGCCTCAACGGCATCGACAAGGACAAGGACATCAAGGCCGAAGGTCTGCAGCAGAACGAGGCCAACCGCGCGCTGGTGGACAAGAAGATCGATGCATTCTTTTACACCATCGGCGTCCCCTGGGGCGGCGGCCTCGAGATCGCCAACAGCACCGCCATCGACATCGTTCCGGTGGACACCGCGCCGATCAAGAAGCTGGTGGCGGACAACCCCTTCTACGTCATGACCAAGATCCCGGGCGGGACCTACAAGGGCGTGGACAACGACGTTCCGACCTATGCCGTGAAGGCGACCTTCGTCACCGGCGAGAAGGAGTCGGCCGACTCGGTGTACACGGTGGTCAAGACTCTGTTCGAGAACCTCGACACGCTCCGCAACTCGTACGCCAACTTCAAGAACCTGCAGCCCAAGGACATGTTGGGGGGACTCTCGGCTCCGTTGCACCCGGGAGCGATGAAGTACTACAAGGAGAAGGGCTGGCAGTAAACGACCGGCCTCCTTCCCCGAAATGACGCACGGCTCGGGGTCCGGGCGGAAGCGCCCGGCCCCGAGCCGGTCCACTTGACGGAGACACCAACGGCACAGGCCAGCCAGGCGGCCCCGTGAATTCATCCGATCACGACGACACTGCCGGCGAGACCGTCGACCTCGAAGCGTTGGCCGAGCTTGGCGAGGGCGAAGGAAAAACCCGTTCCCCCGGCGGACCGGTCGGGGGGTTCCTCTGGGTGCTTGCGCTCTGCTGGTCGCTGTTCCAGCTCTACATCGCCTACTACCCCCTCAACTCCATCATCGCCCGCAGCATCCACCTGACCTTCGCGGTGTTGCTGGTCTATCTGGCGTTCCCGGCCATTCGGCGGGCCGCGACGCTGGAGCGCTTCAACTCCTTCATGCAGCAACTGTTTCCGGGGCGGCGCAAGCGGGATCCGGTCAAGATTCCCTGGTACGACTTCATCATCGCGGCCCTGGCGGGCTGCGGCACCGCCTACCTGGCGTGGGACTACGTGGGAATCATCGAACGTTCCGGCCTCCCGCTGGCGCGCGATGTCTGGATCGGCGGGGCGTTCGTCATTCTGCTGCTCGAGTCGGCGCGGCGGTCTCTCGGACTGGCGTTGCCGGCGCTTGGCACGGTCTTCCTGCTCTACTGCTTCATCGGCCCGTACCTGCCGAGGTTTCTCGCTCACCCCGGAATTCCCTTCGAGTTCGTGGTCGACCACATGTACCTCTCGGACAGCGGCATCTGGGGTGTGCCGCTGGGTGTATCCACCGATTTCGTTTTCCTGTTCGTGCTGTTCGGAGCGCTGCTCGACCGGGCTGGGGCGGCGGAATACTTCGTGCAAGTGGCGTACGCCATGGTGGGCCGTTTCCGCGGCGGACCGGCCAAGGCGGCGGTACTCGCTTCGGGCCTGACCGGCATGGTGTCCGGCTCGTCCATCGCCAACGTCGCCACCACGGGAACCTTCACCATCCCGCTGATGAAGCGGGTGGGGCTCCCGGCCTACAAGGCCGGGGCGGTGGAGGTCGGCGCAAGCACCAACGGGCAGCTCCTGCCGCCGGTCATGGGCGCGGCTGCGTTCATCATGGCGGAGTTTCTGGGGCTCCCGTACATCGACGTGGTCACGGCCGCGGCCATACCAGCGGTACTTTCGTACATCGCCCTGCTCTACGTGGTCCACCTCGAAGCGCTCAAGCTGAACTTGACCGCAATACCCGGAGAAGAGCTGCCCCCATTCTGGCCCACGTTCCTCAAGGGTGTCCATTTCCTGATTCCGATTCTCGCGCTGATCTACACGCTGGTCATTTTGCGGTTCTCCGCGATCTCGGCGGCGTTCAACGCCATTCTCCTGACCCTTGCCATCATGGTCATTCAGCGGGTCGGGCAGAGTTGCGTGGCGGTCCTTCGACCCTCGCCGGACAACCCGGCGCCCGGCTCGCTCGGGCAGGCGATCTTGCAGGGACTGGTCGTGAGCATCCGCGAGATCCTGCAAGGCTGCGTGTCCGGCGCCCGCAACATGGCGCCCATCGCGGTGGCCACCGCGGCCGCCGGCATCATCGTGGGCACCGTCACCCTGACCGGGCTCAGCAGCCGGTTCATCGAGGCCATCGAGATCATCTCCCTGGGCAACGTGGTGCTGATGCTGATCCTGACGGCCGTGACCAGCCTGATCCTGGGCATGGGGCTCCCCACCACCGCCAACTACATCGTCATGGCCACCCTGACGGCACCGGTGATCGTGACCCTGGGCGGGCAGGCGGGCCTGGTGATTCCGGTGCTGGCGGCTCATCTGTTCGTGTTCTACTTCGGCATACTTGCGGACGACACGCCGCCGGTGGGTCTGGCGGCCTTCGCGGCCTCGGCCATTGCCGGGTCCGATCCCATCAAGACCGGGATCCAGGGGTTTACGTACGACCTGCGCACGGCGATCCTGCCGTTCGTGTTCATCTTCAACCTGGAGCTGCTGCTGATCGCCGGCGTGGGGCCCGACGGCGCCATCATCTGGCTGAACGACATGTTCTCGGTCGTCTGGGTGATACTGAACGGCCTGGTGGCCATGATGGCCTTTGCCGCCGCCATGCAGGGATTCTTTGCCGACCGGTGCAGCTGGCCCGAACGGATACTGCTGATAGCCATCTGCATCGCCGCCTTCCGCCCGGCCCTTCTGGTGGGCGACACCGATTCCCTCCGCATGACCGTGCAGTTCGGCGCGTGGGTCGTGTTCGCGGGGCTGTACCTGTTGCAGAAGAGAAGGCGGGGCACGGGACTGGCGGCAGCGTAACCGGAGACTCAACCACACTTACGAGGAGGACAGTCGAATATGGCGGATACCATACCCTATCTCGTCGATGAGAATGACCCCGATCTCGAATCGGGGATGGTGGAATACGGAAGCTGCACGGGCTACCTGTCGCGGCCCAAGGGCGGCGCCAGCCTGGGCTCGGTCGTCGTCATCCACGAGAACGTCGGGCTGGTGGACCACATCAAGGACGTGGCGAGGCACTTCGCCAAGGAAGGCTTTGCGGCGCTGGCTCCGGACATGCTCCAACGCACCGGCGGCACGGCGCAATACCAGACCTCGCAGGACGCCATCGCCGCCATACGGAGCCTCGACCCGGCCGGCTGCGTGGAAGACCTGACCAGCGCGGTGGAGTACCTCAAGAGCCAGGGCTTCGCCAACGGCAAGGTGGGCGTCGTCGGCTACTGCTGGGGCGGCGGCCAGTCCCTCAACTTCGCCACCAAGTGCAACCAGCTCAACGCCGCGGTGGTGTACTACGGCCGCAACCCCGATCCGGTGGATCAGGTGGCCGACATAACCTGCCCGCTCATGGGCAACTACGCCGAGGACGATCCCAACATCATGCCAGGCATCGAGCCCCTGAAAGTGGCGTTGGCCAACGCCGGCAAGAGCATCGACCTCAAGATCTACGGCGACGGCGCCAAGCACGCCTTCAACAACAACACCAACGCCGACCGCTGGCACCCCGACGCCGCGGCCGACGCGTGGCAGCGGACGGTGGATTTCTACAAGGCCAACCTGTCGGGCTAGCCGTATCACTCAACGGGTGGGACTTGGCGACGACGGTCGTCTGCCAAGTCCTGCCTGCCTCTACGCGGACCGTGGTTGCCCGCACCGTCCTGAACGGCCGCAACCGTATCTTGAATTCAGACGTGTGAATGTAAAGTTCCAGTGGGCCGGATCGGGACGACCCCTTGGAGCGCAGATGTATCGTCAACAGTCCTCGGAATCCAGGTATGCCAGGAGCTGGCGTCGGACGCTTTTGTGGCCCGGGTCGTCGTAGTGGCGGATGCCGAAGTAGTAGCAGCAGCTTTGGTTGTCGAGGTCGTTGTGGAAGACGCGGAGGCGGCCGTCCTGGAAACGGATCCGGGCGAGACAGGTACCGCCGGGGACGTTGGAGGTCATGATCTCCTCCACGATCCCGACTCCCCACTGAAGGTAGCGGTTGTGCTTGACCTGCTCACCGGCCCGCAGGAATAGTCTCACGTCGTTTCGCACGGGCGCTCTCCCTGGCTCGCACGGTAGCAGCATCGGGTGGGCATTTCAAACCTGCTGGTGGCAGGGTTGGGGCTCCACGGACGGGCAGGTCAAGCGAGAAACGGCGCCAGAGTGCGGGCCAGGGCCTCGGGGTTATCCTGCTGGACCATGTGGCCGGCGCCGGGCAAGGTGATGAGCTCCGCGCCGGGCAGCCAACCGTGCCGAGCCTGTATGTCACCCCTTGCACGGTGCTCGCTCTCCGCCCCCTGAATCAACCGTGTCGGACAGGTAACGCGGCGCAGGAACTCGCGGAACTGCTCCAGGTAGAACGGTTGCGGCGAGGTGGTCCGGTGGAGCGGATCGAACTTCCACTGCCATGCGCCGGTCTCCATCCGGCGCATGCCGTGGCGGACCAGGTGGTGCGCCCGCTCCCCGGTCAACCTGGGATAGCCGCGACGCAGGCGATCGGCGGCCTCCTCCAGGGTGGCGTAACCCGCGCCCTCCCCCACCGCCGGTATCTCCTCCAGCCACCGCTCGGCCCGCCGGGGCGCATCGGCGAACGACATCCCGGGCGGCCCCAGCCCTTCCACCAGCGCGAGCTTGGAGACGCGCTCGGGATGCGTGCCGGCGTACAGACAGGCAATGGTGCCGCCCATGGAGTGGCCCACCAGCCGAACCACCGGCGCGCCCAGATGGCGGACGAGAAAATCGAGGTCGAGCAGATAGTCGAAGAAGTGGTAGTAGCCGCCCGCCCCCACCCAACCGCTGTCGCCATGGCCCCGGCAGTCCGGCGCCACCAGCCAGAGATCCGGCGAGATGGCCGGCAATTCGGCCGCGAAGAAGTCCCAGGTCCGGCAATGGTCGCGGAAGCCGTGGATAAGGATGACCGGCTGCGGTCCCGGCTTGCCCCACTCCACCCAGTGGATCGGTAGACCGCGGACGTCGATGCTGTGATGCTTCGGCGTCAACGGCTCGGCACTCGCTGGAGCGTGGTCTCGACGAAATCCCCGGCGTCGGTGTTCCAGGCGTAGACCGCTACCCGGCCGAGGCCCCCGCCCATGACCGATATCACGATCTGGGCGGTGTCGGGATAGGTAGGCTCGCCGAAGGGGGTAGCGCAGGCCTTGTCCTCGGCAGAGAAATAGGCGTCGTGGTCGGGGTGGGAGTGGTAGAGGGCCTTGAAGGCTCGACCCCTGCGCTCTGCTTGTTCCAGCACCGCGTCCAGTTCCTTGGGGTCCATGGTGTAGGCGGTACGGGCGTCCCTGGGAAACGTCTCGGGATCGGTAGCGTGCAGCCGGTTCTGGATGTTGTCGAGCCGGTGGACCTCGTCGCCGCCGTGGCTGCCGAGGATGACCCCGCAGCACTCCTCGGGGTAGGTCTCCCTCGCGTGTTCAGCGATGATTCCGAATACGGTTTCGCTCAGCACAAGCACCAGACCCCTCCACCCCTCCTGGATTCCCGCTTGCGCGGGTATGACGAGATGTGGCTTCAGCGCCGCTCTCTTGACACGTGACGCGCCATCTTCGTGGCAACGACGGAGTTTATGCGGGCTAGTCGATGACCCCCTCTTGCGTGAGCGTCTCGTACTCCTCCCCCGAAAGCCCCAGCAGCTCACGGTAGAAGTACTCGTTGTGCTCGCCCAGCAGGGGGTCCCTGCGATCGGGGCCGCCGTCGCTTTCGGACAGGGTGTAGGGCGCCCGCTGGTACGACATGGTGCCGATCTCCGGATGGTCCATGCGGTTCCACTGGCCCCGGTGCACGAGCTGCGGGTCGTCGTAGACCTGGTCCATGCCGTTGACCACGCCGGACGGGACGCCCGC
This sequence comes from Candidatus Binatia bacterium, assembly GCA_951813575.1. Lineage (GTDB taxonomy): Bacteria > Desulfobacterota > Binatia > UBA9968 > JAJDTQ01 > JAJDTQ01. The sequence continues at coordinate 978,672 of OX638375.1, forward strand.
GGCCTGGAGCTTCTCCACCAGCTCCCGGGCCTCGAACCGGCGGGTCCATTCGCCGATGCGCGCTTCCAACTCGTCCGCTCGTTTCTGCCGCCGCTCGGCGGTGGCGTACTCGTCCCGGCCGCCCCAGTCCGGACGGTCCATGGCCTGGCACAGCGCCCGCCACTGCTCGTCCGACGCCACGCTGAGGACGCACCAGTTGTCGTCGCCCGCGCAAGGGAACGCGCCGTGGGGCGAGGCCTCCCGATGGCGGTTGCCGTCGCGCTCCGCGATGTGGCCGTTCAGGCTGTAGTCCAGCAGCAGCGGCGCCAGGTACTGAAGCCCGGTTTCGTACTGCGCCAGGTCGATATGCTGCCCTCGGCCGGTGGCCTCCCGGTACTCCAGCGCGGCCAGCACCGCCACCACGCCGTAGCCGACGGCGATGTAGTCGATGTACGGGCCGTAGAGGATCTGGGGCGAGCCGTCCCGGTACCCGGTGAGATTGGTGAAGCCCGCCAGGGAGGAAAGCTGGGAACCGAAGCCGGGATGGTGGGCGTGGGGCCCGGTCTGTCCGAGGTTGGAGCTGCTCAGCATGATGAGCCGCGGGTTGACCTCCTTCAGGGTCTCGTATCCCAGCCCCAAACGGCCGATGGTGCCGGGGCTGAAGTTCTCCACCAGGACGTCCGCCCAACTCACGAGGCGCTTGGCCAGGGCAAGGGCTTCCGGACCCTTCTTGAGGTTCAGGGTGATGCCCAGCTTCTCGCTGTTGCAGAGAGCGAACAGCCCCGACCGGTTGAGTCCGTGGATGTTGTCCTTGTAGGGCGGATAGTGGGTGCGGAAACCGTCGGGACGTATCCGCGACTCCACGTGCACCACCGTAGCCCCCTGGTCCACCAGATGCTTTCCCACCACCGGCCCGGCCGCGTACGCGGCGGCCTCCACCACCTTGAGACCTTCCAGTGCCTTCATGATCCTTCCATTCCCATGAAACCGTTGACGGCGTCCGCCGTCAAATCACGCCCTGGTCCGACAGCCGCGCCAGTTCCCCGTCATCCAGGCCCATCTCGCCGTAGACCTCCTGGTTGTGCTCGCCAATGAGCGGCGCCCGGCGGCGGATCCGGCACGGGAACTCCGAAAAGCGGGCGAATCCCCCGGGGTAGGTGATGGAGCGGTTGAGCTCGGGATGCTCCACCTCCTGCCAGAAGTCCCGTGCCTTGAGCTGCGGGTCCGCCAGGATCTCCTGGGCGGTGGAGACGGGGTAGCCCAGCATGCCGCGCCCGGTCACCGCCTCGAAGAACTCGGCCTTGGTGACCCCGGTGAAGAACTCGGCGATGGGCTCCTCCATGACGTCGATCTCTTCCTGGGTCACCTGTTCGATGTTGAAGGTGCGCCAGTCCTTCTCCAGCAGGAACGCGGGGGCCTCGCCCTTCTCGGCCATCCACTCCACCAGCGCCTGGTTGGTCTTGCGGCCGGCCTCGCCGCCGTAGATGATGAAGTTCAGGTAGCCGTCCTTGCAGGGCCAGAACACCCGCATCTTGGCGCCGGTGATGGTGCGGCCGGTCATGAAGGAGCCGGCCCGCTTTTCCACCGAGCGGTTCAGGTCCCAGAAGGTGTGCGCGTGGGAGAAGCCCCAGAGCATGCACGCCTGGGCCGACACGTCCACGTGCTCGCCCCGGCCGGTGCGCCGCCGCTGGGTATGGGCCACCAGCGCCGCCATGGCGGCGTAGGAGCCGGTCCACTGATACGACTGGGGGAAGGTCACCCGAAGCGGCGGCTTGTCGGGGTCGCCGGTAAGGGACATGCAGCCGCTCATGGCCATGACCTCGATGTCCGTGGCCCGGTATCGGCTGTAGGGGCCGGTGAGGCCGAAGGGAGTGATGGAGACCAGCACGGTGTCGGGATTGGCGGCCCGGATGACGTCGTGGCCGAGGCCGATCGCTTCCAGCCAGCCCGGCCTGAAGGTTTCCAGGACAAAGTCAGCCTTCGCCACCAGGCGCTTGAACAGCGCCTGCCCCTCGGGCGGCTCGAGGTCGAGGGTGATGCCACGCTTGTTGTTGTTGAAGGCGAACCAGTAAAGGCTCTTCTCCGGATCGCGCCCGCCATCGAGATACGGCCCGATGAGCCGGGCGGCGTCCCCTCCCGGAGGCTCCACCTTGATGACATCCGCGCCCAGATCGCCCAGCGTCTTGCCGCAGAGAAAGCCCAGTTCATCGGTCAGGTCCAGAATACGGTAGGGCGACAGAGGCCCTTGTTCACTCAAAGTCATGGCACCTATTTTCATAACAACTGACGCGTCAGTATTCCATGTAGTTGGACACGCGCCAGCCCGCCTCTTCCCGGCGCACCCGGATGAGCACCCTGCGGGAGAACTCGCCGCCGGCTTCCGACCGTATGGTGAGTTGGTAGACGAAGGCGGTACGGCCGCCCGACTCCCGCTGTTCCAGCAGCTTGTAGTAGACCCGGGGCTTGCGCGTGCCCGCGTCGATGGCGTGTCCCGAGGTGAGCCGGAGTTGGTCGTCCACCTTGCTCCGGGCCAGACCCACGGTGTACTCCCGGGACCTGGGCAGGTCGATCTCCACGTAGTGCGAGTCCAGGAACGCCTCCGCCACCCCCCGCGGCGTGGTGTCGCCTTCCCCCTGGCAGCCGGCGCATAGGAGCAACAGCGCCGCGCAAAGCACACGGAGCCGGGTCACGCCCCGGACCCCAGGCACCGCGCGACCCACGCTTCTGCCCGGCCCAGCGCCGCGTCGCGGTCTTCCTGACGCGTGAAGCGGTGGTCCGCACCCGGAAGGATGCACAACTCCTTCTCACCCGGCAGAGCGTCGTGGAGCGCCACGGCCTGCGCTGCCGGCACGGTCGGATCCGCGTCTCCGTGGATCACCAGCACCGGACAGGTGATCCGCGCTACCGCCGAGGCGACGTCGATGGCGAGGGCCTCCTCCAGGAAGTCCGTCCGAAGCCGGCGGCCGTTGAACTCGATGAAGCCCTGGTCGCGCCACAGCGCCATCGCCTTGGGCGGGAAATCCCGCTCCAGGAGCGCCCGAGGATCGAAGGGAGCCGCCAGGGTCACCAGGGCCGCCACCTTCTCCGCCCCGCCCGCATGCATGAGCGCCGTGGTCCCTCCCATGCTGGATCCGATGACCGCCACCTCCGCGACCCCGCGGTCTCGCAGCAGTTCGTGGGCGGCCTCGAGATCCTCCACCTGCCGGGTGCAGGTGATGGACTCGAACTCGCCGGCGGACTCGCCGGCGCCGGTGAAGTCGAAGCGAAGCACCGTAAAACCGGCTCCGCCGAGGGACCCGCCCAGGTGCACGAGCTTGAAGCTCTCCTTGTTCGACTCCATGCCGTGGCACAGGATCACGCCGAAGGAATTGGCCTCCCCCGCGGGCAGATGGAGAACCCCCGCCAGATGCCCGCCCCTGCGGTTGCTGAACGTGACGTGCTGTTCCATGAGCATGGAGTCAGTCGCCGGCCCGCGAGAACGGGTCCCTGCCCTTGGTGCGCATGAGGAAGAAGAGACACAGCACGGCGCCGACGGTAATGAAGCTGTCCGCCACGTTGAACGCCGGCCAGTGGTAGGCGTTCCAGTGGAGGTCGACGAAATCGATCACCTCGCCGTAGAGCAGGCGGTCCGCCAGGTTGCCCAGGGCCCCTGCCAGGATGAACGTCAACGACAGTATGAGACCGGTATCCCTCTCCGAAAGGCGGCGGAGCAGGTGGACGACGAAGCCGATGGCCACCAGCGAGAAGACGATCAGGAGGTAGGAAGCGAAAGCCCGGCGCTGACCGGCCAGCAACCCGAACGCGGCCCCGGTGTTGCGGACATGGGTCAGGTCCACCCAGCCCTCGATGACGGGAATCGAACGATGCCGCGGAATCGTGTGGTCAACGAGCAGCTTGGTGCCCTGGTCGAGCAGCAGGATCACGGCCAGCAGAACGATTATGCGCGCGCGTTTTCGGCCTGCGGTAAAGATCGTAGCACCTCCGCGCAACGGGGACAGGCCCCCGGATGGGCGCTGTCCTCTCCCACGCCCGGGTGATACTTCCAGCACCGCTCGCACTTCCCCCCGTCGGCGGGATAGACGGCCACGGCTCCGCCCAGGGCCGTGCTCTCGTAGCCCATGCCCTGCGCCGGCGCGGCCGCCCCGTCCTTGGCGCCGGCGTCGGCCCCCGCCTCGGGCTCCGGGTAGACGAGGTCGTCTGACGGCACCCCCGGGACTACCGACACCTGCGAGACGATGAAGAGGTCTTCCCACGGCATCGGCGCGCTGGCGCGCAACAGCTCCTGAATGGCCGGGGCCTTGCCGTAGGCATCCGGAAAAAGCACCACGCGCGCGTCCAGCGAATGGCCGATGGCGCCGCACTGACGCGCCGTTTCCAGGGCCTTCAGCACCTCCCCGCGCAGATCCAGACGCAACTCCCACTCCGCCGCCAGGGCGGGATCCGACAACCCTTCGTCCGGTTCGGGTATCGCCGAGAGCAGGATACTGTCCGGGCGGGACGCCGTGCCGGGCGCGTGCTCCCATATCTCCTCGGCGGTGAAGGAGATGATCGGCGCCATCAGATGGACCAGGGTTTGGAGGATGCCGTGGAGCGCGGTCTGCGCCGATCTCCGGCCGGCGGAGCCGCTTCCCTCGCAGTAGAGCCGGTCCTTGACGATGTCCAGGTAGAGCGAGCTCAGGTCCACGCTGCAGTAGTTGTTCAACGCATGATAGACGAAGTGGAACTCGAACTTGTCGAAAGCTTCGAGACAGCGCCTGAGCAGCCGCTGGTTGCGGTCGAGAATCCAGCGGTCCAGGGGCTCCAGGGCATCGGCGCTCACCGCGTCGGTTCCAGGGTCGAAGTCGTGGAGGTTGCCGATGAGGAAACGGGCGGTGTTCCGCAGTCGCCGGTACGACTCCACCAGCCGCTTCAGGATCTCGTCGGAGATGCGAACGTCGTCCCGGTAATCCTCGGCCGCCACCCAGAGCCGGATGATGTCGGCGCCGAACTTCTTGATGATCTCCTGCGGCGCGGTGACGTTGCCCAGGGACTTGGACATCTTGTGTCCCTTGCCGTCCAGCACGAACCCGTGGGTGAGCACGCCTTCGTAGGGCGCCCGTCCGCGGTTCGCCACCGACGTCAGCAGCGAGGTGTGGAACCAGCCGCGGTGCTGGTCGCTGCCCTCCAGGTAGAGGTCCGCCCTGCCGCCGAGCTCGGGGTGGCGCTCCACCACCGCGGCATGGCTCACGCCCGAGTCGAACCAGACATCCAGGATGTCCTCTTCCTTGGAGAACCGCGTGGAGCCGCAGCCCTGGCAGCGGAAACCGGGAGGAGCCAACTCGCCCGGCGGCCTCACGAACCAGGCGTCGGACCCCTCTTGCTCGAACAGTCCGGCGACGTGCTCGCACAATGCCTCGCTCAGTTGCGTCTCGCCGCAGTCCGCGCAGTACAGCACGGGAATGGGCACGCCCCAGGAACGCTGCCGCGAGATGCACCAGTCCGGACGGTTGGCCATCATGCCGGTGATGCGGTCCTGCCCCCAGGGCGGAATCCATTGCACCTGCTCGATGGCGTCGAGGGAGCCCTGCCGCAGACCCGTGTGGGCCATGGAGATGAACCACTGCTCCGTGGCCCGGAACAGCACCGGCTGCTTGCAGCGCCAGCAGTGCGGATAGCTGTGGTCGATGTCCCGGGCGCCGAGCAACCGCATCTCCTGCTCCAGTCTGGAGATGATCCGCGGGTTGGCGTCGAACACCATGTCGCCGGCAAACTCCCCCGCTTCGGCGGTGAACCGGCCGGCTCCGTCCACCGGCGCGTACGCGTCGAGGCCGTAACGCTGGCCCGCTTCGAAATCCTCGTGTCCGTGTCCCGGCGCCACATGGACGCAGCCGGTGCCCTGATCCGCAGTGACGAACTCTCCGAGGATGACGATGACGTCCCGATCGAGCCACGCGTGCGAGCAAACGATGCCTTCGAGCTCCGCCCCGGACCAGGAACCCTCCAGCACCTCGAACTCCCCGCTCTCATACCCGAAGTCCTGCATCAGCGAGGGCAGTAGTTCCTCCGCCACCACCAGCACGCCGGCCGGGGTGCGCACGCGGCGGTACCGCATCAGCGGGTGCAGGGCGATGGCCTGGTTCGCCGGCAGGGTCCAGGGCGTGGTGGTCCAGATGGCGAAGGCGCCCTCCGCATCGTCCGGCAGCTTGCCCTTGGAGTCCTTGATCGGGAACTTCACGTAGACGGACGGGGTCCGCTGGTTGTCGTACTCCACCTCGGCCTCCGCCAAAGCGGTGGCGCAGGAGGCGCACCAGTAGACCGGTTTCTTGCTCCGGTACATGGAACCGCTGGCCATGAACTTGCCGAGCTCCCGGACCTCGGTGGCCTCGTACTCGAAGTCGATGGTCCGGTACGGCTCCGCCCAGCGCCCCAGCACGCCCAGCCGCTTGAACTCCTCCCGCTGGACGCCGATGAACTTCTCCGCGTGGGCGCGGCACAGCTTGCGGACCTCCACCTTGCTGAGCCGGTTCTTCTTCTCCCGGCCCAGGTTCTTCTCCACCTGGAGCTCGATGGGGAGTCCATGACAGTCCCAGCCCGGGATGTAGGGCGTGCAGTAGCCCCGCATGCTCTTGTACTTGACGATGATGTCCTTGAGGACCTTGTTGAGCGCATGCCCGATGTGGATGCGCTCGTTGGCGTACGGCGGACCGTCGTGCAGGATGAACTTGGGAGCGCCGCGGCGGGCGTCCACCATTTTTTCGTGGATGTCCTCACGCTCCCACTTCTCCACCCGCGCGGGCTCCTTCTGCGGCAGGTTGCCGCGCATCGGGAACGTGGTCCTGGGAAGGTTCAGCGTGTCTTTGTAGTCCATGAACTTCTTCCCTCACTTGCCGGCGAGCGACTTCCGGAGCTCCGAAACGACCATATGGGGAATTGGGTGCCGATGAGGCGGGAGTCAGGAGGACCGTCCCTTCTCAAATCCCTCCCGGAATATTTGTAACACAAAGGCGCTCCGGGAGTCCACGGGAGCGGCTGGATTCACGAGGTCCCGTGTGCTATGACAACCCCGTTTCCAACGGGTTTTCCGCTCTTTCCATTCCCGCTGAAGAAGCGTTCCGCCTCCCGTTCGTCCGTGTGAGCAACGACTCCGGGCGCGGGGCTCGGTTCGGCGTAATCAAGGAGGAACCTCCATGGCCAAGTCGCAGAAAGGCAGACCCGGCGCGCGCGAGCTCGGACGGCTCAAGAAGACCGTGGCGCTGGCCACGCGGATGCTGTTCCACCAGGGCCTTGCCGACTACCACGGCCACGTCAGCTCCAGGATTCCCGGCACCAACCGGCTGCTGATCAAACCGGTGCTCGCGCCCCTGGGCTCCATCAAGAGCAAAGACATCATGGAAGTGGACATCGACGAGTACAAGAAGAACTGCGAGGCCAACTGGGCCAAGGCCGGCGACCAGAAGGCCGTGATCAAGCTCAAGGTGCCGCCCCGGGAGACCATGATCCACGCGGCCATCATGGAGGCGCGGCCTGACGTCAACTCGGTGGTCCACACGCACCAGCCGCTGGCCACGGCCTTCGCCATCGCCGGCGTTCCCATCCGGCCCATCTACAACCAGGCCTCCGCCTTCGCCCCCGAGACGCCCATCTTCCACAGCCCCCGGCTGATCTACACGGTCCAGGACGGCATCGAAGTCGCGGCAACGCTGGGCGACCGCATGGCGCTGTTGATGCAGGGACACGGCATCACCACGGTGGGCGACAGCGTGGAGCAGGCCGCCTCTCACGCCGTCTACCTGGAGCGGACGGCCCAAATGCAGTGGGTGGCCAGCACCATCGGACAGGCGGTGTCCATGCCGGGCCGCAACACGGCGATCATGGCGGCCACCAACCGCGGGCGGGCCCATCACGCATTCGCGTATTTCACCGGCCTCATGCCCGACGAAATGAAGGAAGACTAGTCGTCCCGCAACCCAAACAGATGCGACCCACAGGCGGCCGGTCATGCGGGCCGCCTGAAACATCACACGACAAGGAAGGTGAAGCATGGCTGAGGCGAACAGGCCGGAGTCGGCCGCGGGCCGCCCGATTCAGGACATCCGCGAGTGGCTGGACCGCGCGGAAGGCATCAACGAGCTGATTCAGATCGACAAGCCGGTGGACCGGGACGAGGAGATGAGCGCCATCACCTATCTGGTGGCCAAGCAGGATCCGTCCCCCGCCATCCTGTTCGACAACCCCAAGGGGTACGAAGACAGCCCCATCGGCGCCCGGATGCTGTGGAACATCCTGGGGCCCAGCTCGAAACGCATTGCCCTTACCATCGAGGAGCCGCCCGAGACGCCGACGCTGGAGCTCATCCGGCGGCTCAAGGAGAAAATGAAGGACCGGATCCCGCCGCGGGAAGTGCCGGAGGCCCAAGCCCCGGTGTTCGAAAACACCCTGAGCGGAGCGGATATCGACCTGGAGCAGTTGCCCATTCCCAGGCACTGGCCGCTGGACGGCGGCCGTTACGCCGGCACCGCCGACGCGGTCTTCACCCGCGACCCGGATTCGGGATACCTGAACGTCGGCACCTACCGCATGATGCTCCAGGGCAAGAATCAGGTGGGTCTCTACCTGTCGCCGGGCAAGGATGCCCGGCTTCACATCACCCGCTCTTGGGAACAAGGCAAGTCCGTGCCCGTGGCCGCGGCCTGGGGCATCGATCCGCTGTTCATGCTGGTGGGTTCCCAGACCTTTCCCAAGAACGTGTCGGAGTACGAGTTCGCCGGCGGCATCAAGGGCGAGGCGATCCCGGTGGTGCGCGCCCAGACCAGCGACCTGCTGCTGCCGGCCAACGCCGAGCTGGTGGTGGAGGGAGTCATCCACCCCAACTCGGTGAAGACCGAGGGACCTTTCGGCGAGTTTCCCGGCTACTACGGCAGGCCGGAGGCCGGCTGCCCGCTGGTGGACATCACCCGGGTGCACTACCGCACCAACCCGGTGCTCACCAACGCCATCATGGCCGACTACCCGTCCTGCGAGCAGAGCGGCTTCTTCGCCGTCATCCGTTCGGCCCGTATATGGGACGACCTGGACAAGCTCGGCATCCCCGGCGTCCAGGGCGTCTACGCGCATCCGGCGGGAGCCGGCGGCTTCGGCATGACGGTCATCAGCCTGGAACAGCGCTACGCCGGCCACGCGGCCCAGTGCCTGGCCCTGGCGGCCCAGGTGCCCGGCGGCGCCTACTACACCAAGTGGATCATCGCCGTGGACGAGGACATCGATCCGACGGACATGGACCAGGTGATCTGGGCCATGAGCAGCCGCTGCCATCCCATCGAGGACATCGACATCCTGCGCAACACGTGGAGCACCTGGCTGGACCCCACCCAGAACCCGCCGGAAGAGCGGCCCTACGGCTCCAAGGCGCTGATCAACGCGTGCAAGGAGCACCGTTACCTGCCGGTCTTCTCCAAGCGCACCACGTTGAGCCGGGAGATGTACGACCAGGTGGCGGGGCGCTGGAAGGAGCTCGGACTGCGGGGAACGATTCCCACCGTCCGGGCCTTCGAAGAGGACAAGAAGGTCGTGTACCACGAACAGGGAGGGTTCGAGCCCGGAAAGAAGTAGCAGGGGAGCCGTGCCTTGGTACGTTCACGGTGCGCCAAAACACGATGCGTGAACGGCGACAACGCCGCCGCACAGCTTGTTGCCCACGTCTGGCCGCTGTGGTATTGTTGGGCCGCTTTGACATTGGTGGATCCATTGACGGCGGACACGTAGCGGCGTCTGTCGGCAGTGTCTTTCGTACAGGATCTTTCGAAACCAGGGAAAAGGTGTCGGATGGACATTCAAGAGGAAACCCAGGGATCGCTGGTGGTGGTGGCGCTGAGCGGGCGGGTCGACGGCTTCACCAGCCCCGAACTCGAGAAACGGATCTCGGATATCATTGAGCGTGGCAACCACCGCGTGCTGCTGGACTGCGCGAACATGGAATATATCAGCAGCGCGGGCTTGCGGGTGGTTCTCGTGAGCGCCAAGAAGTGCCAGAATGAAGGGGGAAAGCTTGCGGTATGTTCGCTGCAGCCTTCATGCAAGTCGGTGATGGAGGTCAGCGGGTTTCTCAACATGCTCGAGTACCACGAAACCCGCGATGCCGCCCTGGCGGCGGGATAAGTGAGGCGGCGCCATGCTTACATTCACCGAAGAAATCCTGCTGCTGATGCTTGACGACGACGGCCTGTTCCTGCCGATCCGGGGCGGTGCCGTGGAGCACATCCTGGTGGGCGCCGCGCTCATGGACCTCGCATTCGCCAACCGCATCGACACCGATCCCGAGAAACTTCAGGTGATCGACGCGACACCGACGGGCAACCCGCTGGTCGACGGAGCGCTCGACCGCATCGCCCGTTCCGAGCAGACCCTGGATACCAAGGGATGGGTGGAGTTGCTGGCCCGGGAGCAGGCCGGCGACATCCGCCAGCGGGCCATGAACAACCTCATCGAGCACGGCATTCTCGAGGCCAAGGACGAGAAGTTCCTGTGGGTGTTCCATTCCCGCCGCTATCCCACCATCGACGGACGCACGGAACGGGCCGTAAAGCTGCGCATGGAGGACGTGCTGTTGTCCGACGACATGCCCGACCCGCGGGACGTCGCGCTGGTCTGCCTAGTGGACGCCTGCGACATCCTGGGCGACATCTTCTCGGAACGGGAGATGGAGCGGGTCCGTCCCCGCATCGAGCAGCTCCGCGTCATGGACCTCATCGGCCGAGAAGTCGGCAGCGTCATCGCCGAGATCGAAGAGTCCATTACCATGGCCATGGCACAGGTGGCGCACTAGTCGCAGTCACCCGTCCGCGGCCGCCACGGGGCCGCGCCCAGCCTCCCCGTGGACTCCCAACATCTTGCGCGTCCCCCTCGAACTCGGCATCGAGCGAGGGGGCGTCGCAGCCACGCCAACCCCTTCAACACCTCCTTCATGGTGGCAGGACGCTTGTGCCTCTTGTCGTCTCCGGTCACGGGCGTCCAGGGTTCAGGGGCCGCCATTCTTGCCGGCCAGGCTCCGTGCGTACCCGATCCGTTGGTTGAAAAATACAACCTCGCTGCCCTGGCTGCCCTTAAGGTTCATGGGCTTCCGGTCGATTATTTCACTATAGGCTGTGCGACCGAAAGGATTCCAACAACAAGGAGGAAGACCCATGGAACAGTTCGAAGTTGCTTCTCAGGAGGGCGCCGCCACGATCCCGTGGCTGCTCGACGCCCGTGACGACGATCTCGACCTGGAGATACACGGCTGTGGCTGCGGATGCGGATGCGGATGCGGGTGCGGTTGTGGTTGTGGGTGTGGCTGCGGATGCGGATGCGGGTGTGGCTGCGGGTGTGGGTGTGGCTGCTCCGATGCCTCCGAAGAAGACGTCGATGATGGGGCGGAAACAGATTCGGCAACCGCAGTCCCCGCCAGCACGAGCACCGATACCAGCGTAGCGGACATCGTGCAGTGCGCCGTCGATGTTGCAACGGGCGCGGCCGCCGGAGCCGCCTATGGTGCGGTCACGGGGGCGGCCGCCGGAGCGATCACCGGCGCCGGAGCCGCCGCCACGGCCGGTGCCACCGCCGCCGCCATGGGCATCGACGGCGCGGTCGATGCCGCGCTAGACAGCGAGGCTTGCGGGGCTGCGGCGGAAGCCCTTGCCGAGCGGCTGTCCCAAGCCGCGGCCGAGGTGGCCGACGACGCGATGGCCATGCCCTAGAGGAAGGACGCGGGCCAGCCCTTCGCGGCGGCAACGGGACCATTCGTGACGAGGGGTGCCGACACACCCCTCGTCACACACCCGGATCAACAGAACTGGGCATCAGCTTTCGGAGGTAGGATGTCGATGAAGTTTCAGTTTATGGCAGGCTTCCGGGAAAAGGAGGGCGATGAGGACGGTTCCAGCAAGTACCTCAGGATGCTCAGGGCCGCGTACGGCGGCGCGATCTGCGGATCGTTGTGGTTGGTGCTGTCCACTTCCGGCGCCCTGAACGGGAACCAATCCCCCGACGCCGGCCTGGGCAGCGTTCTTTTCATCTCGATCGCGATGTTCCTGTTCTTCGGTTCCTACAAAGCCGGCGAGTTTCTCTCCACCCCTCTTCGGAAACCCTACCTTGCGGCTTCCCTGATCGTGCTGGCGCTTGTGGTCGCGGAAGCAGCCACGCTGCTGGGGTGGTGGGACCTGTCGGAGATGCTGGGGTCGTGGCGGAAGAGCCTGGCGATTCTTGCCGGCGCCTGTCTTGTGTTGTGGTCCGGGGAGAGGGCCGTCCGGATACGGCGCTCCAAGCCTCGGAGCGTGTAGGCATGCGTCCGGCCGCGGAACTTCCGGACCGCCGGTTGCGTGCCACTCGTCAGTCGTTCGCCAGCAGGCGTCCCCTGCCCCATTCCTCGTGACGGAAGATCAGCGACTTGATCACCACCGGCACGGCCTTGGCATCCGGTAGTTCCTCACCGATGTCGACGAAGTCGAAGTCCTTGAGGTCGATGCCGTCGATGGAGATGACGCCGGTGCCGGGACGGATCTCCTTGTCGATGATGTTGCCCACCAGCTTGGCGATGTCGGCATCGAACACCAGCACCAGGTTCTGGCCCCGGCGGAGGTGCTCCCTCATGCCTTCCACGACTCCGGTGGCCAGCGTCTTGATAAGGGGATAGGAAGGCCCCAACTCCCAGTGGAGCGCCAGCGCGGCCCCGCGGTCACCGTCGGTCATGTCGAATCGCTGCAGCGCGCTCTCGACCGAATTCCTGACATCGTCCGTGGTCAGCGGCTCGGTCTGGCGAAAGCGCGGCGTGATGACCTGGAGATTTCGCAGCGGCAGCAGGGACTCGTCGGAAAGGAAGATGGTGTTGCCGCTCACCTGCACCGTGTACTGCGACGCGCCGATGACCGTGGCGCGGATGCGCACGTCGGGTTCCTTGAATTCCCATGATTCGCGGGTCGCCAGCTCCACGGCGCCGGCGCGGATCTTCCGGCCCACATGGTTGCCCAGATCGCCCTTGTCCGCGGCCTCGTAACCGTAGACATACTCCGAGACTCCGCCCGAGAACTGGATGGAGTGAATCGGCTCCTGATAGGAGAGCGCCGGCGTCAGCATGATCTCCTGCGTCAGGGGCGACAACGGACCGCGGCCCAACACCTCCAGGAGACAGCCGCTCAACGTGTCGGCCATCCTTTCCTTGTCGGCCTCCCCCAGCGTCTCGCCGAGGGCCAGCGACAACCCGCTGGCTTCACCGATCCGGGCCCCGGCATCCTCGAGCCGGTTGATCTTTTGACCCTCGTCCAGGGCCACCAGCCGCGCGCCCACCTCCATCGCCGCCGTGTCCACCACCTGCCCGCCGCGGGTGATGGCGATCTTGCTGGTGCCTCCGCCGATGTCCACGTTCATGCACGCGACCTCGCCGTCACGGGTCGACGCCTCCACCGCGCCCGAGCCGTACGCGGCCAGGATCGCCTCGAGGTTGTGACCGGCGGTGGCGCAGACGAACTTGCCGGCCTCCTCCGCGAACAAGGCCGCGATGGCCTCGGCGTTCTTCTTCTTGGCGGCCTCGCCGGTAACGATCAGCGCGCCCGTGTCGATGTCGCTCCGGGTAAGGCCGGCACGGGCGTAGGCGTCGTGTATGAAGTCGTTCAGCTTCTCCGTATCGATGGTCAGCTTGTCGACGTACGGCGTAAGCAGGATCGGCGACTCGTGGACGATCTCCCGCTTGATCACGACGAAACGGCTGGACAGGGAGATGCCCTGCCGGCGGAGGATCAACCGGGAGAAGATGAGATGGGAAGTGGACGAGCCGATATCGATGCCGACGGAGGTCAGCGAGATGCGCTCGGACCGCCACATGGGGTGGTCTTCATCAGGCAAAGGCGCATCGTGGTCGTCGTCTTCGTGTCCTTCGTGACAGACGAGGGGCGTTTCCGTAAAGTCGCGGTCCATTCAGCAGAGTCCTTTCAATGTTTTCAACGGCGGGCCTTGCGGGGAGTGCAGGCAAGGCAACGTTAATAGCACAAGCCCCGGCGGGTTGCCAGATTGGCCGCCGGAGCGGACTCGGTGCGCTTGTGAATACGAAAAAAAGCTCTAAAATGGGTCAGACGACACTGGGTATAAACAGGTGTTCCACAACGGCCGCCGCGGTGAGGACCCTCCAATGCACGAAGAAGACTACCGTCCGATAGACGATTTCCTTCAGCGGTTCGTGAACCGGCTCCGACGGATCCAGGGCCTGGAAGCCTTGTGCCTCGCCGGCACGGCGCTGGCAGTGCTGGCGGCCCTGGGCATGGGCGTCGACGCGGTCAAGGAGCTCCTGCCCTACGCTCCCCTGGCATTCAGCGTGCTTTCCATCGCCACCGTGCTGGTGGTCGCGACGGTCGTGTTGCTGCGTTTCCTGCGGTCCCGGAGCCTTTCCTGGGCGGCGCGGACCATCGAGAGCCAACGGCCGGAGCTCCGCAACAATCTCATCAACTCGCTGCAGCTTTACCCCCAACTCTCGGACTCCGCGCGGACGGCCGGCTCCTCGGCCCCCATGATCCTCGCGCTCATCCGCCAGACCCGCGAACAGATTCGCCGCATCGAGCCCGCATCTCTGGTGGACGGCCGGCCGCTGCGGGCCAAGGCCCGGCTGCTGGCGCTGGCGGCCGCGCCGGTGCTCGCCCTGGCCGTGTGGCAGCCGGACTTCCCCGGCCGCACGCTGGCGCTGGTGGCGAATCCGCTGGAACACCTGCCGCCGGCGGACATCTTCATCCACGTGGCAACCCGGGACGTGCGCGTCATTCGCGGCGATGCGGTGCCGGTCCGGGCCGCCACCTCCGGAGCCCGCCCGGATCGCGTCGAGCTCGTTTTCAAACCCGCCGGTTCCGGGGAGACGGCCGAGGCGACGCAGACCGTCGCCATGGACAAGGTTGAAGACGGCCGGTACGCGGCCACCGTTCCGGAGGTTTCGGAAGACCTCGTCTACCAGGTCGTCACCGGACCGTTCGAATCCCCGTGGTACACGATCACCGCGGTGGAACGGCCGGCCGTCACCGACCTCAAGGTGACTCTCTACCCGCCCCACTACACGGGCCTTGCCGACGAGACCTTCAACGGCGGCAACATCCGCGGCGTCAAGGGTTCGACCCTGAGCTTTTCCGCCGCCACCAACAAGAACATGGCCCATGCCGTCATCGCCCTGGGGGACGGCCGGGAAGTCCCGCTGAAGGTCGCCGGCGATACCGCGCAGGGGAGTGTCGTGCTGTTCCGGTCGCAGCCGTACCGCATCCGCCTGGAGGATGCCTTCGGCTTCGCGAACCTGCCGGTTACCTACGAGATGGTGGCCGTGCCCGACGGCTTTCCGCTGGTGGAGGTGCTCAAACCGACGGAAGATCTGGAAGTGAACGGTGACGAGAGGCTGGCCCTGGAGTACCGCGCCGGCGACGACTACGGGATCCGGAAAGTTACCCTGGTGGCTGTGGTCGGAGAGCGCGAAGAACGCATCCCGGTTTGGCGCGACGAGGTTGCCCGCACCCTCCAGGAAACCTTCATCTGGGATCTGGACACCATCCGCCTCGAGGAAGGCGACGTCGTGGTCTACCACCTCGAGGTGCTGGACAACGACACCATCTCGGGCCCCAAGCTCGTCAAGTCACGGCCCCTGAGCCTCCGCCTCAAGAACCTCAAGGCCGAGCACCGCCAGGTGGCCGAGATGATCCGCGACATCTCGGACAAGATGGTGGACCTGCTGGGCGACCACCTCGAAGCGCCGCCCGACGAATCCACCGAGGGCGATCCGACGCAACGGCTGGCGGAGGGCCTCGACCGGATGATGCAGCGCGTGGACGAAGCGATGCAACGCACCCGCGCGGACCGCATCAGCGACTTCGCCACCTGGTCCGACCTCGAGACCCTGAGGAACAACCTCGAACACGCGCGGACCGATCTCATGGAAGGGATGCGGCAGGCGGCTTCGCCGGAACAGCGTGAGCAGGCCCACGACGCCATGGCGACGGAGCTCGAACGGCTGTCGATGCTCAGCGAGGACGTGAGCAAGCGGCTCGCCGGCCAGGACATGGCGGCCACCGCCAGGGACATGGTCAAGGACCAGCAACGCTTCCTGGACTCACTGGAGAAGCTGAGAAGCGGCAACAAGGAGCTGGACGAGGTGCTGAAGGAACTGTCGAAGCTCTCCCGGCAGCTCCAGGAACTGCAGGCCTCGCTTATGCAGTTCGCGAGACAGGTCCCGGACCAGTTCATGAATCCCGCCAACCTGCGCAACATGCCGTTCTCGGACATGCGCTCCGCGATGGACCAGATCCGTCAGAAGCTCCGGGAAGGCGACATCGAGGGCGCCATGCAGCTCGCGCGGGAGTTGTTCAACCAGATGGCGCAACTCGCGGCTTCCCTCCGGAGCGGGCAGCAGCAGGCCCAGGGTTCCATGATGTCCCGCATGCAGGGGGCCATGAACCGATCCAACGACGAACTGCAGCAGATCCTCCGGGAACAGCAAGAAATCCTCCTGGGAACCGAGAGCACCCACAAGGACAACACTCGAGAGATCGACGAGCAGCACGAACGGGCCGTTCATCAGTTGGCGGCAAGCGCCCAGGCCGACATGTCCGTGCTGGCCCATCTCCTCGCCCCTCCCAACCTGGAAAGCGACCGGGCCCGGCCGCACGCCGAACGGGAGCGGAACGCGGCCATCCGGGGGCTGTTGTCGGGCCTGCGGGACATGATCGAGAACCGGGACTTCGACACGTTGTCGAAGCAGGTGGGGCCGGTGACCGAAGAGCTTGCGGAACTCGGCGCCCTGGACGAAGCGCAGAAAGCGGCCCTGGCGATGCTGACGGCGCTGGCGCGGGAGTACCGCGCCATCGAAAGACTGCCCTACCCGGAGCTGACCCCGCCCCAGAAGGAGGAGGTCCGGGAGCTCGCCACGCGGGAGGACGTGCTGGCGACCCGGACCCGGGACCTGGTCGAAAGGCTGCGGTATCTGTTCCAGCTCTTCCCGTCGCTGGATCCGAAGATCGTCAACAACATCGCCGAGGCGGGCGAGTTCATGGGAGAAGCCACCCACGAACTGGGCTCGCTCCGCCCGGGACAGGCCATTCCGCCGGAACAGGAAGCCGTCAACCGCCTTTCCCAATCGGGCCAGCAGATGCAGCAAGCCATGCAGCGGCTGGCGCAGCGGGGCCGGTTCGGGCGGGTGCCGCTGGTGCACGTGTTCCGCCGGGGCCGGTTCCTGCCTTCCGGGCAGTTCCTGCCTCCGACCGGGACGCCGCAGTTCCCCGACCACGACATCGACGAGAACCTCACCGGCCTGGATACGGAGAAGTTCAAGCTCCCCGGCAAGGACGACTACAAGCCCGAGCGGTTTCGCCAGGAGGTCCTTGAGTCGCTGAAGCAGGGCGTGCCGGACCGCTACAAGGAACAGGTCGAACGCTACTTCAAGGAGCTGTCGCAATAGTGGAGGGAGAGGCCCTGAAGCGCGCCTGCCGAGCCCTGTGGCCGGCGGTGCTCCTTGCTCTGGTCGTCGCGGCCCCCGGACTCGCCGAGGTCCCGGCGCCCGACGGTTCCGGCGTCGAGACGGCGCGAGAGCTGCTGGGGGAGTGGCGGGTCGAGGACGCCCGCCCGGTCATCGAACAGCTTCTGGAGACGCAGCCGCAATCGGTGGACGCGCTGGATCTGGCGGCGCTGCTGGCCTACTACGAGGGTTCCTACGCCGAAGCCCTGGCCACGGTGGAGAAGGCCCTGGCCATCGATGCCGAGAACGAGCAACGGCAGGCCCTGCGGCTGCTGTTGCAGCAGACGCACGACGTCACCCGGCACTTCAAGCGTTACGAGAGCGACCACTTCGTGCTTCACCTGCACGAAGAGAGCGACGGAATCCTGGCGGAACCCGCGCTGGCGGCGCTGGAACAGGCGCACCGGGAGGTGGAGCGCGCGCTGGGGCACCGGCCCCGCGACAAGGTGCGGATCGAGATCGCCCCGGACGTGCGGTCCTTCACCGCCATTACCACCTTCACCCAACGGGACATCGAGGAGACCGGCGCCATCGGGCTGTGCAAGTTCAACAAGGTCATGATCATCTCGCCGCGGGTGATGGCCCACGGCTACCGCTGGCTCGACTCCCTGGTCCACGAGTATATCCACCGGGTCATCGTCAACCTGACGCGGAACAAGGCGCCCATCTGGCTGCACGAGGGCATCGCGCGGTACTACGAGACCGTGTGGCGGAACCCGGTGCAGGGAGAGCGGCCGGACTACCTCACCCCGGCCAACGAGACCCTGCTGGCCACGGCCGTGGAGCGGCAGGAGTTCGTCAGCTTCAAGGACATGGAACCGTCCCTGATCCGCCTGGACACGCCGGAGCAGGTCCAGCTCGCCTACGCCGAAGTGGCCTCGGCCGTGGACTACATCGCCCGGCGCAAGGGGCCCGGGGGCATCCGGGACGTACTGTCGCTGGTGAACCGGCTCTCCACCGCAGAGGCCATCGAAGAGGTCATGGGCGTGCCGCTGGACGGCTTCGAGGCGGATTGGCGGCGCTTCGTTGAAGGCCAGGGACTCAGGGTCGTGCAGGGCAGCCGCTTGCGCCGCTTCAAGGTGGCGGAGCAGGGAGACCAGCCGGTTTCCGTGGACCTGACCGAGATCCGGTCGGAGATCGCCCGGAACCGCACCCATCTGGGAGACCGGTTGCGCGAGCGCGGCCGGCTGCGGGCCGCCGGTGCCGAGTACCGGCGGGCGCTCCGCGCCGGGCCCGAATCCACCGTCATCCTCAGCCGGCTGGGCGAGACCCTGATTCAGTCCCGACGCTACGACGAGGCGCTGCCACACCTGGAGAAGGCCCGGTATCTCGACCCCGACGCCGTGCATACCTATTACCTGACGGGGCGGCTCCACCACGAAGCCGGCGACCCCGCACGCGCCCGCGGCGCTCTGCTGGAGGCGCTTCAGATCAATCCGTTTCACCCGGGCGTGTACCGGGTCCTGGTCGGTGTCTACGAGGCCATGGGAGACGACGCGGGAGTGCGCAAGACTCGTGAGGTCATGAGGAGGTTGCGCGCTTCGTAGAGACGGGCGGCGGACACGGAGCCCGGCCGATCGAGGCTCCAAGCAACGGAAGGAAGCTTTCCACAATGGACGACACGCAACTGTTGGACACGGAACTGGCGGCCATCGAGGAGTTCGGACAAAAGCGCCAGACCATGCTCGAGGAAATCCGCAAGGTCATCGTCGGGCAGGACAAGGTCATCGAGGAGGTGCTCATCGCGCTCTTCTCCAAGGGCCACTGCCTGCTGGTAGGAGTGCCGGGGCTGGCCAAGACCCTGCTCATCAGCACCCTGGCGGAGGTGCTCGACCTGGAGTTCAATCGGATTCAGTTCACCCCCGACCTGATGCCGTCCGACATCACCGGCACCGACATCCTCCAGGAAGACGCCGCCACCGGCCGGCGGCAGTTCCAGTTCCTGAGGGGTCCGATCTTCACCAACGTGCTGCTGGCGGACGAGATCAACCGCACCCCGCCCAAGACCCAGGCGGCGCTGCTCCAGTCCATGCAGGAGTACCGGGTCACGGCCAGCGGCACCACCTACTCGCTGGACCTGCCGTTCTTCGTCCTCGCCACCCAGAACCCCATCGAGCAGGAAGGCACCTACCCGCTGCCGGAAGCGCAGCTCGACCGCTTCATGCTCAACATCGAGGTGTCCTACCCGCCTTTGGAAGACGAGGTCCAGATCGTCCTGCAGACCACCTCGGCCGCCAAGCCGTCGCCGGCCAAGGTGATGGACGGGCCGGCCATTCGGTCGTACCAGGAGCTCGTACGGCGGGTGCCGGTGTCCCCCTTCGTGGTGAACTATGCGGTGTCCCTGGCCCAGGCCACCCGGCCCGGCAACCCGCAGGCGCCCGAGGTGGTGAAGAACTACGTCGAATGGGGCGCCGGGCCGAGGGCGTCGCAGTTCCTGGTGCTGGGGAGCAAGGCCCGGACCATTCTGGACGGGCGCTTCGCGGTGTCGGTGGAGGACGTCCAGGCCATGGCGCCCTCGGTGATGCGGCACCGCATCATCCCCAACTTCAAGGCCCAGGCCGAGGGGCGCTCGTCGCTGGACATCATCGCGCGGCTGATGGAAGAGGTCCGGCCCGCGGCGGAGGGCAACGCCGCGGCGTGAACCACAGACCCGGTGTCCCCAGGACACTCGTGTCTTGTCCGCATGCTGCTCCATTTCGACTACGACGGCGTCCTCGTCGATTCCTTCGACCAGCTCCTGGGCGCCTTCCGGCGGACGGCCGTGGATACCGGGCTGGGGCGGCCGCCTACCCGGAACGACTTCGAGACCATCGAAGACCTGAACGCCGCCGGCTTGGCGGCGCTGCTGGGGGTGCCGGAGCCCGACATCGAACGCTACACCCGCCGGACCCACGCGTTCCTGGAAGAGGACGGCTACGAGCCGGCCATGTTCCCGGGCATCGCCGATCTCCTGAGAACCCTGTCCGAGCGGCATACCATCGCCATCGTGACCTCCAACTACGAACACCTGGTAAGACAGAGCCTCGCCCGCAACGGGGTGGACGGGTGCGTCTCCCTGGTGCTCGACGCGCGACAACCCGGCACCAAGGGCGAAAAGATCGGCCACGCCCTGACACGCTTCCGCGTCCCTCCGCACGAAGCGTTCATGATCGGCGACACCCGCGGAGACATCCGCCACGGCCGGGCCGGCGGCGTCCGGACCGTCGGCGTCACCTGGGGCTATCAGAGCCGGGCCACGCTTGCGAAGGAAGCCCCCGACTACATCATGGATTCGCCCGGCGAACTGCTCCGGTTGCTGGCGGAAGCCCGATGACGGTGACGCACGAATTGTAATGCACCCGAAGCTGGTCACTCACGCCGACTGGAGCAAGAACCCCGAGAAACGCTGGGACGCGATTGCCGTTCTGGACTCCCACGGTCTCTACGAAGCCGATGCTCCGGAGTGCGTAGGGAACCTAAGCACGTACTTCGATCGACTGGACGTGCCGGCGCGGACGCCCTGCAGGACTGGGCGCGCACCAACCGTGTGCGTCTAACGCGTCGACTTCAAGCCGAGATCGTGGATGGCTTCGGTGCGGGCAAGGACGGCGAAGACCGTTTCGATGCCGTTGTCGGCCTGCTCGGTATGCTCGATGTCGTCCTGGGCAACCGGCCTCCCGGAGAGCCCGAGGACGACACGACGCGAATCGAAGGCTGGATCCTCGGTCAGCACTCGACAACCCGTGCGTGGCCCTGACCGGCGTATTTCAGGATCTCGGCGTCACGCGTCGCGAGCACGTACCCGTAGGCGCGTGCCGTCGCGATGATGATGCGATCCACCGGGTCGTGAGGAGGCGTACCCGGCAGGGTGGTCGATGCGACCAGCACGGATACTGGCATCGCAGCCAGCGTTACCGAAGGCAGCGCACAGAAGCGCTCGAACCATAGGCCCGTTTCCTGGGCTAGCGCGATCT
Source organism: Candidatus Binatia bacterium (assembly GCA_951813575.1). Classification (GTDB taxonomy): domain Bacteria; phylum Desulfobacterota; class Binatia; order UBA9968; family JAJDTQ01; genus JAJDTQ01. Next base: position 1,000,086 of record OX638375.1, read on the forward strand.
TTCCTTTCGCGACGAGCATCGCGATCTCCCACGCTGTGATGGGAGACACGAACAACCGCGCCCCGCGCCGGTACGCGTCCTGCAGTTCGCTCGCCGCCGGCTCGCGCAAGGGATCGTTGTGTGCGGTCCAGATGACGGCGCACGTGTCGAGCAAGTAGTCAGTCACGTAGCGGTTACCGCGCGGCGTCCCAGTCTTCGTCGATCGGGTCCGTAAGATTCGTGCCAGGCGATATCGTCACGGTATCCTTCAGCGCGCCGAAGATGTCTGCGAACGAACCGCTACGTTCGGCCGTGGATGAGTCGCCGCCGGCATCTGGGGTCAGGGCATCCGGTACGGCCTTCCGAAATACGAGCTTGCGCTTCTCCATGTCCACCTTCTCGGTCTCGTATCCCGCCGCGAGCCAAGCCTTCGTCATGACCCAGTTGCCAGGGTTGTTGGACCACAATGCACGGTGCTTGAAGGCTGCCGGCGGCAGCCGCAGGCCGACAACGTGCTCGATCTCGCTGAACGTCATGGGCACGTGTGAGCGGCCGGAATCACGCAGGTGCGATTCGAGCGGGGCGTATTTGCTGTTCATGATGATGTGATCCTTCTCACTACCTACGTAGGCTAAGAGTTGTGCAACTAGTTGTCAAGTCTTTCCCAAGACGGCCTCCGTAGTCCGTCGAAATCCGGTTTACAGATGGTCGCCGAAAGTCCTACGATGTGGGGAAAACCATATCCCGAAGGGAGTTTTCCATGGAAGAGCGCACGGCATACGTCAACGGCGAGTTCCTGCCCGAGAGTCGGGCGAGCGTTTCCATCTACGATCGGGGGTTTCTGTCGGGTCTGGGCGTGTTCGAGCGGACGCGGACCTTCGGCGGCGATGTCTTTCAACTGGACCGGCACATCGCCCGGCTCTACCGGTCGCTCAAGGCGGTGAAGCTGGATGCCGGCCTCACGGCGGACGAGATGCACGAGACCACCGTGGAGCTGGTGAAGCAGAACAAGGGGCTGCTGGGGGCGGACGAGGACTACTTCGTGGGCCACTACGTCACCCGCGGACCGGACAAGGCCGGCCGGGCCACGGTGGTGATCCTGTGCGAACCCATCGCCTTCAACAAGTTCGCCCACCACTACATCTACGGCGGCCACGTCATCACCACGCACATCCGCGCCATCCCCACCCAGGTGTGGGACCCGAAGATCAAGAGCACCAGCCGGATGCACCTGTGGCTGGCGGAGCAGCAGGCCCAGTTGGTCGACCCCGAGGCCTACGCCCTGCTGTTGACCCTGGACGGCAACGTCACCGAGCTCACCGCGGCCAATTTCTGGATCGTGCGCAACGGGACGCTGGTCACCGCGCCGGTCCAGACCATTCTCTCAGGTGTCACGCGGGGCGCCGTGCTGGAGATCGCCCAGCACCTCGATGTCCCGGTGGAAGAGACCGACTTCCAGCTTTACGACATCATGAACGCCGACGAAGCGTTCATGACCACCACTTCCCGCTGCGTGCTGCCGCTCACCCGCATCAACGGCAACGCCATCGGCGAGGGCAAGCCCGGACCCGTGGTGGGCAGCCTGCAGAAGGGCTGGACCGAGGTGTTCGGACAGGATTTCGTCGTTCAGGCGCTGAAGCACCTCGACAAGGACAAGGTGCCGGAGGGCGAGGCCGTACCGCTGTAGCGAGGCCGCTTGTCGCGGCGGGGGCCAGCGGCCGGGGTGCTTCCGGTCAACCGGCCATCCCGCCGCCCAACGCCCTCAGCGCGGACTCCCGGTCCTCGCCGTAGACGTTGACGATGAGCTGGCTGAGGCCGTCTACTCGTCTCAACTCGGCGATCTTGCGGGCGCAGTCGCCGGGCGTGCCCACCAGGGTCATCTCCCTGAACAGGTCGTCACCGAGAGCAGCCCGCATGGTCTGCGCCAGATCGTACTCGTGGTCCTGACGCGTGGCTTCTTCCAGCACCTGGGCGCGCAGCTCGGCGGAAAGCAGCGGCTCGGATGCGCCCAGGACCTCCGGAGGAATCCGCACCGCGGCCTTCACCAGGGTCCGGCCCACCTCGGGAGCCAGCGCGTCCATGGCCTGCTCCGTGGTCTCGCCTACCACGCAGTGGGTCCACGCGCAGACGTGCAGGGCTTCCGGATCGCGCCCCGCCCTCACCGCTCCCTCGCGAATCTTGCCGATGGCGTAACCAAGGAACCGCGGCGAACCGCCGGGGCTGATGATGGCGCCATCAGCGGCAGCGCCGGCAAAGTCGAAGGTTCGCGGCCCCTCCGCCGCCAGCAAGAGCGGCGGCTTCACCTCCGGCACGGCGGGAAGCGCCAGCCGCCGTCCGTTGTAGGACACGCGCTCGCCCCGAAGAAGCCCCTGCACCACATCGACGCTTTCGCGGAAGGCGTCGAAACGGTGCGGCTTCCTGCCGATGAACTTCACGGCGCTGTCGCCGAGCCCGAGACCGAGCTTGACCCGTCCCCCGGTGAGGATCGCGAGCGTGGCGAAGCTGTTGGCCACCACCGTGGGATCCCGGGTCAGCGTGTTGGTCACCGCCAGACCCACGACCGCGCGTTTGGTGGCCATGGCGCAGTACGGCAGGGAGACGTAGGGCTCGGCGCAACGCGGCGAATCGTACAGCCAGATGTGGTTGAACCCCGCCTCCTCCGCCTGCCGTGAATGCTCCGCCAGCATGGACGGATGCCGCGCCCGCAAACCCAGGCCGAAGTCGAGTCCGCGGCTAGGGTCCATGGTGGGTGGCCAGGGGGCTCGTGTCGGTAAGCGCCATCATCTTGCGGGCCAGCGCCTCGGTGAGCTCCGCCCGGCGGGAGCCCGGCTCCTCCCACAAGTTTCGCATCTCGTCAGGGTCGTTTTCGAGATCGTAGATCTCGCCCCAGCCGGCGCCTTCGTAGAGGGTCAGGCGCCGGTCCGGCGTGATCAGGGTGCGGGCCCGGAAGTTGTTGTCGAAGCCCATGTAGCCCCGGCGCTGGTGCTCCTCGATGAGCAGCGAGTCGTGGCCCGTGCCCGAGCCGTCCATGGCCGGCTGGAGGCTCACCCCCTGCATGCCGTTGGGTCCTTCCAGGCCGGCCCTGTGCAGGATCGTGCTTGGCAGGTCCAGGGTGCCGCACAGGCCGCCGTTGACCACTCCCCTGCCCGCCTGCTCCGGGTCGGCCCAGATGAACGGCACCCGCACCAGCCCGCGATAGTGGAGCGCACCCTTGAGGAGGAGCTGGTGGTCGCCCATGAAGTCGCCGTGGTCGCTGGTGAAGACGATGACCGTGTCTTCCGCCAGCCCCAGGGCCTCGAGCCGCGCCCGGATGCGGCCGATGGCGTCGTCGATCATGGTGATCATGCCGTAGGTCAGGGCGATGGCTTCGCGCGCTTCCCGCTCCGTGATGGCGAAGCCGCGCTGGCCGTCGCGGTTGGCCTCGCCCCGGTCCCGCTCCTCGTAGAGCCGCGCCAGATGGGGCAGCACCGGATGTTCCCCGCGATGAAACGAAGCCGGCAGCTCGATCTGTTCCGGGTGGTAGAGGTCCCAGTACCGGCCGGGGGGCGTAAACGCGTGATGCGGATCGGGAAACGAGCACTGGAGAAAGAAGGGCCGATCCCGTCCCGAGCGCGCGTGCTCCTCGAGAAACGCCATGGTGCGCTCGGCCACGTAGCTCGTGGGGTAGAGTTCTTCGGGCACCCGGGTGCGCCATGCCTGCGGCGCCCGGCAATCGTTGCCGGGAAGCTGGTTTTTCGCGCCGCGCAGCGAGTCGGGATCCGGATGGCGCGCCCGCAACCAGCGCTCGTAGTGTCCCACCACCTGATCGGCGTGCTTGATGCACAGCTCCACGTGCTGGAACCCGTAGTAGGGAAACACCGGCTCGAACTCCGGGTCCCGCGCCCAGTTGGAAGGCAACTCCTGGTCGTAACGCGCGCCGGTGCTCTTCCATGCCTCGCGGAGGCGCTCGGGCGGCCGGGCACGCTGGGGATCCGGCTCCGGCATGCCGATGACCGGGAGATCGTCCTTGATGCTCTGGAGGTGGCACTTGCCGATAAGCGCCGTATGGTAGCCCGCCGCGGCCAAGACGTCGGTGAAGGTGGTGGCCTCCAGGGAAAGCGGGATGCCGTTGTGCCTTACGCCATGGAGCGACGGCATCCGGCCGGTCATGAGCGTCGCGCGATTGGGCATGCAGATGGGCGTCGCCGTGTAGAACCGCTCGAAGCGGGTGCCTGCCGAAGCCAGCCCGTCGATGTGCGGCGTCTGCACCACCGGATTGCCGTAGCAGCCCAGGTGGTCCGCCCGGTGCTGGTCGGTGATGATGAAGAGGAAATTAGGTCTGTCTGTCATCTCGCTCCATCCGTGTCCTGGGTCGCGCTGTGCAACGTCCTCGTGTCTTCGAGACCGGCGGCGAATCACCCGGCCTGCGATATCCCTATGTATCCAGGGGCTTCTCGCCCTCCTTCGGCTCCACCTCCATGGCGTTCAGGACGCAGGCAAGCAGCACATAGTATCCGATGAAGGCCGAAAGCTCCACGCACGCCGTGGCTCCCAAGGCCTTCTCAACGGCGGCGAAGGTGGGCTCGCTCACGCGATGGGAGCGCAGCAGCTCCTGCGTGAACCGGCGGAGGTCCGCCTCCTCCAGCGTGAGCCCCGGCGGCTCCCGGCGCTCTCGCACCGCCTCGATGCATTCGTCCGAAATACCCGCCGCCCTGGCGTGTCCGGCGTGCACCGACCATTCGAACAGACAATCCACCTCCCGCGCCACGGTGAGGATCACCAGCTCCTTCAGCTTCTGGGGAAGCTCCATCTCGAAACGGACGAGGCTGCCGAGGTGGGCCACGCGGGCGGCCAGCTCCGGACTGTGCAGCAGCATGGTAAACGGCCCCTGCACCGCGCCCCGGCTCTGCGCGATGGCATCGAACACCGCATGGTGCTCCGGGCCCAGATCTTCCTTCCCCTTGATACTCGCGATACGCGCCATGTGAACGCCCTCCTCTTGTGTGTTGTTCCTGCAGTGCCGTGCAGCCCCGGCGGAGTTGGAACCCGCCGCTACATCAGCCCTTCAGCCGGGTAGTCCCAGCACTTGAGATACCAACCATCCCCCTCCACCGCCAACGCCGCCTTGTAGCCCTCGCCCCCGTCCAGCGCGCACATGGACCACCTCGCCACCTCGCGCGGGTCTCCCTCGAATCGCAGCAGGGCCGCGGGCTCGCCCGGCCGCAGGGTCACGTCGAACCGGCTCAGCCCCAGCGCGATCCCCTCGCCATGGGCCTTGATGAATGCCTCCTTCCGCGTCCAGCAATTGAAGAACGCCTCCCGCCGCTGTCCCGCGGGGAGACTCGTCAAGGCTTCCACCTCCGCCGGTGAGAAGGAGTGCCGGGCGACTCCCATGATGTCGGTGTCCGGGCGCACGCGCTCGACGTCGACGCCGACTTCGCGGCCGATGGCGAAGGCATGTACCGCCCACCCGTAGGAATGGGACAGGTTGAAGCGCACGTCCCTGCCCCCAGGGGTTTCCGCGAGCGACGGCTTGCCATGGGTGCCGTAGCGGAACCCGAGGGCGGCAGGCTCCACATCGAGATAGCGCGCCAGGAGGCTTCGCAACACCCCCCGGGCCACCGTGTACCGGCGCCTGTCCTCCTCGTAGAGGAACCGGCCCGCCCGGGCGCGCTCGTCGGGCGCCAGCAGCCCGTACAAGGGAGCCACTCGGGAAGCCGGCACCTCGGTGGCCGCACGCCAGACGTGGACCGTATCGTGCCCCAGCGCCAGGTTGGCCACCGGAGGCGACCAATGGGCCGTGGGCGTCACCGTCCCGAACCCCTGTAGAGCCGCAGGGGCGCAATCGCGGCCGCGGCCGCCAGCAGGAAGCCCCCGGACAGGTAGAACACCGAGCTCATGCCGTAGAACCCGACCATGTATCCGGCGATGACCGGACCGGGCAGAGTGAACAGGCTGTTGGAGAGAAACGTGATGCCCAGCGAGGTGGCCTGTATGCGCGAGCCCGCCACGTCCACCACGGCGGCGGCGGTTATGTTGCTGAGGGTGTAGAAGAACAGGCTGATGAGGGTCACCACGATCCCCAGGGGAATCCCCGGACGCACCAACGGAATCAACGTGTAGAGCACCGCCAGCACCACGAACGCCGGCAACAGCACCGCCTTCCGGCCCAGGCGGTCCGAGAGGTAGCCCAGGACGGGCTGGGACACCGTGCCGAGCACGTGCAGCAGCGCGTAGTAGTAGCCCAATCCGGTGGAGCCGTAACCGAGGGTTTCCTGCACGTAGAGGGGGAAGAAGGTGATGATCAGTATCCGGCCGGCGTTCATGAGGCCGTTGGCCAGCGCCACGCCCAGAAAGGCGGGATTTCGGAGGAACTCGGCCAACCCGGACGCCTGCGCGCTCCCGCTCCCCGACCCGGGCGGCGGCGCGGCAAAGATGCCGCGCAAGCCGAGCCACAAGGGAATGCTCAGCGCCACGGCCAGCAGGAACTGCAACGCCATGATATTGCGCCAGGGATAGAGGCCCAACAGGATGCCGACGACCACCGGCGTCAGGGTGTCGCCGGTGGTCGCGCCCATGCCGTGGATGGCGAACGCCGTGGCCCGGTGCTCCGGGAATCGGCTCGAGAGCGACGCCATGGCCGTGGGATGCCACAGGGCGATGCCCACCCCCACCAGCCCCGCCGCAGCCAGCGCGTAGAGGTAGCCGGGGGCGAGTCCGAAGGTGAGGTATGCCAACCCGAAGACAAGCAGGGCCGAGGTGAGGATCGCGGTCCGGTGACGCGCTAGGCGGTCCCCCAGAAACCCCGCGGGCAGGTTCGTGAGCCCGGTGGTCAACTCCCGCGTGGTGGTCAGGAAACCCACCTGGACGTAGCTCAGGCGCAGGGCCACCTCCAGGGGGTGCAGGATCATGGGAAAGAGCTGCCCGAACCAGTGCACCGCGAAGTGCCCGCCGGTGACGTAGCCCAGGAGCGCCAGCCGGTCCCTGCCGATGGCGCGAAGTCCGCTGTTCAGTTTCACCACGACATCTTTCCCTACGACCGTCTGTCTTGCGGTGCTCGCGCGCAAGGCGCCCGCCGCCCGTCGTCAGGGGCCAACCGTAACCCATCGCTACGGAATTATCCAAAACCCCGGCGGGTACCCAAAAAGCGGGTACCCAAGTGGTCAGGGTGCCCGTTTTTATTTGGGGTACCCTAAAAGGGTACCAAGATGCAGTTACATAGTGACTCCCTTCAGCGCGGTTCCATAGTCGTACCATGGGTGCTCGATCCCCAAAACGACCTTGACTTGTAAGCGTAGGTGCGCTTCTGATCTCCGGGTGTTCAGTTGTATCCTCATCTCCCTTGATTTCCCGAGTCGTGCATTCCGCGTGATGGAATAAAGAGGCTGTGTCAATCATGTTGCGTCCTGAAGTCCCATTCCGTCCAGTCAGTTTCTACGGGCACGCAATCCTATTCCTTTGCTTCCTCAATATGTTCATGATGGTCGGGATTGGCAATTCGACGATATTCTTCAGCACCGGCCCAGTGGATGCCTTCGGGTGGTCCCGTGGTGTGGCCACGATCCTTGTCTTGATCAACGGCGTCCTACATACCGCCGCTCCCCTGATGGGTTGGTGCTATGATCGTTTCGGCCCGCGTATCGTCATGTCCCTTGGCGCCATAGCGATAGGCATTGGACTCGTGTTGTCCGGTCAGAGCACGTCGCTATCGCAGTTTCTCTTCTACGGTTTCCCGACAAGTCTTGGCTTGGTCTGCATCGGGGCAGTGACCACGACGGCATTGCTGTCTCACTGGTTCCGCGAACGTATCGCCACCGCCATCGGTATTGCTACCATGGGACTGCATCTCGGGATTCTGTTCGCCGTGCCCGTCGTGGAGAACCTGATCTCGGCCCTTGAGTGGCGTACGACGTATACCCTCATCGGCGTGGTGACACTCGTCCTGCTGGTGCCCTTGAACGTCCTACTTCCCAAGCGGCGGCCGCAGGATGTCGGACAACTCCCAGACGGCCGCCCGATTGAGATTGCAGAGCCCATGGCGAGAGTCGACGATGATTTCCAGTCCAAGTCCGAAGACCCCAACGTATGGACTCTGAAGGAGGCCGTCATATCCATCCCCTTCTGGGTGATTACAACAGGTCTTTGCGCGTCGGCGGCCGGTCTGTCACTCATGCAAGTACATGGGGCGGGCGGTGTCGCTGCGACGCACTATCTTAGACTCATCAGCCTGACGCGATGTGTGGGCTCCGGACTCTGGGGGGTCGCCTCGGATCGGCTGGGGCGTAACCGCGCGTATGCATTGGGCACTTTGGTCACTCTCGGCGGCATTGGATTGATCTTGGCCTCACCTTCCAACCCATCCACATGGTGGCTCGATGCGTTCGCCTTGTTATACGGTCTGGGGACAAGTGCAAACACCCCGACCTACGGTGCCATGATAGCCGACATCTTTGGCGGCAAGAACATCGGGGTCATCCTCGGATTTCTTCAGATCCCTTCGTTGATCGGCGCGGCATTCGGACCAGTCCTTGGCGGAGTCGTCTACGATACTACAGATTCCAATGCCGGCGTCTTGGTCGCTGTAGTGTTGCTGTTCTCGGTGGCGTATCTTTGCATCCAGTGCACTATGCAGTATCGTCAACGGCAAGGTCATTAGTATTTGCATTTGCTGGCCACGCAACCGTCGCGAGGACTTCGTGAAGCTAGCAGCACACTTGGGCGGGCGCGCAGGACCGACGAACTGAAACCCCGGCCGTCTTGAGTTCAACGCACGAAGGTGGTTAACTGACGCCGTATTTCACTACCGCTTCGGCGTTCATGGCCACCCCCGAACAAAGCTACTTCGATCCGGCGGTGCTGGCGAGGCTCTCGAACCTGCACCTGAAGGCCCGTTGGGTCGTGGAAGGCGTCATGGCCGGGCTCCATCGGAGCCGCGCCAAGGGCTTCAGCGTCGAGTTCGAGCAGCACCGCGAGTACGCCCCCGGTGACGAGATCCGGCGCATCGACTGGAAGGCCCTGGGCAAGTTCGACCGCTACTTCATCAAGGAGTTCGAGGACGAGAGCAACCTCAAGACGCACCTGCTGCTGGACGTCAGCGGCTCCATGGACTACGCGTCCGGCGAGGTCACCAAGTTCCAGTACAGCTGCATCCTGGTGGCGTCGCTGGCCTACCTGATCCTGAGGCAGCAGGACGCCGCCGGCCTGATCACCTTCTCCGACCGCATCGACTCGCAACTTCCGCCCAAGGCCACCCGCGGCTACATGGTGGAGCTGCTGCAACAGCTCGAAGGCGAGACCACCCGGGGCGAGACCGCCGTGGGCAGGATCCTGCGGGAGGTGGCCGGCGGCATCCGGCGGCGGGGCCTGGTGGTGCTGGTTTCGGACCTGCTGGACGACGCCGAGTCGGTGCTCCAGGGGTTGCGCCTGTTCCGCTACAAGGGCAACGACGTGCTGGTCTTCCACGTGATGGACGAGGCTGAGCGGACGCTCCCCTTCTCCGGCAACACGCGGTTCGAGGACATCGAGGATTCCAGGCTCCGGGTCACCGCCGATCCCAAGGCCATTCAGGCCGAGTATCGCCGGGTGGTGGAGAACCACATCGACACCCTCCGGTCGGGCTGCCACGAGTACGCCATCGACTACCAACTGGTCTCCACGGCCACGCCGCTGGACCAGGCGCTGGTGAGCTATCTGAGCTGGAGGAAGTAACCCTGGCGTTCCTCTACCCGCTGTACCTGGCGGCCCTGGCCGCCGCCGTGATTCCGCTGGTGATCCACCTGCTCAACCGGCGGCAGCAGAGACGCCTGCGCTTCCCGGCGGTGCGCTTCGTGCTCATCTCGCAACGGCGCGTGGCTCGCACCTACAACCTGCGCAACTGGCTGCTGCTGGCGGTGCGGACGTTGGCGGTCATCTTCCTGGCACTGCTCATGGCGCACCCCCTGTGGGAGACCGGGGCGGGTCTGTCGGCCCGCGGGGCGCCGCTCTCCACCGCCATCATCGTGGACAATTCCCTGAGCATGCAGGTACGCGAGGAAGGCGCGCCGTTCAGGGAAGCGAAGCAGGCCGCGGGACGGATCCTGACAGCGCTGGGCGACGGCGACCGGGCGGCGGTGATCCCCACCAACCCGGTGGGACGGCGAGAGCCACGGCTCAAGGACGCGCGGGAAACCGTCCTCAAGGACCTCGACCCGCTGGTGGTCACGGCGGGCACCGCGGACTTCACGGCCGCGCTGCGCACCGCCTACGGACTGCTGCGGGAGACCGGGGGCCAGAAGGCCCTGTGGGTGGTCACGGACCTCGGATTGTCCGGATGGGACCGCCTGTCGCTGCCGGCCGTGGGCGAGTACGATCCCACCGTCCCGGTAAAGATCATCACCGTGGGCTCGTCCGAAGCCGTGCCCGGCGCCACCATCGACGCCCTCGCGTCCCCGGCCCTCAACATCGCTCCCGGACTGGATATCGGACTGGTGACTTCCCTCGGGGCCTCCGTCGCCGGAGCCGGCCTGCCGGTGGCCGCCCGGCTCCACATCGACGGCAAGGTCCGGGACGAGAAGCAGGTGACCCTGTCGGGGGACGCCGAGTCCACCGTGGACTTCCAGTTCAAGCTGGACCGGCCGGGCAGCCACTCCGGCTACGTATCGCTCCACGGGGAAGGCTTGTCGGAACACCTGCGGCACTACTTCACCCTCCACACCCGGGAACGGTTGAACGTCCTGCTGGTGGACGGCGACCCCCAGCGGGCGCTGGTGGCCAGCGAGACCTTCTTCCTGAGCCGGGCGCTGAACCCCGCCGGAGACGTGGCCAACTCCGTGCTGCTGCCGGAGGTGATCCTCTCCGGCGCGCTGGGAAAGGTCAACCCGGAGGGCTACCAGGCCCTGGTGCTGGCCAACGTCGCCACCCTGCCGCCGCCTTTCGTGGCCCGGCTTGCCGCCTTCGTCGAGGGCGGCGGAGGCCTGTTGCTGTCGCTGGGAGACCAGATCGTGGCCGAAGACCACAACCGGGCGTTGTGGAACAACGCCTGGCCTCTCCTTCCCGGCCCGCTCGGGGAACGCCGGCGAGTACCCCTGGACCGGAACGTCACCGTCGGCGAGGCGGATCTCTCGCACCCGGCGCTGGAGGCCTTCGGCGACCGGCGCCTGCTGGATTCGTTGCGGTCGGCGAAGGTATCGTCGTATTTCCAGGTGGCCCCGGTCGGCGGACGCACCCTGATGCGGCTGAGCAACGGCGACCCGCTGCTGGTGGAGAAGGAAGTGGGCAAGGGCCGGGTCCTGCTGTGGACCTCCACCGCCGACAGCGCCTGGAACAACCTCCCGCTCAAGACCGGCTACGTGCCCTTGGTGCAATCCCTGGTGACGCACATGGCGGGTGGAAGCAGCGGCTCCATCGATACGGGGATCGTCGCCGGGACGGAGAAACGGTGGTCCACGGACACGGCCCACGCGGGGAAGCGGTTGCGGGTGGTGGACCCCCGCCGCACGGAACGGGAAGTCACGCTGGTGGCCGCCGACGGAAAGGCTTCCGGGTCCTTCGACGGGAACCACTTCGCAGGAGTCTACCGCGTCGTTCCTCCCGGCGCGGACCTGGACATCCCTTCCCTCTACGCCGTGAACCCGCCGCCCCTGGAAACGCGCCTGGAGCGCATGGACGCCCAGGAGCTTGCGCGGAAGTTCGGACCGGTGGAGCACGAGGTCCTGTCCGCCGGCGCCCTGTCCGACGGCGGAATCCGTACCGACCTGGCGCTGGCCCTGGTGGTGGTGCTGATCCTCACGCTGCTGTTCGAGGGTTGGCTGGGACAACGGAACTATGAATAGGCGGAGCTTCCTGCAATGCCTCCTGGGGGCCGCCGCCTTCGGGTTGCCCGGAACGGTGCCGGCGGCGGAGCCCGGGCGGCGGATTCAGTTCGTCTTCGCGCAAGTGCGCTACCGCGGCGGCGACTGGGACCCGCGTCCGCGCGCCGTGACCCCGCTCATGGAAGAGCTCATGCGCCGCACCAGCGTCACGGCCGCCCCGGAACGCCGGGTGGTGGGACTGACCGACCCCGAGCTGTTCTCTCACCCGTTTCTGTACATGGCCGGAAAGTACGACTTCCAGCCGTTCTCCGAGGAGGAGGTCCGGAACCTGAGGCGCTTCCTCTCCTTCGGCGGGTTCCTGCTGGCCGACAACACCCTCGGGCAGCTTGGATACGGCTTCGACCGGCGCTTCCGGGCGGAGATGCAACGGGTGTTGCCCGGGCGGGAAATGGGAAAAGTCCCCCTGACCCACGCGCTGCTGCGGAGCTACTACCTGCTCCGCCGGGTGGGCGGGCGGACGGCCACCAGTTCCTATCTCGAGGGAATCCAGCTCGGCGAGACCACGCCCGTGGTCTATTGCCACAACGACCTGGCCGGGGCCTGGGAACGGGACGGGCTCGGGCGCTGGAGCCACCCCTGCGTTCCCAATGGCGAAGAACAGCGGCGCGACGCCTTCCACCTCGGGGTGAACCTGATCCTCTACTCCATGACCGGCAACTACAAGCAGGACCTGATCCACGTGCCGTTCATCCGCCGGCGGCTCACGCAGTAGGATGCCATGACGGGACTCTCGGACATCGTTCTCGGCGGCGGCGTTCCCTGGTGGTTGGCCGCGGCACTGGCGCTGGCCGCGGCGGGTTTCCTGGCGCACCAGTTCCTGTTCCTGCGCCGCAGCCTGGGACCCGGCAAGGCCTCGCTGCTGACGCTGCTGCGCGGCGTGGTCTACCTCCTGCTGCTGCTTTTTCTGCTGGGACCCGTGCGCACGGTGGAGGCGCCCACGTCCTTGCGGCGCCCGCTGGTGGTGCTGCTGGACACCTCCGAGAGCATGGCGCTCCCCTCCGGGAGCGGCGAGGCCAGCCGGCTCGACGCCGCGAAGGAAGTGCTGGCGGCCCCGGGCCTCGCGCTGGGACTGGCCGGGAAATACGACCTCAAGCTCTACTCCTTCGACCGTGAGACCGCCGCGCGGGAGCCGGACGGGCTGGCGGCCCTGGCGCCGGCGGGCGACGCCAGCCAACTCTTCCATGCCCTGGAACAGGTGGCGGAACTTGAGCCGGAAGCCGCCGGGGTCGTCGTGGTGTCCGACGGCATCGTCAATCCCGCAGATGCCCTCGAAGCGTTCCCGGGACATCCCCGACCGGTCTTCGCCGTGGCGGTCGGACAGACGGCCGGCTTCAGGGATCTGCGCATCGCGGGCCTGCGGGTCCCGGAGCTGGCCTTCCGGGGCCGCGCCACCACCATCGACTTCACCATCCAGGCGTTCGGCATGGCCGGCGTCCGGGTGCCCCTTTACTTCAACCTCGGGCGGAACCTCATCTCCACGCACCCCATCGCCATCGACCGGGACGTCTACGAAAACCGCGTCACCCTCAGCTACACCCCGCGGGAGTTGGGCGCCCACGGCTTCACCCTGACGCTGCCCGAACAGGACAGTGAAAGCATCGCTGCAAACAACCGCAAGGCATTCCGCATGGAGGTGCGCCGCGACAAGATCCGGGTGCTGACCCTGTCGGGGTCTCCGTCGTGGAACTACCGGTTCCTGCGGTTCGCGCTGAAGCAGGATCCGTTCCTGGACCTGGTGTCGTTCGTCTTCCTGCGCACGCCCAGCGACGTGGTGGACGTGCGGGAGAACGAGTTGAGCCTGATCCCGTTCCCCATCGACGAGATCTTCGTCGAGGAGCTCAAGAACTTCGACGTGCTCATCCTCGACGACTTCTCGCACCGCACCTACTTCAACCCGCTCTACTTCGAGAACATCCGGGACTTCGTGCGGGACGGCGGCGGCCTCGCCATGCTCGGCGGGTCCCGGGCCTTCGACCGCGGCGGCTACCACGAGACCGCCTTGAACCCGGTGCTGCCCGTGAAGCTCGACGGACGCGGCGCCTTCCGGACCGGCATCGCCGCCCGCGCCAGCCTGACGTCCGCCGGAAAAGCTCATCCCTTGACACGGGTGTTCGCGGACCCTGACGCCAACGAGGAGGCCTGGAGCGCGCTGCCGCCTCTCACCACCCTCAACGAGGTGGCACAGGCCAACGGCGAGGTATTGCTTTCGGCGCGGGTGGGCTCCCGCCAGGCGCCCCTGCTCACGGTGGGCCGGCACCACGACGGCCGGACGCTGGCTTTCGCCAGCGACGACCTCTGGCGCTGGAACTTCGACGCGGTGGGCCGCAACCAGAACCCCCAGATCCATCTGAAGCTCATTCGGAACGGCGTGCGCTGGCTGGCGCGGGAGCCGGCCTTCGACCAGGTGCAGATCCTGGCGGTGGGGGGCTCGCGCCGGCCCGGAGAACCGATCGAGTTCCGCATCCGGGTGCTGCGGGACGACCACGGACCGGCCACGGACCCGACCCTCCAGGTGGTGGTGCGGGGCCCCGAGGGCGAGCGGACGCCGCTGGAGGCCGCCGCCACCGGGCAGGCCGGCGAGTACCGGGTGGAGTTCACGCCGCGCCTGGAAGGCTCCCACCGTATCGAGGTCCGGGCGGCATCGTCAACGAAGCCCTTGGGGAGCGCCGCCGCCAACTTCCTGGTGGCGCTGCCGTCGGAGGAGAACGACGACGGCCGCCCGAGACCGGAGCTGTTGGAAGCCGTGGCGGCCCGCAGCCAGGGAATGTTCACGACGACCGGCTCGTTGACGGACGCCCACTGGCCGGAGTTCGAGCAGTTGATGGAGCGCGCCGCGCCCTCCAGCATCGTTGCCAGAAGCCGCGTGGCCCTCTGGAACGAACCGCTGCTGTTTACCCTCGTGGTGCTGCTGCTGGCGGCGGAGTGGTGGTTGCGCCGCACCTGGGGCCTCGTGTGAACGAAGGCCCCCGGGGTCCTGCGCGACCTGCTTCCCGTCCGTCCCGCAACACACTGGAGTCTCGGTCATGACCACACACGTCTTTTCCGGTAATCCTCTGGACCGCGGCGACGTACAGCGCCGGGACGAGGACTGGCTCACGCAGGCGGCCCGGGACCCCCGTTCCCGCTTCCTGCCGCTGTGGCAGCTCGACATCCTTCTGCGCAATGGCGACCGGGCGGAGCTCGGTTGGGTGAAGCCCGCGAACATCGAGGGGATGGGGCTGGACGGCCCGCCGGTGTTTCTCGGCCTCATGGACGGCGCCGCCCACTTCGCGGTGGACGTCTCCCCGGTTTCCGAGCCGCTCCGGGAGCTCAACCTGGAGGAACCGTGGAGCTTCGTGGAAGCCCGGGCCGCGGCGGCCCAGCTCATGCCCCAGGACGTGGGCATCCTGGCCCAGAGCAAGGCCCAGGTGGACTGGCATCGACGGCATCGGTTCTGCGGCGTGTGCGGCGGCGCCACCGAGCAGGGGCGCGGCGGCCAGGTGCGCAAGTGCATGGCCTGCAACGCCGAGCACTTTCCGCGCACGGATCCCGTGGCCATCATGGTCGTCACCGACGGCGAACGCGCCCTGCTGGGCCAGTCCCGCGGACGGCTGGCGCGCTCCGGACGCTACTCCGCCCTGGCGGGCTTCATCGACCAGGCCGAGTGCATCGAGGAGGCGGTGCGCCGGGAAGTGAAGGAGGAGGCCGGCATCACCGTGGGCGAGGTGCGCTATCACTCCTCCCAGCCCTGGCCCTTCCCCTCGTCGCTGATGATCGGCTGCCACGGCAAGGCCCTGACCACGGACATCGCCAAGGATGACGAGGAGATGACCGACGTACAGTGGTTCACCCGGGAGGAGGTGCTCTCTTCCTTCGCCGGCCAGAACCCCAACCTGCGCCTCCCCGATCCCGTGGCCATCGCCCACCACCTGATCCGGGCGTGGGCGGAGGGAGAGGTGGTGTTCTAACGGCCAGCCGGACCGACCGGACGGTGCATGCCACAGGGGGATGATTCGATGTCCAAGCCACGCATAGCGGTATTCTCGGGTCCGCGCGCCACCATCGCCAATACACCGTCGCTCGTTACCAGCAACAAGGGGCGGGACGAAGGCGAACGGCAACTGGAAGGACGGTTCGACCACCTGGTTCCACAACGCCTGCACGAGCCGGTGCGGGTGCGCATCGAGAAGTTCAGCGCGCACCCGCTGGAATCCGATGCCGCCGAGGTCTACCACGACGACGGGAAGCCGTACTACGAGGTGGAACTACGCCCCGAGGACGGCGCGTATCCGCTGCCGTACATGGCGCGCCGCGGCGACGGCTCCGCGGACGGCACGCCCTTCGAGGACGGCGACCAGCGTGATGCAAGCATCGGCTACGGCGGGAGACAGTCGTACTTCCCCGATGCGTCACGGCTGTTCGAGGATATCGACCGCGGGTTGAGCGGGCGGGGCCACGACGGCGCGGCCAGCGAGCTGGACCGGCTCGCAGAGTTCGACTTCGTGCGCGTGCTCCCTCCGTCGGGCTACACGAAACAGGGCGAGGTGGGCGGCCGCGACTTCTTCCCGTACAGTCCCCGGCCCCTGGGCAAGTTCCCGCCCAATGCGGCCATGGCCCGCGCGCTCAACATCGTCCAGCAAACCGTCGACTCGGGCCGCTACGACGGCTTCATCTGGCTGGAAGGCAGCCCGCACGTGGAGGAGACGCTCTACTGGCTGAGCCTCGTCGTGGATACGGACCTGCCCTTCGTGGGCATTTCGTCACAGCGTCCCCACGGAGCGCTCGCCAACGACGGCGACCGCAACATCGTGGATGCGACGCGCTACATCGCGTCGGGCCTCGGGACGGGGCTGGGGGCGGTGGGCATCGTCGACGAGCAGATCTTCGCGGCGCGCGCGTTCAAGAAGGGCGACGCGCGTCCGGGCGGCTACCGCGCCACCGGCGGACACGGCGGCGTGCTCGGCAGCGCCGGCCACGAGGTGCGCGTGTGGTTCCGTCCCGCCTACCGGACCACCGGCACGTCCGCGGTTGCGGCGGCAAGGCTGCCCGCCGAGGCCACCTTTCAGGAATACGGCGACAGCCCCGCGACGGCGACTATCTCCGTCAAGGACGGCGACGGCTCGCTGCGGGGCGATGTCATCGCGCCGGTGCACGTGGTGAAGTACGGCCACTACATGGCGGAGGAAGACACGGCGGACCCGGAGGCGGAAGTGGATATCATGGCGCGCATCGAACGCGGGCTCGCGCAGGAAGCGTCCACGGAGCCCGGCGCGCCGAAGTTCCACGGGTTCGTGCTGGAGGGGGCCGCGGGCACCGGCTCGGCCCTCCACAGCCAGATGGCCGCCCTCGCCGTTGCCGCCTGCAACGGCATGCCGGTGGTGCGGGTGAGCCGCGGCGACCCGGAAGGCGCCCTGCCCTCCAATCCCAACGACCTCACCATCGAGGGAAACAACCTGGACGCCACCAAGGCGCGGGTGCTGCTGCGCGCGGCCATGCTGCGCCTGGGACGTCTGCCCAAGGCCCGCGACCCCCGCAACCCCACCGCGCTGGAGCGGGAGGCGTCAGTCGCGGCGATTGCGCGTTACCAGGAGATTTTCGACACGCACTAGCGTCCCACCCCGCTTGTATTGACAGTCCCACCGCATCTAAATTATAATTTTCACCGGAACTCTAGCGCTATTTTACCCCGGAGGCGCCCGTGCCCGATGAACGGACCATCCTGCCACGCCACCTGAGCGCGGAATTGAAGGACGCGCTCACCTACGCGCGCGTGGTCAACGTCTTGGGCGCCCGGCAGGTCGGAAAGACGACACTCGTTCGGGACATCCTCCAGACCGGGCGATTCATCACCCTGGACGACGAAACGGTGCTCGATGCCGTCGAAAACGATCCATGGGGCCAGTTGCAGCGGCTCACGGAAGAGACCGTCGGCGTCCCGCTGATCATCGACGAAGCGCAACGATCAAGAAACCTCGCGCTGGCTATCAAGCGCCTCGTCGACTCCAGCAACCGAAAGGGACAGTTCGTTCTCACCGGCTCCTCCAACATCTTCTCGACGCGACATGTGGCCGACTCGCTCGCCGGGCGCATGTTGACGCTCATGCTGTGGCCGTTGACCGCGGCGGAAACCCTCTCCCGCGGCCCGACGAGAGTCCTCGACTGGGCTGTCTCCGCTGATCCGGATCTCGGGGACTTGCCGGCGCCGGAGCCTGCAACCCGCGCGGAATACATCGACCGCGTCCTCAAGGGAGGCTTTCCCGAGGTCCGCGACCTCGACCACCGCCGGCGGCAAAGGGTCTACCGCGAATACGTCGAGTCCATGGTGGATCGCGACGTCGCCGACATCGTCCGCATCCGGAGAAACGATGCACTCCGGCGCCTGATCGATCAACTCGCGGTCCGCACCTCAGGCGAACTCAACATCGCGGAACTCTGCGGGATTGTCGGCGCACAGCGAAACACGGTGGAGCAGTATCTCGATGTGCTGATGCGGCTGTCCCTGGTGGTCAAGCTCGGCGCGTGGACTTCCGGCGAATCCCGCCGCGAGATCAAGAACGCGAAGCACCATTTCGCGGACCCCGGCATCGCGGCCGCGCTTCGCAGCCTGACGCCTCGCTCCTTCGATCCCGATGCCGACCCCACGGCGTTCGGCGGCCTGCTTGAAAGCTTTGTCTTCGCCGAGCTGCTGCGCTCCGAGCCGTATCAAACCAATGGTTTTCGTTTCTATCACTGGCGCGACCAGCGCGGGCGCGAGATCGACCTCCTGGCAGAGAGCGCCCACCATCTGGCCGCAATGGAAGTCAAGGCCTCCGCATCGGTGAGCCGCGGGGATTTCAAACACCTGCTGTGGTTCGCGCAAGAAGGTCCGGGCAAGGCTCGAAGCGTTACCTCGATCATCTTCTATCTGGGCGAGCACAAGCTTCAGTTCGGGGAACGGCTTTACGCTCTGCCGGTAAGCTGCTTGTGGGGAGTTGTGTAGCAGCACACCTTCACGCGCTTAGCGTCGGAGCAGGAGAAGCTACCCCCCAAAGTGCTACCCTCAAAGGCCCTGACTATTTCCTTGTCTGCGGGACTCCGGCCGCGCCGGCACGGGCGAGGATGTCCCCCACCCACCGCGCGGGAGCGGGAGGCGTCGGTGGCGGCAATTGCGCGGTACCAGGAGATATTCGACACGCACTGACTGGACGGTTGGTGGATCAGGGCAGGACGCGCCAGTTCTCTTCGCCATACACGAGCCAGGCATTCACCCGGCGCCCGTCCCAGCGATAACACAGAAGGCGGCCCGGGACCGGGGTTCCGACCACATCGGGCCAGAATGCAGCCACGGCTTCGCCACCGGGCCGGCGGACGCTCGGATAGACGACGCCGTTGCCGGGCTGTTGGCCGCGCAATTCCGCGGCCAACGCCTGCGCGGCGGTGTAGTCATCGGGGTCCAGCGCGGCTCTGAGAGCTTCCGCGCCGCGCAGGTCGTGGAACTCCGCGTCGATGCCGCGCACGAGCTCCCGGTAGTCTGCGGAGGCAGGCTCTTCCTCCGTCGCTGCCATGAAGCGCTCGAAATGGTACACCGTCTCCGCCAGGGCCACCTCGAAACGGTTGCCCGCATAGTAGACCCCGTAGCTGCCATCGCTGAACCGGGTCCGGCGGTCACGCGAGACATGGCAAAACGGCGCCATCACCCAACTGGCGCCGGGACCCGAAACCCGACGTGCGGGCGGCACCAGATGGATGGCACCGATGTCGTCTCGGACCCTCGGATTGGTCTTGGCTTCCGCTTCCGCCAGCAATTCCCAGTCCGCTGGATCCGCGATGTCCTCGAACAGGTTCACCGGCGGATAGATGGTACGGATCAGACGGTACGCCCGTTGCCAACGGATCCGGCTCAGGGGCGGGATCACCAGCCGCCGCGCTCCGCGTCGAGATAGGCGCGAACTGCCACCAGGTCGGGGATGGAGCCGGCCAGCAGCCGGTCCAACGCCGATGCGCCGCTGAATGCCTGGTTGGGCCTGCGCAGCCACTCATAACCACGCAACGGTTCACGGAACAGATGGCGCAGGCTTGTGTGAATGCCCATCAGCATGGACAGGCGCTCGCGTGTGTCTCGCGAGATGCGCGACGGTTCCACCTGCCCGGTCTTCCAACGGGCATATGTCCTGGCCGCGGGATCGCCCACCAGAATCCGGCCCTCGCGGTCGTTGAGCTGCCAATGCTCCGCCAGATTGAAGAAGGCTCGGAGCATGGCCAGGGTCTCCGCGTCGGATATTTCCGGCCGGACGAGCGGCGCGCTGCCGGGCACTGGAACGGGCTTCGCCATATGGCAACTTTAAACTGGCTTATTGCCTTTCGTCAAGATCGGCGGTCTGGCTCCAGGGGCTCTTTCCTTCTCCAAAACGAACCACATCTATCCTTGTCGGCAAACGTCCCGCAAACTATAGTTACGGCGTAGGAGGTGAACCATGACCACCACGCTCCGTTTCAGCGGCGCCATCCCGGCCAACCTGCTCCCCTTCAACGACGACTTGTCGTTCGACGAGGTCAACTACCGGAGACATCTCTCGTGGCTGGCTGCCGTGGACGGCGTGAGCGCTATCGTCTGCAACGGGCACGCCGGCGAGGTATCGTCACTGAACCGGGAGGAACGGCGCCGGGCGCTGGCCATCGCCGCCGACGAGGTAGGCGACCAGGTGGAGCTCATCTCCGGCATCTACACCGACAACACCCTGGAAGCCGCCGAACTTGCGAAGGACGCCAGGGCCGATGGCGCGGCCGGGCTTCTGGTCTTTCCGCCGACGCTCTTCATGTGGGGCGCCCGGCTCCGGCCCGAGATGGCGATCACCCATTTCGAAACCATCGCCGAGGCGACTGATCTACCCTTGATCGTCTTCGAGTATCCGCCGGCCAGCGGCATCGGCTACAGCCCCGAGACCCTGGCGCGTCTGGTGGAGATCGATCACGTGGTGGGGGTCAAGGACTGGAGCAACGACATGGTGGCCCTGGAGGCCAACCTGCGCGCGCTGCGCGGCACCGGCCGGCCCGTGGCCATGCTGAGCAGCTACACCATGTCGCTGTTCGGAAGCTACGTGCTCGGAGCCGACGGCTCCATCTCCGGAATGGGAAGCGTCACCGCCGATCTGCACGCGGAACTCTTCCGGGCCGTCCAGGCCGGGGACCTGGAAGCCGGCCGTCAGATCAACGACCGGCTGGCGCCGCTGGTGGAGGTGTTCTACGCGCCGCCCTTCGTGGACATGCACAACCGCATGAAGGAAGCGCTGGCGCTCCTGGGACGAATCGACAAAGCGGTGGTGCGCCCGCCCCTCAAGCGCATCGGCGACGAAGAGCGCGAGCGTATCCGGCGGGCGTTGCTCAAGTCGGGGCTGCTGCTGCCCTGACCGCCTGATGCCCGGCTACGACCAGCTATCCTGGTAGACCCAGCGGTCGAGATTGTCGAAGAACTGGCGCCGGAGCATGAGGCTCATCTCCACGGCGCGCACGATGCGGTCCTGGGTCTCGGGGTCGGTGGCGTACTTGACGAGCAGCTCGAAGGGGTAGTTGCCGTGCTCTTCCTCGTCGTCGTGGATCTTCTGGTAGGGGCCGGTGACCCACTCGGGCACGGTGCCGGCCTGGAGACTCTTGCCGATGAGGTAGTCGGCCACGCCCTCGCCGGCGAAGGGAAACGCGGCAATGCGCTCACAGGTACTGATCAGCGCCTCGAAGCCGTTGAACATTGCCATCTGCGCGGGTAACGGCTTGTAGTCGTAGGGCACCGCCCCCTTGCTCTTCAGGGCTTCGGAAAGATACTCGGCGTGGACGAATTCTTCGTAAATGGCTTCCGCCAGAATCGCCTTGACCTCCAGCTCGGGGGTGGTCTTGAGCCAGGTGCCGAAGACCTCGGCGGCGCGCACCTCGTTGAAGAGCCGGCTCTGCATCACCTTGATGCGCATCTCGTCGGTGGTGAGCGGGATGTAGCTGTAGGCGGGCAGGTTGTCGTCGAGGCCCTTGCAGAACTCGGCCACCCGCGACTGTACCTTCTTGGCAAACTCGTGACTGTCCATGAATGCTCCCTGTCCGGAACGCTCCGGCTCGGTTTGATTGCCGGAAATTGATAACAACCGATAGGGTCAGCGTCAACCAAACATCGTGACGGCAGCGTCCGGGACAGGGGCCGCGGCGTTCTTCCGGTGTCCGGCTATTTCTTCATGCCCAGGAACTTCCTGTATTGGTCGACGATCTCCGGCGGAGCCCCGGTCATGAGCCCGATGATGCGGGCAACCTCCTTCCCCGAGCGCGGGGCGACCCTGATGCCCTGGCGCTTGGCTTCGCTGATGAACTTGGGGCTGGCCAAGGCCTTGAGGAAGGCTTCCTGCAGCACGTTGAATCGATCCGGCGGCGTCCCCGGCGGAATCGCGTACAGCCGGAGGATGCTCCAGCTCTGGATCAGGAAATCGGCAAGCTTCCGCTGGTCGGAGCTGAGGGTCAGGTCCTTCAGGGTTGCCACTCCGGCCGGCGCTTCCGCCCCCGGACCCGTCCCGATGGCCAGGAACGGCCGGAGGGTGCCGTTCTCGATCAGGTGGCCGTAACGGTCCTGAACGAAGTGGAGGGACAGGTTCATGCCCTCCAGCTCTTTCCGTTCCAGCGCCGCGAGGATGCCGGTGGAGCCCTTGTAACCGAAGACCACCTTGACGTTGAGGCCCAGAGTACGCTCGAACTCCCCCATGATGGCGGCGGACTGGCCGACACCCGTCGCCCCCACGGCGAGCGGTTCTTTCCTGTTCTTCAGGTCCGCGAGCGTGCGGATCGGCAGGTCGCCCCGGACCCACAGCACCCTCGGCAGGGCTGGAAGGGAGGGATCGCCCAACCACATGTATTTCATGGGGTCGAACTTGACCGCGGGATCTCCCATCAAGGCCTGCAGGACGATTCCGGTGGCGAAGTTGACGATGGTGAGCCCGTCTCCCGGTTGTTCCGCGTAGATCCTGTTGGCCGCTACCAGGCTGCCCGCGCCCGGCATGTTCTGCACGATGAACCTGGGATTGCCCGGTATGTACTGCGGCAGATGCCGTGCCAGCATGCGCGCGAAGGTGTCGAAGCCGCCTCCCGGGCTGAGGCCGACGATGATCTTGACGGTCTTGCCTTCGTAGAACGGGGCCGTGGCCCCATGTGCCGTTGCACCGAGGTGAGACCCGATGCAGAGGGCGACTGCAAGAGCGAACAGGGTTATCCTGGTGGGTGCTCCGGATTGGCGGTTCATACACACCTCCCTTGGCGCATGTTCGAATAACGCGGAACCCATTGAATTTTCGGACACTACGATGGGGCCGGAAACATTGTCAACCGGAGAGCCGGCGCTTCCGCCGGCCCGTCAAGCACCGCTCGGGAACGGGAGTTCATCTCTGTTGACACGCCTGAAGGGTTCGAAGTAAGGGAGTTGCCATGGCAAACGAAGCCTTCGTCGACTCCATCACCAGCGAGATCATCGAACCCGGCATCGGGCAGTTGATGGAGAGCCGCTACTTCTCCGAGCTGAGAGAAGGGCGACTGTCGGTGCGGAGACTCCAGGGGTGGTCGCTGCAGCACTACCTGCACAACGTCGTCCTGTTGAAGGGCTTTGCCCTCTGCATGGTGAAGAACGCCCATGACAACCGGCTCTACAACCACTTTGCTTACCAGTTCGAAGAAGAGAGCACGCATCCCGACCTGGCCAAGCGTTTCGGCCTGGCGCTGGGGCTCGGCGAAGAGGACTTCGCCGATGCCACGCCGGTGTTCGGCTGCCTGGTCCACACGAGCCGGATGATCCATGGGATGCTGTTGGGCTCACCCGCGGAAAACCGGGTGGGTGCCCTGGTCGACGAGAGCATGGTCCGGCGCTACTCGGAGGAGTTCAACCGCTACGCGCGGAAGCACTACGACCTCGGCGACGAAGCCTGTGAGTTTTTCACGGTCCACATGGTGGCGGATGAGGAGCACACCGCCATGGCCTCCGAGGTGATCGCCCGCATGGCCGAGACACCCCGGGAACAACAGTTGGTACGCGAAGCCGCGCAGCACACGGTGCGCCTGAAACTGGGCAAGTTCGACAGCATCTACGAAAGCTATGCGTAGGCGCACGCGCCGCCTCGGAATGGGGACCGATGAAGATATACAACTTCGACCTTCTCGCCTATCCGCACGTGCCCATGGACATTCCGGGCACGCCCCTCCCCAGCAATCTGTTCGATCCGGCCGAAGGCACTCGCAATTACGAGGACCATTTCTACGAAATGGAGCATTGCGAACAGCTCGGCTTCGAGGGGGTCCTCTTCAACGAGCACCACTACAGCGCCTATGGCACCATGCCGTCGCCCAACCTGGTCGCCGCCGCGCTGAGCCAGAGGACCAGTACGATCAAGATCGGCGTGCTCGGCAACGTGCTGCCGCTCCGTCACCACCCGGTCCGGGTGGCGGAAGAATACGCCATGGTCGATTGCATGTCGGGTGGCCGGCTGATCGCGGGCTTCGTGCGCGGCATCCCTCCCGAATACCTCTGGTACAACATCGATCCGAGCGAATCGCGCGGACGTTTCGAAGAGGCCTTCGAGCTGATCTTGAGGGCGTGGACCGAGCCCACCTGGAGCTACCACGGCAAGTTCTTCCATCTCGAGAACTGCGCCACGTGGCCGCGCCCGGTCCAGCAGCCCCACCCGCCGGTGTGGGTCGCCGCCCGCAGCGCCGAGTCCGTCGAGTGGTGCGCCGGGCGCCGCATCCCCATCGCCCAGGTCTACCAGACCACCAGCCAGATCGAGGATACCTTCAACTACTATCGCAAGGTGGCCCGGGACGGGGGCTGGGAAGCCGACGACGGGCAGTTCGTTCTATGCCGGCACATCTACGTTGACGAAACGGACGAAAAGGCGCGCGAGGTTGCCGAGCCGGCATTGCGCTATTTCTTCACGCTACTCAATCGCGGGTTCAAGCAGACGGCCAGCGAGGCGGGCGCGCGCGTGAGGGAGGCCCTCTACACCGACAAGTCCTTCAACTACTTCCGCGAGGAGAACCGCCAGCGGTACGACTTCTCGTCGCTCGGTTGGGAGGACCTGCAGAAGGTCGGGTATGTCTTCGCCGGAAGCCCGGACACGGTCGCCCGGCAACTCAACCAACAAATGAGCGACGTGGGCGCAGATCACTTCATGGGAATGTTCCACATCGGCAACCTTCCCCACCGCAAGGTCATGGATTCCCTGAACCTCTTCCACAAACAGGTGATGCCGCAGTTGAAGTGACGGACGCGAGTCCGACCTCGGGAGACCGCCAATGACAGGCACCGGACGGATACCCGACCTGAAGGCCCTCGACGACCTGCTCGAGAGCGAGTCCATGCAGGGATTGTGGGTCGGCGAAGACAGGCACATCGTCGAGCCCCGACCTTTCGGCGCTCCCAGGCTGTGGAAGTGGTCGAAGATCCGGGAGGGGCTGGACGCGGCCGCGAGGCTCGTGCCGACGAATTTCAAGGGCTCCCGCAGGGCCATCACGCTGGTCCATCCGGATATCGGCCGGGGCACCAGCAACACCCTGGTGATGGCGGTCCAGTTGGTCAAGGCCGGCGAGGCGGTCTACGCCCATCGCCACACGGCGGCGGCCATTCGTTTCATCCTCGAAGGCGGAGAAGATACGTACACCATCACCGACGGCGAGAAGTGCGTCATGGAAATCGGCGACCTCGTCGTCCAGCCGAACTGGAGCTGGCACAACCACGTCAACGAATCCGAGCGGGATGCGGTCTGGATCGACGCGCTCGACGTCGGCCTGATGGCCCACCTGCGCACGATGTTCCAGGAGCCGCACCCGGCGGAGGACGTCAGGCTCTTCAACAGCGCCACGGACACCACCGTCCGCAACCCCGGCAGCCTCTCACCTCCCGGCAGAAGCCCCAAGGGTTTTGTCTACAAGTGGCGGGAGACCCTGCCGGCCTTGAACGAGATGCTGGAGGCGGACAAGAGCCCCCACGACGGGCGTTGCCTCGAATACCGGGACCCGGCCACGGGCGGGCCGACATTTCCGACGTTCTCGTGCTGGATTCAGATGCTCGACCCGGGGGAGCGGACGTCGCCGCACCGGCACACCGCCAACCACCTGTATCATGGCTTCCGCGGCTCGGGCGTCATCGAAGTGGAGGGTACGGAGGTGGCGTGGGAGCAGGGAGATTTCGTGGTCGTCCCCAACTGGAGCTGGCACCGGCACCGAAACAGCTCCGAAGAAGAACCGGCCATCCTCTTCTCTGCCACGGACCGCCCGCTGCTGGAGTTGCTCGGGCTCTACCGCGAAGAAGCACGCAACGGCAAGAGCGCGCGCTGATCCGCCATTGTAGTCCTCCGCGCACCCGTCACTGCGAGAATTGCCGCCAGGGAACGATGTCGGCGTCGGTGCGCTGCTGCGCCTGATCGCCGCCATACACGATGACCGGCCGGCCGGCGGCGTCCCCGGCCAGCTCGCGCCAGCGGCGCAGGGCCCGCAGCCAACCCGGAGCCACCGTTGCGCCCGACTTGATCTCGACCGGCGCCAGCAACTGGCCCTGCTCCAGGACCAAGTCGATCTCCAGGCCGGCGTGGCTGCGCCAGAAGAACAGGTTCGACTGTTTGCCCTCGTTCCAGCGCCGTTTCAGGAATTCGGTGATGACCCAGTTCTCGAACAGTGCACCGCGTAGCGGATGGGTCCGCATTTGGGCGGCCGACTCGATGCCGATCAGCCGGGCGGCCAAACCAACATCATAGAAATAGAGCTTCGGCGTCTTGACCAACCGCTTGCGAAAGTTTCGTTGATGAGGCTGCAAGCGGAACAGGATGAAAGAAGCCTCCAGCACATTGAGCCAGGCGCGGACCGTTTTCTGGTCGACGCCAGCATCGTTGCCGATGCGGGTCAGGTCGGCGAGCTGACCGACCGCCGCCGCGCACAGGCGCAACACCAAGTGGAAGGTCGGCAGATCCTGGATATTGCGCAGTTGCCTGACGTCGCGCTCGACGTACGTGCTGAGATAGGCATTGTACCAGCGTTCGGGAGCTGCCGGCATGTCGAAGATCGGCGGATAACCGCCACGCAGCAGCGCCTCGTCGAGGGAGTCGGCCAGCCAGTCGGCCGAGTACAATTCCCGAGCCGAGAACGGCAACAGATTGATGAAACCGACCCGACCCGCCAGGGACTGCGTAATGCGCTGCAACAACCCGAAGTGCTGAGAACCGGTAAGCACGAACTGGCCCGGCGCGTGGTGCCGATCAACGACCCCTTGCAGGTAGGAAAACAACTCGGGGCAACGCTGCGCTTCGTCGATGACCGCGCCTTCAGGAAACTGGTCGAGGAAGCGGCGTGGATCCTCCTGCGCAAAGCGGAGGAGGTCCGGATCCTCGAGACTGGCGTATGGCTTGGCGGCGAAGACGGCCTTCGCCAGCGTGGTCTTTCCCGACTGGCGCGGCCCGACGACCGCTACGACCTTGAACTCTCGCGCCAGAATACGAGCCAGCGGCTCCGCATCCCGTGGGACCATGCCACTACTCTACACGCCCAGCACTCTCCTTGCAAATACGGAATTGAGTTCCGGAATATCCTATATCGAGAGGCCGAGATGCCTGCACCATCGCCGACCGCGAAAATGCACCATGGAGCGAGGCGACCTGTCAGGTCCCGGCAGGCAACATCCTCACCACGGCCACAAAGATCTGCGACTGCGGGCGGATCTGGACCGTGGACACCAGGGAGAAGCCGGCTTCGGCCAGCAGCCACTTCCAGTCCTCGGCGGTGTACTTGTTGTGGAACGGGAACATGCGGAGCCAACCGGCGCGCTGGCCGTCCGGCGGCGTGCCGCGGTGGCGGGGCCGGTCCTGGACGTACTGCGCCAGGGGCATGCGCACCCAGTCGTCGAGCAGGAACACGCCGCCGGGGCGAAGCACCCGTTGCGCTTCCGCCAGCACCCCAAAGGGATCGTCCAGGACGTGAAGCACCCCCGCCATGGAAACGAGGTCCACGCTGCCGGCGGCCAGCGGCAACGGCTCCTTTTCGACGTCCTGCACCGCCAGGGTCGGCGGCGCGGCGGGGTAGCGCAGGCCGCGGGCGTGGTCGATCATGGCCGCACTGGCGTCGAAGCCGTAAAGGCGGCTGTCCGGGTGGCGTTCGGAGAGGTCGCGCAGGTACAATCCCGGGCCGCAGCCCAGGTCCGCGATGGCGGGCTCGGCGGGGAGATGCCGCCCCACGTTGGCCCTGAAGACGGACCAGTACTGGTCGTTGAAGCGTCGCGGATAACGCTCCACCATGCGCTCGACGAACTCCGCGTCGGACGCGCCGCTGATTTCCTGTTGGGTCGGCATGGATGGTCGAAGGTTCGGGAACGCCGCACTCGCGGCATCCCTCCGTCTCAGGAATCCAGCGTCGATTCCACGAACAGCTCGTCCACCGCCACGGCCTTGTCCATGAGCCCCTGGTCGTGGGAGTAGCCCATGAAACGCTCCAGGTTGGCGCGGTTGCGCTTGAGACCGTAGGGCCAGTAGTCCTCGCCCAAAGCCTCTCTTTCCTCTTCGTAGAGGTGCCGGGTCCACACCAGGCTCGACCAGTTGGGATCCGAGTAATACTCGAAGCAAGCCGCCTTGGCGTTCTCGAAGGCGTCCATGACGCTTTGCACGGCGAAGGGATGCTTCTCCAGCACCTCGTTCTTGAAGGCGACGACGTGCATGATGGGGTAGAAACCGTTCTTGCGGTAGTACTTGAGCTCTTCGCCGCGGGGATCGCGGAACAGCCGGCGGATCTTGTCCGAGCCGTCCACCACCTCGTCCGGCGGATGAGGCATCATCAGGGCGTCGATCTCGCCCCGCTCCAGCATGGCGCCGATGCTCTCGCCCTTCTCGAGGTAGCGGATGCTCACCCCTTCGGCCGTGATGGGCAGCGCCTCCGGCCGGTCGATGACCCAGTTGATCTCCCGCCAGGGCACGTCGTACTCGCTCTGCAGGTCGCCCTTGGCGAGCACGGAGAGGGTCGTCTGGAAGGTGCTCAGACCCACGGTCCTGCCGACGAGGTCCCTGGGCGACTCGATGCCCGCGTCCACGTTGACCCACATCTGCGACAGGCTGAACAGCCGCCGCGGGAACACCGGGATGGCCTTGATGGGCATGTCGCGGCTCTGGGAGATGAGATACGACGACAGCGACAACTCGCCGATGTCGAACTCGCCCTGGAGCATGCGCTCGTGGCGCCGGGAACCGTGCCTCAGCGGGTGGGACTGGCCGACCTCCAGCACTTCGAGGTCCAGGCCCTCCGCGGTCACGCTTCCGTCCAACAGCGGCACGTGCCTGTCGTAGTGGGACACGGCCATGGTCAGCTTGGGATCCGGCATGTGATCGTCGCTCCTTCCTTGAAAGGGTTGCACCGTGAATTGAAACGAGACTATACACTACCCCTATCGGCACAGCCAAACCTGACCGGCGCCCACCGCCGCACAAAGGAGGGACGGACATGGCCAGGATCCGCTACGTGGCCACCTTGAGCCGCGACCCCGACGCACTGGCGGGCTTCTACACCCAATACATGGGGATGAGTGAGTTGGGGCGCTCGCCGGAGGGCGACGTTTCCCTCACCGAGGGCCTCTACAACCTCACTCTGTTCCGCAAGCGGCAATCCCTGGGCGAGTTCCACATGCGTCACGGGCTGCATCACATCGGCCTGCAGGTGGAGGATCTCGGCGAGGTCCGGGCGCGCTACCAGAGGTTCAACCCCAGGGGCGTGGTAGTGACCGAACCCGGGGGCCTGCACCACGGCGCCATCCGCATCTTCGATCCCGAGTGCAATCCCGTGACCCTCTCGGAGGGGAGCTTCGGCGTGGACGAGGAAGGCGGGTACCCGCGCATCGCCCACGTCGCCTTCAACGCCCTGGACCCCGAGGTGATGCTCAACTTCTACGTGCAAGTGCTGGGGCTCCGGGAGGTGGAGAGCAGCTACAAGCGGCGGCGCAGCGGCCTGCTCAACCGTTTCGCGGGCGACGGCTCCACCAACCTGGCCATCCACCCGTTCTTCAACTCCACCGTGGGCCACGAGCGCCGCTTCGGCGTGAACCACATCGGCTTCCTCGTAGACGACCTGGCCCAGAAGCTGGACGACCTGGGGAGCGTGGTGGCGGTCAAGGCGCGGCCGCCGGACCGGCCCTACGCCGAGTTCCGCTTCCGGGATCCCGAGGAGAACGCACTGGACCTGTCCCAGAACAAGGGATGGGAAGTAGACATCGACAAGTGGGAACGGGCCGCCTGATAAATGATTACTAAATTACCGATTGTCCGAAAAACGATCACAAACAGCGCTTGCTTCTAAAAAAGGAGAACAAATGGCCATCGAAGTCATGGATCTGATGGACAAGGGGCGCAAGGACCTCAAGCGCGAGGTGGTGTTGAACACCAAGCGCTTCCACACCTGGGTGCACGTCTATCGCGAGCCCGGGGACAGGGACGACATGCATTGCCACAACGCCGACCAGAGCTTCTACGTCATGGAGGGCGAGTGCACCATGCACTTCCCGGACGGCGGCAAGGCGGTGATGACGCCGGGCATGGTGGCGCTCATCCACGGCGGCGAGTTCTACCAGCTCGAGAACACAGGCGCCGGCCCGATGATCCTCATGGGCAACCGGTCGGGGCCGTCCGAGGACATCAAGCACATCAACTACGAGCTGCGCAAGGACATCAAGGAGTTGCCCAAGGAAGACCGGCAACGCATCGGCAAGGGCGGCCCGGTATACGTCACCAAGGCCGGCTAGACGTGGCTCTCGACTACCTGCCCATTCTGGCGGAAAACGCGGCCCCCAGGCCGCCGCGCAAGCTGTACCGCGCACCCCGCATCGGGTGGCAGCCCCTTGCGCGACCGCTGAACGAGATGCGCGTGAGCCTCGTTACAAGCGCGGCCATTCGCCACACCAACCAGCGCGCCTTTACCGCGGGGGGCGACGCGAGCCACCGCCGCATCGCCGCGGATCCAGCGGTGGAGGTCACCGTCGACCATCACTCTCCCGTCGGCGCCGATGTGCGCAGGGATGCCGCAGTGGTCTTTCCCAGGCGGGCGTTGCAGGAGCTGGCGCGAAAGGGTGTCATCGGTAGCGTGGCCCCCGCGCACTTCTCCATCTACGGCGGCATCGGCGACCACGCCGCCATCACCGAACGGTTGGCGCCCGAGTTGGCGCGGAAGCTCGCGGCCATGCGCGTGGACCTGGCGTTGATGGTCCCCTACTGACCCTACTGCCACGAGACCGTGAGTCTCGTCGCCAACCTGGTGGAGGCCTCGGGCATGCCGACGCTGCTGATCGGCACGGTGCGCGACATCGTGGAGCGCGTCAAGCCCCCGAGGGCGGTATGCGTGGACAACCCCGTGGGCCGCACCTTCGGACGTCCCCGGGCGAGCCGCCGGCATGAAGCGCTGTTGGCCAAAGCCCTTGGACACGCCTACGGGTTCAAGCGCAAGGGGCAGATCATCGACCTGCCGGGCAACTGGACCGACCGCCCCGGGGCTTCGTGGCAAGATATGGTGCGAAGGGAGATCCTGCGGCTGCCGCGCCGCTGACGAAGACCCGTCGTCCGGTGGGTGCTGACGGGCTGCACGAATCCGCTTCCAAGCTGTACCGTCGCTTCGGTGCCCCAACGCCTGGACCCCGGCTCAAGGCCGGGGTGACGTCCGGGTCAAGCCCGGGGTCCAGAGGCGCCCCTCCCCGTCACCCCGGCCTTGACCCGGGGTCCAGAGGCCCCCTCCCCGTCACCCCGGCCTTGAGCCGGGGCCAGAGGATTGGCTGATCCGCTACAACCTCTGCACCGAACGCGAGTCCTTCAACGCCTCGTAGGCCCGAAGGCCCACGGCCAGGTCCATGATCCCCAAGCCCTGGAGTTTGAACAGGGTGACCTCTTCCGGTCCGGTCCGGCCGGGGGCGTTGCCGAGGACCACATCGCCCAGTTCGCTTACCCCGTCCCAGTCGAGCACGCCGTCCCGCACCGCCCGGAACAGGTCGCTCTCGTTGGCCTGCACCGTTGCCTTCGACGTGACGCACACCCTTGCGGCCCGGCGGATGGTGTCTCGGTCGATCTCCTCGCGCACGCGGGTCTTGTCGCCGTTGGCGATGGAGGTGACGTGCATGCCGGGACGGAGGCTTCGGCCTTCGAACACCGGACGCTGTGCGTTGGTGGCGGTGATGACGATATCGGCCGTTTCCAGCGCGGCCTCGGCGCTCTCCTCCGCCGTGACGTCGAGACCGAGCTTCGCGCGCACGCGATCGGCGAATTGAACACGGTGCGCCGGAGTCGGGCTGAAGACCCTGACACTATCGATGGCCCGCACCGCGCACACGGCCTGGAGCTGAGTGAAGGCGTGCTTCTCGCTGCCGATGACCGCCACCCGTCTGGCGCCGGGGGGTGCCAGGTGCTTGGCGCCGACGCCGCCGGCCGCGCCGGTACGAAGCTCGTTGATGGCGCAGTCCTGGAACAGGATCAGCGGTTCGCCGGTCTCGACGCTGTAGAGGATCACGGTCTCGTGGTGGATGGCGCGGTCCCGGTCGGTCTGCAGGTAGGCTCCCATGGCGCCCTTGACGGAGCCCGGCAGCACCCCGAACAGCATCCGGTTGGCATGATGGATGCGCCGGCGCGGCAGCACCACGGCGTTGCCCCGGGATGTCTCGGCAAGGCTCTCCTCCACTGCCTCGATGGCCTGCGACATGGGGATGATGGTCTCCACCGGCATCTCTTTCAGGAACAGCATGGATGGGTCTCCCGTTTCCGTCTGCGAGCCGCCGGCAACACTGGGACCGCGGCCCGCGGGCCTGTCCGGCGCAGTCTGCCATCCCTTGAACTGCCCGTCCAGGAGCGCTATTCAACACCTTGACCGCTTGTCGTTTCGGCGGACCGTCGAGTCCGGGCCAATGCCACGGCCCGGTCCACTATCGGGCCGGTGCCCGCTGCCATCGAAACAGGAGGAATCCCATGGCCATTAACGGTACCAAGGTCATCGACCTGGACAGCCACCTGGTGGGCGACGTGGGCAACTGGAAGCATTGCATCGAGGAGGCATGGAGGGATCGGTTGCCCCGCCCGCTTCCCACCAAACCCGACGAAAGGCGCAAGACCCTGGTGGGCTCGCGCATCATGGTGGGCTCGGAGGTGACCCGGCAGAGCGGCGAGAAGCCTGAATGGCACAAGGCGGAAGACCTGGCGGCCGGGGGCCGGGTGCGGAACCTCGACAAGGACGGCATCGACGTGGCCGTGCTCTCGCCCAACTCGCCCGCGCTGGACCTGGTGTGGTTCCCCGAGGACCCGGAGCTGGCGGCGGCCTATTGCCGCGCCGAGAACAACTACATGCAGCAGTACGCCGGCGAGTTTCCGGAACGGCTGCAATGGGCGGGCGTCATCCCTTGGCAGGACGTAGACCTGGCGGTCAAGGAGCTGCACCGCATGGCGGACATGGGCAACCAGGCCCTCAACATGAAGGCGGTGCCGGTGGCCGGACGCCTGTGCTGGGACCCCTACTACGATCCCATCTACGCGGAACTGGAAAACCTGAACTGGCCGATCATCGTCCACGACACCAAGCACGAGTCCATGGGCCAGGAACGGTTCGCGGACAACTTCTTCTTCTCGCACATGGTGGGGCGTGTCTTCGAGTCCATGGTGTGCATGATGTCGTTCATCTGCGGCGGGGTGCTGGAACGGTTCCCGAAGCTGAACCTCGTGTGCCTCGAGACCGGCGCCTCCCAGATGCCTTGGTGGCTGGGGCGCATGGACGAGCACTTCGAGAAGCTGCCGCACTTGGTGCCGTGGCTCAAGATGAAGCCGAGCGAGTACTTCATGCGGCAGGTATACGTGGGCTGCGAGCCGTTCGAGGACGAGCACTTCGAGGTGGCGGTGGAGATGCTCGGCGATGACAACCTGGTGCTGGCCACGGACACGCCGCACTGGGACTCTTCCCCTCCCGGCACGGTGACCCGGCCAATCCTGGAGAGCGACAAGCTCACCGACGAGAACAAGCGCAAGATCCTGGGCGCCAACGCGGCCCGGATATTGAACTAGCACCCTGAGTCAGCATCCACGCAAAGCGAACCAACCGGAGGTGAACCTTGGCCTATCAGACAGTCGGAAAGCCCATGCCCCGCATCGAGGGCGCGGATAAAGTCACCGGCGCCACCCGCTACGCCGCCGATCTGCCCATCCCCGAATCCCTCTACGCCAAGGTGCTCCGCAGCCCGCTGGCCCACGCGCGAATTCGCAAGATCGATACCGCCGCGGCCAAGGCGCTGCCGGGCGTCCACGCGGTTCTGACCGGCGCCGATCTGCCCGAGGTGTACGTCGGACTGCGGATGAAGGACATGCCCGTGCTGGCAACGGACAAGGTGCGGTTCGTGGGCGACCCGGTGGCCGCGGTGGCCGCGGATACGCCCGAGATCGCCGAGGCGGCGCTGGGCCTCATCGAGGTCGACTATGAGGAACTGCCCGGGGTGTACGACCCGCTGGAGGCGGTCAAGCCCGGTTCTGCGGCGCTCCACGACGCGCCGCGCGACTACAAGAACGCGCCGCCGCTCGCGGAGGGCGTCGACCCGGACCGGCCCAACGTCCAGTCCCACAGCATCTGGCAGAACGGCGATACCGACGGCGGCTTCGACAACGCCGACCGGGTGTTCGAGGGCACCTTCGCCACGCAACTGGCGCACCACGGCTACCTGGAGCCCCACTCCTGCACCGTGGCGGTGGACGATTCGGGCAACGTGGAGGTGTGGGCCTCCAACAAGGGGCCGTTCGCGCTCAAGAACCGGCTTGCCCAGGACCTCGGAATCGAGCCCGAGAAGGTCAACGTCCACATCCTTTCGGTGGGTGGGGATTTCGGCGGCAAGGCTTCCATGATCGACACCCCGGTGTGCTATTTCCTGGCCAAGGAAACAGGCCGGCCGGTTCGCATGGTGCTCACCTACACCGAGGAGATCGCCACCGCGGCCCACCGCCATCCGGCGGTGGTGACGCTGCGGGCGGGGGTCAAGAACGACGGCACCCTCACGGCCATCGAAGGCATAGTCACATTCGCAGGCGGCGCCTACGCGGCCTGGAAGGCCAACCCCGAGATCACGGTGTTGGGCGCAAAGCGGCTGGCCAGTTACTACCGGGTGCCGGCCATCCGCATCGAGACGGTGTGCGCCTACACCAATCAGGTCCCGTGCACACAGACCCGCACCCCGGGGAGCCCGCAGATCGTCTTTGCCGTGGAATCACTGATGGGCCAGATCGCCAGGGAAATGGACATCGATCCCGCGGACTTCCGGCTGCAAAACCTGCTGGACCCCGGCGACACGTCGCCTCTGGGCGCCAAGTGGGACGGCATCCTGGCCAAGGAAACCCTGGAGAAAGCGGTGGAGGCGTCGGGGTGGCGCACCAGCCCGCCGGGACCCAACCGCGGCCGCGGCATCGCCCTCTACGAGCGCGGCGCCGGCGGCGGCAACGCCAACGCCGGCATCGACCTGGATGAAGACGGCACGGTGACGGTGCGCGTCGGCGTGCCGGACGTAGGCCCCGGAATCCACACCGCCATCGTACAGATCGTCAGCGAGACTCTGGGCACCGAGCCCGAAACCATCCGCATCCAGGTGGAGGACACCGACAACTCGCCCTGGGATCCGGGCACCGGCGGCAGCAAGTCCACCAACACCACCGGTCACGCCGCTCACAAGGCCGCCCGGGAGGTCCACGAGCAACTGGTGGCGTGCGCCGCCCGGAAGCTCGGCTGTGAGCCCGACCAGGTGGGCCGGTTGGACGGACGCTTCGCCGCCCCCGAGGGCCGCGAGATGTCGTTCGCGGAGGTGGCCCAGGCCGCCATCGCCGAGGCCGGCGGGTCGTTCCACCACGACACCGTCTTCGCCCCCGAGGGCCAGCCGCCCATCACGTCTTTCGCGGCCCAGATCGCCGAGGTGGAAGTGGATCCCGAAACCGGCCAGGTCACGGTCACCCGCATGACCACCGCCCACGACTCCGGCAGGATCCTCAACCACCTGACCTACCAGGGCCAGATCGACGGCGGCGTGGTCAACGGCGTGGGCTTCGCGCTGATGGAAGACAACCCCATGTCCGACGGCAAGATCACCACCCTGAACCTGGGCGACTTCAAGCTGCCCTGCGCCAAGGACATCCCCCGGCTCGACACCGTGTTCGTCGACCAGGGCGAAGGCCCCGTCCCCTTCCAGGGCAAGGCCATCGGCGAGCTCCCCAACGTGCCCACCGCCGCCGCCATCGCCAACGCCGTGGCCGACGCCACCGGCGCCCGCGTGTACGACCTGCCGCTCACGGCGGAGAAGGTGTACGCGGCGCTGAACGAATCGTAGCGGGACCCCACTCCGGACCCTGTGCCGCTCGGCGCAGGGTCCCACTTCACAGCCGTATTTTCGGTAACCCGTAGGTCGGATTAGAGAAGCGCAATCCGAGGGACACGCCCGCACCACTGATCGATTATTTATTGTCCGAATGATACAATATCGACTGCATGCCCAAGATCACCATCGACATTGATGAGAATCTGTTCCAGCAGGCGCGCCGCGTGCTCGGTACATCTTCCGTCGAAGAGACCGTCGATGCCGCGTTACGCAAAGTCCTGTCCACCGACGCACGACAGCAAGAAGTCCGGGTGCTCGCGGAAATGGCCGGGCTAGAACTCGCCAACCGTGAGGTCATGGCGAAAGCCTGGCGTTCGTGAATTGGTCACCAAGGTCAAGACGGTGATGCTTGAGTTTGCCCCTCACATTTGGTAACCTATGCGTTACCAATGGTCGATGATCCGGATCAAAGAGTACATCGATGCCGACGGGCGCAGCCGTTACGCCGAATGGTTTCAAAGCCTTGATGCGCGCGCCGCCGCGAAAGTCGCCACCGCGTTGGTCCGGATGGAGCAGAGAAACTTCTCCAATGTCAAAGGTGTCGGGAGTGGGATTTTCGAATACCGTATCGACTTCGGTCCGGGCTATCGGATCTACTTCGGGAAAGACGGAGATGAATGGGTTATCCTGCTTGGAGGCGGAACGAAACGCCGGCAACAGAGGGATATCGAAACCGCCCGAAAGTTATGGCGAGAGTACAGGAAGCGCAAGACACGGGAGGATTAGATGGTCCTGACACGAGATTTCAAGGAAACCATCCGAGAGCGCGTTGAACGGGACCCAGCCTTTCGGGAGGCCCTCCTCACTGAGGGGATCGAATGCCTTCTCGCCGGCGACATAGACACCGGTAAGGCCGTCTTACGCGACTACATCAACGCAACGATCGGCTTTCATAAGCTCGGCGGACTGACTCACAAATCTCCGAAGAGCTTGATGCGTATGTTCGGTCCCGGTGGCAACCCCCAGGCCCACAACCTGTTCGAGATCATCGGCCAACTCCAGACACGTGAAGGGGTACAACTCAAGGTTCAGGCAGTCAGGTGACGGTAGCCATCTGGTGTGGTGTCTCAAGACATATGGCCCCCACGTCCCCTGTACAGAATCACGTCAGATTCGCCAGAATTTCCTCGTCGGCGGCAGTGAGATCAACAGGCTTCCGGAACGGCTGGGGCCAGTCGATGCCGGTGGGCCAGTACACTTCCACGGTGTTGCCGTCTGGGTCGGCGAAGTAGATGCCGACGGCGTTGCCGTGGCTGGCGACGCGCTCGATGGGGACGCCGCGCTCGAGGAAGTCGCGGTGGAACGCTTTCAGCTCGGCCAGGCTTTCGCACCGGAAGGATATCTGCTGGATCAGGTTCCCGCCGTCTTCCCGGCCTGGGCGTAACTGGAGCTCGTGGTGCTCCTGGTCACGGGCTTGGGCGGTCATGAAGACCGTGCCGGTGTCGCTCTCGTCGCTGACGGTCAGGCCCAGCACGTCACGGTAGAACGCCTTGGACCGCTCGATGTCGTGGACCGTCAGGCCTATGTGGCCCAGTGAAGAGACCTTCGGCATGATGGATTTCCTCCTGTCGGCTCCTCCCTCCGGCCGCTTTCCTCAGCCGTTGTAGAACCGCTCGGCGTTGGCGTAGAGCACCTTGTGCTTCTGGGTGTCCGAGAGGTCCTCCCGGGCGTTCAACTCGTCGATGTCGCCGTAGAACTCGCCCTTGTGGCGCTCGTGGGGGTAGTCCGAGGCGAAGAGGATCCGGTCCTCGCCCACGAGCTGCAGCACGGTGGGCAGGGTCCTCTCCTCCACCTCGCAACTGAAGTAGATGTTGCCGTCGCGTACGTAGTCGCTGGGGCGCTTGGTGAGCACCGGGCACCACTTCCTTCGTCGCTCGTAGTTCTCGTCCATGCGGTCCATCATGTAGGGGGCCCAGCCGGCGCCCGCCTCCAGGAAGGCGAAGCGCAGGTCGTGGAACCGCTCGAACACGCCCTCGGTCATCATGTCGGTGAACTGGATGAGCTGGGACAACGGGTGCTCCAGCGTGTGGGTCTTGAAGAGGTTGTCGGAGTTGTCGATGCCGATGCGCTGACTCACGGCGCCGTGAATGGCCAGACAGCACCCGAGCCGTTGGGCTTCCTCGTAGAGGGGGTCGAAGTCGCGGTGGCCGTAGTGCTTGCCGGCGGCGGTCACGGACGGCAGCATCGCCCCGGGCATGCCCAGCTCGGTCACCGCGGCGCGAAGCTCGGTGACCGCTTCCGGTATGTTCTGGGCCGGGATCAGCGCCACCGCGCGCAGGCGCTCGCTGGCCTGCATGAACTTCGCGTGCACCCAGCGGTTGTAGGCCCGGGCGATGGCCGCGGCGTAGTCCCGGTCCTGGATCATGCCGCTGGCCAGGCCCACCGACGGATACAGGTAGGAGGCCTCGATGCCGCAGCGGTCGAGAAACTCCACCCAGCGCTCGGCGTTGGGATCGTCGTCTTCGGTGAGACGCGAGAAGCCGCGGACGAAACCGTCCACGCTGGGAAACAACGAGTAAACCGTCCAGGGCAGTTGGTTGTAGGGCGGCTCGAAGAACTCCTTGATCTCTCCGGGATGCTCCATCACGTGGCCGTCCGCATCGACGGCGCGGTAGTTGCTCATCTTGCCTCGTCTCCTTCCGTAAACCCTGCCGCTTGGGGCTTTCGTTCATCGTAGTACCCCGTCCGTACCTTGACAAGGTCCGGCTCATGTGGCCATCTAGCAGCCACCAAAGGAGGTTTCTTTCATGGCACCACAGTACGCATCCAAGCTCATCTACGGCAACGAGATATCGGACTGGCAGGAGCGGCTGAACACCGACCGCATGCGCCGGGAGCGGGCCGAGCGTGCCAAGCGGATCATGCGCGAGCACGGCATCCCGGCGTTGCTGGAAGCCAACTCGGCCAACATCCGCTACCTCACCGGCCTCAAGGGCTTCAACTACCCCATGTGCCGTTACACCCTGTTTTTCGCCGACCACGACCCGGTCATGTACGAGCACAGCGGCCACTTCCACCAGATGCCGGACCAGGCGCCGTGGATCACCGAGTGGCGGCCGGCGCGGGCCTGGCTCACCGCGGCCTGCGGCATCGAGGCGGCCAAGGACGAGGCCCGGC
This sequence comes from Candidatus Binatia bacterium, assembly GCA_951813575.1. Taxonomy (GTDB): domain Bacteria; phylum Desulfobacterota; class Binatia; order UBA9968; family JAJDTQ01; genus JAJDTQ01. Next base: position 1,039,368 of record OX638375.1, read on the forward strand.
AGTTCGCCGCCGATATCCACGACGAGCTCAAGAGCCGGGGACTGCTGAACGAGAAGATCGGCTTCAGCGCCTTCGACGGTATCGCGCGCGAGGCCCTCACCAACGCCGGGGTCAAGAACCTGGTGGACTTCAGCCTGGTGATGAAGGAGATCCGCAAGATCAAGACGGCCGACGAGATCGACTGCCTCAAGACCGCCGCGGCCATCGTGGAGGGCGTCTGGTACAGCATCTGGGAGAACGCCAAGCCAGGCGTCCGCGACACCGAGCTTTCGGGCATCGCCACCAAGGCGGGCTATGACATGGGCGCGGAGTCGGCTCCGCCCGGAGGCTGGCGCTCCGGGCCCAGCACCTTCGACCGCGGCTTCCATCAGTCCAGCCGGCTGCTGCAGACGGGCGACCTGCTGTACGGCTCGCTCTGCGGCCTCACCTACCAGGGTTACGCCACCTGCACCTACCGGACCTTCATCGTCGGCCGGAAGCCCAACGCCCAGGAGCTGGACTGGTACAAGCGGGTCAAGGACAGCATCGACGGCGTCATCGACGCCATCAAGCCGGGCGCCACCACCGCCGATGCCGCCAAGCACTTTCCGCCGGCGTCGAGCTGGGGCTATGACGAGGAGTGCGAGGTGCTCGCCAGTGAGATCGGCCACGGCATCGGCCTCACCCAGGGGAGCACCAACTACGACATCCCGATCATCAACCGCCAGTGGTCCCTCAACTACCCGCAGGTGTTCGAGGAGGGCATGACCATCGCCATCGAGAGCCGTGAGGGTGAGACCCGCGTGGGCGGCGTGCGGCTGGAGAACATGGTGGTGGTGACCAAGGACGGCGCCGAGATCATGGACCACTTCCCGAGGGAAGAGATTCTGGTGGCGCCGCGCTAGAAGGCGGCGCCCTTACAGGCCATTAGTCCAACCGCAGGAGGAGAGACCGATGCGCGATTCACTCCGCTTCTACGTGGCGTTCAACGGCGGGCTCACCGTCTACGAGGACCGCGGCGGTGGGTTGGAGGCGTGCGGCGAGCATTTTCCCGGACAGACCGTCGACGGCCTGGCAGCCTGCAGGACCCGGCCCGAGCGCGTCTTCGCCGCCGTGCCCTTCGACGGCGCCTACCGCAGCGACGACGCGGGCAAGAGTTGGAAGAGGGTCATCGAAGGCGACGCCCGCTGCTTTGGGGTTGATCCTCACGACGACCGCGTAGTCTATGCCGGACTCGGTCCGGTGCAGCTCATGCGCAGCGAGGACGGCGGGGATACGTGGGAGAACCTGGAAAGCCTGCAACAGATGCCGGAGGAGGTCCAGAACCAATGGTGCGTCCCGGGACCGTACGTAGGCGTGCAGTTCCCCCACGTCTGCAACATCTTCATCCACCCGGACGACGCCGACCTCCTGCTGCTGACGCTGGAGCACGGCGGCGTCGTGCGCAGCGAGGATCGGGGCAAGACCTGGGAGGACGCCAGCGCGGGCATCGACTACCTCGACATGCACCACCTCTACAACTATCCGGGAAGCAAGGACCGCTACTACGTGTCGTGCGCCCGGGGCTTCTTCCGCAGCGACGACCGCGGACGCCAGTGGCGCCGGGTGGAGGACGGCATGCCGTGGGGTTACACCGAGAAGTACAGCTACACCCACGACTGGTACTTCCTGCCCGGCGACACCCCCCGGATGATGGTGTGCGGCGGGCGCGGTTCCCCCGGAGTCTGGCGCGGCGAGAGCACCCATCCCCACGGCGTGATCCTGCTGAGCGATGACGAGGGCGCGACCTGGCGCACCGCCACCAACGGCCTGACGGAGATGATGCCGTACATGCCCTGGACGCTACAGCGCCACCCGGAAGACCCGGACACCGTCTTCGCCGCCATGGGCGACGGCTCCCGTGGCTTCGGGTTCGATCCCAAGGACCGGGGCATCGGCGCCCTTTACGTCACCCGCGACCGCGGCGACTCCTGGGAGCCGGTGCTGCCTGAGCTTCCGTCGGTGCTGACCGCCTGTGTGACGGCGCAGTAGCGGAGCCGGAATACCCACGGTCACAGCTCCTCCCGGACCCCGGGTCAAGCGTGATCCGGAGTCCGGGGGTGACGGGCCGGGGTCGCACTCAACTGTGCGCCGAAATCGCCCGCACGACTCTCATAGACACGCGACAATGAAGAAGCTTCAACTCAGCCTGGTCTCCTCTCGGTACGAACGCATCGCCCCCCTCCTCGACGGCACCATACCGGTGGAGGGGGCCGAACTCGTGTGGACCCACTCGAACCCCTCGGAGACGTTCTGGCGGCAGCTCAGGTTCGGCGAGTTCGACGTGGCCGAGATGTCCATGTCCTCCCTGCTCATCGCCAAGGCAAGGGGCCACGACATGGTGGCCATCCCGGTCTTCCCCTCCCGGCGCTTCATGCACGGGGCGCTGTATGTCCACAGGGATTCCGGCATCCATCGGCCGGAGGAGTTGGCGGGGAAGCGCATCGGCGTGGGCGAATACCAGCAGACCGCCGCGCTTTGGACTCGCGGCACCCTGGAGCACGACTTCGGCGTGTCCCAATACGGCGTCGACTGGTACATGGAGCGCAGCGAGGCGCTGAGCCACGGCGGCGCCACCGGGTTTACCCCGCCGGAGGGCATCCGCTTTCACCGGATCCCCGAGGACAAGAGCCTTATTTCCATGCTGGTCGACCGCGAGCTCGACACGGCCATGCTGCTGAGCACCTTCCATGCCGAGCCCAACGTCATCGACCGGTCCACCGGAGATCGCCGAGAGGGCGACGAAGACCTGGTCCGGCCGCTGTTCCCGGACATGATGGCGGAAGGCAGGCGATACGTGGAGACCCACGGCTTCGTCCCCATCAACCACTGCTACGTGATCCGCGGCGACGTGCACGAAAGACACCCCTGGCTCGCCTTCAACCTCTTCGCCGCCTTCAACAAGGCCAAGGAGCACTGGCTCCGGCAACTGCCACGGTCCATCCCGTCGGACCTCTTCTTCGGCCCGGCGTACCTGGAGCAGACCCGCTCCATCGTGGGGCAACACCCCTTCCCTTACGGCATCCGGGACAACGCCGCCATGATCGAGACCCTCATCGACTACTCCCTCGAGCAGAAGCTCACGCCACGGAAGCTCGCGCTGGACGAGATATTCGCGGCCAGCACGCTTGACCTTTGAGCAGCCCCGCGCAAGGCACAACCACACCATGGAATACGCGATCTTCGGCAACACCGGCGAGAAGCTGTCGCGCGTCGGGCTCGGCTGCTTCTCCATGTCGGGGGCGTACGGCGCGGCGGACGACGCGGAATCCATCGCCACCATTCATCGGGCCATCGACCTCGGCGTCACGCTGCTGGACACGTCCGCCAGCTACGGGCGCGGACACAACCACCAGCTCATCGGCAAGGCGCTGAAGGGCGGGTTGCGCAGTAAGGTCTTCATCCACTCCAAGACCGGCACCATCCGGGCCGACGACGGCGCGTCGGTGGCGCAAGGCAGCGGCACGCCGGACCGGCTACGCCAGGTGTGCGAGACCAGCCTCGGGAACCTGGGCATCGAGACGCTGGATGCTTTCTGCCTGTCGCGGGTCGATCCCACCGTGCCCATCGAGGAAACGGTGGGCGCCATGGCCAGACTGGTGGAGGAGGGCAAGACCCGCTTCATCGCCCTATCGGAAGCGGCGCCGGGGACCCTGCGCCGGGCAGTGAAGGTCCATCCCCTGGTATCGCTGCAGTACGAGTACTCGCTCTGGACCCGCGACGTCGAGAGCGGACACCTGGCGGCGTGCGACGAGCTTGGCCTCGGGCTGATGGCCTATGCGCCGCTGGGGTACGGGTTCCTGGCCGGGACGGTGGCCGGCCGCGACGCGCTGGAGGAAGGCGATACCCGCCACAAGTTTCCGCGCTTCTCGGACAGGAACGCCGGGGCCAACCGCGAACGCGTGGCGGCCATCCGAAAGGTCGCCGATGCGCACGGCGCGACGCCGGCACAGGTCTGCATCGCGTGGGTGCTGGCCCGGGGCGGCAACGTGTTTCCCATACCCGGCTGCAAGAGCCGCGCCCACCTGGAAGACAACCTCAAGGCCATGGACGTCGCGCTCACGGCCGAAGACCTCGCCGCGCTGGATGCCGCCTTCCCGCCGGGCGCGGCGGCGGGCGACCGCTATCCGCCCGACGGCATGGCGCGGGTCAATCTGTAATCTCTCCGGGCCGGCAAATCACCGGAACGCCGGCATGACTTCCCGGGCGAAAAGCCTCATGGACTTCTTCACTTCCTCGTGCGGGAGGCCGCCGAAGTTGAAGTTGTGGGTCAGGGTGTCGAAGTGGTAGTGGCGCGAGGCGTTTTGGATGATCTCGATGCACTGCTCCGGGGTGCCGTAGAGGTTGCGGCCGGTCTCGAGCATCTCCCTCCAGGGGTACACGTAACCCGGAGGAGGCGGCGCCTTGCGCTGTATCCGTGAGATTTCCTCGTAGCGCGCTATCGCCTCCTCTCCGGTCTCCCGAGCGGTCGCCGCGTTCTCGTCGACGTACGTGCGGAGGTGGTACTGGCAGTGGTAGTCCGCGGGGTCGCGGCCCGAGGACACAAGACCCTCGCGCCAGGCCTCCACGCCCGCGCGCACCTTGTCCGGCGGATGGGGATGTCCCACGGTCATGATGTGGTAGCCGTTCCGGCCCGCCCACCCAAGTCCCTCGGGTGAGGTCCCGGCCACCCACATCACCGGCAACGGCTGCTGCACCGGCCGCGGATAAAGCGTGATCTCCTCGAACCGCCAAAACTCCCCCGCGTGGCTGAAGCGCTCGTGGGTCCACGCCTTGACGATGATGTCGTGGGCCTCCTGGTAACACGAGCGTCCCTCGGCTTGCGGCACCTCGTAGACGCGGTAGTCCAGGGCGGTGTTGCCCAGCCCGATGCCGAACTCGAGCCTCCCCCCGGATATGGCGTCCACCATGGCGTAGTCTTCGGCCACCTGGAGCGGGTGGCGCACGCTCAGGATGGCGATGCACGGCCCCAGGCGAATTTCGGACGTTCTGGCCGCGGCGGCGGCCAGCATCACCGCCGGATTGGCGATGAGGCCGCCATAGCCGAGGAAATGGTGCTCGTTGAACATGAAGCACTCGAACCCAAGCTCCTCGGCCAACTCGATCTGTTCCAGCATTTGCCGGTAGTAGACCTCGTAGGGAGGATCGAGATCGGGGTAGTAGGTCGAAAGAATGTTTATGTAGAATCTCACGCCCGAAACTCCGGCATGACTTCCCTGGCCAACGTCTCCACCGTCTCTTCGTACACGGCCCGGGCGGGAGTCAGCATCACGCGCTCGACGCCGGCGTCGGCCAGTTCTTCCAGCCGCGCGATGCACTCTTTCGGAGTGCCGGCGATGGCGAACCGCCGCACGAGGTAGTCGGTCAACAGCGCGGGGTCCGACCGCTCCTCCATGGGCTTGGACTGATCGAAGGCGGCCATGAATCTCTTGACGCTCTCAAGCTCTTCTTCGGGAACGGTTTCCATGGTGGCCTGGAAGTTGTGGTGCACTCGATTGGCGATGCGGCGGCGTACGAGCCGGCGCGCCTCCTCGCCGTCTTCCTTGATGCACACCATGCCGGCGGCCAGGGTGGTGATCTCGTCCGGCGAGCGCCCGGCCTCGGCGGCGCCCTCGGCGATGCGCGCCAGCGCCCAACCCACGGCCCGGGGCTCCACTCCGCTCGCGAGAAAGACGCCGTCGGCCGCGCGCCCGGCCAATCGCAGGCCCCGGGGGCCCTCGACGGCCAGGTACACGGGCGCCGGCACCAGCCGGTAAGTCACCCGGACGCGGCCCGTAGGAGTCACCATCTCGCCGCCCTGGAGCAGGTTGCGGATGGCGCGGATGCCCTCCTCGAAGTCCTTCATGCGGGTGGCCCTCCGGCCCAGGGCGTAGACGGGGCCGTCGCCGGTGCCGAGGCCGAGGACGGCCCTGCCGTCGGAGATCTCGTTCAGGGTGGCCGCCGAGCCCACCAGCACCGTGGGTTCCTGATACACCATGTTGGTCACGCCGGTACCGAGCTTCAGACGGGTCGTGGCCATGGCGCAGGTGGCCAGCACCTGGAAAGGGTCCAGGGTGCTGAGCTGGCTGCAGCCGAGAAAAACGCCCTCGAAACCGAGCTCCTCCGCGTGCACCACGCGCTCCCGTATTCTTGCTACTTCCTTCACGCCCCCGTTGGGACTGTGGAGACTGAACTGCATCTGCATGATGGACCTCGCATCCCGGGTGTTGAACCTTGCAGTTTCAACCCGACTTTGAAAAGCTCCCCCAATCCGACGGACGATGTCGTCCGCGCATCCGCATCATATCCGCCGCAAGGGGCCGATGCAAAAACGGAGTGGTGCCAGGAGAAGCGCGGTCACGCCGCGTCACGCAGGACGGCGGCGGTGGTCGCCCGCGTCGCGGCCGAATAGCCGTTTGCGGTGACGGCCAGATGGCCGCGAAGAACCTCGTGGAACGCCGGCAGCTTGTGGAACGGCACCGCCGGATAGGCGTGATGCTCGACATGGAAGGGCATGTTCCAGGCGATGAAACGCACCAGCGGAGTGGTGAGGGTCGTGCGTGTGTTCTCCAGCATGTTGGGGACATGCCGGCAGCCGGTGTGCTCGGCCAGCAGATAGGTGCGCAGGAAGGGCTCGCCCAGAAGCGCCGGCAGCAGCCAGAGCCACCACAGGAGCGCGCTGCCGAAGAAGACCGAAGCCCCCGCCGCGGCGAGGTAGAAACCGAGGAACCACCGGGCTTCCCGCGCCACCGCGGCCCGCGCCGGCGGCGGGACGAATGCATCGCGGTTCCGGCCGGCGGCATTGACCAGCAGCGTGCGCGTCTGGCCGATCCAGTAGGGACCGCCGGAGATATGCCAGGCGAGGCCCGCCTTCGACCGCGGCAACGGCCGGGCCAGCTCCGGGTCACGGGCCGGATCGTGGGTGTAGCGGTGATGGTCCATGTGGAAATGCTGAAACCAGACCGGCGGCAGCAGACGGACAAGCCCGGCGCCCCAGGCCGCCGCCGCATTGAGCCCGGCGCCGCGGAACGGCGTCTTGTGCACCGCCTCATGCTGCAGGCAGAACAGGAAGATCAGCAGGATGCCGTGGAGCGGCAGCACGAGCGGCCAGCCGGGCGCCTCGAGGGCGATGAAGGTCCCCGTGGCCCCAAGCGCCGCCAGATGGCCGGCAAGGTGGAGCAGCCCCTTGAGATTGGAGCGCTGCAGCAGGCCGCGCCGTTGCTCGCGGCCCAGCCCGGCGACGATACCGTAGTGATCCATTGGCGCCACCCATATTAACCCGATTGTTGCAAAACGGTGGATGATTTGGTGTCTCAGGCGGCGGCGTTGAGGGTAGCGAGGGCGTGACGCAGTTCTGTTTCGAGTTTGGCATTGGTGTTCATCGAAAGGATGAGGGTGCCAGCGGGGCGAAGGATGCGCCCGGCGCGTTGAATGAGGGTTCGGCGAAGGGTTCCGATTTCGCGGAAGCACCAGAGGGCGGCGCGTTTGGCTGTAGTACGACGGCAGGGCGGGTTGATGCGCATCTGGAGTTCGTGTGTGAGGTTGTGAGCGAGGATGCCGGCGAACATGTACAACTGATTGCCGACGCGGGTTTTGACGGGCACGTAGCCCATTTGGCAGTGGGTTTTCAACTCGGCGAAGATGCCCTCCTGGGAGCCCCGTCCTTCGTGGAAGAGAACGACCTTGCGTGGGTGGATTGCCTTGTTGGTGACGATGACCTTGAAGTCGTACCCATAGACAACGGGCTCAAAGAGGCGGAGTTGGATGGGTTCCTTGATCTGGTGTCGGACCTGTTTTCTGATGAAGAGGAAGCGATAGGGGGTGTTCCAGGACTGGGGCTTCCAGCGGGTCTCGAAGTAGGCAAGGCCGCTGGCCATGGGGCGCCATCGTTGTCTGCCTTGGACCATTCCCTTGAGTTCGGCAAAGCGCTCGAAGGGCACCGAGACGGTGAAGGTGACGCCCAGGGAGTGAAGGCGTTCGACGATGACCTCGTTGAAGAAGGCGCTGTCGATGCGCACCTCGATTCTTGCCCGCGGCAGGCTCTCGCGCACGGTGCGGACACAGCGCTCGATGAAGGCTGAGGCGCCGTTGGAATCGTGGACGTTTCCCGGCCGATGGTGCACGTCGAGCACCTGGTCGGTCTGGGCGACGGTGCAAAACAGGGGGTAGTAGCTGCGCGCGCCTTTCTTCTTCTTGTTGAACCCCACGGCCGTGCCTTCGGCGTGGCGCCCGGTGCTCAAGACCGACCCGTCGAAGTCGAGGGTGACGCTCGCGAACCTTTCGGCCACCATGCGCTCGATGACCACCGTTCTCGACTCGGCGCGGACTTTGCCGACGCTGCTCGCGTCGGCACTGCTGAGCGAGCGGCTCACGGTCGACACGTCCGGCAATCGTTTCACCCCAAGCACCCGCTTGACCAGTTCATCATCCCGGTAGTAATCCAGATCTCGCAGTCGTCGATGGCCGATGATGAGATGCACCACCAGCAGCATCACCACCACGTGGTGACCGTAAATCGGTTTGGCTTCCAGGTGGCGGAAGCACCGCCACAGCCGCTCCTTGATGCCCATGAGGGAAAAGAAGTGCTGAAACAGGATGAGACCTGAATACGACGTCAGACGCTGCGTCTCGAATCGGACTTCCATGCCCAGCGTGGCTTTACCTCGAACAGCGGCTTTGCTAAGTTTCATCCGTGGTCTCCGTTTCATCGGGTGTTTGGCGATACCAACGATGATTATAGCATCTTCGGAGACCACATCCCTCCACTCATATCGTTTCTGTTCGCAAATACGCCACCGCAAATCCCTCGATTCCAGATCATCAGTGGCTGTGGCTTAGCTTCACAGATGGTGAGCCTGAACTACTGGCCGCACGGGACCGAAAACCCCTTGTATGTCAGCCTCAATTCCCTCTTCAAGACAGATTTTTTGCAACTGACGGGTTAACGCAACTGGCAACGCGATCAACCGGCCGCGACCATCCTGTCACAGGGAGGAAACAACCTTGGGAAATCTCTCGCTGACTCTGGCCACCGGGCCGTACGACCGGGTCGAAGCCATCGCCAAGGGCGTGGTCCAGCCCGAGGGCATCGACGTCACCTGCCTGCAGATCCAGTCGCCGCCGGAGATCTTCACCCGCATGATGAAGACCCGGGCCTTCGACCTGTGCGAGATGTCGCTGTCCACCTACCTGACCCGACGCTCGCGGGGCTCGTTCCCGTTCATCGCGCTGCCGGTGTTCCCGTCACGAGTGTTTCGGCATGCGTACATCTACGTGAACCGGAAGCAGGGCATCGCCGAACCCAAGGATCTCAACGGCAAACGTGTCGGGGTCCAGGAATACGGCCAGACCGCGGCCGTATGGATCCGCGGCATCCTTCAGCACAGGCATGGAGTCGATCTCTCCACCATCCACTGGGTGGAAGGCGGCGTGAACACGCCGCGGCCGCCCGACGAGGACATGGACCTGCGGCCGGCCGGGGCGCTGGAGATCGATCCCGCGCCGGCGGACAAGTCCATCAACGACTTGTTGCTGGAGGGCGACATTGCCGCCTACCTGGGCGCGCGGCAACCCGACGCCCTCGGGACTCACCCGGACATCGTGCGGCTGTTCCCGGACTACCGCCGGACGGAACGGGACTATTTCCGGGAAACCGGCATCTTTCCCATCATGCACGCCATCGTGATGCGGGAGGAGCTCCATAGCCGGCACCCATGGATCGCCGAGAGCATGTTCAAGGCGTTTCAGGCGGCCAAGGCATGGGTGCTGGAGCACATGCGCTTCAGCGGCGCCATGTTGTACATGGTCCCGTGGCTCAACGCCGAGGTGGACGAGATCCGCGAGCTGTTCGGCGGCGACCCCTACCCCTACGGCGTGGAGGCCAACCGCGACAACCTGGACACGTTCATGCAGTATCTCGTGGAGCAGGGGTTCGTGGCGGAACCGAGGCCCGCGCTGGAGGACCTGTTCACGCCCATCGTGGGGTGGGCCGAGTAGCCGGGGCCGGGCACCATCCGGCTTGACACCCTCGCGACGGAAGGCGTAGAAGGATTCCAATATGCGGGTTCTCGTGTTGTACGGCGAGCCCAAACTTTGTTTCCGAAGGAGTCGTATCATGAGCCACACGCTGGAACGGTTTGCCGCGGATTGTCATCGTATCCTCAAGGCGGAGCCCGGGCCCGAGGGGCGCCAGAAAGTCGTTTCGCTGGTCGAGAAAGTCTGCCAGGACGAGGAATTCATCGCCCAGCACATCGAAGAGGATCAGCCGGAACGGAAGGTGATCTACGAGGATGAAGAGCTGGGTTTCTGCATCCTGGCCCACCACAACAAGGGCTCCAAGGGCAGCAATCCCCACGACCACGGTCCGGCCTGGGCCATCTACGGCCAGGCCGCGGGCGAAACCGAGATGACGGACTGGGAAAAGGTCGAGCCCGCGGATGAAGGCAAGAAGGGCAAGGCCCGCAAGCTGCGCACCTACACCCTCAAGCCGGGCATGGCCCATCTCTACAACGAAGGAGACCTTCACTCGCCCTGGCGCGCCGACACCACCAAGCTGATCCGCATCGAGGGCAAGAACATGGCGAAGGTGAAGCGCTATCCCTACGAGGCGATCTGACCGTTCTTTTCGGGGGAAACAACCCCCACCACAGTACTACTGGAGGTAACCGATGCGTATGAAGTCCTTTGCGGGCGGTTCGCTGCTCGCCCTGTTGCTGGCCGTTCCGGTGTGGACCCTCACCGCCGCCGCGCCGGCCGACGCCAAGGAAGTGGTGATCCGGGCCATCTCGGCCTGGCCGCTGAGCATCGACGGCAACACCTGGTACAAGAACTACATCAAGGAAGTGAACAAGCGGGGCAAGGGCGTGGTGCAGATCCGGCTCCTGGGCGGCAACGAGGTAGCCTCCGCGTTCGAGCAGTTCCAGGCCCTGCGCACCGGCATCGCCGACATGACCAATTCCGCCCCGGCGTACTACGTGGGCGAAACGGTCGAAGCCGCGGCCATGAGCCTGATCGCGCCCGACAGCCTGGAGAAGTACCTGGAGGCCCTGCGCAAGAGCGGCGCCATGGAGATCATCAACAAGGCCTACCGTGAAAAGTCGGAGATGCGCTTCCTGGGCATCACGGTGGCAGGCACCGGCTTCCGATTCCTCATGGCCAAGCCCATCAAGGACCTCGACGGGCTCAAGGGTAAGCGCATCCGCGCCTCGGGCGCCCAGGATGCCGCCGCCATCCAGGCCCTCGGCGGCTCGCCCCAGACCCTCCCGGCCAACGAGCTGTACACGGCGCTGCAGCGTGGCGTGGTGGACGGCGCCTACCGCGCGCCCAATGACGCCTGGAGCTTTGGCGAGCACAAGGTCTACAAGGCCATGATCGCGACGCCCATCCAGTTCGCGCCGGGCGGCGTCTACATGCCGACACGGTCGTGGGACAAGCTGCCGGACAACGTGAAGAACGTGCTGGAGGGGACCATCATCGATATGGAGCCCGGGATCCTCAAGTACTTTCAGACCAACGACAACGCCGCGATCAAGCGGCTTGAGAAGAACGGCATGAAGGTCATCGAGGTGGACGACGCCGCCAAGAAGCGGCTGGGCGAGGCCCGCAACGCCTACTGGCCCGAGTTGCTCAAGCAATCGCCCAAGTACGGCGCGCAGATCCAGAAGGCCTTGGCGCCTTACAACTGATCCGGGTCGTCCGGACCCGATTCGCGGCGGCTGCCGGCCTGCATGGCAGGCACCCGGCAGCCGCCGCCCTCACCCCTCGATGCTGAATACGCTGAACCGCGCATTCGACCGGACGAACCGCGCGCTGGGCTACGTCTCCGCCGCGTTCGTCGTGGTCATGGCGGTGACCGTCTTGTACGACGTGCTCGCCCGCATGCTCTTCGCCGCACCCACCATCTGGGTCCTCGACATCAACGAATACCTCCTGGTGTACCTCTGCTTCGTTCCGGCCGCGTGGATCCTCATGAACGACCACCACGTGAAGGTGGAGATCGTAACCGCACGGCTCGGCCCAGCATCGCAAAGCAGGCTGCGCGTCGTCACCGACTTCCTGGGGTTCATCTACTGTATCGTCCTCGCTTGGCAGGGCTGGGTGGTGGCCTGGCACGCGTTCGAGAACGGCTACCGGTTCTCCACCGCGCTCAACCTGCCGAAATTCCCGGTGTTGGTGATCATCCCCATCGGGGCCGCGTGGCTGGGCCTCGCCTTCATAGTCAGAATCCTCACTGGATCGCGCGCGCACGCTGCGACGGCTTCCGAGAAGGGAGGCCTCTGATCTTCCTCGAGTGGTGGATCGTTCTGGTCATCATGTTCGGCGCCCTGATCGTGCTCATGGCGTCGGGCATCCCGATCGCGTTCGCGTTCGGCGTGCTGAACCTCGGGTTCCTTTACGTGCTGGTGGGCCCGGGCGCCGTCCAGGCCATCGCCCTCAGCAGCTTCACGAGCATCGGCACCTTCGCGTTCATCGCCTTGCCGCTGTTCGTGCTCATGGGCGAGCTGGTGCTCCATTCGGGTCTGGCCGCTCTCGCCATCACCTCCATCGGCAAGTGGCTGGGCAAGGTGCCCGGCCGCCTCGCGGTGCTGGCGGTGCTCGCGGGCACGGCCTTCGGCGCCGGCAGCGGCTCCAGCATGGCCAGCTCCGCCACTCTCGGCACCATCCTGGTACCGGAGATGCGCAAGCAGGGCTACGACACCGGCCTGGCCGTGGGCACGCTCGCCACCTCCGGCGGGCTCGCGGTGCTGATCCCTCCCAGCGCGCTGATGGTCATCTTCGGCGGCATCAGCCAGCTTTCGGTGGGGGATCTCCTGATCGGCGGGATCCTGCCCGGGCTGCTGCTGGCGACCCTGCTATTCGGCTACATCGTCATCATCTGCTCCGTCCGGCCGGACCTGGCGCCGGCCGTGGAGCTGGAGAAGGTGTCCTGGAGCGAGCGCCTGAACGCGCTCTTGTACTTCCTGCCGCTGGTGGTGCTGGTGCTGGTGGTGTTGGGGTCGATCTTCATGGGCATCGCCACTCCCAGCGAATCCGCCGCCATGGGCGTTGCCGGAGCTTTTTGCCTGGCGGTGGCCTACCGCCGCCTGTCGTGGGAGATCCTGCGCAAGGCTCTGCTGGGGACGGTGGAAGTCTCGGGATTCGCCCTGCTCATCGTCACGAGCGCCACCGCCTTCAGCCAGATCCTCGCCCATTCCGGCGCCGCCATGGGCCTTTCGATGTTCGCCACCGAGCTGCCGGTGTCGCCGTGGATCATCATCGCCGCCATGCAGATCGTCATCCTCATCATGGGAGCGTTCATGGAGCCCATCTCCATCATGCTCATCACGGTGCCGATCTTCTTCCCGGTGATCCGCTCCCTGGGACTCGACCCCCTGTGGTTCGCCATCGTCACCATGGTGAACATCGAGCTCTCCCTCATCACTCCGCCCTTCGGCATGAACCTGTTCGTGCTCAAGGGCGTCTCCCCGCCGGACGTCACCCTCGGCGCCATCTACCGCGGCGTCATCCCCTTCGTCCTCATCAACATCATCGCCCTCGCCCTGGTGATGCTGTTCCCGCCGATTGCCATCTGGCTGCCGGGGTTGATGCGGTAGGGCTCTCGGGTTTGCACGGCAGGGCTCCCTACGCCTATTATTGCGGTAGGTGGACAGCATGAACGCAAGTCTGAACATCCCACAAGACCGGCTTGCCGAGTTTTGCCGCGCCAACGGCATCGTGAGCCTCGCCATCTTCGGCTCCGCGTTGCGCGCCGATTTCGGACCCACGAGTGACGTCGACCTGCTAGTCGAGTTTGCACCCGACCGCACACCGGGTCTCCGTTTCGTAGACATCGCTGACGAGTTATCCCACCTGTTCGGCAGGCCCGTAGACGTGGTAACGCGCTCAGCGATAGAGCGAAGCCCGAACTTCATCCGGCGTAGAGCTATCCTCGAATCCGCCCAGGTTGTCTATGCGAGGTGATGACGCCTACCTGCTCGACATGCTGGTGGCGGCACGCAAGGCCGTCGATTTCGCGGCGCAACTCACCTATCGACGGTTCGCTCGTAGCGATCTGCACCAGAACGCAATCCTCAAGGTTTTGGAAGTCATCGGCGAAGCCGCTTCACGCGTAAGTGATGACTTCAAAACGGCCCATCCAGAAATTCCTTGGCGGCAAATCGTCGGGTTTCGGAACCGCATCGTCCACGTCTACTTCGAAGTCGACCTCGGCATTGTCTGGCGCGTTGTACAAGAAGGCGAGCGCAAGGCCGGAGCATTTTTGCGACTGAAATCACCTATCCAGAATTCGCCCAAAGCGACTTGTACGAGAACGTGATACTCGACAAACTGCTAGGCTTCTCGTTCGACCTTGTAAAGGCAGATGATTTCGAGTGGCAGATTTAGTGGATGATCCCATTGGTCGAGGAAGAGGGAGTGAATGCGGCGATGAAGGAAACTAGGCAGGGATGGGACTCCACACAGTGATCACGGGCGAAACGCTGCTAGGGAGTCAAGTAAGTCATTCCGATTCCAAAGACGCAACAACAGTCATCGTCGAGGGATCTCTCTTCCTTTAACTAGAACTTCCTGACCGGTTTCCAGCCTGTACGATTCGGGGAAAAAATAAAGTAGCCATTGCTTGACTATGCGCCAAATCTGGTCGTAGTCAGCAATGCCTCCGGGGCCACCACTGAGATGAGCGGATAGGAACTCTTGAGCCTTCGTGTCGGTCAAGCCAGTTAAAGCCAGTTTGTCTATTTCGGTGAGCAACGGCATCTGCCGAAGTATTCCAGCTACATATGCTGTGAACAAGTTCTCGGTTAACCCCTGCGGTGGCAACAGTGCGGCGAGGTCATCCTGGGCCGCGTTGAATGCGCTGCTGACCATAGTATCGGCACCGCGACCGCGATAAACTTCCCAGAGTTGCTCCGGAACTGGACATTGCGGCACCCAGAGCGTCGCTTCTTCCTCTCTTGTCTCGTCTTCTACTTCGGGAGGATGGTGCATTGGGCGAGTTTGTTTGAGTTGGTCCGCCTGCGCACGAATTTGCATACGGAGTTGCGCAGTGGCGTCGACGGCCGAATCCAATAGGGCTGACTCCCAGTCAAGCAGTCCCGGAAAATCGGCGGGTAGCGCAACGAGCAACTCCACGTTTGACGGTGTGTGCCAGCCGAGGCCGCGCGAGGTCAGATTGGCAGAACCTACGAGGGTTCTCTCACCATTCGAATAGTATTTTGCATGCAGGTGCGGGTGTACCAAGAGCCGGCCACCCTTTACCTGCGTGATATCGTCGAAGATTTCGAGATCGCAGACGCCCGAAACAATATCTTCGGGCAGCCAACGCGTGATGCAGGTGCATTCCGCGACTGTGTCGGGAAGTGTTTTGAGAAGGCGGCGAATGGTCTCTGATTTGATGTACGGCGCTGCAATAACGACCCGGCTCGCCGCATTCTGCATAAGCTCAAGAACTGCGTCGCCTGGGAACACAACCGTCATGTCATTCTTCTTCTTGTTCAGTCAGGAAAAAGCGCGCCATCTTTCCCCATTCCTGCCGCATCTCGAACAGCCGGTTCTGCTGTCGCACCTCTTCCATTTCGTAGCGAGCCCAGGCTGCGAACAGCAATTCCAGCGTGTCGGCAGCCTTATGAATCCGGTCGATCAGGTCGGCATCCGACTCGTCACCGATTTCGGGTTCGAGTGCCTCCATCAGTTGTTCATAGAACGGGTGATTGGTATTGAAGACGATAGCGGTTAGCCCGCCTTGTTTGTGCTCGACGTTGAAGAAGGCGTAGCCTTCCATCGCTTTGGTGACGAATACGACCTTGCGCTTGCGCCTAAGCGTCGCGTTTGCGATTTCCTCCGCGACGTTCTCTGAGTAGTGCTTGTCCTCCCTCAAGTCTTTCTCGAAGCTCTTGCGGTCCTCCTCGGTGAATTCCGTTTTGTCCGCATCCGTCGGATGCCCCTCTTCCGCGCGCTTCCGGAACTTCGTCGTCGCCAGATCCTCGACGGTAGGCTCGTCGTGCCTCTCCGGTTTCGACCGACGACCCGCCGTTTGCTTCTTGAGACGCTTGCGCACTTCCTGTATCTGCTGCCGGATGTGATCGACGACGGGTAACAGAAGCGCGCGAGGGTCCCCCTCGCTCTGGATACGATCACGAAACTCCGACATCGACTCGCCAGGTTCGGCTTCGCTACGCCACTCGAACTGAGCCATATGGGAGAAGATCGTCGCGTTCTGCTTGGTATTGGTAACACCGAACACCTCATCGAGGGTCGAGGGAAACTCGACCTCTACTCCCCACCACCGCTCGGTTGGGTCGTAGCTGTTGGTCCAGGACGGGTCGAGGTCCAGTTCGCGACCTTCTCGGACGATCGACAGTCCAATGTTCTTGGCTGCATGCTTGCCATGGGGTTTGGCACCGCGGTCGCTCCTGTCCTCGGGTACAGTCTCTTGGCGCGCCCAGCTCATCCGCACGACGATTTCGTGCGTCGAGCCGTCATAGTCGATTGAAAACACTTCCTCCTCGCTGCCCCAGAGCTGGAACATCGGCTCGGCGTCAAACGGGGTCGGGGTTGAGGAATTGGGCATTAGGTAGAGCGGATCGTTGACGCGAACGAACTCGTTAAAAGTCGGTTCGTCTTCTCCTTCGACCAAGGCAAGCAAGCGGATGGACAGACGGCCGTCGTCGATGAACTTGCGGTACATGCGCCCGACTAGCGATTCCGTGTTCCGCAGGGTTGCCGACGCCCCCCGCCAACTCAGGCGGTGATCGTCGAAATTGGTCCACAGGACAAGTGTGCCGGTGGTTTTAATGATCTGGGACCGCACGCGCCACTCGTCGGGCAACGGCCTGTGCTCAGGTGCCGGAACCGCGAACATCTTGCGACCCTCGATCTCATCGACGTCGAGATAGGTGTACATGGCGTTGTCAGGTCCGTTCTGCCACGTCCAGATCTCGACGCGCCGGCATTGGGAAATCGACGAGTTCGGCAGCCCCATGCCGAAGCGCCCGATGCCCTTGCGATCCGCCAGGTGCGTCCCGTTGCCGAATTGTAGTGCGAGGCGAAGGGTTTCGGGTGTCATCCCTTCGCCGTTGTCGAGAATCCCGATCGCCTGAATCCTACGTCTGAAACGCTCGTTAACCTGCTGGTGCGCCTCGATGCAGATCACCTCGACGCTGGCGGCATTGGCCTGAACGGAGTTGTCGACCAACTCCGCCATCGCGTAGGCCGTGTTCTTGTATCCGCTGTCGCGCATGGCCTTTACGGCCAATTCCGGGGGAATGATCTCCCCGTCGAGTCTGTTCGTCTCAGCAGGTTCTGCCTGGCTCATTCCACACGTCCTCCCAGTTCTTGAAAGCGTCAGCAATGCTGCCGAAGCCGGGCAAATGTGGGTCGACAACAGTTACAATCTCCGCCTTGTCGTTTCCACCCGCACGCGTGCCTCGCGTCGCTCTACCAACCATTTGGCTGTACAGAACGAGCGACCGTGTCGGGCGCGCGATGACCGCTGCGCTTGTTGCGGGGGCGTCGAAACCGGTGGTCAATACACCGTAGTTGACGATCACCATAGCGAAATTCGAACTGCTTCTGAAACGTCTGACAATTCTTTCCCGTTCTGAAGCGGTGCTTTCACCTGTAATGACAAAGGCTTCATGGCTCCGCAAGGAGAGGATCGCGGTAAGCAGCCGTGCATTTTCTACTGACGGCGCGAATACGATGACACGGCGGTGCCGCGTCATAAGATCTTCGATGGCTGAAAGTATCTTCAGGTTGCGCTGCTTATCCGTACCCAAACGATCCATAATCTGTTCCGGCACTTCGATTGCAGAGGATAACCCGCTTATATCAGCATCGCTCAGCTTTATCCCAGCGTCAGAATTCAGGGTACAGAATACCGGACGTGCAAGGTATTTCTGGTCGATCAGGAAGGTGACAGGATCCTCATAGCCCTCGACTTCGAGTGTAACCTTGCGGCCGTCGAAATACTCCGACAGTTTGCGGTCCTCGGCGATATCCGACCAGCTTCGCCCCGGCGTCGCGGTAAGCCCTAGCAGGGCGTTGTGCGGACGTTTGCTATACAGTGTCGTTAGGATTGCCGCATAAGTTGGCGCGATAGCCTGGTGTGCCTCGTCAATGATGGTCAGGGACACGCGATCAGCTAGCCGTAACAGTGTGGCCGGTTCTCGGTTGTCGAGCGCTGACATTTTGCCAAGACCAGCGACTATGACGCCATCACGGGTATCGAGAACGTCCGACTTCCGGTGACCCCAGAAGCGGACAAGGCCCGTTTCGCGATTGCCCAGATAGCGCCACGCTTTCTCGAATTCGTCGGCCGCCTGATCGAGCAGCTCGGCATTCTGCGCAAGCCAGCACACCACGGTGGGTTCATGCTGGCGGAGATGGGCCGCAACGAGGTGCATGGCCGTCCGGGTCTTTCCCGCACCGGTCGGCATGTGGAGGATCACTTTGTGCGGCGTATCGGCAAGCGCATCCATGACGCGCTCGGCGGCGGCGCGCTGATGATCGAACAGCGCGTAACCGGCGGGGGCCTTCATGGTATCAGGAGAAGTGTTGGAGGGAGCACGCGGATCGTGGACCACCCCGAAAAAAGAATAAAGGACTTCCAGCGCCGCGTCGTCTGCCGCCTTTGAACAAAGATCGCCGTACAGCGTGCGTCCGTCCTTCGCACCCAGACGTTGCCCAAGCTCGCGTGCCTTGGGCAAGGGCAGCAAGCGGATGATGCGCTCGCGCATATTCGCATCGTGCAGCGCTATAGACGGCTCTATTAGTCGGGCGGCAAGCTCTCCAAGGCGGCTACCCGAGGCAAGGTCCGGGGCTAGTCCTCGTACCGTGTCCACGATCGACGGATCGATCAGATCACGCAATGCCGACTCCTTCGAGTTGCGAAGCAGTGTTTGCAAGGCGATCCCTGGCGCGGCGGCAGGCTTGTCGGTCGATTTCTGCATTGTTCACTTATGGCAGGCCAGACAGACCTTCGATTTGCCGTACAGATCATCAATGTCCAGAGGCTCGCTGTCTGGCCTCAAAGGATTGCCCTGCACCTTCGCATGCATTCGGGCGAGTCGTTGTTCGTGATCCTGTATGATCTGCTGGATACGGTCTGGCTGTTCCAGCTCGTCCAGCGACTCTCCCTGGCTCCATGTAAAGGGTGAACCGTGTTCAATCGCGTTCTTCTCGTAAGCCTTGGCTTCCTCGAATGCCGCGGGGTGTTGGTCCTTGAGCCGTACCCATTCAATCTTCTGCTGGAAGAAGCAAAAGGTGCAGCCGCTACGGGTGCGCCAAGCGTAGTATTTTGGCAGGCCGAGCCCTGCCCCTTCGAGGATTTCTAGTACGCCGGCTTTGTCGATCCCGGCTTGCTTGAACGGTAGCCTTACGACAAGGTTGTCGTGTTTGGATGAATAACCTTCCCGATATTCCTCGTCGCTGCGGATCGCAACATAGCTGTAGATCGTGGTCCCCTCGGCGATCATCGGCCGAAGCCAATGCTCGAATGGTCGGAGTTTGAGCTGTCGCGTACACCAGCGCGTTTGTGGCGACGGAAGAAAGTCATTGTACTGTTTGAGCCAGAAGTCGAAGTCGCGGTCAGGGTTCAGCCGCTGTATCGGCTGTCCGAGAAAACCTTCCAACCTCCCAAGATACTCGTAGACCTCGGGCAGTTCTTTACCCGTGTCCGTGAAGAAATACTCGATGTTCAGCTCTGGGTGATGCTGTCGCATATAGACGGCGAGCGCCGCGCTGTCGCGCCCGCCGGACAGGCCGAGGACATGTTTCACGGAATCGGTTGTCAAGAAGCGGCTCTTCCTTTCGCGTTCTTTTGGGCAGGCAGGGGGTTTTGCATGTATCGTGTGCTGAGCTCGGCCAGCGCCGCCAGAATGATACCGCGGCGACTGGTGTCTGCTTGGTCTAGCGCGGCAACAACACGCTCGATGAGATCGTTGACGGCAGCGCGGTCAGAGTCGGCGATGTCGAACTCCTCCAACAGAGGGGCTGGGCGGCCATCCAAACCGATGACTACAGCCATCGCCTGCCTTTTGTCAGGACGGCCCTTTACGCGCGCATAGGTCTCGGCGCGAAGAAATCTCTGCGCCATGTCAGCAAGCTCGACTGCGGCATAGTCAAGGTCGGGATCGACCCAGTAGCGTGGCGGTTTGTTCGCGGCTAGGCTAGCGATGCCCTCGAAGCTGTCGTCCGACCCGTCGAACTTCGACAGCCGTCCGACGAAGGCGTCAAGACGGAAGTCACCGGCGAGCTGCCTGATATTCTCAGCCCGCTCGCGCAATTCCGCTACGGCCTGCGGCAAGAGGTTCGGCACCTGCAACTCCGCGAGCATGATGTCGCGCAAGCGGTGCAACATCGAGGGATACGCCTGCACCAACTCCTCCAACCCATCGCGAACACTGCCAATGACACAGTGTAAGTCGTCTTCATTTGCAAGCGAAACGTCTTCGCCTAGCGTTCCAGGAATGTCGTCGAATAGGAATTGGTTGGGGTCATGCGCCCGTTTGAACAGGTCGCGGATCTTTATGGCATTCGAGGACAGCCGCATTGTCCTTTCCGTCCATTTTGGGAGCTGGTCGTAGATCGCCACGAGGCCGCGCCCGACGTCGATGGGTTCTAAATGCACAAGATCGTTCGTCTTGTCGAGATCACGCACTACCTGCGCCATATCGGACAGGAGGCGCCGCGCGACATCGGTGAGGTCCATCCAGCGCAACCGGATAAAGGCCGCGTCTTTCGCGAGGTAGTCCACGTCCACATCGTCGAATTTCGCCCGGAATATGCCGTCCCGGTAGACCGCGAGCTTGTCACGCTGCGACAGGACGAACGCGACGGCGAGGATCGGCATGAGTCCATCCTTCACGCCGAAAGGCGGCTTCCTCCACTCGTCGAACAGTTCGGCGACGGTAACCGTGCGATTCGAGTGTTCCTTTACGTAGCCGACCGCCCTCTTCCACATCGGGGCCAAGCGACGGGGATCGTCACTGCTTGTTATCGGTGAAGCGAAACGCCAGCTCTTTCCACACCGCGCGTAGAGTCCCGTCGCTTCCAGTATAGACGCGAACAACCCTCCCTCCGCAGGGAATCCTTCGATGCCGAGACGTGGCTCGCCCTCGTTCAGGACCATGCGCCGCAGGAGGTTATTCTGCGCCGCGATGGCGTTGCTGGAGGGCTTTGTTCGGTTCAGAAGCTCGTTGTGCAAGCGCGGTGATTCCCCGAAGCGGCGATCCGCAAGCTCGGAGGCGATGCTGTTCAGGTCGGCCTGCCGCAGGCGCTTCGGCTGGTGGTACTTGCGGAACCACAACGCGTTGTCGACCGCCTTGCGTAGCTCTGTTTCTAGGAGCGCCTGCAAGGCCGCAAGCCGCGCGGAGACTTCGCGCCGGGCGACGGAATCACCAGCGAGTTCCGGGTGATCGTTGCTCACGCTGTCGAGAGCGAATAATTCGCGAGCCAGCGGCACGATGGTCCAGGATCGTTTTGAAATACCAACGACGGTGTCCCATGCATCACTGTGTCGCGCTGCCTTGCGGCACAGGTCTTCGGCGTAGTTCTCGCTTTCTCCCTCGGTCGGGATGGCAAGGAGGAACTGACCGATCGCGCCGTTCTCTAGTTTCAGTCTGGCGACGAAGTCGACGAGGCCGCTGACGGGAACGACGTCCATATCGAACCACCTTAATGCCCCGGTATCGTGATAGTGGTGCTTGGCGAGGATCGGCTGAAGCCCGGCCAGCGACCTGAGCTGCTTGAAGTCGACGGCGTCAATCTCGTCGAGCGCAGTGCGGACGGCCCGATCAATGTCGAAATCGCTGCCCGCGAATATCGCGTGAGCGTCGAGAAATTTCTTGAAGATCGTGAACGACCATGTGTCAAGTTGCTTCAACGCGTCTTCAAGCACCGTGTCCGAGGACTCGGGGAAACATGTACGCAGCAACTCGGAATTCGCAACGAGGCCAGAGCGTTCCTTGAACAGGTCGATGATCGCGATCGTCTTTAGCAACTGGATGTGAAGGACATCGCCGCCGATGGCTTCGCATCGTTCCAGCGCTTCCGCTGCCAAGGCCCATCGGTGCCCATCGGGAGAAGCGAGAATGGACGGCTCAAGGTTGGCTCGCAAGTAGTCCCAAAGCCGGTCCGGGCCGTACAGATCCCCGACGGCGGCATGGTTCAGGAAGTCCTGAAAACCGTGTGGCTCGGATGAATTGAGGAAGCCGAATATGCTGCGTTGGTTTTGCCCGAATCGCCGCCTGGATATCGGTCCCAACAGGCACACCACAACCGGGTGTAACGGCCAACATGCTTCCAGCGCGAAAGCCAGTCTCTCTGCGTTGCCGGTGCGACCCCGGCGCACAACCCGGGCGACGGCGGCGGCCAGCATGCCGGGATTCTTCGGGCGGTGATCGCTCTCGATCGCGCGGGAAATCAGGTCAATCTGCTCTTCTCTCCCGGTATTGACGATGAGATCGACGAAACGGCCCTGAATCTTCGCCCATTCGTCGCGCATTTCGTGCGACAAACGGTGGGAATATTCCTCAAATGCCTGATGCAGCACACCAACGAGAAGAAAACGCCCATTGCTTCGCGATGCCGCCTCAGCAAGTTGCTGGAGGATGTAGATGTCGGAACCATCTTGGGCAGCGGCTTCGAGAAACTTGCCTAGCTCATCAATGAAGAGGACGAGTCCACCGTGTGTTCCAGGCATTTTAGCGGCCGCGTCGGTCAGTGCAGCGATCAAGTTGGTCTCGGTCCAGCCGCCGCGCGGCTGACGGGATACAAATCCCATCCGCTTCACGGCTTCGCCGATGACGGCGACGGGATCGTCACGTCGCGCAACGACGGGGAGGATGCGCCATCCCTTCGTGCCGGTCGGCAATGCGTCTCTGATCGTTTTCGTCAGCTTCTGGCCGAAGACTCTTGCCGCCTCCCTCTGCAATCCTGCGTTGCCATTCAGCAAGGCACTCAGGGCAATGACTAGGCTTGATTTGCCGCTGCCATAGGGGCCGGTCCATGTGAATGCGCCCTGTCCCGTTTCAGAAACATGTCGAGCCATTGTCAAGATAATGTCGGCAGAGGATTGCGAGCAGATGAAACCTTCAAGGCTGGCGGTGTCGCCGAAGTCGGAGTCAATTCGGATCGACCTCAGGAAACGCCGGGCTATGCAGACACGATCACTCAAAGCCATCCGGCGCCCCCCTTCCGACAAGCGCGTCGTAATCGCTTCGAATCCAGGACAAGGCCGATTCGTCATTGATGTCGATGTTGCGCTCGACCTGTTTCAGGCCTGTGGATTCGGTCCACTGCAAGGCGCCGTCCGTTACGTCGTCGAGGGCGGCGAGACGGTCGGCGACATCATTCTCGTCGAAAAGGAATACACGCCCTGGCGCGCCAGGCGCATGAGCGATAGCCTCGAAGGACAGTGTGGCGGCATTGGAATAGCGCGACCAGAAGTCAATAAGCGCATACGTGAAGACACCATCGCCCAAGGTCGTCTTCGGCCCGCGCACGAAACGGAATCCGTCCTTCTTGCCGACAGCCTTGATAAGACCCAACTCGGTTAGGGGCGACTCAAGCGCGTCGTCGTGGCCCGTTTTGCCTAACGGCGGCCGCGCGACGTAGGTGCGAATAAAACAGGCGATATCGTTCTTGATCGTCGTGTTGGCGACGCGCAACCAATTGCGGTCCTTTGCAAGGCGATCAAGTCTCTTGATCAACGAATCCCGTTCGAAAGTGAGGGCGGGGTAGTGATTAAACGCCCAAAACCATGTCGTCTTTTCTTCATGAGCAGCTAGTTGCCAGTGGATTAGCCACAGCGTCGCGGGGTGCTCCATGTACGGGTCGAGCCCCGTCGGGCAGAACAACAGGCGACCGAGCTCCGTCGTCCGAACCGAATTGATTGTAGGCTCATTGACCACGCCGGCCGCCTTTGCCCAATGGCGCATAGAGGCGACCATATTCTTGCCGACACCGAATCGCGCTATGGCGTCGTCGTCCCAACAGGCGGCCCGGTTTTGAAGTTGTTCCTCGGTTTCTGCGACTCGGTCGAAGGCCTTCTTCAGCCACCCGTAGCGGAGCGGGAAGGTTTCGTGTCCAGAAAACTGCGGGCTGTAGGTGTCCTGAAAAAGTGGTCCACGCACCTTTCATCCCCCGGTTACTGGATGCTTCGTCCAGTAACTCGACCTTAGCGCACAGTCTATGCTACGGTCAACGAAAGCTGGAAGTTTTCGCAAAAAGCGCGCCACCGCTCCGACCTTGGGCAAGAGGTTTTCGTGGCGCTAAGCTATTGAAGTATAATGAGAATTGGCGAAACAATCTATCTCGACCATCAGGCGACAACGCCCCTAGATCCGCGTGTGTTGGATGAAATGGCTCCCTACTATGGCGAACTGTTTGGTAATCCCCACTCGTCGGATCACAGCCTCGGCTGGGAGTCTGCGCGTGCCATCGAGAAAGCCGCCGCACGGGTCGCACGGTTGATCGGCGCGGACTCCGACGAGATCACCTTCACCTCCGGCGCGACCGAATCCAACAATATGGCGTTGCTGGGGCTCGGACGCAAGGCCGCCGGAGGTAAGCGCCGGCGTATCCTTGTCAGTGCCATCGAGCACAAATGTGTGCTCGCATCAGCCCGCGTGCTTGAAGAACGTTACGGGTTCACCGTCGAGCAGATACCAGTGGACCGACAAGGCCGCGTCGAATTTTTGGCACTCGACAATATGCTAGGCGAAGATGTTCTCGCCGTATCAGTCATGGCTGTAAACAACGAGATCGGGACGATCCAAGATATCCAGAAGATATCCCGTTACGCGCGCCGCGAAGGAGCCGTTTTTCATTGCGACGCAGTGCAAGCGCCGCTTGCCATGTCGATGGTCTCGCTTGCAACGTATACGGACATTCTGAGCCTGTCTGGCCACAAGATGTACGGCCCGAAAGGAGTCGGGGGCATCTTCATCGCTCGCGAGTTGCAGGACCAGATCGAACCGTTAATTTACGGCGGTGGCCAGCAGAACGGACTTCGCTCGGGCACATTGCCCGTGCCGCTCTGTGTAGGTATGGGTGCGGCTGCCGAATTGCTGATTGGCGAAGACGCCAAAGAAAACCTCAAGGAGTTGCGCCGCCGCCGTGACGCCTTCGTACATCGCTTGAGAGGATTGAGTTGGCCGGTTTCGTTAAATGGTCCCGAAGGAGAGACGCGGCACCTCGGCAATGTAAACATCTGTTTCCTTGGGTTCTCGGCGCACGAGATACTGGGGGCACTTCAACCCCGTCTTGCGGCCTCGACCGGCTCTGCCTGTACGTCAGGTATCCCGGAGCCTTCGCATGTCTTGCGCGCAACTGGTCTCGACAGCGATGATGCTGAAGCATCCATACGTTTCAGCCTCGGCTTCGGCACGACCGACGAAGATGTTGAACAGGCCGTAGGTCTCATCGAAGAAGTGCTGGCAAAATTGTCGAAGGCCGAGTTGGCATGCTCGACCTGATCCGACCTTTCAAGTGCCCGCCATTAACGGGTCAACTCCACATGGGCTGAGCTACCTCCCCTTTCCAACCTTCGGCAGCACCTCCTCCGCCATCATCGCCATGGATTCGAGGATGCTCTTCTGGTCCAGGCCGGCGAAGTTCATGGAAAAGATGATGTAGTTGGCGCCGGTGTCGGCGATCTCCTGGATCTGCTCGATGCAACGGGCGGAGCCGCCGACCATGAGCATGCGCTGTTGGTCGAGCTCGTCATAGCCGCGCGGACGTACGGACTTGCGCGCCTCGTAGTAACGGCTCATGGCGGGGCGGGCGCGGCGTCGGGCGGCGGCGTCGGACTCGGCCACGTGGGTATGGATGGTCTGGCCCACGTCCAGGGCGGCGGGGGCGTGGCCGTTTTGGCTCAGCGTCTCCTTGTAGAAGCTCACCTTGCGCTTGACCTCGGCCATATCCTTGCAGCTCGCGAAGGGGATGCCGAGGATAGGATAGCCCCGCTCGCCGGCCACTTGGTAGGATCCCTGGCTCAGGGCGGCGAAGTACACGGGCGGGAGCGGCCGCTGGACCGGCTGCACGTTCAGGGAGACGTCGTCGATCTGGTGGAACTGACCGTGGTACGACACCCTCCCCTCGCGCCAAGCCATCTCGACGACCTCGAGGCTCTCCACCAGCCGGTCCCGGTTGTCCTCCTTGACGCCGAACCCGACCAGTTCCGGCGGGGTACCGCGCCCGACGCCGAAGTCCAGCCGGCCGCCGCTGAGCACGTCGATCATGGCGTACTCTTCGGCCGTCAGGATGGGGTCCCGGTAGGGCAGCAGCGCCACGGCGACTCCCAGGCGGATGGTACTGGTACACGTGGCGGCGGCGGACATGAGCACCGTGGGCGACGGGATGACGCCGTGGAAGTCGAAGTGGTGCTCGCCGAACCAGAAGCACTCGTAGCCCAGGGACTCTCCCCGCCGCACCTGTTCCAGCATCCTCTCGTAGTAGCCCTTGAGGTCGAGCTGAAGCTCGGGGTCGTCGTCTCCGATGATGAACAAACCGAATTTCACGGACACCCTCTTTCGTTGCGGTTTCCCAACATCTACTATAGATACGGATCGCGAGGCGCGACAAGCCGTGTCGCACCGAGTCGAAAACATCCAAACATGAACACCACGCGTAGGGAAATACTTTCTTTGGCAGGCGCATCGCTGGCCGCACTGGCGGCCGGTTTGGCCGGTTTTCGTCCCGTCCGCATTGCCCGGGCGGCCAATGAGACGTCGCGCGCTATCGCGGCGTTCACCAAGGGAACGGTGCCGGCCGAGGGCGGCGTCCTTCTCGAAGTGCCCGAGATCGCCGACAACGGCGGCGCCGTGCCGATCCGGGTCTCCGCCGAGGGCGCCCGGCGCATCGCCGTGTTCGCGGACGGCAATCCGAGTCCCGGCGTGGCCGTCTTTACCTTCGGAAAGTGGATCACGCCGGCGGCGTCGACCCGTATCCGGCTGGCCGGGAGCCAGAAGCTGATCGCCGTCGCGGAGATGGCCGACGGCACGTTTCGCACGACCGCCCGCCCGATCAAGGTAACGGCAGGCGGTTGCTAGTGTCCTGTCTGGTTAATTCGCGCCATAAGATGCGCCGGATGTTTCGTTGTCGGCAAGGCGCGATGACGAGCAGTGGCGGTTACCACGCGAGGAAGACCCCGGGTCAAGCCCGGGGTGACGTACGCAGCCGACGGCGAAAAAGACAAGCAGATTATGGCGCGAATTAACCAGACAGGACACTAGGTGAACCGAATGGCGAAACCCAGACCGCGGGTAAAGCTGCCGAAGTCGGTATCCGTGGGCGTTCCCTTCACCGTCCGGACCCGGATCACCCATCCCATGCACACCGGGCTTCGCCTCGGCCGTGACGGCAAGCGAATTCCTCGCCGAATCATCAGCCGGTTCGTGGTGCGCTACAACGGAGAGGAGACGCTCTCCGTGGATCTCGAGCGGGCGGTGTCCGCCGATCCGTACTTCAGTTTCGAGATGGCCGTCCAGGAGTCCGGCGAGATGGAATTCGAATGGATGGAGGACGACGGCTCGACCTACCGCCTCAGCAGACGGGTGCAGGTCAAGTCGTGACCTCCCTGAATCCCGACCCCGAATGACGCGCATCACGAAACCCACGGGTTTCGCGACGATTGCGCTCGCCCTTCTTGCGGTCCTTGTCGCCACCGGAGCTCGCGGCGCGGACGCCCAACGCGGGAAAGCACTGTACCAGGAATGCAAGCGCTGCCATCAGGCCGGCCGCGGCGCGAAGCACCGGATCGGCCCGCACCTCAACGACGTGTTCGGCCGCCGCGCCGGTTCGCTCGCGAACTTCCGCTATTCTCCGGCCATGAAGAAGGCCGGAGCCGGCGGGCTGGTGTGGACCGAGAAGACGCTGGACGCCTTCGCGGCCAACCCCCGGAAGGTGGTGCCGCGCTCGCGCATGAGCTACGCGGGCATGACGGCGGCCGGCGACCGTACGGACCTCCTGGCGTGGCTGCGTACCCTTTCGGCCTCCCGGTCCGGGCTTCCGGCGGCGGAACCGACCATGACCGTTGAGGAGTTCGGCCTCGATCCGCGCCTCCTCGCGGTCGCCGGCGACCCCGAATACGGCGCCTATCTGGCGAGCGAGTGCACCACCTGCCACCGGCCCGATGGGGCCGACGAGGGCATACCCTCCATCGTTGGTTGGCCGGTCGAAGACTTCGTGATAACTCTACAGGCGTACAAGCGTGGCAAACGGCGGCATCAGGCCATGCAGACCATCGCCAAACGTTTGTCGGACGAGGAGATCGCCTCATTGGCCGTGTATTTCGGCAGACCGCTCGCCGGTCGGTGAGAAAGGGGGAGCCATCATGAAACAGCAAGGTGGAAAACGCGGAATGACCCGGCGCCGCTTCCTGGCATCGACGGCAGCGGCATCGACGGCGCTCTGGGCGTCTCCCCTGCTCGGGCAGGGCCGCCCGCGGGTGGTGGTGATCGGCGGCGGCGCCGGCGGCGCCACGGCCGCGCGCTACATCGCCAAGGACTCCAAAGGCGCCATCGACGTGACCCTGGTGGAGCCCACCCGGCGCTATTACTCGTGCTTCTTCTCGAACCTCTACCTCGGCGGCTTCCGTGAGTTCGAGTCCCTCGGACACACGTACGGAACCCTGGCGGCGGCCTACGGCATCAACGTCGTGCACGACTGGGCCGTCTCCGTCGACCGGGACAAGAAAACCGTAGGGCTCGCCGGCGGGGGCAGCCTCGCCTACGACCGGCTGGTGCTGTCGCCCGGCATCGACTTCCGCCCGGGCTCGGTGCGGGGCTGGGACCTGTCGCAGCAGAACCGCATGCCCCATGCCTACAAGGCGGGCTCGCAAACGCAGCTCCTCAAGGCGCAGGTGGCGGCCATGCGGCAGGGCGGCGTCTACTGCATGGTGGCGCCGCCGAACCCGTTCCGCTGTCCGCCGGGACCGTACGAACGGATCTCGATGGTCGCCCACACGCTGAAGCAGAGCAATCCGACGGCGAAGATCCTGATCGTCGACCCGAAGGCGAAGTTCTCCAAGCAGGGGCTCTTCGAGGACGGATGGCAGCGCCTCTACCCGGGCATGATCGAGCGGGTGGGCCCGGACTTCGGCGGCGACAAGGTCGAGGTGCGGCCCGGCTCCATGGAAGTCGTGATCGACGGCGAGGTGAACAAGGTGGACGTCTGCAACGTCATTCCGGCTCAACAGGCGGGAAGCATCGCCGCGACGGCCGGCATCACCAACAAGGCCGGCTGGGTGCCGGTGGTGCCGCACACCATGCAGAGCCGGGCGGACGGGAACATCCACGTGCTCGGCGACGCGTCGCAGCAGGGGGACATGCCCAAGTCCGGGTTCTCCGCCAACAGCCAGGCCAAGGTGTGCGCCATGGCGGTGCGGGGTGCGCTGACCAGTTCCAAGGTATTCCCGGCGCGCTTCTCCAACACCTGCTGGTCGCTCATCGGAACCGACGACGGCGTCAAGGTCGGCGCCTCCTACAAGGCCACGGACGAGAAGATCGCCAAGACGGACGGCTTCATCTCGAAAACGGGAGAGAGCGCGGAACAGCGGAAGGCGACGTACGAGGAGTCCATCGGCTGGTACGCGGGCATTTCCAAGGACATTTTCGGCTGATGGCGAGGCCGCGGGGAGGCTCTTCGGAGCCTGCCCGCGCACGCTATTCGGCGAGAACCTTTCCGGCGATCCTGGCCGACACCATCATCGCCGTGAGCGCCAGAATCGCGGCAATGCTCGCCGTCGACACGCCGGACAGTCCGGCCCCCACCGTGCAGCCGCCCGCCAGGACGCCGCCTGTTCCCATCAACGCGGCGCCCGCCATGTAGCGGCCGGTCTGCCGCGGCCCTTCCAGGCTGCTCCACCGAAACTCGCCGCCGGAAACCGCGGCGGCCAGACTGCCGGCGATGACGCCGGCGGCAAGCCCGGTCCCGAAACCCGCGGGAATGGCCGTGGCCGCCATGGTCCAGAATAGCGTATCGGCCGTGGGTCCGGTGAAACCCAGGGACTGCAGCGGCACGGGGTCGAAGTCGTCCAGCAGCACGAAGCCGGTACCGACCCATCCCAGCGGCACCAGGAGCCCGATCAGGCCCCCCATCGCCAAGTGGCGCGGCGAGGCGCCGGAGCGCAACGCCAGCACCGCGGCGGCAAGCGCCAGGCCCCAGGCCCAGACCGCCCCGCCGGGCAACGCGGTCAACGCAACCCTGCCGCCAGGATCGACGGTCAACCCGCCCAGCGTCGTGCGCACCGGCGCCAGCACCCCCTTCATCGTCGCGTAGGCAACGACCGCGAAGACCACCAGCACAAGTGCCGACCGCAGGTTGCCACTGCCGGCGAGAACCGTGAGACGGGAGACGCAGCCCCCGCAGAGCACCATCCCGGCGCCGAACAGGGCGCCCCCCGAGAGGACCGAAACCACAGGCACGTCTGGGACCAGAAACCGGTGGGCGTCGAACGAGACCACTCCCGCGGCCACCGCCGCCTGGGTCCCGGCGATGGCCAGGGCCAACGCCATGGCCCAGACGCCGAGCGCCGGAAGGCATTCGTTCCACTCTCCCACCAGACTGCGCCGGAGGCAGAACCGGCTGCGCTGCGCGAGCACGCCGTAGACGGCGCCGAGCACAAGGCCCAGCACGACCGATGCCTGAAGCGGAGTGAGGTACTCGAAACCGTCCATATCCTCCTCTTTCGTTCCGCGTTTCGAGCGTCTACTATGGAAATGTATCATGGCGTCCGGGAAGCCGCATCAGGCAACCGTAGCCGCCTTGCCCCGATCCGTAGAGAAGGAGCTGTACGATGAGCGACAACGTAGTCTCGACCCGCACCCAGGAACGCTGTGTCACCTCTTACGCGGCGCGCACCCAGTACAAGCCCGGAGTGGTCCATCCCGGCCATATCAAGGTCAAGGACGCCATCGACATTCACGCCCACGCCCACGCCGGCCAGCAGGACGCCCTCGACCTGGTGAAGAAGGCCACACGCGCCGAAATGAAGGGCATCCTGTTCAAGTCCATCGTCGGCAACGCCGGAAAGGCGGTCCGCGAGCTGCAACAGCAACTCGACGGCTGGGCCGCGCAGGAAGGCGTGGCGCCGGTGGCGCTGTTCCCGGGTTTCGTATGCGGCCGGAATGACGACCCGGTGTCCGCCGAGCTCGCCGAGAAGGCCATCGACGGGGGAGTCGTGGCGTTATGGCTGCCGGTTTTCAATCACGCCAACACCATGCACATCGTGGGCAGCCGCCGGGAGCTCATCGAGCACGACATGAACGCCCAGGGATGGATCGGCCCCCTGTCCTGGGAGAAGGCCCTGGAGCACGGCCGCTACAACCTCGACGAGTCGGGCGAGTTGAAGCCCGAGGTACGGGACATCATCCGCCTGTGCGTGGAGCGGGACGTGGCGCTGTTCTTCGGCCATCCCACCCACAAGGAGATCTTCAAGATCGCCGAGGAAGCGCACAAGTCGGGGCTCAAACGGCTGGTCGTCGACCACCCGTACAGCCCCTTCCTCGACGTATCCGTGGAGCAGATGAAGGCGCTCGCACCGCTGGGCGTGCTGTTCAACTTCACCTTCGACGAGCTGTCGCCGCTGCTCGGTGTCGATCCCCAGATCATGTACAACACCATCCGCGAGGTGGGGGTGGAACACTTCACGTTGTCCAGCGACGCCGGCGAGCCGCTGTTCCCCGACTCCGTGGAAGCCATGCGCCTCATCCGGGGCTACATGGAAGCCTTCGGCCTGACCGAGGACGAGCTCCACACGGTCTGCACCGCCAACCCTGCCAAAGTCGTGGGCATGGAGCTGGATAGCTGACCGCCGCCGTATCGCTCACCTCCACCGAATAGCCGGCCTCCACCGCACTCCCCTGCCCTTCCGCGCGCAAAATTGTGCGCCTCCCGGGCGCTGAACCCTAAAGTTCGGCGCCCACCGAGCGATTAGTATAGCTGTAGGCGCCGTCCTCGCCTCGACCGCCGGGGCGGCGCCGGCAGACGTCCGAACACGTGCCGGCGAACGGAACTCCCGCCGGCACGGCGGACCTGGCTCGAACCGGGAGGTCCCATGAGCGTGTCGCGTTCTTCCACGTCGCCCCTGATCGGCATCGGCTTCCGTGTCCCCATCGCCAGATGGACGCTGGCCAACCTGCACCGCTTCGACGTACTCGAAGTCACCGTGGATCACTACATCAAGGGCGGCGAGTACGCCCGCAAGGCGATCCGGAATCTCGTGGACCGGATACCCTTGGTGTTGCATGGCGTCGGCCTTTCCATCGGCACGGACGGGCCCCTCGACGAGGCGTACCTCGACAGCGTGGCGGAGGCCATCGAAGACCTCAAGACGCCTTCCTACAGCGAGCATCTGGCCTGGACCAAGGTGCCGGGCATCGACCTCGCCAACCTGCTGCCCGTGCCCAAGACACGGGCAGCCGCCGATATGCTCATCCCCAAGATCCGCCAGGTCCAGACCCGACTGCCGGTTCCCTTCTCCATCGAGAACATCTCCTACGTCTTCGACTTCCCGGAGGCGGAGATGAGCGATGCCGAGTTCTTCAACCTTCTGTTCCGGGAAACCGGCGTGGGCATGCTGCTGGACGTCGAGAACCTGTTCGTCAACTCCCGAAACCATGCCATCGACCCGCGCGCGTTCCTCGACGCGCTGCCCGAAGCGGTGGTGACCGACGTACACGCGGCCGGGGGACCTCTGATTCGCCGGCCCTATCTGGACACACCGTTCCATGCGGACAACCACAGCAGCCCGGTGCCCGAGCAGGCACTGGACTTGCTGGCCCACGCCCTCCGCCGGCAGCGCCCGCGCACGGTGATCCTGGAACGCGACA
Organism: Candidatus Binatia bacterium; assembly: GCA_951813575.1. Lineage (GTDB taxonomy): Bacteria > Desulfobacterota > Binatia > UBA9968 > JAJDTQ01 > JAJDTQ01. The sequence continues at coordinate 1,072,196 of OX638375.1, forward strand.
ACGACGTCGACCGGGGCGAGGAACTCCTGGCGGACGTGGCGCGCATCCGGCTACAAGCCGCATACACCGAGAACGAAGGACCCGACACCCATGAACAAGCTCATTGAAAGACAGACCCACCTGCTCCGCCATTTGACCAGCGAGGCGTTCATCTTCGGCACGGACCGGCTGAGCGCCGCGGCCGGCGACCCTGACCTCCGGGGCATGGACGTCCGGCGGCTGCGGCTGGAGGCGGAGTTCTCCTATAACAAGCGGATCAAACGGATTCGCCAGACCTTCGAGCGTACCGCCGCCCTGCTCGGTCACGGTTTCTCGGCCATCACACGCGAATTTGCCGCGTTGCGTCCACCCGAGACCTACGAGCGCCATCCGGACGCACAACGATTCTTCGACCATTTCATGGAGCACTGGGCCGGCAAACCGCCCACGCCCGCGTGGGCAGCCGACGTGGCGGCCGTGGAGCTGGCCCTGTCCCGCGCCCGGACGCTCCGGCCCACGACCATGGAAACCGCGGCCCTCGCGGAGTGCCCGAGCCACCCGCCCTCTCAACGCTACCGCACCCACCCGTGCGCCGTGCTCGTCCGTTGCGGGCACGACGTGCGTCCCCTGTTCGAGCCCGGCCGTTCCGGCGAGCCGGTCATGCCGCGACCGGTCGGCGTCGCCGTCCTGGCCTCTCGCGGACGGCGACGGCCCACGGTCATGGAGCTCGCGCCGGAAGCCTTTGCGCTGCTGGAGCGTTCCACGGAATGGTCGGCGCCGGAACCGGCCGGGCGGGCCACCGTCCAGCATCTCGCCTCGCAGGGCCTGGTGCTGGTGCGCGGCAACCATGGCTGAGACCGGCGGGCCGGCGGGTCTTTCCGTGGGCGGAACCACGGGCCACGCGGTACCCGACGCGGACCGCGCCTTCACTCTCCGTTCCATCGCCGAGCATCTGCTCGCCCACAAGACCGTCTTCGGACCGTTGGTGGCGGCGTCCTTCTTCATCAATCTGCTGGGCTACATCTACCCATTCGCCTTCCTCATCATCATCGACAAGGTCATATCCAACCGAGGCGCCGCCACCCTCGACGTCATCATCGCGAGCCTGGTCTTCTTTCTCGCCTTCGAGGCGATCCTGCGCGGCGCCCGCCACAAAGCCTTGCGCCACGCGGTGCGCGACATGGACCGATCGCTCCTTTCGAGGCTCATCCGCCATTCCCTGGAGCTGCCCGTCTCCTTCTACTTCCGCAACACCCCGGTGGAGACCCTCTCCCGCATCGAGGAACTGCGCCACCTGCGGCGCTTCCTTACCAACGCCGTGGTGTTCGTGTTCGTGGACATGGTCTTCGTGCTGGTGTTCCTGGCGCTGATGCTGAACTTCAGCCTCGCCCTGTCCGTGATCATCCTGGGCTGCCTGCCGCTCTACATCGCGCCGGCCTTCGTGGTCATGCCCACGTTGCGGCAATGGAACCGGCAAGCCAAGGGCAGCCGGCGAGAGAGCAACGAAGCCGTGCTCGACACCTTCAACGGCATCGAGACGGTCAAGGGGATGCACCGGGAGGACCCCCAGGAGACCTTCTTGACTCAACGGGTGGACGAGGCTGCATCCTTCGACGACGACACCCAGGACCTGCGCGATTCGGTGACCCAGTACAACCAGTTCGTGAACCGCCTGGCCAGCGCGGGCCTGCTCTGGTTCGGCGCCTCCATGGTGCTGGACGGACAGCTCACCCTGGGTCAACTCGTCGCCGTCAACCTGGTGAACATGCGGTTCTCCCAGCCCATGTTGCGTCTTTGCATGTTCACCTACGACTTCTCACGGCTCCGCGGCCTCGTCAGGGAGGTGGGAACCGTGCTGGACGAGCCCGCGGAGCGGCAGCAAGGCCACCTCGTCACGCTGCCCTCCCTGGAGGGTGCGGTCCAGTTCGACGGCGTCCGTTTCCGCTATCCCGACGAGCGCCGCGAGGCCCTGGCCGGGGTGACCTTCGACATCAAGCCAGGCGAAACCCTGGGAATCGTGGGTCCGTCGGGCTCCGGGAAGAGCACCGTGGCCCGCCTGATCCAACGGCTCCATCTCGCCGCGGAGGGGCGTGTCCTGCTGGACGGCGCGGACGCCGCCGTGCTGGACCCGGCCTGGCTGCGCGGCCACATCGGCGCGGTGGAGCAGGACTATCCGATGTTTCGGCGAAGCATTGCCGAGAACATCGCCCTGGAGCCGGCGGAGCACCACATGGCCCGGGTGATGGCCGCGGCCAAGGCAGCCTGCGCCCACGAGTTCATCACCCGCACCCCCAAGGGATACGACACCCGGGTCGGCGCCCGGGGCACGCTCTTGTCGGGTGGGGAGCGGCAGCGCATCGCGCTGGCCCGGGCGCTGTTTCACTCCAAGAGCGTGCTGATCCTGGACGAGGCCACCAGCTCGGTGGACCAGGAGGACGAAGAGCGGATACAGGAAAACGTCCGCCGGCTCACGAGCGGACGGACCACCATCATCATCGCCCATCGGTTGTCCGCCCTCCGTTACGCCGACCGCATCGTCTGCATGGACCGGGGAAGGGTGGTGGAGCAGGGCCCGCCGGGGGACCTGGCCCGTGGCGACGGATACTTTGCCCGCATGGTACGCGGCGAGGCCGTGCTGCTCCAGGAGCTCCTGCAGTTGCGGCCGGCCGCGCGAGCCACGCAAAGCGCCATGGAGGGACGGGATGAATAGACCCCATGCCGTCCTGCTGGTTGCCCTCTGCGTCTTCCTCGTCGGGGCGCTGGCATGGGCCTCCATCGCCGAGGTGGAGCTGGCCGCGGTGGCCTCGGGACGCATCGTTCCCCACGGCCAGGTGAAGACCGTCCGTTCCTTCGAACAGGGGAAGATCAAGCGGATCGCCGTGGAGGAAGGGAGCGTCGTCAAGAAGGGCGACGTGCTCGTCGAGCTCGACTCCACCCTGGTGGACGCGGAGGTCGCCAAGCACACCTCGGAGCTCGGCAACAAGACGGTGGAGGCCGCCCGCCTGGAAGCACTCCTGGGCTGGCGCCGGGGCGAACCGTTCCGGCCGCCTCCGGATGCACCCGGTGAGATCGTCTCGGTCAACGAACGGCTCCTGGCGGACCAGATTGCCTTCCACCGCGCGCGCCTCCGGGAGCTGGACAGCATGATCGCCGAAGGCCAGGCCCGGCTGCGGGCACTCGAAGCCGGCCTTGCCAAATACGAGAGGTTGCTGCCCATTCTGCGCGAGAGGACGCGGATGCGGGAGACCCTGTACCGCAAGGACCACGGCTCCAGGCTCGAGCTCTTCAAGGAGCAGGAGCGGCTGGTGGAGCTCAAAGGTGACCTGGCCCTTCGCAGGGAAGAGCTGGCCCAGGCCGAAGCCTCGCTCGCCTCCCTTCGGGCGCAAAGGCAACAGACGCGCTCCGAGTTCGACCGCGAACACCGCGCCGCCCTCGCCGCCGCGCGGGAGAGAATGATCGTCTTGCGCCAGAACATCCGCCAGGCGCGAGAGAACCGCGCCCGGCACGTCCTGCTGTCTCCCGTGGACGGGGTGGTGCAGGACCTGGCCGTGCACACGGAGAACGGCATGGTGGAGCCGGGCGCGCGCCTCATGGTCATCGTACCCCGCAACGCCGGCATACGGGTCGAGGCTCTGGTCGCCAACGCCGACATCGGCTTCATCAAACCGGGCCAGCGGGTCTCCTTGAGGGTCACCACCTTTGATTTCCGCCGGTACGGGGCGCTCCAGGGAACGGTCAGCCACCTGGGCGAGGACGCCGTGAACGCCGGAACGCAAGCCGGCGGCCCCTCGCTCGCGGCGGCAGCGGCGCCTCCGACGGCCGGCCCGATGTTCAAGGCGGTGATCCAGCTCGACCAGGACTACATGGAGGTGGAGGGACAAACGATCCCTCTCGTGCCCGGCATGGCCGCGGAAGCGGCGGTCATCCTGGGCAAGCAGCGCGTCATCGACTACGTCCTGCTGCCGCTTCGCGGCTACCGGCAGGACGCGTTCCGGGAAAAATGACGCCATCACGCAGGGAGGCAAGGCTCATGAACGACAAGGTCGAAGAGTTGCCGAGGGCAACGGACCCGGCGGCATGGACGCCGGAGGACATCACGCGATCGGAGGCGTGGCGCCACGCTTTCACCGGGCGAGAGGCTGCCGAGCTGCTCGCCGCGGCAAACGATAACGCCGCCGGCGAAGGACCGCGTCTCCCGGTCCTCGCTCCTCAGTTGGAGCAGACGGCGCAGGAGCTGAGGTCAGGTGTCGGGTTCCGCGTCCTCCGCGGCTTCCCGGTGAAGGAGCTGGGCAAGGAAGGCACGGCCAAGGCCTTCATGGCCCTGAGCCGGGGGCTCGGTTGCCCGATGGAGCAACCGGGTGGAGTCGAACTCGCCCACGTGCGCGCCGACGCCAAGGGACGCAAGGGCTTCGGCTTTCGCGCCGCCGGAGAGCTTCCCTTCCATGCGGACCTCGAAGACGTCATCGGTTTCCTGTGCATCAGGCCCGCTTCCGGCGGCGGCACTCGCAGGTTCGCCAGCGCCGTCACCGTGTACAACATCATGCGGGAGGAGCACCCGGACGAGCTCCGGGTCCTCATGCAACCCTTCCACATGGCGCTGCAACAGCCCCACCCGGACCACGGGCAGAAGTGGACGCGCCTTCCCTTCCTCGGCATCCGGGACCAGGTGTTCATGGCCTGCGCCTATCCGGTCCACATCAAGCGGGCGCAAGGCCTCGCCGGGGTTCCCGAGTTGACCCCCGCGCAGACCCGCGCGTTGGCCGCCTTCAACACCGTGGCCGGCCGGGTGGCCGTTTCCATGGAGCTCCAGCCCGGCGACGTCGAGTACTTCAACAACCACGTGGTCCTGCATACCCGGTCCGAGTTCTCCGAGGACCACGGACCCGGTCGCCACCTGCTGCGGGTATGGTTGTCCATGAGCCGCTTCCGTCCGTTGCATGAGGAGCATCCCATCAGCCTGCGGGCCAGGACTCCGGCCGGCGAGGGTGGGCCGGAGCGGGCGTAAGCCATGGATCTGGGCATCAGAGGCAGGCGGGCGCTGATCCTGGGGGGCTCCCGGGGCATCGGCCGCGCCGTGGCCGGCGTCCTGGCCGCCGAGGGCGCGGAGGTGGCGGTCTGTGCCCGGAAGGAATGGGCGGCGAAGAGGGTGGCGTCCGACGCCGCCCAAGCCTGTGGGGTCCGGACCGCCGGCTATCGCATCGACGCCTGGGACGAGGATTCGGCCGTCGCCCTCGTCAACCGCATCACCGGCGACTTCGGCGCCATCGACCTGCTATTCGGGGTAGCCCGGCGTCCCGTGTTGGAAGACAGGCAGCGGCTATCGTGGAAGGAGCGCCTCGACGACGGCTTCCTCCGCTTCAGGGCAACCACCGAGACGCTCCTGCTGGGAATGCGGGACCGGCGATGGGGGCGGGTGCTGTGGATGGTTCCGTGGGCTGTACGGGGGACCAGCGTCGAAAGGCAGCTTCACTCGGTGACCGGCGCCGCGCTGTCGGCCTGGCTCGAAGCGGTGGCCGCAGAGCTGGCCGAAGACAATGTAGCCATGAACGTGCTGAAGCCCGCGCCGGTTTCGAGGACCGCGGGACGCTCATGCGGTTGCGGCGAAACGGGGACCGGTTCCCGCGATCCGGCCGACGGCGATTCCCTTTCGGTGTCCCGGGTGGCGGCGGTAGCCGCCCTTCTGCTCAGCGATCCGGCCGGCGCGTTGTCCGGCAGGATCGTCGAGCTCGGGTGAGGCGGCGCCGGTTCCGGCAATCCGGGTCCGCGGCGCCGCGACCACCGCAAGGACCTTAGTAGCCCTGCTCCAGCACCCAGTTGGCGATCTCGATCCTCCTGGCGAACCAGACGTCGGAGAAGCCCTTGGCGTACTTGATGAACTCGTCGATGATCTTGGTGCGGTAAGGCACGCCGGACACGAAGGGGTGGAGGTTGAACGCGAAGAACTTCGGCGCCCCCTGCTCTCCCTCCCAGTAGAGGTAGTCGAACTGGTCCTTCATGATCTGGAGCAGGTCCCTGGGCGTGCGCCCGCCGCCGTAGGTGGAGTAGTCGTTGCAGCCCGGCACGTTGTAGGGCACCACCGCGACCTTCCGGCCGCCGGCTTCGACGGTATACGGAATATCGGAGTTGAGCGGGTCGGCCCACCACACGAAGCCCGCTTCCGCCACCAGTTCCAGGGTGTTGTCCGTGGACGCGTGACCGGGCGACAGATAACCCGTGGGCGGAGCTCCGAGCACCTTCGTGAAGGCGGCAACGGTGTCCTGGATCGACTTCCGCTCTTCCTCCCGGGTGTACATGAAAGCGTACTCGTGCTCGTAGCATTCCGAGGAGAACTCGTGCCCCTGGGCCTGGAATTCCTTGCACTCATCGGGGAACTGCTCCACCTTCTTCCCGTTCATCAGGAAGGTAGCCTTGAGGTTGTGGCGCTCGAACATGTCCATGATGCGCCAGATGCCCACCCGGTCGCCGTACTCGCGCTCGGTGACCGCGGCCATGTTCTGCTTGAAGACCGCGTTCTCCGGCGGCAGCGGATGGCTGACCCGCTGGAGCGAGCCGCGGGTGGCGTAGTTGTCGGGCCATACTTCCCAGGGGATGATGAAAGTGACGCAAATCTTCGCGTTGTCCGGCCACTGGATGGGGCTCGGTCTGGGCATGTTGAAATCTCCTCTCGTCTGGCTGAAATACGGTGCACAGGCCTGCGGAAGGCAGTATAGCCCCAACTATAACCAGAGCGGATTTGTTGGGCAAACAGGTGCCAGGACCGCCACGGTGACAACTGAAACTGTTGATTTTCATAGCTGCAGCGGTAACAGTTACCGCCAGGAAACGTACCATGGCGAACGGAATGGAAGAGCGGATGACCCGGTTGGATACAGCCTTTGAGACCACCCTGCCGCATCTGGCTACCAAGGCGGATATCTCCAAGCTCGAAAGCAAGATGGCATGGGGCGCTCTCACGATTCTGGCCGGCCTGATCGCCATCATTGTCAAGCTGTTCACATGACCGGGTGTCCGTGATGGGTAGCCGGACGAGGACAGGTACGGTGTTGGCGGCGGCCCTTCTTCTGGCCGGCGGCGTCGCCGGCCCTCCGCCGGCCACTCAAGCGCTGACATCCGACCAAGCGGCCTACCACCGATTCGTCAAGGATTTCCGCACGGTTGCCCGTCGCAACGGCATCCCGGGGACGCTCTACGACCGTGCATTCCGCGGTCTGACCCCCGATCCGGAAGTCATCGAAAGGAACGACCGGCAGCCTGAGTTCGTGTTGCCGCCGTCCCACTACATGGCGCTGGCGGTCACGGACACGCGCATCAGGGAGGGCCGCCGGAAACTCTCCGAGTACCGCGCCGACCTGGGTGAAATCGAACGGCGATACGGCGTGGACCGACACGTGCTGGTGGCCGTATGGGGCATGGAAACGCTGTATGGAACGCTTCCCGGCAAGCGCAACGTCATCCGCTCGCTCTCCACTCTGGCCTACAAGGGGCGTCGGTCCCGGTTCGGGCGCAAGCAACTGCTGGCGGCGCTCAAGATCCTCAAGACGGGCGACATCACCCTCGATCGGATGACCGGCTCATGGGCCGGCGCCATGGGCCACACGCAGTTCATCCCCACCAGCTACCAAGCCTACGCGGTGGACTTCACCGGAGACGGCCGCCGCGACATCTGGGACACGCCCCAGGACGCGCTGGCGTCCACGGCCAACTACCTGCGCCGGAACCGCTGGTTGTCCGGACGACCCTGGGGACATCAGGTGGTCCTGCCGAAGGGTTTCAACGCCGGACTCGCCGGCTCGAAGAACGAAAGAGAGGTCCGTCAATGGGAGCGTGCGGGCCTCCGGCGCGCCGACAACCGGGCCTTTCCCCATTCCCGGGACCGGGCCTATCTCTACCTTCCGGCGGGAGCGCGCGGGCCGGCGTTCCTGCTGCGCCAGAACTTTCGGTCGATCATGCGTTACAACCCCGCGCACAAGTACGCGCTGGCGGTGGGGCATCTCGCCGACCGATTGCAAGGCAGGGAGACCGTCCTGAGCTGGCCCGACGGCGTCAGTTCCATCGCGGAACCGGAACGAAAGGAACTGCAGCGGCTTCTGGCGGCGAGGGGATACGACATCGGCGAGGTCGACGGGATCATCGGCCCCAAGACCCGCGCCGCCATCCGGGATTACCAAAAGAAGAAAAGGCGTCCGGTGGACGGCTTCCCGCGGCTGGAGATCCTCCGGCTCCTGCGTTCCGACGCCTCCGCCGGCGTGCCGCGCCGCGAATAGGCTTGCGAAACCGCTCGGCGGGTTTTATCGTCGCTGGGACGAGACGGTGGCGGCGCGGGGGTCGGCCTCACCCGGGGTCCCGCTACGACCTGGAAAGAAAACGGAGAACTGAAATGCCAATAGCCGAGCTGGACGGACTGGACATCTACTACGAGCGGCAAGGCGCCGGAGAGCCCGTGCTGTTCGTGCCGGCGTCATGGTGGCCGTCGGACCCCTGGAAACTCCAGGTGGTCCCCGCCCTGAGCCAACACTGGGAGACCGTGATCATGGACTGCCGCGGCACCGGCCGCAGCAGCCAACCCGAGGATGGCTATACGGTCGCCCAATTCGCCGAGGACTGCGCCGCGCTGCTGGCGCATCTCGGCATTTCGCGTTGCCACGTGGTGGGCTTCGCCATGGGCAGCCAGATCCTCCAGGCCCTGGCCATCCAGCGTCCCGACCTCGTGGCCACGCTCACCATGTCCGCCAGCGGCCCCGGCTCCAGGACCCTCGGCGGCGACCCGCGGGAACTGTCTTCCGATGCAGCCCGGGAGATCCAGGAGATGGGTTTCGAGCAATACATCCGGTCCCACGTGGACAACGACGGTATGGCGTTCAACCCGTCGTTCTATCACGCCAACCGCGAGGCCGCCGCGGCCCTGTCGGATGCCCTGTGGTCGGGACAGTCCACGGTCGAGATGTTTCGCCGCCACGAGCTCGCCCGTCTGAGCTGGGACGCCCTGGCCAGATCCCCGGAGGTCAAGGTCCCGACACTGGTGCTCTGCGGCGAGGACGACGAGGTCGAACGGCGCGGCAGCACCCCGGTGGGCACCGCGCGGCTACTGGGCCAAGCCATACCCGGGGCCGAGCTGGCGCTCATACCCGGGGTCCGGCACATGACCTTCTGGGACGGCACCGGCGCGCTGACGGCACTGCAGGACTTCTTGGCGCGGCATCCGATCCGATAGGGCCGCACCCAACCGGAGGCCCCCCATGCTCGAAGTCAGAAATCTGCGCAAAGTCTTCAGAGTGGGCGGCAACGAGGTCGAGGCTCTGGGCAACGTCACGCAAGGAGTCGCCGAGGGCGAGTTCTTCGTGCTCCTGGGCCCCAGCGGCTCCGGCAAGACGACGCTTTTACGCTGTGTGGCCGGCCTGGAAATGCCGGATGCCGGAGAGATCGAGATCGACGGCGCGACGGTCTTCTCCGGGAGCCGCGGGATCTGCGCGCCGCCCGAGGACCGACAGATCGGCATGGTATTCCAGTCCTACGCCATCTGGCCTCACATGACCGTCTTTCAGAACGTCGCGTTGCCGCTGACGCGCGGACGGAAGAAGATCGCCAAACCCCTGGTGCGGGAACGGGTCTACCAGTCCCTGAAGCTGGTGCAACTGGAGGACTATGCCGAACGGCCGTCGCCGTTGTTGAGCGGGGGCCAGCAGCAGCGGGTGGCATTGGCGCGGGCGCTGGCGGTGAACCCGAAGCTGTTGCTCATGGACGAGCCCCTCAGCAACCTGGACGCGCGGCTGAGAGAAGATATGCGGGGACAGATCCGCGACCTGGCAAAACGCCTCAACATCACCGTCCTGTACGTGACCCACGACCAAGTCGAAGCCATGGTGGTAGCCGACCGCATCGCGGTCATGAGCCTGGGCGCCATCGTTTCCGTGGGCGCGCCCGAAGAACTGTATGAGGGGCCCGCGAACCGGGTGGTGGCCGAGTTCTTCGGCTCCATCAACTGGATCGATGCCCAGACGGCCGGCGGCGGGACCATCGACACGACACTGGGCAGCCTGAAGACCCTGCGGGCGGATCAGGCCGGCCTCGCCGGCACCCTGGGGATCCGGCCCGAGGATCTGGAGGTCAGCCCCGTGCCCACCGGACGCGACAACGAGTTCGAAGGCGAGCTCGTGTCCCGTACGTTCCTGGGCGATCAGTCCGTGCACGAGATACGCGTAGCCGGGGTCCTGCTGCACATCAAGACCATGGAGAAGGCGCCGATCAACGACCGGGTGTACGTCACCCTGCCGAAAGAGCGCATCAAGTTCTTTCCCGGATCAACCCAGGGTTGACGGAACGAAGAGCTCTTCCACGCTCAGCCGGCGGGTGGTCACCGCCTGTTCCGCCGCGTACTGGAGCATGGTGTCGAGGCCGTGCCGCTGGGCGGCCACGGTATACGGAAACGGGTCGCGCCCCAGCAGCTTCTCATCCTCTTCCAGGGCCTCGCCATACCAGGCCAGAAAGGATCGCCTGGGGTCCCGCATGTGTTCCAGTCCGAGTGTCTTCGCTTCCTCGAAGGCCTGCAGCAGCGTCGAGGCCACCCACGGATGCCGATCGAGGATCTCGTCCTTGATGACCACGGTGTGCCGGATCGGATAGATTCCCGTGCGCCGGAAATAGTCCGCCTCCACCTCCCGGTAGTTGGACCACAGGCGGCGCCCCACGCTCTTGCCGGCGCGGAAGGCAGACCCCGGGGTCGGCAGCATGTAGGCGTCGAGGTCGCCGGCTTCCAGCATCTCCGGCACGCGCCTCCCGGAGGGAGCCCTTTCGACATGCAGCCACTCTGGCGGCTGCCACGGCGCCACCTGTTCGGCGGAATTGGTCACCCAGCCAATCTCGCCGGCGGATACGCCATGCTCGTGCTCGAGAACCCCCCGCATCCACACGGCGATGGGGTTGAAATGGGCCTGGAGCCCCACGCGCTTGCCGCGAAGGTCCTCCGGCGCCTCGATGCCGGTGCCGGAGTGGACTACCACCGCGCCGTGACAGAACTTCACGTGCGGGAACACCGGAATCGCCGTCACCGGCACGCCCCGGCTCTTCCAACCCAGGTAGACGCCCATTTGAAGCTCGCACACGTCGAACTCGAGGTTGCGCGAGAAGCGCGCATGCCGCTCCTGGGAAACAAGCGGTATCACGTCGAGGTCGAGCCCCGGCGTGGCCACCTTGCCGTCGATCAGGAAGCGGGTACGATCATAGTCACCGCACGACACCGTCAACCGGAGGTTCGCCATACCGGCCCTCATACACCACGCACCATACCCTCACAAGCCAAGCCGGTTACGGCGATTCTGCACATTGACCGCCGGCAACCGTTGTTGCTAGTGTCCTGTCTCACCACTAGTGTTCGCGTCCGGTAACGGGCTCGTAAAGCCGCGTCTTTGCGGTTCCCGGGAAGGGGTGCTCACCATGGGCAAACAGTTGTTCGAATTCATGACTCATTGGGACTCGCCACGCCCCATATGGTTCAAGCGGGATGAAGACGCACTGATCGGCACGCAGCGCAGCGGCGGACGCCCGATGCCGCGGATCAAGCCCTTCGACCTGGTCAAGGGACCCACGAGCCTGCAGGGCGTGCGGCCCCCGGTGTTGTGGCAGGGGCAGGACGGGATCATCGAGGCACACTCCCCGGACGGCCCGGAGCCCGTCTTTCGCCGGCCGGCCGACTACGACGTGCTGGTATTCCAGTTCACCGGGAATGCCGCGGCGGAGACGGAGTACGGCGAGTTCCACCTGTCACCCGGGTATTCCCTGCACGTACCCGCGGGCGTGTCGTACCGCATGATCGGCGCCCCGGGTTGCCGGCAACTGGTGGTCAAGGTCCACAAGCCCGTGGCCACGACCCTGGACCCGGACAACCCTTTGACCCATTCCGAGTTTAGCGCCCGAGCCGAGGGCGAACCCTCCGGCCCACAAGCGGTCGCCATCCCTCCGCGTGAGGGGCGGATACTCGAAGTGACCGATTTCTGGGACCCGGCGCTGGAGTCCATCGTCATCGAACGCGACCACGCCCAGCTCGTGGGCTGTGTCACTTTCGAGCGCGGCAAGGGGCGGGAGATCACGGTGATGCGGGTCTTCGACTACTTCACCGGAATGACCGGCAAGGGCGGCGGACCGGGTCCCCAACAATACGAGAGCGAGGACTTCCGCACCGATACCTACAACACCGAGGGGCAGCAGGCTGGCTTTCACCGGGGCATGGACGACGACGAGATCTGGTTCCAGTTCCGCGGCCATGCCACCAACGACACCGAGTGGGGCGTGCACGAGCTCGACCCCGGCGAGATGGGTTACGTGCCCCGGGGCATCGCCCACCGCATCACGGGCGGCCCCGGTTTCCTGCGCTACGTCTTTTACTTCCGCCATCCCATGTACCCGCAGGCGGACTCCTTCGGCCCCCAGGGCGGCACGGCGTTCGACGTGGAGACGGTCACCTTCGAGGAGTTGCCTGCCTTGGCCGAGGCCAAAGCGAGGGAAGCCGCCAACCCGAGAAGGGGTTAGCACGTCAGTTGACAGGTACTTTGGGGAGCTTATAATCCGCTTTTGCCAAAAGTGGCGTCCTTCGACTTCGCTTCGCTCAGGACGAACGGTCATGGGGTTGGCTTCCGTTGCCCTACAACGGTCCGTCCTGAGCGAAGCGAAGTCGAAGGACGCCACCCACCTCCGCGAGACGAAAGATCGACACCATGCCTGACACCGACCTCATCCCCGGCCTCTCGCTCGCCGAAAGGGATCGCCGACACCAACTCGTGCGGGAAAAGATGGCCGTGGCGGGATTGGACGTCCTGCTGCTGCCGGCCAACACCAGCCGTTGGGAGCAGGTCATGGCCGACTCCCGCTATGTAACGGGTATCGGCGGATTCGCCACGGAGGTGTTCACGATCTTTCCCGCCGAGGGACCGGTAACGGCGTATGTCTTCAACCGGGCCAACTGGTGGAAGCAGGTCCAGGACTGGGTCGAGGACGTCAGGGACGGCCGCAATCGATGGGCCGAGGACGCGGTGGCGCGGCTCCGGGAGCTGGGCTTCAAGAACGGCCGGCTGGGCGTGTCCGGACTCTCGGGACTGATCCGGACGCCGGACGGCATCGTGCCGCACACCACGGTGGAACTCCTCCGGCAAGCGTTTCCCGACGCCGAGATGGTGAACGCCACGAGTCTGATGCAGGAAGTCCGGGCCATCAAGAGCGCCGAGGAGATCGGCTGCATGGAACGCTCCATGGAAATCATCGAGCGCATGATCGACGCCATGACCGAAGGGGCGCGGGAAGGCGCGTCCGAGAAGGAACTCTACGCGGACATGGCTCACGTGATGCTCCGGAGCGGCGGGGAGCTGCCGACGCTCTTCTTCCTGGGCTCGGGGCCCGGCGCCACCCAAAGCTCCTTCGTGCCCACCAACCGCGTCATCAAAAACGGTGACCGCATCGTCAACGAGATCGAGGCCAAGTACGCCGGCTACGCGGCGCAGGCGGTACGCCCCATGCTCCTGGGCGAGCCCGACGCGACCTTCCGGGAGCTCATGGACATTTCCTGCGCCTGCTTTCACGCCATCCTCGGCGCCATGAAACCGGGAGTGACCTTCGGCACCCTGTTCGACACGTACATGAAGACCGTGGAGGACCTCGGCGACGGCAAGTACATGTGGAGCCACCCGATGATGCACGCCCGCGGACTGGGAGACGACGGACCCGCGCTCATGGGCGACGCCGACGTCGAACGCTTCCAGAAAATCCAGCTCGCATCCGGGATGGTCTTCATCCTGAAACCCCGCATTCGCATGACCGAGGGCAAGGATCACGCGAGCATCGGCGACACGGTGGTGGTGACCGACGACGGCGCCCGGCGGCTGGGGTCCAGCAAGCTGGAGCTGATCACCGTACCGTCGTAACGGCAAGCACGAATCTCATGGAACTCGGCCTGCTGCTGCATACGCGGGACTTGGTCCGGGACCAAGGGCCTGCCTCCTTCGACACGTTGTGGAAACAAGCCGAGAAGGCTGAAGATGCTGGCTTCGACCACATCTGGCTGGGCGACAGCGTCACCATCCTGAACCGGGCCCGGGGCGACTGCCTCACCACCATGGCGGCCCTGGCGTGCAAGACCCGGCGGATCCGGCTTGGCGCCGTGCCCTTCCTCGGGGCGCTGCGGAACCCCGTGCTGCTGGCCCACACGCTGGCCACCGTGGATGTCATTTCCCAGGGACGCGTGGTACTGGCAGTGAGCGTGGGGCCCACGCGCGACTATATCCAGCGGCAGTTCGAGGCCTGCGGCGTACCCGCCGGCGAGAAGGCGGGACGTTTGAGCGAAACCATAGAGATCATGCGGCGGCTCTGGAAGGAAGAGTCCTTCGCATACGAGGGCAGGTACTTCCGCTTCGAGGAGATCGGCGTCCTGCCCAAACCGGTGCAACAGCCCGGGATACCCATCTGGATCGCCGCCGACCGGAACGAGACCGGCTTCAAACGCGTCGGCCGGCTGGGGGACGGGTGGGTGACCTTGGTCTCATCCCTGGAACAGTTCGGCGCCAACCGCCGCAAGATCGACGAATACGCCGCGTCGTTCGGCCGTCCGGGTGCGGTGGGCGCGTCCGCCCTCTACGCGACGCTGCGCATGGACCGGGACGGCGATGCCGCGCGCACCGAGGGCTGGGCCTGGATGGAAGCCTTCTTCCGCCAGCCCAGGGCCAGACTCGAGTACCACTTGACCGTTTTCGGAACACCCGACGAGTGCGCCGACCGGCTTCGGGGGTACGCGCGGTCCGGGCTCACGGCACTGATCATCCGGGTTGCGTCCGACGACCCAGCGGAACAGACGCGGTTGATCTTCGAGGAGCTAAAGCCCCGGCTTGCGTGAGGGAGCCAGTGCAAATGCCACGGGACATCGGCAAGGCAGAGCCACGGACGGGCGCCTCCAAGGCTGGGCACGACAATGACGGTTCTGCTGCGGAGCTCTGAGGTCGAGGACCTGATGGACCTCGAGACCGCCATGGCGGTGCTCGAAGAGATCTACGTCGACCAGGCCAACGGCGAGGTGAATGCGATTCCGCCCCTGCGTCTCATGGACCGCGGCATCCGCCTGGTGGCGGGCGGCCTAGGCCGTCCCGACCGCGTGGGAATCCGTCTCAGCCCCACCGGCGGCGACGCCGTGGCGCTGATCTACGAAATGAGCTCGGGCAGACTCCTCTCCATCATGAACTACCCGTTCAGCGAATTGCGCATCGCCGCCACGGTGGGCCTGGCGCTGGACCGCCTGACCGGCCCGGACGTGAGGTCGGCAGCGCTCATCGGCAGCGGGCGGCTGGCCCCTTCGCTGCTCCAGGCCGCCACGGGGCTGCGGCCCATCGAGCGTGTGCGCGTGTACAGCCGCAGCGCGGAACGGCGGGAAGCCTTCGCCCGTCAGGCGTCGAGGGACTTCGGCATCGAAGTGGCGGCCGTCTCCGATCCGCTCGAAGCCCTGGCCGAGGCGGACATCGTTCTGGTGAGCACCAATTCGCCGGAGCCCGCACTTCGCGGCGAGTGGCTGCGGCCGGGGCAGCCCGTCTTCGGCTGCGGACGTCCCAACGAGTTCGACGACGAAACCTATCTCCGGTCGGGGATGATCGTGGTATCGAGCAAGAACCACGAGCTGGGTTACTACGACACCCAACTCGACCGGCCGCTCATCCGGCTGTCGCTGGAGAACCGGATCGTCTGGGATGACGTCATGGAACTGGGCCAACTGGTGGCCCGCGAAGGACCGCCGCCGGGGCTGGAAGACGACATTGCGGTTTTCCGGGAGTCCCAGGGAGGGTACAGTGACGTGGCGTTAGCAAGCTTCGCCTACGAACAGGCCGTGAGCAAAGGCCGCGGCCAGGACATCGTGTTGGATTGAACGAGCTGGAGTCACCGCGGCCCTGCCCTGCCAAGGGAGGGCGCCGCGACCAAAGGAGGAAAGCCATGAGGAACTTACGCCCAGCAACCATGAGCGCGCTGCTCGCCGCCGCGCTGTTCTGCTTTGCGGCATCCGGACCCGCCATGGCGGCGGACCGGACCGCCGCGCTCGACGAATTGATCAAGGCGGCCAAGGCCGAGGGCGGGACGCTCATCGCCCACGCCATCATCGAGGACGTCCGGGCGAGACGGGCAGTCGTCGCGGCCATGAACAAGATGTACGGCGTTGACGTGAAGTGGGAGTACGTCGACTTCCCCAACCAGAACCGCTTCGCGGCCCGGCTGATGAAGGAGGCCAAGGCAGGACGGCAACCGTCGACGGACGTCTTCAACGGCACCCAGTCGACCATCCCGCGGCTGCTCAAGGCCAATATGCTCGCGGAAGTGAAGAACTGGCGTGAGCTCCATCCGAGCCTGCCCGAGGACGCCATCGTGCCCGGTGGCGGGGCCATCCCCGAGCATACCCGTATCGGCGGTTTCGCCTACAACACGCGGCTGGTGCCCAAGGACAAGGTCCCGCAAAAGCTCGAGGACCTGCTGGACCCCTTCTGGAAGGGCAAGCTGGCTTCCACCACCTACGCCGCGGTCTGGGACCGCGCGAGCGTGAGCGAGCAGGGCACCTTCGATGCCGAGAAGGCGACGCGCATCCGGAACCTGCTGTCGGCGCTGGTCAAGAAGGGACACATCGTCGGCCTGATCGGCTGCGGCGACGAGAACCGAATCGCCAGCGGCGAGTTCGTCGGGCTGGCGATGATGTGCAGCGCCAACAACGTCTGGAAAGGCCAGGCCAAGGGAGCGCCGCTGGAAATGGCCTACATCGAGGAGACCAACAACCTCAGCCACTCGTACATGGGCCTGCTGAAGCAGGCGAAGTACCCCAACACGGCCAAGCTCTTCATGGTGTTCATGCAGACGCCGGAAGGACAGGCGCTCAACCGCAAATGGGAGGTGGCGGATACCAGCTACTATCCCGAGAACACCATGTACAAGATCGCCAAGGACCTGAGGGATCGGGGCGTGGCGCCGCCGTACATCAGCATCCCTACCTACATGAAGGTCAAGAAGGACGTGGAGAAGTGGAAGAGCGAGTACAAGAAGATCCTGGTGGGGCAAAAGAAGTAGCGTAGCGGCGGAAGGGCGTGCCGGCCCGGCGGCCGTATCGTACGGCTTTGCCGGACCGGACGCTAGTGTGGTGTCTGGTTAATTCGCGTCATAATATGCGGAGGATTTTTCGTCGTCGGCAAGGCGCGATGACGAGCAGTGGCGCGCACCACGCGAGGAAGAGCAACGCAGCCGACGGCGAAAAAGACCCGCAGATTATGATGCGAATTAACCAGACACCACACTAGAGGCCGGCGTTGTGGACACCGCCGTAACTGTCGACAGGGCCGCGGGCACGGGCCTGGGACGCTTCCTGGGCGCCCGCTTCGCGCTCATCGCGTTCACCGGCGCGGTGCTCTCGGTGGTGCTCGTCCTGTTGGTCGTGATCCTGGACATCGCGTTCCAGGATCCGCTGGATTCCTCGGTCTACACCCTCAAGAATTTCAGCGACCTGTACCTGGACCCCTTCGTCTACGGGGCGCTGTACAACACCGCCGTCTTCACGGCGGTGACGGTATTTGTCGCTCTGATCATCGCGGTGCCCATCGCGTGGCTCGCCGAGCGCACCGACCTCCCCGGCAGGAGCCTGGTGTTCCCGCTGATGACCGCCAGCGCGGTCATTCCCGGCACGTTCGGCGCCCTCGGCTGGCTGTTCATGTTCCATCCGAGGATCGGCACGGTCAATCACTGGCTGATGGACCTGCTGCCGTTCATCGACTCCGCGCCCATCAACATCGTCTCGGTGTCGGGCATGGGGTTCATCTCGGGCCTGGGGTTGTCGTCGCTGGCGTTCATCATGCTGGCGGCGACGTTCCGCGCCATGGACCCGGCCCTGGAGGAGAGCGCGCAGATCCATGGCCTGAGTTTCTCTCAACGCATCTGGCACGTGACCCTGCCGCTCATGTGGCCGGGCATCCTGGCCGCCGGCATCTACATCGGCACCATCGGCCTGGCCTCCTTCGACGTTCCCGCCATCATCGGCATGGCGAACCGTATCTTCACCTTCAGCACGTTCGTCTTCAACGAGGCCGATCCGCAGGAGGGGCCGCCGAACTTCAGCATCGTCGGCGCCGCCAGCGTGCTGATGATCGTGGTGGGGCTGCTGCTGAGCTGGTGGTATCTCAAGGTCATCAGCCGCTCCCACCGCTACACGGTGGTCACCGGCAAAAGCTACCGTCCCAACATCGTCCCGCTGGGGCGGTGGTGGATCGCCGGCTGGGCGTTCATCAGCATCAAGCTGGCGCTGGGGGTGGTGTTCCCGTTCCTGGCCCTGGTGTGGGCATCGCTGATGCCCTACTTCCAGCCGTTCTCCATGCGGGCGCTGGCCTTCGTGTCCCTGGACAACTTCCGGCAGATCCCCTGGGACATCTTCTGGGTGGCGACCAAGAACACGGCGATCCTGACATTGACCGTGCCCACGATCCTGCTGTTCATCGGGCTGGCCATCTCGTGGGTGGTGATCCGCTCCGGGTTCCGCTACGCGTGGCTGGTGGACATGATCGCGTTCCTGCCCCACGCGGTGCCCAACCTCATCTTCTCCGTGGCCATCCTGGTCATCGCGCTGTTCTGGATCCCGGAGTACATCCCCTTCTACAACACCGTCTACATCATCCTCGTGGTCTTCGTGATCGCGCGCATCAGCTTCCCGACGCGGGTCTACAACAACGCCCTGCTGCAGATCCACAAGGAGCTGGACGAGGCCGCCTATGTCTCGGGACTGGGGCCCTTCGGGGTGCTGCGGAGCATCCTGGTGCCGCTGTTGGCGCCCGCAACGCTCTACGCCTGGATCTGGATCGCGCTGCTGTCGTACCGGGAACTGACCCTGGCGGCCTTCCTGACCGCCAAGGACAACCAGACCCTGCCCACGCTGGTCTTGAGCTTCGTCACCCGCGGCGAGTCCACGGTGGCGGCAGCGATATCGCTGCTGCTCCTGGCCTTCATGGTCCCGCTGGTGGTGCTGTACTTCTTCTTCGGCCGGCGTACGCTTCAGTTGGGCGGCGCCTGAGGATGGCGTCCCGAGCGTAGCGAAGCGAAGTCGAAGGCGCCAATCAGCCCTGTTCCCGCCTACGCGGCTCCGGCCACCCTTTCCGCCCGGCTGCTGTATTCTTGCGACAACACGAGCGGTTTCCGGGTGTACAGGATGATCCGGGTGGTGAGCATGTCGCCGATGTTCCGGTGCGAGCAGCCCGGCGGGATCCACAGCATGTCGCCGGTGTCCAGCATGAACTCGCCCTGGGTGGTACGGGTGCCCCGCTGTCCGGTCAACTGGAACGCCACCTCGTCCTGGTTGAAACCCCGGTGATAGATCCGCTGCGAGTCGGCCCGGACGGTCATCTCCACCATCAGGTCCTCGTTCTCGATGAGCTCGAAGTGCTTGCCTCCAGACACCCCTTCGTCCACCTCCTCGAGCACGTTCCCCGGCGTAAGGTGCAAACACTCCGCGACGGTGGTGCGCTCGTCCGGTGCCGGATAACCCTTGGCCACGTGCAGCGGCCTGCTGGTATACACCACCAGGCGGGTGCCGCCATGAGGGTTGTGGCCGGCCGTCCCGGGAGGAAGCGCCAGCACGTCGCCCTGGGTGAGGTCGAAGTCGCCCCGCGCGGTGGGCACGGTACCGGAACCGGCGACCTGGACGCACACGAGGTGCCGGTCCCGCGAAGCCGGGGCCGGCTCGGCCGAGACGCCGGTGACGAGCTCGATGCTGACATCGTCGTTGGACAGCACCGGAAGGCGCCGTTCGGCTCCGTTCTCTCCGGGTAAGGATGTCGTCAGCACGCTCAGGGGCTTGAGCAACAGGCAGGGTCGCTCGAACGTCTCCGTGCAGTTGATGACGTCCTTCTCCTCGTCGATCTCCTTCCACTCCCGCTCCGGCTCCTGGCCCCCGAGGTTCCCGATAAAGGTATAGGTATTGATTTCCTTGATGGCCATGTCGTGATCCTCCTTGGGTGTCCTGACACTCTCCCGGGCTTTACCCGTTGGCCGCGGTCTGCCACCAGTCGGCTTCCTTGTGAACCGTCGTCTCCACCGTGAAGGTGCTGTTGAAGACGTGGCGGGTGGGATCGATGGGAACGTACCACCGGAGCTTGCTGTAGAAGTTCAAGCGCAGGAAGTCCTGGCCGTCCGGGGGGACGCTGATGACGCTGTGGGAGATGCCCAGTGGGATGATGGTGATCTCCCCGGGTGACACCGCCACGTTCTCGAACTCCGACAGGTCCAGGGCGTCGCCGCGGAACTGGATGCGCACCTCCTCGCTTTGAAGGGCGCGGTGAAAGGCGAACTGCTCATCCTGCATGTTGTAGGTGCGTACCCGCATGCTCTGCGACTCCATCAACGCCAGCAACCCGGCCTCGCCGCCGGCCTTCCCCAACACCATGGTGAAGTGGTCGAACGCGCGCAGCTTGCGGATGCCGCTCTCCTGCTGTTTCGGCTTGAGGGTGGACACACCCACCAACGAGTCGTAGTCGCGTTCCACCACCGTGAGATCGTCGGGGCCGTCGTCCCAGAAGTGCATCTTCTCGGTGACCCGATCCTTGACATCCCCGTTGGCAGCCTCCAGTCCACTCCAGTTGGGGCCGTTGTGGCGAGTCATGACAAAGCTCTGATGGCTCGTGTATTTTTCCTCGTCCAGGACGTAGTCCACGGCCTCACGGTTGAGACAGAAGTAGCGCAGGCTATCGTTGCGTCCGATGGAGCGATGGGAGATGCCACCGGGCACCAGCATGACCTCGCCGGGCTCCATCTCGTAAACGCCGAACTCCGTCTCCACCGTGGTGTTGCCGCAGAACTGGAAGTACACCATGTCGCAGTCCACGTAGCGGTGGAACGAGTCCTGAACCCCGACCACGCATTCCGCCCCGATGCGGTGGTTGTCGTTCTGCAGGACCACCAGCGACTGGTTGGGGACGCTGAGCATGTCGAAGGGACGGAACTTCGGGGTGTAGCGGGTGCTCCGGGCCGTGTTCATCAAGCCGGCCTTCTTCCGCTCCGACCAGGCGGCCAGTCCGGGCCTGGGAAAGTCCTTCCACGTAGTCATGAACTCGCCCACCTGTTGTTGCGAGTAGACTCTCTTTTCGGCGGCTTCGATCTGTTCCTTGGTGGCCATGGGTTGTCCTCCCGGGCAGGGTTTGCCGCGGTGGTGCGCGGTCGGTCTCCCTTCCCGTTGCTTGATGGCACGCGGGCAGCGGATGCCCGGGCCGTTTTCCGCATGGACGATACACCACGGGACGCGCGCTTGGCAACACGGTGCGGCGCCGACGGGTACCCGCCCTTCAACTTGGTTCCACTACGCCTGTCCTGCGCCCGTCGAAGGGATTTGACCGGTAGCCGGCAACGCAGTATGTGCAGTTGTATCGACAAGCGGACCGACCGCTCTCGCGCGGGTTCCCGCGGAGGCGGTCGCAACACAGACCCGTTGGGAGACCCGTATGCGCCTGCAAGACAAGATCGCCATCGTAACCGGGGCCAACGCCGAGTTCGGCAGCGTCATCAGCCAGGCGTTCGCCGCCGAAGGGGCCGACGTCGTATGCGCCGACTGGAAGCAGGAGGACGCGGACATCGCGGCGGAGCGGGTGCGGTCGGCCGGCCGCAAGGCCCTGGCCCTGGGAGTGGACCTGCGCGAGAAGGAGGAAGTCGAAGCCATGGTCCGGCGCACGGTGGAGACGTACGGCCGGCTCGACATCCTGGTCAACGCCACCGCGCGCCCGCATCACCAGGAGTTCCTGAACTTCAAGGAAGAGGATTTCGACGACACCCTCGCTCGCGGAGTCAAGCCCTATTTCCTCACGGGCCAGGCCGCGGCCAACGAGATGGTCAAGCGGCGCTACGGCAGGATCGTCAATCTCACGTCCATCGTGGCCAAGCTGGGGCCCGGACAGGCGGTGGACTGGGCCGCCGACCGCGGCGCGGTGGACGGCTTGACCCGCTCCATGGCCCACGCACTGGGCTTCTGGGGCATCAACGTCAACGGCGTGGCGCGGGGCAACACGCAACGCCCGCCCTATTCGGAAGGTGTGTTGGAGCGGCTTCGCCGCCTGCCCCTGGGCCGTACCGAGCACCCGGAGGACATGGGCCCACCCACCGTGTTTCTGGCCTCCGACGACGCCGCCTACATCACCGGCACGGTGCTGTACGTGGACGGCGGCTATACCGTGGCCGCGGTGACCGACGACCGGTTCCGTCCGGATTGGGCCAAGTCCGGCGCGCAGGGGTGGGACCCGAGCAAGGTCTGACCGGCAAGGAGCAACATGATGAGGCTTGAAGACAAGATCGCGGTGGTGACTGGAGTGGGTGGTCGTATCGGCAGCCTCGTGGCATCGGCCTACGCCGGGGAAGGCGCCCACGTGGTGGCGGTGGACGAGGATGGGAGCAAGGCCGAAGCCGTGGCCGCACAGGTCAAGGACTTGGGAAGGAAGTCGCTGGCCCTGGAGGTCGACGTCACCAACAAGGCGGCGGTGGAAGAGATGGTCCGCCGGGCGGTGGACGATCTCGGCGGCATCGATATCCTCTTCAACGGCACCGGGATGGCGCACAACCAGGCCTTCCTCACCTTCAAGGAAGCCGACTTCGACCACGCCATGGCGCTGGGACTGAAGGCCTTCTTCCTCACCTGTCAGGCCGTGGGCCGGCAGATGGCCGAACAGGGCCGGGGCGGCAAGATCGTCAACCTCTCATCCATCGTGGGCCGGTTGGGCTCCGGAGAGGCGGCCGCATGGTGCACCACGCGCTCGGGCGTGGACGCCATGACCCGAGCCATCGCCCAGGCGCTGGGCTACTACGGCGTCAACGTGAACTGCCTCGTGCACGGCGGCATGGAGTCCATCCCCTACCCCCACGAGGTGGAGCGGGCGGAACGACGCCGGCGCATCCCTTTCGGGCGGCTAGGCAAACCGGAGGATCTGGTGGGCGGCGCCATCTTCCTGGCCAGCGATGAATCCGACTTCGTGACCGGCGAGCAGTTGTACGTGGACGGCGGCTACACCACCGCCGCGGTGACCGAGGACGGCTACCGTCCCGAATGGGCGCGCGCGGCGCACACCGCCGAAGGGCCGCGCAAGGACAAGTACGCGCGGCCGTAGCGGTGAATGTCGTCCTTCGACTTCACCTCGCTACGCTCAGGACGACAAACTTCGACAAACCGACTGACGGAGGATGGAACCATGAGCACGACCGGCGCTCCCGTTGTCCGGCTCGACCACGGGGTGATACCCACCAACGACTTGGGCGAATCCATCGTCTTCCTCACGCAGGTCCTGGGCGCCGACTTCCGGCGGTTGGTGAACGCCAACCTGCGGGGCCTCAACCGCGAGGTCCCCGAGATGGCGTTCTTCAAGCTGGCCAACCACCACGGCTTCGGCTTCGCGCTGCAGGGTCAGCCCATTCCCAAACCCATCCGCCCCAGGGAAGGCCAGGTGTGGGGACTGGAACTCAATGAAAAGGGGCTCGAGGAAGCGGCGGAGCTTCTGCGCGGCCGCAACGTCGACGTCGAGGGACCGGTGGCATTTCCCTCGTCAAGCCCCATCGCCGGATCGCTCTGGCTCACCGACCCCGGCGAGTTCGCCTACGAGCTGTCCGTGCGCCGTGACGACCAGCGTTGCCACGACCCGGGGCAAGGGCATCTCGGGTTGTGCCGCATCAGTCACGTGTGCCTGGAGGTCACCGATCTGGCACAGGCGGCGGACTGGTACCGGAACACTCTCGGACTCGCGGACTGCGATCAGGTGCCGGGAGACCGCCAGTTGACGCTGGCCATACAGGAAACCGGACAGCTCTTCATCCTGCGCGAGGTGCCCGAGATGACGCAGCGGAGCCACTACCCGCGCGGCCCCCACGTGGACGTGAAGGTGGCCATCGGCGCCTATGACGCATTCGTCTCCCGGCTCACCAACATCGAGCGGTACTGGAGTCCGTTCGGCGACCGGATTCCCTGGCACGAGCCCGACATGCAGACCGTCTACTTCTACGACCCCTTCGGCAACCGCCTGCAGGTAGGGGAGAACCGAGGCTTGCCACACTGAGCCGTCGCTTCAGCGACGCGAAGGGAACACGCATGATCGAATACGACATCGCCGACATGATGGACGGGGTCAAGAACATGATCGAGGCTTCCGACATCCGTGCCGGTGACCAGGTGCTGCTGCTGGCGGACCGCCGCAGCGACACTTCCTCGATGGAAGCCATCACCGCCGGGCTCCGGTTCATGGGCGCCGAGCCCATGTCGCTGATTACGGAACCCATCTCGCGTTACGGCCGTGTGCCCCAAGCGGTCCTGCAGGCGATGGAAGCGTCCGACGTGGTGATCTGGGTGTGGCCGGTCTTCATCACCTTCACGCCGGACCACCGGGCCATGGGGCGCAAGCGCGAGGAAAGCGGGACCCAACTCAAGGAACAACGGATGAAGCCCTACTTCATCTACTTCGAGGGAACCCCGGGGCTGCTGGCGCGGGACTACGCCCGGTTCCCGAACCCGGTGCTGTGGAAGCTCGCCGAGAAGGTACGAGAGGTCGTGGCCGCGGGCAAGGTGGTGCGCATCGAGGACGACCTGGGCAGCCATCTGACCGCCACTTACGACGGCAGCCGCCTTTACGGCATGCAGTTCCGGGCCGGAGACCCGCCGGGACGTTGCCACTTTCCGTGGGGCCGCTGTGGGGTGTTCAACGGCAGCGGCAAGGCCGACGGCGAGGTCTACCTGAGCTGCGTCCAGGGCGTGGCCGGCGCGCTGCCCGCGCCCATGAAGTGGGTGGTCAAGAACAGCGAGGTGGTGGAAGCCGAGGGCGGCGAACTGGCGGAGGAATGCCGGCAGCTCTTCAAGAACGTCCCCGGATCGAACCGCATGGTGGAGATCATGTTCGGTTACCACCCCAAGGCGTCCATCCGCCACGGCATCGACGACCCCATGCACTGGGAGCTCATCAGCAAGATGCCGTGGGTGGGTTTGGGCACGGACCGCAAGCACCCCGACTTCCGCCACATCGACGGCTCGGTCATGAACGCCCGGTTGTACATCGACGACCGCCTCATCGTGCACGAGCAGGGCATGCTGGACCGCTCCCTCCTGCATCATCCCGAGGTGCTGGAAGCAGCCTCCGCCTACGGCGACCCCTACCAGGTGCTCGCCCCGGTTTCCCACGACGCCCACGGCTCCGGCACCCTGTGGTGACGGTTCGCGGGAGGAGCGGCAACAACCATGGCTCAGATCCGGACATTCGATCACTGCGGCTTCGTCGTCGAGGATATTCCCCGGGCCCACCGGTTCTACGAGGACCTGCTGGGAGCCACGCCGCTGCGCATCCAAAACCTCAACACCCACCGGCTCTACAAGGGCTTCCCGGTGATGTCCTTCGTGGAGATGGGCAAGCACCGGTTCGAGATTTGCCTGGCGCAGGAACCGCTGGCGCCGCAAGGCAAGGCCGCCATGCCTCGCATCGGCTTCCTGCTCACCGAAGACGCCATGGACGAACTGCTGGAGCAGTTGCGCCGGAGTGACGTTCCCTACGAAGGACCGGTGACCTACCCTCCGGAGGTCCCGCTCCACCGCACCATCCGTGTGCGGGACGCCGACGACAACATCCTCGAATTCTCGGTCCGCAAGCAGGGGGAAACATCGTGATCGCCTACGAGGACATCAGCCACCTCTCCATGGAGGCCACCGACCTCGACCAAGCGGAACGGTTCTACGCCGGCGCCCTCGGCATGGAGATCATCTGCCGCGACTCCGGCGAGCTGGGCAACGGACGGCTCATCCTCAAGAACGGCTCGGGGCAGCTCCTGTTCCTGGAGAAGGTGGACGAGCTTTCCCAACGCTCGCGATTCTCCGGACCCGATTCCGACAACGTGCCGGACCCCGGAGGCAAGCTGCGGTACAAGGGCGCGCATCTCGCCATGAGCGTCGCCTCGGTGGAGGAGTACGACGAGATCTACGAAAAGCTTGAGGCCCACGGCGCCTACATCGAAGGCGATCTCCGCGCCGCGCAACGCGCCCCCGGCGAGAAGAGCGTCTACCTCTACGATCCCGCAGGCAACCGGCTGCAGCTCATCATCCTGGACGCGTCGGGCTGAGCCCCTCGGCAGGCGCTTCGCGACTGAGCCAACGTCCATCTCATGTGCCGGAGAAACTGATGCCCCACGTCGTCGCGGTGGATATCGGAGGCACCTTCACCGACCTGGTCGCGTTCGATCACGAGACGGGCGCCGTGACGTATACCAAGAGCCCCACGACCTACGACAATTTCGTGGAGGGGATCCTCGACTGCTTCACGAAGGGGAACCTGGCGCCCGGCGAGGCCCGTTTCCTCAATCACGGGACCACGCTGGTCATCAACTCGTTGATCCAGCGTCGCGGCGCGAAGTGCGCGCTGGTCACCTCGGCGGGTTTTCGTGATGTTCTGGAGATCGCCCGGGCCAACCGGCCCGACCCCTTCGACCTGCACTATCAGCGGGACGAGCCGCTGATCCCGCGCGAGCGCCGCTTCGAGGTGCCCGAGCGGATCGACGCCAACGGCGAGGTGCTGGTGCCCCTCGACACCGGCGCACTCGAAACCGTGGCGGAGGACCTCAAGCGGCTCGAAATCGAGGCGGTGGCCGTGTTCTTCATGAACTCCTATCTCGATCCCGCGCACGAAGAACAGGCCGTGGCTATCCTGAAACGATTGGTGCCCGGGGTGTACGTCACGCACAGCGCCGAGCTCACGCGCGAGTGGTACGAGTACGAACGTACCTCCACCGTCGCCGCCAACGCCTATGTCGGACCGCAGGTCAATGCCTACGTCCGCCGTCTGGAGAATGATTTCCGCTCAAAGGGCTATGACGGGTCGCTGTTCATGATGGGCTCCAACGGTGGTCTGCTGTCGGTGGACCGCACTTGCCGCCAACCCATCGGCCTGGTGGAATCCGGCCCCATCGGGGGTTGCATAGGCGCCGGCGCCTATGCCGAGGCGCTCGGCATCCGCAACGTCGTCGCCTTCGACATGGGCGGCACCACGGCGAAATGCGCCCTGGTGGAGAACGGGCGCTTCACCGTGGAGTCGGTCTACTACGTGAACGGCTACGTCCAGGGTTTCCCCATCAAATGGCCGGTGATCGATGTCGTCGAGGTCGGATCGGGCGGCGGCTCCATCGCGTGGCTGGACGGCCAGAAACGGCTCCACGTCGGACCCCAAAGCGCCGGATCGACCCCCGGGCCGGTGTGCTACGAGCGCGGGGGCGCCGAGCCCACCGTCACCGATGCGAATCTTGTGCTCGGGCGGCTCAACCCCCACCGCTTCCTGGGCGGCGAGCTGACCCTGGGACTCGAATCGGCGCGCCACGCCATCGCCGCGAAGACGGCGACGCCGCTCGGCTACCGCGGCGAGGAAGGGTTGATCCGCACGGCTGACGGTATCGTCTCCATCGCCACCGTGCTGATGGCCGGCGCGGTCCGCCAGGTCTCGGTGGAGCACGGACTCGACCCGCGCGATTTCGCGCTGTTCGCCTACGGCGGCGGCGGGCCGCTGCATGCCTCCGCGCTGGCGCGCGAGCTGTCCATCCCGATGGTGGTCATCCCGCCGGAACCCGGCAATTTCTCCGCCATCGGCATGCTCCTGGCGGACGCACGGATCGACACGTCGGAGACCTTCACCGGCATCCTCGACGACGCGCTGGCGGCCGGGATGGACGCCGGCTTCCGGAAGATGGAGGCCGGCGCCGCGGATGCCCTTGCCCGGGACTTCGGCTCCGGGGACGTCTATTTCGAGCGCAAGGCGGAGATGCGCTACCACGGACAACGGCACAACATTCATGTGCCCATCACCGGATTGCACACCGTGATCGAGATCAGAGAAGCCTTCGAGCGCGACTACAAGCGGCGCTATGGCCACGCCGATTCGAAGGCGGCGACGGAGCTTCAGGCCCTGCATCTCTCGGCCTTCGCCAGGCTGCGCCGGCCGGACATAGCGAACCTGCGGCGGAGGGCGTCGTCCGGGACGGCATCGGACGCCCAAATCCGCCAAGTCTATTTCGGCGGCGCCGGAGGGCTGCTCGAAACCGCCATCTACGACCGCGACGCGCTGGAACCGGGGTTCGCGGCGGAAGGGCCCGCGATCATCGAAGAGTACGGCTCGACGACGCTCATCTGGCCGAGCGACCGCTTCGAAATCGGCCGAATGGGCGAAATCCGTATCGGTTGCGGCTAGCCGCAATCCGTCATTCCCGCGGAAGCGGGAATCCAGGGCGGCGAGGATGGGCGCGCAGCCGTGCTCCCCCCCCCCCCCCCCCCCGCCCTTCCTGGATTCCCGCTTGCGCGGGAATGACGAGAAGTGGAACCATGGGAGAACGATGAGCAAGAGCACCGCCACCCGGTCCAAGGATACCGCGCCTCGCATCGATCCCATCACCCTCGAGGTGATCCGTTGCGGCGTCGTTTCCATCACCAACCAGATCGACGCCAACATCACGCGCACGGCGTTCAGCTCCTACGTCTACGAGTACAAGGATTTCGCCGTCGGGCTGGTGGACGTGAACGGGCAGCTCGTGGCCCAGTCGACCGGGGGCATGCCGCCCTTCGTCGCCGATGCCGTGGGCACGGCGGTGCGTGACGGCCTGAAGATCTACGGCCGGGAACGGCTCTTCGACGGCGACGTGGTGGTCTGCAACCACCCGGCCGTGCAGGGACAGCACCTCAACAACACGGTCATGCACACGCCCATCTACGGCGGCCCGGAGCGCGCGACGTTGCTGGGGTTCTTCGCCCTCAACGTCCACTGGATCGATATCGGCGGGGTGATGCACGGCTCCACCGACATCTTCATGGAAGGACTGCAGCTCCGCACCATCAAGCTCTGGTCGAAAGGGGAACCCGTCGAGGAAGTCTATCGCATCATCGAAAACAACACGCGGATGCCGGTGGACGTCATGGGCGACATCTCGGCACAGCTCGCCGGCTGTTTCCTGGGGCGCGACCTCACCCTCGCGCTTGCCGACAAGTATGGCGCCGACACCTACTTCGCCGCGGTGGAGACAATCATGGCCCAGGGCGAAGCGTCGTCACGCGCGCGCATCCGGGACATCCCGGACGGGGCCTACGAAAGCGAAGCGTTCCTGGACGACGACTCCCTGGGCGCCGAGCCGGTGCCCATCCGCGTCAAGGTCGTCGTCGACGGCGAGGAAATGACCATCGATTTCTCGGGGCTCGCCGACCAGGTCCCCGGACCGCTGAACTCCGGCTATTTCGGCGGCGGCGTCACCGCCGCGCGAGTTGCGTTCAAGTACCTGATCGCCCCGCGCGAGCCGGCCAACGAAGGCGTGTTTCGCCCGCTCAAGCTGATCCTGCCGGAGGGCAAGATCCTGAGCGCACGGCCCGACGCGCCCATGTCCAACTACTCGACACCCTTTCCCACGGTCATCGATTCGGTCATCAACTGTCTCTCGGACGCGCTCCCGCACCTCGCGACCGGAGCCCATTTCGGCACCCATTCGGGGTTCATGATGCACGGCCGCCGGGCCGACGGAAGTCGCTTTCACGGCCATGACAGCGGCCACGGAGGCTGGGGCGCGGGCGACGGACACGACGGCGCGGGGCCGTTCCGGACCATGGCTCACGGCGACACGCGCCTCATCCCCATGGAACTGCAGGAGTCCCTGCTGCCGTTCCGCGTATGTTCGCTTTCATTGCGCGAGGATTCGGGCGGGCCCGGGAAGTTCCGGGGCGGGCTCGGCTTCCGAAAGGAGTATGAAATACTCCACCCCTGCACCCTCAACACCAACCTCGACCGCAGGAAATGTCCGCCCTGGGGCGTGCGCGGCGGAAAAGCGGCGAAAACGGGCTGCGTCACCATCATCAAGGCAACGGGAGAGATCGAGACCATGGGCAAGGCCCAGAACTACAAGCTCCAACCCGGCGACCGGGTGATCCTCGAAACTGGCGGCGGAGGCGGTTGGGGGCCGCCGGAGGAGCGCGAGGTCGAGCTGATCCAGCGCGACCTCGACCGCGGCTACATTACGCCCGAGGGAGCGGTGCGCGACTATGAGGTTCGTGTCGAGGAAGGCCGGGTGTGGCGGGGGTAGTCGTTCGTCGCACTTCCGTTTTTCACTGTGAAGCCGCCTCTCTCTCGGCCATCATGGCGACCAGATCCGCCACACGGCAACTGTAGCCCCATTCGTTGTCGTACCATGACAGGACCTTCACCATTCTCTCGTCCACGGCGACGGTGGAGAGTCCGTCGACGATGGAAGAAGCCGTATTCCCCTTGAAGTCGCTCGAGACCAACGGCTGGTCGCAGTAATCCAGTATCCCGTTCATGGGCCCTTCAGCGGCTTCCGCCAGGGCGGCGTTGACGTCGTCCGCCGTGCCCGGTTTCCTGAGGTCGCTCACGAGGTCCACCACCGAGACGGTGGCGGTGGGCACCCGCAACGCCATCCCGCGCAGCTTGCCTTCGAGCTCGGGAATGACGCGCGCTATGGCGCGGGCGGCCCCGGTGGTGGTGGGCACGATGTTCATGGCCGCGGCCCGCGCGCGCCGGAGATCCTTGTGCGCCACGTCGAGGATGCGCTGGTCGCCGGTGTACGCATGGGTCGTGGTCATCATGCCTCTTTCGATGCCGAAGCGGTCGTGGAGCACCTTCGCCACCGGCGCCAGACAGTTGGTGGTGCAGGATGCGTTGGAGACGATGCGGTGTTTTTCGGGGTCGTACCGGGAATCGTTGACGCCCAGGACGACGGTCATGTCCGCGTTGCCGGACGGCGCCGTGATCACCGCTCTGCGTGCCCCGGCCTGGAGGTGGGCCGATGCCGCGCCGGCGTCGGTGAAGACACCGGTGGCCTCGATGACCACGTCGACCCCCAACTTCTTCCAGGGCAGATGGGACGGATCCAGTTCATGAGTGACGCTGATGGCGGCGCCGTCCACCTCCACAACGCCCTCGCCGGCCGCTACCTCGCCGGGGAAAGTGCCGTAGTTCGTGTCGTACTTGAACAGGTGCGCGCCGACTTCAAGGGCCGCGATGTCGTTGATGGCGACGACGGAGAGACGCTCCCCGTGTCTCTGCAGTATGGCACGCAAGCTGAGACGGCCGATACGGCCGAATCCGTTGATGGCAACCCGTGTGGTCATGATGGCTCCCGCAAGCAGTTGAGACGACCTTGACTAACCAAGCGTTCCCAAACGCAGCACCATGTGCCCTAATAGAGTAACTACTCTACGTACAAGGAACATGGTCTGTCGTAAAGTGACGCGCTCCCGCACACACCTCGCCACCGGCACCCACTCCGGTACCCATTCGGGGATTCATGATGCATGACCTAATGGGCCGACGGGACGCGCACTCTGGGCCATGGCAGCCCACGGCGGATAAACTTCTCCGCGACGCTTCTACTTGCACACTAGTGGTCCTGCTGTAGACTACACCCAACGGTTGAGCGCACGATCGCATACTAGGCCGCCGGAGGACGCGATGAGCACTGAATACACAATCGTGATCGAGAAGGACGAAGACGGTTACTACGTAGGGAGCGTTCCCGCCCTTCCAGGGTGTCACAGTCAGGGAAAGTCCATCGATCAACTGCTGGAACGGATGCAAGAGGCAATCGGCCTTTGGCTTGAGGTCAACGGCGAAGATGCCCCCGGGCCGCTTGAACTGGTCGGCATTCAGAGAATAGCCGTATGAGGAAAATGCCGCGGGTGACGGGCGCTCATATGGTACGATCTCTGGAAAGAGTTGGTTTCAGCGCCGCCAGACGACGAGGAAGCCACGTCATCATGAAGCACCTGGATGGACGGACCACGGTGATACCTGTCCATGGCAACGAAACGATTGGCATTGGCCTGATGTCGAAAATTCAGAAAGATGTCGGCCTGGGTCGAGAGCCATTCATCGACCTGCTTGAGAGATGATCCCGCCCGACAGGCGAGCGTCAAGGCTTGAACGGCTGGTTGTTGCACCGCGTCGGACCTCCTCCAGGCTGCCAACCTCTCATCGCGAAGTTGCCTTCGCGCGTCTACCCTAACCCTTCGCAGCACATCCGTCGATAACTGATGGGTTACACACCCAAGCAGCTGGAAGGCCTCTGGACCGCATACTCCAACCTTCAGCAAAGGCGCGATGTGTTGGTGCAGCAGTGTGTGACGAGGCCTTTCAAGACCGACAAGTCACGCGAATACGCGTGCCAGGGGTTGTCCCGTCGTCTGCGAATACTGACGCATTGCATCGAGCGCGTATTTGCACGACTACCGCCCCACATGAAAGAGCCGCCCGATCGTCAAGACATCTTGGACGCAACAATCTACCTGCAAGCCTTCGTATTCAACTTGTTTGGAAGCATTGACGATCTTGCGCACATTTGGGTCAACGAACGAAACGTAACCGACGATGGCGGAGGACCACTCCCAAATCGTTGTGTGGGCTTGCGGAAGGGCGACAAAATTGTCCGCAAATCTTTGTCCCCCGAATTTACCACTTACCTAACGAGCCTTGAACCTTGGCTCCAGCATTTGGACAACAAACGGCATGCCTTGGCACACCGCATTCCTCTCTATATTCCACCCTATCGTATCCCTCCGGACAAGCTGAAGGAATATGACGCTATTGAGTTACTGATTGATGAGGCAAGGCGACGCGGAGATCATGTCGAGGTCAGGCGCCTTGAGAAAGAACAAAGGACACTGACAAAGTTCGAGCCTGACGCCACGCATTCATTCATCGAGAAAGCCCCCGCGGAGTTCTTCCACTTCCAAATCATTTGCGATTACAACACGGTGGAAGAACTCGCCGAGAAGCTGCTCGCCGAGCTCGACCGAGCGCCCTGGTAAACGTTGAGGAACAAAAAGTCAACAGGACAGCTGACAGCCTACGCATCTCCCCACACGTCGTGGGCCACTTCCACCATGCGCGCGAGCTTGGCTTCCTGGTCGGCTTCGGTGAGTGGGTTGCCCTTGACGGAGCTGGCGAAGCCGCACTGGGGCGCGAGGGCGAGGCGCTCCAGAGGGGCGTAACCGGCGGCGTCCTCGATGCGGCGCTTGAGGTGGTCGGCGGTTTCGAGGTCCGGACCCTTGGTGGAGACCAGGCCCAAGGCCACGACCTTGTCCGCGGGCACGAAGCGCAGGGGCTCGAAGGTGCCGGCCCGGGGAGTGTCGTATTCGAGGAAATAACCCTGGACGTTGATCTCGTTGAACAGCACCTCGGCCACGGGGTCGTAGCCGCCGGCGGCGGCCCACAGTCCCTCCCGGTTGCCGCGGCACTGGTGCATGGTGACGGTGACGTCGTCGGGCAGGTCTTCCAGAGCCTGGTTGATGCGGCGCGCGTACTCGGTAAGGACCGCCTGGGGGCCGGAGCCCCAGGAGCGGAACACATCCTCGTAGGAGGGATCGCACAGGAACGGGATGGCCACGTCGTCCAGTTGGATGTAACGCGCACCGGCGTCCACCAGGGCGGCCAGCTCCTGGCGGTAGGCGGCCACCAGGTCTTCCCAGAACGCGTCGATGTCGTCATAGGCGGAGCCCAGCACCCCGGGGTCCCCGCCGGCGAAGCAGTATACAACCGGCGGCGCGGGGATGGTGACCTTGGGTACGGCGTCGGTGTTGGCCTTCAGGAACTCGAAGGCGCGGACGATGGCGCTGGGGCGCCATTGCACCCTGCCGTTGACCCACACCACGGTGAAGTCCTGCTGCCGGTTTTCCTCGTTGCGCCAACTGAAGGGGGAGGCGGCGCCCTGACGGGTGGCGGAGAAGCCCTCCCAGGTCATCATCAGTTCGCTGAACCAGCTACGGCGACGGAACTCCCCGTCGGTGGCCGAGCGCAGGCCCACGCGCTTCTGCAGCGTGATGACGTCCCGGACGAAGCCGTCCTCGATGTGCGCCAACTCCTCATTGCCGTGGGGGCCGAGGTTGCTCTCGGCGGTATCCGGCCCCAAGAGACGCACCCTGGCCTCCTTGAGCGCGCCCGGGCGCAACAGGCTGCCCACGTGGTCGGCGCGGAAAGGCGGCGTGTCTCTCGCGGGCATGTCGGAGACCGCTCCGAAGCTACCGGACATCCAGGCCGTGGCTGCGGCTGAGCTTGTAGAACAAGCTGGCAATGAGCACGGTGCCTACGCTGATGCCCAGGGCGAAGGCGGACAGGGTCCCCACCGCGCCGTTCTCCCAGAGCTCCCAGATGACCACGGAGATCACCTCCGAACCGGGGCTGTAGAGCAGCAGTGCAACGGACAGCTCCCGGATGGTGATGAGGAAGATGTAGATCCACCCGGCGAACAGGGCCGGCATCATCAGCGGTATCATGATCTTGCGGGCCACGTTGCCCCAGCTCGCGCCGCTGGTGGTGGCGCTTTCCTCCAGCTCCTTGTGGATGCCGATGAGACCCGCGTGGCTGAACCTCATGGCGTAGGGAAGGTAGCGGGCGGAGAAGGCGATGACCATGATCCAGATGGTGCCGTAGACCGGAATCGGAACCGTAAGGTAGGTCTGCAGCACGGCGACTCCCATGACGATGCCGGGAAACACCAGCGGAATCATCGTCAGCCGGTCCAGAGTCCAGCGCCACTTGATGGCGGAGCGCGTCACCAGCCAGGCGGTGATGAACGCCACGCCCACGCAGGCGGTGGCGGAAACGATGCTGATGGTGAGGTTGTTCATGATGGAGCGCAGGATCTTGTCGTCGCTGAACGCCTCCACGTAGTTGTTGAACGTGAACAGGGAAAGGGCCTCCCACGAGGGCACGATCAGATAGGGCATGAAGCTCGCCCAGATGAGCGCGGTCAGCGGCAGAAGCTGGAGCGCCGGCAGGCCCAGCAGGGCCAGGCCGCCCAGCCAGCGCCACCGGCCCAGGTCCTTGCGCCGGGGCTGAAACCCCTTGCCGGTAATGGTGGTGAACCGGTGCGCGTGCTGGGTGACGCGATAGTACGGCCACAGACACAGCCCGACCACGCCGATGAGAAGCACGGAATAGGCGCTGGCGTTGCCGTACTCGGGTATGTAGCCCTCGCTCAGCTCAAGGTAGATCTGGGTCGTCATGACCTCGATGCCCGCGGGAAGGCCTACCAAGGCCGGGATCTCGAAGGCTTCCAGGCTGCGGATGAACGTGAGGATCAGCACCGACAGCACGCTGGGCGTGGCCATGGGGAAGGTGACCTTCCAGAACACCTGCCAATCCGTGCTCCCGGCCACCACCGCGGCTTCCTCCAGGGACGGGTCCATGGACCGGAACGGCGTCGCCATGAGGAGGAAGACGATGGGCGTCCACAGGAACCCTTCCACCAGCACCATGCCGCTCATGGAAAAAATGTCGAAGATCGGGCCGTACCCAATGAGCCACTTCACGGACAGGTTGATGAATCCGGCCTCCGGCCCCAGCAGCAGTATCCAGCCGATCACCTTGATGAGCCCGGGCACGGCGAAAGACACGAAGGCCGCCACGTAGGCCACCATGCGGAACGGCGCGTTGGTCCGCTCCGCCAGCCACGCCATCACCGTTCCGAACAACAGCGCCCAGAACGCGCTCCCAACGGAGAACACCAGGGAGTTCCAGACCAGGGTTTCGAACTGCGCCAGGGACTCGAATATGTTGAAGAAATTATGAAAGGTGAGGCCGATGATCCCGGAGTCCATGGAAGGCACGAAGCTCGTGTAAATGATGAACACGAGTGGCGGAACGACGAGATACAGCAACGCAAGCGCGCAGGGGATGAACAACCAGAGCGGATAGTCGCGGCCCTGCCTGCTCGGACGGAAGATGTCGAGAAACGTCCTGGAACCACCGGTGGCCGTTCCGGACCCATCAAGAGCTGCCTGGTCTCTACTCAAATGCCGAACTCCTCGACCGGCCTGTACGCGCCATTCCGGTCATCCGCACCCAGCGCAACACGGGGGCAGGTCCGTGCCCTGCCCCCGTGTATTACGTTGTCACAATGGTTCGAGACTCAACGATCCCGGAACGAACGGATCCGCGGGAACCGTCAACCCCTGCGGCCGATGGCACGGAGCAGCTTGTTCCACTCCTTGAGCTTCTTGTTGTACTGCGACGCGCTCAAGCCCCTTTCGGGATACACGCGCTTGAACGGGTAGTCCTTCCACGCCATGCCGTAGTAGAACTTCTGCAGGATCTGCTGTCCCTCGTTCAGGACGAAGTTGATCAGCAGCAGCGCGGCATGGGGATGTGGCGCATTGCGGAACAACGAGGAGCCTCCGGCGTTGGTCGGGACTTCGTCCAGGGCGTTCCATCCCAGCGGCGCCCCCTCGTTGATCTTCACCAGCGCGTGGTTGCGGAAGACCGAGGGCGAGGCCAGGAACTCGCCCGAGATGATCAGGTCGCGGGTGGCCGTGCCCGAGATCTTCGCGAGCTTGAACTCCTGCGCCTTGAGCTTCTCGACGTATTCGCGCCCCTTGACCTTGAGCATGGTTCCGATCATCCGGTCGCCGGTGCTCAGAATGCTCATGACGATCTTGCCCTTGAGGGCCGGGTTCAGGAGGTCGTCGAAGCTCTTGGGCGCCTGTTCCTTGGACAGCTTCTTGGTGTTGTAGCCCAGCCCGATAAAGGACTCGCGGTCCGTGACCCACCACACGCCGCCGCTCTTGGCCTTGATTTGGTGCTCATCCGGCCATCTCTTATGCTCCGGGCTGGTGTAGGGCATGGTGATCTTCGCCTCGCGGAACAACTGCATGATCCCGGGCGTGGTCTCGGTGGCGTCCGCGAGGTGTTTCCCGGCCTTGGCTTCGGCAAAGGCCTTCGACGAGATGTCCTTGCTGCCGGCCCGGTAGACCTCGATCTTCACATCCGGATACTTCTTGGCGAACTCCGCCTTGATGGTCTTCCAGGACTTGCCGCCCAGCGAGGTGTACCAGACCACCTTGCCTTCCTTCTTGGCGCCCTCGTGCAACATCTTCTCGTAGTCCGCCGCGGGCCCGCTGTAATTGGCCAGCTTCTTGAGAGTATCACTTTGGCCCCACGCCGCGGACACTGTCAGAAAGATTAGCGCGACGGTCAAGTATAGTGCCTTCATAAGGATGTCCTCCTCTCGGGTTTGCTCCTGCGGAAGCCTGGCGCATGCGGGCATCGAAAGAACGGCATCCCGCCCTCCTGCGCGTTTAACGCCCTTCTAGGGCACGGACACGCGGCTTGTCAAACGGAAAGCATTGCGCGAAGATGGCCGTGCTCCCGGGCTTGTCCGGTTCTCTCGTCGAACAGACGCCGGCTTCCGGTCGTCTGCCGCAAGGGCTTGAAGGGATGCGTAGAGGACGCCTCATAGCGGTACCATTCGCTCTTCTCCTTCTCCTCTGGCATAGCGCGCTTCTCGGCGCATGCAAGGAGGAGAGCTTCGCGAGCCGCTTCCTCCGCCCGGCGTACGCCGCAACGCCCGACGCCACCCTGCACTACTTCGGCCACAGCTTCTTCCAACTCGTCACCAGCCGGGGCACGCGGATCGTGATGGATCCACTGGCGCCGGGCTGGTACCCCGTGCCCGACGTCTCCGCGCACGCCGTCACCATCGGCAGGGAACATCAGAACCACAACTGGATACCCATCGTGCGCGGCCGGCCGCTGATCCTCCGGGGTCTCCGGGAAATGGAGTACACGTACGAGTGGAACCAGGTGAGGACAACGGTGAAGGATGTGCTTGTGCAGAGCGTGCCCATCTACGTGAGCCGCCCGGACGGCGACCTCTTCAAGGGCGCGGCGTTCACATACGATCTCGGCCGGCTGTGCGTCGCGCACCTGGGCGACCTGAGCCACAAGCTCACCCCCAAGCTGCTGAAGCAGTTCGGCAAAGTGGACGTCGCGCTGGTGCCCATCGGCGGCCGCACCACCATGGGGCCCCATACCGCCCGGGAGGTGGTGGAACAGCTCAAACCCAAGATGGCCATCCCCATGCACTACCGCGACGATCTCGAACGTGTGCGGATCTTCAGCGAAGGTTTCCCCACGCGGACCGTGCCGGACGGCTCGCTGGCCATCAGCAAGGCGGCTTTGCCCCGGAAGACGGAGATCGTCGTGCTCGGCTACCGTGGCGGCCCCTTCTGAGATTTTCCGGTTGACTGCCGAATCCTTTCCATCCTATTTTACGCGGATTCGTCGGGGCACCCTTTGGCAATCACCGTGCGCCGTCCCGTCGCGTACTAACCAAGTCAGGAGGAACTTGCATGAGAAGTCCGAGACTCAAGGGGTTATGGGTTGCGGTCGCGGTGGCGGCCATGGCGTGGGCCGCGGGCCCGCAGCGGGCCACCGCTGCGGAGATGCCGAAAAGCCTGGAGATCGGCGGCGCCAGCATAGGCGGAGCCTTCTACGTGGTGGCGGGCGGCGTGGCCAAGCTGCTGGAAGCGCAGATGAAGATCCCGGTAACCGCGGCGGTTACCGAGGGTTCGCGCGAGAACGTGCGCCTCATCGACCGCAAGCAGATCTTCATGGGCGTCATCGCGTCGAACAACTCGTACCCGGCGTACCACGGGGTCCTGACCTTCAAGAAGAAACACCCGTTGGCCCTGGTCATGGGCCTTTACCCCAACGCCTTCACGCTTCACACCCTGCCCGGCAGTCCCATCAACTCGTTCGCCGACCTCAAGGGCAACCGCGTGGGCGTGGGCACCGGCCGGACCTGGGACGCCTTCATGGTGCCGTTGATGAAAGCCCACGGCCTGACCTACAAGAAGGACTTCAAGCCCGTGTACGCGGGAATGAGCGACCTCTACACGCAGCTCGGCGACGGCAACATCGTGGCCATGCCCACCATGGTTTCCGGGCTGAGCCCGATCCCCGCGGCGCTGCGCCTGCATGCCGAAAAGGGCGCCAGGTACCTGCCGCCGGAGCCTCAGGCGGTCGACAAGATGGTCAAGCAGTTTCCGTACATGACGCGGCAGACCATTCCGGCGAACACGCCCACCTTCGAGAAGGCCGTCGAGACTTTCGACATCGGCGGCCCCCTGCTCACCGTCCGGGCGGACGCCGACGAGGAGCTGGTCTACAATGTCCTCAAGATGATTCACCAGAACCTCGACAAGCTGGCGGAGGACGTGCGCTACTTCAAGTACGCCCAGCTCAATCCGGCGGTACTCACCACCCAGATCGGCGTTCCGTATCATCCGGGGGCGGTGCGCTACTGGAAGGAAGCCGGCCTCTGGAAGAAGTAGGCCGCATCCGAACCCGAGCCTAGCGGGGCAGGCGGACCGGAGGCGCGCCGGACGGTACGTCTCCGGTCCGTTGCCCCGCCTCGGAAACGAACTCCTGAGGAGGTAAGCCATGAAGCGTCCAGGACTCAAGGGTTTGCTGGCGGCGGTGCTGGTAGCCGCCGTGGCATGGGCGTCCGGTCCCCAGCCGGCGACCGCGCAGAACTTGCCAGCCAGCCTGGAGGTGGGCGGCGCCAGCATCGGCGGCGGATTCTACGTCATGGCCGGAGGCATCGCCAAGCTGCTTGAGGACAAGCTCAAGATCCCGGTGACCGCAGCGGTGACCGAGGGCTCACGCGAGAACATCCGTTTGATTGACCGCAAGCAGATCTTCATGGGGATCATATCCTCGAACAACGGCTATCCCGGCTACCATGGGCTCAAGGGCTTCGACAAGAAACACCCCATCGCACCGATCCTGGGCCTGTACCCGCACTCCTTCGCCTACATGACCCTCCCCGACAGCCCGGTCCGCAAGTTTGCGGACCTCAAGGGCAACCGGGTGGGCGTGGGCACCGGCCGGACCTGGGACGCGTTCCTGAAGCCCCTGTACAAGGCCCACGGCCTCACCTACAAGGACATCAAGCCCGTTTACGCGGGCATGAGCGACCTGTACACGCAACTCGGCGACGGCATCATCGTGGCGACGCCGGGCATCGTGGCCGGCCTGAGCCCGATCCCCGGAGCGTTGCGGCTCCACGCCGAGAAGGGCGCGGCCTACTTCGGGCCCGAGCCGCAAGCGGTCGAGAAGGTCCTGAAGGAACTGCCCTACATGGCGCGGATCCGCATTTCCAAGGACACCCCGACCTTCGACAAGGACATCGACACCGTGGACATCGGCGGCCCGCATGTCTACGTCCGGGCAGACGCGGACGCGGAGTTGGTCTACAAGGTCACCAAGCTGATCCACGCGAACTTCGATGGCATGGCCGCTGAAGTGCGTTACTTCAAGTATGCCCAGGCCAACCCGGCGGTGCTGACCAAGGACATCAACGTGCCCTTCCATCCCGGCGCCGTGCGCTACTGGAAGGAGGCCGGGCTCTGGAAGCCATAGGCCGCAACATCACTCGGTTGCTGGCAATCGGACTGTCGGCGTACGCTGTTTATAACGCCTTCAGTCCGTTGCCGCCCCTTCAGGAACGCAGCCTGTTCCTGCTGGTGCTGTTCGCGCTGGTGTTCCTCACCCAGGCAACGGAACGCGAGCGGCCCGCCCAGGTGGCGGTGGATCTTTTCTGGCTGGCGCTCAGCATGGCGACCTTCGGGTACGTGTTCATCGAGCACGAGGAGATCGCCTTCAAGTCGGGAATCGTTACCCAGACCGATCTGGTGCTGGGAATCGTATGCGTGTTCGTGGTGCTCGAGGCCACCCGCCGCATCGTCGGCTGGGCCCTGGTGGTCACCGCGCTGGTGTTCCTGGTCTACGTCTTCTACGGCCAGCACCTGCCCCGTTGGGTGG
Source organism: Candidatus Binatia bacterium (assembly GCA_951813575.1). Classification (GTDB taxonomy): domain Bacteria; phylum Desulfobacterota; class Binatia; order UBA9968; family JAJDTQ01; genus JAJDTQ01. The sequence goes on from OX638375.1 coordinate 1,112,794, forward strand.
GAGGCCACGGCGGCTTTGACCTGGACCGCATCGTCACCACGGTCTACCTGTCCGGCAACGGCGTCTTCGGCGTCGCCACCTACATCACCTTCAAGTTCGTGTTCCTCTTCGTGATGTTCGGCAAGCTACTGGAAGCCACCGGCGCGTTGGCGTTCATCATGGAGTTCACCCGCTCGCTGGTGGGAAGATACCGCGGCGGCCCGGCCATGATGGCCGTGGTCTCCAGCGGCATGATGGGATCGGTGAGCGGCAGCGCGGTGGCCAACGTCATGGTCACGGGCTCCATCACCATCCCGCTCATGAAGCGCGTGGGCTTTCAGCCCCACGTGGCGGGCGCCGTGGAGGCGGCCGCCTCCACCGGAGGACAGTTCATGCCGCCGGTCATGGGGGCCGCGGCCTTTCTCATGATGCAGTTCCTGGCGGTGGACTATCTCCAGATCGTCAAGGCCGCCTTCATCCCGGCGGTGCTGTACTTCATCGGCGTGCTTGCGGGGGTCTACTTCTATGCCCTGCGCTCCGGGCTCACCGGCTTGCCGCCGAACGAGTTGCCCAGGGTCAGGGAAGTGATACGCGAGCCTCAGGGGCTGACGTTCATCGCCGGCATCGGCCTGCTCATCGTGCTGTTGCTGCTGCGGATGTCGCCGGTCCAGGCGGTGTTGCGGGCCATGGCCGTGATTGCGGTGCTGGGCGTGGGCATCTCCGCCATCACCCTGTTCTTCCAGGACCGCGGCCGTTTCGTCTCGGCCGTCCCGGGCGGAGCCTTGACCGCCGTCAAGAAAGGCATCCAGGTTTTCGAAGGCACCGGCCGGGACTTCGTCACCCTGGGCACCGCGGTGGCCTGCGTCGGCATCATCATGGGCACCATCCTGATGACCGGCCTCGCCACGCGCTTCTCCGGTCTCGTGATCGGCATGGCGGGCGGCGACCTCACGCTGATCCTGCTGCTGACCATGTTCGCCTCCATGATCCTGGGAATGGGACTGCCCACGAGCATCGCCTACATCATCCTCGCGCTGATGGTGGCGCCCGTGCTCATCAAGGTCGGCGTGTGGCCCATGGCCGCGCATCTGTTCATCTTCTTCTCCGGCATGTTGTCGATGGTGACGCCACCCGTGGCCCTGGCCGCCTATGCCGGCGCCACCGTGGCGGGCAGCGACTTCTGGCGCACCAGTCTGTTCGCCGGCCTGATCTCGTTGCCCGTGTACATACTCCCCTACGCCTTCGTGTTCGGCACACCGCTGCTGATGCGGGGCCATCCCGTGGACATCATCCTGACCACGGCCACGGCGGTCGCGGGGGTGATCCTCAACGCCTACGCGCTGGTAGGCGACTTCAAGGATCGTACCGAGGCGCTTGAGCGGATCGTCGTGTTCGCGGCCGCCATCATGCTCATCGCCCCGGGCGCCATGACCGACATCGTCGGCTTGGTGCTGGCCGTGGCCGGCCTGGCCCGGCCGGTGGTGCGCCGCGTCGCCATGGCCAACGCCACCGGTTGATCCACGGCCCGTCGAAGCAGCGGATGGCAGCGCCGGTTAAAGGCCACTGACCGACCCCTTTCCAAAACGGTATGGCCGGCGCGGCTCGACTAGTGGCATGTAACGTCCAATACGAGACCAAGATGCGCAGGATTTTTCGTTGTCGGCAAGGCGCGATGACGAGCAGTGGCGGGTACCACGCGAGGAAGAGCAACGCGGCCGACAGCGAAAAAGACCAGCAGATTGGTCTCGTATTGGACGTTACATGCCACTAAACTTCGGTCTCTACGCCAACAACCGCGCCTCGGTGTTCCTGCCGGGCTTCTCGATGGAGGAGTTGCTGGACTTGGCGGTGGAGGCCGAAGAGCTCCGCTATCATTCCCTTTGGGTCGGCGACAGCATGCTGGCCAAGCCCCGCTACGATCCCATCGTGACTCTGACGGCCATCGCCGCCCGCACACGGAACATCAAGGTCGCCACCGGTATCCTGCAGCCGCACCTCAGGAATCCGGTCGTGACCGCCCTGGAATGGGCCACCCTGGACATCGTCTCCCAGGGGCGCACGATCATGGGCGTCGGCCCCGGCGCCGGTCCGCCGGAGCTGCTTTCCAAGGAGTGTGAGGTGGCCGGCTTCCCGCGGCGGGTACGGGGCAAGGTCTTCGAAGAGTGCCTGGAAGTGCTCAAGGCACTCTGGACACTGGACTCCGTGGACTTCGAAGGACGGCACTACCGCTACCGGGACGTATCGCTGGGATACAAGCCCATACAGCATCCCCATCCGCCCATCTGGATCGCCGCCGGCCACTACAACCCGGTGCGGGTCGAGAACTACCGCTACGGCCACTTCGTGGCGGCCGACGCCGGCAAGCACACCGGGCCGTTCGACCGCGTCGCCCGGCTCGCGGACGGCTGGCTCACCAACCACATCAGTCCCGCGGAGTACGCCGAGCGTTACGCGGAAATCTCCTCCGCCGCCACCGAGCGCTACGGGCGCCCTGCCGGCGCCGTCCATCCGGCCATGAACTGCTGGATCAACGTGGGCCGGAATCGCCGGACCGCCCGGGACGAGGCCCGGGAGATGCTCGTGGCCTACCACCGCATGCCCTTCGACGACGAGAGCGTGGACCGTTGGGTGATCTGCGGCACGGCGCAAGAGTGCATCGACCGCCTGAAGGAGTTCGCGGCTGCCGGCGTCCGCACCATGCAGATCGTGCTCGCCTCGAAGCACCAACCCGAGCAGATGCGCCGCATAGCGCGCGACGTTCTCCCCGCCTTCCGTGCTTGACCCGCGTCGACGACAAGGGCGGCCGGAGCCGTTTCCCGGGAACCCGCTATCGTCTAAATTAATGAAGCAGTCCATTGGAGCGAGGTAGACGATTGAGGATGACGGGAGCGCTACCCTATCCCCTCACCCTGGAAGACTCGGAGAGGGACGTGGTGCGACGGGTCCGGGACGGCGATTCGGACGCCTACCGGCTCCTGGTGGAACGTCACCAGGCGCGCGTGCACCGGCTGGTGGGGAGGCTCCTCGGGCCGGATCACGGCGACGTGGACGACGTGGTCCAGGAGGTGTTCGTCAAGGCGTACTTCTCGCTCGGCAAGTTTCGCGAAGACGCGGCGTTCGGCACCTGGATCACCCGCATCGCCATCAACCGCGCGCGGGACGAGCTCAAGAAACAAGCGGGCAAGGTTTCCCTGGATGCAGAGCCCGGGGAAGAGGCCGTCCGGGGCTTGCGCGACGTCCTCTCCGCCGAAGAGCCCCCTGACGACGAGAAGCAGGAAGCCTCGGAGACCGCCGTGAGCCGCTTGGTGACCCGCACCGTGGCGGGTCTGCCCGATCGTTTGCGCGTCGTCATAACCTTGAAGGACATGGAAGGGCACTCCTATCAGGAGGTCGCCGGCATGCTGAAGTGTTCGGTGGGCACGGTGAAATCGCGCCATGCCCGGGCGCGCCAGCGTCTGCGGCAGACGTTGGCCCCCCATGTCTTGGTCGGAGGTGATTCGTGACCTGTGAGAATTTCAGGCAATGGCTGGAAACCGCCGGCGCGATGGCCGCGGGGACGATTCCGGACACGCACAGGCAACACGCCGAGTCGTGCGCGTCCTGCCGCGCGGCCCTCGAGGAGGAACGGCTCTGGCGGCGCTTCTTCTCCGCCGCGCCGGCGCCCGCCCCTGAACGGCCGGCATGGCCGGGGGTGATCGCCAGAATCCGGGAGGAAGAAAGCCGGCGCTCGTCGCTCAGCGACGCGCTGCTGCTCTTCAGCCGGCGGCTCGCCCCAGCCTTCGTCCTGGTGGTGTTGTGTCTGGGCGGCGTGGGCCTGTGGCGTGACATGCTGCCGGAGAACCCGGAACCGGTCCCCGCCACCGTAGCCATGCTGGAGAACGCATCGGGCCAGGAGGCGTTGTCCGCGGATGAACCCGACGCGGTGCTGATCGCGTGGGTAGGAGCTCGGAGACCATGAAACGCAAAGCCCTTATCGCAGTGGTGGGCGTGTTCCTCCTGGGGCTGATGGGAGGCGCCCTTGTCGGGCAGATCTACCCGGTCAGGCACCTGTGGGGCCGGGCCTGGCATGACGCCGGGGACGGCAAGGAGCAGCGCGGCGGCCGGCGGCACGGGTCGAGCGGCCGGTACATCCGCATGCTGCAACGGGAGCTCGACCTGACGGACCGGCAGATGGCCGAGATCGGCCCGCTGCTGGGCCAGACCCGCCGGAGCCTGTACCAGGCACGTATCCGGTCTCTCGAAGAAACGGACCGGATCATCCTCGAGTTCCACGGCAGGATCAGGGCCGCCCTGGACGAGGCCCAGGCGCGCAAGCTGGAGGAGCGCACCGACAACTTCCGCGAGCGGCGCAGGAAGAAACGCGAGCGCATGATCTCCCGGCTCGAATCGCTGCGCGACGGGAGTTGACGGGATCCCGGGAACCAGGGGGCGTCTAATCCGTGACACAGCGATCCGGATCGAACCACTCACACAAGAAGGAGAACGGCCAATGAAGAATCGCAAGCGCACGGCATTGATGATGGTACCCCTGCTGCTGGTGGGGCTTTCCGGCGGCGTGGCCTGGAGCCAGCAGGGTGAAGGGCGTCGGGGCGACGGTCCCCGCATCGCCCGCACCGACGGCGAGGAGCGCCGCGGACGGCACTGGCGCGGACGCGAAGGCCGGCGCGGACGCCGCGGCCATGAAGGATCGGTCAAGCGCATGGCCAGCAAGCTCGAGCTGACCGACGAGCAGGTCAAGAAGATCAAGAGCGTTCTCACGGACGCGCGAAAGAAGCGGATCGGCCTGCGCGCCGACGCCCGGGTCGCCGGCATCGAGCTCCGGGAAATGGTTTCGCAGGAGACCGTGGACAAGGCCCAGATCGACGCCAAGGTGGCCGCCATCACAAAGATCCGGGGAGACCTGCTGCAGGCACGGACCGACGCCGTGCTGGGAGTTCGCGAGGTCCTGACCCCCGAACAGTTGGCCAAGGCGGACGGCTTGCTGGAACGCATGCTGAAGGGCAGGAAGGGCCGCGGCCGCCGGTAGGCACCCCGGTTCGTCAACCATCGGAGGGGGCAGCCGTGGAGGCTGCCCCCTCTTTTCTTTCGGCCGGTTGTCAAAGAGGCGGCAACCCGTCTAAAGTGATTCCTGTCGCACCTTCGTCTTACAACCTCGACCCTTCATGAGCACACCCGCACCCCCACCCGCCCAGGCGCCGCCCGCGTTCGCCGCGCTCCGGAACCGGGACTTCGCGTGGTTCTTCGTCGGCAACATGCTGTCGATGATGGCCGACAACATCGAGCACGTCATTAGCTACGGGATCGTTTACCAGCTATTCCGGTCCGAGACGCTTCAAGGCTTCGCGGTCATCAGCCACTGGCTGCCGGCCCTCACCTTGTCGTGGTACTTCGGCGCGCTGGCGGACCGTTTCGACTGCCGCCGGGTCATGGAGTGGTCCCAGGCGCTGTTCATCTCGGTGAGCCTCGCCTGGGCGCTGCTGTTCTACACGGAACGCCTCGAGATGTGGCACTCGGTCATTCTGCTGGTCCTCCACGGTCTCGGCGGCGCGCTGTGGAACCCGGCGCGCCAGCTCATGATCTACGACGTGGTGGGACCCGAGACGCTGCAGAGCGGCATACGGCTTCTGGCCACGGGACGGCAGTTGGGGATCCTGTTCGGCCCCGCGGTGGGAGGCGGCGCCCTGTTGTTGCTGAAACCCGCGCTGGCGCTGTGCGTCAATGCCCTCATCTACCTTCCGCTGCTGGTATGGTGCCGGCTGGTGCCCTACACCGGGCACGGTTCCGGACGGCGGAGCCGGGGAGGAGGCTGGTCGGAGGCGCTTTCGGCGTTGTGGGGCGCCTCGAACAACCGTGTCCTGCTGTCCATGATCCTGTTGGTGGGTTTTTACGCCTTCTTCGTGGGCAACGCGTTCCAGGCCTTGATGCCCGCGTTCGCCCTGTCGCTCGGGGCAGGCGATTTGAGCCTGGGGTACGCGGCGCTGTTCGCCGCCAATGGCGCCGGCGCCGTGACCGGCGGCCTCTTGCTGGAAGTGCGCGGGCTGCTGAAGGCGCGCGCCTCCACCGCGATGGTGCTGGCCATCCTGTGGTGCGTGGCGATGATCGCATTCGCCGCCGCGTCCCAGTACGTGCTGGCGCTGCTGTTCCTGTTCACCGCCGGCATCCTCAACCTCGCTTTCCTCTCCATGGCGCAGACGCTGGTGCAGCTCGAGGCGCCGGTCAATCTGCGCGGCCGCCTGATCGGTCTCTACAACATGGCCGCCCAGGGGCTGCGGAGCTTCAGCGGCATAACCGTGGGCTTTGCCGGCGCGTATATCGGCATCAGTTGGTCGCTGGGGCTCAGCACCCTGGTGGTGATGGTGATCGCCGCCGTCCTGTTGGCGATCACGGCGAGAGAAACGAAGACCCTGGAGCCCGCCGCCGGTTGAGCGGAGGTTCGCGAGACAACACGAAAGGACCCAGTCCATGTCCAAACGAGTGAGCATCGAGCTGCCGGGCGTCCCACACAACGCTCCCATTCCCATGGGAGCCAGGATCGGCAACATCGTCTACTCCTCCGGCATCTCGGGTCGGGACGCCGCCACCGGTGAAATCCCGTCGGACCCGGACAGGCAGGCCGAGGTGATGTTCGATAACCTCCGCAAGTTCATGGAACTGGCCGGCGGAAGCCCCGACGACATCGTGCGGATGACGGTCTACCTGAAAGAGGAAGAGTACCGGGACGCCATCAACAAGCCCTGGCTCGAGATGTTCCCCGACGAGCACGACCGGCCGGCCCGCCATGCCATCAAGTCACCCGTGCGCGGCGACATGCTGTTCCAGATCGAGGTGGTGGCGGTGCTGTAGCCGGACGCGGGCGGGTTTGAAACCCGCCCCTGTATGTCCCGCGGCGCTAGGCGGGCGCCGGCGCGGCCGGCGGCACCGCCGGCGGCCTGGAGAGCGCGAACCACAACGTCGCCACGGCCGCGATGGCCAGCAGCGGGATGCTGCTCAGGTTCACCCATTCCCATCCGAAAAAGTGCAATAGCGCCCCGGACGACAGCGACACCACCGCCACGAAAGCGTAGTTGATGAAGCTCATGGCGCCCTGGGTCTTGGCCCGCTCCGCCGGGTTGTAGGACGTGGTCAGGAGCGATGTGCCGCCGGTGAAGGCGAAGTTCCAGCCCACGCCGAGGAGCAGCATGGAGAGCCAGAACTCCATCACGCCCTCGCCCGACAGCGCCACCCCGATGCACAGGACCTGCAGCACCACCCCGGTCAGGATGATCCACACCTCGCCGAAGCGCTTGATCAGGGACCCGGTGACGAACCCCGGCGCGAACATGCCGAAGCTGTGCCAGCTTATGACGAACGCGGTGTCCGCGAACTGGAAGTCGGCCTCCACCATGGCGATGGGAATCGCTGGCCAGGTAGGGGCCGATGAAGGCCGCCACCACGCCCCCGGCCAGCACCAGGGAGATGGCCTTGCTCTTGAATTCCTGGGGCGCAGTGTCGGCCGCGGCAAAGCGGAAGTACTGTCCGAAGGCGGCGAAGACGCCGTAGGTGAGGGCGGCGAGGCACAACAGCCAGAACCGCGACTGGACGATGGCGACCAGGACCATGACGCCGGCGAGGGCGCCGACGCCGGCGCCGATCATGAACCCGAGACGGCGTCCGGTGACGCGCATGAACATCGAGGCCGGCATGGTGGCGATGGCCGTGCCGACGATCACCAGCGCCGCCGGCGTGGTGGCCAGCGCCCTGTAGCCCATGCCCAGGGCGATGATCGGCGTGGTGGCGATGAGGAGCGTCCGCGAAGACCCGAACAGCATCTGGCACGTGGCCAGGACGAAGACGTTCCTGCGGATGGGGGGCTCGGTGGCCATACGCGCCCTACCCTACAGCAATTCGTGACGATGCGCCATGATCGGACCAGCGTCTTCCACCCTCCCCCCACGTGCGACGCCAGGAGTCAGCGGCGAGACTCAAACCTGTCCGGGCCCGGCCACGTCACCTCCCTTGAACAGCGAACTGCAAATGGAGTATGGGTGCCTGAAGTGACACCATGCCGCCGGCCCGGGAGAGAAACCCGTGGCCGGGACCGCCGCGACCGAGATCCTTTTCTTCGCTAGCGAGGGACCGATGGCGCGCCCACGATGGAATCCCGAGATCTACCTCGACCTGCTGTACCCGGTGGCGGCCATCAGCGTCTTTCTGGGGACATGGGAAGCCTACGTCCGCCTCAGCGGCATCCCCAACTACATCCTGCCCGGACCGTCGGAGATTCTTCTCAGCCTCTTCGAATACGCGGCGACGCTCTACGAGCACAGTCTGGTCACCGGCTACGAGGTGCTCCTGGGGTACGCCTGCAGCATTGTGCTGGGCGGCCTGTTCGCCGTCATGGTGGTATGGTCGTCCACGCTCGACAAGTCCTTGATGCCGCTGTTCCTGTTCTCCCAGACCGTGTCCAAGATCGCCGTGGCCCCCCTGTTCGTGGTGTGGCTCGGCTTCGGCCTCGCGCCGAAAGTGCTGGTGGCCTTTCTGATCTCGTTCTTTCCTGTGTTCATCTCGACCACGGCGGGGCTCAAGTCCGTCGAGACCGAAATGCTCGAACTGATCCGCTCCATGTCCCCGAGCACCTTGCAGGTGTTCCGCAAGGTGCGTATCCCCACGGCGCTGCCGCATTTCTTCGCCGGCGCCAAGGTGGCGGTCCCTTTCGCCACGGTGGGGGCCATCGTGGGCGAGTGGATGGCTTCGGACAGCGGCCTCGGGTACCACCTCCTGCTCATGCAGGGGGAGCTGGACACCGCCGGGCTCTTCGCCACGCTGTTGACCCTGTCGTTCGTCAGCATCGTGCTCTATGTCGTCGTCATGAGGCTCGAACGACTGGCCATTCCCTGGCACGTATCCGTGCGCCAGGAAACCGGCCTGAACATGACCTGGTGAGGCATGGCGGTCGGGAGGCGAACGGAGGCCATGAGGACGGCCCACAGGGCGCGACCCGGTTGGGGACGGTTGCTGACGGCCGAGGTCGTCTATCCCGCGGTGGCCATCGCCCTGCTGCTGACCGTGTGGCAGCTGACCGTGGTGATGTTGGACCTCCGCACAACCTTCCTGCCTTCCCCCACCGCGGCCTTCAGCAAGGTGTTCCGGTCCTACGACACCTTCCTCACCCACGCGCCGGTGACCATCTTCGAGATCGTCGGCGGGTATGCCCTGAGCATCGTGCTGGGGGTGGCCACGGCCTTCGTCATGGTGTGGTCGCGGGTGATGGAGAAGATCGTCTCACCCATCCTGGTCTTCCTCCAGACGATCCCTTACATATCGGTGGCGCCGCTCCTGATCATCTGGTTCGGCTTCAACATCGCGCCCAAGATCGTCGTCAGCTTTCTCATGAGCTATTTCCCCATCGTCGTGGCCACCGCCGCGGGAATGAACGCGGTGGAGAACGACATGGTCGACATGGTCCGCTCCATGTCGGCGAGCAAGTGGCAGATCTTCTGGAAGAGCCGTTTTCCCAACTCCCTGCCCTACTTCTTCAGCGGAGCGAAGGTCGCGGTGGCCTTCGCCACCAGCGGCGCCATCGTCGGCGAGTACGTGGGAGCGGACTACGGCCTGGGCTACCTGATCGTCCTGTCCAACAGCGATACCAACTCGGAGTTGCTGTTCGCCACCATCATCGTCGTATCCGCCATCGGCATAGGCTTTTTCTGGCTGATCCACTGGATGGAGAAACTGTGCATACCGTGGCACGTGGCCTTCCGCGAGGAGGAGGGCCATGGCTGATACCCTGCGCCGCAGGGAGGATCGACGCGGCCGCTGCAGGGACGGGTTTCCGACCCGCCCGTGCCCGCACCGCAAAGGGGCCTGCGAAAGGAGGACAGCGATGAGTATCACAAGGGGGCATAAAGGAAAGATCGGGGTGTGCCTGTTGGCCATGGTGCTCGTGCTGCCGGTGCTGGCGTCCAGCACATGGGCCAAGGATCTCCGGAAGATCACCTTCCGCTATAGCTGGATCCTGTACGGTCACGCGCCCGCCTACTACTACGCCAAGGACCTCGGGCTGTGGGAGAAGGAAGGGCTCGACGTGACCATCCTCACGGGCAAGGGCTCGGGCACCAGCGTCAAGCTCATGGGCGCCGCCCAGGACCACTTCGGCACCGCGGACTACGGCACCATGATGAAGGGCGTGGTGCGCGGCATACCCGTCAAGGGGGTCTTCGGCGAGCTCCAGATCCACCCGATGTCGGTGGCGATTCCCGCCAAGCACGGCGCCAAGGCGCCGGCGGACCTCGTGGGCAAATCCATCGCCGTCACCGCGGGAGGCGGTGACCAAGCCATGCTGCCGGCGTTTCTCAACGCCAACGGCCTGAAAGGGAAGGTCAAGGTGGTGCAACTCTCCTCCGGAGGCGCCAAGCGGGAGGCGTTGCTGCAGGGCAAGGTGGACGGCATCGTCGCCTACGTGAACGAGCAGGTGCCGCAGATCGAAGCCGCCGGCGTCAAGCTCAACGTGCTGAAGTTTGCCGAGCACGGCGCGCCGCTCCTGGGCGTGGGCATCATCATCAACACCAAGACCCTGGAGGACGGCGACCTGATCCGGAAATTCCTGCGCGGACTCAGCGGCGGCATACAGGCGGCCATGAAGAACCCCGACGCCGCGGCCGACTCGGCGCTGAAGGTGTTCAAGGAACGCAAGCGGGATACCGTCATGAAGGAGATGCTCGCGAGCTTCCCCCTGTTCCAGACCAAGAACTCCAAGGGCAAGCCGCTGGGCTGGACGGCCAAGGCCGACTGGGAGAGCGCACAGGAGATCCTGTTCAAGTACGGCGGCCTGAAGAAGAAGATCGACGTGAGCCGCTACTACACCAACGACTTCATCTCCCAGTAGAACAAGGGGCGGGCATGGCCGAAACCACCATCCTGGTCGAAGACGTTTCGATGGTATTCAGCACCCGTGACGGCGACGTCCATGCCCTGGACAAGGTGAGCTTCGGGGCCAGGGAAGGAGAATTCTTCTCCATCCTTGGCCCGAGCGGCTGCGGCAAGAGCACGCTGCTGCGCATCATCGGCGGGCTCTTGCGCCCTACCGACGGACGGGTGGCGGTCAACGGCTCCCGTGTCACCGGCCCCACCCCGGACGTGGGCATCGTGTTCCAGAGCCCGGTGCTGATGAACTGGCGCACGGTGCTGGAGAACGTCATGCTCCAGGCGGAGGTGCGCGGGCTGAATCTCAAGGAGTACCGGCAACGGGCCATGGGGCTCCTGGAGATGGTGGGGCTGGCGGGCTTCGAGGACAAGTATCCGTACCAGCTCTCCGGGGGAATGCAGCAGCGGGCCTCCATCTGCCGTGCGCTGGTGCACGACCCCCCGTTGCTGCTGATGGACGAGCCCTTCGGCGCCCTGGACGCCCTGACCCGGGAACGCATGAACCTGGAGCTCCTGCGCATCTGGGAGGCCAGCCGGAAGACGGTCCTCTTCATCACCCACAGCATCCCCGAAGCCGTCTTCCTGTCGGACCGGGTGGCGATCATGTCGCCCCGCCCGGGTCATCTCGACGAGATCGCCAGCACCCGTCTGCCGCGGCCCCGCACCATGGCGACCATGGAAGAGGATACCTTCGTGAAGACCGTCGGCACCATCCGGCGGTCGCTGAAGCAGGAGGGAAGCATCGACTGACCGGCGGTGGCCGTCAGTCGAAGACGGTGGTGGAGTAGGGTTCCACGTCGATGAAGGCCTCGATGACGCTGGGGCCGTCGAGATGGAGGCCCCATTGGATGGCGGCCTCGAGTTGCTGGAGGTTTTCGGCGCTGCGGCAGGGGACGCCGAAGTAGTGCGGGGGGGTGTCCGCCCGGGTGCCCAGCTCCACGCCGGAGAGCGGGAATTCCCTGCGCTCCTGCTTCACCTTCATGAGCCCGAGCCAGCCGTCGTTGAGGACGATGATGGGCACCGCGAGGTTGCGCCGCCGGGCCACGGCCAGCTCCCCCGCCGTCATCTGAAAGCAGCCGTCCCCCACCACCCCCACCACCGCACGGTCGGGGTGGACCATCTTGGCGGCATAGGCGGCGGGCATGCCGAAACCCATGGACGACCAGCCGTTGGTGGCCAGCAGCGTGCGCGGTACATCGGTCCGCCACTGGGTGGCGATCTGGTGGGTGTGGGCGCCCACGTCGTATGCCAGGATACCGTCCGCCGGGAGGGCCGCGCGCAGGGTGTCCAGCACGTGATGCGCCGCGAACCCGCTCCCTCGGGGCCGGAGCTCCCGGTCCAGTCCGCTCCGGTGGGCTTCCCACTCTTCCGGCGTCCAGTCGTTGGCGGCAGGCGGCAAGTCCTCCCACCGCCGCAGGGCCTGATCGAGATCACCGCCACGGTTGAAGGCGAAACGCACGCGGGGGTCCGGCTCCGCGGGCATGGTGCTCACATGGAACACCGGGGTCTCCCCTACCCACTCCTCGTAGTTGATCTCGATGGGATCGTAGCCGACCGCGATGATCAGGTCGGCCCGGTCGAGCATCCGCTGCACGTCGGTGCGGCGGGCGCGCCCGATGACCCCGGCCCAGTTGGGGTGGCTCTCCGGGAGAAAACCCTTGGCGTGCAGGGTCGCGACGAACGGGACGTGATGCCGCTCGATGAAGCGCAGGAGCGAATCCGTGGCCGCACAACGGGTAAAGGTCAGTCCAGTGATAACCAGCGGCCGCCGCGCGCGGGACAGCGCCTCGGCCAGGGCGGCTCGGGCCTCGCCGGCCACGTCCGCCAGCGCCGATGCCGGGGCCCGCGCCGGTGCCTCGCCAACGGATACCGCCACCCCCACGTCCTCGGGCAGATCGAGATGGACGGGGCCCGGCGGCTCGGCCGTGGCCAGTGTGACGGCCTCCGCCATCCTGTCCGCCACGTCGTCCACGCCCAGGCCGAAGGTGGCCTTGGTGAGGGGCCGGAAGAGCGCGTTGTGGTCGATGCGCATCTGAATCCTGCGCTCGAGCCAGGGGCTGGAAACGTTGCAGGTGAAGGCCAGCACCGGCGCGCAGTCCAGCCAGGCGCAGCCCACCCCGGTGGTGAGGTTGGTGGCGCCCGGCCCCACGGTGGCGGCGCAGACGCCGGGCACGCCGGTGAGCTGGCCCACGGTGGTGGCCATGAAGCCCGCGGAGGTTTCACTGGCCGTCAGCACGAACTCGACGGGGCTCCGGCCCAGGGCCTCGATGAGCGGCAGCACCGGGCCGCTGGGGATGCCGAAGACCCAGCGGACTCCCGCCTGCTCCAGCATGCGGACTATGGTCTCGACGTTGGTCATATCGTCAGGTCCCCACCCGGACCGGATCCAGCGCATCCTGGAGGGAGCGGATCATGGACAGCACGGTCAGACGTCCGGTGCGCGGGTTCTCGGTGGGGACGTTCTCGATGTGCATGGTCAGGCGGCCGAACTCGCCCTCGGCCTCGACGTCGTGACAGTTGCGCTCGAGGCCCGGCACCGCGATGATCCGGATCCGGGTGCGGTCCGGCCCCAGGCCCGCCAGGCTCACGGCCGCGGACACGTTGACGTTGGCCGGAAAGGCCCGGCAGGCTTCCCGCGCCGTGCCGGAGAAGATTTCCTTCGGCTCGGTCAAACCGGCCAGCGAGATATCGTTCTCCACGAGATAGGGAGCGCCTTCCAGGCCGTGGGGCGGTTTTCGCGTGGTGATGGTGACGTGGGCCACCTCTCCAGCGCACGCCGACTTGATGCCGTCGAGCGCCGCGATGGCGCCGGAAGGCAGCAGCAGCCGGCAGCCGGTCTCGCGCGCCCGCTCGATGATCTCGGGATGGTCCAGCAGCGCGCCGACGCTGATGACCAAGAGGTCCTTGCCGGCGTCGAACACCTCACGCGCCAACTCGCGGACGACGGCGCCCCCCGCCGCCTCCACGACGATGTCCGAACGGGCGACGAGCTCGTCGAGGGTGAGGAAAGGCACCGCGGCGTCCAGGGTCTCGAGGAATTCCCTGCACGAGCTCTCCGTGCGGCTGGTGACGCATGCACCCGCGGCCACGGCTCCCGAATCAATGGCTTTCAACAGGCCCTTGCCGATGGCTCCGCAGCCCACGATACCAATGGTTTTCATATGAGATGGCTCCCTGACGGACCAAGCGACTTGTCTGCCCTATAGCAGCCCCGTGGGGAGGGTTTCAACATGGGCCGAATGTGAGTACGGCCTCCCTCACCCCCTCCCCTCTGGACCCCGGGTCAAGCCCGGGGTGACGGATGTGGCTTCCGGGACTCCGCGTCGAGCCCGGGATGACGGATGCGGTTTCCGGGACTCCGCGTCGAGCCCGGGGTGACGGATGCGGTTTCCGGGACTCCGCGTCGAGCCCGGGATGACGGATGCAGTTTCCGGGACTCCGCGTCGAGCCCGGGGTGACGGATGCAGTTTCCGGGACTCCGCGTCGAGCCCAGGGTGACGGATGCGGTTTCCGGGACTCCCCGTCAGACAGGTTGACGGAACAAATCAGATTGCAGATGCGTGTTGCGAATATGTTACAAACGCCGCGTCGAGTGTGGTATGGGTTTCGTGACTTGTAAGTCTCATCAGGGACGCCCGGAAAATGGCGCTCAGGCATGCGCGTCAACACAAAAAGATGGGGAGGACAGCACTATGAAACGTCTCGGCCTGTTCATGTTTGCCTTCGCAGTCTCCGGCCTCGTGGCCGGCGCGGCCAACACGGCGTTTGCCGCCGGCAAGTTGACCCTGTACTGCAGCCCGCAGATCGAGTGGTGCCAGCTCATGGTCAAGGAGTTCGAGAAGGCCACCGGCATCAAGGTCGCCATGACGCGGAAGAGCTCCGGTGAAACCTTCGCCCAGATCAAGGCGGAACGCCGCAATCCCAAGGGCGATGTCTGGTGGGGAGGCACCGGCGATCCGCACCTGCAGGCGGCCGAGGAAGGGCTGACGCAGGAGTACAAGTCGCCGCGATTGGGCGAGCTTCAGGACTGGGCGCGTCGCCAGGCGGAGCAGTCCGGCTACAAGACGGTGGGCATCTATGCCGGCGCTCTCGGCGCCGGTTACAACAGCGAGTTGCTGGCCAAGCACAAGCTGACGGCCCCGAAATGCTGGGCGGACCTGACCAAGCCCGCGTTCAAGGGACACGTCCAGATGGCCAATCCCAACTCCTCCGGCACCGCCTACACCACGCTGGCCACCATCATCCAGGTCTTCGGCGAGGAGAAGGGCTTCGAGTTCATGAAGGCCCTGCACAAGAATATCAACCAGTACACCAAGTCGGGGTCGGCCCCGATCAAGGCGTCGGCCCGGGGCGAGACCACCGTCGGCATCGTCTTCCAGCACGACGCGGTGACCCAGGCGGTCAAGGGTTTCCCCATCAAGATCGTCTCGCCTTGCGAGGGCACCGGCTATGAGATCGGCTCGGTGAGCATCATCAAGGGCGGCCGCAATCCGGAGAGCGCCAAGAAGTGGGTGGACTTCGCCCTGGATCCGAAGATCCAGACCATGGCGGCGCAGGCCAAGGCGTACCAGGTGCCGTCCAACGCCAAGGCCACACCGCCGCCCCAGGCCCCCGACCTGAGCCAGATCAAGCTGATCGACTACGACTTCAAGAAGTACGGATCGTCCGCCGAGCGGCGGAGGCTGCTGAAGAAGTGGGACGACGACGTCTCCACGCTGCCGCGTTGAACGTCTGACCCGACAGGCTGATGAATCGGCCCGCCGCGCTTTGGCTTGCCGTGGGGTGGGGCGGCTTCGCGCTCCTCCCCTGGTACGGCGTGGAGGACGGGTTCTGGTCCTTCGCCTGGCTGTTCGACTACCCGGCCGGGGCCGATGCGGCCCCGGCCCTGCTCCAGATCCTCCTGTTCGGCCGCTGGTGGCTGGCGCCGATGGTGCTGGCGCTGGCGGCGCCTCTGGTGGTGCTGTGGCGCCAGCGCAGCGATCCGCTCTTCTCCACGGTCCTGCTGGCGGCGGGCAGCTTCGGCACGGTCTGTTTCCTGGTCCAGGGCTTCGCCATCGGCCTCGGCGGCTGGGAATACGCCACTCTGGAAGCATTCTTCGGGCCCCTGGCCGATCGCCAGTTCGGCATGGGCTACGGCGCCCTTCTGGTATCGGCCTCTTTTCTCTTCCTGTTCGCGCAAGGCATCGCCGCCCGCGGGGCGATCAACGGAGACGGCTTCGTGATCGGCTCCATCGCCCTGGTCATGGCGCTGGTGGCCGCCTTCATCTTCTTCCCGGTGGTCCGCATCCTGGCCAGCGCCTTCCAGGACAACGACTACAACTTCGTGCCCTACCTTTTCGTCGAGAAGCTGTTCAGCCGGGACATCTGGGGCGTGGGCTGTCTCACCGCCAACGTCAACTGCGGCGTGGCCTGGAACTCCCTGTTGATGGCCATCGTGGTCGGCGTGAGCACGACGGTCCTGGGACTGGCTTTCGCCCTGTTGGCGACGCGTACCGGTTTCCGGGCCAAAAGACTGCTGCGTCTCCTTAGCGTCCTGCCGATCATCACCCCGCCCTTCGTCATCGGCCTCGCCATCATCCTGCTGTTCGGCGCTTCGGGCACGGTGACCCAGGCCATCGAGGCGATCACCGGCACGACGCCGGGACGCTACATCTATGGCCTGCCTGGCATCTGGCTTGCCCAGACGCTGGCCTTCACCCCCATCGCCTTCCTGGTCCTGATCGGCGTGGTCGAAGGGGTCAGTCCCTCGATGGAAGAAGCCTCGCAGACCCTGCGCGCCAGCAACTGGCGCACCTTCACCACCGTCTCGTTGCCGCTGATGCGCCCGGGCTTGGCGAACGCGTTCCTCGTAGGCTTCATCGAAAGCCTGGCCGACTTCGGCAACCCTCTGGTCCTGGGCGGCAACTTCGACGTGTTGTCGACATCCATCTTCTTTGCCATCGTCGGCGCCCAGAACGACCAGGGACGGGCCGCGGTCCTGGCCATCATTCTGCTGGCCTTCACCTTGACCGCGTTCTGGGCCCAACATCGCTGGCTGGGGCACAAGTCGTATGCCACCGTCACCGGCAAGGGCGATGCCGGACTGCACGTCGCCCTGCCCAGGCGGGTGACTTGGCTGGTCTACGGTTCGGCCCTCCCATGGGCCGGTCTTACCGCGGTGATCTACTTCATGATCATGTTCGGCGGCTTCGTGGAACTCTGGGGCCGGGACCACAGCCTTACGCTGCGACACTACATCGACGCCTTCTCCATCACCACCGGGGCCGGCGGACTGGTGTGGTCGGGCGCCGCCTGGAACTCGTTCTGGACGACCATCTATATCTCTCTTATCTCCGCGCCCCTGACCGCGGCGGTGGGGCTGCTCACCGCCTATCTGCTGATCCGCCAGAAGTTCGCGGGCCAGGAGGCGTTCGAGTTCGGCACCATGTTGAGCTTCGCGATACCCGGCACCGTCATCGGCGTCGGGTACATCCTGGCGTTCAACGTGCCGCCCATCGAGCTTACGGGCACGGGCATCATACTGGTCATCTGCTTCATCTTCCGGAACATGCCGGTGGGCGTCCGCGCCGGCATCGCAGCCATGACACAGATCGACAAGAGCCTGGACGAGGCCTCGCTCACCCTGGGCGCCAGCTCCTTCGCCACCGTCCGCAAGGTGGTGCTGCCGCTGCTTCGCCCGGCGGTGATCGCCGCCCTGGTCTTCAGCTTCGTCCGTGCCATGACGGCCATCAGCGCGGTGATCTTTCTGGTCAGCGCCAATTACGATATGGCCACATCCTACATCATCGGCCGAGTGGAGAACGGCGACTACGGCCTCTCCATCGCCTACAGCTCGGTCCTGATCGTGGTCATGGTCGTGGTCATCCTGCTGATACAGCTGGTGGTGGGCCAACGCCGCATCGGACGCCGGGATGAAGCCGTGAACGTCGCCTTTGGCGCGGGAGGAGCGGTGGGATGAGCATCAAGGGAAAGGCCGCCGCGGTGCGATTCGACGGCGTGAGCAAGCACTATGGGCCCGTGGTCGCCGTCGACCGGATCTCCTTCGAGGTCCAGGCCGGGGACTTGGTGACCCTGCTGGGGCCCAGCGGCTGCGGCAAGACGACGACCCTCAGGCTCATCGCCGGCCTGGAGATGCCCACCGCGGGCAGCGTGTTCATCGGCGGCGACGACGTTTCCCGGCTTCCGGCCAGCGCGCGGGACGTTTCCATGGTGTTTCAGTCCTACGCCCTGTTCCCGCACATGACGGTGTTCGAGAACGTCTCCTACGGCCTCTCGGTGAGCGGCGTCGCCAAGGCCGAGACTCGGGACCGCGCCGAGGAAGGCTTGAAGCTGGTGGGTCTTTCCGGCTACGGCGAGCGTCTGCCCAGCGAGCTTTCCGGCGGCCAGCAGCAGCGGGTCGCGGTGGCCCGCGCCCTGGTCCTGGAACCCACGGTGCTGTTGTTCGACGAGCCCCTGTCCAACCTCGACGCCAAGCTGCGCCGGCGGGTCCGCGAGGAAATCCGGGGGCTGCAGCAGAGCCTCGGCTTGACCACCGTCTACGTCACCCACGACCAGGAGGAAGCCCTGGCGGTGTCGGACCGCATCATCGTGATGCGCAACGCGGAGATCGCCCAGGAAGGCGTGCCGAACGAGCTCTACGAAGCTCCCCGCGACCTCTTCGTCGCCGACTTCATCGGCGATGCCAACGTCATCGACGCCGAGCTGGTGCAGCGCGACGGGGACTACGCAACCGTCCGCGTGGGCGGCCGCGTCGATCTGCGGCTGCCGCACCGGGATCTGCCGGCCGGACCCGTGAAGATCGCCGTGCGCCCCGAGGCCATCGGCCTGGAAGCGAGCGAGGAGGGGGCGGGTCTCACCGGGACGGTGACGCAGAGCACCTACGTCGGCAACCACGTGGAGTACACCCTCGATACCGGTCTCGGCGAGATCTTCGTGGCGGACTACCAGTACGATGCGTTGATCCCTGCGGGCTCCCGCGTCCAAATCGCCTTTCGCGACCGTGGCGTCACGCTGCTCGAGAGTCAGACCTAGACCGATTCGAACCGGACGGATCCGCGCGCCGGGTTTCACCGATATGGATGATCAAGGATCGGCCCGCCGGTTTCAGGCGGCCAAAGACATTGCACACGAGGCGGGCCGGGCGGCGCTGGCCTATTTCCGCAATCCGGACGCGCTGGAGGTAATCTCCAAGGGCAGGCAGGACTTTGTCAGTCAGGCCGATTTCGCCGTCGAGACGCTCATCCGAGAGCGCCTTCGAGGACTCTTTCCGGAAGACGGTTTTCTGGGCGAGGAAGGCGGGGCGGTCATCGACAACGAGGATTCCGGCGGCATCTGGGTGGTCGATCCCATCGACGGAACCACCAATTTCATCAATCGCGTGCCGGTCTGGTGCGTCTCCATCGCATACGTGCGGCAGGACCGTATCGAGATGGGGGTCATCTACGACCCGAACGCCGACGAGCTGTTCGCGGCGCGCCGCGGCCACGGCGCCTTCTGCGGCCAGACGCGGATCTCCACCAGCACCGCCGACAGCCTGACCCAAGGCACCGTCGGCGTAGGCTATTCGAGCCGCATGTCAGGCAAGACGGCGGCTGACAGCATCCGCCGGCTGTTGGACGCCGGCGGGATCTACCAGCGCAATGGCTCCGGCGCCCTGATGTTGGCCTATGTCGGCGCCGGGCGTCTGCTCGGCTACCTCGAAGCCCACATCAACTCCTGGGATTGCCTGGCCGGGATACTGCTGGTTCAAGAGGCCGGAGGCTGGACCAACGATTTTCTCGCCAACGACGGCCTGCTGCGCGGCAACCCCGTCATTGCGGCGGCGCCAAGGGTCGCGGACGCCGTGCGCGCCGTCGCGGCGTTCGACGTGGAGATGCGTTGCGCGACACCCACGGATCGGAAGGGTCCGTAGGGATTCGGACGCCGAAACACCCGACGGCTCTCACGAACGGACACGGTGATCGTGGGCTTGGTCAACCGGAGGCTTGACTTCGCCAAAGTCGTGGCACTAGGATCGCGCATCACGGTTCTGCTGTCGAGGAGGTTGCCGGATGCGCTTGCTTGCGTGCATTCTGTTGCTGTTTCTGACTGGATCGTCCGTTGCGACCGCGGATGACGGGAAAACGTCCGGCGTCATCCATGTGCATTCCCTCGTGGTCATGCGGGCACTGGTTCCCGCCGACGAGATTGGCGGCTATGAGGCGTTCAGTCTCGCCGTGACTCGGCCGGCGGGGGTTCCCTTCTCCCGCGTCAAGGAAGAGCAGGAGCATTTCGGGTCCGGCGAGGGCCGTATCAGCTACGACGACGCGGTCGCTGAGTGGGAAGCGCGCGCACGGGACGGCGATTCTGCAGCAATGAGCAATCTCGGCGTGATGTACGCTCTCGGCCTCGGCGCGCCCTCGGACGCCGCCCGGGCGGTGGAGTTGTGGCGCGCCGCGGCGGATCGAGGAGCGGCTACGGCGCGGAACAACCTCGGGATCGCTTATGCCCTGGGCCGGGGAGTGGAACGCGACGAAGCGCAGGCAATCCGATGGCTGGGCGCGGCGGGCCAGAACGGTCTGTTGCTGGCCGAGAACAACCTGGGCGTCTTGTATGTGGTCGCCGGCGACGAGCGGTCCGGGACGGTGTGGCTCTCCCGGGCGGTCACGCGGGGAGGTTACGGCGCCGCCGTCCGCAACCTGGCCCGCCTCTACGAGACGAAAACGGACGATCCCGGGTTCGACGAGTGGTTCTGGGGCACGGTGGTCCCTGGGCTTACAGGATGGCCCCCGAGACCCGACGAGCCGCTGAAAGCCTACGACTGGTTCGACCGTGCGGCTGACAGGGGATTTCCGGCGGGAGCGCGCAAGCGCGCTCTTGCCGAAGCCGCCGAGCGGGCAAGCACGGAGCGTTGGGTCATGTCGTTTCTCTCAGCGCCGGAGCATCAGTTGAGGAAGGAAGAGGAGTTGATCTCGAAAATAGGGACGGGCTTATGCCGGTTCTACCGTGAGAACACTCTCACGAGGGCCAAAAAAGTTTTGAAAAACGGCAGCACGAGATATGTGGGGCGGGAGCTGAGCCTGGAACGGGCCTACAGATACGTCCAATGCGATCAGCCCTTTGCGGGAAATATCGACCTCATCCGGATCACGGCGGAACGTCCGGCTCGTACCCGTGGCGCCGCACAGGACCTGGTGGACTACTTTGTCGAAGAGGTGGCAGGCGGCAAGTTTCTTCTGGGAAAAATCGTCATGTGCCAAAGAGATTTCGGTTACGGCTGTTTGAACGTTCTGGGGCATATCGAGAAGAACCTGGAAGCATCAGAAGGGAATACGGCTAGTGTCGAGGCCCTCAACGATTTCAAGAAACTTCTACACAATAATCTCGATGAAGAGCACCTGAAGCATAACCACGGCCTCTGCCGTGCTTTTCTGGATGAGCCGGAATCTTGCCGGGCCTGCTCGGGACAATGGGTCAAGGGGATGCCCTATAGCCGCCGGTGTGCCTCCCGTATACCCTGAATCATGGAGCGGGGCATAAGCGATGAGTATCTTCTGCCTTTTCAGTTCCTGCACCGCGTTCGTGCTGAGACGCCTGTTGATCTGTTCTGTCTGCTGTTGTCTGGGCGGCTGCGCCTGGATAGATGATGCCGTCTCTCCCCGCCCCGACTTGGACCGCGTATTCACAGATATGGCGAAATCGGCAAAGGGCATGAGAGACGTTGCCAAAGCAGCGACGGCGGCCGTTCGCCCTATCGGGCAACTAAAGAAAAGTATGGATTCGCTAGGTGAACTGGCAACTGAACTCCGATCGATGCCGCTGCCGGGGCAGGCGGTCGAGCCCCGCTCGCCGGGCGCGCTCCCGGACGGGACGACTGTGACATGCGGATCGACTGCCGAAGGTCGGGAGTCCGCAGCCTGGGGCGAATTCACCACCAACGGGAGGCGAACACGGCTGTTCCTGACCTACGACTGTCGGATCAGGCACGAGGACGGCCCGGAGGCGGAACTGCTCGAAGCGCCGGACGCCGCCTCGTTCAAGGCGGTTTGCCGAGATCCGGTGTCGGGCCGCGACCATGCCGTGGTTCGCACCATCGCCGGTCCATCCCCGGCGACCGTTCAAATATGGGGCATTGATCCGGAGTCGTCAGCGCTGACACCCTTCTACACGGAATCGTGGGGGGAACTTGAACCCGGCGACTACGACAAGTGGGGATGGGATCGTCTGATCGCCAAGGACGGGACTTGTCTCTGGCGCAAGAGGCAAGAGGCGCGCGCGACACCGTGAAGGCCGCCATGGCTGCGCCCCGCGTCTACCCTGGAGAGGGATGCGGATCGGGATGGAAGTTTCCGGTTACGGCGGCGGGCGGTAGGACAAACCACGGCCAAGTTTGAAACCCGCCCCTACGGGAAATCCATCCGGTAGAGCATCCAGTACACCGCGACGCCGGTGGCCGACACGTAGATCCACAGCGGCAGGGTCCAGCGCGCGATCGCGCGGTGTTTATCGAAACGTTCGCTCAGGGCCCGCACGACGGTGATCACGACCAGCGGCACGATGGCCGTGGCCAGGACCGTGTGGGACACCAGGACGGCGAAGTAGACCATCCGGATCCAGCCCTGCCCCTGGAAGCGGACGGACCCGACGCTGAAGTGGTAGACGAGGTACGAGATCAGAAACAGCCCGGAACTGCCCAGCGCGGCCAGCATGCACCGTTTATGAGCCGCGACGTTGCGCTGCCGGATGAACCAGTAGCCGGTGAGAAGCAGAATCGCACTGACCGAGTTGAGCAGCGCGTTCAGGTGAGGGAGCGAGGTGACCGGGATCAATGGAGGCGTTGACGTTTCAGGGACGGCGCATTTACGGGCCCGCCAGGGGCGAAAGGCGCGCGAAAAGGGTGTTCTCGATGCGCCCCAAGGCCGGACGGGGAACGGCTTCAAACCGCCCCGCTCCGGCCCTCGGTACCGCGCCGGGGTCAGGCCAGCTCCGGAATCAGCATCAAGATCAGGAAGACGCAGAGAATCGCCGGGATGATCGCGATCCACCAGATCACCACCTTCTCGAACTTGAGGTGCATGAAGTAAATGGCCACCAGCGCGGCCTTCACCGATGCCAACAGCACCAGGCCGGCGGCGATCATGAGCTGGGGTATCGGCAGGTAGATGATCCCTACCTCCACCACCGTGAGGACGAAGAGCCAGCCGAATACCGCGAGGTAGTTGGGCTCCGCGTGTGCTTCGTTATGGGCTGCTGTATCTGCCATGGATGCTCTCCCGTTTCCTACAAGAGGTAGACGAAGGTAAAGATCAGGATCCACACGAGGTCGACGAAGTGCCAGTAGAGACCGGCGATCTCAACCACCGACGCGTTGGCCTGGGTGATCCGGCCGGTCAGCCCTCCCACCAGCATGACGATAAGGTAGACGACGCCGCCGAACACGTGCATGCCGTGAAAACCGGTCATGATGTAGAAGGTGTCGCCGAACACCGGCGAGCCGAACTTGTTCGCGGAGATGGTCACGCCCTGATGAATGAGATGGGTCCATTCGTAGGCCTGGCACGCCAGGAAAAACGCCCCTCCCAGGATCGTCAGCAGCATGAACTTTCGGAACTCCTGCATGTTCCCGCGCTTGATGCCGGAGAGGGCCAGCACCATGGTCACGCTGCTGCAGATCAGCAAGAACGTCATGAACGCGGTCAGGTTGATGCCCAGGACTTCCGCCGGCACCGGCCAGTCGGCCGCGGCAATGCGCATGATGCCGAAGGTCACGATGAGGGTCCCGAAGGTCATCGCGTCGCCGCAGAGGAAGATCCACATCCCCAGCTTGCCCCAGCTTTCCGGGGTGAGTGGAGTCTCCGCGGGCTCTCGATGTAACGTCGCTGCCTCGCTCATCTAACATTCTCCTTTTCTGACGATATGAAGCCGGGCCGGCTTGCCCTCGCGCGCCCGGTGCGCGCGCGTGTAACGATAGATGATCCAGCCCACGCAACAGGCCATGGTGGCGTAGGGCATGGCCATCAGAAACACCACGGTCCAATTGAAAGCCTCGGCGACCCGCTCGGTCTCGGCCGCGAACCCCTGTGGAGTCCGGGGCGCGAAAACGATGGCCGCGGCGGCTGTCATTCCCGCCGCCACGAGTCGGTTGTCCGTCGAGGCTTTGCCCATACGCGCGCCCTCAGTACAGGTAAACGAGTCCGTAGAGCACCGGCCACAGCGCCACCACGAACATCCAGTACATGGCACACAACTCGACTCCCGCCGCCTGGTCCGAAGCGTAGCTTCCCTGCCGCGCCAGGAACCACACCACACCCACCCACACCAGCGCTCCGAGAACGTGAAGTCCGTGCAACCCGATCAGGGCGTAGAACGTGGAGCCGTACAGGCCGCTCCGCATGGTCAACCCGAACCCGATCAACCGCACCCATTCGTAGCCCTGGATGCAGAGGAACAGCGCGCCCAGGACAGCGGTGGCCAGCAGCCAGCCGGACAGCCGCAAACGGTCCCGCAGCCTCGCGGCCAGCGACGCCCGGTGCATGGCAAGGCCGCTGCAGAGCAGCACCACCGTGTTGAACCCCGTGATCCATACCGGCAGCCGCGGCTGGGCCGGCGGCGGCCAGACCTCGCTGCTCAGACGCAGCACCAGGAACGCGCCGATGAGGCCGGCGAAGAACATCACCTCCGCGCCGATGAACATCATCAGCCCAAGCCTCGCGTTGCTGATCACCGGCTCCGCTTGCGACGGCGGCGGCGGACCGCCCCCGAAGGCCGACGCGTGCGCCAGCGTCTCCACGCCGTCGCCGCTCGAGCTCCTCGCCGTCGCTTCCCTTGCCATCCGTACCTTCCATGCCTTCCGTCAATACACGACCAGAAAGACCACCGTCGCCACGATGTAGCTGACCGCCACTGCGGCGATCACCAGTCCCAGGCGGCCGTTCCTCCGTCGATGCCGGCTGTCCGCGATTGATTCCATATCAGATCGGTATCCTGTCCAGGGCCATGGCGACGAACAGCAGCGGCAGGTAGAACAGCGAGGCGAAGAGTAAATGACGCGCGCTGTTCACCGACCTCAAGGCCGCGAGCCTCACCGCGTAAACCAGAAACCCGGCTCCCAGCAGGATGGCCGCGACGTAGTAGATCTCCCCGGCGAAACCCGTGAGCGTCGGCATCAGGCTCACCACCAGCAACGCCAGGCAATGGCTGACGGCCTGCCGGCCGGTGCTCTTCCCCTCCTTGTCCAGCACGGGCAGGAAGCGAATTCCGGCACACATGAAATCGTCGCGGTAGAGCCGCGCGATGGCCAGGTTGTGGGGGATCTGCCAGAGGTAGAGGATCCCGAACAGGATCGCGGCCTCCAGCCCCAGGGTTCCCTGTGCGGCGGTCCAGCCGATGACCGGCGGCAGCGCTCCGGGCACCGCGCCGATAAGGCTGCACAGAGAGGACTTCTGCTTGAACGGCGTATACAGGAACAGATAGGTGACGGAGATGATGGCGGTCAGAAGCGCGCTGAGGACGTTTACGGCCACCACCAGCAATAGCAGCCCGGAGGCCACCAGGCAGGCTCCGAACAGAACGCACTCCAGTGGCTGCACCCTCCCCTCGGGGATCGGGCGGTGCCGCGTGCGCTCCATCGCCGCATCGATGTCACGTTCGAGGGACTGATTCAGAGCCAGGGTGCCCCCCGCGGCAAGGGCGGTGCCGAGCACCGTGTTGAAGAGCACCACGTAGTCCGGCAAGGGCTCCGAGCCCATGTAGTAACCCACCAGGGTGGTCATGAGGACCATCAGCACGAGCCGCGGCTTGGTGAGCTCGAGATAGTCGAGCAGCTTTCGGCCGTGGGCGGAGCCGACGGCAACCGTTTCGGTTCGCATGGTCACGCGGTAACCCTCTCGGAGACGATCCCGTCCACTGCCGGGAGCCGGCCCGGGCCCAGAACGCGGAAAGCCCACAGCGTCATCACCACGCTCAACGCCAGCATGAGCGCCCCGGTCACCACGTGGGCGGAGGTGACCGCGACGATAACGCCCGGCTGCCACATCGCTCCAAACGACAGGAAGCGCGCTGCGTAGGAACCGGCCCCCAGCGCGAGCTGCACCGCCAGGAACAGTCCCAGAAACAGCGATAGCGTCCTGAACACGGGTACCCGGTCACCGAGTTGGAGCGCCTTCACCACCAACAGGCCGGTCTGGACCGCCACCACCAGCGCCATCAACACGTGAAGCGCAACAGCCGTGCCGGTATGGCGGATGACCGCTCCCAGCATGCTCTGCACGTAGATCAGCAGCGTCGTGGCGAGACAGAACCACTGGAACATCGTCCAGCCTCCGGCCGCAGGCTCCGGCCGCGCCTCTGTCCATGCTCGGGAAGTGAACAGCGCCATGGCCACGATGAGGCCGAAGAACGCCTGGGCCAGCGCCGCGTGGATGATGGCGAAGTCCTGTTCCAGCCACACCACCCGAAGCCCCCCGACCACACCCTGAACCGTCACCAGCAGCAACGCCGCGGCGCCCAGCCAGCGAACCCACGCGCGCGGCTCCCGCAGCCAGAGGCACACCGCCAGCACCAGAGTGAGGAACCCGACACCGGAGGCCACCAGGCGGTGGCTGTGCTCGTAGAACACGCCGCCCACCATTCCTGCCCAGGGGAACAGGAACATGTTGTGGCCAAAGGTGGTGGGCCAATCCGGCACCGCGAGGCCCGCGCCCTTGCTCGTGACCAGGGCGCCCACGAACAACAGAAACAGGGTGGTCCCGGCGGTGGTCAGCGCCAACCGATGGAGCCAGGCGTCGGCCATCCCCGTGTACCCCTAGTGACCCGTGGCGGCAGCGGCGCCGAGCGGCCGATCCTGAGGCAGCCAGTCCTCCTCGACCCCCGGAACGCTGTATTCGTACGGGCCGCGATAAACCTGCGGCGTGGTTGCGAAGTTGCCGTGGGGCGGCGGCGAGGGCGCCGACCACTCCAGCGTGTTGGCTTCCCAAGGGTTCTCGGACGCCTTCTCGCCGGCGAAGAGGCTCCAGACGAAGTTCACGATGAACGGTATCTGGGAGATCGCGAGAAGGAACGCGCTGATGGTGATGAACACGTTCATGTCGCCGAACTGTTCCAGGTACTCGTACTGCATGGGGTTGTAGATCCGGCGCATGTGACCGCCCACCCCCAGAAAATGCATGGGGAAGAAGGTCAGGTTGAAGAATATGTACGTGCCGATGAAATGCACGATGCCCCAAGTGCTGTTCATCATGCGCCCGAACATCTTCGGGAACCAGAAGTAGATGGCGGCGAACATGGCGAAGATGATCCCGGCCACCACGTAGTGGAAGTGCGCCACGATGAAGTAGGTGTCGTGGATGAAGATATCCACCGGGGTGGACGCCATGAAGATGCCGCTGAGGCCGCCGATGACGAAGTTGGAGACGAAGCCGATGGCGAACAGCAACGGCACCGTGAAGCGGATGGACCCGCCCCACAGCGTACCCAGCCAGTTGAACGTCTTAATGGCCGAGGGGACCGCGATGACCATGGTGGTGAGCATGAAGGCGGTTCCCAGCAGCGGATTCATGCCGCTGAGGAACATGTGATGACCCCACACGATCCAGGAGAGGAAGGCGATGGCGATCATCGAATAGGCCATGGCCCGGTAACCGAAGATCGGCTTGCGCGAAAACACCGACAGGATATCGGAGGTCACCCCCATGGCCGGAAGCACCAGGATGTAAACCTCGGGATGGCCGAAGAACCAGAACAGGTGTTGCCACAGGAGCGGCATGCCGCCCGCGGGCAGGAAGAAGTTGGTGGCGAAAACGCGGTCGAAGAAGAGCATGCCCAGGGCCGCGGTGAGGACCGGCAGCGCCAGCAGCAGCAGGATGGCGGTGATGAACAGGGACCAGATCGAGAGCGGCATGCGGAAGTAGGTCATGCCCGGCGCTCTCATGTTGATGACGGTAGTGATGTAGTTGATGGAGCCCATCAGCGACGAGAAGGCCAGCACGAAAAGGCTCAGGACCCACAGGTTGATGCCCCAGTTGACCCCGGTGAACACGGCGTCTCCGGTAAGTGGCGTATAGGACGTCCATCCCCCGGCCGCGGCGCCGCCGACGACGAAGAAGCTCGCCACCATGATCACGCCGGCCACCGCTCCCACCCAGAACGACAGCATGTTGAGCAACGGGAACGCCATGTCCTTGGCGCCGATCATGATGGGAATCAGGAAGTTGCCGAAGCCGCCCACCATGACGGGCATCACCACGAAGAAGATCATGATGGTGGCGTGCATGGTGAACAGCATGTTGTAGGTGTTCGGCGGGATGATCCCCTCGTACATGGTGGGCTCGGGCACCCAGCCCATCCCTGGGACCTCGGTTTCCGGCCACGCGAGCTGCCAGCGGATCAGCATGGCGAGCGTGCCGCCGATGATCAGCATGAACAGGCCCAGAAAGAGAAACTGCCGGCCGATCATCTTGTGATCGGTGGAGAAGACGTAGTGGGACCAGAACCCCGCGGGCTCGTGGTGTCCGTGATCGGCGTGCGCCGATGCCGCTGCTTCGCTCATCCTTGATGTTCCTCCTCCGCCGTCAGGGACGCGCCCCCCTCGCGAGGCGCCGTCCGCAGATGGGCGGGATCAGCCCTGGTTTTCCTTGAGGAATTTCTCGTAGTCTTCCGGGGTGTGGACGAAGACCCAGCCGAGCATGCCCGAGTGACCGAAGCCGCACAGTTCCGCGCAGGGAAGCTCGTACTTGCCCGGCTTGGTGACCTCGAACCACACCAGGATGTTGCGTCCGGGAACGGCGTCCTGCTTGACCCGGAAGTTGGGCACGAAGAAGCTGTGAATGACGTCCGACGCCTGGAGCTGCACATGCACGACCTTGTCCACGGGGACGTGCACCTCGTTCTCGATCTTGATGTCGTCCTTGGTGCCCAGCTTGCCGTCGGGACCGGGATGGAACACATCCCAGTTGAACTGCTTGCCGACGACCCTCACTTCATACTCGGCCGGCGGAGCGTAAATCTTGATCTCTCCCCAGGTGGAGATGCTCATGAAGGAGAGCAGCAGGAGAATCACCGCGGGAACTACCGTCCAGGTGACCTCCAGGGCGGTGTTGCCGTGTATGTAGACGGCCTTTCGGCCCGCCCTCTGTCGATACACGATGAGGAAGGCGACCATCAGGACCGTGACGATGATCAGCGCGGCCGCGGTGATGTAGTAGATAAGGTAGAAGAGGTAGTCGATCTGACCACCATAGGTGGACACGTTCTCTGGCAACCAGCTCATCATGGCGAGTTCGAAACCCTCCTCGTGGAATTCGCTCTTTGCTAACACAAGTGTCGTGGCGTATCAAGGGTGACTCCGTCCGTGGGTAAACCCTGAAAGATTCACCAAGTAGCAGCGACCGGCGCGGTCCGATATAAACGTGCTGAGGCACCTCAGGGTGTCCGGCGGCCTCTCTCGGGCCGGGAAGGAAATTCCGTTGCAGACTCTCCTGCCATGGGTGCACATCCTCTCCTTCAGCGTGTGGGTGGGCGCCAACCTGTTCGTCCTGGGCATGTTGTGCCCGGCAAGCCGCGGCCTCCCGTCCGACGAAAGACCCGGGTTCGTGCGACGGGCCGCCAGCTGCCTGAATGCGGTCGTGGCGGCGGCGGCTCCCCTCGCCGTGCTGTCGGGCTCCGGCGCGTTCTGGCTGCAGGGAACAGCGCCGGGCTCCGGCGCGTTCTTCGTCCTGGCGGCCAAGACGCTGCTGACGGCCTTGATGGCGCTGAACCACGGGCTCCAGGCGTTCCGGTACCATGCCTGCCTGGAGGATCCCCTCGACGGCCGCAACCCGTGGATGCGCCTGCTGGTGACCAACGCGGTCCTGGGCGTCGTCGTGCTGCTCCTCGGACTCGCTCTGCGCCGGGTGGCCCTGTGACCGGCGGGCAGGAGAGTTCCCGACGGTCTCCAACGCAAGAGGAAAGGCTATCGTCATGAAACAACTCATCGAACACGCGCTGATCGTCACCATGAACGAACGGGACGAGATGATCGAGGACGGATCCCTGGTCGTCGACGGCAATCGCCTGCGGTACGTCGGCCCCGCATCCGGCTGTCCCAGGGAAGACTTTGACCGGGTCATCGACGGCGGCCGCTTCATCGCGATTCCCGGACTCGTGGACGCCCACAACCATTCGCCGGCCAACATCTTTCGCGGCTTGATGCCGGCGCGCCCGCTGGAGATATGGCGGGCCTACTGGCGCGCCGCCCTGCGGGCCTGCGGCGATGAGCTGTTCTACGTCAGCGCGCTGCTTGGCGGCATGGAGATGCTCAAGACCGGATGCACCACGAACCTCGACCATTTCTTCGGCAACCAGAACAGCCGCTACACCGGCGCCGGCGAGGCGATCCGCGCCATGCGCGACCTGGGGTTGCGGCACATCGTGCCCCTCACCGTCACCGACCGGCCCTACGAGGCCACGATACCTCTGAATGCGGCAAAGGGAGAGACCGGCGACGAAGTGAGCCGGATGACACAAGCCGAGACCAAGGAAACCCAGGGATGGCTCGACGAGATCGAAGCCTTCATGGACGAGTTGCACGACCCGGACCGGTTGACGACCTGCTGCCCCGGACCCTCCGCGGTACAGCGCTGTACCGATGAGCTGCTGCTGGGCGCCGCCGCCATCTCCGAACGCTGGAACGTGCCGCTGCACATTCATCTGGCCGAGACCAAGTCCCAGTCCCTGATGGGGCCGAAACTCTATGGAACGTCCCTGTTGAAGCACCTGGACGAGCTGGGGGTGGTGAAGCCCAACCTTTCCACCGCACACTCGTTGTGGATCGAGCCGGAGGACGTGGAGATCATCGTGGAACGGGGCGCGACGCCGGTGCACAACCCCGCCAGCAACCTCCGTCTGGGCAGCGGCCTCGCGCCGATCCCCGACTTCCTGGCGGCGGGCGGCCGGGTGGCCCTGGGAGCCGACGGTGCCTGCTCCAACGACAGCCAGAACATGTTCGACGCCATGCGGCTGGCCGCGTTGATCCACAACACCCGCGACCACGACTTCAACCACTGGATCACCGCCCGCCAGGCCCTCTCCATGACCACCCGCTGGGGCGCCCGGGCCTTCGGCCTCGACTGCGGCGTGCTGGAGGCCGGCCGCCTCGCCGACATCGCGCTGCTGAAACGGGACACCCCCGCGTTCACGCCCCTGAACGACGTCATCACTCAACTCGTGCTCTGCGAAAACGGCAGCTCCGTGGACACGGTGCTGGTGAACGGAGAGGTGGTGGTGGAAGGAGGCCGGCTCACGAAAATGGACGAGGCCGAGATCCTGGCCGAGGTCAACCGCCTCTACGAACCACTGCGCCCCGCGATCCGCAAGGAAATGCAGGACGCCGCGGTCATGGAACCTTCACTCTCGGAAATGTACTTCCAGGTGTTCGGCTGATGCCTACGGATTGAGAGCGGCTTGGGGGGCGTCCCGGAAATCTGTTGACGGCGGGCGGACGTGGCACCGATCAACGCCCCGCGTCGGACGACGTAGAACAGCCGATCTCCAGCAGAAACCGTCTCCTGATTTCCGGGACGCCCCCCAAGCCGCTCGCCGGCCGCCTCCATGCGCCCGTATCTGCCGGCAGCGCCGTACGAACGCGGGCGGGTTTGAAACCCGCCCCTACGAATTCGTTACACGCAGCGCAGTCGCCGGGTCACTCATCCTCGTACTGTTCCTTCAGCTTCGCGACCACCGTCGGGTCCGCCAGGGTGGTGGTGTCCCCCAGCGCCTTGCCGTCGGCGATGTCGCGCAGCAGCCGGCGCATGATCTTGCCGCTCCGGGTCTTGGGCAGCTCGGCGGCGTAGTAGAGCTCGTCCGGCCGGGCGATGGCGCCGATCTTCTTGGCGACGTGGGCGCGCAGCTCATCGACCAGTTCCGGCGTGTTGTCGACGCCGGCGATGAGCGACACGAAGGCGCAGATGCCCTGCCCCTTCACCTCGTGCTGCTTGCCGATGACCGCCGCCTCCGCCACCGCCTGGTGGTCCACCAGCGCGCTCTCCACCTCCATGGTGCTGATGCGGTGCCCGGACACGTTCATGACGTCGTCCACCCGGCCCAGGAGCCAGAAGTAGCCGTCCTTGTCGCGCTTGGCGCCGTCGCCGGCGAAGTACATGCCCGGGAAGCGGCTCCAGTAGGTTTCCACGTACCGGTCCGGATCATTGAACACGGTGCGCAGCATGGCCGGCCAGGGCCGCTTCAGCACCAGGTACCCGCCGCCCCCCAGGGGCACCGAGTTGCCCTGCTCGTCCACGATGTCCGCCTCGACGCCCGGGAACGGTTTGGTGGCGGACGCGGGCTTCAGCGTGGTGATGCCCGGGAACGGCGTAATCAGCGGGTGTCCGGTCTCGGTCTGCCACCAAGTGTCCATGATCGGGCATTTCTCGTGGCCGATGTGCTCGTGGTACCACATCCACGCCTCGGGGTTGATGGGTTCTCCCACGGACCCCAGAAGCCGCAGGCTGCTCAGGTCGTGGGCGGCCGGGAACTCGGTCCCCCAGCGCATGAAGGTGCGGATGGCCGTGGGCGCGGTGTGGAAGATGGTGACGCCATACTTCTCCACCATGCGCCACAAGCGGTCCTTGTCCGGCCAGTCGGGCGAACCCTCGTACATCACCTGGGTCACCCCGTTGGCCATGGGGCCGTACACGATGTGCGTGTGGCCGGTGACCCAGCCGATGTCCGCTGCGCACCAGAAGACGTCGTCCTCCTTCATGTCGAAGACCCACTTGTTGGCGAGATAGACGCCCAAGAGGTAGCCGGCGGTGGTGTGGACGATGCCCTTGGGCTTGCCGGTGGTGCCGCTGGTGTAGAGGCTGAAGAGCATGTCCTCGCTGTCCATCTGCTCCGGCTCGCACCACAGCGCAGCATCGGCCATGAGATCATGCCACCAATGGTCCCTGCCCTCCTTCATGGTGGCGCCGGACTCGCTGCCCACGCGCTCCACCACCACCACGTTCTCGATGGAGGGTGAGCTGTCGACGGCCTCGTCGGCGTTTTTCTTCAAGGGGACGATCGTGCCCCGCCGGTAGCCGCCGTCGCCGGTGACCAGCACCTTGGCCGAGGCGTCGTTGATGCGGTCGCTAAGGGACTCGGCGCTGAAGCCGCCGAACACGACGCTGTGCACCGCGCCGATGCGGTTGCACGCGTGCATGGAGATGAGCAGCTCCGGCACCATGCCGAGATAAAGCGCCACGCGGTCGCCCTTCCGCACTCCGAGCCCCTTCAGCACGTTGGCGAACTTGTTGACCTCGCGCCAAACGTCCCGGTAGGTCAGCACGCGCTCGTCTCCGGGTTCTCCCTCCCAGATGATGGCGGCCTTGTTCTTGCGCGCGGTCTTCACGTGCCGGTCGAGGCAGTTGTAGGAGACGTTGAGCTTGCCGCCGATGAACCACTTGGCCCACGGGCAGTCCCACTCCAGCACCTTGTCCCAGGTCTTGAACCAGTCGAGCTGCTGCGCCTGCTCGGCCCAGAACCCCTCCGGGTCCTTATCGGCCTTTTCCCACACCTCGGGGTCGTTCAGGTTTCCGGACTGCTTGAACGCGTCCGGCGGCGGGAAGGTCCGGCCCTCTTCCAACAAGACTTCGATTGCGTCGTCTGCCATGGTCGCCTCCTTAACGAACGCAGCATGTCACCGCGCCAACGGCGTGGTCTTCGGTCGTTGATTGCACAGGTTGGTGCATATTATGAAACACCCGGCCGGTTGGCAATACCGGTTTTCTGCCTTGACGACCGCGTCGCCCCGCAGGCTAAACGGCCTCCAGCAAGACCACCGCCATGGCCGCGATGGCCTTTTCCTCGCCGATGAAACCGAGGCCTTCCATGGTGCCCGCCTTCAGGTTGACGACGGACTCGGGCACCTCCAGCAACTCGGCCACGCGAGCCCGGACCGCGCCGAGTTGCGGCGCCAGCCGGGGCCGCTGCGCGACGACCGTGATGTCGGCGTTGACGATGCCGAAGCCGGCCTCGCGCATGAGCCCGAGAACATGGCGGAGGAGGCTCACGCTCGACACCCCCTTGAATTCCGGATCCGTGTCCGGGAAGTGGGTTCCGATGTCGCCCTTGCCAATGGCTCCGAGCAGCGCGTTCATGAGGGCATGCAGCAGCACATCCGCGTCGGAATGGCCCGCCAGGCCGGTTTCGTGCGGTATCTCGACACCGCCGAGAATCAGTTTCCGCCCGGCCACGAGCCGGTGGATGTCGAAACCCTGGCCGACCCTGTAGCCTGCGCTCAGAAGCCCATCTCCTTTTGCCCCAACCGCGCCCGGTGATCGAGCAGGATGGCGGGGGCGTAGCTGCCCTTCCGCAGCAACGTCTGGTCCTCGCGCGCGACCACGAGCGCCTGGGCCAGGGACAACGAGCGCAGCACTCCGGAGCTCTGCGTCCCGGTGCTGGACGCAAGGAAACGCCCGTTCTCCTGCTCGAGGCGGCACCGCACGAACTCCTTGAGCCCCGGCGCCGTCTTGACGTCGTGGGCCATCTTCGCGCGTACCACCGGCATGAAGAGGTCCTCGTGCCCCATCATCCTGAGCAAGGCCGGGCGGACGTAGAGGATGAACGAAACCAGCGACGAGACCGGATTGCCAGGCAGTCCGAACACCGGCCTCCGACCCATCCGGCCGAAGGCCATGGGATGGCCGGGCCGCTGGGCAACCTTCCAGAAGAGCATGCGCACGCCGGCATCGGCAAGAGCGTCCTTCACGTAGTCGTAGTCGCCCATGGAGACGCCGCCGGAGGTGATCACCGCGTCACAGGCCAACGCCTTCCCGAAGGTGCTCGCCAAACGCCGGCGGCTGTCGCCCACGATCCCGAAGGACCTGGGGACCGCGC